>NZ_MSDF01000008.1 GCF_002022275.1 Pseudomonas fluorescens
TGCTATCGCAGGCAAGCCAGCTCCCACATTTGACCTGCAGTGTTGTTTGGATCGGGTTTCTAGCGCTGTTTCATCCGGTCGATGATCACCGCCAGCAACAGGATCGAACCGCGAATCACGTACTGATAAAACGTGTCGATGTTCTTCAGGTTCATCGCGTTCTCGATGATCGCCAGAATCAGCACCCCGGCAATCACATGCCGAATCATGCCAATGCCGCCACTCAACGACACCCCGCCCAACACGCAAGCGGAAATCACCGTCAGCTCAAACCCCTGCCCGATCATCGGCTGGCCCGAGGTCATGCGCGAGGCGAGGATCACCCCGGCCAGCGCACCGATCAGACCGTGCACAGCAAAGATGATGATCTTGGTGCGATCGACGTTCACCCCGGCCAGCAACGCCGCCTCCTGGTTGCCGCCGATGGCCATGGTGTTGCGCCCGTAGGTGGTGTAATTGAGCAGCCAGCCGAAGAACACAAAGCACAGCACGGTGATGATGATTGGCACCGGCACGCCCATCAGTTGGCCGTTGCCGAACACGAAGAAGCGTTCATCCATCACCCCGACCGCCTTGCCGTTGGAGAAGATATAGGCCAGCCCGCGCACAATCTGCATGGTCGCCAGCGTCGCAATCAACGCATTGATGCGCAGCTTGGCAATCACGATGCCGTTAATCAGCCCCACCACCAGGCCCATGGCCAACGCCGCCGACACGCCGAGCAGCATGCTGTCGGTATCGCGGATCACAATCCCCGCCACCACCCCGGCGCAAGCGATGACCGAGCCCACCGACAAGTCGAAATGCCCCGACGCCAGGCAGAACAGCATGGTGCACGCAGCAATGCCGACGGTGGAAATCGCCAGGCCCAGGCCACGCATGTTCAGCGGCGAGAGGAAGTTGTCGATGAACAGCGCGCTGAGCACAAAAATGGTCAACGCGGCGAGCAGCATCACCCAGTCATCGAGGAACTTGCGCTGGTTGAACGCCGGCCAGAAGCCCTTTGCAGTTTTTACCTGTGACATACCCATACCCTCGAATTCTTCAAGCCCGCGAACGCGGGAGAGCCAGTTGCAACAGCCGTGCTTCATCCGCCTGGTCGCGGTTCAATTCGCCGGTCAGGGCGCCTTCGCTCATCACCAGAATGCGGTCGGAAATGCCCATCACTTCCATCAGGTCGCTGGACACCACAATCACCGCGATGCCACTCGCCGCCAGGTTGTGGATGATCTGGTAGATCTCCGACTTGGCGCCGATATCGATGCCGCGGGTCGGTTCATCCAGCAGCAAAACCTTCATCGGCATCGACAGCCAGCGGCCCAGAATTGCCTTCTGCTGATTACCGCCGGAGAGGTACATGATTTTCTGTTCAGCGTTCGGCGTTTTGACCTTCATCGCCTTGATCTGCTGGTCGGCGTTGCCCTTCTCCCAGCCGTCACGCAACAGCCAGCCAAACGTGGAATGGGCGCCGCGTGCACTGATGTTGATGTTTTCGGCGACGCTGGACAGGGGAATGATGCCTTCCTTTTTGCGATCCTCAGGGCATAGCAGCACACCGGCGGCGATGGCATCACGTGGCGAACGCAGTGGCAGAGTTTCGCCGCAGAGTTCCAGGTGCCCGGCGGTGGAACGCTCCAAGCCGCTGAGCAAGCGGAACAGCTCGGTACGCCCTGCCCCGACCAAGCCAAACAACCCGAGAATTTCGCCCTTGCGCACCTGAAAGCTCACCGGCTCACGCAAGCCCGGGCCGAGCAGGCCGTCGACTTTGAGCGCGACTTCAGCATGCTCGCGCGGGCGATAGTCGTAGATGTCCTGAATGTCGCGGCCGACCATGCACGTCACCAACTGGTCGTGGGTCAACGCGGCCATGTCGTCAAACGTACGCACAAAGCGGCCGTCCTTGAACACCGTGACCGCATTGCAGATGCGGAACACTTCTTCCATGCGGTGCGACACGTAGAGCACCACTTTGCCCTCATCGCGCAGGCGCGTGATGATCGCCATCAGCCGGTCGATTTCCCGTGCCGACAGGCTGCTGGTAGGCTCATCAAAAGCAATCACATGCGCGCCACGCGACAGCGCCTTGGCGATTTCCACCAGTTGGCGCTGGCCCAGGGACAAGCGCCCAAGCTTTTCCTCAGGGTCGATTTCGTCGGCCAGGCCTTTGAGGCACGCCAACGCCTGCTCGCGCAGCCGGCTGCGATTGACCACGCCGAAGCGCGACGGCAAATGCCCCAGGAACAGGTTCTCGGCCACGGTCATTTCCGGCACCAGATGCAGCTCCTGGTGGATCACCGCCACGCCGCTGGCAATGCTGTCGGCGGCGTTTTTGAAGTCCATGGTCTGTTCGCCGATCTGCAGTGAACCGCTGCTCGGGATGTAGGCGCCGCCGAGGATTTTCAGCAGCGTCGACTTGCCCGCGCCGTTCTCGCCCATCAGCGCGTGAACCTCGTGCGGCCGCGCTTCAAAGCTGATCTGCGCCAGGGCTTTCACACCGGGAAATTCCTTGCCGATGCCGTTGAAACGCAGGGCCGCGCCAGTCATTTCCACAGACCGATTTTGCTCAACTCTTCCTTGAAGTTGGCGCGGGTGATCAGGGTCACGTTGTCCAGCGCGGTGAACTTGGCAGGCTCGGTGCCTTTGGTCACCCACTCAAACATCGCGGTGGCGGTTTTGTAGCCGGAAGCATCCGGGCTCAGCAGCATCGAGCCGTAGAAGCCGGTGTCGGATTTTTTCAGTTCTTCAATCGCATCGGTGCCGTTGATGCCGACGCCGATCACATTGGCCGCTTTGAAGCCGGCGCTTTCGGTGGCGCGTACGCCGCCGAGCACGGTGCTGTCATTCATGCCGCCAATGATCAGGTTTTTCGCGGTGCCTGGCAGTTTCACCAGCGCCGAGTTGGTCGAATCCATGCTGCCCGGTACGTCGAGGGTTTTCTGCGCGCTGAACAGAATGTGGTCAGCCGGCAGGCCGGCGGCCTTGAGGCCTTCTACCGAACCGTCGGTGCGTTTCTTGCCGGTTTCCAGCTCGTCAAAGGTGTTGATGACGGCGTAGGTTTCCTTCCAGTCCCACTTGCGATTTTTCGCCTCGGTGGCCATGGCTTCGCCTTGTTTCTGGCCGATCTTGTAAGCGTCCAGGCCGACGTAAGGCACGTCTTCCATGGGTTTGCCCTTGGCGTCGACGAAACGGTCGTCCACCGCCAATACCTTCAAACCGTTCAGCTTGGCCTTGGCCATGATTGCCGGGCCGAGGGACACGTCCGGCGGGCAAATCACAAAGCCTTTGGCGCCGTTGGCGGCGAGGGTGTCGATGGCCGAGAGGGTTTTCTCGCCGTCAGGCACGGCGATCTTGATCACGGTGAAGCCCTGGTCCTTGCCGGCTTTTTCGGCGAAGGCCCATTCGGTCTGGAACCAGGGTTCTTCGGCCTGTTTGACCAGAAAGCCGATCTTCACTTCTTCGGCAGATGCAAAACCGCTGAAGGCAACAGCCAGTGCCACAGCGCCTAGAGTCTTTTTGAACATGAACCACCTCTGTTGTTGGATTAGTCGTGGTACATCACGGAACGCCCGCCATCGATCATCAGGCAGGTTGCATTGATAAAGGGAGCTTCGTCGGTCGCCAGAAACAACGCAGTCATCGCCACTTCAACCGGCTGGCCGATGCGCTTGGGCGGGTGCAGGTTGAACGCGCGCTGGCGCTCGGCGTGGGGGTCGGGGAAACCGTTCCAGTAATCGACGTTGAGCTGGGTTTCGATATAGCCCGGGGCGATGGCATTCACGCGGATGCCCTTGGGCGCGTACTCGATGCCCAGCGCGCGGGTCAGCCCGAGCAAGCCATGCTTGGCGACGGGATAGGGAAAGCAGCCGGGAATGATGTGGCTGGAATGGGTGGAGGCGATGTTGATGATGTTGCCGATACCCTGCTCGATCATGTGCGGCAACACCGTGCGGCAGCCGAACCAGGCACCGTCGAGGTCAATGGCAAAGCAGCGGCGCCAGTCTTCGTCGGTCATTTCCAGCGGGTCGCGGAATACGTTAACCCCGGCGCAGTTGATCAACACGTCTACGCGGCCAAAGCGTTCGATGGCCACATTGACCAGCGCCTGCCATTGCTCTTTGGAGGTGATATCGACAGGTTGGGCGTAGATCTCGGCGCCACGTTCGCGCCAGTGGGCCGCGACTTTTTCGACTTTGTCGCCCTGGATATCGGCGATGACCAGCCGCGCCTGCTGGGCCTGGAAGCAGGCGACGATCGCCTCGCCAATGCCTTGGGCGGCGCCGGTGATGATCACCACTTTGTTTTTCAGCCGCTCGCCGTAAGTCGGCTCGGGCACGGCGGGTAGTGACAACGGTTGGGGCTGCATCGCTTCACCTGTTTTATTTTTGGTAGTGAGTGCTGATGCTGCCGACTATAAACCCAACGTTTGAAATATCTCAATATATAAATTTGCATCCCATATAGTGAACATTTCACAAAAAAATGTGGGAACCGATCTGTGTGGGAGCTGGCTTGCCTGCGATAGCATCACCTCGGTATTCCAGTTGAACCGAGGTGATGCTATCGCAGGCAAGCCAGCTCCCACACAAGCCTGTTCCCACAGTGGGTATTCAGTGTTTTCAGCCCTGGGCAAAATCGCGCAGCGCATTGCCTTCCATACGATAGCGCACCCACTCTTCCTGCGGCTGCGCGCCGATGGATTTGTAGAAGGCAATCGCCGGTTCGTTCCAGTCCAGCACGCTCCACTCGAAACGCCCGCAACCGTTGTCGCAGGCGATCTTGGCCAGGTGGCGCAGCAGCTTCTTGCCCGCCCCGCCGCCGCGTTGTTCGGGGTTGATGTAGAGGTCTTCGAGGTACAGGCAGTTACTGCCAAGCCAGGTCGAATAGCTGAAGAAGAACACCGCAAAGCCGATCGGCAAACCGTCCCGTGAGCAGATCAGGCCATGGGCGGTGGCGCCTTCGCTGAACAGGCTGCGCTCGATATCCACCACGCTGGCGATCACTTCATGCCGGGCCTTTTCGTACTCGGCAAGCTCGGTGATGAAGGTCAGGATCTGCGCAGCATCGCTGGGCACGGCGGGGCGAATCTCGATGGTCATGGGCGAGCCTTGGGCAAATTCAAAGCACACATACTAAGGGGCTTTCATGACCGATTGCAGCGCAATTTATGCGCGCAGTGCCAAGGCGCCGACCCGCCCCGCCGGCAAGCCCATCTCAACGGTACGACAGCCGCGCGCCACGCGCGGTGACCATTCGCCCAGCGCCTGCCCCACACACTTGAGCCGCGCCTCGCGCTCACACCACGCGCGAGTGAACAGCCGGGCACGCTGCGCCTGGGTCGCGGTGCACAAGCGCGCCAGCACCCTTGGGCCCAAGTAGTCGCTGGCCACACCGCGCCAGTCAGGCGTGTCTTGCACGGCCATCACGTCGATGCCGACCGGGCCGTACAAATGCACGGCGGCCACCGAAAAATCGCCGTCGTGGCTGATCGAAAGCCCCGCGTCCGCATGCCCCGGCAGGCGGATCTGCGGCGCCTGGCCGGGCACGGAGTGAATGCCAATGCGCGTCGGCGGCACGTCGAGCATCTGCTGCAAGGCCTGGCTCAGTGCCTGCCGCACTTGCGCGCGGGCCATGTCTCGAGTACTGCCTGGGGCGTGCTGAACACCAATCAGCAATACGCCGTCCTGCAAACGCGGGCGCGCCTGGGGCCACATCAATACGTGCATGGCTGTCAGCCTCGCGCCGGTGCCGCCGGGCAGCCAACCCAACTGCTCGACGCGGGAATGCACTCGCCCTTCATCACCAGGGTCAGCGGGCCGAGCCGCGCGCCATTGCCGACTTCGGCGCTGTACAGCACCGAACTGCGCGGGCCCATGTAGACATGGTCGCCGATCAGCACCTGGTCGATTTTCATCACGCGGTCTTCGAACAGGTGGGTCTGCGGGCAAGCACCGGCGTTCAATTCGCTGTGGTCACCGATGCTCACGCAGTCAAATTCAGTGATGTCGGTGGTGTCCATGTAGACCCCGCGCCCGATCTTGCAGCCCAGTCCGCGAAAGGCCAGGGGCAGCCACGGTGTGCCGCGCAGGTAACTCATGAAGTTGGGCGCCGCCATGCCTTCGTAGAGGCTGGTGATGCCTTCCGACAACCACACAAACGGCGTCCACATGGCTTCGGAGCGTTTGCGATAACGGCCCATCACCAGCCACTTCAAGGCCGCGACGAACAGGTAGTTGCCCAGGCTGTAGGCCAGGCCGATCAGCGCCAGGTACCCCAGCACCGCGCCCCAACGCTCTTCTTCGGCCACCGGCATCAAATCCATCATCACCGTGTAGCCCACGGCGATCACGGTGGCGTGGGGCAATACGATGCGCAGGCCTTCGATTGAGCCACGGGCCAGGCGGCGCCACAGCGAAGGGCGGAAGGTCAGGTGGTCGGGGTACCCGCTGACCTGCTCGCGTGCCGGCAAGTTGATCGGTGGCGAGCCCAGCCAAGTGTCGCCGCTGGCAATCTCAGCATTTGCCGGTGCACGGGAATGCACGCCGATCAACACGTTCTCGGGCAAGGTAGTGCCGTCGGGGATGTAGCTGCCATTGCCGACAAAACTGCGGTGCGACACCACGGTCGGCTGAATGCGCATCCAGCCGCCATCCACCTGCTCATCGCCGAGCATGACGGCGTCGGCGATAAAGGTTTCATCGCCCAGCGTGAGCATGTCGGGAATCACGCCCTGGGCTGTGGAGATTTCCGCATCACGGCCCACCCGTGCGCCCAGCAGGCGATACCAGAGCGGCGCGTACACCGTGGCATACAGGCCCGAGAGCACATTGAGGCTGGCTTCCTGAATATGGCTGACCAGCCATTTGCTGCAATACACCCGGCTGTGCACCGGGTAGTTGCCCGGTTTCAGACGTGGCAGCACCGCCCAGCGCAGGCCGGCAGACACCAGCAGCATCATCACGATCAGCACCGCCGCCGCCGGCAATGCCAGGGCAAAGTAACGCAGCAGTTGCAGGCTCACGTGCTGCTCCTGCAACCACGGCAGGACGTGCTGCGCGTCGAACCAGTCGATCAGGAAAAACGTTGGAAACACCGGCATGAAAAACAGCGTGGCGATCAGCAGAATACCGCCCACATAAAACGCATTTTCCAGCGCGAGTTGCCCGCGCCCCACCACCGGCCGAGGCGGCAAGCTGGCGGGGGCAAACGCGCCGATATCCACCGCCGGCGAGCCGCTCCAGATGCGCTCCGCCGGCACGCTGCGTCCGTCCGCCAGCGCCGATTGCCCTTGCAGGTGACCGCTGCGGCCGACGGAGGTATTACCTTCCAGAATCGTGTAGGAACCCAGGCAGGCATTGTTATCAATCGTGACCCGGCCCAGGTGCAACTGGCCGCGCTCGACCCGGGCATTTTCCAGGCTCACGCCGTTGCCGATGCTGACTTCATCGCCGATGTGCAGCAGGTCCGGCACGCGCACGCCCAGTGAGCCGATAGTCACTTCGCGCCCGACCCTGGCACCCAGTGCACGCAGCCACAGGCCGTACAACGACGAACCGCTCAACAGGTAGACCGGCGCCGACTCAACCATGCGCGAAGCGGCCCACCAGCGAAAATACGTGAAGCCCCACAACGGATAGACGCCCGCTTTCAAGCGCCCGGCAATCAGCCATTTGCCGGCGATCGCCAATCCAAACTGCAACAGCGTCGCCAACAGGAACACGCCAATCGACGCCACGGTTGCCGTCAGCACCGAATCACCGGGGCCGCCGGTGAGGTAGTGATAGGTGAAAAACGGTGCCAGCCACTGGCTCATGCGCAGGCACACCATGGCCGGCATCACCGCCGCCTGAGCCAGCCCGCAACGCCAGCGCGCCAGGGCTGACGGCGCAGTCCAGGCGGCTTCCTGCACAGCGGGTTGCGGCGCGGCCTCTAGCACCTCGGCGATGGCGCCGACGCGGCGCTGCTGATAAATATCGCGCACGGTGATGTGGGCATAACGTTCATCCGCACGCAGGGCCGAAGCCAGGCGCGCGGCGAAGAAGGAATGGCCGCCGAGGTCGCAGAAAAAATCTGCGTCACGTCGAATCGGCTGGCCGGGGAAGAGTTTTTCCAGGGCGCCGAACAGCGCGATTTCAGACGGGTTTTCCGGCGCGTCCGACTCCAGGTTTGCGCCGCTGGTGTCTGCGCCCAAAGGCCGCGCCTTGAGGGCCTTGCGGTCGATTTTGCCGGAGGTCAGGCGCGGCATACTGTCGAGCAGTTCAAAGCGGCCAGGGACCATGTAGGCGGGTAACCGCGCCTGCAAGGCCTTGCGCAACAGTGCGGGCAACCCTTCAATCGGCTGGCCGCCGTCTGGCACCAGATACGCGATCAGTTGATCCATGCCGCCGTCATTGCGCAGCAGCACCGCCACGGTGCCGACACCCGGCTGCTGGGCGAGCAAGGCTTCGATTTCGCCCAGCTCCACCCGAAAACCGCGAATCTTTACTTGGTCATCCGCACGTCCCAGGCACACCACTTGGCCCTCGGCATCGATGCGCGCAAGGTCGCCAGTGCGGTACAGACGCTCGTCGTAGTAGCCGGTGGACCACGGGTTTTCGATGAATTTTTCGCGGGTCAGATCAGGTCGCCCCAAATACCCTTCGGCCAGGCCAGGGCCGATGATGCACAGCTCGCCGGTCTGCCCACGCGCCAGCAAGGTCGGCGAGGCGCCTGGGGCCAGGTCGGCCTCGATCACCAGCAAGCCGTAGTTGGGCAGCGGCGTGCCGATGGTTACCGACGCGCCCGGCGTGAGGCGTGCAAGGCTGGCTGAAACCGTGGCTTCGGTGGGGCCGTAGGTGTTGAATATCTGCCGGCCGGGGCGGCTCCAGCGCTCGACCAGCGACTCGGGGCACATCTCGCCGCCGAGGTTGATCAGCCGCAGGCCTGGCACATCTTCGCTGAACAGCGCCAGCAGCGTAGGCACCGCATGCAACACGCTGATGCGCTGTTGCGTGAGCATGCGCGGCAGCGCTTCGGGGTCGCCGGTGATGTCTTTGGGGCCGATCCACAGCGTGGCGCCGACCAGGTAGGCGATCCAGATTTCTTCGAACGACATGTCGAAGGCCACCGAGAACCCTTGATACACCCGGTCGCTGGCCTGGATGCCCAGTACCGCATTTTCACTGCGCAGGAAGTGGCAGATGCTGCCCTGGGAAATCAGGATGCCCTTGGGTTTGCCAGTCGAACCGGAGGTGTAGATGACGTACGCCGGGTCTTCGGGGTTGGCAGTGGCGCGGCGTTGCAACGGGCCATCCAGCGCAGCGAGCAGTTCGCTTGCGCACCACGCAATGAGCCCTGCTTCACGCAGCGCCATGGCAGTGTCGTCGCCACACACAACGCCGACTGCACCTGCGTCCTCCATGCAAATCTGCAGGCGCTCAAGCGGCGTGTCCTGATCCAGCGGCAGCCACGCCGCGCCGGTCTTGGCGATGCCCGCCTGGGCGATCAACAGCTCGAGGCCGCGCGGCATCCACAGGCCGACAATCTGCCCGGGGCGCACGCCCGCCTCGATCAACCGTGAGGCGACACAGTTGGCTTGCCGGTCCAGCTCGCCATAGGTGAGCTGGCGTTCACCGTCGATCAGCGCGACCTGTTGCGGCGTACGCCGCACCGTGGCTTCGAGCAGATCGGCGAGCACTTCGTTACGCAACAATTCGGGCTGGAGGGGGCCGTATAACACCTCGGTGGGGCGAGTGATGACGGGGGCTTTCAGCAAGGTCACAGTAGTCATGGCGGCAGTGTTCGCTGTGTGGAGTCGTCCGGCTAAGGCGCCGTTTGTAAAGCCGCGTGTCCACTTCGTATCGCCATCGATACATTTATAGGCGTACGAGGCCCTTCAGCTCTGACTTGAAAGCGACAGATACCGCATGACCCGGACAACGCATCAGGACTATCGCAAACGTCAGCTGTACGGCGGTTGAACGAACGCGCTCGGCTTGACCGCTCGTCTGGAGGCCAAACACAGCGGGGCTTTACTCCGCCGTGGGCTAACGCTGAGGCAGGTAACCGGGCAACAAACCTCAGGCTCAAGCGTGTTAAATATTGACGCCATAAATCCAATTACAGCCAGGTCCACACCATGCCCACCGCGTCGAGGTTTTCCAGAAAGCTGTTTGTGCTGTTTTGTCTGGCCAGCTTTCTGCTGTCCTTGTCCTACGGCTCGACGTTTTTGTTGTCACTGCTGATACACGCGCGCGGCGGCAATGAACACGACGCCGGCAGCGTGATTTCCATGGCCATGCTGAGCACCTTTGTGGCGGTGCTGGTGTCTGGGCATTTGGCAGATTGGTTGGGCGCTGCGCGTTCGATTGCCTTGCTCGGGCTCATGCTGGCGGTGGCCTGTTCGGGTTTTGCGCTGACGCCGGGGTTTGGCGAAGGCTTGATGCTGTTCGGCTTGGCACTCGGGCTCGGCTGGGGGGTGTTTTACACGCTGGGGCCGATCATCGTGGCCGCGTTGGTCGAACCCCGGCACCGGGCCCGACACTTCGCGCTGCTGTCGGGCAGCATGTTGAGCGGCATCGGTTCGGGTCCTCTGCTGGGGCGGGCGTCGAGTGCGCTGGGGTTACCGCTGATCACGGCCTTCTACATCGCCGCAGTCGCCAGCCTGGTCGGTGTGCTGATGTTCTGGCGCCTGGGCGCGCACCTCAAGGCACAGGCCAATGCACCGATGGCAAAAATTTCCTGGGCGGCGACCCGTCAGGTGCTGTCCTCCAAAGCGGCGTTCGCGATCTTGATGGTCGGCTTGGGCGGTTGCGTATTCGGTGGATTGTCATCGTTCCAGACCAGCTATGCGACGGCGCATTCGCTGGATTATTCGTTGTTCTTTCTGGGCTTTCTGAGTGCGGCGATCACCAGCCGCCTGTTGATCGCGGGCTTTGTCGTCAGGCGTGATGCGTATGGCGCGGCGTGTGTGTTGTCGGGGTTGATGCTGATATCGGTGGGGCTGTTTGCCTTTGGGGTGTCGGGAGGCTTCAGTTATGTGTTGGCGGCGGTGACGCTTGGGGTGGGTTATGGCCTGACGTATTCGGTGATCAACGGGCTGGTCGCCAATGAAGCCCCCGCGGGCACCACGTCTCAAGCCTTGCTCCTGTTCAGCCTGGCGTACTTTGTGGGTGTGTTCGGCTTTCCCCTGCTGGCGGGCAAGCTCATCGTTGACCACGGCCTGCCAACGCTGTTGGCGGTAGTGCTGGGGGTAGCGCTCTTCAATTGGCTGATCACGGTGATGCGGCTAATCCATCGCCGAAACAGGGCACACAAAATCTTACAGGTGGGCTGATACCGTTCGTCGCCATCAAGGCACGAACGGCGAATGGGCGCGGACCAATAAAGGGTAAGGACATTAATCATATGGAGACACCCCCATGAAGAATTCCAAGTTTGCTGCCCTCGCCCTCACCGGCCTGCTGTCTGCCACCTCACTCGGCGCTTTTGCCGCGACTTCGTCGACCGGCAAGACCGACCCCGTCGGCAGCCCGCCAAGCCCTGCCACCCAGGAATCCCAGGATTCGATGGGCACCGGCCTTGACACCAACGGTGGCGCAGTCATCGACAACAACGCCGGCGCCGACCCACGCACCCAGGGCAACGACACCCAACGCCAGGCGCCTGCCGCTGTCGGTAACGGGAAAATGGGTCCGAAAATCAACAAAGGCGATGACAACAACATTCCCGGCGCGCCAAAACAGCCTGCGCCTTGATTCATCGCTTGCACGAATTACACCCGATCATTCCCCAGTGAAGAGGTATGCATGAACGTCGATCGAAACCTTGAAAAAGAAGTCCTCACCCGCCTGCTGCACGCCCACCCGACAGGGCTGGGCAAGGAGGTGCTGGATAACTACCGTGGCGAAAAAGAGGTGGCCAGTGTCTTGGCGTTTCTTCAGGACCGCGGGCTTATCAAGGATGGGCATGTGACCACCGACGCTGCCGGTGAGTACTCGCTGAATTTGCCGATCAAGCTGACCGCGTCCGGGGTGGATGAGGCGCGCAAGTTGGAAGGTGAGGCGAGCTAAAAACCTCGCATACACTGCAAAACCCTGTGGGAGCCGGGCTTGCCCGCGATGGCGGTGGATCAGTCTATATTTTTGGGTGACTGATACACCGCTATCGCGGGCAAGCCCGCTCCCACATTTTTTGATCTGTTTTGGATCAGTAATCAGCGATGAGCTGACACTAGAAGCATCATTGGCCGCTCCAACTCTTCTGCCAGCGCCGGCCGGGCAAGCAGGTCTGCCTCACTCGGCCCCCACTCCTCCACGTGACTCAACGTGAACCCCGACTGAATCAACAGATTAAGCAACGTACCCAAGGTGCGATGCTGCTTGATCACGCCGTCCGCCAGCCAATTGGTCACCCGTGGCCCTTCCAGTTGATAGCCATCCACCGGCCAGCTTTTGCGTCCTTGTTCGTCTATCAACCAGCCCGGATTACGTGGCGCCATGAAGATCGGGTGTTCGATGGAAAACACCAGGCGACCGCCGGGCATGAGCGCCTGATGGATGCGCGCAAACAGCCCCTTGAGGTCAACGATGTAATGAAAGGCCAGCGAGCTGTAGGCCAGATCGTATCCGGCGGCAGGCAAGTCGAGGTGTTCCAGGTCTGCAATCGCGTAGTGGATGCCGGGTGCAGAGGTCATCTCGGCGGCGCGCGCCAGCATCTTTTGTGACACATCCAGCCCCAGCACCTGGGCAGCGCCTTGTTCCTGCGCCCAACGGCTGAACCAGCCATAACCACAGCCCAGATCCACCACGTTCAAACCACGCATCGATGGCAGCAACGCCTGCAAGGCGGGCCACTCCGGCGCGCCGGCGAGGCCTTCGACCGAGCGGCCCATTTTGCTGTAGCCCTCGAAGAAGGCCGGCGTGTCGTAGATGTTCTGAGTCATGGGGCTGCTCCGTGCTGAGTAGCCGCCTATTCTGCCAACAATGCGTCCACTTCGGCAGTGCCTGGTGACGTCGCCGGGCCCCAGCGCGTGACGGCCAACGCTGCGGCTGCATTCGCCCGCCGAGCGGCGTGCGCCGGTTTCAAGCCCTCAGCCAACCCGGCAAGAAACACACCGGCATGGGCATCGCCCGCGCCGTTGCTGTCCACTGCCTCAACCTTGAAGCCCGGCACATGTTCGGCCTGCCCCTGACGACTGACCCAACAGCCATTCGGGCCATCGCGCACGACCAGCAGGGTCTCGGCAGGCAGATGGCGATTGAGCTCGAGCAGCGCCTCGGCGAGCGTACTGGCGCCGGTAAACGCCAGGGCTTCGGGGCCATTGCTGGTCCAGATATCGATGCGTGGCAGCAACGCGACCATCAATGCCGAGTCCGGCGCTTTAACCAGCGGGCCCGGGTCGAACACCACGCTGATCTCACGTGGCAACGCCAGCAGCCAGTCGAGCAAGGCTTGCGCTTTGCCTTCCAGCAACAGGCTGTAACCGCTGACGTAGACGTAGTCGTCGGCACGCGGCACCACAGCCGCCAAGTCATCGGCGCTCAAGTCCCCTTCAGCGCCGATATGGGAAATGAACGTACGCTCGGTGGTCGCCTCGGTCAGGGACACACACAAACCGGTGTCCTTGTCCGCACTGGCGGCCTGGGCCATTTCCACGCCCTCGGCCAGCATCGCCGCGCGGGCCAAGTCGCCGAAACGCCCGTTGCCGTGACGACCGAGGTACACGACCGGCAGGCCATTACGCCGTGCGGCGGCCATTACGTTAAAGCCACCGCCGGCTTCAAAGCTGGCGGATTTCGCCAGCACGTCGCCGCCGGTTGCAGGCAGGGTATCGAGGGCCATGACCAGGTCGACGATGACCTGGCCGGTGTGCAGCAATCTAGACATTGTGTTGCTCTACCAAAGCCGGGCGACGGTCAGCTGCGCCGCCCAGAACTGCATAAATCCCGCCGGCCACCAGGAAGGTGACGATCCAGCCCAGGCCGTTGTGGCCCAGCCAGGAGTCGGACAAAGGTCCGGCGAACCAGATGTTTTGCGCGGTGGTGCCAATGGTGGTGAAGCTGAAACCCAGCACAATCGCCACGGCCCAGGCGCCGAACGCACGCCATTCGACGCCGCCGCGGTACCAGTAGGCGCTGCTTGGGGTGACGTCCAGCAGGTCTTTGGGGCTGTAGTAATGACGGTGAATCAGGTCGACCACGAAGATCCCGACCCACGCGGTGATCGGCACCGCGAGCAGCGAGATGAAGGTGATGAAGGGGCCGTAGAAACTGTCGGCGATCAGCATGAAGTAAATCGAACCGGCAAAGATCGCCACGATATCGACGATCACCGCGTGCACGCGTTTGACCTTGAGGCCCAGGGTCAAGGTGGTGAGGCCCGCCGAGTACACCGAGAGGTTGTTCGACAGCAGCAGCCCGCCAAACGCGGTGATCAGGTAAGGTACCGCCATCCAGGTGGGCAGCATGTCGCGGATTGCGATGATCGGGTCAGTCGCCGAAGCGAGGTCGTTGTTGCCCACCGACAGCAAGCCGCCGAGGGTGATCAGCAGCACCAGTGGAATCCCCGCACCGAAGGCGGCGGAGGCCACCAGGCGCACGGCCTTGACGCTGCGGTGCTGGTAGCGCGACATGTCGGCACCGGCGTTGGCCCAACCGATGCCGGTGCCGGCGGCCATGGTGCCGACGCCGATGATCATCGCGCTCAGCGGTGCCGGGGTGGCATTGAACACGGCGCTCCAGTCGATGGTGGCACAGAGAAAGCCGCCGACCAGAATGTTCAAGGCGCCGAACACGTAGGTGGCCCATTTCTGAATCACCAGCAATGTGGCGTGGCCGAGGCCGGAAACCGACAGCGTCAGCAGCACGAAGATGGCGATGAAAATCAGCGTCAGCACCGGTGCGCTTTTCGCCTCGACCGGAGAGTGAAACAGGATCGAACACAGCGACAGCAGCACGAACGCGGCGGTGGTGGTGTTGACGGTTTCCCAGCCCAGGCGTGACATCAGCGAGACGATGGTCGGGCCGATATTGCCGCGCACGCCAAAGATGGCGCGGGACAGCGTCAGGCTCGGCGCACGGCCACGACGACCGGCGATGGAGATGATGCCCACCACGGCGAAAGAGCCCGCGGCGCCGAGGATGGCGACGATGATCGCCTGCCAGATGGCCAGGCCGCGAAACGCCACCAGGGTGGCGCCAAGGGGTAAGCCGAGGATGCTGATGTTGGCCGCGAACCACACCCAGAACAGTTGCAGCGGGTGGCCATTGCACTCGCTTTCAGGAACCGGTTCGATGCCGCGTGTTTCCAGTTGCCCGGCGCTTTGGCCGGAAGAAGGGGTACTCATGGGGGGTGCTCCTGATGCCTGTATTGTTGTGGTTGTGGCAGAGAATCAAAGCGTTAACCGGTCGTCCTGACTCAAACACGAATTAATGTGGGAGCTGGCTTGCCTGCGATAGCGGTCGGCCAGTTAGCAAATCAGTGACTGGAAAGCCGCTATCGCAGGCAAGCCAGCTCCCACATTTTTGATCGATTGTGCTTAGCGAATTTCGAGCAACCCCAGCACCAACGGCTGCAAGTCCAAACCATTGACCTGCTTGACCTGTTCAACCATCGCCTCTGGCCAGCACTGCATTCCCAGGCAAGCACCCAACATGGCGCCGAGGATCGCGGCGATGGTGTCGGTGTCACCGCCCAGGCTGGCAGCCAGGCACAGGGCCTCGAAGGCATTCATCGCACCCACCGCCACTTGTTGCGCGAGGGCAAACGACACCACCACCGACTCCTGGGAAGCGACGGAGGTGCCGATCAATTCGTAGAGCAGGTCGGCAAACAGGGCTTTGTCGCCGCTGCCGACGCTCAGGGTGCGCGCCCAGCTGATACGCGTGGAAATGCGCCCGCCCGCGATCCAGTGGCCATGGCCTTCGGCCTGCTGGGCGATCTGAGTACCGATGTTCAACGCTTCACCCAGGTCCACGCCATTGATGCCCGCCGACACCACCGCAGCAACAGCGGCTGCACTGGAAATACCAAGGCTGGTGTTATGGGTGACCTGGCACGCCTGAATCACCGCCTGGATAAACTGCGCCGGGTCGCTGACGTCGGCCGAAATACCCACCGGCGTAATACGCATCGCTGCGCCATTGGTGGTGCCATAACGCCCGGATTCTTCCGGGGTGTGGCCGGCCAGGATCATGTCGATCGCGCGTTTGGTCGATGGGCCGAGCAAGTCCTGCGAGCCCTTGGCGCGCATAGCCGCTTCCCAGTCGATCAGGCGCTGGGCGAGCACCGTGGGTTCGATTTTGCCCTGCCCTTCCACCAGCAACTCACCGACCAGAATCGCCTGTTCAGTGTCATCGGTAATCGAACCGGCGGGCATGTTCGGTGCGATGGGTTGGTCAGCATCGGCATCTTCCAGCCCGGTGATGGCACCGAAACGCGCGCGCACCTGTTCACGGCTCAACGATTGGGTAGGCATGCCCAGGGCATCGCCCAACGCCAGGCCGTAGAACGCGCCGAGTGCGCGGGACATCGGGGTCATTTCGAAGCTCCAAACTGCAGGTGCAGGCGAAAGTGCAAAGGGTCGAGCAAGCTTTCGACGTGCTCCATGAAGCGCTCGCGGCGGTCGTAGGTGGTGCGCGAGGCTTTGAGAAATACCGTACCGGCCGGGCGGCCCAGCAGCTCGGCGTCTTCATCGCTGAGGGGCTCGGCGCCGATCCATTGGTCACCTTCGGCGCCGACATAGCCGTAAGCCGCCAAGGTGATGGTCAGGGAGTTGTCGATAAGGCCTACGTCCGGCAGGCTTTCCAGGCCGCCGGAGGCTGGCATCAGTGAGCGTTCCAGGGACACGAAGACGCCATCCGGTGCGCAGCGGCGGCGGTCGAGGGCGATGAATTTGTCGCTGCCAAAACGGCTGAACAGGTCCGGGCGCGTTACCGCTTCGAGGCGCAGAATATCGGTGGTGACCTGCGCACCGGTGTCGGCCAGGGCCTGGGCCCAGCCGCTGCGTTGGTCGAGCACCATGCCGTCAAAGGTGACGATGGAGCCGACGCCGCTTTGGGTGGCGATATAGTTACGGCGCTTAAGCTCGGCCAACGCCTCACGCAAGGTGCCGCGGCTGACCGCGAACTCTTCGGCCAGTTGATGCTCGCCCGGCAACAGGTAACCGTCGGCCATCACTCCAGCCTCGATACGGCGGATGAGCTCGTCGACGACGCGTTTTTTCTTATCAAATCGGACATGTCTAATCATGTACAAATTGATAACCGATAGCGGCCATTTGCAGCAAGCGAATTATTTCAGAGAGATGAAAAAACCGGCCTCAGGGCTCCAGGCCAATGCGGAAAAACTCCCCGCTGCTCCAGACGCCCAGCCAGTTCTGACCGTTGATCGGACGGCTCACCGCCAGCTCGACCAATTGGTAGAACGCGTTGCGATGCACGAGGGCTTCGAGGTTGGTGCGAACTCGCAGATAGGGCGCGGGCTCTTGAGTGATGGGATCGATCACCACCCGCAGCGGGTGTTCGAGGCCAGCCTGGATTTGATCGTCAACATTGGTGGTAAAGCGCAAAACCTGGCTTTCGCCCTGCCCTTCGACTTCCAGGGTAACGGCGACAAACGGCGCGTCATCGACGGTGATGCCGACTTTTTCCACGGGCGTTATCAGAAAATAGTCATCGCCATCGCGGCGGATGATGTTGGAGAACAGCTTGACCATCGGCTTACGCCCGATCGGCGTGCCCTGGTAGAACCAGGTGCCGTCGCGGGCGATGCGCATGTCGATATTGCCGCAGAAATCCGGGTTCCACAGGTGCACCGGCGCCGGTCCCTTGCCCTTGGGCAGTTGAGCCAACAGGTCATTGGCCTTGGCGGAATCGGTCATCGGGTAGTCCTCTGGCTTACTGATCACTCATCCCCAGCAGGCCGCGAGCGTACTGTGCCAGGGGGCGGGCGATCAGGTCTTCTGGCTTGTTATCGTGGAACGTCAGTAAACCGCCACGACTGCGAATGCGTGCAGTATCAATCAAATACTGGGTGCTGGTCTCGATCAACATGATCTGGATCACGCCGCTGTCCAGGCCCACGCGGTCGAGGGCTTGCTGGTCGGTCCACTCATCAGCGTTACCGATGCGGTCATCGGCTGCCGCAAAGCGGCAATACAGCAGGTAGTGAGCGCCGGCCGCGCGGGCTTCGGACATGGCTTGTTCGAGGCCTTCAGGCTTGCGCGCGCGGCGCACCATCGGGAAGTATTCGACGAAACCGTTGAAGGCCTCTTCAGCCACCACGTTAGGTCGCGGGTAGGCGCTGCCCGGCGGCACGAAGGCGCCTTGGGCGATGAAAACAAAGGAGTCCGGCTGTATGCGGATCGACGCGGTGCGACGGGTATCGCTGTGGTCAAGCAGCCCGGCGTCGCTCATCTGATAGCGGGTGCCTTCGGCCATATCGCTGACGGTCATGCAACCACTCAGCGTCAATGACGCCAGCAACAAAACCAGACTACGCATCCTAATCCTCCAGAAGCCGGTGACGGAAAACCGGCGAATGGGCGTGAGATGCAGGTTCTGCGCCACTTAACGGCAACACAAATCAAATGTGGGAACCGGGCTTGTGTGGGAGCTGGCTTGCCTGCGATGCAAGCACCTCGGTCTATCAGTCACACAGCGTTGATGCAATCGCAGGCAAGCCAGCTCCCACAGAAGCCAGTGCCTGCAAGGGACTCGGCTAGCCGCCGATGATTTTCATGATCGTCGCGCCGCCCGAGAAGGCGACTTCCTGCTTATCACCCAGCGCCTTCATCAACAGGCCTTGCAGCGCAGGCAGGGCCTGATGACGCGGCTTGTCGAGCAGATCACCGACATAGTGGCGGTTGCTCGACGACAGGCAGCCATGCAGCCAGCCGGTCGAGGACAAGCGCAGGCGTGAACAGGTGCGGCAGAACGGCACGCTTTCGTTGGCGATCACGCCGAAGAAGCCCTTGCCCGGCACTTCGTAGCGCACTGCGGTGGCGTCCACCGGGGCGTTGGCTTGCAGGTATTCGTGGTGTTCGCCGATCAGGCTCAGCAGTTGTTGCAGGCTGACGAATTGTTGCAGGAAGGCATTCGAGTCTTTGGCCAAGTGGCCCATGCGCATCAGCTCGATAAAACGCAATTCGTAACCGCGTTCAAGGCAGTAGTCGAGCAGCGGCATCACCTGATCCAGGTTCTGCCCACGCAACGGCACCATGTTGACCTTGATCTTGATCCCGGCAGCGCGGGCCTGGTCCATGCCGTCGAGCACGGTCGCCAGGTCGCCGCCACGGGCAATGCTGCGGAAGGCGTCGGGGTCCAGCGTATCCAGCGAGACGTTGATGCGCTTGATCCCCGCACCCACCAGCAGCGGCAGTTTACGTGCCAGCAATTGGCCGTTGGTGGTCAGGCTGATGTCACTCAGGCCCATCTGCCCCACCGCGCCCATGAAGGCTTCCAGTTTGGGGCTCACCAGCGGCTCGCCGCCGGTGATGCGCAGGCGGTCGATGCCCGCCGCTTCAATCAGATAGGCCACGCCACGCGCCATGGCTTCGGCCGAGAGCTCGTCTTGGGCAGCCACCAGCCGCTTGCCGTTAGGCACGCAGTAGGTACACGCGTAATTGCAGGCTGAGGTCAGGCTGATCCGCAAATTGCGAAAACGCCTGCCTTGACGATCAACGATCATGGATCACTCCGGCAGAGGATGATTCGGGCGCGCTAAAAGCTGACTTATAATTCAACTTTTAGCAAGATCCTTGCCTGAGTATATTCCTGGGGCACTGCCCCTGGCAGTAAATCATTGGGCCATCACTGTGGCGAATGACTTACGTAGCCGGGGTTTCGCTGTTCTTTGGTTCTGCGCTCGGCAGCTCGGTGCTGTGCTTGCGCTTGTTGCCCATGCGCACGCCGATGTCCATCAAGAACTGGAAGAAGCCTTCCTGATCTTCCAGCACATTGCTCCAGAACGGCGAGTGGTACAACGCCACGGCGCCGTGCACCAACGCCCAGGCGGCGCAGTAGTGGAAGTACGGCGGCACATCTTCCAGCTTGCCCTCGCTGATGCGACCTTTGATCAGCAGCGTCAGGCGCTCGAAGTTCGACGCGCGGATCTTGTGCAGTTCTTCGACCATCTCCGGCACTTGATGGCCCTTGACCACCTTCTCTTCCAGGCGATCAAACAGGCGGTAGCGCTGCGGGTCGCGCATGCGGAACTCGAAGTAGGCCCGCGACAGGGCTTCCTTGTCCTTGTCGACATCGGCCGAATGCAGCAACTCGTTCAGGTCGCGCTCGTAGTCGAGCATCAGGCGCAGGTAGATCTCGGCCTTGGACTTGAAGTGCTTGTAGATCGTGCCTTTGCCGATACCCACGGCATCCGCAATCATCTCGACGGTGACGCTGTCTTCACCTTGTTCGAGGAACAACTTGAGTGCGGTGTCGAGAATTTCCTGCTCACGGCGGCGAAACTCACGGACCTTACGGGGTTCTTTTTGCATGAGGAAGAGGTCTGCAGAGGTCAATGTGGGAGGGTTGCGCAGGGCCACGGATACGTGGCGATACGATTTACCTGGTGCGAGGGATTATCCCGACTGAACAGTCGTTGGGCAACGCCTATGTGAACCCGTTATGCACTTAACTTTCAGCGCGCCAACGTTTTCACGGCTCTCAGTCAGAAATAATACGCAACAACTACACCCGTGCACCTGCGCAATGAGAACTCAAGCGAAGCGCGCGTATTCCAAATCTGTTTAAAAAACGACCAATCGCGACTGGACTGAATCAGATACTGATCAATACTTCAGTAGTCGACGCGGCATCTCCCCCAAGTGACGCGTTGACCCGGGGTACCGACGGACTGTGTGCCATTGTTTTACTCCTAATGGTCTTAACCCGGATTCACCCCCCAGAACCCGGGTTTTTTTTGCCTGCGATTTGACCCTCTCAGTCCGCGACGTGAGCCAGCGGGAACAGGCGCTTGAAGTTCTCGGTGGTCTGCTCGGCAAATCGCTCGTACGACTCACCGCGCAGCATCGCCAAATAGTCCGCCACATCACGCACGTATTCCGGCAGGTTCGGCTTGCCGCGATGGGGAATGGGCGCCAGGTACGGCGAGTCGGTTTCCACCAGCAGCCGGTCGGCCGGCACCTGGCGCGCCACGTCACGCAGGGCTTCGGCGTTGCGAAAGGTGACGATGCCCGACAGGGAAATGTAGAAACCCAGGTCCAGCGCGGCTTTGGCCATGTCCCAGTCTTCGGTAAAGCAGTGCAGCACGCCCGCTTGGGGCAGCGCGGCTTCACGCAACAGGGTCAGGGTGTCAGCGCGGGCGCCACGGGTGTGGACGATCACCGGTTTGCCGGTGTGTTGGGCGGCTTGCAGGTGCAGGCGGAACGAGGCCTGTTGCAGCTCGGCGGCTTCAGGCTCGTAGTGGTAATCCAGCCCGGTTTCGCCGATGGCGACCACGCGCGGGTGGTTGAGCTCGCCCAGCAACCAGTCCAGCGCAGGCGCTTCGCCGGGTTTCAAGTCCAGTGGATGAATGCCCACCGAGCAATCCACGTCGGCATAGCGATCAGCCAGGGCTTTAACGTCGGCGGCGTTTTCGGCGCTCACGCCGATGCACAGAAAGTGCCCTACCCCACGCTGGCGCGCCGCTTCAAGGGCGGCGTCGAGGGAGCCGCCGTGCTGGGCGAGGTCTAGGCGATCGAGGTGGCAATGGGAATCTACGAGCATAGGGAGTGACAACTTTGTTCACGGAGAGTGTCTGGCCGACGATACACCTGTCAGCCAAGGAAATTAACGACGGCCGAGCAAGCCCACCCACTGCACCAGCAGCGCTTCAAGCAACAGCACGCGATTGAGGTTGGCTTTGCCGAGCACCTTCTGGCGCTGGGCGAGGATCCAGTCCTGAATATTCAGCACTTTGTCCTGCGCACTTTTTTGCGCCAGGTACTGCACGACTTTGCGCATGTCCGGCAGGCCCAGGCCGTTTTCGTCCTGAGTCAGCTGGTAGCGCAGGATCAGGCTCGACCAGTCGCAGAACCAGTCGAACAGCAGCAGCAAGGGAATGTCCTTCCAGGCGCCTTCGGCCAATTGCGTCGCTGACTGTTCCTGTTTAAGCAGCTTCTTCACGCCGTCCACTACCAGCGCACGTTGCTCACGCACGCCTTGGGCTTGCAGTTTCACGGCTGCCAAGGGGGAGCCTGCGGCCAACGTCAGCAGCTCAACCCGTTCGTCTTCAGAACATTCCGGCAGCGCTTTCGCCAGCCACTGCAGGCTCATGGCCTCGCTCGGCAGCGGGCAAGCCTGCTGCACGCAACGGCTGCGAATGGTCGGCAGCAAGCGGCTGGACTGGTGGCTCACCAGCAGCAGCACGGTATCGCCAGAAGGCTCTTCCAGGCTCTTGAGCAAAGCGTTGGCGGCGTTAATGTTCATCGCCTCAACCGGCTCGATCAGCACCACCTTGCGCCCGCCCATTTGCGCGGTCTGCACCACAAAGCTGACCAGGTCGCGCACTTGGTCGACCTTGATTGCCTTGTCGGCTTCCTCGGGTTCCAGCAGGTAGTTGTCCGGGTGGCTGCCGGCCTTGAGCAGCAGGCAGGATTTGCACTCGCCGCAGGCTTCCAGGTTCACCGGTTGCTTGCACAGCAAGCTGGCCATCAGGCGCTCGGCCAGCGCACGCTTGCCGATGCCGATCGGCCCGTGCAGCAAATAGGCATGGGCGTGCTGGGCACGACCGGCCAATTGCTGCCAGAGGCTGTCCTGCCACGGATAGGCTTCAGCCACGGGCGCGCTCCAGAAGTGTCGGCAGCAGTGCATCGATGGCTTGCTGTACCTGGGCCAACGGCTGGGCCGCATCCAGCAGGTGATAACGCGCAGGCTCGGCCTTGGCGCGCAGGAGGAATGCGCTGCGTACAGCGTCGAAGAAGGCCAGGCCTTCCAGCTCGAAGCGGTCCAGGCGACCGCGCGCACTGGCGCGGGCCATGCCGATTTCCACCGGCAAGTCGAACACCAGGGTCAGGTGCGGACGCAGGTCGCCCTGCACGAAGGTTTCCAGCGTTGCGATACGCTCGAGGGACAAGCCCCGGCCACCGCCCTGATAGGCATAGGTCGAATCGGTAAACCGGTCGCAAATCACCACCGCGCCACGTGCCAGCGCCGGACGGATCACTTCGGCCAGGTGCTGGGCACGGGCGGCGAACACCAGCAGCAGCTCGGCATCCGGATGCATCTGTTCTTCGCCCGGGGCCAGCAGCACTTCACGGATGCGCTCGGCCAGCGGCGTACCGCCTGGTTCACGAGTCAACACCACCTCGATACCTTCGGCACGCAGGCGCTCGGCCAGGTAATCGCGGTTGGTGCTTTTGCCGGCGCCTTCCGGGCCTTCCAGGGTAATAAACAAGCCAGTCACAGGCGGTCCTTAGTCAGAGTCATTGCGGGCTTTGCGGCGCGGCGGTGTCCGGCGCGGGCTCGGTCGGTGTTGCGGCGGGTTGATCAGCGGGCACGTCGGCCTTTGGCGTCTGATCGTCCGCGGGTTTCACCACCGGCGCCGGGCTGGAGCGGTAATCGGCGCGACGCTTGAGCTGGAACTCACGCACGGCGGCATTATGCGCATCCAGGTCGTCAGAGAAAATATGACTGCCATCGCCTCGGGCAACGAAATACAGGCTGCTGCCCGCCACCGGGTTCAGCGCGGCATGGATCGCCTCACGGCCGACCATGGCGATCGGCGTCGGCGGCAGGCCGGCAATCATGTAAGTGTTGTAGGGGTTGGCTTCCTTGAGGTGCGCGCGGGTCAATTTGCCGTTGTAGCGTTCGCCCAGGCCGTAAATCACTGTGGGGTCGGTCTGCAACAGCATGCCGATTTTCAGGCGACGCACGAACACACCGGCGATCTGGCCACGTTCTTCGGGCACGCCGGTTTCCTTCTCGACCAGAGAGGCCATGATCAGCGCCTGATAAGGATCGGTGTACGGCGCATCGGCGGCGCGCTTGCTCCATTCCTGGGCGAGCACATCGTCGAGGCGGTTGTAGGCTTTTTTCAGGAAGTCGACATCGGTCATGCCGCGCACGAAGCGATAGGTGTCAGGGAAGAAGCGCCCTTCGGGGTGCACGCCGGGGTGGCCGAGCTTGTCCATCACTTCGCTGTCGGTGAGGCCGGACAGGGTCTGCACGATCTTTTCGTGCTTGGCCAGGGCGGCGCGCACCTGACGGAAGTTCCAGCCTTCCACCAGCGTCAGGCTGTATTGCACCACTTCACCGCGTTGCCACAGGCCGATCAGGCCTTCAGCGGTAAGGCCCGGGGTCATGCGGTATTCGCCGCTGTGCAGGGGCTGACCGTCGAGGTTGAAGCGCCAGTACAGCCGCAGCCAAAAGGCGTCGTCGAGTACACCATCGTTTTCAAGGCGATTAAAGGTGCCCGTCGGGGTGGCCCCGGCAGGCACATCGAGTAATTGTTCCCCGGTCAGATTCAGGGGCTGCTTGAGGGCAGAGTCGAGCTTCCAGGCCGAGAAGCCCAGCAGCAAGCCTGCCGAGACCAGACCGATCTGCAGCAGTAAAACCAGTTTTCGTATCAACTCAAATATCCAATAGCGCGCGAACAATGCCCTGCAGTTTACGGGTGAGCGGCCCAACCGGCCAGCTCATCGCAGCACAGCCGCGCACCGGCCAAATGCCATACACGCTGTTGCACACAAAGACTTCGTCGGCCTGTTGCAACTGCTCAAGGCTGATGTCGGCCACGGCCAGCGGGATGCCCAGGGCGTGCGCCTGCGCCAGGATCTCGGCGCGCATCACGCCGGCGACCCCGCAACGATTCAGATCAGCGGTCAGCAAGACGCCGTTGCGCACCAGAAACAGGTTACTGAACACGCCTTCGATCACGCGGCCAGACATATCCAGCATCAAACCTTCGGCATGCTCGGCGTCCTGCCACTCGGCGCGGGCGATCACTTGTTCGAGGCGATTCAGGTGCTTGAGTCCGGCCAGCAATGGCTGCTCGGCCAAACGGGTGACACACGGAAACAGGCGGATGCCGTCGGTTCCATGCGCTTGGGGATGGGTAGCGGGCGGATTGCCCTGCAAGATACGGCGCACAGGGGCGCCAGGGTTGATGCCATAACCGCGCAGGCTGTCGCCACGGGTGAGGATCAACTTGAGTACACCGTCGCCCAGGGCGGCGGCATAGGCCAGCACTTCGCTGCGGATCAACGCGTGATCCGCCACGAAAGCGAGGCGCCTGCAACCCTCGGCGAGGCGTTGCAGGTGGCGGTCGAGCAGCACGGGCTGCCCGGCCTTGACGGCGACTGTTTCAAATAACCCGTCGCCGTAGGCCAGGCCGCGATCTTTCAGGGGCACGCTGCCCTCTGGCTGACCGTCGACCCAGCTGTGCATCACTCGGCGAACCGGCGGAACACCAGGGAACCGTTGGTGCCACCAAACCCGAACGAGTTGGAGATCACCACGTCGATCGGCATCGGCTGCGCTTCGTGAGGCACGAAGTTCAGGTCGCAGCCTTCGTCCGGCTCATCGAGGTTGATGGTCGGCGGAGCGACCTGATCCTTGATGGCCATGACGCTGAAGATCGCCTCCACCGCCCCCGCCGCACCCAACAGGTGGCCGGTCATGGACTTGGTGGAGCTGACCGCCAGCTTGTAGGCGTGCTCGCCGAACACCGACTTGATGGCTTCGGCTTCCGCCAAGTCGCCAGTCGGTGTCGAGGTGCCGTGGGCGTTGATGTACTGCACCTGGTTGGCGTTGACCTTTGCATCGCGCAGGGCGTTGGTGATGCAACGCGCGGCACCGGCACCGTCGGACGGTGGCGAGGTCATGTGGTAGGCGTCGCCGCTCATGCCAAAGCCGATCAGCTCGGCATAAATGGTCGCACCACGCGCCTTGGCGTGCTCCAACTCTTCCAGGACCAGCGCACCGGCGCCGTCGGACAGCACGAAACCGTCACGGCCCTTGTCCCACGGACGGCTGGCACGGGTCGGTTCGTCATTGCGGGTCGACAGTGCACGGGACGCGCCGAAGCCGCCCATACCGAGACCGCAGGCCGCCATTTCGGCGCCGCCAGCGATCATCACGTCCGCTTCGTCATAAGCGATATTGCGCGCCGCCATGCCGATGCAGTGAGTGCCCGTGGTGCACGCCGTGGCGATGGCGTAGTTAGGCCCCTGTGCACCCAAGTGGATGGACAGGAAACCGGAAATCATATTGATGATCGAGCCCGGTACGAAGAACGGTGAAATTCGACGGGGGCCGGAATCGTGCAGCGTGCGGCTGGTTTCTTCGATATTGGTCAAACCGCCAATACCCGAACCCATGGCCACGCCGATGCGCTCACGGTTGGCGTCAGTGACTTCCAGACCGGCGTTACGCACTGCCTGAAAACCGGCCGCCAGGCCGTATTGAATGAACAGGTCGAGTTTGCGGGACTCTTTGACCGAGAGATATTCCTCGACATTGAAGCCCTTTACCGAGCCGCCAAAACGGGTGGAATAGGCAGAAAGGTCCGTGTGTTCGATCAGACCAATACCACTGTGGCCAGCCAGAATGCCCTGCCAACTGCTCGGCACATCCGTACCCAGTGGCGACAACATACCCATACCGGTGACTACGACGCGTCTACGCGACACAGCACTCTCCTTTTTCTAATGACGACACTTTGCTTCAGAGCTCACTTTTGATCACCGCTAAAGAAAAAACCGCACGCCGTTACAGCAGTGCGGTTTTTCCCAACAGCAAGCGACGACTACAAACTATTACGCCTGGTGGGCAGTAACGTAGTCGATAGCAGCTTGAACAGTAGTGATTTTTTCAGCTTCTTCGTCCGGGATTTCGGTCTCGAATTCCTCTTCCAGAGCCATCACCAGCTCAACGGTGTCAAGGGAATCGGCACCCAGGTCTTCTACGAAGGAAGCGGAGTTGGTCACTTCTTCTTCTTTGACGCCCAGTTGCTCGGCAACGATTTTCTTGACGCGCTCTTCGATGGTGCTCATACCTTGTTTAACTCCTAATGGACAAATTCAGGCAGCTGGCCAGTGGGTAAGTGTATAGAAAGGCTTTTCAGCTTTTCAACTGAAAGCTTCACCCTTGTACCCGGCAGACCACCTGCCTATAAATTAAGTTGCAGCTTTATAACGGATTTTAGACAGCTCGTATGACATTTTTTTGAAGCGATCCGTCACAATTTAACTCATGTACATCCCGCCGTTCACCGGGATTGTAGCCCCAGTCACGTATGCCGCACCGTCGGATGCCAGGAAAGTGACCACATTCGCGATCTCTTGAGCCTGGCCCAAACGACCCAGCGGAATTTGTGTCAGCAAGGCTTCACGCTGTGCTTCGGGCAGTTCACGGGTCATATCGGTGTCGATGAACCCTGGGGCCACCGAGTTGACCGTAATCGAACGCGAACCGACTTCACGGGCCAATGCACGGCTGAAACCTTCCAGACCGGCCTTCGCCGCGGCATAGTTTACTTGGCCTGCGTTGCCCATGGCACCCACTACGGAGCCAATATTGATAATTCGGCCCCAACGCGCCTTGGTCATGCCGCGCAGAACGCCCTTGGACAGGCGGAACAGACTGTTCAAGTTGGTATCGACCACGTCGTACCACTCGTCGTCTTTCATGCGCATCATCAGGTTGTCGCGAGTGATACCAGCGTTGTTCACCAGAATAGCCGGTGCGCCGAACTGTGCAGTGATTGCAGCCAGCACGGCAGCAACCGACTCATCGCTGGTCACGTTCAGTTCAAGGCCGGTGCCCTGCACGCCGTTTTCCTTCAGGGTGGCGGCGATACGCTCAGCACCCGAGGCGGAAGTGGCGGTGCCAATCACGATGGCGCCCTGACGGCCCAGTTCCAGGGCGATCGCCTGGCCAATGCCACGGCTGGCGCCGGTAACCAGTGCAACTTTACCTTGCAGACTCATGCAGGCTTCTCCTACGTTCAGGGGTTCAGGCCTGCGCCGCGCGTGCGGCAGCGAAGGCGTCAGGGGTATTCAGGTTGGCAGTCGACACGCCGTCGGCGCAGCGCTTGTTCAGGCCGGCCAGGACTTTGCCCGGGCCGCACTCGACCAGCTCGGTGGCGCCGTTGGCCGCCAGGGTCTGGACCGATTCAACCCAGCGCACAGGCTTGTAGAGTTGTTCCAGCAGGTCGCGCTTGAGGGTGTCGAGGTCGGCGGCCACGGCCGCGCTGACGTTCTGCACCAGCGGGATCTGCGGCGCCTGCCAGTTGATGGCGGCAATCGACTCGGCAAAACGCTCGGCAGCTGGGCGCATCAGCTCGCAATGGGACGGCACGCTCACCGGCAACGGCAGCGCACGCTTGGCGCCACGGGCCTTGCAGCCTTCTATGGCGCGCTCGACAGCGGCCTTGGCACCAGCGATGACCACCTGGCCAGGGGAGTTGAAGTTTACCGCGCTGACCACTTCGCCTTGCGCCGCTTCGGCGCAGGCTTCGATCACCACCGCATCGTCCAGACCCAGGATGGCGGCCATACCGCCCTGCCCGGCCGGAACGGCTTCCTGCATCAACTGCCCACGACGCTCGACCAGCTTGACCGCTTCAGCCAGGGTCAGGCTGCCGGCAGCCACCAGGGCGCTGTATTCACCCAGGCTGTGACCGGCAACAAATGCCGGGCGCGCGCCGCCTTCGGCCAGCCACAAGCGCCACAGGGCGATCGAAGCGGTCAGAATGGCCGGCTGGGTTTTATCGGTTTGATTGAGTTGCTCTTCCGGCCCCTGCTGGGTCAGCGCCCACAGGTCGTAACCCAGGGCATCGGAAGCTTCTTTGAAGGTTTCCAGGATCAGCGGGTATTGCGCGCCCAGCTCGGCCAACATGCCGAGGGACTGCGAACCCTGCCCTGGAAAGACGAATGCGAGGGATGTAGACATGTAACAAGCCCCTAATGATCTGGTCGTCAAAAATGCGCACTCCTACGGTGGGAGCGCACGAAACTGACAGATTGGATGGTCAATTGAACTGGCCGGTCACATTTAAGCACTCCCGGGCCGATTCGCCTAAGGCAACAGATCCTCAAGACGGCCGTGCAAGCGCTGCGGCAGGTTTTCCTGAATCTCGATCAAGGCCCGCGCAATCGCACTCTGAAAGCCCTGCACACCGGCCGAGCCATGGCTTTTAATTACAATGCCCTGCAAGCCGAGAAAGCTCGCGCCGTTATGCCGCGCGGGTGCCAGGTCAGCCTGCAGGCGCTTCATCAAAGGCAGCGCCAGGGCACCAACCATGCGTGAAACCAGGTTGCGCTTGAACAACGCCTCGATGCGCGTGGCAATCATGGTCGCCAGGCCTTCACTGGACTTGAGCAGGATATTGCCGACAAACCCGTCACACACCACCACATCCGCCTCGCCGCGGTACACACCGTCACCTTCGACAAAACCGATGTAGTTCAAGCCCGGCGCGCCTTGCAGCAACGTGGCGGCGAGCTTGACCTGCTGGTTACCCTTGATGTCTTCGGTGCCGATATTCAGCAGGGCCACCCGCGGCCGGGCCACGCCCAGCGCCTCGGCGGCGACCGAGCCCATCACCGCAAACTGCAGCAGGTGTACGGCGCTGCAATCGACGTTCGCGCCCAGGTCCAACAGCTGGCAATAGCCTTTCTGCGTTGGAATTGCCGCGACCATCGCCGGCCGGTCAATCCCTGGCAGCGTCTTGAGCACATGCCGCGACAACGCCATCAACGCCCCGGTATTGCCGGCGCTGACACAGGCTTGCACCTTGCCATCACGCAGCAGCTCCAGAGCCACCCGCATAGAAGAGTCGGGCTTGCCGCGCAGCGCTGCCGCTGGCTTGTCATCCATGGTGATGGTTTCGCTGGCTGGCGTAATCGTCAGGCGCGCGCGATCCACCGCCGGATGGCTGGCAATCAGTTCTTCAAGGAGTGAGGGTTGACCGACAAGGGTCAGGTGCAGCGAGGGCGTTGCAGACAGGCTGGCAATGCAGGCCTGAACAATGCTGCGGGGACCGAAGTCCCCGCCCATTGCGTCTATCGCGATGACTAGAGCAGACAAGTGATTACTCGTCAGCGCCCTTGTCGATCACTTTACGACCACGGTATACGCCTTCTGGCGATACGTGGTGACGCAGGTGAATTTCACCGGTGGTTTTTTCTACAGACAGAGTGCTTGCCGTCAGGGCATCGTGCGAACGACGCATGTCACGGGCAGAGCGGGATTTTTTGTTCTGCTGAACAGCCATAATTGATTAACTCCTAAACGTTTGGGTCACGCTTTAACTGCGCCAATACACTGAACGGGTTGGACCGCGTTACCTCGTCCTCGCTCGGCTCGGGCTCGTCATCAAGCCCCTCCGGCTGCTGGCATTCTTCCGGATGATGAGCAGGCACAATGGGCAAGGCGAGCAAAAGCTCCTCCTCGATCAGTGCATGCAGATCCAAAGGATCTTCGCCCAGTTCCAGCACGTCATAACCTTTCGGCAACGACTGGGTATTCGCACCCTCCTTCACCACAGCGTAACTGCATTCGCTGTGAATCGGCAGGGTGACCAGCTCAAGACAACGCTGGCAAACCATTTTGACTTCGGTGTCGATAAAACTGTGGATTACCACAGACTTACGTTCATCTCGTTCAAAAACGAATTTGGCCTGCACCGTACCGACAGTGTCGGAAAGCGGGTCGCAGAGTCTCTCCAAATCGGCCAGCAGCAGTTCACCTTGAAGGGAAGTGCCACGATCAGCCAATTTGCGCGGGTCAACGTGAGGTGGAATCGGGTCATTCAACATAGGCGCAGCATTATAGGGATGCACCCGGCCATGTCAAAGGAAATTCAGCCCTGTGCGTCAGCGGGTCGCCCCGTTAGAATCCGCGACTGCCTTGAGGAGACGCCCATGCTGCCTTTATTACTCGCATCCAGCTCGGTTTATCGCCGGGAATTGCTGAGCCGCCTGCACCTACCGTTCATCTGCAGCTCGCCGGACATCGACGAAAGTCATCGCGAAAATGAATCCGCGATTGAGTTGGTCAAGCGACTGGCTGAAGAAAAAGCGCGTGCGCTTGCCGGCAGCCATCCAGGTCATTTGATCATCGGCTCCGATCAAGTGGCGGCGCTTGAGGGACGCATTATCGGCAAACCTCATACGTTTGAAAACGCCCGCGAGCAATTGCTGGCAGCCAGTGGCAAACGCGTGAGCTTTCTCACAGGCCTGGCACTGCTTAACAGCGAGACGGGGCGCTGCCAGGTGGATTGCGTGACGTTTAGCGTGCAGATGCGCGTGCTGGATGTTGAGCGGATTGAGCGCTATCTGCGGATCGAGCAACCGTACGATTGTGCGGGCAGCTTCAAGGCTGAAGGGCTGGGCGTGAGCTTGTTTCAGAGCACTGAAGGGCCGGATGCGACCAGCTTGATAGGGCTGCCGTTGATCCGACTGGTGGATATGTTGCTGGCTGAAGGCGTGCAAACCCCTTAAGCACACCGCAAAACCAACTGTGGGAGCTGGCTTGCCTGCGATAGCGGAGGGTCAGCCACTACAAATGTTGACTGATCCGCCGCTATCGCGGGCAAGCCCGCTCCCACAGTAGTCATTCAGCGCCTTTGAAATTAGCGCAGGGTTGGGCCCTGGAAGCCCATGTACATCGCCAAATGCTCAGCCACGCTGGCGCCGAGCTTCTTGGAAAAGCGATCAAACGGCGATTCCTCAACCGTGAAATCCACCAGCTCTTTCTCGCCAACCACATCCCGCGCCACGGAACTGGCACTGCCCAGGCCGTCGATCAAGCCCAGCGGCAACGCCTGCTCGCCCGACCAGACCAGCCCGGAGAACAGCTCTGGATGATCTTTATCCTTCAAACGATCGCCACGCCCCTGCTTCACGCTGGCAATGAATTGGCGATGGGTAGTGTCGAGCACGCCCTGCCAGAACTGGGTTTCGTCAGCTTTTTGCGGCTGGAACGGGTCAAGGAACGACTTGTGCTCACCCGAGGTGTAGGTGCGACGCTCCACGCCCAGCTTCTCCATGGTGCCGACAAAGCCATAACCGGCCGCTGTCACACCAATGGAGCCGACCAGACTGGCCTTGTCGGCATAAATCTGATCAGCGGCGCTGGCGATGTAATAAGCACCCGAGGCCCCCAGGTCGGAAATCACCGCGTACAGCTTGGTGTCCGGATGCAGTGCGCGCAGACGGCGAATTTCGTCATACACATAACCCGACTGCACAGGGCTGCCGCCCGGGCTGTTGATGCGCAGGATCACGGCCTTGACCTTGGGGTCGTCAAACGCAGCGCGCAGGCTGGTGACGATGTTGTCGGCGCTGGCGGATTCCTTGTCGGCAATCACCCCACGCACTTCGATCAAGGCGGTGTAGTGGCTGCCACGGGTGGCGCTTTTTTCCATATCCATCAGCGGGCTGAACAGGGCGAGCATGCCGAGCAGGTAAACAAAGGTCAGCAGCTTGAAGAAGATCCCCCAACGCCGCGAACGACGCTGTTCCTGCACGCTGGCCAGGAGGGTTTTCTCCAACAGTTTCCAGCTTTTGTCATCACTGCTTGCAGCCTTTTCAGGCGCTTTCCACTCGTCACTCATGCCATCAACCCCAGCAAAGACTTATTGGGCCCGGCTCAGCCAGGCCTGCAATTCGGAAAAATGATCAATCGTCAACCTGGGCTCATAGTGTTGCAAGGCTTCGGCCGCCTGAGCCCCATAGCTGACAGCCACACTGTCCATGCCAGCATTGCGCGCCATCATCAGGTCGAAGGAGGCATCCCCCACCATCAATGCCTGGCGCGGCGCTACGCCGCAATGCGCAAGGATTTGCTCCAGCATCAGAGGGTGAGGTTTGCTGGCGGTTTCATCCGCCGCGCGGGTGATGTCGAAATAATCTTCAAAGCCGTGGGCCTTGAGTACCCGGTCAAGCCCACGGCGCGCCTTGCCGGTCGCCACGGCCAGGTGATAACCCTCGGCGCGAAAGGCTTCCAGCGACCGCACCACACCGTCAAACAGCGGCGAAGGCGTCGCCTCCAACGCAATATAGTGATCTGCGTAATGGTCACGAAAAGCTACCAGTTCAGCATCGCTGATCTGCGGGTACAGGGTACGGATCGCCTCAGGCAAACCCAGGCCGATAATGCCTTTTACTGCCAGGTCAGTGCACAGCTCAAAGCCCGAGCGGGTCGAGGCTGCGTGCATTGATTCGACGATCCGGCCAATGGAATCACACAGCGTCCCGTCCCAGTCAAAAATCAGCAGTTTGTAATCAAGGTGCGACACTCAAACGCTCCACGGTCTTGGCCCACATCTCATCGACGGGCGCCTGCAGCTTGAGTTCACCACCGTCGGGCAATGGCACCGTCAGCATGTAAGCGTGCAGGAACAGGCGCTTGCCGCCCAGATCGCGAATTTCCCTGGAGAAATCCTCGTCGCCGTACTTGGTATCGCCGGCAATGCAGTGGCCTGCGTGCAGGGTGTGTACACGAATCTGGTGGGTCCGCCCGGTCACCGGCTTGGCCTCGACCATGGTTGCGAAGTCGCCGAAGCGGCGCAGCACCTTGAACAGGGTCAGGGCCTCTTTGCCCTCTTCGTCCACTTCGACCATGCGCTCGCCGGAGCGCAGGTTGCTCTTCTGCAACGGCGCGCGGACGCTTTTGATGGAGCTGGCCCAGTTGCCACGCACCAGCGCCATGTAGCGTTTATCCACGCCGTCGCCCCGCAGGGCGGTGTGCAGGTGGCGCAACATGCTGCGTTTTTTGGCGATCATCAACAGGCCCGAAGTGTCGCGGTCCAGGCGATGGACCAGTTCCAGCTCCTTGGCGTCCGGGCGCAACTGACGAAAGGCTTCGATCACACCGAATGTCAGGCCACTGCCGCCGTGAACCGCAATGCCGCAGGGCTTGTTGATCACAATCAGCTTGTTGTCTTCAAAGACAATCGAGGCTTCAAGGCGCTGCAGCAGGCCCTGAGCCAAAGGCACCGGTTCGTCGCGCTCAGGCACGCGAACGGGCGGCACACGCACAATGTCGCCTGCCTGCAGCTTGTACTCGGGCTTGATCCGCCCCTTGTTCACGCGCACTTCGCCTTTACGCAAAATGCGGTAAATCAAGGTCTTGGGCACGCCTTTGAGCCTGGCCAGAAGAAAATTGTCGATGCGTTGGCCGGCATATTCCGGCGAGACCTCAAGCAGCTGGACGCTGGGGGTCTGGGGGTCGGGAGTCGTCATGGCGGCGATGATAACAATTTTTTATGGAATTGAAGCACTTAATCATTGCTGCTATAGTCGCGAACGCCGCCAAAAGCGGCCTGGACAGAGGACTTGCGGCAAACTGCCGGCCCTGACCATCGCAATTCATCAGGACGCGAGGCCGTCCTACGGGGCTTTTGCCACCCTGGAAGGCTCAAGATTGTAACAAGCGCAGGTGACATGAGGCCTGAAGCGAGTGCAGAAAGCAGAGTGAATACTCGCGTTCTGCGCCGATATTTACGGCCAGTTCACAAAGTGCAGTCAGTCTTGAACCAGACCACGGCGAATACTTCGGAAACAACGCCTGTTAAGAGCTGAGTGAGAGCGCAGTCGCCCACACCCAGTCTTGTTTAGCCATGAGCGTGGACTCCCCATTGGAGAACACGGTAAATGCCAACCCGCTGCGGATTCTGCGCGCGGCAGCACCCGAATTATCAGGGATACGTGTAGGGTGGAGATGCACAACCGTCGGACCGTGTAGCACTAGGCTTATATTTAGACGCTTCATCTCGTCCACAGTCGCCGGTTGATTCCTCCTCCTGACCTTAGCTTTTGTTGAAGTGGTGCCTTTGTCACCACCGCTAACAAGCAGGACGCGTCCGTCGCGATACCGGCCCACATTGGCGGGTATTGCTGGACACTGGAGTGGCCAACCACTCTTGACGCACCTGACACCGACCGTGAGAAGTCGTGTGTGCCGAACGCCGTTTCCGGCAGCCCGGAAACCGACGGTACAACATGAAAAGAATGCTGATTAACGCAACTCAACCCGAAGAGTTGCGTGTTGCACTGGTAGATGGCCAACGCCTCTACGACCTGGACATCGAATCCGGTGCACGCGAGCAAAAGAAGGCCAATATCTATAAAGGCCGTATTACTCGCATCGAACCAAGCCTTGAGGCTGCCTTTGTCGATTTCGGCTCCGAGCGCCACGGCTTCCTGCCCCTCAAGGAAATCTCCCGCGAGTACTTCAAGAAAGCCCCTGAAGGCCGCGTGAACATCAAGGACGTCCTGAGCGAAGGCCAGGAAGTCATCGTTCAGGTAGAAAAAGAAGAACGTGGCAACAAGGGCGCAGCCCTGACCACCTTCATCAGCCTGGCGGGCCGTTACCTCGTCCTGATGCCGAACAACCCACGTGCCGGCGGCATTTCCCGTCGCATCGAAGGCGAAGAGCGCAACGAACTGCGTGAAGCGCTGAACGGCCTGATCGCACCTGCCGACATGGGCCTGATCGTTCGCACTGCCGGCCTTGGCCGCAGCAGCGAAGAAATGCAGTGGGACCTCGACTACCTGCTGCAACTGTGGACCGCCATCAAAGAAGCGTCCCTGGATCGTTCCGCGCCATTCCTGATCTACCAGGAAAGCAACGTGATCATCCGCGCCATCCGCGATTACCTGCGCCAGGACATCGGCGAAGTGCTGATCGACAGCGTTGAAGCCCAGGACGAAGCCCTGACCTTCATCCGCCAGGTGATGCCGCAGTACGCCAGCAAGATCAAGCTGTACGAAGACAGCGTTCCGCTGTTCAACCGTTTCCAGATCGAAAGCCAGATCGAGACCGCTTTCCAGCGCGTCGTTGAACTGCCTTCCGGTGGCTCCATTGTGATCGACCCGACCGAAGCCCTGGTGTCCATCGACATCAACTCGGCGCGTGCCACAAAGGGTAGCGACATCGAAGAAACCGCCCTGCAGACCAACCTGGAAGCGGCTGAAGAAATCGCCCGCCAGTTGCGCCTGCGCGACATCGGCGGCCTGATCGTGATCGACTTCATCGACATGACCCCAGCCAAGAACCAGCGCGCCGTGGAAGAGAAAGTCCGCGAATGCCTGGAAGCTGACCGTGCCCGCGTACAGGTCGGCCGCATCTCGCGCTTCGGCCTGCTGGAAATGTCCCGTCAGCGCCTGCGTCCATCCCTGGGCGAGAGCAGCGGCATCGTCTGCCCGCGCTGCAACGGCACCGGCATCATCCGTGACGTTGAATCGCTGTCCCTGGCGATCCTGCGCCTGATCGAAGAAGAAGCCCTGAAAGACCGCACCGCCGAAGTCCGCGCGCAAGTGCCGATCCCGGTTGCCGCTTTCCTGCTCAACGAAAAACGCAACTCGATCACCAAGATCGAACTGCGCACCCGTGCCCGTATCGTCATCCTGCCGAACGATCACCTCGAAACGCCGCACTTCGAAGTGCAGCGTCTGCGTGATGACAGCCCGGAAGCTCACAGCGGCCAGTCCAGCTACGAAATCGCTGCTGCTGCAGCTGAAGTGGAAGAAGTTCAGCCAGCCGCTGCGACCCGCACCCTGGTTCGCCAGGAAGCCGCCGTTAAAACCGCACCGGCGCGTGCCAATGCACCGGTCCCGACTGAAGTGGCTGCACCGGTTGCCGCACCGGCCGCCCTGCCTGAGCCAAGCCTGTTCAAAGGCCTGGTGAAGTCGCTGGTCAGCCTGTTCGCCACGAAGGAAGAGCCAGTTGCTCCGGTTGTGGTTGAAAAGCCTGCTGCCGAGCGCCCTGCGCGCAATGAAGAGCGTCGCAACGGCCGTCAGCAAAGCCGTAACCGCAACGGTCGCCGTGACGAAGAGCGCAAGCCTCGCGAAGAACGTGCACCGCGTGAAGAGCGCGCTCCACGTGAAGAGCGTGCACCTCGCGAAGCCCGTGAAGAAACCCCAGCCGTAGCCCGTGAAGAACGTGCCCCGCGCGAAGAGCGCGCACCACGTACCCCGCGCGCTCCACGCGAAGACCGCAAGCCACGTGGCGAACGCGAAGAGCGTGTGCGTGAACTGCGCGAGCCGCTGGACGCCGTGCCAGCTGTTGCGGCCGTTGCTGCCGAAGCCGCCAGCGAAGAACGCCCGGCCCGTCAGCCGCGTGAAGAACGCGCCCCACGTGAAGAGCGCCAGCCGCGCCCGCCGCGTGAAGAGCGTCAACCTCGCGCCGAGCAAGCCGCTGCCGCCAGCGAAGAAGAAGAAGTGCTGACCGGCGAAGAGCAACAGGAAGACGGCCAGGACAACGCCGAAGGCGATCGTCCACGCCGCCGCTCCCGTGGCCAGCGTCGTCGCAGCAACCGTCGTGAGCGTCAGCGTGATGCCAACGGCAACGTGATCGAAGGTTCGGAAGAAGCCGGCGAACACGCAGAGGGCGAAACCCACGAACCGACTGGCGCCGAACTGGCTGCCGGCCTGGCCGTGACCGCTGCCGTTGCCAGCTCGGTGATCAGCGCACCTGCCGAAGCCCAGGCTCACGAGCAGGCTGAACGCGCCACCGCCACCGTCGAAGAAACGGCTGCCGTAGAAGCGCCAGTCGCTGAAACCTCAGCCTTTGAAGCGCCGGTAGTTGAAGCGCCAGCCTTTGAGGCCCCGGTTGTTGAAGCCACGACCCCGATCGAAGCCCCAGTGGTTCCGGAAGTGGAAGTAGCACCGGTTCGCGAAGTCCAGCCAGAAGCCGAAGCCGTTGCAGTTGAACCTGCTCCGGTGGTTGAAGCTCAGCCAGTGGTTGAAGCTGTCGTAGAAGCGCCAGTGGTCGAAGCCGCTCCGCAAGTGCGTGAAGTTCGCGAAGAACAGACCGCCTTCCAGTGGACGGCCGAACCCGCCGCCCCGGTTGAAGCACCAGCGCCAGCGCCTGCCCCCGTGGTAGAAGAAGCGCCAGCGCCGGTTGCTGAAGCCGTGGTTGCCGAGCCAGCGCCAGTCGTTGAGCCTGAGCCAGTGGTTGAAGCACCGGTGGTGGCCGAAGTCGCCGCTCCAGTGGTTGAAGCCGCGCCTGCCAGCGCCCTGAGCGAAAACGGCCGCGCGCCGAACGACCCGCGTGAAGTGCGTCGCCGTCGCAAGGAAGCTGAAGCCGCCGCCGCTGCAGCAGCTGCACTGGAAGCAGAGCACGAGAGCAAACCTCTGGCCTGATTCCATCGGTGACTAAAAAGCCCCGCCTGAGTGATCAGGCGGGGCTTTTTTATGCCATCTCGAAAAGGCAGGAGATCCAATGTGGGAGCGGGCTTGCTCGCGAATGCGGTGAATCATTCAGCTCATCAGCGGCTGACACACCGCCTTCGCGAGCAAGCTCCCACATTTAATCTGCGTTAAAACGCAACGATTGCGGCACATCTACATCCCACAAAACGCCTGCGTCATCTACCTGTATCTCACGCAAAGCGGCACATGCAAACAACGGCCTGGCTCCACGATCACCAACCAGCGCCATCAACCCCGGACCGAACGCACGATCAAACGCCACAGGATGCCCATACTCACCGGCAGATACCGGCACGCTGATGCCACCCTCCTCCAGCGCGTCAATCACCCGCTCAATGCTGGAAGACCTGATGAACGGCATATCCCCCAGCACCACCAACCAGCCGTCCGCCGATTCACTGGCCGCGACCGCCGCCGCAATGCTATCGCCCATGCCGGCCGAGTTCAGCAAAAGAACTTCACAGCCATAGGCTGCGCCTAGTCGAATCACTTCAAGCCGATCCGGCGAGGTCACCAGCACGCGCTTGAGCACGCGCTCCGGCAAATTCACCAACACCTGCTCAATCACCGGCCGCGTCACGCCATCCAGGCCTACGCAAGGCGCCAGCAACTTATCCTGGTCAGCACCCGCTTCAGCCCGAAAACGACTGCCCTGCCCCGCTGCCAGCACAATCGCCGTTACGCTCACTCAGCCACCACCGGCAACGGTTTCTTCTGCATGGGCGCCACACCGTTCTTGATCGCGACAATTTCCGCCATCAGCGACAACGCGATTTCCGCTGGCGTATGGCTGCCGATATGCAAGCCGATCGGCCCGTGCAAACGGGCAATGGCCTCCGCCGACAAGCCCAGTTGCGCGAGGTTTTCCCGCCGCTTCTGGCTGTTGACCCGAGACCCCAGAGCGCCAATGTAGAACGCCGAAGAGTTCAGCGCCGTGAGCAAGGCCATGTCATCGAGGCGCGGGTCGTGAGTCAGGCACACAATGGCGGTGCGTTCGTCAGTCTGGATATTCAGCACTGCCTCGTCCGGCATACCGGGAACAAAGCGGCCGTGCTGATCTTCCCAGCCGTAGACGAACTCTTCGCGCGGGTCGCAGATCAGCACTTCGAAATCCAGCAAGCGCGCCATTTCCGCCACATAGCGCGACAACTGCCCGGCGCCGATCAGCAGCAGGCGCCAGCGCGGGCCGTAGATGGCGCGCAGGCGTTCACCGTCGAAGGTCACCACGTCCGTTTTGCTCGCGCCGCTGAGGTTTACCTCGCCAGTGGCCAGGTTCAGCTCGCGCGCGACAATCTGGTGGTCTTCGCAACGCGCGAGTAATTGCGCAACCCACTCCCAGTCGCCCACACGCTCTTCGGTCAGGCGCAAGGTGCCGCCGCACGGCAGGCCAAAACGCGCCGCCTCGTCACGTGTGACGCCGTAGGTCACCAGTTGCACCGGTGGGCCATCTTCCGGCAGGCGGCCATCCTGCAGGCGCGCGATCAAGTCATCCTCGATGCAACCGCCGGAGACCGAGCCGATCACCACACCATCGCCGCGCAGCGCCAGCATCGCGCCAGGAGGTCGCGGCGCACTGCCCCAGGTCTGCACCACGCTGTACAGCACCACGCGCTGACCGGCGCGGCGCCATTCGAGCACGCTGCGCAGGACGTTCAGATCCACACTGTCCATCAGGCCTCCCGCAGGCGTTTCAATACAAAACGTTACTGTACCCCAGAAACGCAAACGCCCCGAACAGGTCGGGGCGTTTGCAGGCTTGCGGTGTTATTTACACCTCAGGCATTTACTTGACGACAGGAGCAGGACCTTCGGCCACGCCCAGGTCATCTTCCTGACGGGTGTCGGAGATACCGGTACCGCCGGACGCCAGCTCGCTTTGCAGCTTGTCGGTGTCCAGTTCGTTGACCCACTTGGCCACAACGATGGTGGCAACGGCGTTACCGACCAGGTTGGTCAGTGCGCGGGCTTCGGACATGAAGCGGTCGATACCCAGGATCAGCGCCAGGCCGGCAACCGGCAGGTGGCCAACGGCCGACAGAGTGGCGGCCAGCACGATGAAGCCCGAACCGGTCACGCCTGCAGCGCCTTTGGAGGACAGCAGCAGCACCAGCAGCAGGGTGATCTGGTGGGTGATGTCCATGTGGGTGTCAGTCGCTTGAGCGATGAACACGGCAGCCATGGTCAGGTAAATCGAAGTACCGTCGAGGTTGAAGGAGTAGCCGGTTGGAATCACCAGGCCTACTACGGATTTCTTCGCGCCCAGACGCTCCATCTTGATCAGCATGCGTGGCAGTGCGGATTCGGAGGAGGAAGTACCCAGAACGATCAACAGCTCTTCACGGATGTAGCGAACCAGCTTCAACACGCTGAAACCGTGCGCGCGGCAGATGGCGCCCAGCACCACCACCACGAACAGGATGCAGGTGATGTAGAAGCAGATCATCAACTGACCCAGCTGCACCAGGGAACCTACACCGTAGGCGCCGATGGTGAACGCCATGGCGCCCAGGGCACCGAGCGGCGCGAGCTTCATGATCATGTTGATGATGTTGAACATCACGTGGGCGAAGCGATCGATGAAGTCCAGTACCGGCTTGCCGTAGGCACCCAGGCGGTGCAGGGCGAAACCGAAGATCACCGAGAACATCAGCACTTGCAGGATATCGCCGGTAGCGAACGCGCCAACGATGGTATTCGGGATCACGTTCAGCAGGAAGCCGACGATGCTCTGGTCTGCACCGGCAGTCACGTAGGCAGCGACTTTAGAGGCATCCAGGGTAGCGACGTCGATGTGCATGCCGGCGCCCGGCTGCACAACGTTAACCACAACCAGGCCGATCAGCAGGGCGATGGTGGAAACGATTTCGAAGTACAGCAGCGCGTAGCCGCCGGTTTTGCCGACCGATTTCATGCTTTGCATGCCAGCGATGCCGCTGACAACGGTGCAGAAGATGATCGGGGCGATGACCATTTTGATCAGCTTGATAAAGCCGTCACCCAGTGGCTTGAGGGCCACGCCGGTCTGCGGGTAGAAGTGACCGAGCAAAATACCGATAACGATTGCAACGATCACCTGGAAATACAGGGATTTGTACAGTGGCTGACGAGTCGTCATTGCAAAGTTCCTCAATCGTCCCGTGTGGCAAAGATCCGCCATTGCCCACGACACTTGAATTGCGAACCCTCCTGCACTGGAGGGATTTGTTGTTTGCGAGATCCTTGCAAGCAGGCCTGCGCTGTAGTCCTTATCGCAAACGCCGTGCCACTTCTCTGAAAAACCCTGAAGGCCTTTAGACATCAGGGCTGGAGGATTTCAGTTGCCTTCCCGGGCATTGAATCAGGTGGCGGAATTCCGCCCACTCACTGAATCCCGTCCTGCAATTTGGCGGATATCCGCCTTGTGGCTCCATCGGGTGGTGGCTACCATCCGCCCTTCCATGGACGAGGCCCTCACATGCGTGAACGTACCATCGCCAGTCACTTTGCCCGAGCCGCCCTCGGCGGTGCGCATCGCGCGGGCTACGACTACTCGGCCCTGCTGCATCAAGTCGGCATTCCCCCTGAGTTGTTGACCGAACCCCGCGCCCGCATCGCCCCCGAGCAATTCACCCGGCTGTTGCAAATGCTCTGGCTGGCGCTGGACGACGAGTACCTGGGGTTTGCCGAAGGGCCGAGCAGGCGCGGCACCTTCGCCATGATGTGCCACGCGCTGATCCACTGCCGCACCCTGGAGAAGGCTCTGGAACGCGGCTTATTATTTTATAGCCTATTCCCGCAGGGTCCGCGCTGGCAGCTGACAAGAGAAGGCGACATGGCGCGCTTGAGCCTGGATGACTCGCAACTGTGGGATCCGGATCACTTCCTCAGCGAATGCCTGTTGGTGATCTGGCATCGCCTGGGCAGTTGGCTGATTGGCCAGCGGATTCGCCTGCACCAGGCCACATTCAGCTACCCGATGCCGGCCCATGCGGGCGAATATGACCTGTTATTTCCCTGCCCCCTGGCGTTCGGCGCGCCGAACAGCAGCCTGGTATTTCCTGCGCGCTACCTGAGCCTGCACTTGTTGCAGGATGAGCGCACGCTCAAGCATTTCCTGGAACGCTCGCCCGCCGACCTGCTGTCCCGACCGGACGAAGGCGATAGCCTGAGCAGCCAGTTGCGCCGCTTGCTTAGCCGCGACCGCACGCCCTGGCCCGACCTGGAGGCCGTCGCGCAGCAGCTGCACATCAGCCCGCAAACCCTGCGGCGGCATTTACGCGAGGAAGGCACCAGCTTTCAGGCGCTCAAGGATGAGTTGCGGCGAGATATCGCCATCTACCATTTGGGGCGGGCGGATTTGTCGTTGCAGGAGATTGCCGAGCAGTTGGGGTTTTCCGAACCGTCGGCGTTTCATCGGGCGTTCAAGAAGTGGACGGGGCTGACGCCGGGGGCGTATCGGGCGCAGGAGAGTTAGAGGTGTGTTGTCGGTGCCGACGCCATCGCAGGCAAGCCAGCTCCCACAGTAGATTGGGTTCACACATTCTAATGTGGGAGCTGGCTTGCCTGCGATGAGGCCAGAACCAGCAATAGAGATCAAACTGCCGGAAAATGAATCTTGAACGCCGCCCCGCCCAAAGGCGAATCACCCAGGGTCAGCCGCGCGCTGTAGCTTTCAATGATGTCCTTGACCACCGCCAGCCCGATGCCCTGCCCCGGGTGCTGACGGTCCAGCCGCTCGCCCCTTTGCAGAATCCGCGCACGCTGGTCCGGTGGAACACCCGGGCCGTCGTCCTCAATGCACAACTCGGTGCCTTCAAGGCTCTCGACCAGGCTGATACGTACTTCACGCACACACAGGCGGTAGGCGTTTTCCAGCAGGTTGCCGAGCATTTCAAGCAAGGCGCCCTTCTCGATGGGCACATCACATTCCGGCGGCAGGTCGAAAGTCACCGTCACGCGTTTGTCGCGGTACACCTTGTCCAGCGTGTCGCACAGGCTCTGCAGCACAGGCTCCAGGCGCACCTGGTGGCGCACCAGGCCGCTTTTACGCAGGCTCGCGCGCTGTAACTGATAGCCGATCTGCTGGCTCATGCGCTCGATCTGCGACTGCAATACCCAAGCCTGCCCCCGGTCTTCCGGGCGCTGCGCCATGTCTTCGCTCACGCCCTGCAACACCGCCAGCGGGGTTTTCAAGCTGTGGGCCAGGTCGTCGAGGGAATCGCGGTAGCGCGCACGCTGCTCGCGTTCGCTGTGCAACAAACGGTTGAGGGAACCGGTGAGGCGCAGCAACTCCCGCGGATGCTCTTCGGAAAGGCTTTCGCGTGTGCCGCCTTCAATCTCGTCAAGCTCCTGGCTCAAACGCCGCAAGGCTTTCAAACCCCAGGTCAGGCCCAGCCACAGCAAGGTCAGCAGCACCAGCAAGGCCGCGCCGAACCCCAGGTAGAGGTTTTCCTGCAGGCCTTCGAGAGTCAGCTGATACTCACGCACCGGTTGCAGGGCGACAATACTGAACGCCGCGCTCTTGCCGCCGAGCAGCTTGACCTCAACGTCGTAAACGAAAAATTCCTGGCCATTGGCTTCGCGGATGCGCGCAAATTCGTTACCGCGCCCGTCATAGCGCGGTTTGTAGTTGATGTTTTCTTCCTGAGTGGCCCGCGAGCGCCAGACCAGATGGCCTTCGCGGTCATAGATATAGCCAAGCAGCCGGCTGTCGGTCAGGTTGAAACGCTCGTCCGGCAACTGCGCCGGCATCAACAGTCGATTGTTTTCAACCCGTGCGGCAGAGATCAGCGTCGTGACATCCGACGCCAGGCGCTGCTCGATGGAATCCTGCAGCGCCAGGCTGAACGCGCCTTGCATGGCGGGTAACAAGCCGAGCATAAACAGCACGGCCAGGGTGGTGGCCGCGAGCATCAGGCGTACACGTAACGAGCGAATCAACGGCAGCGCTCATTGAACAGGTAACCCAGGCCACGCACGGTATCGATCGGCTTGAACCCGGCCGGGCCTTCCAGCTTGCGGCGCAGGCGCCCGACCAGCACTTCGATCACGTTCGGATCACGCTCGTCGTCGTCCGGGTAGAGCTGCTCCATCAAGCGATCCTTGGCGACCACTTGCTGATGGTGACGCATCAGGTACTCGAGAATCCGGTACTCGTAGGCCGTCAGCGCCAGCGGTTGCTCGTCCAGGGACGCCTGCTTTCGATTGAGGTCCAGCAGCAAGGGCCCGGCAACAATGGTCGACTGCGTAAACCCGCTGGAGCGGCGCAGCAAGGCGTTCATCCGCGCTTCCAGCTCTTCGAACTGGAAAGGTTTGACCACGTAATCGTCGGCGCCGGCGGCCAAGCCTTCGACCTTGTCCTGCCAGTTGCCGCGCGCGGTCAGGATCAGGATCGGGAAGGTCTTGGCCTGAGTGCGCAGTTGGCGGATCAGGTCCAGGCCGCCCATGCCGGGCAGGCCCAGGTCGATGATCGCCAGGTCATGGTTGAACTGGCCGGTCTGGTACAGGGCTTCTTCGGCATTGGCCACGGATTCGACCACGTGCCCGCTGTCTGTCAGTCGGGTCAGCAGGTGATGGCGCAACAACGCCTCATCTTCAACCACCAGCAATTTCATAAGGCTCTCCAAGGCAATTCAACTGTCCGACTGGGGGATATCATAGCGGCCCTGCACGTCTTGCGGGCGCAGTTTAATGCCATTGTATTGGCCCGTCAGGTGTTCATAGCCGGTACGGTAGTCGGGTTGAGTCGCGGTATAGCCCAGCGACTGGCCCCACGGCGCAGGCTGACTGCCCGCGTCTTCGAAGCTGACACGCTGGATCAGGGTGCTGGTTTTCTTGGTTTTCTCGTTGCCAAATGCTGCAAAAGGGCCATCGGCCGCTTGAACGCCGGCGGTGGCACTGAGCATGGTTAACGCCAACATCAGCTTTTTGATCGCAGTCATGGTGCTTACCTCTACGCGTTTTGGCTGTAGAGCCAGACTACGCACGCGCCCCTGAACTCCCCCTGAACAGGCTCTGAACCAAGCCTGAACCATTACGGGCTATTCACTGGCGTGCCACTGACGCAAAATACCGCGCATGACGCCTCTACCCGCTTGCTGTACCCCACTCGATGCCCATTGGCCGCTGCCCGACCCCTTGCCGGGCACGGTGTTTCTCAGCACGCGGTTTGACCCTGCCTTATTGGACGCCAGTGATTTCCAGCGCAGCGCCGTGCTACCACCGGCCAGCATCCAGCGTTCGGTGGCCAAGCGTCAGGCCGAGTTCCTGGCCGGCCGCTTGTGCGCGCGTGCAGCGCTGCAGCAGCTTGATCACCTAGATTGTGTGCCCGCCATCGGCGAAGACCGTGCGCCGGTGTGGCCCGGGCATATCAGTGGTTCGATTACGCACAGCACCGGGCACGCGGCGGCGATCGTCGGGCACAAGGCGCAATGGCGTGGGTTGGGAATGGACCTGGAAAACAGTCTGTCGCTGGAGCGGGCGGAACGCTTGGCCGGGGAGATTCTGACGGCTGATGAACTGCAGCGTATGGCATTAGTGCCGCGTGAGCAGATTGCTTTAGTGGTGACGCTGACGTTTTCGGTCAAGGAGAGCCTGTTCAAGGCGCTCTATCCGATCGTGCAGAAGCGCTTCTACTTTGAGCATGCCGAGGTGGTCGAGTGGTCCGAGTCGGGCCGGGTGCGGCTGCGGTTGCTCACCGATTTGTCTGCAGAGTGGTGTTATGGCAAGGAGCTGGAGGGGCAGTTTGCGGTGGAGGGGGAGCAGTTGTTGAGCCTGGTGGCCATCAGCGCCTGATCCATTGCTATCGCAGGCAAGCCAGCTCCCACAGTTTGAATGTGCAAACCCTATCAAATGTGGGAGCTGGCTTGCCTGCGATGGCAATCTCAAGCCTTCTCCTGATCCCTCGGCCAACTCAGGCTGAAGCACGCCCCACCGAGGTTATTGCTTTTGCCGATCAACGCGCGCCCGCCGTGCCAGTAGATGATCCGCCGCACAATCGACAGCCCCAACCCATGCCCGCCCGAGGCACGCGTGCGGCTGTCGTCCAGGCGCAGGAACGGCGTAAAAATGCGCTCCCAGGCGCTTTCCGGCACCCCCGGCCCGTCGTCTTCCACATCAATGCGGCAACGCACCTGCCCTACCTGATAACTGATCAGCACCTGCCCCTGGGCATGACGCATCGCGTTGCTCACCAGATTTTGCAGGGCGCGGTGCAGGTAACGGGGTTCAGCGTCGACCCAGGCGTCATCCAGGTGAGCCGATGACAGGCAGATGCCGCGCGCCACCGTGACCTGCGGACGCAGTGGCGATAATTCGCCGATCACCTGATCGAGCAACGCGCTGAGGTCAACACGCTGGAAACTCAACTCCGGCGCCCCCTGTTCCAGGCGTGCGTAGGTAAGCATTTCGTCGACCAGACCATCGAGGTCCTGAATGTCGCTGTCCATGCCGTCCAAGTATTTGCGCCGGGCTTCGGGGGTGGTGGCATCGCCGACCATCTCCAGGCCAAAGCGCAGGCGCGCCACCGGCGTGCGCAACTCGTGAGACACCGCGCGCACCAGTTCGCGCTGGATCGCCAGCAATTGCTGCAAGTGCTCGGCCATGCCATTAAAGGCTGACGCCAAGCGCCCTACCGAATCGGCACCGCGGGCCGGCACGCGCACTTCCAGGTTGCCCTTGGCGATGCGCGTGGCCGCCGCCTCCAGGCCTTTGAGGCGCCGCTCAAGCTGGCGCACCAATAAATAGACGATCAAGCCGATCAGGGTCAGGCTGATCAATGCGATGAGGATCAACCATTGCGGCGGGTAAGGGTTCATTTGGTACAGCGGGCCGATTTCAAGGACCCACGGCGTGCCGACCATGCCGGCAAACACGCGGATCGAATCGCCGCCCTTACCCAGCGCCATCACCGTGTCGCCTTCCGATACGCGGCGGCGCTGATCTTCGTCCATATCCGCCTGATCAAGGGTCATCAGGTGCATCTCAAAACCAAAACCCTTGGCTTCCTTTATGTCGGCCAGCCGTTGCGGTTGCTCGGCCACCGGGAAACGCACCAGTTCGTCAGCCAGCAGGTAAATCGTCGCGCGGGCCAATTGTTCGCTGATCTGCTGCACTTCGCCTGTGAGTACGAGCTGTTCCTTTTCGCTGACCAAGCGCAGCACGCGCGCAGCGTGGGGGCCGGTTTGCTCGACCAATACCTGGCCGCGTTGCAGCCGGTTGCGCTGGCCGAGATCCAATTTAGCATCGGTCAGCGTGCGCAATTCCAGCGGAATGCCCAGCAAGCGCTCCCACACTGCCAGGGCGCGTTGGCGCTCGATGGCACTCATGGGTTGCAGGTTGTCACCCATCAACGCAAAGGTGCCGTGGGCCAAGCGTTCACGATACTGGCCGCTGCGCACTTCATTGAGCAGGTGCAGGGCCAGCACGCCGAGCAGCGCCACCAGAATCAGCGCCGCGCACATGCCGCCGTAGATGCGCAGGAAAATCGAGTTCACAGCGGCATATCGGCGGCAGCTTCAGGGACGAACAGATAACCTTTGCTGCGAATGGTCTTGATCAGACGCGGGTGAATCGGATCGTCGCCGATTTTCGGCCGAATACGTGAGATGCGCACATCGATGGAGCGATCCTGGCCGTCGTAGCCGAAACCGCGCAAGGCGATAAAGATTTCTTCGCGGGACAGGATGCGCCCCGCATTGGCCACCAGCAGCCATAACAGGTCGAATTCAGCGCTGGTCAGTTCGATGCCGCTCTCATTCAGCCAGGCCTCACGCAAGGCGTTGTCTACCACCAAAGGGCCGAATTGCAGGCGGCGCTGGCTTTCGGCGATGGCAGGTTCGGCCGGCTCGCTGCGCCGCAACAGCGCCTGGATACGCGCCAGCAGCAAGCGCGGGCGCACCGGTTTACACACATAGTCGTCGGCGCCCATATCGAGGCCCTGCACCTGATCCATGTCATCGGTGCGCGCGGTGAGCATCAGGATCACCCCGTCGTAGCGCTCGCGCACCTTGCGGCAGATGCTCAGGCCGTCTTCGCCGGGCAGCATGAGGTCGAGGATGACCAGGTCCGGTTGCTCGGCGATGATGCGCGCCGCTGCCTTGGCACCGTCGCCTTCCACCGCCACCCGCAAGCCATTGCTCTCCAGGTAGTCACGGGTCAGTTCGGCCAATCGCTCGTCGTCTTCGACGATCAATACTTGCCAGGCTTCTTGCTCCACGGGTGGTCCTCGTTGTTATAAGAAAATCTTCAGGACTTCGATATTTCAACTGTGGGAGCGGGCTTGCCCGCGATGGCGGTGGGCCAGGAATAGATGCGGTGCCTGGTAAACCGCCATCGCGGGCAAGCCCGCTCCCACATTTTTGATCTTCACTGGCCATACCCTGTTTGTCATGTGTTGAGGGCATAACAAGGGTCGATTGTAGCCATGCGCCAGCCCTCTGGCACAAGCCGGGAAATCGATTCGGTGATCGCGTTTTTTTGTGATAGGGTTCGCGCCCTCAAAATTCCAACCGGCGGTTTTCAGCTTGGAATATTCAGTGACAAACGGCGCAATCCAGCAGCACTGCGGCCTACACGGGTGTTCCACGATTCATACACATTTTACCCACAGCGTTATCCACAGGTCTTGCGTTGCTAAGCCTCCAAAAACGCATTATCTTGTACCTCGGCGCTAAAAAAACCCTACATGTAGGGTTTTGAGCGAAAAGACCCAACACATTTCAGACAAGAAATTCAAGCCATTTCTTGCGCCTGTTTGGTCTAACCCCAGCATTTTTTGAAGGCCCAAACCGCTCAAGCGGATGGCAACCGTTTTCCAGCCTCAAGGGCGCAAAACGGTACGGGTGTTGCAGTGCCTGCATCAGGCAACTGTCACCCACCAGGAATACGGCGAAGGGCTTTTTATGCCCCCACACCGAAGACTTCGGCATGGAAGCGGCGCGATGAGCTCCCTTCCTCCTGTCCCGAAGTTGTTATGCCAGGCCCTTGGCCTGTTGTAAGTGCTTCAGGACGGAACGGTGGGCACCGTGATGGTGCCCAAATAAATATAGAATGTGGAGACAACCCCCCATGCAAACCGACACAACTCGCGAGAACCCGCAAGGCTCCGTGCCGCAGGCCGCCGATTCGAACCTGGATCTGTCCGCCACCGCACCTGGCCAATTGCGCGTGATCAAGCGTAACGGCACTGTCGTTCCTTACACCGATGACAAAATCACCGTCGCCATCACCAAAGCGTTTCTTGCAGTTGAAGGCGGCACCGCTGCTGCCTCGTCGCGCATCCACGACACCGTTGCCCGCCTGACCGAACAGGTCACCGCAACCTTCAAGCGTCGCATGCCTTCGGGCGGCACCATCCACATCGAAGAAATCCAGGACCAGGTCGAACTGGCCCTGATGCGTGCCGGCGAGCAGAAAGTCGCGCGCGACTACGTGATCTACCGTGACGCCCGTTCCAAGGAACGCGCTGTACGTTCCCCGGCTGAAGAAGCTGCGGTACAGGCTCACCCATCGATCCGCATCACCCTGGCCGACGGTACGTTTGCACCGCTGGACCTGGGCCGCCTGAACACCATCATCACCGAGGCCTGCGAAGGCCTGGAAGAAGTCGATGGTGACCTGATCCAGCGCGAAACCCTGAAAAACCTGTACGACGGCGTGGCCCTTACCGACGTCAACACCGCCCTGGTGATGACCGCCCGTACCCTGGTTGAACGTGAGCCGAACTACTCGTTCGTGACCGCGCGTCTGCTGATGGACACCCTGCGTGCCGAAGGCCTGGGCTTCCTGGGCGTCGCTGACAGCGCCACCCACCACGAAATGGCTGACCTGTACGCCAAGGCCCTGCCGGCTTACATCGCCAAGGGTATCGAATTTGAATTGCTGAACCCGATCCTGGCCACCTTTGACCTGGAAAAACTCGGCAAGGCGATCAATCACGAGCGTGACCAGCAGTTCACCTACCTGGGCCTGCAAACCCTGTACGACCGTTACTTCATCCACAAGGACGGTATTCGCTTCGAACTGCCGCAAGTGTTCTTCATGCGCGTGGCCATGGGCCTGGCGATTGAAGAGAAGCAGAAAGAAGACCGTGCCATCGAGTTCTACAACCTGTTGTCGTCCTTCGACTACATGTCGTCGACCCCGACCCTGTTCAACGCCGGCACCCTGCGTCCACAGCTGTCGAGCTGCTACCTGACCACCGTGCCGGATGACCTGTCGGGCATCTACCACGCGATCCACGACAACGCCATGTTGTCCAAATTCGCCGGCGGCCTGGGCAACGACTGGACCCCGGTGCGTGCACTGGGCTCGTACATCAAGGGCACCAACGGCAAGTCGCAAGGCGTGGTTCCGTTCCTGAAAGTCGTGAACGACACCGCTGTAGCCGTGAACCAGGGTGGCAAGCGCAAAGGTGCTGTATGTGCCTACCTGGAAACCTGGCACATGGACATCGAAGAGTTCATCGAGCTGCGCAAGAACACCGGTGATGACCGTCGTCGTACCCACGACATGAACACCGCCAACTGGATCCCTGACCTGTTCATGAAGCGCGTCTTCGATGATGGCCAGTGGACCCTGTTCTCGCCTTCCGAAGTGCCGGACCTGCACGACCTGACCGGCAAGGCCTTCGAAGAGCGTTACGAGTACTACGAAGCCCTGGCTCAGTACCCAGGCAAGATCAAGCTGTTCAAGACCATCCAGGCCAAAGACCTGTGGCGCAAAATGCTCTCCATGCTGTTTGAAACCGGCCACCCATGGCTGACCTTCAAAGACCCGTGCAACCTGCGCAGCCCGCAGCAGCACGTGGGCGTGGTCCACAGCTCGAACCTGTGCACCGAGATCACCTTGAACACCAACAAGGACGAGATCGCCGTTTGCAACCTGGGCTCGATCAACCTGCCGAACCACATCGTCAACGGCAAGCTGGACACCGCCAAGCTGGAACGTACCGTGAACACCGCAGTGCGCATGCTCGATAACGTGATCGACATCAACTACTACTCGGTGCCACAGGCGCAGAACTCCAACTTCAAGCACCGTCCGGTTGGCTTGGGCATCATGGGCTTCCAGGACGCTTTGTACCTGCAGCACATTCCTTACGGTTCGGACGCTGCGGTCGAGTTCGCCGACAAGTCCATGGAAGCGGTCAGCTACTACGCGATCCAGGCTTCCTGCGACCTGGCCGACGAGCGCGGCGCCTACGAGACGTTCCAGGGTTCGCTGTGGTCCAAAGGCATCCTGCCGCTGGATTCGCAACAGATCCTGATCGAGCAACGTGGCCAGAAGTACATCGACGTTGACCTGAACGAATCCCTGGACTGGGCGCCGGTACGTGCCCGCGTGCAGAAAGGCATTCGTAACTCCAACATCATGGCCATCGCACCGACCGCGACCATCGCCAACATCACTGGCGTGTCGCAGTCGATCGAACCGACTTATCAGAACCTGTATGTGAAATCGAACCTGTCGGGCGAATTCACCGTGATCAACCCGTACCTGGTTCGCGACCTGAAAGCCCGCGGCCTGTGGGACTCGGTCATGATCAACGACCTGAAGTACTACGACGGTTCCGTGCAGCAGATCGAGCGCATCCCGCAAGAACTCAAAGAGCTCTACGCGACTGCCTTCGAAGTGGACACCAAGTGGATCGTTGACGCCGCCAGCCGTCGTCAGAAGTGGATCGACCAGGCTCAGTCGCTGAACCTCTACATCGCCGGCGCTTCGGGCAAGAAGCTTGACGTGACCTACCGCATGGCTTGGTACCGTGGCCTGAAAACCACTTACTACCTCCGTGCCCTGGCCGCGACCAGCACCGAGAAGTCGACCATCAACACCGGCAAGCTGAACGCTGTTTCCAGCGGCGGCAACCACGGTGATGACTCGGTTCTCGCGGCACCTGCCGGCCCGGCGCCAGTGCCAAAGGCTTGCGCCATTGACGAGCCGGATTGCGAAGCTTGCCAATAAGCTGAGCCAGTCCCGGGCCTGAACGCCCGGGATTGAAAAAACCGATAGACCCTGATGCATGGGGTTTATCGGTTTTTTTGTTTTCGGTCAGGTGAATGTATACGCGTTGCCTGCCTGAGGCGCGCCACCCCGCCCGCCCCACAACTCCACACGACCGCCCATCACCGCCATTGAGTGGCCGCCATAATCCACAACGCCCAGCTTGCCGCTTGCCAGCTCGGCGCTCGACGATTGACGGTAAAGCCCTTTCAACCCGAGCCGGTCCAACGCCTCCCAGCCCATCTCGCCATTGTTCAAACTCTGCATGGCATGCGCAAAACTCTGTTTGGCCGCGTTGGGATTGTCATCAAACCCATTCCCCAGCATCTGGGCGCGCTTGGCACTGGCGGCGTACATGAAGTTGGCATCGGTCATCATGGCCGGATCATCACCTTTGAACTCAGCGTATCTAGCTGCTTGCTTGAGCTCATCCCTGGATAAATGCAGCTCGAATCCGTCCTTCATCTTCACGTCGTAGCCATCACCTGCCTCCTTGACCTCTTTGAAGACATCGGTAGGTTTTTGACCAAATTGCATCATTGCCGCCTTGATGGCTGAAACCGTCACGCAATTGCCGTCCGGGCCCTGCTTGAAACCGCTCCAGATATTGCCGGGCTCTCTGCCCATGCCCGGCTTTTTTCCAGGGTCGCTGTTGTCGGGCTTGTAGTGAAAGTGGCGAGCGCCTTCGGAAAAAGGCTTGTTGCTCATCGGCTCACTGCCGCCAAAATTTTTCGGGTTAACCCGGCCGCCACCACCACCGCCCTTGAACGGCGGAGCGGGTGGCGCTGCGTCATCTGCGTCGGGAAACCACTCTTTGATCAGCCGTTTGAGAAAATCGAGAAACTTTTCAAATGACTCATTGGCCAGCGTGTTCAGGATGCCCTTGAATTTCTCGTCGCCCATCTGCTCGCGCAAGGCATGCAATTTGTCTCGTGCACCTTGAATGGCTTGAGCTTTGGAGCCTTGCTCTGCCTCAAACAACTCATTGAGCAGCTTTTTGACCGCAGCTACCTCGGTAACCGCTGCGACTGGCGCAGATTCGGTTCGAATGGCATCAAACTGCCCCCCGCCATTTCCCAGCCCTGACACCCCGGAATTCCACATGCCCAGCCCTCACCGTTGATTGGCGAGCCATGAAGGCTCTGACACGATCAGTGGCAAGGTGGATGCAGGCAGTTCCATACTTCCGACTTTCTGGCGGCCGGTTACTGACAGCCATAAAAAAGCCCCTCATGCGAGGGGCTTTTTAGTAGAGCGCGCAACCATCAAGTCATCTGGATGATGGTCTGCATGATGGTGCTCTGGGTGGAGATGGTCTTGGCGTTCGCCTGGTAGTTGCTCTGGGCCTTGATCAGGTCCACGAGTTCGTTGGTCAGGTTGACGTTGGAGTTCTCCAGGGAGTTGGCCACGATCGACCCCAGGGTACCGGATTGCGGGGCGTCAAAACCTGGCTGGCCGGAAGCGAAAGTTTCCTTCCACGTAGTGCCACCGGCAGGCTGCAGGCCCTGCTCGTTGTTGAAGCTGGCCAGGGAGATCTGGCCGATAGCCTTGCTCTGCTGGTTGCTGAACGTGGCGAAGAGTACACCGGTACCGTCGATTTTCAGGCCGGTGATCTGGCCGGTGGCGTAACCGTCGGTGGTCGGCGGGTTGCGGTAGGTGGCTGAGTTGTACTGGGTGATGTTGGCCATATTGATGGCGATACCGGTCGGGTTGGCGTTCGCGCCGTTGGCTTTCCACACGCCATTGGTCACGGTACCCGGCACCCAGCCGGTCAGGTTCAAGGTGGTGCTCGAGGTGCCGCCGGTGACAATACCGGTGAGTTTGCCGGAGCCATCAAAGCTCAGCGTCGACGCCACAGGCGGCGTCGAAGGCGTACCCGTTGGAGCGGAACCGTCCGGGTTGCGGCCGTCGATCAGGGTGTAGGCGTTCCACTTGTTGCCATCGGTTTTCACCAAGTACTGCACCATCGGGTGCGCGTTGCCCTGGCTGTCGTACAAGGTGGTGCTGTACTGGGTGGTGAAGGTGCTGGTGTCGTTCGGGTCGAACGGCTTGGCCGTCTGGTCGATCACCGGCTCCGAAGAGTTCAGGTTACTGGTGGAGTCGACTTTGGTGGACGCCTTTGGCGGCAGGTTCGACAGGTTCAATTGCAGGTCGGTCAGGCCGCCCTTGTTGATCTTGCCGTTGTCGTCCGCCGCATAACCTTGCAGACGCGAGGTACCGGTATTGTTGGTGATATAGCCGTCTTTGTCGGCACGGAAAGCACCGCTGCGGGTGTATTCCAGCGAGCCGTCGGAGCCCTTCTGCACGAAGAAGCCGCCGCCCTGAATCGCCATGTCCAGGATGCCGCCGCTGTTGTTCACGTCACCTTGGGTGAACTGCTGGGACACGGCTGCCAGGTTCACACCGTTGCCGACACTGTTCTGGCCGGTGCCCAGCTTGGACGCCGCGTAGATGTCCGAGAACTCCGCACGGGACGACTTGAAACCCGTGGTCGCGACGTTGGCGATGTTGTTGCCGGTCACGTCCAGTTGTTTGTTGGCCGCATAGAGGCCGCTAAGGCCGATGTTAAAAGACATGTTTCTCTCCTTCTGCCGTATTTAGCCGGCTCTATGTACCGATAGTCTGAATTTGCGACTGCTTGATGCTGGTGCCGCCGGACAGGTTGAGCAGCATTTCGCCGCCGGTCTGGCTCAGGGTGACACTGACGACCGTCGAAGGCAGCGACGTGGCCAGGGCCACCGAATCACCCGCATCATTCTTGGTAGTGGCGGTGAAGGTGTAGGTCCCGGCCGGGGCCACCTCACCACTGCTGTTCTTGCCGTCCCAGATAAAGCTGGCGTTACCCGCACTCTGCGCGCCCATATCAATCGTGCGCACCGTGTTGCCATCCTTGTCAGTGATCTTGACGGAGACGTTGCCCACCGCCGATGTCACTGCCACGGAACCGGTCATGCTCTTGCTGGTGTCAACCACCGTCTTGTCGGTCTGCGTGATCACCGAACGCCCCACCAGCGACGATGCTTGCAGCGCTTGCGAAGACGTCACGTTGGTGGAGATGGACTTGACGGTATCGTTGAGGTTATTGATGCCCTCAAGGCTACTGAACTGGGCCAACTGGGCGACGAATGCACCGTTGTCCTGTGGCGACAGCGGGTCCTGGTTCTTCAACTGGGTGACCAGCAGTTGCAGGAACGCATCCTTGCCCATTGCCTGGTTGCCGGTGGCGGCATCGGCAATGCTCGACACGTTGTTTGAACTGTCCTTGACCTTGGCGTTGAAAAGGTCCTGAACCGCAGTGTTGGTAGACGTGGTATCAACAATGGCCATTATTTGGCGCCCCTTATCACTGACCCAGGGTCAGGACCTTCTGCATCATGGTTTTGGCGGTATTCATCATTTCCGCGTTGGTCTGGAACGAGCGGCTGGCGGAGATCATGTCAGCCATTTCCTCGACCACGTTGACGTTCGGGTAGTACACGTAGCCCTTTTCGTTCGCCGCCGGGTGGTTAGGCTCGTAGCGCGCTTCGAGGTTGCTCTGGTCTTCAACCACACCGAGCACTTGCACGCCCTGGCCTGCGGCGTCCTGGTTCTGGAACAGCGAATCGCTGCCGCCGCTCTGGCCGCCCTGGAACATGGTGGCGAACACCGGGTGACGGGCGCGGTAGGTCTGGTCAATGCTCGACGACACGGTCTCGGCGTTGGCGATGTTACTGGCGACGGTGTTCAGGCGCGTGGTCTGCGCGCTCATGCCACTGCCGGCAATATTGAAAACACTGGCTAAAGACATGGCTTACTCTCCACGCAGGGCTGACATCAGCCCTTTGAATTTGCTGTTGAGCAGGGTGAAGCTGGCCTGAAAGTTCACCGAGTTCTCGGCGTAGGCCGATTGCTCCAGCTGGGCGTCGACGGTGTTCTGGTCGATCGACGGCTGCATCGGCGTGCGATACAGCAGCGACTCGTCACCACTGCTCAGGCCTTGCGCTTCGATATGACGGCTGTTGGTCATGTTCAAGGCGAAGGTGCCGTTTTTGGTCTTGTCCTGCTGTGCGGCGAGCACGGCGGAGAAATCCAGGTCCCGAGCCTTGTAGTTCGGGGTATCGGCGTTGGCAATGTTGTTGGCCAGGACTTCGGCACGCTGGGCGCGAAAGCCCAGGGCTTGTTCATGGATACCGAGCGCTTTATCGAAGCTGATGCTCATGGCGGAAACCTTTAGGCTGACCTGCTTTTCGTAACAAGGTCATAGCAAGGCGCATGCCAGGTCTCTTGAGGCCCTTAAATCAAGGGTTTTGGGGGAGTTGAGCGGCGGCAATGCCAGAAAAGCGGCAATGCGCTTCCGCGTGGCGCCAGTAAAGCGGCAACGGTGATTGCCGCTTTACCGGATGGGCGGCAATGTCGGGGCCCAGGTCGGCGACCGTCGGTCTGCACTGTCAATTCTGACAGTTGCGGCCAATGCCCGCCCGGATGCCTTAATGGACAGACATCCCCATGCGCCAGGTAGAGGCTAATCATGATCACCGTCCCAGCCCTCAGATTTCTGCAACAAGACTCGGCAGTGCCGACCCCGAACCTGGACACGAGCCTGGTGCCCGGCGAATTTACGGAGTTGGTTTCCAGTGTCGCCCTCCAGAAGGAGGACTTTGTGGTGGCGACCATGAGCAGCACCGTGCCTGGCGTTATCGGTGGCCAGTTCAACCAAAGCTTTGAAGTGAACGCAGATAGCGCTTCACTCCAGGTATTCATTCCAAAAAAGTTTGTTAAGGCCAACTCAGGCAAGGCGGTGCTATTGCAGCTGCGCATCACGCGGCAAAAGGTGATATCCGTGGCGCCGAGCGTAATTGTCAATATTGATCAGGGCGTGATTGTTGTGCCCCCTCCGGGTATTACATGGGATTTCAACGATGGCACCCGTCAAGGGTGGGTACCCCAGGGAAGTTATATCGGCGGGGTGCTGAAGGTTATCAGCCAGCGCGTGGTCGTGGACTTGACCAACAGCAAGGCCGGCAGCTCACACATCATGAGCATCGCAGTGCCGGTAGTTGCAGGGCGTACATATCGTTGCGGCTATTTAGCGGGTACAGACCTGCTCACTGCAGACGGTTCACGCCTGCGTATGACGATGAATGGCAACCCCATTGGTCGCACTTCTCCGGTAGCCCCGGACTTCCTGCTATTGGGCTCAGGGACGTTCACAGCGCCCATTACGGGCACTGTACATTTAGGTATTTTCAATGAAGCGGTGCCCAACGGGGTTCATAGCCTGTACCTGGATAACATCAGCATGACAGAAGAGCCCTGAGTACTGCTGGCGAAGCGACACTGATTACGTGCGCCCATAAAAAACGGGAGCCCTTTACGGGGCTCCCGTTTTGAGTGCGAACAACCATCACTTGGCCTGGTAAATGATCCCCGGGCTGCACTGCACCATCTGGTAATGATCCGGCAGACCGTTCAGTGCTTCGGAAGCACCGAGGAACAGATAACCGCCCCGCTTTAGCGTCCCATGGATGCGCAACAGAATGTCCTTCTTCACCTCGGCCGAAAAGTAGATCAGCACGTTGCGGCAAAACACCATGTCGAACTTGCCCAGGCTGGCGTAGCTGTCGAGCAGGTTGAACGAGCGAAACTCCACCCGGCTCTTGATCGGCGCCTTGACCGCCCAACGCCCCGCGCCCTTCGGGTCGAAGAAACGTTGCAGGCGTTCCTGGGACAGACCACGGCCCAAGGCCAGGCTGTCGTACTCGCCGGTCTTGCAGTTGGTGAGCATGGTGCCGGACAAGTCGGTGGCGACAATTTGCGCCCCAGCCTTCAACTGGCCCATATTGGTCCGTTCAAACTCGTCGATGGACATCGAAATCGAATACGGTTCCTGCCCCGACGAACAGGCCGCCGACCAGATGCGCAGGCGCTGGCCCGGCGCGGCTTTGATCGCCTCCGGCAGCACTTTGCTCTTGAGCACTTCAAACGGGTAGGTGTCACGAAACCACAGGGTTTCATTGGTGGTCATGGCATCGACCACCATTTCCTTGAGCCCGCTGCGCGGCTGGCCCTGGATGCGCTGCACCAACTCGCCCAAGGACTTGATGCCCTGCTGTTCCATCAGTTTGTTGAGACGGCTGGATACCAGGTACTGCTTGTTTTCACCGAGCAATATGCCACAGGCTTTTTCCAGGAAGACCCGGAACTGTTCGAAATCCAAATTACCCGTAGACAATGATACCGCCTCTTAAATCGTGTGACCGCCAGGGGTAATCCCCTAGCCGTGATCTGCTGCCTTGATCCGGTCGACCACCCGGGATGCCAGGTCATCAGGACGGAATTTGGCCAGGAAGTCATCAGCACCGACTTTCTTGACCATCGCCTGATTAAATACCCCCGACAACGAAGTATGCAGGATGATATGCAATTTTTGCATGCGTGGATCGTTACGGATCTCAGCCGTGAGGGTGTAACCGTCCATTTCCGGCATTTCAATGTCGGAGATCATCATCAGGAATTCTTCTTCGGGTTTTTTGCCTTCATCCACCAGCTTGCGCAGGTAATCCAGGGCCTGGCGGCCGTCGTTCAGCGCCACCACATCAACACCGACGGTTTGCAGGCAACGTGTCACCTGTTTGCGCGCCACCGACGAGTCGTCCACCGTCAACACACGCAGCGATACCGCCTTGTGCGCGGTTTCGGCGTCCACCACGCCTACCGAGATGGTTTCGGACGTAGGCGCCACTTCGGCGAGGATCTTCTCTACGTCGATGATTTCCACCAATTGGTTATCGACCCGCGTCACCGCCGTGAGGTAGTGATCGCGCCCGGTGCCCTTGGGCGGCGGATGGATCTCTTCCCAGTTCATGTTGACGATGCGCTCCACCGAGCGCACCAGAAAGCCCTGGGTCTTGGTGTTGTACTCGGTGATGATCACAAAAGGACTCTGACGGTCCTGCAACCCCGAAGAACCGGTAGCCATGGCCAAGTCGAGAATCGGGATGGTCGCGCCACGGATGTTGGCGACGCCACATACCACGGGGCTGGATTTGGGCAAGATGGTCAGCTTGGGGCACTGCAACACTTCCCGCACTTTAAACACATTGATGCCGTACAGCTGTTTGCCGTCCAGACGAAACAGCAGCAACTCCAGGCGGTTCTGCCCTACCAGCTGTGTACGCTGGTTTACTGAATCCATTACACCTGCCATGCCCAGACTCCTACGCTAAATCTAAGGGGTACGACGCGCACCCAACGCTAAACGGCACGAGCTTTGCTATTTATCGATTATGGATATTAAAACGACAGTTTCCCGACGCCTCCGTCTCCCACGGTACTGCAGACTTTTCTGCGTCTTGATGGCATTGCTTGCCTTGGGCCTGGGCGCCACGGCCCGCGCAGACAATGTCACCTTGCCTGATCTCCTTATCGGCGTCACTCAAGGCTTTCTTGAGTTCACTGTAGAAGATTATCTGGCGACCACCCAGACGCCGGGGCGTTATGAAATTCAGGTCAACCAGCTCGACCCACGCCTGCGCATGCCCCTGTGCGACAAGGAATTGACAGCGTCGCTGGAAAGCCCCGCCCAGCCCATCGGCCGGGTCACCGTAAAAGTACGCTGCGAAGGCGCTTCACCCTGGACCGTGTTCGTGCCGGCGCAGGTCAAGCTGTTCCGCGACGTCGTGGTGGTTACACGGCCACTGAAGCGCACCGGCATCATTGGTTTCGAAGACGTGGCCTTGCGCGAACGGGACATCAGCCTGATCAACCAGGGTTACCTCACGTCTCTGGATCAGGCGGTTGGGCAGAAACTTACCCGACCAATGGTCACTGACCAGGTCATCACCCTGGTCCATCTGGAACAGGCCGAGGTGGTTCGCAAGGGCGATCAGGTCGTCATATCCGCCAGCAGTGGCGGGCTGACGGTAAAGATGCCGGGAGAGGCGCTGTCCAACGGCGGCATGAGCGAACAGATTCGGGTGAAAAACCTCAACTCCAACCGCGTGATCAAGGCGCAAGTGACCGCGCCGGGTCAGGTTGAGGTAGCGTTATAGTTTACTGGCAGAGGACGCCCGCTTTTCCTACACTGTGCGCCAGACGTCCGCACGTGCAGGTTTATTGTCAATCGAGCCTAAAGTTTGTCCGGGTATGGCCGAAAACATGGCAAGCGTCCAAATACCCAGAGGTTTTTTTATCATGGTCATCGATTTCAGCCGTTTGAATAACTCCCAGGCAGTGCCCGGCAACACGCGCACCAGCGGGGCCAAGGACGGCGTTGAAGCCAAGTCCCAGCCAGCGCCTGCAGCCAAGCCGGAACAGGCCGCCGCCAGCCAAAGCGGGGAATCCGTACACCTGAGCAATGAGGCTCAACAGTTGCAGAAGGTCACTGACTCGCTGCGCGACCAACCGGTTGTCAACAAAGCCCGCGTGGCCGAGTTGAAACAGGCCGTCGCTGATGGCAGCTATAAAGTCGACAGCAACCGTGTAGCCAGCAAGCTGCTTAACTTCGAAGCCGAGCGCTAGGCAAAGGCCTGCGCAGGGCTTTTGGACGCTTAAAACCCAAGGCCAGCCATGCACCACGACGAACATTTGCTTCAACTGATCATTGATGATCTGGCTCCGACGCAACATTTGCTGGAGCTGCTCAAAGAAGAATCCCTGGCCCTTTATGGTCGGGATATGCGCTTGCTGGAAGAAATTCTGGCGCGCAAGCAGTCGCTGATCGTGTTGCTGGAGCAGCATGGCAGGAAGCGCAGCGAGATTCTTGTCAGCCTAGGCCTGCCGGCGGATCACGATGGTCTCGCCCAGTTGGCCAGCCACTCCTCGGTCGGCGATCAATTGCTGACGCAGAGCACCGCACTCAATCAATTGCTCGCCCAGTGCCAGGAAGCCAACCTGCTCAACGGTCAGTCGATCCAGCTGCAGCAAGCCACGACCGCCAACCAGCTACGTATACTTCACGGCGGAGAGCCTCCGGCCCTCTACAATGCCCAAGGCTCCACTTCACGCTTGGTCAAACCCAGCACCCGCAGCCAAGCCTGACGCCGGTTCAAAGCGCACCTATCCAAGGCGCGCCACATACTGGCAAAATGCCGGTTCTTGCGTGTAGTCGTATTTTGTCTGGAGATGGAAGAACCGTGTTCAACGCCCTTAATGCGGAAGATGCACCGCAGCCACCCAAAGTACTTACCACGCCTCTGGAAATCGCTGGCACCTTGCGGATGCTGCAAGAAAGCCATGATCCGTTGATCATCACTTTCCACGAACGCAGCCAGCGCTTTCAGAGCTACCTGGTGGACGTTGACCGGGACAGCAAGACGCTAGCCCTGGACGAAATGATTCCCCGCGATGGCGAGCGCTACCTTGAGAACGGCGAACCCTTCCGTATCGAAGGCTTCCATGACGGCGTGCGGATTGCCTGGGAAAGCAACGGCACCCTGACCATCAGCGAAAAAGACGGCCACCGCATCTACACCGGCAGCATGCCCGACGAGGTGGTTTACCATCAGCGTCGCAATGCCTTTCGCGCCGCACTGAAGCTGGCACAACTGGTCAGCATCGAGCTAGGTGGCGAGAAACTCAAGGCACCGATCAGCGGCAAGTTGCTGGACATCTCCGCCACCGGCTGCAAATTGCGCTTTGAGGGCGACATCTCCGAGCGCCTGCAACTGGGCCAGGTCTACGACCGTTTTATCGCCGCCCTGCCCTTCGGCAGCATGACCACGTCCGTCGAACTGCGTTACCTGCATTTCGAAGACAAGATCAACACAACGTTCGCCGGCGTGCGCTTCCACAACATGAGCGGCCTGGTGCAGCGCCAGGTGGAACGTTTTGTGTACCAGTTGCAGCGTGAAGCGCGGCGCTTCGACAAGGACGACGACCTTTAAGCCTTAAAGGTCGCGGCAAAAAAACGGGCGGATCCTTATGGGGTCCGCCCGTTTTTGCATTCAGGGGCGCGCCCTGCTCAAGTCGTGGGGATGCTCGTCCGGCCCCAGGGGCGCCGGGGGGCCCTCGAAGGGCGGTTCATCTGCCGGTGGCGACGGATCCGTTTGCGGCGCAGGGTCCGGAACGGGATCCTGCATCTGCTCCTGCACGACCGCCTCGTCTACCCGTGGGTCAAGGCAAGCCACCAGCGGCGAGCTGGACATGCTGTCAGGCATCGCCACATGGTGCAGCGGCGCATCGTCCACCTGGTGCAGGTTGGTCACCGCTTTCGGCCGGATACGCCACACCAGAATCAACGCGCACAGACTGAAAAACGCATACAGCATATGGCTGCCGAACAGCTTCATCGCCACACCGGCCAACAGCGGCCCGATGCTCGCGCCGACGCCGTAAGTCACCAGGAGCATAGCGGTCAGCGACACCCGGCGATCCCCCTCTACATGGTCATTGGAAAACGCCACCGCCAGCGGATAGAGGCAGAATTGCACCAACGAACACAGGAACCCGGCCACGAACAGCACTTCCAACGGCACGTGCGTCATGATCGCCAACGGCAACGCCGCCACCGCCAGGCACAAGGCAAAGCAGCGTATCAACAAGGCGCGGTCGTAGCGATCCGACAACCAGCCCAGCGGCCACTGCACCAGCAGGCCGGCAAAAATGCAGCACCCCATGAACAGACCGACCTGCTCAGTCGTCAGCCCTTGCTGGGAGGCATACAACGGCGCCAAACCATAAAACGAACCGACGATCACACCCGCGCCCAACACCGTGCTCAGCGACTGCGGCACACGCTTGATAAAGAAGCGCGGCTCCATCGGCGCCGGGTGCAAGGGGGCCGGGTGAATGCGTCGGGTCATTGCCACCGGCACCAGGCACAGGGCGAAACACAGCGCGACCAGCATCAGCAATTCAAGACCCAACTCGGGGTGCATGACCAGAATCAACTGCCCCAACACCAGCCCCAGGTAAGACGCGATCATATAACCGCTGAACACCACGCCGCGCTGCTTGGCGTCGGCCTGCTCATTGAGCCAGCTTTCGATGACCATGTACTGGCACATCATTCCCAGGCCCACGACCATCCGCAGCACGATCCAGGCCGGCAGCCAATTGATCAAGCCATGGCCCAACACCGCCGCGCCGACGATACCGGCACAGGTAGCGTAGGCACGAATATGCCCGACCCGGGCGATCAGGCGATGCCCGATTTTGCCGCCCAGCACCAGGCCAAAATAGTTGGCCGCCATCAGCGCACCCACCCACAGGCTGTCGACATGGTCGGCCGCCAGGCGCAGGGCCAGGTAAGTACTGAGCAGGCCGGAGCCAATCAGCATCATCAAAGAGGCGAAATAAAGGGCTCGAAAAGATTTCCAGATCTGGCGCATCGGCGTTCCGAGCGGCTCCTTGCGGTGAGAGACAGGGCTATCAAATGATAGTCCGGTGTTGCCGGGTCCGGACAGGCGGTACGCACTGTTTCCGGGGAATATTTTGCTTCACAGCTCAGACGCTGCCTGGCGGTGTGCGAGGTACACCGATTGCGATAAATACCCGTAGCCCCTGCTGTGAACCTTCATCGCCAACAAGGTTCGACCGGTGTTTAAACGCCAGCCACAAAAAAAGCCCCGTCAGAAAAAATCTGAGCAGGCTTTGAATTCTTCGGATTAACGCGGATTGTTCATGGTACCTCCTAATTTGCCTCAGTTTAAGGCAAAGAGGTGTCTGCAAAACTCGGGGCGATTCAGACCTTCTTGCCCCTATGCCCAGTCCGAAAATGGGCTTTGGCCGATTAGTACAGAGGACATAATTCGTTTTAAATTGCGGTGGCAATCTTTCCCTAACGCGTAATGCCTCGTTTTTCGGTGAGGCTGATCCAGCTGTGAAAGCCCAAGTAGAGGCCCGCACAGCCCGATAAGGAGGTGTCCTGGAGTAGCTTTTTAAATTTTCCGCTCAGCCGGTCTAGCTTCCGACATTTCCTTACCCCAGTTTTTTGCTGATTTTTTAGTGTAGTGGGGCGGCTGGGATTTGACCGTCTCCCCAAGGGTGATGCTTGAGCGACGTAGGTCTTTCAATCATTGGTTCAGGAGAATCTGATGGTGGTGTACGGCTAACTATGGCTGAACCAGGCATTTGCATGCTATCTATCTACTGGCACCCAGCCTGGAAAGCGGCAAAAGAACCTTAAGTAGTACGCGCGCAGTCACTTGGATGTGGAGATGTCGTGGAAATGCACGTACTCCCGTGTGATCCATTCCGGGACGGCCGCTATCCGCCGCCATCAGCGGGCAGCGGTGATAGCTGGGCGCAGCTCGTTGCACTTATGCCTTGACTTAGCTCGTTTCTGTCGGGCTACGCAGCCCCCACCATCGAGCCTCCGTGCCAGGACTCCAGGTTCAGTGCGTGATTTAGCAGCAACTAACTAATAAAACAATCAATCCTTAAATCGGTCCAGGCTGTCCGGCGGCTTACCTACCGCCTATCGATGGCTAGATCTACCAACCTGAAACTAATCTACAACTCTACTCCTAGTAATAAACGTACGGTCCGGAGTGCGCATGCCAAAAAGCTTCGACTCTCGTTGGCCTTTCCACTTACTGATCCTATTGCGTATCGGCCGATTAAGCGTACTGCCAAAGCGTTTAATAAGGGGGTTAGGAGTTTCACCATACAGCTCGGTCAGATTGAAGCGACCATCAACTATTTTCGACAGTAAAACTGAGTAACGCCAAAGCTCGACTGGATCTGTCGCACTACGCATCTTAGAAGCCCAATGACGCGACCATTGGTGACGGTCCATAGCGTATTTGGATGCAACATAGGCCTGGTGGAGAAATCCATGCTCGTCTTTTAACGAATCGATCGTCTCTATTGCCCAATCATTGTCCAGTGAAAATCCAGCCACCATCGTAGCCCGAGCCCGATGTGCTGGCTCTAGGCGCTTTCTCCGATCGACGACATAATCATGTATCAGGTGTTCTCGCTGAGCTTCTATTGCAGCAAGAACCTCCATAGCAAGCTCATGATCATTGTCGATCCCATCGAGCCGCGCGAAACAAGCACCTTTGATTTCTTCGCTCTCAGCAGCCCGCCAAATACAGACCGCATTTAGCTCAACCTTGCTACGACCTAATGTTACTCGCACATCGGGGTGGCCGGCTTTTAACCGCTCGAACAAAGCCATCCCAGCATCAACATTTCTTTTGGAGATAGCTTCGGCAACAAGCGAAGCAATATTGTGTACATTATTAAAGCTCTGACCGTCCAGAGCCAGAAAATGTTTGTGCCATGAATCGACTAGTACCGGTGCCACCCGGTCAATTGACCGAATCAACCCAATGGTGACAGCCTGAACGATTAGCTGAGCACCGACCTTCAACAGATCGCGCTCAAAACGATCAAAAGCATCTTCGTTTTGCTGCTGGCGCTTGTACCAAGCATCGCTAGTATCGGCGAGCCGTTCTAGCTGCTCCCGCAGGCCTTCCTTTTGAGGTTTTTTTTCGGATACCTCAACGACCTCCGGCCAGTGGCGCCCATTAATATTTTGTTCGATGCGTGGCAAGTTACTTGTAACCTGAAACTCCGCTGCTTTGAAAATAGCCGTATTGACGCGGTCTGAAATTGCCAGTGCAGCATCAGGTCCAAGTCGCTCAGCGAAAATCTCATAAGCGGAAAGGGCAATTCGATCGAGACATTCCTCGACTGAAATTAAGCCTTGCTCCGCAGCTTTTACAAGCGCAAGCGATCCATAGAGTATTTCGGTTTTATGAGACACCGCGTCGAGAAGAGCGGCACTCCATCCAGATTTCACGAGACCGACGAGTAGCGTCGGAACAGCGACAGCCTGCATGAGGGACAACGCTGACAAACGGACGTGGTGGTGCGTTGATTCGAGTAGAGAGATCACAGTCTCGATGGTGTTGGCACTGAGTGAGGTTTCTGAGGCCTCAGCGAAACAAAGGATACGAAACTGAGTAACCTGGTTACCCTCCCTCAAGGCCTTATCGAGCGAACACTCCAAGGTGGCTTCATCTATTGGCAGGAAAAGATCGCAAAGATCCCGAAGAAGGGTTTTGTCTTCAGGATGCTTAAGCAGCGCAGAGAACTGCTCATGACCAGTCATGTGAGCAAAGGCAACAAGAAGAGCATGCTGCGAACTTACCCAGGCTTCATTATTCTCATCTTCGCCGGCATTCAATGCAGCCTGCGCAATCTCCCCCGCTTTTTCAACATAGGCTTTTGCAACTCGATCGTCTAAGCAAACGGTATGACTTTCGAGCAGGTAGATCGCTTGGCGAAACTCCGACTCCGCCCGCCTCAAAACCTGATCTGCGAATGACCGCAAAGCTTCGACAGCCGCGTCAGGTCGGAAGCGTGCGAGGCCTGGTTTAGCCATCGAAAAAAAGTGGTCGTCTAGCGAGACACTCCTGCCACAGCTCAGCTTGGCCGGGTTTATTGCCCTATAGTCGTTTGCGGTCTGTTCAATGTTGTCAGGTTCTTCTGACGAAGGGTCGCAAGGGTCCGTAGCGCAATAGTCCTCAACCCTTCGCCAGCCTCCTCCACGATCTTGATCCTTGGTCAACGCCTCTACGAAGGCATGGACCTCTTTTGCGTCGTCGCTGTCACCCGTGGCGCGCAAAACATAAATCAACGCCCACTGGCCAACTTTGGAAACATTAGCTTGCCGCAGGGGGGCCGCACACTCCCGCAGCGCGTCCCTAGTAGCCTCCCAATCAACCAAATTGAAATGCAAAAGATCGTCAAAAACACCTTGGGGACTTTGGTGGCCACCATTGAGCGATGTCGATAAACACCAGTTACGCAGATCCTTGGCGTATGGGGCTAGCGGCTGACCCGCTAATGCGTGGAAGGCAAGCAAACTGAGGCGGCTGTAGTCCCCCTGATCAACCTGAGTCATGTCGCTAAAAAAATCTTGCTCAGTCACCGAAAATGACTCGATAGCGTCTGAAAGCTCCTGCTCACGTTCAACCGTTTTTTTTAGTCGCTCGGCTGCATGTTCCGCGGTGTTGGGATAAAAAACCCCACGCTCGGGCGCGAGGGAATACATGTTGAGCCAACGATGGATACCGGCGGAAAGCTCGATCTCGAAGGCCTCATCACCGCGTAAATCATCAGCTGCATCAGTCAGCCACGAGAGATTAGAGACAACATCGCGAGAAAGGGATGCATCTTCTAGGGCAGCGATAAACGCTTTAGGGTTGAGACTAAAGAGGTTTCGAAATTCTGGATAACGTACAGAATTTATGTTCTGAAGCGTGACAAAACAACGAACCAATGGGCGCACAATTTCAAGAGGCGATTCTTCCAATACCGCAGAAAGAATTGCCCCCATCAAGATATCGCCTGTCCTATCAAGCGCCGCAATAGGTTCAAGAATATTGGATAGTGCATCTTCCACACTCTTATTTTTCCGTAAAGCGTCTCTTGCCGTCTTAACCAGAGAAAGCCCTAACGCCAGCGGTAAGCCCTCATCTTTCAAAAGATACTTGTTCGGATCTTCGTCTAACACCTCAAAGAAACGCCCAGCTGATGTGATGACAAACTGCTCGGTGATGGCCTGATCCTCACCACCAGCGTTCACTAGCAGCCGCATATGGAACTCGTTTATATCATCACGTTGTTGCTGCTCAAGACGACGCACAATATTATCCGCGTGGGCGCAAATATCTGCTTTGAACTGCTTGTCAGATCTCTTCGCCCCTTCGGCGGCACTGCTACGAATATGCTCAAAAAGCAGGCGACTGATGCTCAATTCGCCGAACGCTGTTATTTGCTCTGTGCTGAAGAGAGTAGCGGCAACTCCAAAAATACGAGGGTTACGAAGACTGCGTATCACCTCCGTATCGAGAGCAGAAATCGACGTTCCTCGCGCATTTAAAAGCTCGTCTAGTTCTGAATCAGTCCACTCAGGGATCTTGACTCGGACCACCCGGCTATACAGTTTATTTTCTATGAAGTCGCGATAGAAAACCTGCCGACAGCTGAACACCAATTTCCCACCAATCTCCACCATCAACTCACTCATTGCATCAATGAATGTAACCCAATCGACACTTTCGCGCTGATTGATACCGTCCATAAATACAACCACTCGAGGAATAGGAACGTCGGACTGGCCTTGCCAGTTCTGTAGCTCCTTGAGCCATACCTCCTTGTGCTCCTGAGTTGGTATTTCTCCTGTTTGTGTGAGAAGCATCGAGATCAGAAGGTCTCGGCAGTACTCTGAAGATGGTCGCCCTTGGATATCGTCGGGGACTAATACAACGGTCAGTGGTTGGTCAGGTTGATGAATCCAGGTCTGCGCAAAAATCCAAGACTTGCCATTTCCATCTGCACCTACTAACGCGGTGACGGCATCATCTGGTTTCCCAAAAACATTACTCGCAACTGTGACCCTTAGATTTTCGCGATCAACTGTCCGTAAGACCGATTCATCGCCTGGACTGAGGGGCTGGCCAAATGCACTGCGAGCACGCGCTTTATCGCCGAATGCGTCTGACAACCAAGCAGCATTGTTCGCAAGCGCGGAAGCAACGATCTGGTTCGGCGTCTGCTGTTCAAGAGAAGAGTGAGCACCCAATAGAAGATTCTCGACTCCTTGCAGTTTGTCAGACAGGTCATGGTGAGCCGCGGTGATTAACCCAGCGGTACCATGATCTTCAACGAGTGCGTTGATTGACTCCGCAAGAATTGCGATCGTGGCCGATACGACACTACTAGCCTCTTGCGAGTTCGCTAAGGCTAACTCGGAATATCGATTTTGAAGCCTAGTGAATACCTCTTTAGGGACTTCTGAGCCTAGCGACTTCCTACGGGCAGCCTGCATGATATCGGCCTTCATTCCGCGATCACTGAGCCAATTCACAACGTTTGGCGTATCGAGATGGGCGGGTGTAATCAGGAGATGAGCTACCGAATTGGGGAAACGCTTATAAAACGGATCATCCGGCTGTCCGCCCACTAAGCGCTGGATCGCACTTTCTAATATTGAATCATCGGCAGAGCGCACTTCCTCTGGTGCTTTCCCGGCCGCCCTTTGCATGGCAAGTGGTGTAATTTTTTTTAAGGCAGCCCGCATGACTACCGACACGGCACGAAATACACTGCTAGGTTCCATTTTCATCCGCTGCAAAGTGCTCGATGAGAGTTCAGTTATGACTTTAGATTATGCCAGATCGAACAGTGGAAAAATGGATGCGGCGCGCACCAAACAGGGGTATTCCTTCCAAAATAAAGTTCTGCTATCGTCCTAGGCAAGGTTGCTGATCTCCACCCTGCTGCGTGGGAAAATCAGTGTTTTTCTTTCCACATAACTCTTTGTGGCCAGCCCAGCAAGCAGCATGCTCAGCGAAGCGAGAATACTACGCTTCTTCGGCCATGACTTTGGAGTCATGTGATCATGTTCAGCGCCCAAAAAGTCTTGGATTCGGTTAAATCCATGCAGGTGGCAGATGCTCCCGCCGACCTTTCACATTGCCAATATTTGCGCCACGGCGCCAAATTGCTCGGCTTCAAAAGCTATGAAGATCTCAAGTCGTATTTGGACAATCCTCCCATGGACCGCATCGGTAACATTTGTACCGGGCTGATGAGGAAGATTTGTGAAATTCGACTCCCAAGCTTCGATAGCTCCTACGTCCGAATGACGAGTTACGGAGACTTGTCGATAGGCTATGAAAGCTATTGGATCGGCTGGGATCGGCGAGGTCGAGAGGTTCGCGTTCCTCGCGCAGCGTACGGCAAAGAAGCCGTCGTCGATTTCCGAAATCACTTCAAGCGTTCGCTCTATGTTATCGAATCTGAATCAGAGCTAATGGCTTGGCGATTTAACTGGCAGTCTGACGCAGTCGTTCCGGTGGAGCTGGCTCAAGCTCACTTCAAGTCAATTTTCATCAAGCAACATTTGGTAGAAAAGAATCCGCCTATGGATCTTGTGGAAAAAGAAATTCAGGGTGAGTTGAAACGTCGCGGTTTGATTTAAAAGCTTCATATCATCCGGCGGGGGGGATCCCTCCCCCCGCTTCCTATATTGCGAAAGCCGTGTAGATCACTCGCCGGCCCTAACCTGGCTTAATCACCCCGAACAGATAGCGGAGTATCTGGATATATACGGCTACCGCGGAAAGAATTTTAAAAACGTAAAACAGATTTGTAGGCCAATTTAAGACAGCTGGAGCCAATAATTCTGTCTCCTGGTCAAACCCTTTTTTTTCTTTATACCTACTGAAAACTGCCCACGTCACGGAAGCGTAGAGGTATTGCATGAAGTCCAGCGCAAGAGCACAGATGACCCAAAGCAGAGCCCAATACAGAGCCGTGGGCAGAGTGGTTAACCCTCCTATCTCCTGCTTGAACACCCAAATTACTGCTACCGCGGAAAGGCAGAGTGATCTTACGTTGTCACTGACCTTGCCACTGAAATAGTAGTAATCCTGTCGAAACTCTTTGAGCTTAGGCATTGCTTGGCTTCCTTGGACCGGTCGATCCAGTGCCGGATTGGGAAATTGTCGGTTGCTTGTCGGTTACCACGCGGATAACCACGACTCCATCCTTCCCTTTAGTCACGACCTTGCCTTTCACCACCCCCGGCGCAGCGCGAAAAATCCCCCGTCTGTAGGAATACAGATGACGAAGACCTGCTTTCTTTTCTTTATGGGACGTATCAACCACCTCGCGCTCGATCGATACAACCAAATCCCCTTCAATCCACTCATAAACTAACTTGAAGCCCTTGGGTACGTTTACCTTGATTTCCAATCGCCTACTCCTTTAGGTGGGGTCATTGTTATGCACAGAGTGTAGAGCTCTGATTTTGAGTATGCCTATCCAGATACAGGCTTATTTTGCCTTTTTCGGGCTTTCCGCTTGATAAGTAACACCCATAGTGCAACAGTATTAGTAGAACGCCCTAACTGATACAGGCACCGATCATGTTCATCCGCGCATACCTCCGAGCCTCCACCGAAGAACAAGACGCCGGCCGTGCCCGGGCTTCGCTCGAGCAGTTCGCCAGCGACCACAACAAGGTCATTGCAAGCGTTTACCTGGAGAATGCCAGCGGCGCCACCGCCGACCGGCCTGAGCTGGTGCGCCTGTTGAAGGATGCTCGCAAGGGGGACGTATTGCTGGTGGAGTCGATAGACCGCCTCTCCCGCTTGCCGGTGGAGGACTGGCAAAAGCTCAAAGCTGCTATTGACTCAAAGGGTCTGCGTATCGTCGCGCTTGATCTGCCGACCAGCCACCAGGGCATGCAGGACACTAAGGGCGACGAGTTCACCGGGAGAATGCTGGGGGCCATCAACTCAATGCTTGTGGAAATGATGGCAGCCATTGCCCGCAAAGATTACGAGCAGCGCCGTGACCGGCAGGCCCAGGGCATCGAGAAGGCCAAGGCCGCTGGCAAGTACCAAGGCCGCCCCATTGACGCTGACCTGCATAAGCGTGTGATGGAACTGCTCGGTGCAGGTCTGGGTATCCGCGCAACAGCTCGTCACGCCAACTGCTCTACTACCACAGTACTGCGCATTAAAGATCTGCAGGGGTAGAGGCGGCAAGCGCTTTCTCCATCTCCTGAGCCTGTCGCATCGCGGCTTCACTGAATGCCTTACCGGTCAGCAGCTTATCGAATGAGGTGAAAAGCTCACGCTCAAACTCTAGGCGCAGCCAATCGAAATGCCGATCAGGAAGAGTTTTAAACTGTTGCAGAGCGGCGTCACCGAATGCTGACCGGACCAACCTTTGGGTGACTTCGTCGCGATACCAGCGCGCATCCTCCTTCCCCGCGAGAGTGAAAACACAACGGACTAAAATTCCATGGTATGTGGAATGCAACGCCCAAATGTACTCGCCCACATGAGGTCTTGTTTTGTCCGCATCACCGAAAATTAGCGGGGTTAACTTCACCGGGTCAATGGCGGCAAGCAGCTGCCTAAAATCCTTGAATTGCTGGCTTGTTCTAATAGTTCTGAGCTCCTCATCAGTGAGGACGTCACACATATATACAATGCCAGGCACGTGCGCCCTAGCGGCCCGAACCGCCTCCCAGAGAGCGTCCACTGCTTCAATTTTTTTCGGGAGAGTTGCCTTTTGGACCTCCGAAAAAGAAACAGCGGCGACTTTCAGTTTTTCAGCCTGACTATCAATCTCAGCCTTAGCAGACGCAAGGTCAGCATCGCTCTGCTTTTTGAGATCCGTCTTAAGCCTCTCAAGCCTCTCGCTATACTCGTGCTTTAGGCTTGCCTTTAATCGCTCACCGATCCAAGTCCTGAGCAGCCATCCTAGAGCCAACACTAACGCGGCGCTTACTCCGGCAGAGGCTGCTGTGGTCAAAGCAAAACTGATTAGGCTGTCCATACGCCTCCTAAGAACTCGGTTGCCGCAACGAAAAAGCCCCGTCAGGACAACCTAAACGGGGCTCAAAAAATGTGCTCTTGCTGCCACCCTGCTGTCACGGTGTAATCGTGCAATAAGCATAACCGGCTGGAGACAGCGAATAATATGGTGTCCCAGGGCCGGTTCGAACGGCCAACCTTCCCCTTAGGAGGGGGATGCTCTATCCAATTGAGCTACTGGGACAATTGACAGCCATCGCGCCAATGGCGCGGCGACGGACGGCGTGCATGTTAACGGCCAGGGTAGGTTTTGTCATGTCGTCCGTAGGCTTTTTGAGTGTAGGCCGATCCTTGTTTGAGCGACCCCTGCTTCGCCCAGCGAACACGGGGACTTCGGCTAATCGTGCAAAATGCACTCCCCCAAAATGCCAGCATTGCAAATTGCAACCTGACAAGGCGTCAAATAAGACTCAAACCATTGATTTTATTGAATTAAAAGATTGGCACGACACCTGCAATACTTCTCCTACAAAACTCATTCAGCCACGGCGATAAGCGGAGAACATGACCATGAACAGTGCCCTTCTGTTAGCCCTTAATACTATCGCCCTGGCTGCACTCGTTACTTTTCACTTTCAGTCGTCTGGCTCGGACGACCCCGCCCAGATCAGCCAGGCAGTACCACACCACCTGCAACAACGTCCGCAATTAGCGGTGATGACGCCAAATGCGCAATCTCCAGTGCGCCTAACTCAAGGCACCCAAGCCGCGCCTGCATCTGAACACTGGGTGTTCTAAGGAATAACTCATGACCAAATCGGCTTGGTTCTTTTTATGCTTGACCCTTGTCACCGGCATCGCAGGCATGAACGCCAGCACCCAAACCGGGCAAACCACCGCTTTTATTGCTGCAGGCGTCTCTGCCAGCTTCTTGCTGCTGACCCTCGTCGTGGGTCGCCGGATTAAATTTGACCCGGTTTTACGCTGATCCCCTCTCCTCCTCCCCTACCTTATGTCGCCTCGCACTCGTAAATCGGCAAAATGCCACTAGTCTAAAGACGAAGGGCAAAAGGCCACTTTGCTATAGGATGTGCGGCCTTAAACCCTTTTGCGGCCTGGACTTGCGGGAAATCCAACGATGGATGACTCCCCGTAAAAAATTTTCAAACCAGTCCGCAAAAATGCAAATGAGTGCTGGCATAAAGCCTTTAGGCAGTTCAATATTTGTCACAGAATTGACGCCAAGGAACTGTCAAATCTGAGGCATGATGCGGCCTCTTTGCAATTCGGGTTGAACTTTGGTCGTGAGCCTTGTCTTAACACTCATCTTGCGGCCAATTCCAAAAACCGCTCCCCTGAACTAACCGGTTAAATATATGCGCCCATTGAAACAGGCAATTTATTCCAGCCGTACGGCTGACAAGTTCGTCGTACGTCTGCCAGACGGAATGCGGGAACGCATTGCCGAGGTGGCTCGCAATCATCACCGCAGCATGAACTCCGAAATCATCGCGCGCCTGGAACAGAGCCTCATTCAGGAAGGTGCCTTGGGCGAAGAGTTGAGCATGCGCCTGGACAACCCCGAGCTGTCACTGCACGAACGCGAACTGCTGCAGCGTTTTCGTCAGCTCTCCCACCGCCAGCAAAATGCTCTCGTCTCGCTTATCGCGCACGACGTTGAGGCGGCCGCAGAAGCCAATTGATTTGCAACTGAAAGCCGAAGCCAGCCATGTGCTGGCTTTTTTTTGCGTGGAATTCGAGTGTTGCCCAGAACGGGCAGATGCGGGAGCGGGCTTGCCCGCCCCCGCCAGGTCAGAGCAGGAAGATGGTTGCCAGACCGAGGAAGATGAAGAAGCCGCCGCTGTCGGTCATGGCGGTAATCATCACGCTGGCACCCATGGCCGGGTCGCGACCGAGGCGTGCGAGGGTCATGGGGATCAACACGCCCATCAACGCAGCGAGTAGCAGGTTAAGGGTCATGGCGGCGGTCATCACCACGCCCAGCGACCAACTGCCATAGAGCAAGTAGGCAACAACACCGATTACCCCGCCCCAGACCACGCCATTAATCAGCGCGACCGCCAGCTCCTTGCGCATAAGTCGTGAGGAGTTGGCTGTACTGACCTGATCGAGTGCCATCGCACGCACAATCATGGTAATCGTCTGGTTACCAGAGTTGCCCCCGATACCCGCCACAATCGGCATCAACGCTGCCAGCGCCACCAGCTTCTCGATCGAGCCCTCAAACAGTCCGATGACCCTCGAGGCAATGAACGCGGTAATCAGGTTGACTGCCAGCCACGCCCAGCGGTTACGCAATGAGCGCCAGACCGAAGCAAAAATATCTTCCTCTTCACGCAGACCCGCCATGTTGAGAACTTCGGTTTCGCTTTCTTCCCGAATCAGGTCGACCATTTCATCGATGGTCAGACGGCCAATCAGCTTGCCGTTCTTGTCGACCACCGGCGCCGAGATCAAGTCATAACGCTCGAATGCCTGGGCAGCGTCGTAGGCGTCCTCGTCCGGATGAAAGCTCACCGTGTCGCTGGCCATCAGGTCCGCAACGCGCTTGTCCGGGTCGTTGACCAGCAAACGCTTGATCGGCAGTACGCCCTTCAGAATGCCTTCGTAATCGACCACAAACAGTTTGTCGGTGTGGCCGGGCAGCTCTTTGAGGCGACGCAGGTAACGCAAGACCACTTCCAGGCTGACGTCTTCGCGGATGGTGACCATCTCGAAGTCCATCAGGGCACCGACCTGATCCTCGTCATAGGACAGCGCCGAGCGCACACGCTCACGCTGCTGGCCATCCAGAGCTTCCATCAGCTCATGCACAACATCACGGGGCAGTTCAGGTGCAAGGTCCGCGAGTTCGTCGGCGTCCATCTCCCTGGCCGCAGCCAGGAGCTCGTGATCGTCCATGTCGGCGATCAGGGTTTCACGGACCGAATCGGATACTTCGAGCAGAATGTCGCCGTCGCGATCAGCCTTGACCAACTGCCAGAGGGTCAGACGATCATCCAGCGGCAAGGCTTCAAGGATGTAGGCAACGTCAGCGGAGTGCAGGTCATCGAGCTTGCGCTGCAACTCGACGAGGTTTTGTCGGTGAACCAGGTTTTCGACGCGGTCGTGGTTCGGACCTTCCTGGCGATGCGTGAGGTCTTCGACCACACGCTGGCGCTGCAGCAGCTCAATGACTTGAGCCAGGCGATCCTGCAGGCTGTCTTGTGTTTTTTTAACTACTACTTCGGTCATAGGCGAACTCCACTCCCAGCAGCGGGTACGCCGGAAGGATCAATCAGTCAATTCATGATTGGAAAAACGGGGCACTAAGTAACTACTGGGTAAGTCCATGGAGGTATTCCACAAGCCCCGGCGGGGCTGACGGGCGCAATGATACACGCTGCGTGCGCTTTTAACGCTAAAAAACTGGAAAGAACAAGCGCTTGCGAGCCAAAGCTAAGCAGTGGTTGCATCTATGAACTGCGACGACGCAGCGGATGAGGAAAACACATGAGCGGGGTAGAAATGGCAGAAATCCTACACAAACCCCAGACGGCAAAAAGCCCGCACTAGGCGGGCTTTTTGTTTGTATGGTGCACTCGACAGGATTCGAACCTGTGACCGCTCGGTTCGTAGCCGAGTACTCTATCCAGCTGAGCTACGAGTGCAGAGTGTGTTTTTAGACCAGATCACAACTGGTTGAAGCCGAATCACCTGCATTGCTGCAACTGACTCTTAAATGGTGCACTCGACAGGATTCGAACCTGTGACCGCTCGGTTCGTAGCCGAGTACTCTATCCAGCTGAGCTACGAGTGCATTTGTTGCCGCGCATTATAGGCCGTTCAATCTCTATGTAAAGCTATTTTTTCGATCAATTTCAACAACTTACCGAAAAAACCAGATTGCAACGTACTAAGCAAATAATGGCGGAGAACGGGGGATTCGAACCCCCGACACCCTTTTGAGGTGTACTCCCTTAGCAGGGGAGCGCCTTCGGCCACTCGGCCAGCTCTCCGCAACACGGGGCGTATATTAACCACGTTCATCCCCGTTTGCAAACATAAAAAACGATAAAAATTAAAGGCTTGGTTCTTCGTCCTTCTCTTTCTTGATCCGCAGGTAAATTTCCTCGCGGTGGACCGCTACCTCTTTCGGAGCGTTAACCCCGATACGCACTTGATTGCCTTTGACGCCGAGCACGGTCACGGTGATTTCGCCATCACCGATAATCAGGCTTTCTGCGCAACGACGAGTCAGAATCAGCATACCTTTCACCTCACGCATTTCAGTTCAGGAACAACAGTCTGCAAAAAAAGGCCTTCGACCTACAGCCAAGGGCCATAGTCCTACCGCCTAAGTATTGTCGAGCCCACGCAAAAGAACATGCGCCCCACAAAAAAATGAAAGGCGCGGTAAACCGCGCCTTCCTGGCCTTGCATCACTCGCCCTGTCGGGCCGGAGCGTCCAGCTCGAAAGCGGTATGCAGTGCGCGTACAGCCAGTTCCAGGTACTTCTCTTCGATCACCACCGAGACTTTGATTTCCGAGGTGGAGATCATCTGGATGTTGATGCTTTCCTTGGCCAGGGCCTCGAACATGCGGCTGGCAACGCCGGCATGGGAACGCATGCCCACGCCCACGATCGACACCTTGGCAATCTTGGTATCGCCGACCACTTCACGGGCGCCAATCTCGCTCGCGGTGTTCTGCAGGATCTTCTCCGCCGCATCGTACTCGTTGCGGTGCACGGTGAAGGTGAAATCGGTGGTGTTATCGTGCGAAACGTTCTGCACGATCATGTCGACTTCAATGTTGGCGCTACTGATCGGGCCGAGGATCTTGAACGCCACGCCCGGAGTATCCGGCACGCCACGGATCGTCAGCTTGGCTTCATCGCGGTTGAAAGCGATGCCGGAAATGATCGGCTGTTCCATGGATTCCTCTTCATCAATAGTAATGAGGGTGCCCGGACCCTCTTTGAAGCTGTGCAATACGCGCAGCGGAACGTTGTACTTGCCGGCGAACTCCACCGCGCGGATCTGCAACACCTTGGAACCAAGGCTGGCCATTTCCAGCATCTCTTCAAAGGTGATCTTTTCCAGGCGCTGGGCCACGGAAACAACGCGCGGATCAGTGGTGTAAACGCCATCCACATCGGTGTAGATCTGGCATTCATCGGCCTTCAGAGCCGCTGCCAGTGCCACGCCGGTGGTGTCCGAACCGCCACGCCCAAGCGTGGTGATGTTGCCGTGTTCGTCCACACCCTGGAACCCTGCTACAACTACCACGCGCCCGGCTTTGAGATCAGTACGAATTTTCTGATCATCGATTTGCAGGATGCGCGCCTTGGTGTGTGCGCTGTCGGTGAGGATGCGCACCTGACTGCCAGTGTAGGACACCGCCGGCACGCCACGTTTGTTCAGCGCCATGGCCAGCAAGGCGATAGTCACCTGCTCGCCCGTGGAGATGATCACATCCAGCTCTCGCGGCAGCGGTTGTTGATCGCCGCTGATCGCCTTGGCCAGGTCGATCAGGCGATTGGTCTCGCCGCTCATGGCCGACAGCACCACCACCAGGTCGTCGCCGGCATCGCGGAATTTCTTAACCTTGTCGGCGACCTGCTCGATTCTTTCAACAGAGCCGACCGAGGTGCCTCCAAATTTCTGTACGATCAAAGCCATTTCTAAGCCGCCTCAGCCCGTAAAGGGGCGCCCAATAAACAAATTCAAGCAACCGAGCGAGCCCATGACTAGACCATGGGCTCATTAACAGCGCCTTAAATACCCGCCTCGACAAACGGCACGGTCAGGGCCAGCGCCGCGTCCAGGGCGCCTGCGTCTACACCACCGCCTTGCGCCATGTCCGGACGACCACCGCCCTTCCCGCCCACTGCCGCGGCGGCTTGCTTCATCAAATCACCGGCCTTGAGTTGGCCAGTCAGGTCTTTGGTTACACCGGCAACCAGAACGACCTTTTCCTCATGGACACCGCCGAGCAGGATCACTGCGCGGCCGAGCTTGTTCTTCAACTGATCGACCAAGGCCAACAGCGCCTTGCCATCCTGACCGTCCAGGCGCACCGCCAGGACTTTCACACCCTTGACGTCCAGCGCGCTGGCCGACAGATCGTCGCCCGCCGCACTGGCTGCCTTGGCCTGCAACTGCTCCAGCTGTTTCTCCAGCGCACGGTTGCGCTCCAGAACGGCGGACAGCTTGTCGATCAGGTTGTCGCGGCTGCCCTTGACCAGGCCCGCCGCTTCCTTGAGTTGTTCTTCAGCCGCATTGAGGTAAGCCAGGGCCGCAGCACCGGTCACCGCTTCAATACGACGCACACCGGACGCCACACCGCCTTCGCTGATGATTTTCAGCAGGCCGATGTCGCCGGTACGGTTGGCGTGAATGCCGCCACACAGCTCCACCGAGAAGCTGCCGCCCATGCTCAGCACGCGCACTTCGTCGCCGTACTTCTCGCCAAACAGCGCCATGGCGCCTTTGTTTTTGGCGGTTTCGATATCGGTTTCTTCGGTTTCTACCGCCGTGTTCTTGCGAATCTCGGCGTTGACGATGTCTTCCAGGGCCTTGATCTGCTCAGGCTTGATCGCTTCAAAGTGGCTGAAGTCAAAGCGCAGGCGCTGACTGTCGACCAACGAACCTTTCTGCTGCACATGCTCACCCAATACCTGACGCAACGCGGCGTGCAGCAAGTGAGTGGCGGAGTGGTTCAAAGCAGTTGCATGCCGTACGTCGGCATCGACCTGGGTGTCTACCGGCGCACCGACGGTCAGGTTGCCCAGCACCAGCACACCGTGGTGCAGGAACGCGCCGCCAGTCTTGGTGGTGTCGCGCACCTCAAAACGCCCGGAGGTCGAGCTGAGGAAACCACAGTCACCAATCTGGCCGCCGGATTCGGCGTAGAACGGCGTCTGGTCCAGGACCACAACCGCCTCATCGCCTTCGTTCAACACGTCGACCGATTTGCCGTCTTTATAGATAGCCACAATTTTGGCCGAGCCAACGGTCGCCTGATAACCGATGAACTCGGTAGGCACGTCAACCTTGACCAGGGTGTTGTAGTCCAGGCCAAAGGAGCTGGCGGAGCGGGCGCGCACGCGCTGGGCCTCCATCTCACGCTCAAAACCGGCCTCATCGACGGTCAGCTCGCGCTCACGGGCGATGTCGGCGGTCAGGTCCATCGGGAAACCGTAGGTGTCGTACAGCTTGAACACCACGTCGCCCGGTACCACGGTGCCTTTGAGCCCGGCCAGGTCCTGTTCCAGAATCTTCAGGCCGTGTTCCAGGGTCTTGGAGAACTGCTCTTCTTCAGCCTTGAGCACGCGCTCGATGTTGTCTTGTTGCTGCTTGAGTTCCGGGAAGGCTTCGCCCATCTCGGCCACCAGCGCGGCGACGATCTTGTAGAAGAAGCTGCCGGTAGCGCCCAGCTTGTTACCGTGACGGCAAGCGCGACGGATGATACGGCGCAGCACATAACCACGACCTTCGTTCGACGGCAGCACGCCGTCGGCGATCAGGAAGCCGCACGAACGGATGTGGTCCGACACGACCTTGAGCGACGACTGGTTTTCGTTGGCGCAGCCAATCGCGGCAGCCGAGGCGCTCAACAGATTGGTGAACAGGTCGATTTCGTAGTTGGAGTGAACGTGCTGCATCACCGCACTGATCCGCTCCAGGCCCATGCCGGTGTCCACCGACGGCGCCGGCAGCGGATGCAACACGCCATCGGCGGTGCGGTTGAACTGCATGAACACGTTGTTCCAGATCTCGATGTAACGGTCGCCATCTTCTTCCGGCGAGCCCGGCGGGCCGCCCCAGATGTCGGCGCCGTGATCGTAGAAGATCTCGGTGCAAGGGCCGCACGGGCCGGTATCGCCCATGGTCCAGAAGTTGTCGGACGCGTAAGGCGCACCCTTGTTGTCGCCGATGCGGATCATGCGCTCGACCGGCACACCGATTTCTTTGGTCCAGATGTCATACGCTTCGTCGTCGGTCGCGTAGACGGTGACCCAGAGTTTTTCCTTCGGCAGCTTCAGCACGCCGGTCAGGAAGGTCCAGGCGAAGGTGATCGCGTCTTTCTTGAAATAGTCACCGAAGCTGAAGTTGCCGAGCATTTCGAAGAAAGTGTGGTGGCGCGCGGTGTAACCCACGTTTTCCAGGTCACTGTTCTTGCCGCCGGCGCGTACGCACTTCTGGCTGCTGGTAGCGCGGGTGTAGGCGCGCTTTTCCTGGCCCAGGAAGCAGTCCTTGAACTGGTTCATCCCCGCGTTAGTGAACAGCAGGGTTGGGTCATTGCCTGGGATCAAGGAGCTGGAGGCTACACGGGTGTGGCCTTGCTCTTCGAAGAAGCGAAGGAAGGCTTCACGGATTTCTGCGCTTTTCATTAGGTTCTTCCACGGAGGCTGCGGCCAAAGGCCAGTGCGCAACATCATTAGACGGAGCGACGGCAAAGGGCCGCATTATATCGGCCCTTTGCCGGTGGTACAGCGTGTTTATGCGATAGAAACAGTCAATTAGACGGTCTGCACGGTCATTTTCGGGAAAACTCGACAAATGTCTGAAGCACTTGCTCGATCTGCGTCCGGCTCACATCCAGATGCGTGACCATGCGCAGGCGTGGCGCGGCGCTCAACTTGATCCCGCGTTCGGCGGCGAACGCCTTCAAGGCCTGCGCGCGATCACCCACCTGCACGTAGACCATGTTGGTCTGCACGGGCTCGACCTCAAAACCTGCCTTACGCAACTCGTCGCCGAGCCATTGAGCGTTGGCGTGGTCATCCGCCAGTCGCTGCACCTGGTGATCCAGCGCATACAGCCCCGCCGCCGCGAGTGAGCCGGCTTGGCGCATACCGCCGCCCACCATTTTGCGCAGGCGCCGCGCCTTGGCGATCAGCGCCGTGGAACCGCACAGCACCGAGCCAATCGGTGCGCCGAGGCCCTTGGACAGGCACACCGACACCGAATCGAAATGCTGGGCGATCTCCCGCACATCTACCCCCAGCTTGACCGCTGCGTTGTAGATCCGCGCGCCGTCCAGGTGCAGCGCCAGCCCGTGTTCACGGGTAAACGCCCGTGCCTTGGCCAGATATTCCAGTGGCAATACCTTGCCTTGCATGGTGTTTTCCAGCGCCAGCAGACGGGTGCGGGCGAAGTGAAAATCGTCGGGCTTGATCGCCGCCAGCACCTGATCCAGGTCCAGCGAACCGTCCGCCTGCACTTCCAGCGGTTGCGGCTGGATCGAACCGAGCACCGCCGCCCCACCGCCTTCGTATTTGTAGGTGTGAGCCTGCTGCCCGACGATGTATTCCTCGCCGCGCTCACAGTGAGCCATCAACGCCAGCAGGTTGCTCATGGTGCCGGTGGGCACGAATAACGCGGCGGCAAACCCCAGACGTTTGGCGAGTTCGGCCTCCAGGTGGTTGACGCTGGGGTCTTCGCCATACACATCATCGCCGCTGACGGCAGTGGCCATCGCATCGAGCATGCCGGGGGTGGGTTGGGTCACGGTGTCGCTGCGCAGGTCGATCACAGACATGAAACAAGCCTCTAGAGGGTTAAGTCAGTTCCTTTTATGAGTGATTACTGCGGGCAAAGCCACGGAATATCAAGCCCCCCGCCTCTTCAATCGAATACCAACCAAACAAACCGATATAGCTTATCGATACGACGCCCGTGCAGTTTTTGAAAATCCATGTTAAAAACTCTCCGCCGCCAGGGTTCTGGTGGCAACGTTCTCAGGGCGGGGTGTAATTCCCCACCGGCGGTAATTACACGCAATGTGTATAGCCCGCGAGCGCTTGGCGCCTCGAACTGCTCACGCAGGACGGCGACAAGGTCAGCAGACCCGGTGTGATCCCGGGGCCGACGGTCATAGTCCGGATGAAGAGAGAACGGGATTCACCCAAGGGCCGCGCGCCGCGTTCATGTTTGCATGACGTCGCCGTCCGTACCCTTGAAATCCCATTCGATTCATAACGCCCTGTTTTTTTCTTAAACAGGAGTCAGAACATGCAACCCACCGCAATCGACAGCAAAAGCAAAAACCATCACGGCGAGCGCGTCGCGTTTATCCAGGCCTGCTGGCACAAGGATATTGTCGACCAATCGCGTAAAGGCTTCCTCGCCGAAATGATCGCTCAGGGCTACCAAGAATCGGACATCGATTTCTTCGAAGTCGGCGGCGCCTTTGAAATGCCCCTGCACGCCAAGCTGCTGGCCAAGACCGGCCGTTACGCCGGTATCGTTGCCGCAGCCCTGGTGGTGGACGGTGGCATCTACCGTCACGAATTCGTGGCCCAATCGGTGGTCAGCGGCCTGATGCAGGTTCAACTGGAAACCGAAGTGCCGGTGTTCTCCGTCTCCCTGACCCCGCACCATTTCCACGCGGGCAGCGAGCACACCACATTCTTCTACGAGCACTTCGTGCACAAGGGCCAGGAAGCGGCACGCACCTGCGCCGACACGCTGCACAAGGTTCGCGCGATCCGTCGCAGCGAGCCACGTGCTGTAGCGGTCTAAGCAACACCACCAGGTCCAGCCTCTGAGCTGGGCCTGTGTGGGAGCTGGCTTGCCTGCGATAGCATCGCCTCGGTGGAATTGGCGGACCGAGTTGATCCTATCGCAGGCAAGCCAGCTCCCACATTTGAACGAGGTCGACCTTTAGATTCAGGCCAGCCCCGCATCCGTCGTCGGCACAATCAATATCCCCGCCCGCAAACCATTCTTCACCTTTGGGTTCGGGAAGATGATGCGCGCACCCTCCTCCTCGATCACCCAGCGGGTCTTGGCCACGTCCTCGGCCAACAAATAGCCCTGAGTCAACGGCGAGAAGTTCTCGACATCCGCCGGCAGGTGCATCAGAAACGCATCGCTGTGCTTGATGACTTCACGGGACACGGCAAATAGTTGCAGGCCATCGAGGCTATCCGCCTCAGGTTCGGTGCCTTCGATGATGTGCTTCAGGCGCGTTTCCAGGCGGGACACATCCACGCCCTGGTTCTGCCCGAACGGCCGGGCTTTACCCAATTCCAGGGTGAACGCCTCGGCCTCGAGTTGCTCGTAGGTAAACGCCGTGAAGGTGATCGAAGTCTTGTTCTGCAGCAACACCGCTTGCATCCCGGCTGCGCGCAAACGCGCAAGCTCACGGCGTGAATGCTGGCGCCCGTCTTTCCACGGATACAGGGCAAATTGCTCGATTTTCGAGCCGCGAATGGCCGTGTGCAGGTCGTAATGCAGGCGCGAACGGCCTGGCAGGCTGAAGAAACTGCGGGCCAATTGCTCCAGCTCAGCGGCGCGCATGGCTTCGGGGCCGATGTTTTTTTCATGACGGCCGTTGAACAGCCGGTTGACGTCCAGTTCCAGGTAACGCTCGCCGCGGCGCATGGCCTCGGGGTTGCCGAACAGGAACAGAATACGGGAGCGGGGTTTGATTTCCCCTCGGGCGATACCATGCAACAGGCGGTCGAGCAGTTCGATCGGCGCCGTTTCGTTGCCATGGATGCCGGACGACAGCAGCACGTCGCTGCCGTTGTCAGACGCCTGCGGCGGGCGCACTTCAAGTGCGCCTTCGCTGAGCCAGCGCATCTGCACGCCGTCGACAGTCAGTTGAATTTTTTGCGCCGGTTCACGACCGGCGAGGGTCAGTTCAAGCAGTTTGCCGAGGGCGAGCATAAGGGGCTTCCTTAGTGGTTGCAGCCTGGGCCGTGGACGTGATCGTCGTCATCACCTTCAACGTCGGCCGGTTCCATTTCCAGTTGCAGGCTCATCAGGTTGGTGGCCAGTGGGCGCATCAGCAGGTTGGCGTATTCGGCGTCACCCTCTTCCACGTCCACACCGATCAGCAGTTGGCCACGGCCGTCGTGCTGGATCCAGATTTCCTTGCCCTGCCACACCACGGCGACGCGGGTGCAGGAAGTTTCCAGCTGGGTGCCGTCGGTGTCTTCAAGGATCAGTTTCAGGGTGTCGGTGGTCATAACAATAGTTCTCTGCCGTATGGCGTTTAATTGATCTGGAAAGGATAAACCGAGCCCAGTTTAAGGATTTGCGTCAGTTCATCCAGTGCCGTCCGGCACTCAAGCAGCAATTGCGGGTCAGCCAGGTCGCTTTCACGCAGGCTGTCGCGGTAGTGCTTGTCGACCCACTGGGTCAGCGTTTCGTACAACGGCGCGGTCATGATAACGCCTGGGTTCACCGCCGCCAGCTCCGTTTCGTTCAAGGCCACCCGCAAACGCAGGCACGCCGGGCCGCCGCCGTTCTGCATGCTTTGCTTGAGGTCGAACACCTTCACTTCGCGGATCAGCCCACCGGAGGCCGTCAGGCTTTGCAGGTATTGCCAGACGCGCTCGTTGGCGCGGCATTCTTCCGGCACGATCAGCAGCATCGAACCGTCAGGGCGGCTCAGCAACTGGCTGTTGAACAGGTAGGAACGCACCGCGTCTTCGACGCTGACCTGGGCACGCGGCACGCAGACGGACTGGAAGTTGCCGCCCAGCCTGCCCAGTTTGCCGTGCAACTCACCAAGCATCTGCTCGGTATTGAGGAACGCGTCCTCGTGATAGAACAGCACTTCGCCATTGCCCACCGCGATCACGTCGTTGTGGAACACACCGGCATCAATCACCGCCGGGTTCTGCTGGCCGTAGACCACGCCGTCATCTTTCAAGCCGTGCAGGCGTGCAACCGCCTGGGATGCTTCAAGGGTCTGGCGCGCCGGGTATTTCTGCGGCGCCGGGTAACGGGTGTCGAACGCGCTGCGACCGAATACGAAAAACTCCACGCCCGCTTCACCGTATTCACGGCAGAAACGCGTGTGGTTGGCCGCACCTTCGTCGCCGAACTGCGCCACCGCCGGCAACGCGGCGTGGTGGGCGAAGTGCTTCTGATCAGCAAACATCGCCCCCAGCACGCGGCTGGTGGTCGGGTGTTCGATGCTGCGGTGGTACTTGCAGTTGAGGTTGGCGGCGGTGAAATGCACGCGGCCATCGGCCGTATCGGCGCTCGGGCTGACGGTGGCCGCGTTGGCCACCCACATGCTCGACGCCGAGCAGCTCGCCACCAGCAACGGCATGGCGTGCTTGGCGGCTTGCTGGATCACTTGCGCGTCGGTGCCGCTGAAACCCAGGTTGCGCAAAGCGGCCACGTCAGGACGTTCCTGGGGCGCCAACACACCTTGTATGAAACCCATGTCCATCAGGGCTTTCATTTTTTGCAGGCCCTGCAACGCCGCTTCCTTCGGGTTCGAAGACTGCTGGCTGTTGCTCTGGGACGCGACGTTGCCGTAGGACAAACCGCCGTAGTTATGGGTCGGCCCCACTAGACCGTCAAAATTGACTTCACAGGATTTCATCGGCGAGGCTCCACGAACATCTGTTTTTATAGGCATTAACTGCAGATCTATAGCTGTAAACCCAATCACTGTGGGAGCTGGCTTGCCTGCGATTGCATCACCTGGGTCTCAGTGAAAGACCGAGGTGTCTGCATCGCAGGCAAGCCAGCTCCCACACTAGAGCGGTGCCACCTTCACGTGAGTGTTACACCGGGCGTCAGCGCTGCCGGCAGCACCAAACTCGGGGTCTCAAGCGAGGCCACCGGGTACGCGCAATAATCCGCCGCGTAATACGCACTGGCGCGATGGTTGCCCGACGCCCCTACCCCGCCAAACGGCGCGGTGCTGGCAGCGCCGGTCAGTTGCTTGTTCCAGTTGACGATCCCGGCACGGCTCTCCAGCCAGAACTGCTGGTAACGCGCTTCGGAGTCCGACAACAAGCCCGCGGCCAAACCGTATTGGGTGTTGTTGGCCTCGGCAATCGCCGCTTCAAAATCAGCGTAGCGGATCACCTGCAACAACGGGCCGAACAATTCCTCATCTTCACGCTCGGTCACACCGGTCACATCAATGATGCCCGGGGTCAGCAACGCCGCCTGATCCTGTGGCTGAGTCATTTCCAGCAGGGCCACGGCACCATTGGCCAACATCAACTCCTGGGCCTCCATCAAGGCTTTGGCCGCGCCGAGGGAAATCACCGAGCCCATGAATGGCGGTGGCTGCTGATCAAACGCGCCGACTTCGATGGTCGTGCTGACCGCCACCAGACGCGCCAGCAACGCGTCGCCCCACGCGCCTTCCGGCACCAGCAGGCGGCGCGCACAGGTGCATCGTTGGCCGGCGGAAATAAACGCCGACTGAATAATCGTGTAGACCGCCGCGTCCACGTCGGCCACTTCGTCCACCACCAGCGGGTTGTTGCCGCCCATTTCCAGCGCGAGGATTTTGTCCGGGCGCCCGGAGAATTGCTGGTGCAGGTGATTGCCGGTGCGGCTGGAACCGGTAAAGAACAACCCGTCGATACCCGGGTTGGCCGCCAGCGCAATGCCGGTTTCCCGTGCACCTTGCAGCAGGTTCAACACGCCCGCCGGCAAACCGGCTTCGATCCAGCATTGCACGGTCAGCTCGGCGACTTTAGGGGTCAACTCGCTTGGTTTGAACAATACGGTGTTACCCGCCAGCAGCGCCGGAACGATATGCCCGTTCGGCAAGTGGCCCGGGAAGTTGTAAGGGCCGAACACCGCCACCACACCGTGGGGCTTGTGGCGCAACGCGGCGGTGGCGTCGCCCAAGGGGCCGCTCTTTTCGCCGGTGCGCTCGCGGTAGCTCTGTACCGAAATCGCGATCTTGTTGGCCATGCTGGTGACTTCAGTCGCCGATTCCCACAGCGGCTTGCCGGTTTCCTCACCGATGCAGCGGGCGATTTCATCGGCGCGGCTCTTCAGCGTGGCCGCGAAGGTTTCCAGCACGCCGATACGCTCTTCCAGCGAACGCTTGGCCCAGGCGGGAAACGCTTGGCGCGCGGCCTGCACGGCGGACTCAACTTGCTCTGCCGTGGCGCCATTACCGGCCCACAGCACCTGCTGGGTCACCGGGTTGCGCGACTCAAACAACTCACCCTGGCCAGCGAGCCAGCTGCCTGCGATATACAGCGAATTCATTATTTCGACTCCCGAGCAGCGGACAACGGAACAGCACGCACTTGATCACCCACCACCAGTTGCAAGCGTTTGGCGGTCTGTGGATCGACCACCAGCGTGCCTGCCGCCAGACGGGCCGGAGCGGCGGTAATGCGGCACTCCTCACGCTTGCGGTTATGGATCAGGAACGGCGTGGCGTCGTCCCCCGGCGTACCGATGGCCAACACCAGCGACTGGCTGTCGCGCACCGCACGGATCTTGGAGGTTTCACATTCCACCGCAGGTCCCGCGTCGAAAATATCAACATAACCCTGGTAGCTGAACCCTTCACTCTTAAGCATGCTCAGCGCCGGCTCGGTGTCCGGGTGGACCTTGCCGATCACGTTGCGCGCATCCTCAGACAGGAAGCAGCTGTACAGCGGAAACTTCGGCATCAGCTCAGCGATAAACGCCTTGTTGCCCACGCCGGTGAGGTAGTCAGCCTGGCTGAATTCCATCTTGAAAAAGTGACGGCCCAGGCTCTCCCAGAACGGCGAACGCCCGGCATCGTTGGACACGCCGCGCATCTCGGCAATGATCTTGTTGCCGAACAATTGCGGGAACTCGGCGATAAACAGCATGCGCGCCTTGGCCAACATGCGGCCGTTGAGGCCGGTGCGGTAATCGGCGTGCAGGAACAACGAGCACAGCTCGGAATTGCCGGTGAGGTCGTTGGCCAGAAACAGCGTCGGGATTTCGCGGTAGATATTCAGTTCCTGAGAGGCGCTGACCGTCAGGCCGACCCGGAAGTTGTACCAGGGCTCGCGCAGGCCAACGGCGCCGGCAATGGCGGAAATGCCCACCACGCGGCCTTCGTCGTTTTCCAGCACGAACAGGTAGTCGGCATCGCCACGCCCGGCATCGCCGCGAAAGGTTTTTTCCGCCCAGCCAACCCGGTGGGTCAGGCGCTCTTCATTGGCCGGCAAGGTGGTGAGGCCGGTGCCGGTGCTGCGCGCCAAGTCAATCAGGGCCGGTAAATCGCTGCTGCGTACGGGACGAACGATCATGCTATCTCCTCGAACGGGCCGCTGTTGTCAGCCACCCGCGAAACTCTGTTGTTAGACCGCAACCAGACGCACACTGGCGCCTTCACCCACGCCCAGCGCTTCGGCTGTCGCCAGGTCCAGGGTCACCGGCTTGCCCGGCGCGTAGTCCAGATCCAGCATCACCGCGCGGTAATCCTGCAACTGCGCGTTGCTCACCAGGTACTGACGGCCCACACCCTTGACCATCTCGCCGATCTTCACCGGCACCACGCGGCTCTGGGCGATCGAGCGAATGCCCGAGACCCGTGCGTGCAGCGTCGGGCCGCCGTCGAAGATGTCGATGTAGTGGTCGGTCTCGAAGCCTTCGCGCATCAGGATGTCGAAGGTGATCTGCGCACGCGGGTGCACTTGGCCCATGGCTTCCTGGGCTTCATCCGGCAGCAGCGGCACGTAGATCGGGTAATGCGGCATCAGCTCGGCGAGGAACGTACGACTTTTCAGCCCGCACAGGCGCTCGGCGGCGGCGTAGTTGAGGTCGAAGAAATTGCGGCCGATGGCGTCCCAGAACGGCGAATCACCGTTCTCGTCGCTGTAGCCCACTATTTCGGTCACCACCGAGTCGGCAAAGCGCTCGGGGTGGCTGGCGACAAACAGCAGGCGGCCACGGGAATTGAGTTCCGACCACGGCGAACCGACCAGCTCCGGCACCACGTAGAAACTGGTGAGCAGGCTGTTGCCGGTGAGGTCGTGGCACTGGGAAAGCACGTGGATCTTGTTGTGGATCTTCAGCTCGCGGGACGCGTGCACAAAGGTTTCGTTACGGAAGCTGTAGAACGGTTCCGAGTAACCGGCCGAGGCGACGATGGCCGAGCAACCGGCGAGCTTGCCGGTCTCGGTGTCTTCGAGCACGAAGAAATAGCTTTCTTCGCCGTTGAAACTGACCTCGGCCGCGAAGGACGCTTCGCTGGCGGCGATCTTGTCGCTCAGGCGTTCCACATCATCCGGCAAGGAGGTGACACCAATCGGGCTGTCCGCAGCCAGACGCTGTACCTCGCCCAGATCAGCCATTTGCGCGGGGCGCATCACCAGCATGGTGTCACTCCTTAACTCGAAAAACTCACAGAGGGAAAAATGCCGGACAGGGAATCTGAGCTCACATAGATATCAATGTGCAAGCAGCTCCCACATTTTTGATCCAGGCCGCGGCAAATAAAGGTGTCGCTATCAGGCTTGCGTCAACGCTTTCACAGCACGTTCAAAACGATCCAGACCTTCGTTGATGTCCGCCTCTTCCACCACCAGGCTCGGCGCGAAACGCACCACATCCGGGCCGGCTTGCAGGATCATCAGGTTTTCTTTCTCGGCCGCGTTGAACACGTCCTTGGCTTTGCCTTTGAACGCATCACTGAGTACACAACCGATCAACAGACCGATGCCGCGCACTTCGGTGAAGATGCCATATTGCTTGCCGATCTGTTCCAGGCGCGCCTTGAACAGGTCGTGTTTGGCGTTCACACCGGCCAGCACTGCTGGGGTGTTGATCACGTCGATCACCGCTTCAGCTACCGCACACGCCAGCGGGTTGCCGCCGTAGGTGGTGCCGTGGGTGCCGACAACCAGGTGTTTGGCCAGCGCTTCGGTGGTGAGCATCGCCGCAATCGGGAAACCGCCGCCCAGGCTCTTGGCGCTGGTGAGGATGTCCGGCACCACGCCGTAATGCTGATACGCAAACAGGTGGCCGCTGCGGCCCATACCGGTTTGCACTTCGTCGAACACCAGCAGTGCGTTGTTCGCGTCGCACAGTTCGCGGGCGCCTTGCAGGTAAGCCAGCTCGGCCGGCAACACGCCGCCTTCGCCCTGGATCGGTTCCAGCACCACGGCGCAGGTCTTGTCCGAAACGGCCGCTTTCAGCGCGTCCAGATCGTTGTAAGGCACGTGGGTGATGCCGGTGATTTTCGGGCCGAAACCATCGGAGTACTTGGACTGGCCACCGACGTTGACGGTGAACAGGGTACGGCCGTGGAAGCTGTTCAGTGCGGCGATGATCTCGTACTTCTCAGTGCCGAAACGGTCGAACGCGACGCGACGGGCCAGCTTGAACGCGGCCTCGTTGGCTTCGGCGCCGGAGTTGCAGAAGAACACGCGCTCGGCAAAGGTGGCGTCGATCAGCTTGTGCGCCAGGCGCAAGGCAGGCTCATTGGTGAAGACGTTGGAGACATGCCACAGCTTGTTGGCCTGTTCGGTCAACGCACCGACCAGCGCCGGGTGGGCGTGGCCCAACACGTTGACCGCGATGCCGCCGGCAAAGTCGATCAGCTCGCGACCCGCCTGGTCCCACACGCGCGAACCTTCGCCACGCACAGGAATGAATGCGGCCGGTGCGTAGTTAGGCACCATGACCTGGTCGAAATCGGCACGTTGCACCGGGGCTTGCTCAACGGACATCGGAGTCTCCTGAAGAGGAACGCCTGCCTGGAACTGGCGGGCGATGCAGGGATTGTAAGGACAGTTTTCAGCGCGGCCTTGCCGCCAAGCGACAACTTCTTATAGCGCCAACCCGCGATTTTGGCGGGTTTACGCCAATGCGACAAATAGCATCGCAATGGCGCAGTTTAAACGGTGTGCTGCTGGAGAGGCAGAGGCACGGCTCGCTGATTTTTTCTGCTCGCTTGATCTATCTACAGCTCCGGCGGCCATCAAGCTGATGTGATGACGGTAAAGCCACTCACTGAAGGATTCGCCGCGTGTCCACGCTGACTTTAACCCCTATCACTCAACACCTTGTAGAAGCAGCGAGCCGAGTGCCCGCCGGGGTTCATACGCACCTGCCGAAATGGCTTGGAAATGCCTCGAGCGTCAGGCGTCATGCCTTGAAAAACATCCAACTGGAATTTTCCGCCTGGCAGGGTGATGCCGATCGCTTGCAACACGCCCCCCTGAAAAAAGCCGTGCAGACCAGCTGGGAGGCGCAAAACAGAGTCGATACGGCCCTCGCAACGCTCCAGTCCCCCCAAGCCTTCGCGGCGCCGTTACTGCAAGAGGCACTCAAGCAGCAGTTTGGCGTTGAGTCCGATGTCAGTACCACCTATCTGCGCCTGTATAAGCCTTTGACCTTACCCTTAACCCCCATTGAAACGGGCGCCAAACCCTGGACCGTGTCGCTGGTGGAGGCCGCGCTGCACAATTTCGACGCGGGTGAAGGCAAAACAACGGCTTACACCGCAGAGTCGACCTTCATTACCGAACCGTCCCCCGCCGGGCAATTCGACACGCTGCCAGGGGTGCGCGAGCAGATCAGCACCGCGCAATTCATCGGGCTGTGCCGCCTGCTGGATATCGGCGCGCACTATCAGCGCTACCTCAAGCGTTTTTTCGGGTTCCAGGACGCTGTTCTCAAAGCCCAGCTACGCAACAAGGTCATCCAGAGCCTGAAAGCCGACGCGCAAACCAGCCTGCAAATGGCGCGACTGAACAAGGATGTGACGCCTACGGTCTTTGATGCGCTTGGCCGCTGCCTGAATAACCTTGGCGCCGAGCTTGCCGGTAAGCCGCTGCTCAGTCACGACCTGAACCTGATGAACGCGCCACTGACCGGCATCGTACTGTTCGCCCCCGATCTGGAGTCACATCGCAGCGCGGCCCCGGTCGTGGCCTACATTCCCGGCGACCCACAGTCCCCGCTCAAGTACTACCTCAACGGCGCAGCGTTCATGCAAGACCTGGCCAACAAGCTACGCAACACTGACTACCAGGCGTTTTTCAGCCGCTTCGTCAACCAGGAACACCGTGGCTACTTCTTTGCTGGCCTCAACAGCCGCTTATCGCAAGTGGTCTGGCACAAGCACAGCGTTGGTGATCCACGACCCACTTGGCGCGACGAGCCGATAACCCAACCCCGATTGCAATTTTACGCAGAGAAAATCACCGGCGATCTGTACGAACACCTGTACGAAAGCAAACTCAACAAGCTGCTCAATGATGCGCGGGTGACAGCCATCTCCACCGCCGACGCCGATAGCAAGGCACGCTGGCAACGCTGGGACATTGTGCAAAAAATCGGTAAAGCCATTCTCGAAATCGCCGCGTTCATTGCCGCGCCCTTCATTCCCCCGCTGGGGTTGCTGATGCTCGGCTATACCGCCTATCAACTGCTTGATGAAGTCTTCGAAGGCATCATCGATTGGGCCGAAGGCCTCAAGAAGCAGGCATTCGGGCACCTGATGTCCATCCTTGAACAAATGCTTCAATTGGGCATGTTCGCGGTCGGCGCACCCATTGCCGAGGGCCTGCTGCGACAGGCGCTGCCGAAGGAGCTGTGGAGCTTTTTCGACTCACTCACGCCGGTCACTAGCAACGGCAAAACCCGCCTGTGGAACCGCGACCTGAAACCCTATGCCCATGAGATTCAACTGGGCGCGGGGGCACGCCCTGACGCGCAGGGGCTGCATGCCCATGCAGGCAAACAAGTCCTGGCGCTCAACGGGCAGCATTTTTCCGTCAAGCAACACACGGGCGACGCTTTCCTTGCACACCCCACCCGTGCGCACGCCTACCGCCCGCGGATAATCGGCAATGGCAAGGGTGCCTGGATAACCCCACAAGATCGTCCGATGACGTGGGATCGCAACACCCTGCTGCGTCGCCTCGGCCCGCCGGCAGACGGCGTCAGTGACGCCGGCCTTGAATTGGCTCAACGCATCAGCGGGACCGACGATGGCGCCCTGCGCAAAATGTACCTGGACCGCCAGCCGCCGCCCCCGCTGCTGGTCGACGCACTCAAGCGCGTCAGGATCGATGAGCAGTTACAGGCCTTCATCGACCAGATGAACAGTGACGATCCTCTGATTTATCAAAAAGCCGATTCGCAAACCCAACTATGGCTGCTGAGCCAGACTGGCTTGTGGCCCGAATCCAAGACGCTGAGGTTTCTCAACGCAAAAGGTGAAACCGTCTGGGAGCATCAAGGTCACGAAAACGCCGCCGTGGCGCAAATACACGAAGCCCAGATGAACAATGGTGACCTGCTGAAAACCTTGCTGGAGACCTTGAACGAGAAAGAGCGCAAAGCCTTGCTTGAGGAAGAACCCCACACGCCCACCGTACCGATGCACCTGCGCACCGCGACACTGCGCAAACGGTTGGCGCGCCGGGCCCAGGACGAACGCGCCAGCCTGTTTGCCTCGCACTATCGAAAAATGGAGGTAACCGATAACGCGCGCCTGCAAAAAATCATCGACACCACCTCCAGCCTGCCAAAGAGCGCTGCCGAGGAGGTTTTACGTGGCGCCACGGGTCAAGAGTTGCTGGACATCGATCAAGGCAAAATGCCCCCATCGGTGATTGAGCGCGCACGCTGGGCGGCCCATGAAGTGCGCATCAGCCGGGCCCATGAAGGACTGTACATGGACGCCCTGCAAAGCAACGACACATACCGCCTCGCCCTGCATTCGCTGGAAAACCTGCCGGGATGGTCGCCGCAGGTGCGCCTGGTCATTACCGATTTCAGCCGTACGGGCAGGGTACGAGATGCTATCGGTAGCCCCCAGGCGCCGACACAACGCACGCTCGTGTGCACGGTCGGAGGCGATTACATTCCCGACGACGGCAAGGGCACCCTGTTTGGAGCAACCGACTTTTATACGGCCGTGCTCCAGGCACTGCCTGACGCGCAGCGTAACGCACTGGGCATTCACATCGGCCAAGGCCCGCGGCTGAGGCAAACCCTGCGTCAACACACCCTGACGCGCGAAGCGCTGGGCACTCTGCTGGCCGATCACCCCCTGCGCAAACCCTTTTACGATCCGAGCCTGATGCGCCTGCCCGGCGGCATGGAGAGCTACACCGCTCCTTCCGCAACACCGGACAGCAGCCTGGATGCGCAGCTATTGCACGAGCTCTACCCCCGCCTGACCCCGGTACAGGGCGCCCGTGCTTTGACCTTCATTCGAGGTCAGCCTGGTTCTGCACTGCGCACGCTTCAATACCTGAAGAACGAGTTTTCACACCTCGAAAACAGCCTATCGACCTGGCGCCTCAACGCTCCGCAAACCTTGCTCGGCACTGAAATACCCCTCCCTTTCTCGACAATCGTCAATGAGCGACTCGCTCGCGAGAGATGGGTTCGCCAGCTGATCAGTGCCTGGCGCCATGAAGCTCCACCTGATCCAGCCTATAGCGAAGGCCACTTATTGGAACTCGACCCCGTATACGGCGAACTCCCCAGTGTGAATACACGCTTTAACTTCATTTCCAGTCTGCATTTGAAGGGCTACCACACCACCCGAGACGCACCCGCCTTCCTGACTCACTTCCCCGATCTGCGCGCGTTGGACATCCGCGATATTGCCCTCAACACAATCCCCGCAGAGGTCATGGGGATGCCTCATCTCAACAGCCTGACGATGCGCAACTGCAACCTCCACCTCTCCATCCAAAGCCGTGCAGACCTTGCCACGCTGACCGGGCTGCGACATCTGGATCTCGCTAACAACAACCAATTGTCGCTCTCCCCGGACCTTAGACCCATGGTCAACTTGCAGACGCTGAACCTGAGCCGCACCCACATTTCCCAATTTCCCGAAGGCTTGCTCAACCACCCTCAATTGACGAGTGCCAACCTGGGCAACAACTATTTGAGAAGGTTGCCCGCCACTCTCTTCGACGCCCCCCGAGAAACCGCCAGCATTTTTGATTTGTCAGGCAACCCCCTCTCACGCGCGACGCTTGCGCACATCAAGCGCTATTGCCAGCAGACCGGCGAACACTTTGGCGCGGACGCTCATCCCGCCGAACGTCGACTGGTCAATGAGCTTTACCCCACCTACACCGCCAATGAAGCCAATAACTTTATTTTCAGGCAACCCGGTGGGCTGGATGACTCGATGGCGATCCTGGTACGCCTGAAAGCAGACTACGAGCGTCTGCAAGCGGACTTGGGAGACTGGGCGGCGAACGTACCCGCAGAACACACGGGCGCGCCCCTGGACGAAGACGCCCGGGCGCGGCAACAAATCCTTCGAAACCAACTCAAGACACTGATGGAGGAAGGTTGGCGACGCGAGACCAGCCTGGATCCAGAACAGGAGCCCCCGACCAACTTCCACGACATGACGTTAACCATGCCGCTGCTCGGCGACCTGCCGGTGCTGCGGGTCGACTTTGAACCTATTTCCAGGCTGGAACTGAGGGCAGAGGGCACCACATCAATCCCAGAGGGTTTTCTCGAGCGTTTTCCCAACCTGGAAAGCCTGTTTGTCCACCGTTATACCTTGCAAGACATTCCCGCCGGCGTCTTCAAACTACCGAAGCTCAAGCGGCTTATTCTGGCTCAAAGCACTCTGCGCTTGACGCCTGAGAGCGCCGCAGGCTTGAGCGACCTGCACGCGCTTGAATACCTGGACCTGAGTCATAACACCGAATTGGGAATGTCCCCGGACGTCAGCAAAATGTCCGCACTGGAAACCCTGATGATCGAAAACGCCGGCCTGACCGAGCCCCCTCACGGAGTGTTCAACCTGCCACGGCTCGATGTACTGGACTTGAGCGACAACCGAATGACCGAGCTGCCTGACGATTTGTTTGAGTTAGACGCTGACCGGGCTGACAACTTCGATCTGGGCAGCAACGACTTCTCCCCTGAGACAAAAGCCAAGCTGCGCCATTACTACCGTCGTACCGCCGTGGACTTTAACGTGCCTGAAGCACGACAGCCCGAGGCAACGCTCAGCGACACCCAATCTGAAGAAGAGGGCGAGGAATAAAAACTCAGCCGCGCTCGGACGGCACCGACGACAGCTCGAACGGGCTGCTGCTGCGCCGCTGGTTGCGGTCTTCACGCGGGGTGGCGCCAAAGAAATTACGGTAGGCGCTGGAGAAGTGCGGCCCCGAGGAGAAGCCGCACGACAGGCCGATCTGGATGATCGACTTGCTGGTTTGCATCAACATCTGGCGTGCCTTGTTCAGGCGCAGTTCCAGGTAGTACTGGCTCGGGACGCGGTTGAGGTATTGCTTGAAGATGCGCTCGAGTTGTCGTCGCGACACGCACACGTGCTGGGCGATTTCGTCAGTGGTCAGCGGCTCTTCGATGTTGGCTTCCATCAGCAGAACGGCTTGGGTCAGCTTTGGATGGCTGGAACCCAGGCGGTTTTGCAGGGGAATGCGCTGGCGCTCGCCGCCTTCGCGGATGCGCTCCACCACCAATTCTTCGGACACCGCACCGGCCAGTTCGGCGCCGTGGTCACGGGCGAGTACCGCCAGCAGCAGGTCGAGTACCGACATGCCGCCGCAGGCGGTCAGGCGGTCGCGGTCCCAGTCAAACAGGTGGCTGGTGGCGATGACCTTGGGGAAACGCTCGGCGAAATCGTCCTGCCAGCGCCAGTGCACGGCGGCGCGGTAGCCATCCAGCAAGCCCAACTGGGCCAGCGGATAGACCCCGGCCGACAAACCGCCGATCACGCAACCGGCACGCACCAGCTGTTTGAGCGCGGTGCTCAGTTGCGAGGCAATCACGGTCGGCGGTTCGTCCGCCAGCAGGAACAGTTTCTGGAAACCTTCAAGCTTGCCGGCCCACGGCTCACCCGGCAGTTGCCAGGCGCCTTCGATGGACGGTTCGGCGAGCAGGAACGACAGCTCGTAAACCACGTCCGGATGCACCCGCTGAGCAACGCGCAAGGCCTCCTCAGCCAGCGCAAGCGTCAGGGCTTTTGTGCTGGGCCAAATCAGGAAACCAATTTTATGGGCGGTCATGGAGTGCTATCCGAAGCGAGTAACGGTAATGAAGACAAAGGCCAATGCTAGCCCGGAAACGAATACAAATCTCAAAACATGTGGAGATCCAATGTGGGAGCTGGCTTGCCTGCGATGGCGGTGGGTCAGTGGGCACATCTGTTTCTGATAGACCGCTATCGCAGGCAAGCCAGCTCCCACAGGGGAATTGGGCACATTCTCAAGACTGTGGAGCATGCACTCACTCAGTGCACAAAAGCAGTCTTGATTATTTCAAGCTACCCGACAAAAACTGCTGCAAACGCTCGGACTGAGGATTGACCAGCACTTCACGCGGGTTGCCACGTTCTTCAACAATGCCTTTGTGCAAGAACACCAGCTGGTTTGACACTTCACGGGCAAAGCCCATTTCGTGAGTCACCACCACCATGGTGCGGCCTTCCTGGGCCAGGTCCTGCATGACCTTGAGCACTTCACCGACCAGTTCCGGGTCGAGTGCCGAGGTCGGTTCGTCGAACAGCATCACCTCGGGCTCCATCGCCAGGGCACGGGCGATCGCCACGCGCTGCTGCTCGCCGCCGGACATGTGGCCGGGGAACGCATCCTTACGATGGCCCACGCCGACTTTCGCCAGGTAGTGCTCGGCCTTTTCACGCGCGTCTTTTTTCGACATGCCCAACACGTGCACCGGCGCTTCCATCACGTTTTCAAGCGCGGTCATGTGCGACCACAGGTTGAAGTGCTGGAACACCATCGACAGGCGCGAACGCATGCGCTGCAGCTGTTTCGGGTCGGCGGCCTTCATGGCACCGTCCTTGTTGGCCACCAGTTTCAGCTCTTCGTTGTTGAGCAGAATCTTGCCGGCGTGGGGTTGCTCGAGCAGGTTGATGCAGCGCAAAAAGGTACTTTTGCCCGAACCACTGGACCCGATGATGCTGATCACATCACCGGCCGCGGCGGCCAGGGACACGCCTTTGAGCACTTCATGACTGCCATAGCGTTTATGCAGGTCTTGGACTTCAAGTTTGTACATGCGGTCGGTTCTCACAAAAACAGGTGGTCAGTCGTTGAGCAAGCGCCCGTGACGCAGCGCTTCGCGCCCCGCCACCTTGGCCAGCCAGAAACCCGCTTGGGCATAACGTAGCCGTTCAACGGCAAACAACACCCCGGACGTGCCCGCGCGCACAATGCTCACGCGATCGGTCAGGGGATCAATCACTTCAAAAATGGGCTCGCCTTTTTCGATCACGTCACCCGCCTTGCGCAGGTAACTGATCACCCCGGCGTGGGGCGCGAACAACAATTCGGTGCCTTCAAAAGGCAGGCCTTCGCACGGTTCGTGTTGCGGTGCGGGCCACTCGCCTTTGATCAGGCCCTGCTCGGCGAGGAACGCGAGGATGCCTTCGGCGTGGAAGATCGCTTCATCGCGGCCGGTGTCGGCCTGGCCGCCCAGCTCCAGCGTCGTCGCCAGGCACGCCAAGGGAATCTGCGCCTCGGGAAACACCTGGGACAAACGCAGCCACGGCAGTGAACAGGCTTCATCAAACGAACTGCCGCCGGAGTCTTCCGCCAGCAGGCCGACTTTCACCCCCAGGTGCGCCGACAGCGAGCGCCACTGCGGCCAGTGCTGGGGCAGCGCGTACATGTGCAGCGCGGCCTCGGCGTCGCAATGCAGGTCGAGGACCACATCGGCGGTGCAGGCGTGGCTCAGTAATACACGTTGCATGCCCTGCAATTGGCTGCTCGGCGCAGGCAATGCGGCGAGGGCATCGGTCATCGCCTGGCGGATCATGCGCACATTGGCGTGGGGATCATCGCCGAGCTTGCCGTCGAGCAGCGTTGCGACCGGCTCGCTCAACTCAACAAAATCGCGGTTGAAATTCTTGCCGCTGCCAATCTCGAAACGCCCCTGGTGGCTGCCTTGCAGCAGCTGGCCCAGCCCCATCGGGTTGGCCACCGGTACCAGTTCGATCACGCCATTGAGGGCGCCTTGCGCTTCCAGTTCGGTCAGGCGCTTTTTCAGCTCCCAGGCCGCGCGCATCCCCGGCAATTCGTCGGCGTGCAAGCTGGCCTGGATATAAGCCTTGCGCTCGCCGCCGCCGAAACGAAACACGCTCAGCTGGCGCTCGCAGCCCAGGTGACCCCAGGGCAACAGGTGATCGATGCGTTCCATATCAATGCTTCCGTGGAGCCAGGTAGCTCAGCCAGCGGCCTTCGGCCAACTTGAACAAGCGCACCAGGATGAAAGTCAGGCACAGGTAGAACGCGCCGGCGGTGATATAGGCCTCAAACGGCAGGTAGAACTGCGCGTTCACCGTGCGCGCGGCACCGGTGATGTCGATCAGGGTCACGATGGACGCCAGGCTCGTGGTCTGCAGCATCATGATCACTTCGTTGCTGTACTGCGGCAGCGCCCGGCGCAGGGCCGACGGCAGCAGGATGCGGCGGTATAGCTTGTAACGCGACATGCCCATGGCCTTGGCCGCTTCGATCTCTCCATTCGGTGTGGCCCGCAGGCTACCGGCAATGATTTCGGCGGTGTAGGCGCTGGTGTTGATCGCAAAGGCCAGGCACGCGCAGAACGTGGCGCTGGACAGCAGCGGCCACAGGAAACTTTCGCGCACGGCGTCAAACTGGGCCAGGCCGTAGTAGATCAGGAACAACTGCACCAGCATCGGCGTGCCGCGAATCACGTAGGTGAACAGCCAGGCCGCGCCGTTGACGATCGGCTGCTTGGACACGCGCATCAAGCCCAGGGGCAAGGCGGCGAGCAGGCCGAAGAACAGCGAGATGGCGAGCAGTTTCAGGGTGGTCAGCAAGCCGCCGAGGTACAGCGGCATGGCCTCCCAAATGACGTTGTAGTCGAAGATCATAGATCAGCCGCCCTTACGCCTACCGAGTAGCGCTTCTCAAGGTAACGCAGGGCCAGCAACGAAACGCTGGTGATCACCAGGTACATCGCCGCCACTGCGAGGAAGAAGGTAAAAGGCTCGCGGGTGGCGTCTGCCGCCTGCTTGGCCTTGAACATCATGTCTTGCAGGCCCACCACCGAAATCAGCGCGGTGGCCTTGGTCAATACCAGCCAGTTGTTGGTAAAACCAGGGATGGCCAGCCGAATCATCTGCGGCACCATCACCCGGAAAAACACCTGGAAACTGCTCATGCCATACGCCAGGCCGGCTTCGGCCTGGCCCTTGGGAATGGCCATGAAGGCGCCACGAAACGTTTCCGAGAGGTAGGCGCCAAAGATGAAACCCAAGGTGCCGATACCGGCGGCCAAGGGGTTCAAGTCGATATAGTCGTCAAAGCCAAGCATCGGCGCGACGCGGTTAAGCAGGTCCTGACCGCCGTAGAAAATCAGCAGGATCAGCACCAGGTCGGGGATCCCGCGGATCACCGTGGAGTACAAGTCACCCAGCCAGGCCAGCCAGCGCACCGGCGACAGGCGTAACGCGACCCCGATCAGACCCAGAACGATGGCCAAGGCCATGGACGACAAGGCGAGCTGAAGCGTCAACCATGCGCCATCGAGGATGACGGCCCCGTAGCCTTTCAACATGATTCAGGTCCTCGAAAAGGGGGATGAAAAAATGGCGCAAACCTCAGGAATTCTGTTGCTTGCGCCATTTGGGACAGACAGCCGCGTCGAGTTACTTAGGGTCAGCGCCGTAAATATCGAAGTCGAAGTACTTGTCCTGGATTTTCTTGTATTCGCCGTTGGCACGGATCGCCGCGATGGCCGCGTTGATCTTGTCCAGGTCAGCCTTGTCGCCTTTGCGCACTGCGATGCCGACGCCGTCGCCGAAGTATTTAACGTCGGTGAATTGTGGGCCTACAAACGCGTAGCCTTTACCGGCCGGGGTTTTCAGGAAGCCGTCTTGCAGCAGGGTGGCGTCAGCTACGGTGCCGTCGAGGCGACCGGCTTCTACGTCCAGGTAGATTTCGTTCTGCGAGCTGTAAGGAACCACGGTGGCGCCTTTAGGGGCCAGGACTTCCTTGGCGAAGCGATCGTGGATCGAACCGCGCTGCACGCCGATTTTCTTGCCTTTCAATTCATCCAGGCTGTCGCTGACGGTGGTGCCTTCCTTCATCACCAGGCGCGCCGGGGTCAGGTAGTAGCGGGTGGTGAAGTCCACGGACTTCTTGCGGTCTTCGGTGATGGACATGGACGACAGGATCGCGTCGATCTTGCGCACTTTCAGCGCCGGGATCAGGCCGTCGAACTCTTGCTCGACCCACACACACTTGACCTTCATCTCTGCGCACAGGGCGTTGCCGATGTCGTAGTCAAAACCCACGATGCTGCCATCCGGCGCCTTCGAGGCAAACGGAGGGTAAGCCGCTTCGATACCAATCTTCAGGGGCTTCTCATCAGCGAAAGCCTGCATGGACAGCACGGACAGCGCCAGGGCGCCCAACAGCACGAGTTTCTTCATCTTGGGACTCCATCGGTATAGGGCAATAAGCAGTATGAGCCAGGGCCCACCATGCGACTTAAATGAAACCGAATAGCGGTGCTGCGTCCTACACCGGTTCAACACCGGAGACGACGAGCGAGTGATCGGCATTCTAACGACAGGCCGGAAGCCGATATTTCCTCAATGCGACAACAATTTACAGAAGCACTGAGAAAGCGGATCCAGCACATTGACAGCCTCTGTTTTTTATGCAGAGACAAAAGATATTAAACCTGTTGATGCTGCAAATAGCGGGCCTATTATTCGCAAACCCTTCTAGCACGGCAAGTCTGGCGTTTAATCTTATTTCCGGGGGTGTCTGGAATGGGGTTTTTCGGGGCGTTGGCGTAGCGCATTGCCTCAGGATTGGGCGCGGGGTTACACATTTCGCGGTGGCGGTAACATTCGGAAATGCCCTACATGAAAAACCGATATTTATTGGCTTGGTGGTTAAGCGGTCCTGTAAGCCACCACTGACAGTCACTGTGAAATGCATTCCACCTGTGGGAGCTGGCTTGCCTGCGATAGCAATCCATCAGTTCGCCCACCTGCGCCTGACACACCCTCATCGCAGGCAAGCCAGCTCCCACATTTGATCTCCATGAGTTTCGAGATCCCACAAAAAAGCCCCACCCGGCGTTCACCGAATGGGGCTCTGTACGCGGCCTTAGGCGGCGTTCATGCCCTTGTGCGTCTCAATCAAATGCGCCACCACCCCCGGATCAGCCAGGGTGGAGATATCCCCCAACCCGTCATATTCAGCCGTGGCAATCTTGCGCAGAATCCGTCGCATGATTTTCCCCGAGCGCGTCTTCGGCAACCCCGGCGCCCACTGAATCACATCCGGCGAAGCAATCGGCCCGATCTCCTTACGCACCCAGTTTTTCAGCTCCAGGCGCAACGCTTCATTCGGCTCTTCGCCGTTTTTCAGCGTGACATACACATAAATGCCCTGCCCCTTGATGTCATGCGGCACACCCACCACAGCGGCCTCAGCGACTTTCGGGTGCGCAACCATGGCACTTTCAATCTCGGCAGTGCCCATGCGGTGGCCGGACACGTTCAACACGTCGTCCACACGCCCGGTGATCCACCAGTAGCCGTCCTCATCGCGACGCGCGCCGTCACCGGTGAAGTACATGCCACGGAAGGTCTTGAAATAGGTATCAACAAAACGGTCATGGTCGCCGTACAGCGTGCGCGCCTGGCCCGGCCACGAATCGAGGATCACCAGATTGCCTTCGGCGGCGCCTTCGATGATGTTGCCCAGGTTGTCCACCAGCGCCGGCACCACGCCAAAGAATGGCCGCGCCGCCGAACCCGGCTTGAGTGCGTGCGCACCCGGCAGCGGGCTCATCAGGGTGGCGCCGGTTTCGGTCTGCCACCAGGTATCGACGATTGGGCAACGGGATTGGCCGACATTCTTGTAGTACCAGTCCCACGCTTCCGGGTTAATCGGCTCACCCACCGAACCGAGCAAACGCAAGCTGCTGCCGTCCACGCCTTCGCACGCCGCAGTGCCAGACGCCATCATCGCGCGGATCGCGGTTGGCGCGGTGTAGAGGATATTGACCTTGTGCTTGTCGACGATTTTGCCGACGCGGGTGATGTCCGGGTAGTTCGGCACGCCTTCGAACAGCAGCGTGGTCGCGCCATTCGCCAGCGGGCCGTAGACGATATAGGTGTGGCCGGTGACCCAGCCGACGTCGGCGGTGCACCAGTAGATTTCGCCCGGGCGGTAGTCGAACACGCGCTCGTGGGTCAGGGCGGCGTAGAGCAGGTAACCGCCGGTGGTGTGTTGCACGCCCTTCGGCTTGCCGGTGGAGCCGGAGGTATAAAGGATGAACAGGGCTTCTTCAGCGCCCATCTCTTTCGGCGCGCACACGGTGCCCGCCACTTTCATCAGGTCTTCGTACCAGATGTCGCGATGCTGGTTCCACTTGATCGCGCCATTGGTGCGCTTGCACACGATGACTTTCTGGATGCTGCTGGTTTCCGGGTTGGTCAGCGCGTCGTCGACGTTAGCCTTCAGCGGAATCTTCTTACCGGCGCGGATGCCTTCGTCGGCCGTGATCACCACCTTCGACTTACAGTCGATGATGCGACCGGCCAGGGCTTCCGGGGAAAAACCGCCAAACACCACCGAGTGAATCGCACCGATGCGGGTACACGCCAGCATGGCGACCACCGCCTCGGGGATCATCGGCATATAGATAGTCACCACGTCGCCGCGGTGCACATCCTGGCCGCGCAAGGCGTTGGCGAACTTGCAGACTTCTTCATGCAGCTCGCGGTAGGTGATGGTGCGGCTTTCGGAGGGGTCGTCGCCTTCCCAGATGATTGCCGCCTGGTCGCCGCGCTCGGCGAGGTGACGGTCCAGGCAGTTGTAGGAAACGTTCAGGGTGCCATCGGCAAACCATTTGATGTCGACATGGTGGTCGTCGAAAGAGGTCTGCTTCACCGCGGTGAAAGGCTTGACCCAGTCAAGGCGCTTGGCTTGCTCGCGCCAGAAGCCATCGGGGTTGACCACCGACTGCTGGTACATGGCCTTGTAAGTCGCCTCGTCGGTCAGCGTGTTGGCTGCTACTTCGGGGCGAACGGGGTACAGGGAAGCCGCACTCATCTTTCTTACCTCGGTGACAATCGTTGTTTTTGTATGCCCTGTTGTAGCCGGGGCGCCCCCATAGAACCATTCGACGATGGTAGTAACAAGCCCCTACAAATTGCCATGCCATACCCATTTACGGCTCTGGCCCGCGCCCTGTGGCGCTTTGCGGCTTGATGAAAAAAGCTTTACCACGGGATTGTTACAAAAACCGCCAATAGTGTTTATCAAAAGCACGGGTATATGAATATAACCCGCAGGCCTAAAATCAACTCCGCCAACAAGGCACCGTGATTAACAACGCAACAGCCCCCACGAAGGCAACGTTAATCCGAACTTCCCAACTCTTAAGTTACACACGTGGCCTCACAAGGGCCTCGTGACCCCTTTCGCCCTGAAGAAGGTAAATACCGCAATGAAAGCTTTAATAGTTATGGCCCTCAGCAGCTTGTGCGCCACCGCCGCCCTGGCCGATGAAGCCCCGACTGAACTGGCCGACCAGAACGCACCGTTGGTTGAGGACTACACCTACAGCACCCACTTGGACGTTGCCAAAGTACTCTCCATGAGTGAAGTTCCGGAAGTGTGCGAAGTTGTTCCAGTGCAAATGGAATATGAAGACTCACAAGGTCAGCGGCATATTCTGAACTATCAAGTCATGGGCAATGGCTGCTCTAACGGGTAATAACTTCCCACATTTAATTCCTTATTCGCCGCAAGAAATCGTTCTTGCGGCAAGCACCCACCTCAAACCCGGTGAAGCTCCAATGTGGGAGCTGGCT
>NZ_MSDF01000062.1:0-180279 GCF_002022275.1 Pseudomonas fluorescens
CCGGGTTAGCCGCGCTGGGCCAAGGATGGCCCATCGCGGCGGCCCACGGATTCAAGCCGGAGTGAGGGCATGCCGAGCCTAGGCGAGGCACCGAGTGGTGGGGCGAAGGCCTTTTGGTTACTTTTGGGCCTTTCCAAAAGTGACCCGCTGTAAGAGCGGAACCATACTCAGCCGTTACCCCAGCAATGGATATGTACTCCAACCAAAAACCTTTAGCGCCTAACACATAGCTTTCGCGAGCAAGCCCGCTCCCACAGTTTGAATGGGGAGTGTCAGGGAGATATGGGTTGGCTGGGAGGGCGCCATCGCAGGCAAGCCAGCTCCCACAGTTTGAATGGGGGGTGTCAGGGAGATTTGGGTTGGCCGGGAGCCAGCTGCCACATTGATCGTTCCCACGCTCTGCGTGGGAATGCAGCCCGGGACGCTCCGCGTCCCAAAGCGTAACGCGGAGCGTCACAGGAGGCATTCCCACGCGGAGCGTGGGAACGATCAAGTCAGGCCCGGTCATTGCTGACCTCCAGTAGCGCCAGCCTTGGCCTCTTGCTGATCCTTACGCCGCTGCAACTGCTCCCGATCAAACCCCTCGATATACACCTGCGCCGCCCGCCCAACCGGTGCGGCCATGGCAGGTCCGGTGGCGCGGCCCTGAGTCAGGTCCTGCTTACGCTCCACCATCTGCATCAAATTCAAATTATTCGCACACCCCAACGGCAACGTCGGTTTGAAATCCTCATCCAACCCGATCGTGTCAGTCGCCGGCGGCTGCTGACACTGAGTCGGCAAACCATCCGCGCGGTACTCGGGTGAGTAATACACCGGCGCCAAGTGAGTCTGGCAGCCCATCAGCGCCAGGGGCAACAGCATCAACACACGCAAAACAGTCATCGCAGGCCCCTCCTCAATTCATGTAGAAACCGAACGCCCCGCCGCTGCGCGGTCCGGTGGCCGCTGCGGTAACCGGCGGTGCGTCCAGAGGCGTGGCGAGGGTGCGACCGCGCACCGGCTCCACGAGATACGGCGTGATCAAAATCACCAATTCGGTTTCATTGCGCTGGAAACGCTTGGAGCGAAACAGGTTGCCCAGGATCGGCAAGTCACCCAGCAAGGGCAGCTTCTCGATGTCCTGGCTGCTCTCACGCTGGAACAGGCCGGCAATGGCAAACGTCTGCCCGCTGCCGACTTCCACCCGGGTATCGGCGCGGCGCACGCTGAACGACGGCACATGGAAGTTGCCGAAATCGACGGTGCCGCCACTGACCACACTGCTGACTTCCGGACGCACTTGCAGGGCAATACGGCCGTTGGGCAGCAAGGTCGGGTTGAACAGCAGCGACACACCGAAGGACTTGTATTCAATGCCCACCAGGTCACGGTTCACCGGTACCGGAATCGCCACTTCACCACCGGCGAGAAAGCTCGCGGTCTGGCCGGTCATGGCGGTGATATTCGGCTCGGCCAGAATCTGCAGCACACCGTTGGCCTGCAATGCGTCAAGCATGCCGTCGATGTTCACATTGCCCGAACCTGTACCCGCCGTGGCCAGGCCCCCGGCAGTCGCCGCCGCCAGGCCGCCGCCGGTGATCAGGCCAAAGGAAAACGTGCCGTTGTTGAACATCGCATTCCAGTTCACGCCGTAATGCAGCAGCTCTGAACGCGACACCTCGGCAAAGCGCACGCGCAGGTTCACCTGGGCAGAACCTGCGTATTCAGTGGTGTTGATCGCGCTTTGAAAGCCCTGGCCCTGAGGGTTGAGCAGCGCGTTAAGGTCTGTCGCTTCAGCCACCGAACCGACGGTGCCCTTGGCGATCAAGCGGTTACCGGCGCCCGTGATCTGCGCGCGGTTGCCCGGGTGCAGTTCCTGCATGGGCGCGGTGACGCCTTGGGTACCGCTGCTGACGGCCAGGTTCAGGCTCGCCAATTGTTTACCGTTTTCACCCAGGGCAATCAGGCTGGTATTGCCCGGTGCCTTGCCAAAAATGTAGAGCGTGCCCGGCGACACCACTTGCAGGTCGGCCACGTTGGGCTCGGCCACCAGCACCGACTCCACCGGCGCAACGAAATGCAGAATGCGCCCTTCACCGGACGCCAGATTAATCGAGCCACCCGCACCCGCGGCAATTTCCTGAGCCTGGCACACACTCGCAAACACACTCAGCAACAGCATACAAAAACGCATCATGAGGCAGACGCCAGGGGGGTGACGGAAGCCGCGGCAGGCGCGCGGCGGTTAGAGATATCGGTAAGGCTTATCGTCACCAGCGCTTGCAGATTGTACTCGGTGGCGAGCTCGCGGAAGGACAGCACGGCCAGCTCGAGCTCGCCACGCAATACCAGGCGGCGCAGGCTGCGGCGCAGTTCCGGGTGCACCAGCAGCACCGCGCTGTTCGCCTCGCGAGTGTTCTCGCAGGCCTGGCGCAGTTGAACGAGCAAGGCGCGGCTGACTTCTTCAGGGATCAATTCACGTTGGGGTTCCTGGCGACGCAGTGAGGCGCGCAATTGGTCTTCCAGACCCGGGGCCAATACCAGCGCGCCGATCACCCGATTGCGGTCGGCGTATTGATGGCTGATCTGCCGCGCCAGCGCCGCACGCAAGTGTTCGGCCAAACGACCGGCATCCGTCTCGCGGGCGCCCCACTCCACCATCGCTTCGAGCAACGCGCGCTGGTTGCGGATCGACACGCCTTCGCCCACCAACAGGCGCAAGGTTTCGGCGACGCGTTGCAGCGGCACCAGGCGCAGGGCTTCTTTGACCAGTTCGCCGTAAGTGGCTTCGGTACGCTCCAGCAGCAAGCGGGTTTCCTGAATGCCGAGGAAGTCAGCGGCATAACGGCGCAGGCTGCGTTCCAGCACGCCACGCAGGACTTCGTCGGGCAGCAGGAAACCGATGCCGGCGTTGCGCAAGGTCTCTTCGTGCTGGCGTTCGATCCAGTGGGCGTTGCGGCCATTGAGCGGCGAATCAGCCTGAAGGGTCGCGATGTCGAGCAGTTGCACATGCACCGGGTCATCCTGCAACAGCAGGCAGTTGACCGGCATCTCGCCTTCGCTCACCGGCACGCCTTCCAGTGACACGCGAAAACCGCCCGGCGGAGCCTTGGTTTCCATGTAAATGCCCGGCACCGGCACGTCCACGCCCAGCTCAGTGCGGATGTCGTGACACAAGGCTTCAATACGTTGGCGCAGCAACTGGCGCGGTGCACTGTGCGACAGGCTGTTGCCGATGGTCAGCAGCACACGGGTGTCGGGCAGCAGGTTGTCATCCAGTTCAGCCTGGACTTCCACCACTGGCTCCGGCAACTCGGCCAGCACTTCCATCTCGCCCTGGGGCAGACCGTTACGGCGGCGATACATCACAAACGCTGCGCCGCCAAAGGCCAAAGACAAACCGAGGAACACCCAGGTCGGAAAGCCCGGCAACAGGCTCACGCCGATCATGATCAAGGCGGTCAAACCCAGCGCGCGGTAGCTGGCGCCCAGTTGCTTGATGATCTCGCTGCCCAAGTCGCCGGCTTCACCGTCGCTGTTGACCCGGGTGACCACGGTACCCGCCGCCACCGAAATCAGCAGCGCCGGGATCTGTGCGATCAGGCCGTCACCCACGGTCAGCAACGAGTAGGTGTGCACCGCCACGCCGAACGGCATGTCACGCTCGATCATGCCGATCATCATGCCGCCGAGCAGGTTGACCGCCAGAATCACCAGACCGGCGATGGCGTCACCCTTCACAAATTTCATCGCGCCGTCCATCGCGCCGAACATCTGGCTTTCACGCTCCAGGCGCGACCGGCGACGACGGGCTTCGGCCTGGTCGATATCGCCGTTGCGCAGGTCGTTGTCGATGCTCATCTGTTTGCCGGGCATCGCGTCCAGGGTGAACCGCGCGGCCACTTCCGCCACGCGCTCGGCGCCCTTGGTGATCACCACGAACTGCGCCACGGTGATGATCAGGAACACCACCATGCCCACCACCACTTGGCCGGCGATCACGAAATCACCGAAGGCCTTGACGATATGGCCGGCGTCGCCGTGCAGCAGGATCAGACGGGTGGTGGTGATCGACAAGGACAAGCGAAACAGCGTGCTCAGCAGGATCAGCGGCGGCAGCGCGGAGAACTCCACGGAATGGCCGATGTAGAACGCGACGATCAGAATCAGGATGCTCAAGGCGATATTGAGGCCGATCAGCGCATCCACCAGGTAGGTGGGCAGCGGGATGATCATCATCACAATCGCCATCAGCATGAACGCGACGATGATCACGTCAGTGCGCTGCGCGGCCATGCGCGCGAGGTTGTTCAAGCGATTCATTGCACTCATGCGCTGGCCCTGCGTGCGGCCAGGTAGCGTTTGAAGCACTGGCGCGCTTCGTCCTTGCGCTCGCCGTACCACAGCGCGCGGGCGCGCAACAGCAACAGGCTGGCGGACTCGCCTTCCAACGCCACCAGGCGGTCCAGCGCACCGAGGGCGCGGGTCGCGTCGCCGCTGTCGGTGAAGGCCAGCACCAGTGAGCGCAACAACACGCCGTCACGCGGCGCAACACTGACGGCGATCAGCAACATCACCAGGGCGCGCTGGGACTGGCCGTTACGCCGGTACAGCTCGCCAATGCCCTTGAGCAGTTGCACGGCGTCGTCGTTATCGCGGGCCATCAGGCATGTACCTCCGAGCGTTGCTGTTCGAGGTTGCGGCGTACTTCGATCTCTTCGCTGATCAAGGCTTGCGCCAGTTCCTTGATTTCCGGCTCGGCGTCCAGCGTCGGCAGGATGTGTTCCATCACGTGTTCCAGCAGCTCCAGGGAACGGGCGCTGCCAAACAGCAGCGAATCAACGCCGGCGGCGCTGGTGAGTTCCTCCAGGTCACTGCGCAGCGAGCGGCGGGTCTGGGTCTTGCGGGTTTTCAGGACCGCTTCGAAGGCGGTCGCCTGGCGCGAGTTGACCGGGCGAATGGCTTCGACCGGCGCGCTGCGCACATCACTGGGAATTAACGGGCGGGGTTCGACTTTCATCCCAGGGCCTTAGCTAAAAAAGCGTGGTCATAGCGTGAAGGTAAAGCGCTCCTCGCCCCTGGCGAGAATCACTTGGTTATTCTCGATGCGCTCCAGCACCCAGTTGTCCGCCAGCGCTGCGCCGGGGTACAAGCGCTTGCCGCTGTCGTTGATCACATAAGGGTTGGTGCCAAACCAGACGGCCTGAAAACGCACACGCGGCCGCGCCGCATCAGCGCGTACCGTGACTTTCGGATTGAGCACGATTTGCTGCCCGTAGCGCTGATCAAAGGCCTGTTGCAACGCTACCCACTGCGGTTTTTGCGAATGTTCGAAGGTTCCGGTGGCGCTGAGTTGGCCGTTAAGATTGCTGACTTTGATGTCATCCAGATGAGCCACTTGAAGCTGCTGCTCAAACCAGGCCCTGGCTTGTTCACGGGAAGGTTTTTTAACCGCAGGCACTTCAACCACGCTGCCCGCTGAAGCCAACGGCGCTTCACCGCGAAAGGCCAACGCGCCTGCACAGAGAAACAATAAGGCGCCCGCCACAATCCACGGCGTCAGTTTGCGCGGTGCGGCGGCGGGTTTTTCTGCACCTTCAGGCAGCGCCAGGCTCACGCCCGCTGTGCCGATGCGTAGTTGCAACGGCAGGCGCGCGCGATGCCCGCTGCCTTGAGGAATACGCACATTGGCGCTCAGCAGCACATCACCGCCCAAGGCCTCGACCGCCACCTGGCCGCCTTCGAAAAACCGCAGGCGCAGGTGCAGGCCGGCAATGCCGGGATCGCTGAGTACCAGGTCGGCCGCGAGGTCCGCGCCGATGGTGTAGACGGGCTGATCGAGCACCAGGGAACTGCCCTGGTGCAAACCGCCGGTCACAGTCAGGGTCGGTGCGCCAATACCGGCGACCGGGCCCAAGGAAATCAAGGCTGTCATATTCGGGTTTGCCCCCTTGAGAATCACAGGCCGCATGCACGCCTGCGTGGATCAACAACGGTGCAACGTGTGTTAAGCAGTGTTTTTTTCAAGCGACAAGCGATGGGTAAACGGGCAGCGCCGGCGCCGCCCGTTTGGCAAATCAGTTCTGCGGACGCTGTTTGGTAGCGTCGAGCTCAGCTTTTTTCGCGGTGCTGATTTCGGTGATCTTGGCCGACTTCTCGATAGCCATGTTGAAGGTCGCTTCCATCTTCGCGATAGCGTCGTCGGCGCCGCCTGCTTTTACTGGTGGGACATCAGCCATGTTCATCTCCTTGCATCGATAGGGAAGTTATTCAGTTGCGCAACAGCAAACTGAAAGTATGCAAACCGGTGAATGCCCAAAACGTCAGACAGTGAGCTTTCGAACCGCCGTTGGTTTGCATGGGTTCCATACTACTCACGATCAAAACGCCTTCGCTGTGAAAGCTTGTGAAACGTTTCAGATACGCGGTGTGAAAGGTTTGGCTCAACCTGGCATTGAGAAAAACTCATCCCTTTGGCAGCGTTGAACTTTTGCCAAAAAATCCAAACACGCCAACACCCAGTGTTTACGGGGCCTACCTGCCAGACCAAAACGAGGCAGTCGGCCCTTCACCTCGGTTTTAGCGCGTGTGGGCACGCCCCTTCAGCGTTTTTTTCGGGTGTGCTTCACATTTTTCGCTAATAGCCCTTTGCCCAACTTTCCAGATATTTCCATTTGTAACAAAAGCGACTTGATCATCGCGTTTGATAGCTCGGCGCGCGGGACCTTAGTGCCTGCGCACAACTAACATGGCATGACTGATTAGTACAGTTGCACTAATAGCCGAAATGTTTAGTTAGCAGCGCCTTATATATGAAAGCACTTGGTTTTGATCAGCAGCATCCCGACTCTCTGGCAGCCCGGCGCAAAAAGGAGCCGCGCCAGGCTGTTTTCCAACGCGAAAAGGTTTAATGACATGACGTACTCGACTCGCAGCCACCTTACCGATGACGCTTCTTTCAAGATTCACTTCGGCCCGTTCCAACTGCTGCCCCAACGTCAACTGCTGCTCAAGCACGGGCAACCCGTGCCCCTGGGCAACCGCGCCCTGACCTTGCTGATCGCCCTCGCCTCGCGGCCGGGCGAATTGCTGGCGAAAACCGAATTGCTCGACCTCGCCTGGCCGAAACTGGTGGTGGAAGAATGCAACCTGCGCACGCAGATCAAGACCCTGCGCCGCGCCCTGGGCGACGATGAGTCGTCATTCATCGCCACGGCCGCCGGCCAGGGCTACCGGTTTGTCGCACCCACCTGGGTCGAGCACGCGCCGGAGCCTCAAGTGAAAGAGCCGGTGGTACTCGGCGTGTATGGCTGCAGCTACTGCCGCGGTGCAGGGATGATGCCACTGTTCAAGCCCATGCCGCTCGCGTGGACAGATAGGCAAAACAGCTGATCTGCCTGGGTTATTCGGGGAAAAGCCGGCAAGCACCTGGGCCCTTATGCAGACGGCCACCTGGGCGACCTGCTCGCGCTGTAGGTGAGCATGGACAGCACTTCCAGCAACCCGCTGCTGGCGCCGCGCTTGAAAACCATCGCCCAGATAAAAGGCCGTGCGCTGATGATCCATGCCGGTGGCGACAACCATTCCGACATGCCAAAACCCTTGGGTGGCGGGGTGAGCGGTTGGTGTGCGGGGTGATCTAAACCACTTTTATCAGGCAACAGAGATCAAATGTGGGAGCGGGCTTGCTCGCGAAGGCGGTGTATCAGTTGATAAAACTCTGACTGATACACCGCCTTCGCGAGCAAGCCCGCTCCCACAGTTTTAGATTTGCGGTGTAACGTCAATCGCACTCAGGTCCAAATGCCCATCCTTCACCGGCGGGCACCAGTAATACCCACCGGTCAACGGCTTGCTGATGCGGTACAAGCCATCGACAATCCCGTCTTCCAACCCGCTCATGCGCCGCAACTGCGCTTCAAACGCGTCGAACGAATGGCCAAACGCAAGAAACATCAACCCCGCCTGGCCGTTCTCGGCCCACGGCATGGAGCGGCGTACCACAAACGCTTCAGGCGTGAAGCTTTCCTGGGCCGTGCGCTTGGTATGGGCGGATTCGGGGGCGTCGTCCAGTTCTTCGTTGTCGCCATGGCGACGGCCGATGATGTGGTCGCGCTCTTGCGCCGGCAATGCAGCGAAGCCATCGAGGTCGTGCTGCCATTGCTGGATCGCGGCGAAGCTGGCGCCGCTGTCGGTCAATGCGGCCTCAACGGCGGCATCGTCGTGGGGGTTTTCGGTGCCGTCTTCGTAGTCAGTGAGGTCGAAACCGGTCTTGTAACGGAAGCCTTCGGTCATCTGTACCAGGCGGAACGCCGGGGCCAAGGCCTTTTCAAACGCGCGACTGCGTAACAGCAACTCACCGCGGTCCACACCGTGCAACCACACCCACAACGCCTGTTGGGTCGATGGGTTATGCGCGCCCGGTCCGCTGACGGCGGGGAACGTGCGCAGCCCGGCAACCTGGGCACCCAGCGCGTTTACCAGCGGCTCACCGAAACCGACCACTGCGGCCGAATCCGTCAACTGCACCAGCGCGTCCAGCGCGGCGGGCACGGCTGCGAGGGAATCGACGGCGAAAAACAGGTGGCGTGCCTGCAACGGCACCGGTGCGGCGAGAATGCCCGGCTGGTACTGACTCATGTGAACTCCTTCTGAAAAGCCGCGCAGTTTAACCGCAGGCGTACAATAAAGCGCGCAAGCCTTGCCATAGAGCCTGTTGTTGGGTGACTCTCTAGTCATGTTTTGCAACTATTCCAGGGGTAGCAACATGACCACCAGTAACCTGCTCTCACAGCTGTTTCCCGCCTCCGCCGCCGAGGTGCCCGCGCAATTCCAGCTGGGAGCGCCAATTGAACAGCGTGATTACCTGGTCGACGGTCAGTTGCAAGTGTGGAACGGCCCATTGGCCAAGGTGCAAAGCCCGGTGCAGTTTGGCGACGAGCGCGTGCATATCGGCAGCACGCCGCTGCTGGATGCCGAAACCGCCCTCACCGCCCTCGACGCCGCCGTGCGTGCCTACGACCGTGGCCAGGGTGAATGGCCGACGATGCGCGTGGCCGATCGAATCCAGCACGTGGAAGCCTTTTTGCGGCGCATGCGCGAACAGCGCGAGGCCGTGGTCAAGCTGCTGATGTGGGAAATCGGTAAAAACCTCAAAGACTCCCAAAAAGAATTCGACCGCACCTGCGACTACATCACCGACACCATCAATGCCCTGAAAGAACTCGACCGCCGCTCCAGCCGTTTCGAGCTGGAACAGGACACCCTCGGCCAAATCCGCCGCGTGCCGCTGGGCGTGGCACTGTGCATGGGCCCCTACAACTACCCGCTGAACGAAACCTTCACCACGCTGATCCCCGCGCTGATCATGGGCAACACGGTGGTGTTCAAGCCGGCCAAACTCGGCGTGCTGTTGATTCGCCCGTTGCTGGAAGCCTTCCGCGACAGCTTCCCGGCCGGCGTGATCAACGTGATTTACGGCAGCGGCCGCGAGACCGTCAGCGCGCTGATGGCCAGCGGCAAAATCGATATCTTTGCGTTTATCGGCACCAACAAGGCCGCCAGCGACCTTAAAAAACTGCACCCAAAACCCCACCGCCTGCGCGCCGCACTCGGCCTGGATGCAAAAAACCCCGGCATCGTGCTGCCCGAAGTCGACCTGGACAATGCCGTGAGCGAGGCCGTCACCGGCTCGCTGTCGTTCAACGGCCAGCGCTGCACCGCGTTGAAGATCCTGTTTGTGCATGAAGACGTGGTCGACAGCTTCATCGACAAATTCAACAAAAAGCTCGCGACGCTCAAGCCCGGCATGCCTTGGGAAGACGGCGTGGCGCTGACGCCGCTGCCGGAAGTCGGCAAGGTGGATTACCTCAACGGGCTGGTGGCCGACGCCGCGCTGTATGGCGCAGAGGTGGTGAATGACAATGGCGGCAGCAGCCGTGGCTCGTTCTTCTACCCGGCGGTGCTGTACCCGGTGAACCCGCAAATGCGCGTGTACCACGAAGAGCAGTTCGGCCCGGTGGTGCCGATCGTGCCGTACCGCGACCTCGAGACGGTGATCGAGTACGTGCTGGATTCGGATTTCGGCCAGCAGTTGAGCATCTTCGGTACCAACGCCGTGGAAGTCGGCCGACTGGTGGACACCTTCGCCAACCAGGTCGGGCGCATCAACATCAACGCCCAGTGCCAGCGCGGGCCGGACACGTTCCCCTTCAACGGGCGCAAAAACTCGGCCGAGGGCACGCTGTCGGTGCATGACGCCTTGCGCGTGTTTTCGATCCGCACCCTGGTGGCGACCAAGTTCCAGGAGAGCAACAAGGCGCTGGTCAGTGACATTCTGCGAAACCGCGATTCAAGCTTTTTGACCACGGACTACATTTTCTAAAGACACTGGAGATCAAAAATGTGGGAGCGGGCTTGCTCGCGAATACGGTGTATCAGTTGATGAATTTGTTAACTGATCCACCGCATTCGCGAGCAAGCCCGCTCCCACACTTGGACCAAGTTAACCCTAACTACCGAGGCCCTTTTAAAAACGATGAACCTGCCCCTCTTCGCCCGGCGCCTGCTGCGCCCTCTGCTTGACCCCTACCGCCGCTACCGCCACGCCAAGCTGATCCACGCCGTGCGCGTGTCCATCGGCCTGCTCGCGACCATCCTGCTCACCACCGGCATCAACCTGCCCCACGGTGAATGGGCCTCGGTGACCATGCTCATCGTGATCGGCGGCTTGCAGCACCACGGCAATATCGGCAAAAAAGCCGTGGAACGCGCCTACGGCACCCTGATCGGCGCCAGCGTCGGGCTGGCGATCGTCGCGCAACAGGCCTGGCTCGGCCAGCCACTGGTGACCTATCTGCTGATGTCCATCGTGTGCGGGTTCTTCTCGTATCACGCCATCGGCAAGGGCGGCTACATCGCGCTGCTGTCGGCGATCACCGTATTTATCGTCGCCGGTCACGGTGACAATCCGATATCCGACGGCTTGTGGCGCACTGTCGACATCCTGATCGGCATCGTATTGGCCCTGGCGTTCTCCTTCGCTCTGCCGCTGTATGCCGTGTACTCGTGGCGCTACAACCTGGCCAGTGCGTTGCGCGATTGCGCGGCCATCTACAGCCGCATCATCAGCGGCCAGTCGGTGACCGATGACGAACACCTCAAACTGCTCAGCCGCCTGAACGCGGCGATGCTGCAACTGCGTTCGTTGATGCCGTCGGTGTCCAAGGAAGTGAAGATTTCCATGAATGAGCTGGATGCGATTCAGCGGCATTTGAGGATGTGTATCAGCACGTTGGAGATTTTGGGCAATACGCGGCCCAATCCTCAGGATGAGCAGGCGATGGCGCGGATGCAGATGCTGTTGAAGGCGGAGCATCGGCAGATTCGGGTGCAACTGGTGGGGATGGCGCGGGCGTTGAAGTCGGGGGTTACTGAAAGGCTGGAACGTAGTGCGGCGACTGTGGCGGATGAGAGTGGGTTGGAGGCGCCGGTGCAGAGTGCGATGGATGGATATCGGATGTTGACGGTGCAGTTGGTGGGGAATGTGGAGGGGATGCGGGGAAAGTTGGCGGACACTTCCGAGCACTGGAAAATTTCAGCGAATAGAAAAGGACAGTTTAACGGCTAAATAAACTGTCCCAGTAACCGGCCTGACGTAATCAGGTTACCCGTAGAACCTGAATTGCATGTATGAAGAAATCATTACCTATACCCGATGCAGTATTATTATAAATTACGATCGGAACTGGACCGGTCGACGGGACCGCAAATCTAGCGCTCAGGGAACTCCATACCTGCTTCGGCAATGTAAGTGCACCGTGGACTAAGACATTATTCACATATATGGACAGGACAGGATCAAATTGATTATACGGCGCACCCGCAGTGGTATTAAGCACCGAAGTCGTTATATAGTACGTATGGCCTGGAGTCAAATCAAAATAGCCTATGAGTATAGCTCCCGCATATGACTCGCCCCTACCATAGTATGTCGTATTCATGTACAACCCCGTGGCGGTCAAAAAGGAATCAGCGGCGCCGGAACCTTTAACCCAAGTCGACAAACCATTGACAAGTTTAATATCCGACGGCACAAAAGAGTCACTAACTACATAGGGCGTCTGCGACAGCAATACCGCTCGCCCCCTATTAGGGCTACCATCATAGGCCAAATAAATATTCAAATAACCCCACGTATTCTTCGGCGCGGCTGTCAACGCGCTGCGAGGAAAGCCAAACCCTGCTATACCATTCGCCTCCACCACCGGCGGAATTGCATAGCCTGCCAATATCGGTATAGTCCTTCCACTGACTGCGAACTCCACCCACACTGTTTGCCCTGTTTTCGCCATAAGCCATTTAGACATCGAATATTTTGTATCCCCAACAATGCGATTCAAATCCAGAGTAGTCTGAGGGCTTTGATTATTGACAATTGCCACTGGATTTCTGACAAAGGCGATCGCACCTACATATACCGTCAAGACATTGGATTGCGTTACTTTTCCATTGCGTGTCAGCGCGTAACGGGCCTGCATCCAGCCCCCTACACAGTTGTGTATTATTTTGTGCGGCGTGAAGTTAAACAGTAATTTCCCGCTTACATTACCAGCCGCTGACAGTTGAGTCGAAACACCACTCTGGGTAGTAACCGTCATCACCACCACATCTGTGGCCAGCATTCCCGGGACCGTCAACGCGAAATTTAAGTTAAATTCAAATGGGGTTGGTTCTATCGTCACTATCTGCGTGGCATGAGCATTTTGAAGTACTGGAAAGCTTAGAGTCTGCGGTAACTGCGCGACAGTATAAGTCCTATCTCCAAACGGAGTCGCGGTCTGCAAAAGAGGGATACCAGGGTAACTTAGGCTGCCGGACAGCTTAATCACTGAACCATCTTTGATTTTGCTAACCGACGTCAATGGCCAATTAATAGAGATATCCTTCCCGACCTCACTGGCTTTGATCTCTCGGGCGATCGCGAGTTGTTCAGTAATTAATACGCCAGTATTTGACGTGTAAATCACATTCAGCCAAAAAAACTGCCCGGCAAGCGCAAATAGCCATGCGGGAACTATTACGTTCACGCTCGTCATTTGGTATAAGGGCAATTCAGAACCGCCTTTGAATCCGCCAACATAAAGAGCTGGCAATTGAATAGGCTTCAGATAAAGAGGTACGGGTTCGAAATCGTACCGGAACGGCCCCCGCTTAAGCCAACCTTTCAACAAGAAGTTATTACCCCCAGGCCTTAACCCCTTTGCAAACACATCAATCGGAACTTGTTCCTTAATCAAGGTTGATCCAGAGCCAACCGCCACCACTTTGGTAAATTGGGCGATACCATACGCCCCTTCTAAGTTAAAAGTAAATTCATCACCTTTCAACGCCTTCGAGAGCGTTGCCTGCAGTTCACCGCCGTTAAGCACAACGGTTGGGTCGATTGACGCTTGGGTAGCTTGGAGGAGCTTCAACGTTTTAAGCTCCACCGGCTCGCCAACACTGAAAATCAAAACCTCCGAGTGGCGAGTTATTGGTAATGCACCCTTAGTAACCACGGCGTAACGAGCAGACACTATTTTATTGACATTCCCCAAAACAACGTCTTCAGGAATAGGAATTTCCAAGTCAGCCAGTTTCAACCCGGCGGTCGAAGCGTCAATTTCAAAACTGTATTTATAAGAGAATTTTGGGCTGGATCCTTCTATGCTAATTTGCACCTCGTCCTTGGGCACCGTGCCCGACCACAGAATTTTTGCAATCAAACCATAACCAGTAAGCTCGGCCGAGTCCAAGTTAAAATTAGTATAGTTCGGCTTAACCAGATCAATATATAACGCAGGTAGCTCTGCCTCACCTTCACCGATTCTGGCAGCCTCTATCTCGGATGTCCGAGGTGGTTTCAGGTTTCCTTGATCAACTTCATAAAGCGCCTCTAAATCGCCCTTACCCTCTAACACCTTCAAGGACTTACTGGTAAAAATCCGTTTATTCTGTTGCGTAGCGGCCAATTGTTTTGACGAGACTACATAAGCCCCGTTGTTATTGCCTTTTGTGCGAAAAATAGCTGTTGCAAGGTTTTTGGCAGCAAAAGGCTGGTACGTTGGAAAGCCAAATTCCACATCTTTATCATGAGGTATCAACCCGCCTGTGAGAGGTTTTATCAGCGGCTTCGGCATCATCTTCTGCTGGCCGATTACGTAGATCAAGTTACTATAAGATTCACCCACCTCTTTTCCGCTGCCAGATATTACCTTGTAGAAAAAACGTACTTTTCCAGGCCCGACTTTATCATTAAAAAAATTACGCTCGAGAAAAATAGACTCACCACCCTGGTTCTTGTCAGGTGTTGCTCCGAGGGTCAGGACTTCAGTGACTCCACCGTCTGGAGTGATTTCGGCATACAGCTGACACGTATGGCGTGGACTGGGAAACGGTTTCGGGAAACGAACAGGATAGACCTTCACAGAGAAATCAAGTGTCGCTTCGTAATCAAGATCGATTTCGAATACCTCGTCTTCATCTGGGCCTTGCGTCACCACAGGCTGGGGAAGTTTGCCAGCTCCCAACTCGCTGAAGAGAGAATAAGGCTTGGAATATTTATACCGGCTCTCGGGTTCGTCGCCCATCACATTGCGCATTTTCATACGAATGCCGAAAGCCCCAGACCTGGTAATCTTGTCAATGATTTCGGGGGGGATTTGCACTCGATAAGCTTCTTTACTGGATGCCTGTTCCGGGCTCACGATATGTGTAAAAGGATTCCCATCAACTTCAATTATATTTTCATCATTCTGACGTATATTGACATACGGGTAGATCCACCACCAAAGCTCTGCAGCATTAGCCGGTGTAATGATTCCGCCTTCCGGTATACCGTCAAGCCATCCTAACAGCCCGCTGTGATAAGGCTCATTTTCGTTAGGATCATTTCCTGAAGGAATTGTCGTTAGAACCTGAACTTCTTCAATGTCCGAGCGGCTCTCCTGACCTGAAAACCTTACAACTCGGGTGAAGTATTTTACAACTTTGTCTATATTATCATCTCCCTGAAAAGCAAGATGATAAAAGGGCAAGTCCTCAGTCACAACACCAGAGGCTTTTGGTTGAGTAAGGTCCTCAAAGCGCATGGCGTAATAATCAAGATTTTTCTTATTAGTCCAACTTGATACGCCCCAGTATGACCAAGGCACTAAGGCTCGACGTCCCAAACCTTTTTTTGCTGGTTCCGGATATTTTTTCGTGGTCAGGTCTATGAATCCAGTTACTGGGTAAGCCGGGTCATCGAGCTTGTCAAAGTCATCAGGAGGAGTAGACATATCCATCACCTTACTGGGTTCAGGCGCGCGGGAATGGCGCGACGGGCAAGGTAAATAAGGCGCTTGGGGCGATAGTTGAATCTACTGTCAGAATTGACAGTGGCGACGAGTGGTAGCAATACGAGGCACATCAGACGCCTATGCAGATAATGGCGAATCTCCCATCACCCACCCTTTTTCCTACATTTTTTTCACGATTTATTCACATGCCGAGCCGTAGGGTGAAGCCTCATCCGTTACAAACGTTGCACATCAAGCCCGCCGCCCCAGCGGGCTTTTTTTTGGCTGGGGTTTAATGCCGACGAGGATGCTCAAAGCGCCCTCAGTGGCGAGCGGGCTTTTGTGGCGAGCGGGCTTGCCCGCGTTGGGCTGCGCAGCAGCCCCCGTGGCAGGAACAGTGGTGTTTATCGAGAGCTTTTGGGGGGCTGGTTTTGGGGCTGCTTCGCAGCCCAACGCGGGCAAGCCCGCTCGCCACAAGGGAGCCCTCTGGTCAGGGGGATTGGGGCAAGCCTTTAATCACGCCTTGGCGGTCGCGGGAGTGGAAGTTTTTTCGCGGATGGCGCGCTGAGTGTCCAGCACCTTGGCCAACGCGGTTTCCGCTTCCGGGCTTTGTTGCGGTACGCGAATCGCCGCCGACACCAGGGTGATCAACTTGGCCATCACTTCAGCATCCGTCGCCGGCCTGCCCAGGCTCATGGAGTTCATCAGCAAGCGCAGTTCCGTCCCCGCCATGACCCCGGATATCGCCTTGAGCGCAAATTGCAGGCGCACCCCCAGCTCATTGCGCGGCAAATCCGGCAGGGCCAGGGCAAACGCTTCGAAGAAGCGTTGAAACACCGGCTGGTAATGCACCTTGAGGTATTCCTGGATAAACGGTGAGGTGTCGCTGTACACGCGGCCGAGGAAACGGATGAAGGAGCGCCCTTCCCCGCTGGCCGGGTCGCTGCGTTCCAGGCCCATGGCCGGGGCGAACAGCACGCCGAGCAAGGTGTCGCAATCGAGTGGCGCGTCGGACTCGGCTTCGCAGCGCGCGAGCAATTCCAGGCGCTGCTCGTTGAGCGGCTCCAAGCGTTGCATCAGCAGGGTTTTCATCAGGGAGTCCTTGTCCCCAAAGTGGTAGTTCACGGCGGCCAGGTTCACCTGGGCACGCTCGGTAATCTGCCGGAGCAGCACGGCGTCGTAGCCGTATTTGATGAAGAGAGCCTCTGTCGCATCCAGCAGTCGAGTCTTGGTAACGTTTGGAGCGCTGAGTTTCTTCGCGACCATAAAAAGTTCCACGGGGGAAATATTGTTTTAAAAAATAATTTGATTTTTTATACCGGGGCGGCCTGTTGAAAGCAAGTAGTGACACAGCGCCATATGATCAAAACCCCGTATAACCGGGCGTGTGGAGGCCGGCCAAAGGCTTTTTCAAACGCCTGAACCGCACCGGTGGAGATTCGTTTCAAAGGGTAAAACCGCTCTACATCCACGGCTGGCGAAGCGCAGTGAACGCGGGTACTATTCAAACAATATTTTAAAAACAAGAAATAAAACCAGTCCGTGACGCGTACCCGCTAGCTCCCGAACTTGTTACAAAGCTTTACCGGGGCATGAGGGCAGCGTCGAGACTGCAGGCGTAGTCATGATGACAGACACCCCCGCGCACCCAGGCTTGATCTCCCTGCAAGGCATCGGCAAAAGCTATCAGTTGGCCGGGCAACACCTGCCCATTTTCAATGACGTGTGCCTGACCATCAGCCGAGGCGACAGCTGCGGCATTCTCGGCGCGTCCGGCTCCGGCAAAAGTACCCTGCTGAACATTCTCGGCCTGCTGGACTTGCCCAGTGGCGGCCAGTACCACTTCGCCGGGCACGACATTTTCAATGCCACCCCGGATGAGTTGGCGGCGATCCGTAATCAGCAGATCGGCTTCGTGTTCCAGAGCTTCAACCTGTTGCCGCGCCTCAGCGCGCTGGACAATGTTGCGTTGCCGCTCAGTTATCGCGGGGTGTCGCGCCATGAATCGGTGGAGCAGGCACAACGCATGCTCCAACAGGTAGGCCTGGCCGAGCGCGCCCACCACCGCCCTGCCGACCTGTCCGGCGGCCAGCGCCAACGCGTGGCGATTGCGCGCGCCCTGGTGGGCCGACCGTCGGTCATCCTGGCCGACGAACCCACCGGCAACCTCGACAGCACGACCGCCCAGGACATCATGGATTTGCTGCTGGCGCTGAACCGTGAGCAGTCGGTCACGCTGATTATCGTCACCCACGACCCGCACATTGCCGAGCGCCTGGAGCGCAAGATTCTGGTGCGCAATGGTGTGGTGCAAGAGGCCGGGCGCCTATGAGCCTGCGGGTCGAACAGAGCCTGAGCCAGTTGCTGCATGAAGCCTTCGTCAGCCTGCGCACCCTGGGCAAACGTTCGGTGCTGGCGCTGTTGGGCATTGTAATCGGCAGCTCATCGGTGGTGGCGCTGATTAACATCGGCCATAACGCGGCGGTGGATGCCGCGATGATTTTCAAGGACATGGGCACCGACACCCTGGTCGCCCAGTTCCCGCCCAAGGGCAACAGCACCGCACCGATGCGCGCCAGCCTCGACCTTGAGGCAGTGCGCCGGGCGGTGCCGGGCATCGCGCATATCGGCGCACTCACGCAGTTCAGCGGGCCCATCGTGTTCAATGGCCGCACGGTCAACGCCACCTTTGTGGGCAGCACCCCGGACCTCAAAAGCGCCATGCGTCTGGCCGTGCGCGAGGGGCGTTTTTTATCGCCGTTTGATGCCAACGACACCTACGGCGTGATCGGCGACCAGATCGCCCAGGCCCTCGGCTCGCCCGGCGCCCCGCTGAAACTGGGCGACCGCGTGCGCATCAACGATTACCTGTTCCTGATCGTCGGCATCCTGCACAGCCAGCCCCGGGCCATGCTGATGCCGGTGCAAGCCAACGATTCGCTGTTTATCCCGGCGCAGGGCATGCGCCGCATCTACCCGACTCCGCAGATCGGCAACGTGGTGATCCGCGCGGCGCCGGGCGAGGACATGGAACGCATTGCCCGCGAGGCCGCCAACGCCTTGGGCCAGCAACTGATCGAGCATGATGTCGACATCCAGGTGCCCCAGCAAATGATCGATGGCATGACCCGGCAAAGCCGTACCTTCGCTTATCTGTTATTGGCGTTGGGTGCGATCTCCCTGGTGGGCGGCGGTGTCGGGGTGATGAACGTGATGTTGATGAACGTGTCGGAACGCCGCCGTGAAATCGGCATCCGCATGGCCTTGGGCGCGCGCCAGCGGGATATCCGCAACCTGTTTTTGCTCGAAGCCGTCACCCTCACCGCCGTCGGCGCGCTGTGTGGCGCGGTGCTGGGCATGACCGCCGCGTGGCTTTATGCGTGGCTGTCGGGCTGGGCGTTTGCGTTGGCGGCCGCCGCCCTGCCGTTGGGCGTGGGCAGCACCTTGCTGGTGGGCTTGTTCTTCGGCATCTACCCGGCGGTCTCGGCCTCGCGGCTGCAACCGGTGGAGGCCTTGCGCGATGAATAAATGGCTCGTGTGGCTCGCGCTGGTGAGCCTGCCTGTGGCGGCGGCGGACGTGGTGATCAACCCGTCGGCGCCGAGCACCACGCGCAGCGGCTACGACCGGGGCGTGTCGTTCAACGCCCAGGCCACCACCCTGACGCTGGGCGACGCGGTGTACCTGGGTTTGCGTAACAACCCGGCGATCCGCAGCGCCTACCTGCAACGCGTGGCGCAAAAATTTGACCTGCGGGTGGCCGAAGACGTGTTCAACCCCAAGCTGACGCTCAACAGCTATTACCGCAACAGCCGAGGCTCGGCCGATAACTCACGCAATGCCAACCTCGCGCCCAACGCGACCTTGCTCGGCGAATACGGTACCCGCCTGAGCATGGCCTGGACCCAACAACTGAACAACGCCGACCGCGCCGGCCGCTACCGCAGCGACGGCCTCGACCTGGCGCTGATCCAGCCGCTGATGCGCGGCGCCGGGTGGGACGCCACCACCGCGCCGCTGCGCCTGTCGCGTTTGTCGGAGCAGGCCAACCGCTTGAACCTCAAGGCCACTGTGGCGCAGACCATCAGCCAGATCATCGCCACCTACCGCGAGTTGCTGCGCGCTCAGGAGCAGTTGAGCATCGTGCAGGATGCGCTCAAGCGCTCCGGCACCTTGCTGGAGGTGAACAAGGCGCTGATCGCCTCGGGGCGCATGGCCGAGTTCGAAATCGTGCAGACCGAGGCCGACATCGCCACCCAGCAACTCGGCGTGGAAGAAGCCCAAAACCAACTGGACACCAGCCGCCTGGCGCTGCTGCGCCTGCTGGCCCTGGACTTGTCAACGCCCATCCGCGCCAGCGAGGCACTGGAGGCCAAGCCGATGACAATCGACAAGCGCCAGGCCTTCAACCTGGCGCAAACCCAACAGCCGGAATACCTCGCCGCCCTGCTCGGCAGCCAGCAGGCCGACCTTAACCTGGTGATCGCCAAGGACTCCGGCCGCTGGCAGGTGGACCTGGTGGCCGGCGCCAACCAGATCCGCGATGCCTACAGCAACAACGACAACGGCAACAACAATAACCGCACGTGGAACAGCTATGCCGGGGTGCAGGTGCAGATTCCCATCGGCGACATCAGCACGCGCCAGGCCGAAGTGCGCGCGCGGGTAAATGTGGAGGATCAGGAGGTGCGGATCACCGATGCGCGCCAGGAGCTGGAACGCAACGTCAACGACGTGGTGCGCGACCTCGGCACGCGCTGGCGCCAGTATGAAATTTCCCAGCGCGCCGTGGAGCTGTCGCGGCGCAAGATCGAGATCGAGCGGGAAAAACTCAGCGCCGGGCGCTCCACCAACTTTCAGGTGCTGAGTTTCGAGACTGACTTGCGCAACGCCGAAAACGCACAGCTGAACGCGCTGATCGCTTATTTGAACGCCCAGACCCAGCTCGACTTGACCCTGGGCATGACGCTGGAAAGTTGGGAAATCGCCCTCAATGACTACTAATAGAAAATACCTGTTGGGTGCCTTGCTGGTCGTGCTGCTGGCGGGCGCGGCTATCACCCTGCGCAGCCCCGCCACCGGCCAGGCGCCTGCGGCCGAGCAATGGCTGGCGGTGAAACTCGACCCGTTGGTGCATCAGATCGGCTTGGTGGGCAAGATCGAGCCGGAAAGCACCTTGATCCTCACCGCGCCGTTTGACGGCAATGTATTGGCCAATCTGGTGGAGCAAGGCCAGCGGGTCGACGCCGGGCAGGTATTGCTGCGCATGGACCCGGCCACCCTTGAAATACAACTGCGCGACGCCCTGTCCGCCCAGCTCAAGGCCCGGCGCACCGTGCAGGAGATGCAGGACTGGGACAGCGGCCCCACGGTCAGCCGTGCACGCCGCAGCCTGCGCACCACGGAGATGACCGCCGGCAACACCCAGCGCAAACTCACCGAAAGTGAAAACCTGTTCAAACGCGGGATCATCCCGCGCAATGAACTCGATGACCTCAAGCAACAGACCCAGCAGCAACAGCTCGACCTCGCCGCTGCACGCAGCGAGCTGCAACAGGCGCTGGATCAGGGCAAAGGCGAGTACCGCCAGATCGCCGAGATGGAGCTGACCAACACCACCGTGAAATACGACGCGCTGCGCACATTGCTCGACGGCAAGGAGGTCAAGGCACCGTTCTCCGGCATCGTGGTGCCTGCGCCCGGCGGTAACGTATCGCCGGCCGCGGGCAACACCAGTACGCCGGTGCAGGCAGGCAGTAAAGTGAGCCAGGGCCAGGTGTTGTTCGGGCTGGCAAATATCGAGCGGCTGAAAATTGTCGCCAGGGTCTCGGAGCTGGACATCAACCAGTTGCATCAGGGCCAGGCGGTGGAAGTGATGGGTGATGGCTTTGATGGCGAACGCTTGCACGGCTCTGTCAACGTGGTCAGCGGCCTGGCGATTGCCAGCGACAGCCAGGGCAGCGCGCAATTTCCGGTGACCCTGTCGATCCCCACGCTCACGCCGCAGCAGTTGCAGCGGGTACGGCTGGGGATGAGCGCGCGGTTGACCATCGTGACGTACAACAATGAGCAGGCGATGGTGGTGCCCGCGCAAGCGATCAGTGGGGGTGAGGTGGAGTACCGAGAGGCGATGGATAAAGCCGTGGAACGGATAAAGGTGACAACCGGGCAATCGACGCCGCAGGGCGTCGAAGTCTTCGGCCTCAAACCCGGCTTTGTGAAAATTGGAGGTTGAAACACCAATCCCCTGTGGGAGCTGGCTTGCCCGCGATAGCGGTGGGGCAGCCATTATTGTGTTAGCTGACAGTCCGCCATCGCAGGCAAGCCAGCTCCCACAGTTAGAGGTGTGTGAGTTTGGCGGCGAGTGCCTTGGCTTGCAGCGCCACATCCGTGACAGCAGTACTTTCCCACCACACCCCGCGCAACGGCGGGCCCATGGCAAACAGTCGCCCGCTCACCTGACCTTGAGCATCAACGACCGCCCCCGACTTATCCGCCGCAATCCCCAACGCCAACGGCCCAGGCCTGATCAACCCGCGCTTGAGCAACTGCTGCGGCAACGGTTTGGCCACACGGCGCCAGTCATATTCAATACCGCTGGAGTTGATCAGCGCCGCGCCCGACACCTCAACCACCGCCTGCTCGCCGCGATGCCGCAAACGGATACTCACCCCCTCCTGCGAGGGCACCAAGCCCTTGAACGACGCCGCCTGAATCCGCAGCCGCCCTTCCCCGTGCAGCCGCGCGACCAACTGCGCGCTCAACGGCGGCGAGCGGTGGTGATGGCTTTCCCACCAGGGCCGGACATGGCGCACGAACTGGCGTTTTTCGGCTTCACTGGCCTGGCTCCACAAGCGCCCGATGTGCGCGCGCACGGTGTCCAGCGGTGCTTGCCAATCGATGCCTTGTTCCTGCGCGATTCGGCATTGCCGGCGGACTTCGCGCAGCAGTTGCCGAGGGCTGCGCAGGCTGTGGTCGTCAGCGAGAAAGTCGACCCAGCCCGGTGGCTGGCGACGCACATGGGGCAACAGGCCGTGACGCGAGAAAATCTCGATGGGCCCGCGATGGCCAGCCTGTTCCAGGGACACCACGGCATCCACCATGGTCAGCCCGGAACCGATGATCAGCACCGTCGCCTGTGGGTCGATCTGCGCCATGGTGTTGACGTCCCACGGGTCCACCGCCGCCGCATTCAAGCCGCTGGATTCGGTCTGTGGCGTGCGCGCCGCCGGGAACATGCCGGTGGCCAATACCGCGTGTGCACCACGCAATTGCTCACCGTTATCGAGCGTCAGCTCGATGGACGTCTCGTCCACTTGCAGGTCAACCACTTCGGCGCGGATGTGCTCGACGGTGGATGCGGACGACACCTTGGCCTCGGCCAGGCGCTGCTGGGCGTACACACCGAAAATTCCGCGTGGCGGGAACAGCTCGCTGATCGGCACGTGCTGTTGGTCCGACTCCGGCCAACCTCCCGCGCCAATGTAATCGGTGAGCCATTGGGTCAGATCATCGGGGTTGTCCGGGTCAACGCTCATGCGCGCCGCGTTGCCATTCAGCGTATGGCCCAACTCGACCGCGCTGTAGGCCTCGCCACGGCCAAGCTCGGCGCGCGGTTCGATCACCAGAATCTGCCGTTTGCCAGGGGAACGCAGCAATTGCACGGCCAGCATCGTGCCGCTCAGGCCGCCGCCGATGATCAAGACATCAGCGTTGCGGGTGGATTCAGTCATGCAGGTTCGCCCTTACTGTTTACCCAGATAAATATCATGCACATCGTTCCATCCAGTATCCCGCAAGCCGCCTCAGGATGCATAGCCGAGCGCGACACCTAGCTCAAACGTTTAAAACCCGGCAGCCCGTTGAATAACTTGCGCAGCCTGCTGGTCGCCACTTCACTGTGATCACGTTGCGCCGAAGCCGGGCTTTGCGGAAACGCCAAGCCTTGGCCGCTGCTCAGCCACTGATCGATCACTGCTGCCAAGCCGCCGCGCCAGTGCGTGCCCTCTTCGCTCCACAACAGCGTTTCGCCGTAAGGTTGCCACCAGCGCTGCCGATGTTCCGCCGGGTCTGTGGGGCCGAGTAACCCGGCAAAATCCACCCGATTGGCGGCGTGCCAGTGACGCACCTGCTGAGGGTTCTGCACATACGAATGCGTGGGACGAATACGCCATAGCTGCTGGTAAAGCACCTCCGGCTCAAGGTCATCGGCCAGGGTCAGCGCCTGCCCGCCAACGACCTGGGCCGCGAGCGCCAGCAGCAACAGATTGGGTTCAAAGGCACCGCTGAGCGCAAGCCGCGATTGCTCGTTGAAGCCTTGCTGGCGCAGGCCATCGGCGAGGCGTTCGACATCACGCAACACATCGATCCAGCGCCATGCATACCACTGGCCCTGTCGCTTGTGGCGCAGCGCCGTGTGCAGCGGCGTGATCTGCGCCCAGTGGTGCAGGTGTTCCAGGGCCTGTGGCAGGTTTTCGAGCAATTCGGCAGGCCATTCCAGGACCAGCGGGCGTTTGAGTTCGTGCACGCGCATAGGGGTGATGCTCCTATTGGGTAATGGGGCGTGCGGTGGTCCGCTGGCTGGATTATTTGGATCAACACCGGGCCAATGTGGGAGCTGGCTTGCCTGCGATGGCAGTCTTCCAGTTGACACTTTTGTAGCTGACAGGCCGCTATCGCAGGCAAGCCAGCTCCCACATTGACCGAGGTGTTTCAGTTAGAGCGTGGTGGCCTTAAGGTCGCGGTAGCCGGCGCCCGGGTGGTTCGCGCCCAGTCGCGCGCCTTCGCCGAATAGCTTCTCGCGTAACGTGCCCTGAGCATACTCAGTCTTGTACACACCACGCTTCTGCAACTCGGGCACCAACAAGTCCACGGCGTCGATAAAGGTCTCATGGGTCAACGCGTAAGCCAGGTTGAAGCCGTCCACGTCGGTCTCTTCGACCCACTCCTGCAAGAGGTCCGCGACCGTTTCCGGGCCGCCGACAAACAGCGGGCCAAAGCCGCCAATACCTACCCAGTCGGCCAGTTCATTCGGCGTCCAGACCTTGTTCGGGTCGGCGGTGGAAAACGCTTCCACCGCCGATTGAATGGCGTTGGTGTGCACGTGCTTGAGCGGCTCGTCCGGCTTGAACTGGCTGAAATCGATACCGGTCCAGCCGGAGATCAACGCCATCGCGCCCTCGTAGCTGACGTAGGATTTGTACTCTTCAAACTTGGCTTTGGCCTTGGCATCAGTCTCGCCGACGATCACCGTCTGCAAATTGAAGATCAGGATTTTCTTCGGATCACGCCCGGCCTCGGCGGCGCGGCGGCGGATGTCGGCGACGGTCTTTTTCAGCAGAACCTTGGACGGTGCGGCGACAAACACGCATTCGGCCTGCTCGGCGGCGAACTGCTTGCCACGGCTGGACGCGCCGGCCTGGTAGAGCACCGGCGTGCGCTGCGGCGAGGGTTCGCACAGGTGAATGCCGGGCACCTGGAAGTGTTTGCCGACGTGGCGGATTTCGTGGATTTTGCTCGGGTCGCTGAAAATTCGGCGCTCACGGTCACGCAGTACCGCGCCCTCTTCCCAACTGCCTTCCCAGAGTTTGTAGCAGACCTCCAGGTATTCCTCGGCGTAGTCATAGCGCGCGTCGTGCTCAGTCTGGGCTTTCTGGCCGAGGTTCTTGGCGCCGCTTTCCAGGTAAGAAGTGACGATGTTCCAGCCGATGCGGCCTTTGGTCAGGTGGTCAAGCGTGGAAAGCCTGCGGGCAAACGGATACGGATGTTCAAACGACAGCGACGCTGTCAGGCCAAACCCCAGGTGTTCGGTGACCAAAGCCATCGGCGCGATCAGCGACAGCGGGTCGTTGACCGGCACCTGGGTCGCCTGGCGAATCGCCGCGTCGCCATTGCCGTTGTACACGTCATAAATGCCCAGCACGTCGGCGATAAACAGGCCGTCGAACTTGCCGCGCTCAAGGATTTTGGCGAGGTCGGTCCAGTATTCCAGGTCCTTGTACTGCCACGAGCGGTCACGCGGGTGCGCCCAGAGGCCGGGGGATTGGTGGCCGACACAGTTCATGTCGAAGGCATTCAAGCGGATTTCACGGGACATCAAAGCACTCCGTTGAGGTGGTAGTTGCCGACGACCTGGTATTTGTGGCGCAACGGATCATCCAGCGTCGGCGGCAGCGCGGTGCGCTGCCCGGTCAATTCGAATTCGGTGGCGCTGGCGAACAGCAAGGCTTCAGCGGCGGCGATTTGCGCTTCTATGGCTGCGACCGGGCTCGGCTGGGTTTCAGCGCGTTCCAACAAGGCGGCGGCGACATCGACACGGATCTGCCAGTCGCCGAAGCGGCTGATCACATAGGGGTCATCGCTTTTGCCGACATGGCGCAGGGTGTTGTCCAGCAGTTGGCGCGCGAGGTTGAGTGGGGTCATGAATAAGGTTCCTCAGTTCCAGGCATGGCGCGCAGGCTTCACGCCGTTGAGCACGAAGTTGCCGATCAGGTGGTATTTCCAGCGCGCCGGGTCGTGCAGGGTGTGGGTGCGCGCGTTGCGCCAGAAGCGGTCGAGGTTGTGCTTGCCGGTGACCGAACGGGTGCCGGCCAGTTCGAAGAGTTTGCTGCTGGCGAGCAAGGCGGTTTCGGCGGACAGCACTTTGGCTTGAGCGACGACGAAAGACGCTTGGGCGACGGTGTCTTCGCTGGGTTCGGCGAGCGCACGGTCCACGGCTCTGCCGGCCTTGGCGAGGATGGCTTCGGTGCCGTGCACGCGCCATTCCAGGTCGCCGATGGCCGCGATGGTGAACGGGTCCTGCCAGCCGTGATCCTGCTGGCTGTCGATCCACGGGCGCGCCTGGCGGGCGTAAATCTTCGCCTGTTCGAGCGCGCCGAGGGCGATGCCGGTGTCGACAGCGGCCTGGATGATTTGTGAAATCGGGCCGTTGGCGGTGGGTTGGTCGAACGCCTGGTGAGCCGGAATAACCGCGCTCAGAGGCACGCGCACGCCATCGAGGGTCACGCCGCCGCTGGCGGTGGTGCGCTGGCCGAAGCCGTCCCAGCTGTCGATCACGTTGAGCCCTGGCGCATCGCGTTCGACGAAAGCGATAAACGCCTGGTCGTTTTCGTTATTGCCGACGGTGGGCACGATGTGCGCGAACAGTGCGCCGGTGCAGTAGAACTTTTCGCCGTTGATGTGTGCGGTGTCACCGTCAAAACGAATCTGCGTGTCGAACGTGCCGGCGTTTTTGCTGTTGGCTTCGGAGAAGGCGTTGCCGAAGCGGTAGCCCTGCAGAACTTTGCCGAAATAATGCTGCTTTTGTGCTTCGGTCGCGGTTTGCAGGAGGATGTCCACTACGCCCAAGTGGTTCTGCGGAATCTGCCCCAGTGATGGGTCGGCGGCGGAGATCAGCTTGATCACCTCGGCTACCGTCACGTAAGAAACTTCGGCGCCACCGTAGGCTTTGGGAATGGTGATACCCCACAGGCCGCTGGCGGAAAACTCGTCGAGTTCGGCTACCGGCAAACGACGCTCGCGGTCTCGCACGCTGGCGTCGACGGCAAAGCGTGCGGCCAGGCGGGTCGCCACCTCGATGGCTTCGGCGTCCGAGCGGATGATATGGGCAGGGTGTTGAGGGTGGGCTGACATGGGCCGACTCCAGGCTCCGAGGGAATACCGGAGTGGTTGCAGGAGTCGTGCCTGAAGTTAATCGTCAGTAAAATCAGCGGGTTGCTGGCAATTCAATGCAGTAGAGCGCGTTTCAAACCAGCAAAGTGTCCATCCACTGTTGCCGGGCGAACAGTTAGATCACCACGTTGCGTACAAAACGCACAGGCCCATCGCCGTCGTTGCGATAGCCATGGACGTGACGGCTGGCGAACATATAAAACTCACCGGCGGCGACATGCTTTTCTTCCTCGCCCACCAGCAGTGTGAGGCAACCCTGGAACACAAACAGCTGCACGCTCCAGCCATCCGGGTCGGGATCAGGGCTGTAGCGATCGCCGGGTTCCAACTGCATCTCCCACAACTCGACTTCACGCCGTGCATTGGCCCGGGCCAGTAATACCGCCTTGCTGCCGGGAATCTCACCGGCCCAGGCCAGCTCATTGATACGGCTATGGTCGGGCGCGTCCGGGGCCTGGATCAGGTCGCTGAACGCCACGTCCAGGGCTTCGGCGACACGGTCCAGGGTCGACAGGCTGACGTTCTTTTCACCCGCTTCGATGGCCACCAGCATGCGCCGGCTCACCCCGGATTTTTCCGATAGCGCGGTCTGGCTCAGGTCCGCAGCATGGCGCAGCCGCCGGACGTTCTGACTGACGTGTTGCAGGACCGAAGCGCGTTGTGGATTTTCTTTGTGCACTATATTGCTCAATGGGTGGGTGTGCGCAGTATACTGCCCAGCGTGCCCCGCATTGTGCGGTCCGTACCTTTCCCTTGCAAGACCGAGCCGCCATGACCACCCCGAATTCCCCGTCGCGTTTCAACCGTTTCAGCAAAGCCGAGTGCATCCTGGTGGTGATCACCATGATCTGGGGCGGCACCTTTTTGTTGGTGCAGCACGCGATGACCGTCAGCGGCCCGATGTTTTTTGTGGGCCTGCGCTTTGCCGCGGCGGCGATTGTGGTGGGTTTCTTTTCCTTGCGCACATTGCGCGACTTGACGCTGTTCGAATTGAAAGCCGGGATGTTTATCGGTGTGGCGATCATGTTTGGCTACGGCCTGCAGACGATTGGTTTGCAGACGATCCTGAGCAGCCAGTCGGCGTTTATTACCGCGCTCTACGTGCCGTTTGTGCCGCTGCTGCAATGGCTGGTGCTGGGCCGTCGCCCGGGGTTGATGCCGAGCATTGGCATCATGCTGGCGTTTGCCGGGTTGATGCTGCTGACCGGGCCTGCGGGGGCTTCGCTGAATTTCAGCCCGGGTGAAATCGCGACCTTGATCGGCGCGATCGCGATTGCCGCCGAGATTATTTTGATCAGCGCGTTCGCCGGGCAAGTGGATGTACGCCGGGTGACGGTGGTGCAATTGGCAACCGCTTCGGTGCTGTCGTTCATGATGGTGGTGCCGATGGGCGAGCAATTGCCGGGGTTCTCGTGGCTGCTGCTGTTCAGCGCAGTGGGCCTGGGGCTGACCAGTGCGGTAATTCAGGTCGCGATGAACTGGGCGCAGCAAAGTGTTTCGCCGACCCGCGCCACGTTGATTTATGCCGGTGAGCCAGTGTGGGCTGGCGTGGTCGGGCGGATCGCCGGGGAACGTTTCCCGCCGATTGCGATGGTCGGGGCGGCGTTGATTGTGGCGGCGGTGATCGTGAGTGAAATGAAGACACGCAGTCAGCGCGATGCCGCTCGGTCTTCCGAGCTGGAACGAGAAACCCTCTAACTGATCGCACGAACTGGAGTCCTGCGCCAGGGTGACGCAGAGCGTCACGGGATACATTCCCACGCAGAGCGTGGGAACGATCTGAGCTGAAACAATGCCAAATGGGAAGTTTCGGCCTACCTTGTAGGATCCTGCCACATGTTGCCGTTTGGTGATCGAGAAAGCGGCACGTATGATGCATCCCAAACTCCCGCAGATTAGAAGCCTATGTCCCTGATAGTTCTACTGCTTCTGCCATTCGTTGGCAGCTGTCTGGCGGCCATGCTGCCGCACAATGCACGTAACACCGAATCCCTGTTGGCCGGCCTTGTGGCCCTGGTCGGCACCCTTCAAGTCGCCCTGCTCTACCCCCAGATCGCCCACGGTGGCGTGATCCGCGAAGAATTCATGTGGTTGCCCAGCCTCGGTTTGAACTTCGTGTTGCGCATGGACGGTTTCGCCTGGCTGTTCTCGTTGCTGGTGCTGGGCATTGGCACGCTGGTGTCGTTGTATGCGCGCTACTACATGTCGCCGGACGATCCGGTGCCGCGCTTCTTCGCATTTTTCCTGGCCTTTATGGGCGCCATGCTCGGGCTGGTGATCTCCGGCAACCTGATCCAGATCGTGTTCTTCTGGGAACTGACCAGCCTGTTTTCATTCCTGCTGATCGGCTATTGGCACCACCGCGCCGATGCGCGACGCGGCGCCTATATGGCGTTGATGGTCACCGGCGCCGGCGGTTTGTGCCTGCTGGCGGGTGTGATGTTGCTGGGGCATATTGTCGGCAGCTATGACCTGGACCAGGTGCTGGCAGCGGGCGATCAGATTCGCGCGCATTCGCTGTACCCGGTGATGTTGGCTTTAGTGCTGATTGGCGCCTTGAGCAAAAGTGCGCAGTTCCCGTTCCACTTCTGGCTTCCCCACGCGATGGCGGCCCCCACGCCGGTTTCGGCGTACCTGCATTCGGCGACGATGGTGAAGGCCGGCGTGTTCCTGTTGGCCCGCCTGTGGCCATCGCTGTCCGGCAGCGAAGAATGGTTCTATATCGTCGGCGGCGCCGGCGCCATCACCCTCCTCCTCGGCGCTTACTGCGCCATCTTTCAGAACGACCTCAAAGGCCTGCTGGCCTACTCCACCATCAGCCACCTTGGCTTGATCACCCTGCTTTTGGGCCTCAACAGCCCGCTGGCCGCGGTCGCTGCGGTGTTCCATATCCTCAACCACGCGACCTTCAAGGCTTCGCTGTTCATGGCCGCCGGGATCATTGACCACGAAAGCGGCACCCGCGATATCCGCAAGCTCAGCGGGTTGGTGCGGTTGATCCCGTTTACCGCCACCCTGGCAATGGTCGCCAGCGCCGCCATGGCCGGCGTGCCGCTGCTGAACGGTTTCCTGTCCAAAGAAATGTTCTTCGCCGAGACGGTATTTATCTCGTCCACCGCCTGGGTGGAATTCGCCCTGCCGGTGGTCGCGACCATCGCCGGCACGTTCAGCGTGGTCTATGCCCTGCGGTTTACCGTTGACGTGTTCTTCGGCCCTACCGCCACCAATCTGCCGCACACCCCGCATGAGCCACCGCGCTGGATGCGCGCGCCGGTGGAATTGCTGGTGTTCACTTGCTTGCTGGTGGGCATTTTCCCGGCCCAGGTGGTCGGCTCGATTCTCGCCGCCGCGGCCTTACCGGTGGTCGGCGGTGTGCTGCCCGAATACAGCCTGGCCATCTGGCACGGCTGGAACGCGCCGATGATCATGAGCCTGGTGGCCATGAGTTGCGGTGTGGTGCTGTACCTGCTGCTGCGCAAGCAACTCAAGCGCGGGCGCTTCAAATACCCGCCGCTGATCAGCTACTTCAACGGCAAGCGCGGTTTCGAGCGCTGCCTGGTGGTGATGATGCGCGGCGTGCGCAAGATCGAGAAGCGCATCAGCACCAAACGCCTGCAAACCCAGTTGTTCCTGCTGGTGCTGGCGGCGGTGATCGCAGGTTTGATTCCGATGCTCAACAGCGGCCTCAGCTGGGGCGACCGGCCGAAGATTCCGGGCTCCATTGTGTTCGTCACTCTGTGGCTGCTGGCCATCGCTTGTGCCTTGGGCGCCGCCTGGCAAGCCAAGTACCACCGGCTGGCGGCCCTGACCATGGTCAGCGTGTGCGGCCTGATGACCTGCATTACCTTTGTGTGGTTCTCGGCGCCGGACCTGGCGCTCACGCAATTGGTGGTCGAAGTGGTCACCACCGTGCTGATCCTGCTCGGCCTGCGCTGGCTGCCACGGCGGATCGAAGAAGTGTCGCCACTGCCCAGTTCGCTGCGCAAGGCGCGCATTCGTCGCCTGCGTGACTTTCTGTTGTCGACCGTGGTCGGCGGCGGCATGGCGTTGTTGTCTTATGCGATGCTGACGCGCCAGACACCCAACGACATCTCCTCGTTCTACCTGAGCCGCGCCCTGCCTGAAGGCGGCGGCAGCAACGTGGTGAACGTCATGCTGGTGGACTTCCGCGGCTTCGACACCCTCGGCGAAATTACCGTGCTGGGCGCCGTGGCGCTGACGGTCTATGCCCTGCTGCGCCGCTTCCGCCCGTCCAAAGAAAGCATGCAGCTGCCGGCGCAACAACGCCAATTGGCACCGGACGTGGCGACCGATCTGGTCAACCCGCGCCAGGCCAGCGACACCGCGCTGGGCTTCATGATGGTGCCGGCGGTGCTGGTGCGCCTGCTGCTGCCGATTGCGCTGGTGGTGTCGTTCTACCTGTTCATGCGCGGCCACAATCAACCGGGCGGCGGTTTTGTCGCCGGGCTGGTGATGTCAGTGGCGTTTATCCTGCAATACATGGTCGCCGGTACGCAGTGGGTCGAGGCGCAGATGAGCCTGCGGCCGATGCGCTGGATGGGCTTTGGTCTGCTTTCGGCCACGCTGACCGGGCTTGGCGCGTTGTTCGCCGGGTACCCGTTCCTGACTACCCACACCTGGCATTTCAGCGTGCCGCTGCTGGGCGATATCCATATCGCCAGCGCCTTGTTCTTCGACGTCGGCGTGTACGCCATGGTCGTCGGTTCCACGCTGCTGATGCTCACCGCCCTCGGCCACCAATCCGTGCGGGCCCACAAACCGAGCAACCAGGCCAAAGCCGTTGCCGCTACGGAAGGAGCCGCCTGATGGAAGAAGTCATCGCAATTGCCATTGGGGTCCTGGCGGCCTCCGGCGTCTGGTTGATCCTGCGGCCACGGACGTTCCAGGTAGTAATGGGCCTGTGCCTGCTGTCATACGGGGTCAACCTGTTCATCTTCAGCATGGGCAGCCTGTTTATCGGCAAGGAGCCGATCATCAAGGACGGCGTGCCGCAAGACCTGCTCAATTACACCGACCCACTGCCCCAGGCGCTGGTGCTGACGGCGATCGTGATCAGCTTCGCCATGACCGCGTTGTTTCTGGTGGTGCTGCTGGCCTCCCGCGGCCTGACCGGCACGGACCATGTGGACGGTCGGGAGCCCAAGGAATGAATTGGGTCAACCAACTGATCGTCGCGCCGATCCTGCTGCCGCTGCTGACTGCCGCCTTGATGCTGATGCTGGGCGAAAAGCGCCGTCCCCTTAAGGCTCGGATCAATCTGGTCTCGAGCATGCTCGGCCTGGGCATCGCGATTCTGTTGCTGTACTGGACGCAAAAAGGCGGCCCCGGCTCGATTGGCGTGTACCTGCCGGGCAACTGGCAAGTGCCGTTCGGGATTGTGCTGGTGGTGGACCAACTGTCGGCGCTGATGCTGGTGCTGACCGGGATCATCGGTGTGAGTGCGCTGCTGTTTGCGATGGCCCGCTGGGACCGTGCGGGCACCAGTTTCCATGCGCTGTTCCAGATCCAGATGATGGGGTTGTACGGCGCCTTCCTGACCGCCGATCTGTTCAACCTGTTCGTGTTCTTCGAGGTGCTGCTGGCGGCGTCCTACGGCCTGATGCTGCATGGCTCGGGGCGCGCGCGGGTGTCGTCGGGGCTGCATTACATCGCGATCAACCTGTTGGCGTCGTCGCTGTTTCTGATTGGCGCGGCGATGATCTATGGCGTGACCGGCACGCTGAACTTCGCTGACCTGGCGCTGAAAATCCCGCTGGTGCCGGAGGCTGACCGTGGCCTGCTGCACGCCGGTGCGGCGATCCTCGCCACCGCATTCCTGGCCAAAGCCGGCATGTGGCCGCTGAACTTCTGGCTGGCGCCCGCCTATTCCTCGGCCAGCGCGCCCGTGGCGGCGATGTTTGCGATCATGACCAAAGTCGGCGTGTACACCGTGCTGCGGTTGTGGACGCTGCTGTTCTCCGGCCAGGCTGGCGCCTCGGCGCTGTTTGGCGGCGACTGGCTGGTGTACGGCGGCATGGCGACGATTATCTGTGCGGCATTGGCGATGGTGGCGGCGCAAAGGCTGGAGCGTATGGCCAGCCTGAGCATTCTGGTGTCGGCCGGGATTTTGCTGTCGTCAGTCGGTTTCGCGCAGCCCAGCCTGACCGCTGGCGCCTTGTTCTATCTGATCAGCTCGACGCTGGCACTGAGTGCACTGTTCCTGCTGGCCGAGCTGATCGAGCGTTCACGCTCGGCCAACGATTTGCCGCTGGATGAAGAGATCGATGCGCTGCCCAAAGCCATGGAATCCCTGCACCCGCGTCCCGGCGTGAACCTTGATGATGAGCAGAAAGCCGTGGTCGGCCAGGTGATCCCGTGGACCATGGCGTTCCTAGGTTTGAGCTTTGTCGCTTGCGCGCTGCTGATTATCGGCATGCCGCCGCTGTCCGGGTTTATCGGCAAGCTCAGCTTGTTGAGTGCGCTGGTCAATCCCATGGGCTTGGGCAATGCCGTGGATGAGCCAATCCGCCCCGCCGCCTGGGGGCTTGTGGCGCTGCTGATTCTGTCAGGCCTGGCCTCGCTGATCGCGTTTGCGCGGCTCGGCATTCAGCGCTTCTGGACCCCGGAGGAGCGCCCATCGCCACTGCTGCGTCGTTATGAGTGCGTGCCGATCTTCTTCCTGCTCGGCCTCAGCGTGCTGCTGACGTTCAAGGCCGAACCGTTGATGCGCTACACCCAGGACACTGCCCAGAGCCTGAACAACCCCGAGAACTACGTGATGGCGGTTATGGCAACGCGCCCGGTCCCGAGCCCTGAAGCCAAGGCCGCGGCGCTGGAGGTGCAGCCATGAAGCGCCTGTTCCCTGCCCCGTGGCTGTCGCTGGCATTGTGGCTGTTGTGGCTGGTGCTGAACCTGTCCATGAGTCCTGGCAACGTATTACTCGGCGCGGTGCTGGGCTTTCTCGCCCCACTGCTGATGGCGCCGCTGCGGCCGTTGCCGATCCGCATCCGTCGTCCGGGGGTTATCATTCGCCTGTTCTTCAAGGTTGGGCGTGACGTGATCATTTCCAACCTCGCCGTGGCCTGGGGCATCCTGACCTGCGGCTCGCGCCCGCCGCGTTCCGGCTTTATCAAAATTCCCCTGGACCTGCGCGACGCAAACGGCCTGGCCGTGCTGGCGATGATCACCAGCGTTACGCCGGGCACGGTCTGGTCGGAACTCGCCCTGGACCGCAGTATTCTGCTGCTGCACGTGTTTGACCTGGAGGATGAAGCGCAGTTTATCCAACACTTTAAACACGACTACGAACGGCCCCTGATGGAGATCTTCGAATGAGCGCCCTGCTCGCCAATGCGATCCTGTTCAGCCTGTTCCTGTTCTCCCTGGCCATGGTGCTGACACTGGTGCGCCTGTTCAAAGGCCCGTCGGCCCAGGACCGGGTTCTGGCGCTGGATTACCTGTACATCCTGGCCATGCTGATGATGCTGGTGCTCGGCATTCGTTACGCCAGTGACACCTACTTTGAAGCGGCGCTGCTGATTGCGCTGTTTGGCTTCGTCGGCTCGTTTGCCCTGGCGAAATTCCTGCTGCGTGGCGAGGTGATTGAATGATGCCGTTATGGGTGGAAGTGATCGTCGCGGTGCTGCTGGTGCTGAGCAGCGTGTTTGCGCTGATTGGCGCGGTAGGGTTGTTGCGCATGAAGGACTTTTTCCAGCGCATGCACCCCCCGGCACTGGCCTCGACACTGGGCGCATGGTGTGTGGCGCTGGCGTCGATTATCTATTTTTCCGTGCTCAAATCCGGCCCGGTGTTGCACGGCTGGTTGATTCCGATTTTGCTGTCGATCACCGTGCCGGTGACCACGTTGCTGCTGGCGCGTACGGCGCTGTTTCGCAAGCGAATGGCGGGGGATGATGTGCCGGCGGAGGTCAGCAGCCGCCGCTGAGCCCTGAAGTAAACACTGGCAACTGTGGGAGCTGGCTTGCCTGCGATAGCGGTGGGTCAGCCAACATTTTCGGTGACTGACACACCGCTATCGCAGGCAAGCCAGCTCCCACAGTTGGTTTGCGCTAGGCGAAGGACCGGATGTGCGCCGCCAATTCCGCCAACCCGGCATCGTCCGCCCGCACATGATCATGGGACGAAATATAGCCCTCATACGCCTCGAAGAACTTGTCCACCTTCGAACTCAACGGCTTGAACGCACTGTCCGAGCCCGTCCCATGCATGGGAAACAACTTCGCATGCAAGTGGTCCACCCCATACCCCTCCAGCATCATCCCTGTACGCGCCACATCGGGAAACGCGCGGTCAATTTGCAGCGCGGTTTTCTTGGCCGCCACCGCAAGCCCGGCGAGCACTTCATCCGACTGTGCAAACGCATAGCTGCCGTAGTGTTGCTTGGGGATTACCACGCTGAAACCCGGGGTGTTGGGGAAGATCGAGAGGAAGGCCATGTGCTGGTCGTCTTCCCACAGGATGTGGGCTGGGGAGGTCTTTTGAACAATGCTGCAAAAAATACAATCCATTTAAATTACCGCCAGTTTCATCATGACTTAGGTCGTGGCGACCATCTAAAGCTACGATTCACGCTGCGTCAAAATAATTGGGTATTTTGGGTAGTGTTCGCCCTTCATAAATCAGGAAAAAGAATTTGCATCGTGAACATCACACGCTCCGTCTTGATAAACGCCCCGAACCGGCCGGGGCGTAAACGGTCAGGCTAATCCGCTATCAAATCAACGCCAATGCATTTGCGTAAATGTTGGTTGGCGGATGGCCGCCTTGCCTGCCCCACACTTCTTCGCGCCCATTAATCACGGCGAGGGAATGCCCCACCATCTGGCCGTTGACGGGAACGCCGTGAGTCACAACGCCCAATTGGCCCCTCGCAAGGTTTGCGACACTGGTTATCTGAATGTGAGCTTTGAGACCCAGGCGCAGTAAGCCATTCGCTCGATCAGGTTCGCTGTCGTTGATGCTGTATAACGCATGGCCAAAGCTCTTTCTGGCATAACCGTCGTTATTTTCCCATTGCGCCCGTTTGGCGCTGGCGGCATACAGAAAATGCGCATCAGCCAGCATCGCCGCGTCGCTCCCCTTGAATTCAGATACGTTTGCGGCCTGCGCCAACTCGCTTTTGGACAGGTGAAGCCGGAAACCATCGCGCATTTCTACGTCGTAGCCATCCCCCGCTACCCTCACCTGATTGAAAATGTCGGCAGGTTTCTGGCCAAACTTCATCATCGCAGCCTTTATGGCCGCAACCGTGATGCAGTTCCCCTTGGTCGGCCCCTGACTGAATCCACTCCAGATATTGCCGGCTTCGTTGCCCACACCGGGTCTCCTGCCAGGACTGCTCTGGGTGGTGTAATAATCATGTTGGCTGACAGGTTGAGTGGGTGCCGGATTATACGTACGCCCTGGATTCTGAAGTGTGTGCTGGTTGAGCGTACGACCATGGTGAGCACCGCGCGAATGACCTTGATCGTGCACCCGTTGCGCCAGGGTGTGACGGCCAGCGGCGTGAGACGCTATTGAGTCGTCCAAGGCATGAATCAGTTTATTCAGTTCATTCCTGGAGGCGCCGCCATCCATCTTCTCCCTGAGCAATTTCAACCGGCCGGACAAGTGTTGAGCCGTTTGCGTACTGGAGCCTGGCCTCGCGTGAGATAGCTCATTCACCAGCTGTTTCACTGCAGCAACATCGGCCGCAAGCGTAGCAGGCGCCGGTTGCGCCTTGACTGGCGCGTAAAACGCGCCTCCACTCACCGCCACTCCTGGATTCCACATCTTCAACACTCTCCACTGATTGACGAAGCCCACAGGGCCCTGACTCGCTCAGTGGTAAAGCAGACGCGGAACGTTCCATACTTTGTGTAGGCTCATAGCTGTCTCAGTCGCGGGAGTTTTTCCCGACACATCAAACTTCAAGCTGAAATAACATCCAGAAAACATCCGCCAGATCGTTCCGACGCCCCGCGAGCGAAGGATCAAAATAAATGGCAACTTTCTAAAATACCCAAGGATGTACCCGATGAGCAAAACCTACACCCCTGTCGCGGCAGCCGCTGACGTCGAAACAACGCTTAACTGGCTCGATGGCCGCTGGAAGCTGATCATTCTGTTCCACCTGTTCGGCGGCCAGGTGCAGCGCTATTCGGACCTTGAGCGGTTGATCCCGGATATCTCTCAGAAAATGCTGGCACAGCAACTGCGCCAGCTTGAAGCCGATGGCTTGGTGCATCGCACGGTTTACCCGGTGGTGCCGCCAAAGGTGGAGTACCGAATGACCGAGTGGGGCCAGAGCCTGTGCCCGGTGCTGGACGGCCTGCTCAAGTGGCACACCGCCAAGCCCGTGAACTAGACCGTGGGGACGGTGCCACCGTCGATCACATATTCAGTGCCACTGATCGAAGCGGCGCGCGGCGATACCAGGAAGGCGATCAAGTCGGCGACTTCCTCTGGCTTGGCGGGACGCCCGAGAGGAATGCCCCCCAGCGACTTCATGATGATCTGTTTGCCACCCTCGTAATCAGTGCCTGCCTCCTGCGCCAGGCGTTCCGCCAGTGCAACCGCCGAGTCGGTTTCCACCCAACCTGGGGAGACGCGCACCACCCGCACACCTTTGGGCGTGACTTCTTTCGACAAGCTCTTGCTGTAGGTTGCCAACGCGGCCTTGGCAGCGGCATACGCCGTGGTCGACTCCGGCAACGGCAATTCGCGCTGAATCGAGGTGACATGAATAATCACCCCTGCCCCACGCGCCAGCATCCCCGGCAACAACGCCCGGTCCACCCGCACCGCTGCCAGCAGGTTCTGGTTCAGCGCACTCGACCACTGCTCATCGTCCAGCGCCGCAAACCCGCCGCCTGGCGCGCTGGAGCCGCCGAGCACGTTGACGATGATATCGACACCACCGAAATCAGCCTGGATGGCGTCGGTCGCACGTGTGCAACCGTCCGCCGTACCCAAGTCAGCCGCGATAAAGTGCACACCGTTAGGCGCTGAGTCCGCCGCCGAGCGCGCGACTGATATCACCTGCACGCCCTGGTCATGCAACACGGCCACCACCGCAGCGCCGATGCCTTTGGTACCGCCTGTCACCAATGCGCGAAGGCCTTTTAGGCCGAGGTCAAAGCTCATACCAGAATCTCCAGTGAAGCGATCTTGTCGCCTTCCAGACCAAAGAAAAAACGCAGGTCCAGCGAGCTGCCGGGGAAGTCACCCACCAAATGGCTGGTTACCAATATCCTGGCGTCTATTACTTCGCAGGCAAACGGCTCGCTGGTGTAGGTGTACTGGCTGACAGTGCCGGCCTTCCAGGCCCGAATCGCGGACAAACCGGTGTAGGTATGGCCCTCGTCCTTGACCACGGCGTTCGGGGTAAAGCATTGAGTCAAGTCGGCGCCCTCCGTGGCGTCTGCGGCAAAGTAACGGGCGATGGGCGCGGGGAGCGTGAGGGCCATGAGCGGTGTTCCTGAATGATCGGTAGGTACTCAGGATAGGAACGGCGCGGACAGCCTACAAGAACGCACGAAAAGGTTATGGGCTTACTGAAAAGTAAGTGCTTGAATTCAGCGGGCTGGCTGCAGATCGACAATGCAAAGATTTTTTCGGCATTTTAAAACGAGCAGTACATAAGCGAGCCCGTTCCCACATGTGGATGTGATCTCTGAGACGAGACTCAAGCCCTGCGCAGGGGTGACGCGGAGCGTCATGGATGCATTCCCACGCAGAGCATGGGAAAGGTCAATGTTAAAGCATTGACTCCCTGAAATTTCCGACAGTATTTTAGGGTTGCTCGTCGGAAGATGGCCCCCTAATCTTCGGCGGTCGCTGCAAATTCAGCGACCGGGTTTCGCAGCCCGGTTAAACTCTAGACGCACAGCGTCCACCTAAAGATAGCGGGCGCTTTTTTATGCCTGATGTTATGGCGGCTGTGCGCGGGATACCTTCGGGTATGCCGGGTGCCTAGAGTCCCGGTCTGCGAACCTGCGTACAGCTGCCACCCGGGTATCGTTTCGCAGCGATGGGTAGTGGCTCCAACACTCTAGGAGCTTCGCCATGATTAAAGACAGTCCGAATCCGCCGCTGGATTCATCCTCGCTTCACGCCGCAGCTCATCGAGCGATCAACTATTATCTGAATTCGTCCGAGAAACTAGAGCCGTCTGCTGAGGGCTACGGCGTGTTTACTGTGCGTGAAGGATTAGACGTCGAGACACTGTTGGTCAACGCATCGGATGATCTTGCATCCGTACAAGCGCTGGCAAGCCATCTGGCTTTTGAGATTGACGGCAATCCTCGCAGCGTGGCGCTGGGGATTTCCCGAATGCTGGAGGGGATCCAGTTATTGGTCGAGAAGGCACTGACCCTCAATCAGGCCTGAAGGCGAACAAGGTAAAAAAATGTGGGAGCTGGCTTGCCTGCGATAGCGGTCTATCAGCCAGCCTTTTGGTGACTGGCACACCGCTATCGCAGGCAAGCCAGCTCCCACAGTGGATAGAGTGAGCCGTTAAAGCGGTGCACAAAAAAACGCCCCGAACCAGTCGGGGCGTTTTTTATTCAGCGTCTACCGATCAGGCTTGATCAGCCAACCGCCACGTCGTCCCACCCTTCCCGTCTTCCAACACCACACCCATCGCGGTCAGTTGGTCACGAATCCGGTCAGACTCCGCCCAGTCCTTGTTCGCCCGAGCAGTCAAACGCGCCTGAATCAACGCATCCACTTCAGCCGAATCCACACGCCCTTCAGCGCCGGCTTGCAGGAAGTCATCGGCTTCCATCTGCAACACACCCAGCACGCTCGCCAGTTCTTTCAAGCGGGCAGCAAGGCCAGCGGCCGCGTCGAGATCACTCTCACGCAACCGGTTGATCTCACGCACCATCTCAAACAGCACCGCACACGCTTCCGGCGTACCGAAGTCGTCGTTCATCACCTGGGTAAAGCGCTCAATAAACGCCTCACCGCCCGCCGGCGCCACGGATGGCAGGCCTTTCAACGCATGGTAGAACCGCTCCAGAGCGCCTTTGGCGTCCTTGAGGTTATCTTCCGAATAGTTGATGGCGCTGCGGTAGTGGCTCGACACCAACAAATACCGCACCACTTCCGGGTGATACTTTTCCAGCACGTCGCGAATGGTGAAGAAGTTGTTCAAGGACTTGGACATCTTCTCGCCATTGATGCGGATCATGCCGCAGTGCATCCAGGCGTTGGCGTAGGTCTTGCCGGTGGCGGCTTCGCTCTGGGCGATTTCGTTTTCGTGGTGCGGGAACTCGAGGTCGCTGCCGCCGCCATGAATGTCGAAGGTCTCGCCCAGGCAGCAGGTGGACATCACCGAGCATTCGATGTGCCAGCCCGGACGCCCGGCGCCCCAGGGCGACTCCCAGCTCGGCTCGCCCGGCTTGGTGCCTTTCCACAGCACGAAGTCGAGCGGGTCTTGCTTGGCTTCGTCGACTTCGATCCGTGCGCCGATGCGCAGGTCTTCGATTTTCTTGCGCGACAGCTTGCCGTAGCCCATGAACTTGGCGACGCGGTAGTACACGTCGCCATTGCCCGGGGCGTAGGCGTAACCCTTGTCGATCAGGGTCTGGATCATCGCGTGCATGCCCGGAATGTGATCCGTGGCGCGCGGTTCCATGTCCGGCTTGAGGATGTTGAGGCGCGCCTCGTCCTCGTGCATCGCCGCAATCATGCGCTCGGTCAGTGCGTCGAACGACTCGCCGTTTTCATTGGCGCGATTGATGATCTTGTCGTCGATGTCGGTGATGTTGCGCACATACGTCAAGTCATAGCCGCTGAAGCGCAACCAGCGGGTCACCAGGTCGAAGGCAACCATGCTGCGGCCGTGGCCGATGTGGCAGTAGTCGTACACGGTCATGCCGCACACGTACATGCGCACCTTGTTGCCATCCAGCGGCTTGAAGACTTCTTTGGTCTTGCTGAGTGTGTTGTAGATCGTTAGCACGACAATTCCTTAGACTGAATCACTGGCCCCACGAATCACGCAAGGTCACGGTACGGTTGAATACCGGCTGACCAGGTTTCGAGTCCTTGATATCCGCGCAGAAGTAACCTTCGCGCTCGAACTGGAAACGGTCTTCCGGCTGTGCGTCGCCAAGCGATGGCTCGGCACGACAACCAGTGAGTACTTGCAGGGAGTCAGGGTTGATGTTGTCGAGGAAACTTGCGCTGTCTTCGGCCTTTTCAGGGTTCGGCGAGCGGAACAGGCGATCGTACAAGCGCACTTCACACTCGATGCTGGCAGCGGCCGGCACCCAGTGAACCACGCCTTTGACCTTGCGGCCCTCAGGGTTCTTGCCGAGGGTTTCCGGGTCGTAGGAGCAGCGCAGTTCGACGATGTTGCCATCGGCGTCCTTGATCGCTTCGTCGGCGCGGATCACGTAGCTGCCGCGCAGGCGCACTTCGCCGTTCGGCTCCAGGCGCTTGTAGCCCTTCGGCGGCTCTTCCATGAAGTCATCACGGTCGATGTAGATTTCACGGGCAAACGGCAGCTTGCGCACGCCGAGTTCTTCTTTCTGCGGATGACGCGGCAGTTCGAGGTTTTCGACCTGGTCTTCCGGGTAGTTGGTGATCACGACTTTCAACGGACGCAGCACGCACATGGCGCGCGGCGCGTTCGCGTCGAGGTCCTGGCGGATGCTGAATTCGAGCATGCCGAAGTCAACCACACCATCGGAGCGGTTGGTGCCGACCATGTCGCAGAAGTTGCGGATCGACGCCGGCGTGTAGCCACGGCGGCGGAAGCCCGACAGCGTCGACATGCGCGGGTCGTCCCAGCCAAACACGTGTTTCTCATCAACCAACTGCTTGAGTTTGCGCTTGCTGGTGATGGTGTAGTTCAGGTTCAGGCGGCTGAATTCGTACTGACGCGGGTGCGCCGGTACCGGCAGGCTGTCCAGGAACCACTCGTACAGTGGGCGATGGCTTTCGAACTCCAGGGTGCAGATGGAGTGGGTGATGCCTTCGATGGCGTCCGACTGACCGTGGGTAAAGTCGTAGTTCGGGTAGATGCACCACTTGTCACCGGTTTGATGGTGATGGGCGTGGCGGATGCGGTACATGATCGGGTCGCGCAGGTTCATGTTCGGCGAGGCCATGTCTATCTTGGCGCGCAGCACACGAGCGCCGTCCGGGAACTCACCGGCGCGCATGCGGGCGAACCAGTCGAGGTTCTCTTCTACCGAACGGTCGCGGAACGGACTGTTCTTGCCCGGCTCGGTCAGGGTGCCACGGTATTCCTTGGCCTGTTCCGGGCTCAGGTCATCGACGTAGGCCTTGCCGGCCTTGATCAGCTCGACGGCCCAGTCGAACAACTGGTCGAAATACTTGGACGCATAGCGCACTTCACCGGACCATTCGAAGCCCAGCCACTTGATGTCGCTTTCAATGGCGTCGATGTATTCCTGGTCTTCCTTGGCCGGGTTGGTGTCGTCGAAACGCAGGTGCGTGACGCCACCGAATTCCTGGGCCAGACCGAAGTTCACACAGATCGACTTGGCGTGACCGATGTGCAGGTAGCCGTTGGGCTCTGGCGGGAAGCGGGTGACGATCTGCGTGTGCTTGCCCGAATCCAGGTCCGCCTGGATGATCGGGCGCAGGAAATTGACCGGGACAGCAGGTCCGGCCTTGGAATTCGAGGTAGGGTCGACAGTGGGCTTGCTCATAGGATCCTTGAACAGACAGGTTCGTGGCCGGTTGGGGCCAGATAAAACAAAGGGCTTATCATAGCCGAAGCTGTCAACCGCCTGACAGAGCGCGGCCGAAAACTGCTGCATTTAATGCACCGGCGGTAAAAAACCACCTCGAAATTCCTGCCGGGCACGCTAAACTGCGCCCCTTGGCTGAAGTTTCGCCAAACCGGTAAGGCGCTTCGGCGTCCACACCCACGAATTCCTTGAAAGAGAAACGACCATGACTCAAGTCAAACTGACCACCAACCACGGTGACATCGTCATCGAACTGAACGCCGAGAAAGCGCCGATCACCGTCGCCAACTTCATCGAGTACGTGAACGCCGGCCACTACGAAAACACTGTTTTCCACCGTGTGATCGGTAACTTCATGGTCCAGGGCGGCGGTTTCGAGCCTGGCATGAAAGAAAAGAAAGACAAGCGCCCAAGCATCCAGAACGAAGCGGACAACGGCCTTTCCAACGACAAGTACACCGTCGCCATGGCCCGTACCATGGAGCCGCATTCGGCCTCCGCGCAGTTCTTCATCAACGTGGCCGACAACGCCTTCCTGAACCACAGCGGCAAGAACGTGCAGGGCTGGGGCTACGCGGTATTCGGTAAAGTCACCGAAGGCCAGGACGTCGTTGACAAGATCAAAGGCGTACAGACCACCGGTAAAGCCGGTCACCAGGACGTTCCGGTAGAAGACGTTATCGTCGAGAAAGCCGAGATCGTTGGGTGATATTACTGATTTCAGATTTGCATCTGGAAGAGGAGCGCCCGGACATCACCCGGGCGTTTCTGGATTTGCTCCACGGCCGCGCCCGTGGCGCCCAGGCGTTGTACATTCTGGGGGACTTCTTTGAAGCCTGGATTGGCGACGATGGGATGACACCGTTCCAGCGTTCGATTGGCGCAGCTCTACGCGAGCTGAGCGACAGCGGCACCCCGATTTTCATCATGCATGGCAACCGAGACTTCCTGATCGGCAAGGCGTTCTGCAAAGCAGCAGGCGCGACCTTGCTCAAGGACCCGAGTGTCGTGCAGTTGTATGGCGAGCCCGTGCTGTTGATGCACGGCGACAGCCTCTGCACCCGCGACGTCGGCTATATGAAGCTGCGGCGCATTCTGCGTAACCCGCTTGTACTGTTTATCCTGCGCCACCTTCCGCTAAGCACCCGCCACAAACTGGCGCGCAAGTTGCGCAGCGAGAGCCGTGCGCAGACACGCATGAAAGCCAACGACATTGTCGACGTGACGCCCGAGGAAGTGCCGCGGGTGATGCAGCAGTTCGGCGTGCGTACGCTGGTCCACGGCCACACCCACCGCCCGGCCATTCATAAGTTGCAGATTGGTGACCAGGCGGCCAAGCGCATTGTGCTGGGGGACTGGGATAAGCAGGGCTGGGCGTTGCAGGTGGATGAGCAAGGGTTTCAGTTGGCGGCGTTTGACTTCGCTCCCCTTCTACTGAACTGATCGTTCCCACGCTCCGCGTGGGAATGCATCCTGTGACGCTCCGCGTCACGACCCTCAAGAGCGGACGCAGAGCGTCCCGGGTGGCGTTCCCACGCGGAGCGTGGGAACGATCATTGCAAACTTGATTGATCAGTGGCCAGAGGCCTCCGGCCCGGCCTTGGCACCGAACGGCGGTTTCGCCAGCCACACCAGCAACATCAAGCCCATGAACATCCACCCCAGCAGCGTGAAGTAATCCACGGTGGACATCATGTACGCCTGGCTGGTGAGGATTTGATCCAGCTGCGCATACGCCTTCTGCCCCGCACCACCCAGCGCCTGCAAGGCATCGCGGGTCGCCGAGTCGTAGGTGGTCATGTTCTCGCTCATATACGCATGGTGCTGGTCCGCCCGGCGAATCCAGATCCAGGTGGTGAGCGACGCCGCAAAGCTGCCGCCCAGGGTCCGCAGGAAGGTTGCCAGGCCCGCACCGTCGGCAATCTGCGCCGGTGGCAGGTCGGACATCAGGATGCTCAAGGTCGGCATAAAGAACAGCGCCACGCCGATCCCCATGAAGAGCTGCACCAGGGCGATGTGCTGGAAGTCCACCTGATTGGTGAAGCCCGCTCGCATAAAGCAGCTCAAACCAATCGCCAGGAAGGCCAGGCCTGCCAGCAGGCGCAGGTCGAACTTGTGCGCGTACTTGCCGACAAACGGCGACATCAGCACCGGCAGAATGCCGATCGGCGCCACTGCAAGGCCAGCCCAGGTGGCGGTGTAGCCCATCTGGGTTTGCAGCCATTGCGGCAGGATCAGGTTGATGCCGAAGAACCCCGCATAACCCAGAATCAACACGATGGTGCCGATACGGAAGTTGCGATACGCAAACAGGCGCAGGTTGACCACCGGGTGCTTGTCGGTCATCTCCCAAATGATGAACACCGCCAGGGCAACCACCGAAATTGCCGCACCGATGATGATGAAGTTGGATTCGAACCAGTCCAGGTCGTTGCCCTTGTCGAGGATGATCTGCAAGGCGCCGACACCCACGATCAAACTCAACAGCCCGACGTAATCCATCGGCTGGTAACTGGTAACCACCGGGCGTTTTTTCAGTTGCGAACGCACCACCATAACCGCAAAGATCCCAATGGGCACGTTAATGAAGAAAATCCACGGCCAGCTGTAGCTGTCGGTGATCCAGCCGCCAAGAATCGGCCCGGCGATCGGCGCCACCACCGTGACCATCGCCAGCAACGCCAGGGCCATGCCACGCCTCGCGGGCGGGTAGACCGCGATCAGCAAGGTCTGGGTCATCGGGTACAACGGCCCCGCCACCAAGCCTTGCAGCACCCGGAAGCCGATCAGCTCGGGCATCGAGGTGGAAATACCACAGAGAAACGACGCCAGTACAAACAGTATCGTCGCCCACAGAAACAGCTTCACCTCGCCGAACCGGCGGCTCAACCAGCCGGTCAGCGGCAAGGCAATGGCGTTACTCACCGCAAACGAGGTGATGACCCAGGTGCCCTGCTCCGAACTCACGCCCAGGTTGCCGGAAATGGTCGGCAGCGCCACGTTGGCGATGGTGGTGTCGAGCACCTGCATAAAGGTCGCCAGCGACAGGCCAATAGTGGCCATCAACAGGCTGGGTGGCGTGAAGGAGGCGTTATTGCTCATTAGCGTTGCGCAGCCTTGGGAGCCACGGCACTGCTGTTGTCATGAATCAACTGCGTGATCATGGCGTCGGCTTCGGCCAGTTGGCGGTCATACACATTGGTGGTGAACGACGCTTTCTGCGGCGCCTGTTGTGCCAGCACCGGGCCGCTCTGGTCGTGCAGGTCAACCTTGACCACCGTGCTCAAGCCCACGCGCAGCGGGTTCTTGGCCAATTCATCAGCATTCACGTGGATGCGCACCGGCACCCGTTGCACGATCTTGATCCAGTTACCTGTGGCGTTCTGCGCAGGCAGCAGGGCAAACGCGCTGCCGGTGCCGGCGCCGAGGCTGTCGACGGTGCCGGTGAACTTCACGTCGCTGCCGTAGATGTCGGCTTCGATGTCCACCGGCTGGCCGATGCGCATGTCGCGCAGTTGGGTTTCCTTGAAGTTGGCGTCGATCCACAGCTGGTTCAGCGGGATCACCGCCATCAGCGCGGTACCCGGCTGCACACGCTGGCCCAATTGCACGGTGCGCTTGGCCACATAGCCGGTCACCGGCGCGATCAAGGTGCTGCGCGCGTTGGTCAGGTAAGCCTGACGCAGTTGCGCAGCGGCCGCCTGCACATCCGGGTGCGACGAAATCACCGTGTCATCCACCAATGCATTGGTGGTTTTCAATTGTTGCTCAAGGTTGGTCAACGCATTCTTCGCCGCCGTCAGGCTGTCACGGGCGTGGGACAGTTCTTCCTGGGAAATCGCCCCGCCCTGGGCCAGGGTTTTACGCCGGTTGAAATTGTCCTGGGCGGTTTGCACGTCGGCTTTCTGTGCATTGACCTGGGCTTTCATGCCATCGACGTTGCTGTACAAACCACGTACCTGACGCACGGTGCGCGCCAGATTGGCCTGGGCACTTTGCAGGCCGACTGCGGCATCGTTCGGGTCGAAATTGATCAACACCTGGCCTTCATGGACCAGGTCGCCATCATCCGCGCCGATGCTGACCACGGTGCCGGTAACCAGCGGCGTGATTTCCACCACGTTGCCGTTCACGTAGGCGTCGTCGGTGCTTTCGCTGAAGCGCCCGTAAAATTCATACCAGCCCCATACGCCCACACCGCAGAGGATGACGATCAGCGCCAGGCCGATCAGCAGGACCTTGCGTTTACGCGGGTTGCTGTCTTCTTTGGGTTGCTCTTTCGGTTGTTCGTTTGTTTTGTTGCTGTCGGCAGTGGCCATGACAAATACCTCAAATTATTCCGTACGGGTGGCGGGACGGGTCGTGGTCACAGCCACGTTATCGGCGTTAAAGCCGCCACCCAGTGCTTGCATCAATTGAATCGACAGATCGATTTGCGCGGCATTCAGCGTCGCCAGCTGACGCTGGGCCTGCAGCAATTGCTGCTCGATGCTGAGCACGTCCAGGTAGTTACCGATGCCTGAGCTGTAACGCTGCACGCCGGTGTCGTAGGACTGCTGGGCGATGTCCGCGGCATGTTGTTGCGCCTGGATTTGCCGCCCGGTTTCGCGCAACTGCACCAGGCTGTTGCCGATATCACCCAGGGCTTGCACCAGGGTCTTGTTGTACTGCGCCACGGCCAGGTCGTAATCGGCATCGCGCGCATCGAGGTCGGCACGCAGGCGGCCACCGTCGAAAATCGGCAACGAGATGGTCGGCGCAATGCTGAAGAAGCGGCTGGCCGAGCCAAACATCGCATCACCCAACAAAGACTCCGCCCCGGCGCTCGCGCTCAGATTGAGGTTGGGGTAGAAGCGGGTTTTGCTCGCAGCGACGTTTTTGCTCGCCGCCTCCACGCGCCAACGTGCGGCGATCAGGTCCGGGCGACGGCCCAGCAACTCGGCGGGCAGTACCGACGGCACCGCTACGGCGCTCGGTTTCAGCACGTTCGGGCGCACCAGCTCACTGCCACGGTCCGGGCCTTTGCCGAGCAACACGGCCAAAGTGATCTTGGCGCTCTGCAGCTGTTTCTCTGCGTCGATCAGTTGCGACTGAGAGCTGGCTTCCAGGCTTTCGGTCTGCTGGTACTGGTATTCGCTGTCGATGCCGGAGCTCAGGCGACGTTTGCTCAAATCGAGCATCTGACGGGTGCGCTTGAGGTCGTCATTCGCCAGGTCACGCACGATATGCGCCTGACCCAAATCGCTGTAGGCCTTGGCCACGTTGGCGGCCAGGGTCAGGCGTGCGGCTTGTTGATCGACTTCGGCTGCGCGGGCCTCGCCCAACGCCGCTTCCCAGGCAGCGCGCTGGCCACCCCAGAGGTCGAAGTTGTAATTGAAGCTGGCGCCAATGTTACGCACGGTGGCGTAGGCGTCGCCCTGCCCCAACGGGTCCTGATCCTTGGCGAGGCGCGAACGGCTCACGCCGGCGCTGGCGTCCAGTGTCGGCAGGCGTGCGGCGTTGGCGGCATAGGCGGCGGCTTCGGCCTGATGGGCACGGGCGCTGGCGACTTGCATGTCCGGGCTGTTTTGCAAGGCTTCGGCGATCAAACTGTCGAGCTGCGGGTCGCCCAGGCTTTTCCACCAATCGGCGCTCGGCCAGGCCGCGTTCGACAGCGTCACGCCGCTCAAGGACTTGCCGGTTTGCAGGGTATTGGCGTCGAGGCGTTTGCCCTGGGTATCGAGGCCGCTGAAGTTGGCACAACCGGCCAGCGTCATCGCCACCAGCACCAGGCTGAGTGCGCGTGTGTTCATTGATTACCTACCCGCTGGATGACGATGGCGTCACCGGCAGCTACCAGAATTTTCGTGAGGATGGCTTCCAGGGTTTGCAACTCACCGGGCGCCAGGGCACCGGCCAACTCGTTCATCGACTGCGCGCCGATGTGCGGCAGCATGTCTGCCAGGCGTTGGCCGTCTGAGGTCAGCACAAGTTGCACTTGGCGTCGGTCTGACTCGGAACGTTTGCGCGCCAGCAGGCCCTTTTGCTCCAGTCGGTCGAGCATGCGCGTCATCGAACCGCTGTCCAGGGACAGGTTGCGGCACAGCTCGGCCGGGGTGTCGATGTCGAACTGGGAGATGATGATCAACACCTTGAACTGCGCGGCGGTGACGCCGTGGGGTTCCATATGGGTGTCGATAATGCGGTCCTTGAGCAGCGCCGCCCGGCCCAGCAACAGGCCGAGGTGGCAATCGCGGAAGCTGTCAGGGGTGTAGTGAGTCATCGGAAGTCACCTTATTACTGCCTAGGCAGTGAATGTATGACAAGATGTTACTGCTTAGGCAGCGAATGTCAAATGGAATTATTAGCTTGCTTGCTAATTTCACGACAAGTGGCTTGGAGCACAAACAAATGTGGGAGCTGGCTTGCCTGCGATAGCGGTCTTGTTGCTCGTTCCCACGCTCTGCGTGGGAATGCCGCCAGGGACGCTCCGCGTCCCGCCAGCCGCATAGGTTTCAAGCCTTGTGCATGCGACGCGGAGCGTCACGAGATGTATTCCCACGCAGAGCGTGGGAACGATCAACTGTGGCTTGCCAGCTCCCACCGTTTTATCGGGTGCGGAGGCTAGAAATCGCGTTTGTAGAAGATATCCAGCGAACTGGCCACACCGGTAGCCACTTCCAGGTACACCTTCTTGCTCAGCAGGTAACGCAAGGCAATGGTGTTGGCCGGCTCGAACACCCCTACCCCATATCGCAGGCTGAGTTTTTCGTTGATCTTGCCGCTGGCCACCACGGCGGTGCTGTTGCCACTGCCCTGGGTGTCAAGGTCGAAATCCTGGATGCCCAGCTTGTTGGCAATGTCTGAGGTCACCCCGGCACTGCCCATCAACCCCAGGCCCAATGCGGCTTGGGCGAGCATGTTGTTGTCTTCACCGGTGGAGCTCAGCGGACGGCCCAGCACCAGGTAAGACAGCGCCTGCTCCTGGCTCATCGCAGGTTCCGAGAAGATCTGCGTAGTAGGCTGCTCGGCACTGCCGCTCAGACGAATACCCGCGGTGACATCGTCGGTCTTGCGCACGGCTTCGATGTCCAGGTACGGCTGGTCGAGCGGCCCGGCAAACAGCAGGCGCGCACGGCGTACATCGAGTCGTTGGCCGTAGGCACGGTAACGACCATCGTTGAGCCACAACTCGCCACGGGTGTCCATGTTGTCGCCGATATGCACATGGCCCTGTACCTTGGCGGTCAGGCCAAAGCCTGAGAAGTTGAGCTTGTCTTCACCCACTATCACGTCGATATCCATAGCCATCGCCATGGGCGGCTTGCCTTCCTCGGTCTGGCTGCCGACGATCACGGTGTCATCCGAGACCTTGACGGTCGACGGCGGCAGCTCGCGCACGGTGATGTCACCGCGCGGAATCTGCACCTTGCCAGCAATCGCCAGTTTGTCGTTCTTCAAGCTGATCTTCAGGTCGGGCGCCACTTCCAGCACTGCGTAAGGCTCAACTGTGACCGGCAATTGCGAGCCTTGCAGGCTCAAATCCACCACCAGCGCCTGGCCCCAGTCCATCTGGCCTTTAAGGCTGCCCTGCCCAGCCTTGCCACTGCGCCAGGCGCCGTTGAGCTGCACGCTTTCGCCGGCAATCAGCGCCTGCACGTTCAAACCTTCGAGGCTGACCGGCAGCTCGGGACCGGAGACTTCTCCACCCACCAGGTTCACGCTGCCATTGACCTGCGGCGCCAAGAGCCCGCCGGAGATGCGGCCACTGCCATTGAGTTTGCCGTTGAGCTTTTCCACCATTGGCACAAACGGCCGCGCCACGGCGAGGTCGAGGCCATTGAGGGTGAAATTGCCGGTGATCGGCTTATTCTTCGGCAGCGGGTTGATCTGCGCCTGCACCAGCAACTCCCCAAGCTTGCCGCCACGGAAGGTGAGCTGGGTGTCGATACGCTTGGGATTAAGTGTGGTTTCCAGTTTCAGGGTGTCGTAGGGGAAGTCCACCCACTGGGCCTTGTCCTTCACACGTAAGGTGCCGCCGCTGGCGTCCACCGCAATCACGCCCTTGGGGCCGCTGTTTGGCAGGTCGAGTTGCACGTCGGCGTTAAGCTTGCCTTGCCAGGCGAAGTCTTTGGGCAAAAAGGCCGCCAGGCTATCGATGGGAAATTGCTTGAGGTGGTAACGCAGCTTGGGTTCGGGCATCAGACGCTGGTCTTCGCCGCACAGGCTGGCGGGGCCGGACACCCAGCAGTGCGCAGCAAAGGTCAGCTTGCCGTCGGCCAGACGTTCGATTTTTGCCGGAGCTTGCAGTTTCCAATCCTGCCCACCGGCCTGTACATCCCCACTGGCCAGTCGGCCGCGCCAGTTGCCTTTGTCGAGGTTGCCATCAAGCGCAAGGGCCAGTTTGACCAACGGGCCGACCAGGTCGAGTTGGACCTTCTGACTTTTGATATCGCCCTGGGCGCTGGCGGTCAGGGTGCCAACCTGGGTTTCACCCGCCTGGATGCCGCTGCCCTTGAGGTCGATCTTCGCGCGCTGGGCGTTATCCAGCGTGGCGTCGAGGGTGAGGTTTTGCAGTTGATTATCGGCGAATGCCAGTTGCTGGCCCTTGAGGTCGAGCTTGCCTTGGGGCGCTTTCAGGCTGCCGGCCACGTCGACACGGCCATTGATTTGCCCACGTAACTGCGGCCACAACTGGGCCAGACGCGCCAGCTTGATATCGATTTGCCCGGCCAGCCGTTGTTGCAGGCTGCCACTGCCATTGATGCGGTTGTCGCCCAGGCGGATATCCAGATTGGCCAGGGTCCACTGCTCGCCCGCGCCTTCAGCCTTGGCCGCCAGCACGGCGGTCTGGCCGCGCAAACGGCCCTTGAGGTCGAGGTCGGCGTTGAGTTTGAGCTGTTCGTTTTTAAATTCGCCCTTGCTGCGCAACGGGCCAGCCAGAGTGCCCGGCAGTTCAGCGACCCAAAACGCCGGGTTCAACGCCGACAGGTCCAGCGCCGTATCCCAGGCGATGCCATCGGCAAATTGCACATTCAAATGGCCTTCGGCCTTGCCTTGGCCGGCGGTCAATTTCAGCTCGGGCAGGAAGATTTGCTTGAGATCGCCACTGAACGGTGTCACCACGTTGAACTTGCCAGCCGGGCCGTCGAGGTCGGCATTCAGGTTGCCGAGGTAGTTACCGTCCTTGTAGGAGATCTCGCCATTGAAGGTACGCAAGGTAACCTGAGGCTCGTCGATCAACGGGTAGAGGCGATGCCAGGGGAAATCCAGCCAGGCAATTTTCGCGTCGGCGCTGAAGCCTTGCTGCCAGTCCAGGTTGGCGCTGAGCTTGAGGCTTTGTTTGTCACCGGCGTTCAAGTCCAGGCCGGCAATTTGCGCGCCCTTGGCGTCGACCTTGCCTTGCAGCAGCAAATCCACCGGGCCTTTTTCTGCCGGTAATACAGCCTTGCCCAGCAGTTGATAACCGTTTTTCAGGTCGCCTTTGGCAGTGAGATCCAGCCCGTTGAGTTGCAATGTGTCGGGCAGGTCAGCGCTGGGGTTGAAGCTGTCAGAGGTGATGTGCAACTGCGCGGGCAGGTTTTCCACCAAGGGTTGCAGTTCGCCAGTAAGGTTGGCGGGCAAATAGCCACTGCTGTCGGCATCAAGCTTGAGCGTCTTGAGCAGGTCGCCCTCAACTTTGAGCGCCACTTTCCACGGCGCGCCGCCGGGAGCGTAAGGCAAACTCAGGTCGCCGGTGGCGTTGAGCGGCCAGTCTCCGGTGGGCTGCAGCAGACCGTTGAGGTCCAGCACTAGGCCGTCACGTTGCAGGTGCACCGAGTCAATCTGCATGCCGGCGGCCGTCCAGTGCGCCGCCAGCTGCAGGCCCTTGAGTTCTTCACTGCCGTTAAACAGCAGGCTGCCGACGCGAACGTCGCCCAACTGGATGGCAACCGGCAGCTTCAATGTTGGCAATTGAATCGGTCCGCTGCTCTCCTCGGTACTCGGCGGAAATTGCAGGCTGACCTGTTCAACATCCAGCTGGTTGATGCACACCGTCATGCGCAACAGGCAGGCTGGTGACCAGTCAAACTTCGGCGCGTTGAGCTCGACCCGACTGGCGTCTTGCTGCCACAGCAGATGATCGGCGCTCCACTGGCCACCCAAATGACCCTGGAAATTGTCGACCGTGAGCCCCGGCACCTGGCTCAAGGCCCAACGGCTGCCCGCTTGCGTGCCGAGCACGGTCCACAGCGCCAGTACCAACAAGGCGAGGACGGCCACCACGGCCAGCCCCGCTATTTTCAAACCACGCATCACAGCTCAGGCCCCATGGAAAAGTGCAATCGAATGCCGCCCGGGTCTTCCAGGGCATGGGCCAAATCAAGGCGAATAGGACCGACCGGCGACACCCAACGAACGCCGACGCCAACGCCGGTTTTCAGGCTGGGCAGGTCGAGGTTATTGAAGGAATTGCCCTGGTCGATAAAGGTCGCAATCCGCCATTTATCGGTAATGGAATATTGATACTCAGCGCTCAAGGCCACCATGTAACGGCCGCCGATGCGGTCACCGCGATCGTTCTCGGGCGACAGGGTCTGGTACTCGTAGCCGCGCACGCTCTGGTCGCCCCCGGCAAAGAAGCGCAACGAAGGCGGTACGGATTGGTAGCCATTGGTAGCGCTACCGCCGAACTGCGCACGGCCAAGAAAGCGGTGGTTATCCCACAAGGTGGTCAACCCTTTGATCGTGGCCGTGCCGTAGAGCAGGTTGGTGTCGGAGCCGAGGCCTTCCTTGGCGACCTTGGCGTCGAATGCCAGCCGGTAGCCGTTGTGTGGGTCGATGCGGTTGTCACTGCGCAGGTAGGAATAATTGATACCCGGCATGACCAGGTTGCTCAGGCCCGAGTCGTTGCCCTCGCGATATTCTTCGCGCTGGTATTTGAGCGAGATGATGCGGGTCCAGCCGCTGGGCAGTTTGCTGTGCCATTCAGGGCCAAGGGTGAGCAATTTACTCAGCGTGTCGCTGTTGGCCAGTTCTTCATTCTGATAGCCGCCGGCGAAGCGCAGTTTGTCGGTGAGTGGCGGGTCGAGCGGGATGTCGTACCACAGGCCGACGTTCTGCCGGGGCGCCGACAGTTCGGCTTCCCAGCCATAGCTGTGGCCTTGGGGGTTGACCCAGTGCCGCGTCCAGTTGGCTTTGCCGCGCGGGCCGACGTCGGTCGAATAGCCCAGGCCCAGGCCCATTGTGCGTGGCTTGCGTGTTTCCAGTTGCACGGCCACCGGAATCACATCGTGGGTGGCGGCAACGGGCGAGGCGTCCACGCGCACGCCTTCGAAAAAGCCGCTGGCTTGCAGGTTCTGGTTAAGTTCGGCGATCAGTTCAGAGTCATAAGGTGTGCCGCTTTTGAACGGCACCATGCGTTGCAGCAGGTCTTCATCAAAGGGTGTGTCGCCGGTAAAGCTGACTGCGCCCATGGTGTAGCGCGGGCCGCTGTCGTAGACAAGTTCGATATCGGCCACACCCGCCTGCGGGTCGACCGAGAGTTTCTGGCGGGTAAAGCGCCCGCTGAAAAAACCGTAGCGCGAGGCCTGGTTCTGAATCAGACGCTTGGCGTCTTCGTAATTGCCGTGATTGAGCACGGCGCCGGGCTTGAGGCCGTCACCGGCAGGCACGCGAAAGGATTTGAGGTCGGCAGCCTGGCCATCGACCCGAATGGTCACGTCGCGCAAATGCACCGGTTCGCCGGGGTCGATGGTAAGGGTCAGGCGCGGGTTCTTGCCGCCCTTCACATCGCTCTCGATCAGTGGCTGATAGAAACCCAGGGCCTGGGCGGCCTTGCGCGCCTGCTCCTCGGCGCCACGGCTGAACCGCAGCAGGGCTTCTTCATCACGATCGCCTACCCCGCCGATATAGCCTTCGATGTTGGCTTTCAACGCGTCGTTTGAGGGTTTGATGCGCACGTCCAATTCGCTTTGCGCCAAGGCGGCGCAGCTTGTGAACAGCAGCATCAAGCCGCTGGTGTATCTTCCTGGAAACTTCATAGGCGCGGATGCTACACGAGCTTGGGAGGCTGTTTGAACCCGGAATTGTCTGAATAATTCTGTCTCAAACCGTTGCAGCCTGTAACGCCTGGGGGTTGGGATGAAAAAACACGTGTTCCAGGACAGGTCCTACGGCAACTTCACCGATTTCCTCGTAACCCTGACGCTTGTAAAACTCCAGGTAGCGCGAGTTGCCGGTATCGAGCACTACGCCGGACGAATGCGGGTCTTCAGCGCACCAGTTGTGCACCGCCTCCAGCAGCTGCTCGCCATAATGCTTGCCCTGGAATTGCGGGTGTATGCCCAGTAACGGCAGCACGTGCACCGACTCCCCCGGCAGGCAGGCGAGCACCGCGTGATGGTATTCAAGGTATCGCCGCGTGCCGCGCACGCCGGTGCTCAGCCACATACGAATCTGCCACGCCCAGCTTTCGGTAATCCCCAGGCGCCGTTGCGGCGGCGCGATCAGCGCGATACCGATCAGCCGGTCGTTGACGAACAAACCGATTGCGGGAAGTTTCTGGAAGAAGTGTTGCTTGACCAGTTCACGCACCGTGGCCCGCACTCGTTGTTCGTAACCTGGGCGCTCCGCTTCAAAAATGTAGGCAAACGTCGGCTCATGCCGGTAGGCCTGGTACAGCAGCGAGCGGGCTTCGCGGGAATAGCCGCTATTGAGCAGACGAATTTCGGCAATGGCAGTCGGCGTGTCAGGCATACGGTCAATCTCCCTGGGCGCCATTGAAAAAGATGGCGTTCTAATTAGGTACGAACTCACGCAGCACGCGTCGTTCCCAGACATTAGCAGCGCATGCGCCCTGCCGCCACGCTGGCCCCCGTCCGACTTGTCGGCTAGCATCGCCCTTTTGCCAGACTGGACTGCCGACCATGAAAATCGTCTCCTTCAATATCAACGGGCTGCGCGCCCGCCCTCATCAGCTGGCAGCACTGATCGAAAAACACCAGCCGGACGTAATCGGGCTGCAGGAAACCAAGGTCCACGATGATCAATTCCCGCTGGCCGAGGTAGAGGCCCTGGGCTATCACGTGTACTACCACGGGCAGAAAGGCCACTACGGCGTGGCCTTGCTTTCGCGCAAACCCGCGTTGAGCCTGCACAAAGGTTTTGCCAGCGACGAAGAAGACGCCCAGCGCCGTTTTATCTGGGGCACGTTCGCCGATGAGCACGGCCAACCGGTCACCGTGATGAACGGCTACTTCCCCCAAGGCGAAAGCCGCGACCACCCGACCAAATTCCCGGCCAAGCAGCGCTTCTATGAAGATCTGCAGCAATTGCTGGAAAGCCAGTTCAGCAATGACCAGGCGCTGGTGGTGATGGGCGACATCAATATTTCGCCGGAAGACATCGACATTGGTATCGGCGCCGACAATGCCAAGCGCTGGCTGAAAACCGGCAAGTGCAGCTTCCTACCGGAAGAGCGCGAGTGGATGGCCCGCCTGAAGAACTGGGGTTTGGTCGACAGTTTCCGTCACTTAAACCCTGAGGTAGCCGACCGTTTCAGCTGGTTCGACTACCGCAGCCGCGGGTTTGAAGACGAGCCCAAACGTGGGCTGCGCATTGACGTGATTCTGGCGTCCAACGGGTTGGTGTCGCGGGTCAAGGATGCCGGTGTGGATTATGAATTGCGCGGTTTGGAAAAGCCTTCGGACCATGCACCGATCTGGCTCGAATTGAGCTGACAACATCACTCCGTGTGGGAGCTGGCTTGCCTGCGATGACTGTCTATCAATAAATTATCTGTTGCCTGACACACCGCTATCGCAGGCAAGCCAGCTCCCACATTTGAACGAATTGTGTGTCAGTCACAATGCTGACATGCAACTGACTTAATCTCCCGGCACTCCCTTTGGCTTAAGAAGGTGCCGGCATGATGCTGCGCGTTCTGTTCCTGCTGGTCCTTTTTCCGCTTTACGCGCTCTCCGCCCCCCTACCCGTTCCCGAGCAAGGTCCCGCACTTCGCATTCAGGGCTCCAACACCATTGGCGCGGCGCTCGGGCCTGCGCTGGTCAAGGGCTTGATGGAGCATCAGGGGTTGCAGACCGTCCACAGTGAAGCCGGGGAAGGCGCCAATGAGCAGCGCGTGGTCGGCAAGACCCGACAGGGCAAGGTGGTGACTATAGAGGTCGCGGCCCACGGTTCCAGCACCGGGTTTGCCGCGCTGAAAAAAGCCAGTGCCGACCTTGCCGCGTCCTCGCGCCCGATCAAGGACAGCGAACTGGTTGACCTTGAACCTTTGGGCGACCTGAAAAGCCCTGGCGCCGAACAGGTAATCGCCATCGACGGCCTCGCGATTATCCTCAACCCGCGAAACCCGCTGAATACACTGACCACCGAACAGCTGGCGCAGATTTTCAACGGTGAGATCAGCACGTGGGAAGCACTGGGCGGCACCGGCGGCGCGATTCATCTGTATGCGCGCGATGATCAATCCGGCACCTACGACACCTTCAAGGAACTGGTGCTGCGCCTGCGCGGCAAGCCGCTGGCCGCGGGCGCCAAGCGTTTCGAGTCCAGCGAGGAATTGTCCGACGCGGTGAGCCACGATCCTCAGGGCATCGGCTTTATCGGGCTGCCCTATGTGCGCCAGGCCAAGGCGGTGGCGATCGTGGACGGCGAGTCGCAACCGATGTTGCCGTTGACCAGCCTGATTGCCACCGAGGACTACCCACTGTCACGCCGGCTGTTCTTTTACCTGCCGCCATCGGGGCGCAACCCGTGGGCCAAGGCGCTGGTGGATTTTGCCCAGAGCAGCAAGGGCCAGGCGATCGTGGCGGCCAACGGTTTTATCGCGCAGCAAGTGCAGGCGATCGCCGTGGAAGCGCGCGCCTCCATGCCCGAGGACTACCAGGCCATCGCGCGTGACGCCCAGCGCTTGACCGTGAATTTTCGTTTCGAGGAAGGCAGCGCCAGCCTGGACAACAAGGCGCGCCAGGACCTGCAGCGGGTGGTGGCCTACCTGAGAAGCCATAACAAGCTGGACAAACAGGTGACACTGGTGGGGTTCGGCGATGCCAAAAATGATCCGCAGAGAGCGGCGCTGCTGTCGAAACTGAGGGCGATGGCCGTGCGTCGTGAGCTGGTCAAAAGCGGCGTGGTGCTGCGCGATATTCGCGGGTTCGGCGCGCAGATGCCGGTGGCGGCGAATACGGCGGATGAGGGGCGGATCAAGAATCGGCGGGTGGAGGTTTGGGTGTACTGAACCTGGGCCTTGTGTTGTAAACACTGGCCTCATCGCGGGCAAGCCCGCTCCCACATTTGGAATGCATTCCCCTGTGGGAGTCGGGCTTGCCCGCGATGCATGCGACGCGGTCTTACTGCCCGCTGCGCATCAGTTCTTTAGGCACATATTTGCCGATCTCGAACTTGCCGATCGCCGCACGATGCACTTCGTCCGGGCCGTCGGCCAGGCGTAGGGTGCGTTGCATGGCGTACATGTAGGCCAACGGGAAATCGTTGGAAACACCCGCACCGCCATGGATCTGGATCGCGCGGTCGATGACCTTCAGTGCCACGTTCGGCGCCACCACCTTGATCTGGGCGATTTCGCTTTTGGCAACTTTGTTACCCACGGTGTCCATCATATACGCCGCTTTGAGGGTCAGCAGACGCGCCATGTCGATTTCCATGCGCGAGTCGGCGATCTTGTCGATATTGCCGCCCAAACGCGCCAATGGCTTGCCGAACGCGGTACGGCTGACGGAGCGTTTGCACATCAACTCCAATGCACGTTCCGCCATGCCGACGGAGCGCATGCAGTGGTGGATGCGGCCCGGGCCAAGGCGACCCTGAGCGATTTCAAAGCCACGGCCTTCACCCAACAGTACGTTTTCGTACGGCACGCGCACATTGTCGAACAGCACTTCGGCGTGGCCGTGGGGCGCGTCGTCGTAGCCGAATACCGGCAGCGGGCGCACGATTTTCACGCCGGGGGTGTCCACTGGCACCAGGATCATCGAGTGCTGCTGGTGGCGCGGCGCGTCCGGGTTGCTCAGGCCCATGAAGATCAGGATCTTGCAGCGCGGGTCGCAGGCGCCGGAGGTCCACCACTTCTTGCCATTGATCACCCACTCGTCACCCTGACGCTCGGCGCGGGCGGCCATGTTGGTGGCGTCCGAGGAGGCTACGTCGGGTTCAGTCATGGCGAACGCCGAGCGGATTTCGCCACGCAGCAGCGGTTCGAGCCAGCGCTGTTTCTGCTCTTCATTGGCGTAGCGCACCAGCACTTCCATGTTGCCGGTGTCGGGGGCGGAGCAGTTGAACGGCTCCGGACCCAGCAGCGAGCGGCCCATGATTTCGGCCAGCGGCGCGTATTCAAGGTTGGTCAAGCCCGCGCCCAGTTCGGACTCCGGAAGAAACAGGTTCCACAAGCCCTCGGCTTTAGCCTTGGCCTTCAACTCTTCCATGATGGCGGTGGGCTGCCAGCGATCGCCTTCGCTGACCTGGCGTTCAAACACCGGCTCGGCCGGGTAAACGTAAGCGTCCATGAACGCGGTGACGCGTTCACGCAGTTCCTGAACCTTGGGCGAATAGGCGAAATCCATGAGCAGCTCCCTTCTCTGAGAGGTTGTTTAGGTCATGCAATCGATGCTAGAACAGCGCTGATAATTTACCTAGCCTATTCTCGGCGTGTATTAACATTCATCACCGATATATGATCGACGTATGGCCACCTAACAATAAGAGCGCAACGAAATGAATCTGAGCAAGGTCGACCTCAACCTCTTTATCGTCTTTGACGCGATCTACACCGAAGCCAACCTGACCCGCGCCGGGCAGATTGTCGGCATCACCCAGCCGGCGGTGTCCAACGCCTTGGCGCGTCTGCGCGAGACCTTCAACGACCCGCTGTTCGTGCGTACCGCCCAAGGCATGGTGCCCACGCCGATGGCTCAGAACATTATCGGCCCGGTGCGCAACGCGTTGTCGTTGCTGCGGGTGTCGGTGCAGGAAAGCCGGATTTTCAACCCGCAGCAGGCCGCCAAGACCTACCGCATCAGCATGACCGACCTCACCGAGGCGGTGATTTTGCCGTTGCTGTTTCAGCGCCTGCGCCGCCTGGCGCCGACGGTGGTGATCGAGAGTTTCCTGTCCAAACGCCGCGAAACCACCAAGGAACTCGCCGCCGGGCGCCTGGATTTTGCCGTGGATGCGCCACTCAACACCGACCCGCAGGTGCGCCACGTCAAGCTGATGGAAGACCGCTACGTGTGCGCCATGCGCAAAGGCCACCCGATGGCGGGCAAGGACAAGTTCACCCTGGATGATTACCTGTCACTGACGCATATCCATATTTCCAGCCGCCGCAACGGCTTGGGCCATGTCGACCTGGCATTGGGCAAGATGGGCATTCAGCGCAAGATCGCCCTGCGTTCGCAGCATTACCTGATGGCCTCGCAGGTGTTGCAGCAGACCGACATGGTGATGACCGTGCCGGAACGTTTTGCCCGCCGTCATGAACTGCACTGGTTCAATTTGCCGATAAGCGACGTGCCGCCGGTGGAAACCCATTTGTACTGGCATGAAAGCACCGATCAGGACCCGGCAAACCGCTGGATGCGTGAGCAGATGATCGAGTTGTGCCAGCAGGTAACGGCCCATGAGAAGAAGCTGGATGGCAAGCAAGCCTGACCTGTGGCTGCCGCGAGCAGATTTCCTGTGGCGAGCAGGCTTGCCCTGCGTTGGGCTGCGAAGCAGCCCCAAAACCAGGCGCCGCGTTCCTGCCTGGAGAAATGCTTTGGCTTTATTGGGGCCGCTTCGCAGCCCAACGCAGGGCAAGCCTGCTCGCCACAACAAGCCTGCTCGCCACGGAACGTCAGTTGCCTACACGTCAAACCGGGGTACAAGCTTGACGTTTACGTCAACCTGCCATTAGTTTAGCGTCAAGACCTACTTGAGCGCCGCCATGAGCACCACCTACAGCATCTCCGACCTCGCCCGCGAGCTCGACATCACCACCCGCGCTATTCGCTTTTATGAAGAACAAGGCTTGCTGGCCCCGGAACGCCGGGGCCAGGAGCGCATTTATTCGGCGCGGGACAAGGTCAGCCTCAAGCTGATTCTGCGCGGCAAACGCATCGGTTTTTCGCTGGCCGAGTGCCGCGAGCTGATCGAACTCTACGACCCTACCAGCGGTAACCACATTCAGCTCAACAGCATGCTGGCAAAAATCACCGAGCGCCGTGAGCAGCTTGAGCAGCAGTTGCTGGATATCGAGCAGATGAAACTCGAGCTCGATACCGCCGAAGAGCGTTGCACCCAAGCCCTCGCGCACACCATGGGCCAGGCTGGCCATTGATCAGAAGGTAAATTGCGATGCTCCTCTCCCCACAGCCCCTTCCTACACACGTACGCCTGGTCGAAGTCGGCCCGCGCGACGGTTTGCAGAACGAAGCCCAGCCCATCAGCGTGGCCGACAAGGTCCAACTGGTGGACGCCTTGAGCGCTGCAGGCTTGAGCTATATCGAAGTCGGCAGTTTTGTCTCGCCCAAATGGGTGCCGCAAATGGCCGGTTCCGCCGAAGTGTTTGCACAGATCCAGCGCAAGCCTGGCGTGACCTATGGCGCTCTGGCGCCCAACCTGCGCGGTTTTGAGGATGCGCTGGCCGCCGGGGTGAAGGAAGTGGCGGTGTTTGCGGCGGCCTCCGAAGCGTTTTCGCAGCGCAATATCAATTGCTCGATCAGCGAAAGCCTGGAGCGCTTTGCCCCCATCATGGCGGCGGCCAAACAAAACGGCATCAGCGTGCGCGGCTATGTGTCGTGCGTGTTGGGCTGCCCTTACGAAGGCGAGATCGCACCGGCACAAGTGGCCGCCGTCGCGCGGGAATTGTATGCCATGGGCTGCTACGAGGTGTCGCTGGGCGACACCATCGGCACGGGCACCGCGGGCGCCACTCGGCATTTGTTTGAAGTGGTCGGTGCGCAGGTGCCGCGGGCCAAGCTGGCCGGGCACTTCCATGACACCTACGGGCAGGCCATCGCCAATATCTACGCCAGCCTGCTCGAAGGTATCAACGTGTTCGACAGCTCTATCGCGGGCCTCGGCGGCTGCCCATACGCCAAGGGCGCCAGCGGTAACGTCGCCACTGAAGACGTGCTGTACCTGCTCAATGGCCTGGGTATCGAAACGGGTATCGACCTGGACGCCTTGATTCGCGCGGGCCAGCAAATCAGCCAGGTGCTGAGGCGCGCGACCGGATCGCGCGTCGCCAAAGCGCATAACGCGGTTTGAGTAGAGCGGCTGTGACAATGTGTTACCGCGCGCTTACGTTTCGAGTAACACGGGAACATATTTTGTCGCATTTGCTGAAGGCCATGTCTTACACAAAAATCAAACCATTGATTTTAAAGGATTTTTAAAAGTTGGCACGGCTTCTGCTATCTCTATGGCATAACAAGAATAAAAAGCACCAAACCTAATAAAAATAAGACGAAACGACTCTGACATAACAAAAACAACACGGCAGAGACGCAGCTAACAGATTTTTTTGAAGAAGACAGGCTTCGCAGGGTACGGCATGCCGAAACCCGCAACCGGTAAGAGAAAAATAAAACTACCTCAGGTAGCTACCACTGGTTGGATCGATTACGAAGAAGCAGGTCAGCGTTCAAAAAAATACGTTTGCTCTTGACCCCGGATGGGGGTCGCCAAAAACAGCGGTAAAGGGTAACGGTTGCCAAAAACAACAATAGACCGCCCCTCAATAATAAAAAAAGAGCACGCAACGACAAATTAAAGGGGACCTTCGGGTCCCCTTTGTGCTTTCTGCCGTTTGATAGATTCAAAGCTGGCACCGATCAAAATGTGGGAGCGGGCTTGCTCGCGAACGCGTTAGATCAGTCAATACATCTAGAGACTGTTACACCGCATTCGCGAGCAAGCCCGCTCCCACATTGGATATGCAGGGTTAGTCACACCGGGTTCGCAACTCCTCAATCGAAATCTCGCGCATGCGGAATTTCTGGATCTTGCCCGTCACCGTCATCGGAAATTCCTCCACAAACTTGAAATGTCTGGGCGTCTTGAAGTGCGCAATGCGGCCCTTGCACCAGGTCTGCAATTCCAGCTCGTTGGCCACGTGACCCGGGTGGAACTTGACCCAGGCGACGATCTCTTCGCCATAACGCTCGTCCGGAATGCCGATGACCTGCACATCCGCCACCGCAGGGTGAGTGAAGAAAAACTCCTCCAGCTCGCGCGGGTACACGTTCTCGCCACCGCGAATGATCATGTCCTTGTTGCGCCCGGCAATGCACACGTAGCCGTGCGCGTCCATGGTCGCCAGGTCGCCGGTGTGCATCCAGCCGGCGTCGTCGATGGCTTCGCGAGTGCCTTGCGGGTTATTCCAGTAACCGAGCATCACGCTGTAGCCACGGGTGCACAACTCGCCGACTTCACCGCGCGCCACGGTGTTGCCATCGGTATCGATGATCTTGTTTTCCAGCTGCGGCTGGGTACGCCCGACGGTGGTCACGCGGCGTTCCAGGTCGTCATTTGCGCCGGTCTGCAGTGAGACAGGGCTGGTTTCGGTCATGCCATAGGCAATCTGCACTTCGCCCATGTGCAACTCGCTGATCACGCGACGCATCACTTCGATGGGGCACGTAGCACCCGCCATGATGCCCGTGCGCAAGGTGGCCAGGTCGAACTCGCCACGTCGCGGGTGATCGAGCAGCGCGATGAACATCGTGGGCACGCCGTAGAGGCCGGTGGCGCGCTCCTCGGCGACGGCGCTCAAGGTGAGCAGCGGATCAAAGCCGTCATTCGGGTAAATCATGGTGGTGCCGTGGGTGATGCAGCCCAGGTTGCCCATCACCATGCCAAAGCAGTGATACAGCGGTACCGGAATCACTAGCCGGTCCTGCGCGCTGAGGCCCAGGCTTTCGCCGACCATGTAGCCGTTGTTGAGAATGTTGTGATGGCTGAGGGTCGCGCCCTTGGGGAAGCCGGTGGTGCCGGAGGTGTACTGGATGTTGACGGCCTGATCGAAGTGCAGGCTGGCCTGGCGGGCGTGCAGTTGCTCGGGAGGAACGCCGGCGCCGAGGGCCGCCAACTGCGACCAGGGCATGAAACCCGGTGGCGGGCTGGGGTCGAGGCTGATGATCGCACTCAGGTCGGGCTTCAACTCCTGCAACATCGCGTGGTAATCCGAGGTTTTGAACGACCCGGCGCACACCAGCCATTGGCAACCGGACTGCTCGAGCACGTACTCCAGTTCGCTGCTGCGATAGGCCGGGTTGATGTTCACCAGAATCACCCCGAGCTTGGCGCTGGCAATCTGGCTGATGCACCACTCGGCGCAGTTCGGCGCCCAGATACCCAGGCGGTCGCCGGTTTGCATGCCCAGTGCCAGAAACGCGCGGGCGTGCAGGTCAACCGCTTCGGCCAGTTGCCGCCAGGTGTAGCGAAGGTGTTGATGGCGCACCACCAGGGCCTCGCCATCCGGCACTTGCGCGACGGTGTTATCGAAGGATTGGCCAATGGTCATGGCCAGCAAGGTCTTGTCCTGAGAGCCACGGCTGTAGCTCTGGTTCGGTTGATCCATAACGACCCCTTTTGTCTTTTTTGTAAGGTGGACGGCAGCTGCTTGACGTAAACGTAAACTACGATTGACAGCCTCGCAACGCAAGCTTACGTTAACGTAAAGGTGAGCGCCCTCCTCCGGCGCCGTCCACACAAAAACAATGCTTACATTAAGGTGCCTGTCCATGAGTTACCCGTCCCTGAACTTCGCCCTCGGTGAAACCATCGACATGCTGCGCGACCAGGTGCAGCACTTCGTGGCCAAGGAAATCGCTCCTCGCGCGGCACAAATCGATATCGACAACCTGTTCCCCGCCGACCTGTGGCGCAAATTCGGCGACATGGGCCTGCTCGGCATCACTGTGCCGGAGGAGTACGGCGGCGCGGGCCTGGGTTACCTGGCCCACGTGGTGGCAATGGAAGAAATCAGCCGCGGTTCAGCGTCGGTGGCGCTGTCCTACGGCGCTCATTCCAACCTGTGTGTGAACCAGATCAACCGCAACGGCAACCACGAGCAGAAACTCAAGTACCTGCCAAAACTGATCACCGGTGAACACGTCGGCGCCCTGGCCATGAGCGAGCCGAATGCCGGTTCCGACGTGGTGTCGATGAAATTGCGCGCCGACAAACGCGGCGACAGCTATGTACTCAACGGCAGCAAGACCTGGATCACCAACGGCCCCGACGCCAACACCTACGTGATCTACGCCAAGACCGACCTGGAAAAAGGCGCTCACGGCATCACCGCGTTTATCGTCGAGCGCGACTGGAAAGGCTTCAGCCGCAGCAACAAGTTCGACAAGCTGGGCATGCGCGGCTCCAACACCTGCGAGCTGTTCTTCGATGACGTTGAGGTGCCCGAAGAAAACATCCTCGGCCTGCTCAACGGTGGCGTCAAAGTGCTGATGAGCGGCCTCGATTACGAGCGCGTGGTGCTCTCCGGCGGTCCCACCGGGATCATGCAAGCCTGCATGGACCTGATCGTGCCCTATATCCACGACCGCAAGCAGTTCGGCCAGAGCATCGGCGAATTCCAGCTGATCCAGGGCAAGGTCGCCGACATGTACACCCAACTCAACGCCAGCCGCGCCTACCTCTACGCGGTAGCCCAAGCCTGCGAGCGCGGCGAAACCACGCGCAAGGACGCGGCCGGAGTCATCCTTTACAGCGCCGAGCGCGCCACACAAATGGCCCTCGATGCGATCCAGATTCTTGGCGGCAATGGTTACATCAATGAATTCCCCGCCGGGCGCCTGTTACGCGACGCCAAGCTGTACGAAATCGGTGCCGGTACCAGTGAGATTCGCCGGATGCTGATCGGTCGCGAACTCTTCAACGAAACCCGCTGAAGGAGCGCGTCATGGCCACTTTGCACACTCAGCTCAACCCGCGCTCAGCGGAGTTTGCCGCCAACAGCGCGGCAATGCGCCAACAGGTCGACGCGTTGCACACCTTGCTCGCCCAGGTGCAGCAAGGCGGCGGCGCAAAAGCTCAGGAGCGGCACACTTCACGCGGCAAACTGCTGCCTCGCGAGCGCATCAATCGCCTGCTCGACCCGGGCTCGCCGTTCCTTGAGCTCAGCCAGCTGGCCGCCCATCAGGTATACGGCGAAGACGTGCCCGCTGCCGGAATAATCGCCGGGATCGGCCGTGTGGAAGGCGTCGAATGCATGATCGTCGCCAACGATGCCACGGTGAAAGGCGGTTCCTATTACCCGCTCACAGTCAAAAAACACCTGCGCGCCCAGACCATCGCCGAGCAGAATCGCCTGCCGTGCATCTACCTGGTGGACTCCGGTGGCGCCAACCTGCCGCGTCAGGATGAAGTGTTTCCGGACCGCGAGCACTTCGGGCGGATCTTCTTTAACCAGGCCAACATGAGCGCTCGAGGCATCCCGCAAATTGCCGTGGTGATGGGCTCGTGCACCGCCGGTGGCGCCTATGTGCCGGCGATGGCGGACGAAGCGATCATGGTGCGCCAGCAAGCCACCATCTTTCTCGCCGGGCCGCCGCTGGTGAAAGCTGCGACCGGCGAAGTGGTCAGCGCCGAAGACCTCGGCGGTGCCGATGTGCACTGCAAGATCTCTGGCGTGGCTGACCACTACGCCGACAGCGATGAACACGCCCTGGCCCTGGCCCGGCGCAGTGTGGCCAACCTGAACTGGCGCAAACAAGGCGAATTGCTGCAACGCACGCCCGTGGCGCCGCTGTACAGCAGTGAAGAGCTTTACGGCGTGATTCCGGCCGACGCCAAGCAGCCATTTGACGTGCGTGAAGTGATCGCTCGGTTGGTCGACGGTTCGGTGTTCGATGAGTTCAAGGCGCTGTTTGGTACCACGCTGGTCTGCGGTTTTGCGCACCTGCATGGCTACCCGATTGCGATTCTGGGCAACAACGGCATTTTGTTCGCCGAGGCCGCACAAAAAGGCGCGCACTTTATCGAGCTGGCGTGCCAGCGCGGGATCCCCCTCGTGTTCCTGCAAAACATCACGGGCTTTATGGTCGGCCAGAAGTACGAAGCCGGGGGCATAGCCAAGCACGGCGCCAAGCTGGTGACTGCGGTGGCCTGCGCCAAGGTGCCGAAGTTCACGGTGATCATCGGCGGCAGCTTTGGCGCCGGAAACTACGGCATGTGCGGGCGTGCCTATGACCCGCGTTTTTTGTGGATGTGGCCCAACGCGCGCATCGGCGTGATGGGGGCCGAACAGGCGGCGGGCGTGCTGGTGCAGGTCAAGCGCGAGCAGGCTGAACGCGCGGGCGCCGGGTTCAGCGCCGAGGAAGAAACGGCGATCAAGCAACCGATCCTCGACCAGTATGAAACCCAGGGCCACCCCTACTACTCCAGCGCACGCTTGTGGGATGACGGCGTGATTGATCCGCTGCAGACCCGCGACGTGCTGGCCCTGGCCTTGTGCGCTTCGCTGAACGCCCCCATCGAGCCGAGCCGCTTCGGCGTGTTCCGCATGTAAACGGAGCTGTACTCATGAGCGATTTCAACACCCTTGAACTGGTCACCGACAGCCGTGGTTTTGCCACGCTATGGCTCAGCCGTGAAGCCAAGAACAACGCGTTCAATGCCGAGATGATCCGCGAACTGATCATCGCCCTTGACCATGTGCAGGGCGATGCCTCACTGCGTTTTCTGGTGCTGCGCGGGCGCGGCAAGCATTTCAGCGCCGGTGCCGACCTGGCCTGGATGCAACAGTCAGCTGAACTCGACTACCACACCAACCTGGACGACGCCCGCGAGCTGGCCGAGCTGATGTACAACCTGGCCAAGCTGAAAATCCCGACCCTGGCGGTGGTGCAAGGCGCGGCGTACGGTGGTGCATTGGGTTTGATCAGTTGCTGCGACATGGCCATCGGCGCCGATGACGCGCAATTCTGTCTGTCGGAAGTGCGCATCGGCTTGGCCCCGGCGGTGATCAGCCCGTTCGTGGTCAAGGCCATCGGCGAACGTGCGGCGCGACGCTACGCACTGACCGCCGAACGTTTTGGCGGCCAGCGTGCACGTGAAATCGGCTTGCTGGCAGAAAGTTACCCGGCCGCAGAGTTGGAGCAACAGGTCGAACAATGGGTCGCCAACCTGCTGCAAAACAGCCCGGCGGCGATGCGTTCCAGCAAAGACCTGTTGCGTGAGGTCGGCAATGGCGCCCTCACCCCGGCCTTGCGCCGCTATTGCGAAAATGCCATCGCGCGGATTCGCGTCAGCCCTGAAGGCCAGGAAGGCTTGCGCGCCTTTCTGCAGAAACGCCCGCCCAGCTGGCAAGCCCAGGAGCCACGTTTATGAACAAACCATTGACCACCGTGCTGGTGGCCAACCGGGGCGAGATTGCCTGCCGGGTAATGCGCACCGCCAAGGCCATGGGCCTGACCACGGTGGCCGTCCACAGCGCCATCGACCGCGATGCACGGCATAGCCGTGAGGCGGATATCCGGGTGGATTTGGGCGGCAGCAAGGCCACCGAGAGCTACCTGCAGATCGACAAAATCATTGCCGCCGCCCACGCCAGCGGTGCCCAGGCGATTCATCCGGGGTACGGCTTCCTCTCGGAAAACGCAGGCTTTGCCCGCGCGATTGAAGCCGCCGGGTTGATCTTTCTCGGCCCGCCCGCCTCGGCGATCGACGCCATGGGCAGCAAATCTGCGGCCAAGGCGCTCATGGAAACTGCCGGAGTGCCGTTGGTGCCGGGTTACCACGGTGAAGCCCAGGACCTGGAGACCTTCCGCGCCGCCTGCGAGCGCATCGGCTATCCGGTATTGCTCAAAGCCACGGCCGGTGGCGGCGGCAAGGGTATGAAGGTGGTTGAAGAGGTCAGCCAACTGGCTGAAGCCCTGGCGTCTGCACAGCGTGAGGCGCTGTCGTCTTTTGGCAACGGGCAGATGCTGGTGGAGAAGTACCTGCTCAAACCGCGCCATGTGGAGATTCAGGTATTTGCCGATAGCCATGGCCACTGCCTGTATCTGAATGAGCGCGACTGCTCGATTCAGCGTCGGCATCAAAAGGTTGTAGAAGAAGCGCCTGCGCCAGGCTTGAGTATTGAACAACGCAAAGCCATGGGCGAGGCCGCCGTGCGTGCGGCCCAGGCCATTGGCTATGTAGGCGCCGGCACGGTGGAGTTTTTGCTGGACGCCCGTGGCGAGTTTTTCTTCATGGAGATGAACACGCGGCTGCAGGTGGAGCATCCGGTCACCGAGGCGATTACCGGCCTCGACCTGGTGGCCTGGCAGATTCGCGTCGCTCAGGGTGAGGCGCTGCCGATCACCCAGGAGCAGGTGCCGCTGATCGGGCATGCCATTGAAGTTCGGCTGTACGCCGAAGACCCCGCCAATGATTTCCTGCCGGCCACCGGGCACCTGGCGCTTTACCGCGAATCGGCGGCCGGCCCGGGCCGTCGTGTGGACAGCGGTGTCGAGAGAGGTGACAGCGTTTCGCCGTTCTATGACCCGATGCTCGGCAAACTGATTGCGTGGGGCGAAAACCGGGAACAGGCGCGGTTGCGCTTGCTGAGCATGCTGGACGAGTTCGCTGTCGGCGGGCTCAAGACCAACCTGGGCTTTTTACGGCGGATCATCGGGCACCCGGCGTTTGCGGCGGCTGAGCTGGATACCGGGTTTATTCCGCGCTATCAGAATGAGCTGCTGCCGGTGCCTGGGGAGTTAAGCGATGAATTCTGGCAAGTGGCGGGCGCAGCCTTTATGCAGAGCTTGCCGGTGGGTGAAGGGCCTTGGGCGGATACGCGAGGGTTTCGTGCCGGGTTGCCGGCCGACGTCTCACTGCACCTGAGCAGCGGTGGGCAGGATCGTTTGGTGACGTTGGAGAGCAGCGCTGCGCACTGGCAGGACGAACAGCTGGTGATTGAAAAACTGGGCATCCGTCGCTCACATTTCGCTGTGCGCAGCGAAGGCACGGTGCACCTGCGCTGGGACGGCGAGATGCACGCCGTCAGGCTGTTTGATCCGATTGCGGCGGTCGAGGCCAGCGCATCCCATCAAGGCGGCCTCACAGCGCCAATGAACGGCAGCATCGTGCGGGTGCTGGTCGAGGTGGGCCAAACCGTCGAAGCCGGTGCGCAACTGGTGGTGCTGGAGGCGATGAAGATGGAGCACAGCATCCGCGCGCCACAGGCCGGGGTGGTCAAGGCGCTGTTTTGCCAGGAAGGCGAAATGGTCGCTGAAGGCAGCGCCCTGGTGGAGCTAGAAAGCGCGGATTAAAACTTCGCCGTGGCTTGCACTACCACACCCAACATTCGGCAATCGTCGGTGAACAGCAATTTGGGATAGGTGGGGTTGAGCGGCACCAGATAGAGCTGGCCGCTCTCTTCCATCAGCTGGCGGAACGTTGCCTGGGTGCTGTCGGCCCACTGGGCGACCACCAACTTGCCGGGCTCGGCATCAATGGCCGGGTCCACCAGAATCATCATCCCGGCGCCGATGCTAAGGCCGCTGGGGGCAGTCATGGCGTCTCCGGTCACGGGCAGCCAGAAGGCTTCGCCGCGGGCGTGGTAGTCCGTCAATTCGAAACGCGCCGCGCCGTAGTGAGGGCGTTCTTCGCGGATTTCGCAGACACCTTTCCAGTCACTCACCGGATAGCGGAAATACGGGTTGTAGTGTTTTTCCGGGGCGGGTTCTTCGTCGGCCCGTTCGCGGATTTGCAGCGTGACTTCCAGGTAACCCAGCCCCAATTCCGCAAGCACCCGATTCATATCCGCCAGGCTCGGCACACGGCGCTTGTTGAGCCAATGGCCAACGCCGCCCTGGGACATGCCCAAGCGCTCAGCGAGTTTATCCTGCGTGACCTTGCGGTCTTTCATGTTGGCTCTGACCAACGCAATCCATTTATCCATGGGGCCTGACAATACGTTGCGTATTTTTCAGGGCAATAAACAGTTTGTAGTAATCCATAAAAGGACATAAATACGATACGTACTATCATCGGTTCTATGGTTTTCAACACCCCACCAGAGTACCGACCCTCATGACGACACCCCCGATTCTCATACCCGAAACTCCCGACAACGATGAACTGCACGGCATGCGCAACAGCGGCGCAGCCCAGCGTGCGCTGGACTATTACTTGAAAGAAGATATGTCGGCATCAGTCCCGGACGGGACGTTGTTCGCCATCAAACCCGGCATCAGCCAGGAAGAAGCGCTGGTGCACGCTTCGGACCTGTTGCGCAGCGCTGCTGCCACGGCCTATGAATCGGCGAGCAGCCATCAGGGCAATCATCGCGACCTGGCGTTTTCAGTGGTGTATTTGATTGATATGGCGAAGGCGATGGTCGAGCGATCATTGCAGGCGCCCGCCTCTGCTCAGGCAAACGCATAACGGACGCGAAGAAAAATATTTCTATCTCATGGATAAAAACATTTGACTTGCAAATGATAATGATTATTATTGGACCCAGCTGATCGCGAGATCAGTCGATAGACCAAGGGACCTTAGGTCGGACTCTTGGAATATCTCCTCATCAGGCTAATCACGGTTTTTGACCCGGCTCTTTGGCCGGGTCTTTTTTTTGCCAGTTTCCCTGGCTTGGCTTCAGGCTAATGAAGACTGTGTGTTGCTTGATGGCGCGCATGGTAGCAAAAGCGCATCGCCAAAAGAAAGCCAAACGAGCGCTCTAGCCCGGATCTTTGCGAAATAGCGCTTGAGAATCAATCTCATAGATTCTAAGCTGCCATCGCGTCAAGGATGACGCCCCCTCCCCCCTGCAACAATTTTGCATCAAGATTTTGCCTGACTCCTGTGTAATATATCCGCCACAACACTCATATTCAGGCAACCAGACTATGACCGTGGCCTTGACCTCCATCAAGATCAGCACCGACTTCGACAGCGGCAACATCCAGGTCCTGGATGCCAGCGACGCGTACCAATTGCTGCTGGCAATCAAACCCGATACTCGCAGCCCTCATTTTCAATGGTTCCACTTCAAGGCCGAAGGCATGCACGTGGGCCACACCCACAGCTTCCGCCTGAGTAATGCGAGCCAGTCCTCCTATAAAAATGCCTGGAGCGGCTACAACGCGGTGGCGTCCTACGACCATATCAACTGGTTCCGAGTGCCCACGCGCTTCGACGGCGAGACGCTGCATATCACACTCGAAACCCGTGAAAAACACGCCTGGTTCGCCTACTTCGAACCCTACAGCCGTGAACGCCACGACTGGCTGATCGAGCAAGCCTTGAACCGCGCCGGCACCCAATTGCTCGCCACCGGCAAAAGCGCTGAAGGCCGTGACATCCAGTTGCTGCGTCGCGGCAAAGGTGGCGAGGGCCAACGTAAAGTCTGGATCATTGCCCAGCAGCATCCAGGCGAGCACATGGCCGAGTGGTTTATGGAGGGCATCATCGAACGCCTGCAACAGGACGGTGACGATGAGCTGAAAAAACTCCTGTCCATCGCCGACCTGTACCTGATCCCCAACATGAACCCGGACGGTACTTTCCACGGCCACCTGCGCACCAACGCCATGGGCCAGGACCTCAATCGTGCCTGGCAGAACGCCAGCCAGGAAATCAGCCCCGAAGTGCTGTTCGCCCAGGAGCAAATGGAGAAATACGGCGTCGACCTGTTCCTCGATATCCATGGCGACGAAGAGATCCCTTACGTATTCACCGCTGGCTGCGAGGGCAACCCGGGCTACACGCCGCGTCTCGAAGCGCTGGAAAAACACTTCCGCAGTCACTTGAGCGCCTTGACCCGCGACTTCCAGACCACCCACGGCTATACGCGCGACCTGCCGGGTGAAGCCAACATGACCCTGGCCTGCAATGCCGTCGGTGAGAAATACGACTGCCTGTCGTTGACCCTCGAGATGCCCTTCAAGGACAACGACGACGCGCCCAACCCGAAAACCGGTTGGTCCGGTGAGCGCTCCAGACAGTTGGGCAAGGACGTGTTGAGCAGTGTGGCGGATATCGTCAGCGCCTTGCGCTAACCCAACGGCCCCTGTGGCGAGCGAGCTTGCTCGCGCTGGGGCGCAAAGCGGCCCCTCGTAAGGCACCGCTTTTTCACCTGACACACCGAGCTGTCAGGTATTGGGGCTGCTACGCAGCCCAGCGCGAGCAAGCTCGCTCGCCACAAAAGCTGGCTCACCACTCACGCTAACCAGGTCAGTCCTCTGTGCCGGTCATGCTTTGCAGCACATCATCACGCCGAATAAGCCCGTGGAACAACGCCGCCGCCAGGTGCAACAGCACCGTCAGGAACAACAGGTAGGCGAGGTAACCATGGGCTTTGCGCAATAGCGCAAACAACGGCGCATTCGCCCCCACCAGCGCCGGCAATTGCACCGAACTGCTGAGCATTACCGGGTCACCCGCCGCCGAAATCATCGCCCAACCCAACACTGGCAACACCAGCATCAACGCATAAAGCAGCACATGCGAGGCCTTGGCCGCCAACGCTTGCCAGAGCGGCAGGTCGGCAGGCAATGGCGGTTGGCGAGTGGAAAACCGCACGATCAGCCGTACAATCACCAACGCCAGAATCGCAATACCCAGCGGCTTGTGCAGGTTAATCAGCCACTCATGGCGTTCCGACACCGATGCCGCCATGCCCGCGCCGATAAACAGCATGGCGATGATCATCAGCGCCATCAGCCAATGCAGCAGGCGCGCCAGGGGGGCGAAAAACCGTGGTTGAGCATTCATGGCTTCGACTCCTGAGGGGCACTGTGCAGCGGGCTGACTTCACCTGCGCGACGCACGTACGAACTGGCATAAGCGGCCGAGCGCGCGGCCAGCAATGGGTCGTTGGACGCTTCAATGCCGCTGGGCAGAATCAGCGGGTCAAAGTTGATATCGCGGCAGTCGCCATCCGCTTGCGGCTGGCTGCTTTGCAGCACCAGAGTGCCGGCATTCAGCACCTTGTGCTCACCGGTCCACTGCTTGCTGGCATCGTCAAGCGGGTCCCCGGGGTTGGCCAGGGTCAGGTTCAATTGCCAGCGCAGCGGTCCTGCCGACAGGCGCTGCACCAGGTCTTTTTCGAGGTAGTCGCTGCCGGACGGCGCCATGTCACCCGCCGCGTCCTTGCTCTGCGGGACGACACCCCAGCGCACGGCCTGACGCTTGCCATCGGCACCCATCAGAAAAAACGCGTTGATGCTGTTATAGGTCTCCGTCGCGTAACTGGCCGAAGGTTTGGCCGTCTTGACCCACGCCAGAAACTGGGCCGTTTCCGGATGGGAAGCAAAAAACGCCGGCATATTGGCCGGGTTCGGTTTGCCGGTGGCCGGGTCTGGTGCGCCAGCCTGAAGCAATTGGTAGAACGCCTCAGGCGTGCCCACCGGGAACACGGGCATGCTGTTCATGCCTGTGCGCCACTGCTGGCCGTTGGCCTGACTGAATTGCAGGGCTAAACTGCGGATCGGCACACTGCTGTCCGGCGCATAAGGGTTGCCGCTGGGCAGGGCAAAACGACCAATGACCGGAGTTTTCGCCTCGCTGAATACCTGCGCGCTGGAGTACGCGCGCGCCTCAGGGCTGCTCTCGAAATAACCCGCCACACATACGCCCTTGCCATGGTTACGTCGGAAGCCCGGGTGGATGCCATTGTTGGTTTCCAGGGCATTGACCAGGGTTTTGGGGCGCAAGCGCTGTGGGTCAAGCGTGCCGTTGACGTAGGCAAATGCCCCGGCAACAACCGCAACCACGGCACCGATCCCGGCGAGTCGCGCGATCAGGCTCGCAGTACTCAACCGAGGACGGGGCGGTGATGAGTGATCTACCATGAAGTGACTCCAGGGCCAGAGGCCTTTGGGGGTGAAACATAAGGTCGGAACATTAAGACGAACGCCGATCCGCTCTATTCCAGGCCCTTGAGTTTATTTTTCAGGAAAAGGAATAACCTTCAGCGCCGGACGTCTCTCTAGTCCCAGCGTAGTGACCAGCCAGCCAACCATGCATGAACTCGACGAACAGTTACGTGAACTCATCCCCAGGTTGCGGCGTTTTGCCGTGTCCCTGACCCGTAACGCCAGCAGCGCCGACGACCTGGTGCAGTCGACCCTGGAACGGGCGATCATCAGTTGGGCCGACAAACGCATCGAAGGCGACCTGCGCGCCTGGCTGTTCTCGATCCTCTACCGGCAGTTTCTCGATGCCCACCGTCGCAACCGGCGCTACGCACGCATGCTCGAATTCTTTACTGGCCGTGACGACGCGCAACCCTCGGTGGAGCGCACGGTGATGGCCCAATCGGCCCTGCAAGCCTTTGACCAGCTCAATACCGAACAGCGCGCCCTGCTGCTCTGGGTCTCGGTCGAGGGCTTGAGCTACAAAGAAGTCGCGGAGATTCTCGACGTGCCTATCGGTACGGTGATGTCACGCCTGTCCCGCGCGCGCCAAGCCTTGCGTCAACTCAGCGATGGCGAAATTGCCAGCCCTTCCTTGCGGATACTCAAATGATCAGCCTGCCCCCCAGCGAACGCGATTTGCATGCCTACGTCGACCACCAACTGCTGGAGAGTGATCGGCGCGTGCTTGAAACCTGGCTGGCCGCCCACCCTGATGTCGCAGCCCAGGTACACGCCTGGCAACAGGATGCACACCTGCTGCGGGCATCGTTGAGCGGAGCCTTGCAACACCCGGCCAACCCTGACCTTGACCCGGCGCTGATTCGTCAGCGCATAAAACATCAATCGCGCCGCCACTTCGCCACGGCGGCCGTACTGCTGCTCGCCGTGAGCCTCGGCGGTTTGGGCGGCTGGCACGCCCGTGAAGCCACCCAGCCGTCGACGCCGCCCATGGCCGATGCGATGCAAGCGTTCCGCCTGTTTGCCCAGGACGGCATCATGCCTGCCGACTACAACACGCAAGACGGCGGGACCATGCAGGCCTGGCTGGACCGCTATTTCAACCAGGCCCATCGTCTGCCGGACCTGAGCCAGTCGGGTTTCAAACCGGTCAGCGGGCGCCTGCTCACCACTGAGCAAGGCGCTGCCGCCATGGTGTTATACGAGGACCCGCAAGGTCGGCGCATCAGCTTCTACATTCGCCCGCCGGGCCCGGAAAACGGCTTTCTGCCCCGTGGCCGTCGCAGCGCTGACGGGCTACAGGCCGAATACTGGTCGGGCGCGGGCTACAACTATGCGGTGGTCAGCCCGGTGGACCAGCCGACCACGCAGATGCTGAAGTTCTAGAACCCCACGTCCAGCACCACGTTGTCCAGGTAGGTGCCGCCGGGCGGCGTGGTCTGGTCGGTGTAAACCTTGGCGTTGTAGTTGAACACCTGGCTGCCGGTGCCGAGGCCATTGCCGGGGTTGACCTCGGCAGTGGAGCTGTCACGCCGCGCTGCACCAACGCTGCCCCAACGTGTGGTACCGGCGCTTTTGAAGATGTCATAGGCCAGATAATTGGTGCCCGAGATCATGCGCCGACGCCCGCCCACGCTCAGTGGGTTCTGGCCGTCGCTCAGCCCCACGCTGTAGGCGCTGCCTTTGGTGCAACTGATATTGATGGTCTGGCCGGTGACCGGGGTAAAACCGCTCACCACCGGCGCGCTGCCAAAGCTGATATTCGGCGCGGTGATCTGACAGTCGTTGGTGACGGTCATGCTGACCGTCAGCGACGACGTGCCGGAACCGATATCGCGCCCCGCGCAGATGCCGCCGATGCCAATCCCCGAGCAGTAGTTCCAGTTCCAGGCAATGCTCAACGTTTCCGTGTACAAACCCGCCGCCACGTTACTGCCGGTGATACTGCTCAAATACAGCGGCAAGGTTTTCGCCCCGGGCCCTGACACCAACCCAAAGCTTTGGGCAATGCCGGTGGCGGAGCCGAAATCAAACTGCGTACCGCGCGTAATCGGGTAACTGGTGGTGTTGTTGCCATACAGCGTGTAGCTGATCACATCTCCTGTCGGCCCCACCATTCCGCCTTGGGCCAAGCCTGTCACGGTGGCGTAAAAGTGGTCGCTGGACACCAGCAGCGAAATCAGTGTGGAGGTGCAGCGCAACCCCGAGTTAGTGGTCGAACTGGCCTGCGCCGCAGTGCGCACCGTCATCGAACTGATCGAGCCGAAACTGGCCGGCGACGTCGTGACCACCGAGCACACCGCCATCGCCTGGCCCGAAAACAGCAGCCCCACAAGATACAGCCATCCCTTGCCCCTCACCCGCACACTCCTTTTTCAGCCTTTCATTGGCACACCAATGGCCCGATCAGCGGCACGTCCTGCTGCTGCTCATCAATATCAAACGTCGCCTGGCAAGTACGCCCCTCGCCCAACGTGACCTGCAGCGTGTTGTGCGCACTGAGGTTTTCCAGATACACCAGGCCATCCCAGCCGACCACGGCCTGGGTGTTGCTCTGCTCGTGGACCACCAGGCTGCCCAGCGGTAATTCCTGATGCCCGCTATCCACCAGCGTGATGCTCGCGGCGAGCACCCGGCGCAGCGGAAATTCCAGCAGATAGCCACTGCCACGGCGCACCGACACGCGCTGTTCCACGTTCGGGCTCTGCACATTCGGCGGCAGGTTCAACGGATCGATTTCATACTTGGCGCGGTAATACGCACTGCTCCACGGCACCAGCAATTTGCCGTTACGGTCGGTCTGGCCTACCAACTGGTTTTCATAGCGCACCGGAATGCCGGCGAAGCCCTGAGTACTCACCACCACAAACGCGTCATTGATGCGGTTGGCGGCAAAGGTGTCGCCCCCCATCCACACCAACGAGCCACTGGCATCCGCCCATCGGGTCTCAGCGCCGCTGCTGCCGTACACGCCAGCCTGCAATTGCACCGATTGCAGGCGCCAGGTCAGGTCGGCCTGGCGATAGGTCGGGCCGTCGCCCTGGGCATAACCGAGGTTGTAGCCCACCCCGCCGTCACTGGGCACCGCGCTGCTGTAGTTGACGCGCTGGCGACTGGCGCCGTCCTTGCTGCGCTCGGTGCTCAAGGCCAGGCTACCGTTGATATCGAAGGGGATGACCAACTGCGCCTGCATGGCCCAGTTGCTGTCGCCGATCTCGCGGTTGGCCGACAGGTAGAAACTGGTGTTGTGCCACAACGGTTTGCTCCAGCTCAGATTGAGCAGGCGCGTACGCGAATCGTCAGCCGCCTGCACGTCGAAATAGCCGAAGCCCAGGCTGCCGAAGCGCTCAAGGTTGAGGCTCAGCGTCACCTGTTCGCTGCGCTTGCTGAGGCTGGCGTAAGGCGTATCGACCAGGGTCAGGTCGGCGTATTCGTCGCGCCGCTGCACCCGCTGGTACGACAGGCTGTAACGCGAGCTGTTGTACTGATAGCCCAGGCTCAGTTGCTGGCCGGTGCGGCCTTCGAACTGGCTTTGACTCACCGCCGTGTTGAGCACACCGAAGTTACCCAGGCGCAGGTTACCGCCCAGACCGCCCAGGGTCAGGTCACTGGACGCCTCGGCGTGGCTTTCCAGAGTCAGGCTGTCGGAATAACCATAACGGAACGTGCCACTGGCCACGCCTGGCCCGTAACCAAAGTCGCGCACGGTGTAATCGCGGCGCAAGGTCCCGGCCGCCACCGAGAAATCGCTCAAGCCTTGTTGCAGCAGCGTGCTGGTGACGTAAAACGGTACCGTTGTCGACACTTGCCGACCCAGCGCGTCAGTGGTCACCACCACCGCTTCACCCGCGCCGTTGATAAACGGGATGTTGGTCAGGGTGTACGGCCCCGGTTGCAACAGCGCGCTTTCGGATTTGTAACCGTTGATAAACAGGTCCACCGAGGACGGCACTGCCGCCTCACCGGCAAATTGCGGCAAGGGGTAAGTGACCAGGTCCGGGCGCACCGCAAAGTCCCGTGACAACTGCACACCCCCCAGGCGCACCGAGCTGCTCCAGGGCAATGAGCCGCTGATGACGTCGCCCGCCTCGTAGGTCAGCAACCGCTCATCATCAGAGAAACGCCAGGTGGTGTCATAACGCCGATAGCCGTTATTGAGCGTGCTGTCGCTGACACCACCGGCCAGGGTCTGGCGGTATTGCCCGGTGTTGGACAAGGTGCCCCAGTTATCGAAAAGCCGCACTTCGTTCCAGGCGGCTAGGTAGCGGCCGCCGTCATCGGTGTCGTTGAAATACACGTCATAGTTGAGCAAGGCGCCGAAGCTGCTCATCGCCTGGGTACGCGGGTAGCTGTTGCGGTTGCCGATGAACTGCTCCTGCAACCACGACGGCGGCACATCCAGCAGTAAGCGCTGACCGTTGCTGTCGTAATCGCTATGCAGGCCGGGCACCTTGTCGAGGTCGACGCTGCCGCTCAAGTCGCCGGGCAGTTTCATGCCCACGTCCTGCAACGCGCTGGCCGGCACGTAAAGTTGCCCGGCACGCTGATCGACCGCGATGACCCGGCCCGTGTCCATCCTGTTGACCACCAGCTCCAGAAACAGCTGTGCATCGGCGACAGCCTCCATACTGCCCGGGGGCGGCGGCAGGTCGCCAGCCATACCCGGAAGCGCAATCATTGCGCCCCACAGCCCGCTCACCACTGCCACCGACGGCCACCTGCAACAAGCCCGACCACGACTCCATGGCGTTGTGTCCTTCAATGGACATCTCCATCCTGTTAAACCCGGGTATCACCCCGTCCCGCTGCACACACTGTTATCGCTTCGGCGCCAGGCTCTCCAGCTGCGGGGCGCCGTTGATGCGTACCTGCAACGGTTGATCGGCGGACACCGCGTCCGGCACCGGCCAGCGCATGGTCGCGCCCGGCAGCACATAACCCAGCAAACCGTCCACCAGCGGGCGGGTCTGCCCGCCCTGCTTGAACGAAGCATCCGTGAGGCGCGCATGCACGGCGCCTTGATTGCGTACTTCGATGTAAGTGCGTCCGGCCACGCTGACTTTTTGCCAGCTCAGGTCCGGCTTGCCGGCACCTTTCGGGTCGCGCTGACGAGTGGCGTCTTCCTTGCTCCACAGCCCCGCACCGTAGGCAAACAACGGCACCGAATAACGCATCTGAAAGCGAATGGCGGCGGCGGTGTTCTTGCCCTCCGGCGGCGGCGGAACCTGCAGCGCCGAGGGTATTTCGTCGATGATGATGCGATAAGCCAGCTCCTGCCCCGGCGGCACTTCACGGGTGCGCGTCAGGCGTACCAACTGCTTTTGGCCCGGCTCGATCTTCGCCACCGGCGGGCTGCCGATCACATCGCGCTGGTTCTGGTATTGCTCGTCAAAACCGCTCTGGCTCCAGGCAAACACCCGGATCTGCAGGCTGGCGGTCTCGGTGCCGCGGTTTTCCAGCCACAGCGCACTGGCCTGTTGATCGGCCTCCAGCACCGGGTCGATCGGCCAGATCAGCACCGAACTGGCCGCCTGCACAAGCCCTGCGCTGCACAACGCACTCAGAGCAATACCCGCAGCCCACAGCCGCCGGGAAGTTGAACGCATAAACCCTCTCCTTATACCGATAGCCCCTACCACGTCAGCTGCACCTGCAGCGTGTCGCTGTACGTCCCCCCAGGCTGATTGCCCGGTAACTGCACCCGTCCGTAAATCGGCAGGCTGATGTTGTTTGCATCGCTGTACGTCACGTTGACGCTCTGACTGATCCCCAAGGCCTGACTGAACGCCGCATCCCGAAACAATTGGTAAGCCACTCGCGCACTGCCACTGTTGAGCTGCAAATTGCGTCCGGTGCTGCTGTGCAGGCCGCCGTCGACGCTCATGCTCAACGTCACACCCGGTGTGCATTGCAAGGTCACCCCGCCGGTCAGCGCCGCGGTGACGGTGCTTGTTGCCAGGGCCGAATAGCTGCCGTAGGTCAGTGCCCCGTAGTTGGAGCTCCCGCCCACGATCAGGCAGCCCGGCGTGATGGTCGCGCTCACCTGGAAGCTCTGGCTGGTCACCGCCGACAACGGCAGTGGCACGGCCAGCGCGCACGCCAGCAAGACCCTCGCCACCAAACGGTTCATGGCCCTAGAACGTCAATTCCACGGCGACGGTGTCGGTGTAAGTGCCCGCCGGCAGGCCGGCCTTGCCCACCGCACGCCCATAGAGCGCCACGGTCTGCGCGACGCCGGTACTGGTCGCGAGCGTCACCACGCCATCAATTGCCAGGAGCGCGGAGTGCCCGCTGTCGGTGTAGAAGTCGTAAGGGACGAAATTGCCTGCCCCATCGGCCAGGGCACGCGTGCCGCCCGGAGAGGCGCCATCATGTGCACCCGCACGCACCTTGACGGCTGGCGTGGTGCCGGCCGAACACAGGATCGACAATGCGCCGCCGGTGCCAGTGCCGCCGAGCAGTTGAGCGTCGGCGTTGGTGAACAGGCTGTTGGTGGTGCCGAAGTTCAGGCTACCGAAGTTCAGGCCGGTAGCCGCCCCGGAGCCGTTGACCTGGCAACTGGCGATCAGCGTCAGCGTGGAGCTGATCTGCCCGGTCACAGTCGTCGCCGCATTAAGACTGGACGCCATCGCCAGGCCCACTGCGCAAATGCCTATCCGAGATACAAGTGCATGCATGATGTTTATCCTCTTGATTTACCAGTCCAGTGTCACCGTCAAAGTGTCGGTGTAGATCCCTGCCGGTAAGGCACTGGTATTTGCCACCACGGAGCCGAATACCGGGATCGGTAGTTGTGTACCCCTGGCCACGACAAAGTTGCGTTGTTGCCCGATGCTGTAACTGCTGCGGCCCAGCGGGTCGGCAGACAGTCGATAGGGAATGGTCTGGCGCCCATTGCTCAGGCGCCGCGTGGTGCCATCGCCATTGGCGCCGCCGTCGATGGTCACGGTGAAGCTTGAAACCGAGGGGTTGCACGACACCGCGAGCGGCGCCTTGTCACCGTCGGAAATACCTGCGCCCAAGGTCGTATTCCAGGTCGGCCCCTGGCTGCCGAAGTCCAGCAGCGCCGTGCCGCCGTTGGGGCTGACCGGGGCGCTGTCACTGCCTTTGCTCACCTCGCAACTCGCGGTGATCACCAGCCGTGCATGGATCTGCCCGCTCACGGCGGCCGCCTGCACGTCATCCGCCAGCAGCAACAAGCCGCCCATGGCCATCACGGCCAGCGCGCGGCTTACCATGTGACCGTGACCTTGAGCAGGTCGGAATAACGCCCAACGGCGGGGATGCTTTTAAGGGGTTCGATACGGCCATAGAGGGGCAAGTCGACGGAACCGGAGTCCGGCACACGGCCGCTGACCGGCACATCCACCGGCAACGGGATCAACCGTGCGGCGTCGGCGTAGATGCGATAGGGGATGGGTTTGCTGGAAGGGCTCTCGGCGCTCAGGTAGCGCACTTCGCCGACGCCGCCGTGCAGGCCGCCATCCACGCGCATTTGGTAAGGGGTGTCGGGGTTGCATTCGAGGCGCGGCTGGCGCTGGCTGATCAGGGCCGCACTCAGGGGCCCGGCCGGGTCATCCAGACGCGGGCCGCTGCCAAAATCCAATACGCCAAGTTGCTCGATGCCTGCACTGCGGGTGGTGCCCACCAGCTGGCAGCCCCGCTGCACGTCGATACGCACCTCCACCTGGAGTTGCGCAGCGTAAGCCGTGTTGCAGAGCATCGCGCCCATGACTGCCAATACCGCTCGTCCCTTCACTGCCCCAATTCCTTATACAGGGGTGACTGCTGTGTATGAGGTTAGTCATTCAGAGGGAAACTGCCAGTCCGGCAAGGATCGCGCGTATGTCATGCCATTTCGAGATAGCGGGTCGCGCCCTTCTCTATTGGTCAAATCACCGCACACGCCCTACAGTGAGCGACCACCGAAACACAGAGTGCCCCGCATTGGCCGTGCTTTCCCTGATCCAGCGCCTGCTGCGCAAAAAAACCGAAAACCCCAACAATTCGCCTATCCCGGGGTTCTTCCGCAACAAGGCCGAGCAGCAGGGCTTCACCCTGAGCAACGGCCAGGTCCGCGCGATTGACGCGCTGGCCCGTGAAACCGCACACCTGCTCGCGGGCCAGCCAACGCGCAGCCTGTACCTGCACGGCCCGGTGGGGCGAGGCAAAAGCTGGCTGCTCGACGGCTTTTTCCAGGCGCTGCCGATCGCCGAGAAACAGCGTGTGCACTTCCACGATTTTTTCGCCCAATTGCATCGCGGCATGTTTCAGCACCGCGGACATGACGATGGCCTCGCCGTGACCCTCGATGACCTGCTGAAGGGCTGCCGGGTGCTGTGTTTTGACGAGTTTCACGTCCACGATATCGGCGATGCGATGCTTATCAGCCGGCTGTTCCAGGCACTCTTCAAGCGCGGCGTGCTGGTGCTGGTGACTTCCAACTACCCGCCGGAAGGCTTGCTGCCCAACCCGCTGTACCACGAGCGCTTCAAGCCGGTGATCGACCTGATCGCCACGCGCATGGAGGTGCTGGAAGTCAGTTCGCCTCAGGACTTTCGCAGCCTGCCTCAGGCCCAGAGTTCGCAACGCTTTACCCGCGGGCAGTATGTCTGGCCGGGCACGGCGCAACAGCGCGAGGCACTCGGCCTGCCTGCCGCCGATTCCCCACCACTACGGTTGACCGTCGGCACCCGACAGTTGACCTGCCGCCGCCATCAAGCGCGCACCATCGCCTTCACCTTCAACGACCTCTGTGAACAGCTCACCGCCGTCATGGATTACCTGCTGCTGTGTCAGGACTACGACCACTGGGTCATCGACGGCCTGCCACCGTTGGCCGACTGCCCCATCGCCGTGCAACAGCGCTTTATCAACCTGGTAGACGTGCTCTACGACCGCGACAAGCAGTTGACCCTGATCGGCGAACAGCCCCTTGAAAGCGCCTTGAGCGGCCAGGCGATCGACCTCGCACGCACCGCCAGCCGTCTGGGCCAGTTGCAAACAACCCGCCCGCAACACACGCCCGACCCGGTATCATGAGCGCCATTTACGCCCTCTAGCCGAGTGATCGTGCCGTTCATGAATACCCTCGCCCAACTCAAAGCCGGCCAATTGGTCGGTGCCACGCGCCTGGACCTGTCTTGCGGGCTGACCGAATTTCCCCGGGAAATCTTCGAACTGGCCGACACCCTGGAAATCCTCAACCTCACGGGCAACGCCCTGAGCAGCCTGCCCGACGACCTGCACCGCCTGACCCATTTGCGCGTGCTGTTCTGCTCGGACAACGCCTTTACCGAGCTGCCGCCAAGCCTGGGCCACTGCGCCAAGCTGAGCATGATCGGCTTCAAGGCCAATAAAATCAGCCACGTACCTGCCGCTGCCTTGCCGCCGTTGCTGCGCTGGCTGATCCTTACCGATAACCACATCAGCCAACTGCCGGATGAGTTGGGCGAGCGGCCGTTGCTGCAAAAGCTGATGCTGGCCGGCAACAGGCTGACACACCTGCCGCAAAGCCTGGCCCAGTGCAGCAACCTCGAACTGCTGCGCATCGCGTCCAACCGCCTGACGCAGTTGCCGCAGTGGCTGCTGACGATGCCAGGCCTGACCTGGCTGGCCTACGCCGGCAACCCGGTGGAAATGGCGGTGGACGTGGCGACTGATGACGCGACGCCGGATATTCCCTGGTCTGAACTGGAACTGGGCGAGGTGCTGGGCGAAGGCGCTTCGGGGATTATTCGCAAGGCGCTGTGGACGCCTGCTGCCAAGCCTGTCGCGGTCAAACTGTACAAAGGCACCATCACCAGCGACGGCTCGCCGCTGCACGAAATGCAGGCCTGCATCGCCGCCGGGCTGCACCCGAACCTGATCAAGGTGGAAGGCCGCATCGTCGGGCACCCCGATGGCCAGGCCGCGCTGGTGATGGACCTGATTGACCCGAGCTACCGCAACCTGGCGGCGCTGCCGAGCCTGGCGTCGTGCACCCGGGATATCTACGAGCCGTCTGTTCGTTTGAGCCCGGACGTGGCGTTGCGCATGGCGCGGGGCGTGGCGTCGGTGGCCGCGCATTTGCACCGGCACGGCATTACCCACGGCGACCTGTACGGCCACAATATTCTGTGGAATGCGGCGGGTGATCTCTTGCTGGGCGACTTTGGCGCGGCGTCGTTCCATGCCACGGCGGATACCCTGGAAACACGGGCGTTACAGCGCATTGAAGTGCGCGCGTTCGGGGTGCTGCTGGGGGAATTGCTGGAGCGGGTTGAAGGGGTGAAGGATGAGGCGCTCAACGCGCTGCAGGCGCGTTGCTGTCAACCGGATGTGCTGGCGCGGCCTGGGTTTGAGGAAATCGAAGCGCTGCTCAATTCTTTCCAACACCCATAAACCCGTGTGGGAGCGGGCTTGCTCGCGAATACGGTGTATCAGTCAATTAATCGGTCGACTGACACTGCGCATTCGCGAGCAAGCCCGCTCCCACATTTGGACCGAGTTTTTCAGCCAGGGATTAGCCAGCCAGGCCGACGAACATGTCCTGCACGTCGTCATGGTTGTCCAGGCCTTCCAGGAAGGCTTCAACTTCGGCCATCTGCTCGTCGGTCAGACCGCTGACCGGGTTCTTCGCGATGTAACCCAGCTTGGCCGACAGCACGGTGAAACCCTGCTCCGGCAACGCTTTCTGTACGGCGTCGAGGTCGGTGGTCTCGGTGATGAACAGGGTCGTGCCCTCTTCTTCGCCGTCTTCAAAATCCTGCGCACCGGCTTCAATGGCGGCCATTTCCGGGTCGGCGTCCGGGGTTTCCGGCGAGGCCTCAATCAGACCCACATGGTTGAAGTCCCAGGCCACGGAGCCCGAAGCGCCCAGTTGGCCCTTACGGAACGCCACGCGGATTTCCGCCACGGTGCGGTTGATGTTGTCGGTCACACACTCGACGATCAGCGGCACCTGGTGCGGCGCAAAACCTTCGTAGGTCACGCGGTGGTACTGCACGGTTTCACCCAGCAGGCCGGCGCCTTTCTTGATGGCGCGGTCCAGTGTTTCCTTGGGCATCGAGGCCTTTTTGGCCTGTTCCACCACCAGACGCAGGTGGGCGTTGGTCGCAATGTCGGCGCCGTTGCGGGCGGCGATGGTGATTTCTTTTACCAGCTTGCCGAAGATCTTGCCCTTGGCATTGGATGCCGCTTCTTTATGTTTGACTTTCCACTGTGCGCCCATGACTCACTCTCTTCTCGTCCATCGCGCCGAAACGTCTACTGGCCGGCGCTTTGGGGGCAGAGTTTATAGGGCAAAAAAAAATCGTTCCAGCAAAAAACCGTCAAGACGCCAACTCGAAAAACGCCTGGATCAAGCGCAGTGCGCGGCGTCGCTCCATGCAGCCAAGCATGTGCCGGTTCACCAACCCCTCGCCCTGCAAGGGAATGGCATGCACCCGTGGGTCGCGACTGACTTCCATGGATGACACCACGCCCACCCCCAACTCAGCGGCGACGGCCTCCGTCACCGCCTCGCGGCTGTCGAGCTCCAACAACACTTTGGGCTTTACGCCCGCAGCGGCGCAGGCGTCATCAAACGTACGACGGGTGATCGAGTTTGGCTCACGCAGCACCATGATCACCTCGTGCAGTTGCTTGAGATGAATGCCCTTCGGGTCAGCCAACCAGGGATGGCCCGCCGGCACCAATGCGCAGATGTTTGATTCACTCAGCGGTTCCAGATGCAAGCCATTACGCGGCTCGACCTCCGTCAACACCGCCACGTCCGCGTGTTCAGACAACAGCGCCGCCAGGGTTTCCTGGGCATTGCCCAACCGCAGGTTCACGGTAATGCCCGGGTAGCGTGCACGCAGCCGCGCAATCATCGGCATCACCAGGTGCGGGCCATCCGCCGCCACTTCGAGGCGCCCGGTGAGCAATTGACGATTGGCCTCAAGCAAGGTCTGCGCCTCGTCCACCAAGCCGAAAATCGCCCGGGTGATCGCCGCCAGGCGCGTGCCTTCCTCGGTCAGTTCCACGCGCCGCGCGGTTCGGCGCAGCAGCGGGATCTGGTAGTGCTCCTCCAGCGCCTTGATATGCCCGGTTACTGCCGGCTGGCTGATAAACAGCCGAGCCGCCGCACGGGTAAAACTGCCCTCACGGGCCACGGCATCGAATGCACGCAGTTGAAACAAATTCATAGCTATCGGCCTCGCTGATAGCTCGCATAACAACAAACAATTTGATTGATGACAAGCCAAACTGCAATTTAGGCACCGTAGATTCAGCCCCGGCTTTATAAGGATTCGAGATGAACACCGCCGCGCCCATCCTGCTCACTCCCGGCCCCTTGACCACGTCGGCCCGCACCCGCCAGGCGATGATGGAAGATTGGGGCTCATGGGATGACCGTTTCAATCAACTCACCGCCAGCGTCTGCGAGCAATTGCTGGCGATCATCAATGGCGCCGACAGCCACCACTGCGTGCCGTTGCAAGGCAGCGGCACCTTCGCCGTCGAAGCTGCCATCGGTACGCTGGTGCCACGCGACGGCAACGTGCTGGTGTTGATCAACGGCGCCTACGGCAAACGCCTGGCGAAGATCTGTGAAGTGATCGGCCGTGACTTCAGCACCTTCGAAACCGCCGAAGACAGACCCACCACCGCTGCCGATGTGGACCGCCTGCTGCACGCCGACAAGGCGATCACCCACGTGGCACTGATTCACTGCGAAACCAGCACCGGCATTCTCAACCCGTTGCCGGAAATCGCTCAGGTGGTGAAAAACCATGGTAAGCGTCTGATCATCGACGCGATGAGTTCCTTCGGCGCATTGCCGATTGATGCCCGCGAAATACCCTTCGACGCGCTGATCGCCGCCTCCGGCAAGTGCCTGGAGGGCGTGCCCGGCATGGGCTTTGTCTTCGCCGATAAAAAAGCGTTGGCCGCAGCCCAAGGAAACTGCCACTCCCTGGCAATGGACCTGTTCGACCAGCACAGCTACATGGCCAAGACCGGCCAATGGCGTTTTACCCCGCCCACTCATGTGGTCGCGGCGCTGCACGAGGCGCTGCTGCAATACGCCGAAGAAGGTGGGCTGCCAGCCCGTCACCAGCGTTATGCACGCAATTGCCAGGCATTGCTCGACGGTATGGCCGAACTGGGCCTGCGCAGCTTTTTGCCGGCGGCGATTCAGGCGCCGATCATCGTTACCTTCCACGCGCCGCAAGATCCGCGCTATCAATTCAAAGACTTCTACGAAGGGGTCAAGGCCAAGGGTTTCATTCTCTACCCCGGCAAGCTGACCCAGGTAGACACGTTCCGCGTGGGCTGTATCGGCCATGTCGATGCGGCGCACATGCATGCCGCCGTGACCGCCATTGCCGAAGTCCTTCACACACTGCACATCAACCTTCCTCGTCGGGACCGCAACCATGAACTATGAAAACCCCAACACCCTGCAGGCTGTGATCCTTGACTGGGCCGGCACTGTGGTTGACTTTGGCTCCTTCGCCCCCACGCAGATCTTCGTCGAGGCGTTTGCCGAGTTCGATGTGCAAGTCTCTATCGAAGAGGCCCGTGGCCCGATGGGCATGGGCAAGTGGGACCATATCCGCACCCTGTGCGACCAGCCGCAGGTGGCCGAGCGCTACCGCAAGGCCTTCGGCCGCACACCGACGGACGACGACGTAACCGCGATCTACCAGCGCTTCATGCCGCTGCAGATCGAGAAAATCGCCGAGCATTCAGCGTTGATCCCCGGCGCCCTGGACACCATCGCCCGCCTGCGCGTGCAAGGCATCAAGGTCGGTTCCTGCTCCGGCTACCCCAAACAAGTGATGGACAAAGTCGTCGCCCTGGCCGCCACCAATGGCTACATCGCCGACCACGTGGTCGCCACCGACGAAGTACCAAATGGCCGCCCATGGCCGGCGCAGGCCCTGGCCAATGTGATCGCGCTGGGCATCGATGACGTGGCGGCTTGCGTCAAGGTCGACGACACCGTCCCGGGCATCCTCGAAGGCCGCCGCGCCGGGATGTGGACGGTGGCCCTGACCTGCTCCGGCAATGCGCTGGGCCTGACTTACGAGCAGTTTCGCGCCCTCGACGCCGCCACACTGGCCAGCGAGCGCAAGCGCATCGAAGCGATGTTCGAAGGCTCACGCCCGCACTACCTGATCGACACGATCAACGACCTGCCTGCGGTCATCAGCGACATCAATAAACGCCTGGCGCGCGGTGAAATGCCGCAAAGCCACTGATCGAGGTCAAAACAACGGCACTTGCGCCAGGCGGACCGCTCAAAACCGGCATACAGTTAAAGCACTCCATCACAAGAATGGAGGTATGCCCTGATGAGTGAGGAACCCAGCGATGCCGTGGAAAAACTCCGATACACGCTACAGCACCATGTCGATCGCGCTTCACTGGTTGATGGTGGTGCTGCTGGCGGTGGTTTACGCCTGCATTGAGCTACGCGGCCAGTTCCCCAAAGGCAGTGGCGGGCGCACATTGATCGTCGAAATGCACTTCATGTTTGGCCTCACCGTGTTTGTGTTGGTGTGGCTGCGTTTGTTTGCGCGCAGCCTGGGGGTGGCGCCGAAGATCGTGCCCGCGCCGCCACAATGGCAAAGCCTGTTGGCCACGCTGATGCACTTTGCGTTGTACGCCTTGATGATCGGCATGCCGATTGCGGGCTGGCTGATTGTCAGCGCCGAGGGGCATTCGGTGATGTTCTACGGCATAGAACTGCCGCCGCTGATTGCGGAAAACAAGGCTTTGGCCAAGCAGATTGAAGGCTGGCATGTGCTGTTCGGCAAGGTCGGTTACTGGCTGATCGGGCTGCATGCGTTGGCGGCGCTGGCACATCACTATGTGCTGCGCGATAACACGGCGATGCGGATGATGCCAGGTGGGAGCGGGCTTGCCCGCGATAGCGGTGGGTCAGTCGGAAAATCCATTGACTGACATACCGCAATCGCAGGCAAGCCAGCTCCCACATAGGGTTTTGTGCTAGACGGTAAAGCCTCGGCGGCCTTGCAAGCCGCCGGTGTGGACGAAGATCAGGCGGGTGCCTGGGGCGAAGCGCCCGGCGTCGATCTGTTGTTTAAGCGCCAGCAACGCCTTGCCGGTGTACAGAGGCTCCAGCGGTAAATCGCAGGCTTGTTCCGTGGTTTGGATAAAGTCCAACAGCTGCGGATCAACCTTGGCAAACCCGCCCCGGCTGGCATCGAGCAATTCATACCCGCCCTGCACGATGGCCCCTACGTTTTGCGCCACACCATGATCGTCCGGCACCGCCATGGCGCCGTAGACCGGGTGCGCACCCGCCTCGGCCAGCGCCAGGCCAGCCAACGTGGTTCCGGTGCCAGCCGCCAGCCACCATCCGTCGTAATCGGTCCAGCCCAGTGCGCTTAACTGCGCACGGGCCTGCTCGACCAACACTCCACAGCCCGTCGCCCCTTCGATGCCACCACCGCCTTCAGGCACCGGGTGCAGTTCGGGGTATCGCTCACGCCATGGCTGCCAGAAACCCGGCTCATGACGCGCGCGGTAGCCGCCATAGCCCAGCCAATGCAGCTGCATGCCGAACGCTTTCAGGTCGAGAACAGTGGGTGTGTCTTGAGGATGGCCGCGCAGCAGGCCGACGGTAGGGAAATCAAAACGTTTCCCCGCCGCCGCCAGCGCGTGCAGATGGTTGGAGTAAGCGCCGCCCAGGCTGATGATGCCTTTGGCCATTTGCGCCTGCGCCAGGTGCCCGGTGAGCTTGAACCACTTGTTGCCGCTGATCAGCGGGTCGATGCGGTCCAGGCGCAACACGGCCAGCTCGACGCCTTGCAGCCAATCCAGCTGCAAGGGTTCAAGGGGCGCGTGGGGAAGCCAGTCAAATGGACCCATCGGGGGTGGTCTGAATGAAAAAAGGGGCGGTAGTCTAACACCGCCCCTTCTCTCGTCTTACAGCTCGGCAGCGAGGCGCGAGCCCTGGTTGATCGCGCGTTTGGCGTCCAGTTCGGCCGCCACGTCGGCGCCACCGATCAGGTGCACGTTCTGGCCGGCGGCGACCAGGCCGTCCTGCAGTTCGCGCAACGGATCTTGCCCGGCGCAGATGACGATGTTGTCCACTGCCAGCACTTGAGGCTCACCCTCGGCGCCGATGCGGATGTGCAGGCCTTCATCATCAATCTTCAGGTATTCGACGCTGTTGAGCATCTGCACCTGTTTGTTCTTCAATCCGGTACGGTGGATCCAGCCGGTGGTCTTGCCCAGACCGTCGCCGACCTTGGAAGCTTTGCGCTGCAGCAGGAACACGTCACGCGCCGGCGCATGGGGCTGCGGCTTGATACCGGCCACACCGCCACGGGCTTGCAGCTGGGTGTCGATGCCCCACTCTTTCCAGAACGCGTCGCGGTCCAGGCTGGTGGACACGCCCTGATGCACGAGGAATTCCGAGACGTCGAAGCCGATACCGCCGGCGCCAATCACGGCCACGCGCTTGCCCACAGGCTTGCGCTCGAGGATCACGTCCAGGTAGCTCAACACCTTGGCGTTCTCGACGCCCGGAATCGCTGGAGTGCGCGGCGCGATGCCGGTGGCAAGGATGATCTCGTCATAAGCGCCGGCCTTGAGTTGCTCCACATCCACGCGGGTGTTGAGGCACACCTCGACGTGGGTGGTCTGCAATTTACGTTTGAAGTAGCGCAGGGTTTCGAAAAACTCTTCCTTGCCCGGCACACGCTTGGCGATATTGAACTGGCCGCCGATCTCGCTGGCCGAATCGAACAAGGTCACTTGATGGCCGCGCTCAGCCGCCACGGTGGCCGCCGCCAAGCCCGCAGGGCCAGCGCCGACCACGGCGATTTTCTTGATCTGCTTGACCGGCAAGTAGTTGAGTTCGGTTTCGTAGCACGCCCGCGGGTTGACCAGGCAGGTGGTCAACTTGCCGCCAAAGGTATGGTCCAGGCAGGCTTGGTTACAGCCGATGCAGGTGTTGATTTCATCGGCACGCCCGGCGGCGGCTTTGTTGACGAAGTCCGGGTCGGCGAGAAATGGCCGCGCCATTGAGACCATGTCGGCGTCGCCTTCGGCAAGAATCTGCTCGGCGATTTCCGGGGTGTTGATGCGGTTGGTGGTGATCAGCGGGATGTTCACCGCGCCGCGCAACTTGGCGGTGACTTTGCTGAACGCACCACGCGGCACTTTGGTGGCGATGGTCGGAATGCGTGCTTCGTGCCAGCCGATGCCGGTGTTGATGATGGTCGCGCCGGCCTGTTCGATGGCCTTGGCCAGTTGCACGATCTCTTCCCAGGTGCTGCCGCCCTCCACCAGGTCGAGCATCGACAGGCGGAAGATAATGATGAAATTCGGGCCAACGGCTTCACGTACGCGGCTGACGATTTCTACGGCCAGGCGCATGCGGTTTTCGTAACTGCCACCCCAGCGGTCGGTGCGATGGTTGGTGTGCGCCGCGAGGAACTGGTTAATGAAATAACCTTCCGACCCCATGATTTCCACGCCGTCGTACTCAGCGACCTGGGCCAGCAGCGAGCAGGTCACAAAATCCTGGATCTGCTTCTCGATGCCCTCCTCGTCCAGCTCTTTGGGCTTGAACGGGTTGATCGGCGCCTGAATCGCGCTCGGTGCGACTTGTTTCGGGCTGTAGGCATAACGGCCGGCATGGAGGATCTGCATGCAAATCTTGCCGCCCGCGGCGTGCACCGCCTGGGTGACGATTTTGTGCTTTTGCGCCTCTTCGTCGGTGGTCAGCTTGGCTGCACCGGCGTACACGCCGCCCTCATCGTTCGGGCCGATACCCCCGGTGACCATCAGGCCGACGCCGCCACGGGCGCGTTCGGCAAAGTAGGCCGCCATGCGCTCGAAACCGCCGGGCTTTTCTTCAAGGCCGGTGTGCATCGAGCCCATCAGGGTGCGGTTGCGCAAGGTGGTAAAACCCAGGTCCAACGGGGCCAGCAGGTGCGGGTAGGCAGCAGCGGTCATGGTACAGCTCCACAACGGATCATCACGGGACGTGGAAGGCTCGAATGGCCTGCCATCGGTTTATGTCCCACAGACTAAAAGCCGATTGCCTACCGCTCAATGACTGAAACTCACAACTTATTGATCCAAATGCACAGCGCCCCTTGGCAAGCCAGGCCATGGGCCCTACCCTAGTCGGCGAACCCCATTCCCGGTCTGTTGTCTGTTGCCCCATGCGTAAACTTCTAGCGTTCACCGTCACCATGGCCCTGGTTGCCGCCGTCGCCGCGTATCTGGTCTGGACCCAGGAGCGCCCCGTGGCGCATTACCTGTCGGACCTGCGTATTACCCTGGCCGTCAATGAAGGCGTACCGGCCGATCGCGGCAACTTGTTGGGCATCCAGCCGGAGCTGTTCCCGGCTGACTATCAGAGTGTGGAACGCCTGCACCTGAAGCTTGCGGCTTACCTGCAAAAGGCGCGCGACCAAGGGCTGATTAATGCAAAAACGATCGTCGTGCTGCCGGAACATATCGGCACCTTGCTGATGCTCAGCGGCGAAAAAAACGAGCTGTACCAGTCCATTCACCTTAAGGATGCAATGAACTGGCTGTCGGCCAGTAACCCGTTTTTGTTTGCGCGGGCATGGCTCAGCGCCACGGGTGATAACCGCACGGACGACGCTTACCTGCGCATGAAAGCCCCCGCGATGGCGCGTGACTATCAGACGCTGTTCGGCGGCCTGGCCAAGGAATTTGGGGTCACGCTGGTGGCTGGCTCCATTGCCCTGCCCGACCCCAGCGTAAGCGACGGGCATTTGCAGGTCGGCCATGGCGCGCTGTACAACGCCAGCATTGTATTTGGCGCCGACGGTTTGCCGTTGGGCCAGCCGCAACGCCAGTTCTACCCGATCTACGATGAGCGCGGTTTTATTGAGCCGGGTGATGAAAACATCGTGAGCGTGGTCGACACCCCGGCCGGGCGCTTGGGCATTCTGATCGGCAGCGACAGCTGGTACCCGGACAACTATCGCAAACTCAATGAACAAGGCGCGCAACTGGTCGCAGTGCCGGCGTTCGTGACCGGTCGTGACACGTGGGACCGCCCATGGCGCGGCTTTAAAAGCGTGTCCACGCCCACTGAAATCAGCCTCAAACCCGAAGAACTCAGCGAGGGCGAAGCCTGGCGCCGCCTCACCCTGATCAGCCAACAGCCGATCAGCCACGCCAGTGCCGGCATGAGCGTGTTTCTGCGTGGCCAGTTCTGGGACCTGGGCACCGCCGGTCACAGCTTTCTGAGCAATAACGGGCAGGTCACCGCCGACAGCGACGCGCGTGGCGCGCGCCTGCTGAATATCTGGTTGTAACGCCGTGAAGCCGGTGCGCCTGGGGGATTTGTCGGTAGGCTTCGTGCAAGCCCTGGCCGACGCCATTCACAGTCACGGCCTGGACCCGCAGCCCTTGCTGCTGCAATACGGCCTGGACCCGGCGCGCCTCGCCGAAGCGGGCGCACGCTTGTCGATCCCGCGCTATATGCGCCTTGGCCATGCCGCCATCCAGTTGACCGGCGACCCGAGCCTGGGTTTGCGCATGGGCCAATTGAGCCGTTTGAGCCAAGCGGGGCTGGCCGGAGTGACCGCAGCGCAAGCGCCCAACGTGCGCGAAGCCGCACGCACGCTGACGCGCTTTGAAGCGCTGTACGGCTCCAACTACCGTGGGCAATCGAGTTTCCATGAGGACGCCGAAGGCGCCTGGCTGCGCTTCTACTCCATCAGCCCGTACAACGCCTACAACCGTTTCGTGGTGGACTCGATCATCGCCGGCTGGCTGCACCAATTGTCGAGCCTGGCCCAGCAACCGCTGCAGGCCCAGCGCATCGAAATCGAATTTGAAGCGCCGGAGTACAGCGAACACTACAGCGTATTGGGCGACAGCCCTGTGCACTTCGGCGCTGCCGCCAACCAACTGCGCCTCAACCAGGCGACGCTGGCCCTGCGTAACCCGCAGCACTGCCCAAGCACCTGGCACTTGTTGTTGCAGCTATGTGAAAGGGAGCTGGAGCAGTTAACCCGCACTCGCAGCCTGCGCGAGCGCATTACCCGGTTGCTCGGGCCGATGCTCAATGGCGGCCGGGAACCCGACCTGGAAGAAGTGGCGGCACGCTTGAAGCTGCCAACCTGGACGCTGCGCCGCAAACTGGCCGACGAAGGCACTCAGTTTCGCGCAATTCTCAACGATACCCGCCGCGATTTGGCCATGACCTACATTCGCGACACTGAACTGGCGTTCGGCGAGATCGCCTACTTGCTCGGTTTTGCGTCAGCTCAAGCCTTTCAACGCGCGTTCAGACGGTGGAACAACCAGACCCCAGGGGAATTTCGCCGCAGTCAGCGGCATTCCGCCTGAAGTCGGTCTTACAGCTCGGTGGCGTCATCGGCCGGATCCAGCGGATCCAATTCAAACGCCTGGTACTCCAGCAGTTCTTCCTGGTAATCGTCCATGGTGGACTCCTTATCTGTTAAAAGCAGTTGCAAGTAAATGACCTGCAAACTCAGCCTAAAGTGCCGTGATGACGAAAAAATGTCGGCGTCATGACGTTCTTGCACTCACAGATAAAACGTAGCAGGGCTGCGGAGATTTATACCGCAGCCCCCAATACTTAATTCGCCGGAGTCGGCAGGGGCGGGATTGCTTCGGTCGGCGCGGGTAACGCAGGGTCAGTGGGCGCCGGGGCCGTCACGGGCGCTTGCGTCGGGGCGATCGGAGCGGGCTCAGGCGGCAGCGCAACCGGTTGCGAAACCGCAGGCGCAGGCGCTTCTTCTTTCGGCGCTTCGACCTTCTCAGCAGGCGCAACCGGTGCAGCGACCGGTGCAACAGCAGGTTCGGCCTTGGGTTCCGGCACCCCCAATTCAGCCTTGGGCTTCTCGGGAATATGCTCGGCCTTTTTCACTTCCTGCGGCAGGAACACATCCACCAGCGCGAAGTAACGGTCGTAGAACTTCGGTGCCGAGACGGTCTCGCTCGCCACTTTCACCATCGAGTCATCGGTGGAGCCAATCGGCATCGACACCGAACCCAGCACGCCCACACCCAGGCTCGCGGAGTTGTTGACCTTTTTCAGCGCGTAGCGATCCTGCAAGGCGTTGGCGAACATCGTCGAATGGTTCGAACCTTTACTGCCGTCAGCGGCACACACCACGTTGAAGCTGATCTGCAGGTGAGTTTCGCCGGTCTGCTGGAAGCTTTTGTTACCCACGACCAGTTTCGGGTCGCTGCTGGTGATGATGTAACCCTGGCTCAGCAGCGCACGCCGCGCGGCTTCGCACGCAGCGACGTCGCTGACGGGGTAATCACGGGAAAACGTGCCGGAATCGTCGAAATTTTCATGTTCATAAATAGCGGTCTTGGGTGACGAGCAGCCCGCGGCGCCCGCCAGCACCAGCGCCAACCCGAGGCTACGCAAGTGAAATGATGTCGACATTGAAAATCCTGAGGAAAACGGTCCGGGGCGTATTGTGCAACAGAACGAGGCCTTGGCGCGCGCATTCCTGTCGGTAAAACGTCACGGCCGTATCAGACGGGGGCTGCAGGAAAAAGCCTCGCGCTCACAGGCTCGATAAACACCCGCAGTTTGGCTGCTGCATGGCGGTTTGATGGCCATCGCCACCGCCCTGAGGGCTCGCCACCAGTGCTGAAATGTCATGGAATAAATAACCGCAACGGGACGTTGAAAGTGAACAGAGCAAACAACCGCACCTTCAACGAGCGAACTCATGACTGCATCTACCGAAAATCCGAGCTTGTATGGCTCGCAACAAGACTACACAACCATGTTCCAGATGATTTTCGGGGGGTATGTGTCCCAGGTCGTGTACACCGTCGCCCGACTCTCGTTTGCCGAGCACTTTGCCCGTGGCGTGCGCACGCCAGAAGGCATCGCCGAGGCAGAGTCACTGGATGTACAAGCCACGTTCCGGTTGATGCGCGCCTGTGTCAGCAGCGGTTTGCTCCGCTATGACGCCAAGACGGGTTTCAGCTCAACACCGCTGCTTGACGTCCTGCATGCCGACGCTCCCAACTCCATGCGTGGTGTCGCCTTGATCATTCCCGCCCAAGGCCATTGGCTGCCCTGGGGCCGCCTTGAACACGCCGTGCGCAGCGGCGAGCCGCAGGCCGTGGCCGCATTGGGCAAAAGTGCGTGGCAACACCTGGCGGACACCCCGGATGAAGCCGCAGCGTTTGCCCTGACCATGAAAAGTGTTTCCCAAGTGTTCAATGGCGAAGCGGTGAAACATATTGCGACCGGCCAATCGACCCTTGCTGTCGACATCGGCGGCGCCAATGGCACGTTGGTTCACGCGTTGATGATGGCCAACAGCGACCTGCAAGGCAGGGTGTTCGACCTGCCTCACGTGGTGCCCACCGCCATTGACGCCGCCCGGGAACACGGCCTGGAGGCGCGTTTCTCGGTAACCGGTGGCGACTTCCTGACCGACGCCCTGCCCGCCGGCGACCTGTATTTGCTCAAGTTGATCCTGCACGACTGGGATGATCAAACCTGTGCGTCCTTGCTGGCTAACTGCCGTAACAGCATTCGCGCGAAGGGGCGCCTGATCATCGTCGAGCAACTGCTGGGCGACATCAACGAACCCGGCTTCAACCCGTTGATGGACCTCGACATGCTGGTGATGCTCGGCGGCAAGGAGCGAACGTTGCCGGAGTACACCACGCTGCTCGCAGCCCACGGCTTCAAGGTGACAGGCGTGACCCCGACGGCTTCGCCCTTTGCCATTATCGAAGCCGTAGCGGTTTAACAAACATCACGTCAAAACGCCCCGGCTTCTTCCTGGCCAGGGCATTTTATTCACACCAGGCGGCGACCCAGCAATTGCCCGGGCCAGCCCTGCAGGTCAAACGTCGAGAGTCGTTCATAGCCGCAGGACTCATAAAAACGCACCAGCGCCCCTGTGCCGCCGCCGTAGCAGTCCACTCGCAGGCGCTTCACCCCTGCAGCCCGGGCGCGATCGTCTGCAAAGGCCATCAGGCGCCGGCCAACGCCACGTGCACGTTCATCCCGGGCGGCGATCAGCAGCCGTACATACACTTCCGGCTCGGTTGCTGAGGGCACATAGGCCATGGGGTCGCCGAGTACGAGCGCGCCGCGGATACGCCCACCCGGCGCCTGCACAACCCACGCACCCGGCATCGCGCAGGCTTCAGACACCTGCGCGACCCGCTTGGGCAACGTGGACCAGGGTTCAATGCCCCATTGTCCGTCGTTACCCATCTCCACAAACCAGGAGATAACCTCGTCGAACACCTGCAGCACAGCGGGGGCATCCGTCACATTGGCGCGGCGAATAACCCAGTCATCCATTCCTTGAACCTGCACGCCTGAAACTCCTTTTTTGAAAGTGCCGATCACTTTAGCGCACACAAAAAAAAGCCCCCGGTCTTTTCAGGCCGAGGGCTTTCTATTCAGGCGTGCATCAGAACTTCTTGATGTCAGCCTTGGCTTCCAGCTGCTTGCGGAACGCAGCAAAGTCTTGCTGGCCAATACGGGAGGCGAGGAAACGGCGGTATTGCGCCTTTTCTTCGTCCGTAGGGGCAGCTGCTTCATTGACGCCATTCAAGCGCACGATCACCAGGCTACCGTCAGCCAGGGTCACGGTGGTGAAGGTCGGCTTGTCCTTGGCCGCAGGCTTTGGCATGCGGAACAGGGCTTGCAGCACCGCCGGGTCAATCGCTTCCTGGCTACGGGTAGCCGCTTCGGTGACTTTCCAGGCTTGACCATCAATCGGCTGGGTCAGCGGGGTCTTGCCATCACGCAGGCTGGCGATCAACTCGTCAGCGTGAGTCTTGGCCGCCGCACTGGCGCGTTCCTTGGTCATCTGGGTGCGGATCGCTGCCGACACGCTTTCCAGCGGCAGTTGCGATGGCTTCAGATGCTCTTTGGCACGCAGCACAATGATGGTTTCCGGGTCGAGTTCGATGGCACTGCTGTTGGCACCCTCATCCAACACTTCCGGGCTGAACGCAGCAGTGACCACGGCACGGTTGGCCGCAACACCTTCGCCACCTTCACGGCCGAACGGCGCAGAGGTGTGCACGGTCAGCTTCAGGTCGGACGCCGGTTGAGCCAGGTCAGAGGCTTCGAATGCCGCATCTTCCAATTGCTTGGTGGCTTCGACAAAACGCTGCTCGACCTGTTGCGTCTTGAGCTCACGGGTCAGCTTGTCTTTCAGGCTGGCAAACGTTGGCACTTGGGGTGCTTCAACGCCCAGCAGCTTGATCAGGTGCCAACCGAACGTGGTACGCACCGGTGCCGACACCTGGTCCTTGTTCAACGCATACAAGGCTGTTTCGAAGTCCGGGTCGTAGACGCCAGGGCCTGCAAAACCAAGGTCACCGCCATTGTTGGCCGAACCCGGATCCTGCGAGAACTCCTTGGCCAGGGCTTCGAACTTCTCGCCCTTGGCCAGGCGCGCCTGGATGTCTTCGATTTTGGCCTTGGCTTGCGCGTCGGTTGTCTTGTCGTTGACTTCAATCAGGATGTGCGCGGCACGACGCTGTTCAGCGAGGTTGGCGGTTTCTTTCTGATAAGCGGCCTGCAGCTCTTCGTCCTTGACGGTGACCTGGTCGAAGAAAGACGACTTCTTCAGTTCCAGATAGTCGATGACCACCTGGTCCGGGGTCATGAACTCTTTGGCGTGCTGGTCGTAGTAAGCCTTGACCTCGTCGTCGGTGAGTTTCACCGCCGCAGGGTCAGCCTTGATGTTTACGGTGGCGAAATCGCGGGTCTGTTTTTCCAGACGGGCGAATGCCAGCACCTCGGCGTCGGTCACAAAACCGCTGCCGGCGATGCCTGCGCGAACCTGGCCGATCAGCATTTCCTGGGTCATCATCTGACGGAACTGCATGCGGCTGTAGCCCAGTTGACGGATCACCTGGTCAAAGCGTTCGGCGTTGAATTTGCCGTCCACCTGGAATTCCGGCGTCTGCAGGATCACTTGGTCCAGCGCAGCTTCAGAGAAGCCGAACTTGGAATCCGCAGCCCCTTGCAGCAACAGTTTGCGATCGATCAGGCCCTTGAGGGCCGCATCGCGCAGCAGTTTTTCGTCCAGCAGAGCAGGATCGAAATCCTTGCCCAGCTGTTGCATCAACTGGCGACGTTGCATGTCGACGGCCTGGCTCAGTTCGGTTTGGGTGATTTCTTCACCGTTGACCTTGGCCACGTCCTGCTTGTTGTTGGTCGAAGCCTGAAAAATGGCCTCGATACCGGTGAACGCCATCAATGCGACGATGATCCCGATAATGGTCTTGGCAATCCAGCCTTGTGAATTGTCCCTGATATTTTGCAGCATGCGTCCCCCAGAAACGGTTGAACTTCAAAAATTGGCAACCGTGGAGCGTGGGTAGAGTCCGGATAGAAGAAAGGCGCATCCGAGGATGCGCCTTCTCGTAACTGGCGGAGCGGACGGGGGTTTGAACCCAACACCCCCGGCGTGGCGACCCGATGGATACAAGGGTCAGCTGCCGCTCCGCTGCCAGGCCAGACCTGCGTCTGACCCGGGTAGGCAAGGCTTGAACGAAGCTTAGTTAACGGCTTCTTTCAGGGCTTTACCGGCTTTGAAACCTGGTTTCTTGGCAGCAGCGATTTGCAGTGCTTTGCCAGTCTGTGGGTTACGGCCAGTGCGAGCTGGGCGGTCGGTCACAGAGAACGTACCGAAGCCTACCAGTACTACAGAGTCGCCGGCCTTCAGAGCGCCAGTGACGGATTCGATTACTGCGTCCAGCGCACGGCCAGCAGCAGCTTTCGGGATATCAGCGGATGCGGCGATAGCATCAATCAGTTCCGACTTGTTCACTCTAAGTCCCCTTATATATCTATTGAGTATGATTCTAAGTTTTTTGGTGAAAGCAAAAACCAGTGCTGAATGGCCTACAGACACTTAAGAGCCGCTTTATAACAAGGGCTCTAAAAAGCTGTCAAGGAAGCCCCCAGGCTTAATCGCATTAATGCGTGCTAATTCTTTCCTTGGAATCAGACTCGCGTTTTTCGTCCTTCGCGACAATCTCCGGAGCCACATCCGGCAAGGGCTCCGGCGCGTATTGCAGCGCAATTTGCAGGACCTCGTCAATCCATTTAACCGGTTTAATCTGAAGATCCTGTTTGATGTTGTCCGGAATTTCCTTCAAGTCGCGAACATTCTCTTCAGGAATGATCACGGTCTTGATACCACCCCGGTGTGCAGCAAGCAATTTCTCTTTCAGACCACCGATGGCCAATACCTGACCACGCAGGGTAATTTCCCCGGTCATGGCGACATCGGCGCGTACAGGAATGCCGGTCAATGCCGACACCAGGGCCGTGCACATGCCTACACCGGCGCTAGGGCCGTCTTTCGGGGTCGCCCCTTCCGGCATGTGGATGTGGGTGTCGTGCTTCTCGTGGAAGTCCAGGGGGATCCCCAGGCTCTTGGCGCGGCTGCGCACCACGGTCTGCGCGGCGGTGATCGATTCGACCATCACGTCACCCAGGGAACCGGTCTTGATCAACTGGCCTTTGCCAGGGATCACAGCGGCTTCGATGGTCAGCAATTCACCGCCCACTTGAGTCCACGCCAGGCCCGTCACCTGCCCTACCTGATCCTGCTGCTCGGCCAGGCCGTAGCTGAATTTACGCACGCCCAGGAAGTGTTCCAGTGAGTCGGCCGTGACCTTCACCGAGAAGCGTTTTTCCAGCGCATGCTCTTTGACTGCCTTACGGCAGATCTTCGCGATCTGGCGCTCAAGGCCCCGTACACCGGCCTCGCGGGTGTAGTAACGCACGATGTCGCGGATCGTCTCGACCTCAAATTCGATCTCGCCCTTCTTCAGGCCGTTGGCCGAAATTTGCTTGGGCGCGAGGTATTTGACGGCGATGTTGATCTTCTCGTCTTCGGTGTAACCCGGCAGACGAATCACTTCCATCCGATCGAGCAACGCCGGCGGGATGTTCATGGAGTTGGAGGTGCACAGGAACATTACGTCGGACAGGTCGTAGTCGACTTCCAGGTAATGGTCGTTGAAATTGTGGTTCTGCTCGGGGTCGAGCACTTCGAGCAATGCCGAGGCAGGATCGCCACGCATGTCGCTGCCCATTTTGTCGATTTCATCAAGCAGGAACAGCGGGTTGCGCACGCCCACTTTTGTCATCTTTTGAATCAATCTTCCTGGCATCGAACCGATGTAAGTACGGCGATGACCACGAATTTCCGCTTCATCACGCACGCCGCCAAGGGCCATACGTACGAATTTACGGTTGGTCGCATTGGCAATCGACTCTGCGAGGGAGGTTTTACCCACACCCGGAGGGCCGACCAGGCACAACACCGGACCACGAATTTTCTTCACGCGCTTTTGTACGGCGAGGTATTCGAGGATGCGTTCTTTGACTTCTTCAAGGCCGTAGTGGTCGGCATCGAGAATATCTTCAGCACGCGCGAGGTCCAGACGCACCTTGGTCTGGGCCTTCCACGGCACTTGCACCAGCCAGTCGATATAGGAACGAACCACAGTGGCTTCGGCCGACATCGGCGACATTTGCTTGAGCTTGTTCAGCTCGGCGGTCGCTTTGGTCAGCGCGTCTTTTGGCAGGCCGGCAGCATCGATGCGCTTTTTCAGCTCCTCGATTTCGTTGTGGCCTTCATCACCGTCGCCGAGTTCTTTCTGAATAGCCTTCATCTGCTCATTCAGGTAGTACTCGCGCTGGCTGCGCTCCATTTGTTTCTTCACGCGACCACGGATGCGCTTCTCAACCTGCAGCAGGTCAATTTCGCCATCCAGCAAAGCCAGCACGTGCTCGACACGGGCGGACAGGTCGATGATTTCGAGGATGTCCTGCTTCTGCTCGATCTTCAGCGCCATGTGCGCGGCCATGGTGTCGACCAGGCGGCTTGGCTCATCAATGCTGTTGAGGGAGGACAGGACTTCAGCCGGGACTTTCTTGCCCAACTGCACATACTGCTCGAATTGCGAGAGCAGGCTGCGTACAAATACTTCGGACTCGCGCTCAGGGGCTTCGACTTCGTCGATCAGCGCCACTTCGGCGCGCAGGTGGCCGTCCACCTCCATGAAACGCTCAACCGCACCGCGCTGCTCACCTTCCACCAGCACCTTGACGGTGCCATCCGGCAGTTTGAGCAATTGCAGAACGGTGGCAATCGTGCCGACTCGATACAGAGCGTCTTCGCCTGGATCATCATCAGCAGGGTTCTTCTGGGCCAACAGCAGGATTTGCTTGTCGCCCGTCATCGCGGCCTCGAGGGCTTCGATAGACTTCTCGCGCCCCACGAACAGCGGGATAACCATGTGCGGATAGACGACGACATCACGCAACGGCAGGAGAGGCAATTCAATGGTTGTCTTCATGATTTCGCCTCTATGACAGTTGAAAAATTAGCTTGAAACCAAGATGGGGGCTGCATGCAAAAAAAACAAGCTCAATGCCAGCAGTTAAACGCATGAATAAACGCAATATTAAAGACCGCCCCCAAAAAACGCTTCAAAAAACAAGCCTCTTCACGGCGAATGACGATCGGTCAGGCCGTCGCGCCTGAACATTGGCCAACTGAAAACACAGTCCGATAACTGCCTGCTGGCGCAAGCTTTTTCAACACCGTGCGTGCCTCTTGGCGAAAACTTCAAACCTTGGCGACACCCAGTCGAACCTTGCTGATCAGGTCAGCATTGCTCCACGTATTTTTGACAGGTCAACTTCACCATCTATAGTCCATCTGCGACCTGCGGGAAGGAACCCGAGCCGTCAGATAAGAATGGAGCTAGGTCAGCTCGTATCCTTGACACGTGGATTCCTCCAATAGTGAGCACGTAGGTCGCATAGCGGCAAGACGTTGTTATTGCCTGGCAAATGTCAGGGAATTCACTATGAAAAAAGGAGATTCATAATGTCTAGAGTCACGGATGTACTAGTTTCAATCGACACTGAAACCATCTTGAAAAAATACCCGAACATCAGCAAGGACCCCAACAACCCAACGTTCATTGACGTCAACCACGTCTACATGATTACCAACCAGGACAACGTGATCCAGGGTCAGGCCGGTGGCGAACTCGACCTGAAGGCGCAGGTGGGTGATTTGATCCGCTGGCGCGAAACCAGCCTGTCGCAAAGCTTCGAAACGGCGGTGATCTTCTACAAGTTCGTCGGCAATGCCGGCGCGGAACTCATCTCCACGCCTTCACCGCGCAAAGCGGTTGCGTGCGTTGCCGTACCCAACACCAGTAACCCATCTGTGCCCAGTTGCCAGAAAGTCGACAATCATTACTGGTCCTCGGAAACCCTGGAGTGTGGTCGCGTGACCTACCACTTCCAATTCCTGATCGTCGACCGCAATTGCAAAATTGTCGGCTGCTGTACGTGGGACCCGTTCATTTCCATCCACAACTGATGCAATCGGCCCCTTATTGACGAGGGGCCAACTGACCTTGCGCCGCTGCGACTGAACAGGATGCATCACTCTCGCAGGGGTGGTGGCGGCCAAGGTCAACATCATGAAAGGAGGCCGTGATGTCCAGCGAAACAGCGACTGCTCATGCTTTACTCATTGTCGACGCCGAGACGCTGCTCTCGCGTTATCCGCAGCCCAGCCAGGACCCCGACAAGCCTACGCGCATCGATAAAGGCCTGGCCTTTATTTTGGATGGTGCCCATTTTCCCGCTGCGAAGACCGATAACCATGTTCTCCAGGTGAGCCTTGGGCAACCTCTTTGCTTGCGCACCCGCACCATCGCCCTTCGGGCTGAACACAGCATTGTGGTGTATTCGTTCACGAGCAGCGATACCGGTGTGCTGCCTGCGCCTGAGCTGACGGTGAAATCCGACCAGCCCGTGCCCGCCATCGATACTGAAAACCTGACCCAGCCCATCCTCCTGCAGGCTCCCGACCATTTCTGGTTATTCCAGCCGACCGGTCAGGGCAAAGAGCAATGCGAGCTAAGTTTTATGTTGGTGAACACTCAGTGCGAGGCGGTGGGGTATTTCAGTTGGGGAATTGAGGTTCGAACTGAATGATTCAGGTGCCTTCACTGGCGCATCCTCGGACCATCCGATTGAAACTCCGGATGTATCCCACCACAAATAAAAATGCCAGTCAGATTAACTGACTGGCATTAGCCCCTGAAGGCTCGTCGCTAGTACTACAACTGCAAAACGCTTACGCGTCTGGCGCAGCCTTCGCTGCTTTGGCAGCCGGCTCACTGTTTTCATAGATATACAGTGGCTTGGACTTGCCTTCGATCACGCTTTCGTCGATCACCACTTTACTCACCTCGGACTGCGAGGGGATTTCGTACATGGTGTCGAGCAACACGCCTTCGAGGATCGAGCGCAGACCACGCGCACCGGTTTTGCGCTCCAGTGCCCGTTTGGCCACCGATTTGAGTGCGTCGGTACGGAATTCCAGGTCAACACCTTCCATCTCGAACAGCTTGGCGTATTGCTTGGTCAGGGCGTTTTTCGGCTCGGTGAGGATCTGAATCAGAGCAGCCTCATCCAGCTCGTCCAACGTAGCCAGGACCGGCAGACGACCAACGAATTCCGGGATCAGACCGAACTTGACCAGATCGTCAGGCTCGACTTCACGCAGGGACTCGCCCACCTTCTTGCCTTCTTCCTTGCTGCGTACTTCTGCACCGAAACCGATGCCGCCGCGGGTGGAACGCTGCTGAATAACTTTTTCCAGGCCGGAGAACGCACCGCCACAGATGAACAGGATGTTGCGCGTATCAACCTGAAGGAATTCCTGCTGCGGGTGCTTGCGGCCACCTTGAGGCGGTACGGAAGCAACCGTGCCTTCGATCAGTTTCAACAGGGCTTGCTGCACGCCTTCACCGGAAACGTCCCGGGTGATCGACGGGTTGTCGGACTTGCGCGAAATCTTGTCGATTTCGTCGATGTAGACGATACCCATCTGGGCCTTCTCTACGTCGTAGTCGCATTTTTGCAGCAGCTTCTGAATGATGTTCTCGACGTCTTCACCCACGTAACCCGCCTCAGTGAGGGTGGTAGCGTCGGCGATAGTGAACGGAACGTTCAGCAGGCGAGCGAGGGTTTCTGCCAGCAAGGTTTTACCCGAGCCAGTAGGGCCGATCAGCAAGATGTTGCTCTTGCCGAGTTCGACTTCGTCGCCTTTCTTGTCACGCTGGTTCAGACGCTTGTAGTGGTTGTACACCGCTACGGCCAGAACCTTCTTTGCACGCTCTTGACCAATCACATACTGATCAAGGATGCCGCTGATTTCTTTAGGCGAAGGCAATTTATGCGCGCTGCTCTCGGCCTGGGCTTCCTGCACCTCCTCGCGGATGATGTCATTGCACAGGTCGACGCACTCGTCGCAGATAAACACCGAGGGACCGGCAATCAATTTGCGTACTTCATGCTGGCTTTTGCCGCAGAAGGAGCAATAGAGCAGCTTGCCGTTGTCCTCGCCGTTGCGGGTGTCAGTCATTCGTTCGATCCAAATCCGATAGGCTTGCAACACAAGATGAAGGCTTATGCGGGCTTTTTCAAGCCCGCCGGTGGTCGGACACGCCGACCAGCCTTATTTTGAGCAGCTTAATTAAGCGGGGCGCTTTTCGATCACAGCGTCGATCAACCCGTATTCACGTGCCGCTTCTGCGCTCATGAAGTTGTCACGGTTGGTGTCGCGCTCGATTTCTTCCAGGGTGTGCCCGCTGTGCTTGGCCATCAAGGTATTGAGGCGTTCGCGAATAAACAGGATTTCCTTGGCGTGAATCTCGATGTCTGACGCCTGCCCCTGGAAACCGCCCAGTGGCTGGTGAATCATCACGCGCGAGTTAGGCAGGCAGAAACGCTTGCCCTCAGCACCGGCCGTCAACAGGAAAGCGCCCATGCTGCACGCCTGACCGATGCACGTGGTCGATACGTTCGGCTTGATGAACTGCATGGTGTCGTAAATCGACATGCCAGCCGTTACCGAACCGCCCGGGGAGTTAATGTAAAGATGGATGTCCTTGTCCGGGTTTTCCGCTTCAAGGAACAGCAGCTGCGCGCAGATCAGGTTGGCCATGTAGTCCTCTACCGGGCCAACCAGAAAGATGACTCGTTCCTTGAGCAGGCGCGAGTAGATGTCATAGGCGCGTTCGCCACGAGCAGATTGCTCGACAACCATCGGGACCAGGCCGCCAGCGGCCTGGATATCAGAGTTCTGCTGAATATAGGAATTACGGAACATGCTCTGCAGTTACTCCCAAATAGTCATGTCTTGAAAACGCATAAGCCAGCGCGAGGCTGGCTTATGGTTGAATTTCCAACGAGTTGGACAATCAGTCGGCTTGTGCTGCTTCCGCCGGCTTGACTGCTTCTTCGTAAGAGACCGCTTTGTCGGTCACCTTAGCCTTCTGCAGAACAGTATCCACAACTTGTTCTTCCAGCACAACCGAACGTACTTCGTTCAGCTGTTGGTCGTTCTTGTAGTACCAAGACACAACCTGCTCAGGCTCCTGGTAGGCCGAAGCCATTTCCTGGATCATTTCACGAACGCGATCTTCGTCCGGCTTGAGGCTGAACTGCTCAACCACTTCAGCCACGACCAGACCCAGCACAACGCGGCGCTTGGCTTGTTCTTCGAACAGCTCGGCCGGCAGTTGGTCAGGCTTGATGTTGCCACCGAACTGCTGAACCGCTTGAACGCGCAGACGATCCACTTCGTTGGACAGCAGAGCCTTAGGCACTTCGATCGGGTTGGCGGCCAGCAGACCGTCCATAACCTGGTTCTTGACCTTGGATTTGATGGCCTGGCGCAGCTCACGCTCCATGTTCTTGCGAACTTCGGTGCGGAAGCCTTCAATGCCGGTTTCCTTGATGCCGAACTGATTGAAGAACTCTTCGTTCAGCTCTGGCAGTTTAGGCTCGGAAACGCTGTTGACGGTCACGGTGAACTCGGCGGCTTTGCCAGCCAAGTCCAGGTTCTGGTAGTCAGCAGGGAACGTCAGGCTCAGCACGCGCTCTTCGCCGGCTTTGGCGCCAACCAGGCCGTCTTCGAAACCCGGGATCATGCGGTTGGAACCCAGCACCAGCTGAGTGCCCTTGGCGGAGCCGCCAGCGAAGACTTCGCCGTCAACCTTGCCAACGAAATCGATGTTCAGCTGGTCTTCGTTCTGGGCAGCGCGATCGGCCACTTCAAAACGGGTGTTCTGCTTGCGCAGGATTTCCAGCATGTTGTCCAGGTCGCTATCCGCCACGTCGGCACTCAGGCGCTCAACGGCGATGGACTCGAAACCGGCAACGGTGAACTCAGGGAACACTTCGAAAGTAGCGACGTATTCCAGGTCCTTGCCAGCTTCCAGGGACTTCGGCTCGATCGAAGGCTGACCGGCAGGCTTCAGGTTTTGTGCTTCAACAGCTTCGTAGAAGGAAGCCTGGATCACGTCACCCACAGCGTCCTGACGCGCGTCAGCGCCAAAACGACGCTTGATTTCGCTCATCGGCACTTTGCCTGGACGGAAACCAGCGATCTTGGCCTTTTGGGCAGTCTGCTGCAGACGCTTGTTGACCGCAGTCTCAATACGCTCTGCCGGCACGGTGATGCTCAGGCGGCGCTCGATAGCAGTAGTATTTTCAACAGAAACTTGCATGAATATTCCTCGTTGCACAGACGTTAGCCGGCCGTTTCCGACCCCAGAATCAAGGGCATGCATTCTAGTGGGTCAAACTCAAGAAGTCACCCTACTGAAAACGGTAGAAAAACAGCAGGCCATTTATAGGTTCAAGTGCACGCATGCACCTCATCCCGTTAGCAAATACAGCTCATCACGCCAAGGCTCTGCATCAACCCTTCTATATATAGAAGAGCCTGATACACGCGCTTGGCTACCGACCTTGCGAACAAGGTCGGAGGTCACGGCGGCAGCATCGAGAAACACAAATACGATGAAACGCCCTGCCCTGAAATCTCAAAACGCTTAAACAAAAACGGCACAGCCCTTGTTCAGGTACTGCGCCGTAATTCGCTATTAAATAGCTGCACCGACCCGGATATCGCTTCGGATCAGTTCCACACGCTCAAAACCGGCAACGATTCTAACGCCAAGGCATTGAGAATGCTTGTTTTTTCTTGGCGTCAATAACTGCCGCACGCTTGATACTTGTCTATGGCGGCAAATACCCGAATTCGCGCCCTGTGCACCAGCACGCGCGCATTGCACAGGCTAACGCCGAGCAACTGGGCGACCTCCTCCAACTCCAGCCCCACGCGCTCGTGCAGCACCAGCGCGCCACTTTGCAGTTCCGAGAGTTCTTCCAGCGCGCGCTCAATGCATTCGCGCAACTCATGCTCATTCAGCAGCGCTTCCGGCGTGTCTTCGTGCCAGCCCGAGGGCGGCGATACCCACTGCCCTGTGACCGCACAAAAGCAATCATCAACTAACCCACCTTCAAACATCAGGTCGCGACGACTGCGCCCATAGCGGCCTTTCGCCTTATTAGCGGTAATCGTCAACACCCACGTCTTGAGACTGGACCGACCCTGAAAACCGTTCAGCCCCCGCACGACGGCCAACCAGGCATCCTGCACCACGTCATCGACATGCCGATGACCCGCTATCGCCGACGCCACCGCCCGCATCGCACCCTGATACCCGTTGACCATCTCGCTGTAGGCAGCCTGATCCCCTTTCATGAGCCGACCCAACAAATGCGCGTCAGCGCCGATCAACTCCCGACTTTCACCCTGTTGTCGTGCCAACATTTCACTGCCCTCGACGGAAACGCCCGATGAGGATCCAGGTCCGTCCGAGGCCATCCTCGTCAGTACATACGCGGCAGTGTATTTTTCGGATGCAAAAAAAAGCGCCAGATCATTGATCTGGCGCTTTTCTGAATATGGGGTGGACGAAGGGGATCGAACCCTCGACAACGGGAGTCACAATCCCGTGCTCTACCAACTGAGCTACGCCCACCATCTTGCGTCAACAAGGAACTCGAACATCTTCCTTGTCTGGCCTCACCCTGCCCGAGGGCCGAGTGACGCTTGATTGGTGCGGATGAAGAGACTCGAACTCTTACGCCTCGCGGCGCTGGAACCTAAATCCAGTGTGTCTACCAATTCCACCACATCCGCGCTTGAAGCTCTTAAAGCAAAGGCGCCAGACAATTAATCTGGCGCCTTTTCAAAATATGGGGTGGACGAAGGGGATCGAACCCTCGACAACGGGAGTCACAATCCCGTGCTCTACCAACTGAGCTACGCCCACCATCTAACGCTACTTGTGCCAAAGCTGCCTAATGGCGCACCCGGCAGGACTCGAACCTGCGACCATCCGCTTAGAAGGCGGATGCTCTATCCAGCTGAGCTACGGGCGCCTTATTAATCTGTACTCTTGGAGGATTACAAACTAAGTGCTTTCCAGCCTTGCACGACAACAATTGTGCTTGACCTTCTTAACCAGTGCTAGGCTGTGCCCGACAAGTGCGACGAATAGTATAGATGCCCCCGAAACCCGTCAAATCTTTTTTGAAAAAAATTCATTTTATTTAAGGGGTTAGGGCAATTTGCAGACCAAGCGCCTTTGCCCTCACGCCTTGGCATGCGAGAATGCGCGCACTTTTCTTCCCCCTCTCGATGGTTAATCACGCGTAATGACTGCACAACTTATCGACGGCAAATCAATCGCCGCCAGCCTGCGCCAGCAGATCGCCAAACGAGTCACCGAGCGCCGCCTGCAAGGCCTGCGCACGCCTGGCCTCGCGGTGATCCTGGTCGGCAGCGATCCTGCCTCTCAGGTTTATGTCTCGCACAAGCGTAAAGACTGTGAAGAGGTCGGCTTTATCTCCAAAGCCTACGACTTGCCTTCCGAGACCACCCAGCAGGCCCTTACCGACCTGATCGACGGCCTCAACGATGACCCGAACATCGACGGCATTCTGCTGCAACTGCCGCTGCCGGAGCACCTGGACGCCTCCAAACTGCTGGAGCGCATCCGCCCGGACAAAGACGTCGACGGTTTCCACCCTTATAACGTCGGCCGCCTGGCCCAGCGTATCCCGCTGCTGCGCCCGTGCACGCCGAAAGGCATCATGACCCTGCTGGAAAGCACTGGCGTCGATCTGTACGGCCTCGACGCCGTGGTCGTGGGCGCCTCCAACATCGTCGGCCGGCCAATGGCCATGGAACTGCTGCTGGCCGGCTGCACCGTGACCGTCACCCACCGCTTCACCAAAGACCTCGCCGGTCACGTCGGCCGCGCTGATCTGGTGGTGGTTGCCGCCGGCAAGCCTGGCCTGGTCAAAGGTGAGTGGATCAAGGAAGGTGCCATCGTTATCGACGTGGGCATCAACCGCCAGGAAGACGGCAAACTGGTCGGCGACGTAGTGTACGAAACCGCCCTGCCCCGCGCCGGCTGGATCACGCCGGTACCAGGCGGCGTTGGCCCGATGACTCGCGCCTGCCTATTGGAAAATACGCTGTATGCAGCAGAGACCCTGCACAGCTAATAACCAGCCGTAATGAAAAAGCCCTGCCTTATCGCAGGGCTTTTTATTGCCCGAAGAAAAACCTGTTTTTTCTTAGTTTTTAAGTACTTTCATCGGGTTCTAGAAGAACATTCGACAGTTTCTGATCCATACTTCTAGAATGTAACGTAATTTTTCAAAACACCCGTTTCCTGAACGGTATTTCCTTACCTTTTTAGCGAGTTCACCCGCGTGAAAATTCGTCTCTCTATCGTCAGCCTATTTTTTGCACTTACAGGCACCCTCGCGCACGCTGCCGAAACCACCCAGGCCCCGCGTGACACTTCCAAACTGCAAATCGCCTCCGGCAGCGCCATCCTGGTAGACCTGCAGACCAACAAAGTCATCTATTCCAGTAACCCAGACGTGGTGGTACCCATCGCGTCGGTGAGCAAGTTGATGACCGGTTTGATCGTGCTCGAAGCCAAGCAGAACATGGACGAGTACATCGACATCAACATCAAGGACACGCCGGAAATGAAAGGCGTGTTTTCCCGCGTGAAGATCGGCAGCGAAATGCCGCGTAAAGAAATGCTGCTGATTGCGCTGATGTCTTCAGAGAACCGCGCGGCCGCCAGCCTGGCCCACCACTACCCGGGCGGCTACCCGGCCTTTATCGCAGCGATGAACGCCAAGGCCAAGGCGCTGGGCATGACCAGCACGCATTATGTAGAGCCTACCGGCCTGTCGATTCACAACGTGTCGACGGCTCGCGACCTGAGCAAGTTGCTGGCTGCGGCGCGCAAATACCCGATGCTGAGTCAACTGAGCACCACCAAGGAAAAGACTGTGGCATTTCGCAAGCCCAACTACACCTTGGGCTTTTCGAACACCGACCATCTGATCAACCGCGCCAACTGGGATATCAAGCTGACCAAGACCGGCTTTACCAACCAGGCCGGCCACTGCCTGGTGCTGGTAACGAGCATGGGCAATCGCCCTGTATCGCTGGTGATTCTGGATGCTTTCGGCAAGTTCACCCACTTTGCCGATGCCACGCGTATTCGTAACTGGGTCGAGACAGGCAAGAGCGGTTCGGTGCCGGATGTGGCGTTGCGCTACAAGGCCGACAAAAACCTGAAAAACCGCCCGAACGCTGCAGAAGTACGTCGCTAAACACAACAGCTTCAATGTGGAGGCAGGCTTGTGTGGGAGCTGGCTTGCCTGCGATAGCATCAACTCGGTCCAGCTGAAAAATCGAGTTGCCTGCATCGCGGGCAAGCCCGGTTCCCACACAAGCTCGCTGCCACATTTATGAACGTCAGTGCGGTTACTTCTTCTCCGCCAACACTTTAAGCGCCTGCGCCGCCGCTTGCTCCTGCCCCGCCCGCGCAGTGGCATTCGCCGCATCACGCCAGCGCTGCGCATCCACCTGCGCCGGCAACTGACTCGGGCGCTGAGTCAGGATCGCCCAGTGACCGGCGCTCTTCCAGGCCGATTCAAAGTCACTGAAACTCATCAGTAATCGACGCTCCAGCCCCGAACGCAGCAGTACCGTGCTCTTCTGCTGGTTGAACCCCACCACCACGACGTACCGCGTGCCGGACCACAGGCTCGGGTTGATCCGCGCCATCACCGGGTAACCCGCCGCAACCTGCGCCAGCACTGCCGTCAGCTCGGTATCCAGCGGATACACCATCAGCCCGTACTCACGCGCCAGCACCTGCATGTTGCGCTCAAGGTCCGCCTCGCCACCCGGCAAGTGCAGCGGCTTATCGAGCAAGCCCGGTGTCATGACAATGCCTTGTTGCGACAGCATGCTGGCTAAAGCACTGGGGCCGCTCAGATAGGCCTCGCTGCGAAAGGTCGGCACGCCATTGAGTTCGACACGCTCCGGCAAGCCGGCAAGCCTCGACGGATGCCCGGAACAAGCCGCAAGCCCCAGGGCGCAGGCCAGCAACAAGGAAGTTTTAACGTTCGACCGTAACCGCAATGTTCTGCTCTCTTGATCAACTGCCGGTAAGGGCCCTGATCATAGGGCGCCCGGCCACGCGGGTATAGCCTTGAACGTTAGTAAAACGCCCGGCATAGAGCAAACGAGTTGGACGGACACGACCATTGGTCAATAGCAGGCAACCGGCAGGTAGCTAGACTGTCCATTGAGAAGACTGTGTGTGCCCCGAGCGGGGCGAAAGGAGGCCCAGATGAGCCTTGCGACAACGATTTTCATGTTGATCTGCGGTTGGCTGGCGGTAGCCGCCGCGATGTTGTGGGGGGTCATGCGCGTAACGCGTCGGCACCACCCCCACGTTAAACCCGTGGCACCCGCCAAGCCCCGCAGGGCGGCGGTGCATCACGCTTAGCCAGGCATGCAGCTGAAGTCCTGAGTCGCTGCGACTTCCTTGCCGTGCTCATCCTTGAGGGATGCGCGCACGGTGGTGCCCAGGCTCGATTCCACCAGCGTGTAATGCTCACCCGCCTTGAAATCCTTGTACTCGACCCGGCCCTGGCAGTCTTGCTGGTTGTCATCGCCTGGCTCTTCTTCGAACAGCGTCACATCCAGGCGATGGTCACCGGGGGTCACTTCAAAGAAGCGCCCGTCATCCACGCGCTTGCCATCCACGCGCTCGGCCATCAAGTCATTCGGCGCTTCTTCCTTCAAGCCGATCCACGCTTCGCTCGGGTCGGCTTTCGGAATCGGCCCGGCACAGGCCGACAACAGCAGCACAGCGCCAAGGGCCGGGATCAGCAAAAGTGGTTTAAGTGACAGGTTTTTAAGTGACATGGCAGGGCTCCAAAGGACATCAGTAAACACAGTGGACGCAACGAAAATGTGTCGTGTCCGATGGGCTACAAGCTTGGAGAGCCACCCAATGTAGAACAAATGAATACATATGAAAGGATCTTCAGCCGTTAACTAAATGTTCCTTCACCTGACTGAAAGGTGCGTGTTAGGTGGGTCGGGCAAAACTGCCGGGGTTTGCAATTTTGCTCCCTCGGAGGTTCACGCATGCTCGGGCTGGTAAAGACCGCACTGCAAAAGCCGTACACGTTTATCGTGTTGGCCATATTCATCTGCATCATCGGGCCGATGGCGGCCCTGCGAACCCCCACGGATGTTTTTCCCGATATTGGCATCCCCGTCGTCGCCGTGGTGTGGCAGTACAACGGCCTGTCGCCGGACGCCATGGCCGGTCGAGTGATCTACACCTACGAACGCTCCCTGAGCACCACCGTCAACGACATCGAACACATTGAATCGCAATCGCTGCCCGGCATGGGCATCGTGAAGATCTTCTTCCAGCCCGGCGTCGACATCCGTACCGCCAACGCCCAAGTGACAGCCGTTTCACAAACCGTGCTCAAGCAGATGCCACCGGGCATCACGCCGCCGCTGATCCTCAACTACAGCGCCTCCACGGTGCCAATCCTGCAACTGGCGTTTTCCAGCCCGAGCCTCTCGGAAGCGAAAATCCGCGACCTGGTGCAGAACAATATCCGCCTGCCCCTGAGCGCCCTGCCCGGCCTGGCCATGCCTACGCCCATGGGCGGCAAGCAACGCCAGATCACCCTCGACCTCGACCCGCAGGCGCTGGCCGCCAAAGGCCTGTCAGCGCAAGACGTCGGCAACGCCCTGGCCCTGCAGAACCAGATCATCCCGGTGGGCACCGCCAAACTCGGCCCCAACGAATACACGATCCTGCTCAACAACAGCCCCAAGGCGATTGATGAGCTGAACGACCTGCCGATCAAGACGGTCGATGGCGCGATCATTACCATCGGCCAGGTGGCCCACGTGCGCGACGGTTCGCCGCCGCAGACCAACATCGTGCGCGTGGATGGCCATCGCGCCGTACTGATGCCGGCGTTGAAAAACGGCAGCATTTCCACCCTCTCGATCATCGACGGCATCCGCCAGATGCTGCCGCGCATCAACGAAACCCTGCCGCCGTCGCTGAAAACCTCGCTACTGGGTGACGCGTCGGTGTTCGTTAAACAATCGGTGGGCAGCGTGGCCCAGGAAGGCATCATCGCCGCGCTGCTGACCAGTGCGATGATCCTGCTGTTCCTCGGCAGCTGGCGTTCGACCCTGATCATTGCCGCCTCGATTCCGCTGGCCGTGCTGTCGGCCATCGCGCTGCTGGCAGCCACTGGGCAAACCCTCAACGTCATGACCCTCGGCGGGCTGGCGTTGGCGGTGGGGATTCTGGTGGACGACGCCACGGTGACCATCGAAAACATCAACTGGCACCTTGAGCAAGGCAAGGCGGTGAAGACCGCGATACTCGACGGCGCCGCGCAAATTGTCGGCCCGGCGTTCGTCTCCTTGCTGTGTATCTGCATCGTGTTCGTGCCGATGTTCCTGCTGCAAGGCATCGCCGGTTACCTGTTCCGCCCGATGGCCCTGGCGGTGATCTTTGCCATGGCCAGCTCGTTCATTCTCTCGCGCACCCTGGTGCCAACCCTGGCGATGTTCCTGCTCAAACCGCACACGCCGGAGCAAGGCGCGGGGCATCACCCGGAAGATGAATTCATCAACCATCACGAAGGTGAACAGCACAAAAAACCACGCAATCGCGTACTGCAATCGGTGCTGAACTTTCAACAGGGTTTCGAGCGCCACTTCTCGAATATCCGCGACACCTACCACGGCCTGCTGATCCTCGCGCTAGGCGCGCGCAAGCGCTTTATAGTCGGTTTCCTGGCCTGCGTACTCGCCTCGTTCCTGCTGTTGCCAAGCCTGGGCCAGGACTTCTTCCCGGCCACCGATGCCGGCGCCCTCGCCCTTCACGTGCGGTTGCCGCTGGGCACGCGTATTGAAGAAAGCGCCGCCGCCTTCGACCGTATTGAAGCGCGGATTCGCGAAGTGATCCCGGCGCAAGAACTGGACACCATCGTCGACAACATCGGCATCCCGCTCAGCGGCATCGACATGGCCTACAGCAGCAGCGGCACCATTGGCCCACAGGATGGCGACATTCAGGTCACCCTGAAAAAGGACCACGCGCCCACCGCCGACTACGTGAAAAAACTGCGTGAAGCCCTGCCGGAAAGCTTTCCCGGCAGCCACTTCGCCTTCCTGCCCGCCGATATCAGCAGCCAGATCCTCAACTTCGGCGCCCCGGCCCCGCTGGACGTGAAAATCTCCGGGCGCAGTGACGCCGAAAACCGCGCCTACGCCGTGGAACTGGAGCGTCGCCTGCAACACGTACCGGGCATCGCCGACCTGCGTATCCAGCAGTCCACCGGCTACCCGTCGTTGCAGGTCAACGTGGACCGCATGCGCGCCAATGGCCTGGGTATTACCGAACGTGACGTGACCAACAGCATGGTTGCGTCCCTCGCCGGCAGCTCCCAGGTGGCGCCGACCTTCTGGCTCAACCCGGCCAACGGCGTGTCGTACTCGATCGTTGCGGCCACCCCGCAATACCGTCTGGACAGCCTGCCTTCGCTGGAAGCCCTACCCGTCACCGGCGCCGACGGCCAGTCGCAAATCCTCGGCGGCGTAGCGAGCATTTCCCGTGTGCAGAGCCCGGCGGTGGTAACCCACTACAACATCGAACCGACCCTGGACCTGTACGCCAACGTGCAAGGCCGCGACCTCGGCGGCGTGGCGCGTGACGTGCAAAAAGTGCTGGATGACACCGCGTCCATGCGCCCCAAAGGCGCGGTGATCAGCCTGCACGGGCAGATCGATGCGCTGCATGAAGCCTTCAGCGGTTTGAGCTTCGGCTTGCTCGGCGCGGTGGTGCTGATCTACCTGCTGATCGTGGTCAACTTCCAGTCCTGGGCCGACCCGTTCGTGATCATCACCGCATTGCCGGCGGCGCTTGCGGGCATCGTGTGGATGCTGTTCCTCAGCGGCACCTCGCTGTCGGTGCCCGCACTCACTGGCGCGATCCTGTGCATGGGCGTGGCCACCGCCAACTCGATCCTAGTGGTGAGTTTCTGCCGAGAGCGTCTGGCCGAACATGGCGACGCGTTGAAGGCTGCGATGGAAGCGGGCTACACGCGCTTTCGCCCTGTGTGCATGACCGCCTTGGCGATGATCATCGGCATGCTGCCGCTGGCACTTTCCGAGGAGCAAAACTCCCCGCTCGGCCGGGCCGTCATCGGCGGTTTGATCTTCGCCACCGTCGCTACTTTGTTGTTTGTTCCCGTGGTCTTCAGCCTGGTCCACGGTCGTCACCCTACTCGCGCAACTGCTGGAGAAACGCCACATGTCGTCTGATCACAAACCCTCGCGCAAGCGTCTGATGCTCATGGGTGCCGGCGGCCTGACACTGGCCGCCCTGTTGGTCGCCAATGGCCTGCACGCCCGCACGCTGCACGAACAGTCAGTCACCGCCTGGACGGAAACCGCTGCCATCCCGCAAGTGATGGTGTTCCAGCCCAAACAAAACGCCGCCGGTGACACCCTGCGCCTGCCTGCGCACCTGGAAGCCTGGAGCAAGGCACCGATTCACGCGCGGGTCAGCGGCTACTTGAAGGACTGGAAAGTCGACATCGGCAGCCAGGTCAAAGCCGGGCAAATCCTCGCGGAAATCGACAGCCCGGACCTCGACCAGCAACTGGCGCAAACACACGCCCGGCTGATTCAGGAACAGGCCAACGCACGCCTGGCCGAAACCACCGCCACACGTTGGCAGAACCTGCTGGCGAGCCATTCGGTGTCGCGCCAGGAGGCGGATGAGAAAACCTCCAACGCCGCCGCTGCCAAGGCCAATGCCGAAGCGGCCGCTGCCGATTACGCGCGCCTCTCAGCCCTGGAAAGCTACAAGACCATTCGCGCGCCGTTCGCCGGCACCATCACCGCGCGCAACACCGATATCGGCCAGTTGATCAAGGCCGATACCGACAGCGATCCGGAACTGTTCAACATTGCCGACACCCACCAGCTACGCCTCTACGTGCCGGTGCCGCAGAACTACGCAGCGGTCATCCACCCGGGCCTGGAAGCCGAGCTGACCGTGCCCGAGCACCCCGGCGAACACTTCAAGGCGCACCTGATCGGCGACTCCACCGCCATCGACCGCCGCTCCGGCACCCTGCTCGCGCAGTTCGTCGCCGACAACCCCAACGGCGAATTGCTGCCCGGCGATTATGCCGAAGCCACGCTGCCGATTCCGGCGGACACCCACGGCGTGAGCATCCCGGCCAGCGCGCTGATTTTCCGCGCCCAGGGCACCCAGGTTGCAGTGCTGGATGCGCAAAATCACGTGCACTTGCAAGACATCCACATCGGCCTCGACCTCGGCGCCCGCCTGGTGATCGATCAGGGCCTGAACCCCGCCGACCGCGTGGTCGATAACCCGCCCGACGCCCTGCGCGAAGGCGATGCCGTGCAGTTGGCCGAAGCCGGAGGTGCGCATGCGCCCAAGGCTTAAACCCCTGGCGGCGTTGATGCTGCTGGCGCTGCAAGGTTGTTCGATGGCGCCCACTTACAAAGTGCCGACGGTCAACCTGCCGACAGGCTATCGCGAACAGACCAGCGACGGTCCCTGGCACAGTGCGCAACCGTCCGACCAACTGGCGCCGGATTGGTGGAAGCTCTACAACGACTCGCGCCTGAACGACCTGCAACAGCAACTGCTCAAGGCCAACCCGGACCTGGCAGCGGCGCTGGCGCATTTCGACGCGTCCCAGGCCTATGCCAGCCAACTGCACGCCGGGTTGTTCCCGCAGATCACCGCCAGTGCGCAGCCGCTGCGCCAGCGCCAATCGGACTCGCGGCCGTTGCGCGGGGATACGCAGCCCGCCGTGTACAACAGCAATACCGCGGCGTTTTCGTTGAGTTATGACCTGGACCTGTGGGGCAAAATCCGCAACCAGGTGGCGGCCGGAGACGCCCAGGCGCAGGCGTCCGGCGATGACCTGGCAGTGGCTCGTCTGAGCCTGCAACACCAGTTGGCGACCCTGTATGTGCAGCTCAACGGCCTGGATGCGCAGAGCCGCATTCTCAACAGCTCGCTGGATGATTTCAGCCAGGCGCTGCAACTCACGCGCAGCCGTTATGAGGGCCAGATTGCTTCGGAACTGGACCTGACCCGCGCGCAAAACCAACTGGCTGAGGCCAAAGCGCAACTGGATGAAGTGCGCGGGCAACGCAACCTGACCGAGCACGCCATTGGCGAGTTGGTTGGCGTCGCGGCGAGTGATTTCTCGCTGCCGGCGAGCCAACAGTTGATCGCGCTGCCGGGGATTCCGTCGCAGTTGCCAAGCCATCTGCTGCAACGTCGCCCAGACATTGCGGCGGCAGAACGGCGGGTGTTCGCGGCCAACGCGAATATCGGCGTAGCCAAAGCAGCGTGGTACCCGGATTTCACTCTGACCGGGTTGATTGGCGGGCAAACGCAAGGCGTTGGCAACCTGCTGTCAGCGGGCAATCGCTATTGGGCACTGGGGCCTTTAGTCAATCTGCCGATCTTCGATGGCGGCCGCTTGAGCGCCAACGAACGCCAGGCCAAAGCCGAGTTTGAAGAAGCTTCGGCGCAGTACCGCAGCCATGTGCTCAAGGCCATCCGCGAGGTGGAAGACAACCTGGCGCAACTGCGCGACTTGCAGCAGGAAGCCCAGGATGAGCAAGCGGCGGCGGATGCGGCGGAACATACGCAGTCGCTGGCGATGAACAGTTATCAGGCGGGGGCTGTGAGTTACCTGGATGTGGTCACCGCGCAGACGGCGGCGTTGCAGGCGCAGAGGACGTTGCAAGCGGTGCAGACGCGGCAGTTGCAGGCGAGTGTGGGGTTGGTGACTGCGTTGGGGGGTGGTTGGCAACCTGGGGCCTGACCTGACGCTATCGCAGGCAAGCCAGCTCCCACATTTGAAAGGTGTGAACCCGATTAAATGTGGGAGCTGGCTTGCCCGCGATGAGGCCCCATCAGGCAGCTAATTTCCCACTGGCAATCGCCACCGAAGCTGCCACCATTGCCCGCAATAACACCGCACACCCGGCCGCCAGATCATCCGGCGCGGCATTTTCGATTTCGTTATGGCTGATGCCACCTTCACACGGCACAAAGATCATCCCCGCCGGGCCCAGCTCGGCGACGAAGATTGCGTCGTGCCCTGCCCCGCTCACAATGTCCATGTTCGACAAGCCCAACCCGTTCGCCGCATCGCGCACGGCGTCGACGCAGCCTTTGTCGAAGTACAGCGGCGGGAAATCCGCGGTGGGCTCCATCTCGAAACTCAAGCCATGTTTGGCACAGGTGTCGTCGATCACCTGGCGCACCTGGGCAATCATCGAATCTAGCCGGGCCGGTTCCAGATGACGGAAATCCAGGGTCATGCGCACTTCACCCGGAATGACGTTGCGTGAACCCGGATAGGCCTGCAAGCAGCCCACGGTGCCGCACGCATGAGGCTGATGACCGAGCGCCGCAGCATTTACGGCAGCAACGACCGCCGCTGCACCGACCAAGGCATCTTTACGCAGGTGCATCGGCGTCGGCCCCGCATGGGCTTCAACACCGCGCAGTTTCAGGTCGAACCACTTTTGCCCCAGCGCGCCCAAGACCACGCCGATGGTTTTTTTCTCGTCCTCAAGAATCGGACCTTGTTCGATGTGCGCTTCGAAGTAGGCGCCCACTTTATGGCCGCTCTCCGCGCGCGTCCCCGCGTAGCCAATGGCATTCAACGCATCGCCCACCGAGACGCCATCGGCATCCACCTTGGCCAGTGTTTCCGCCAGGGTAAATTTTTCGGCAAATACCCCAGAACCCATCATGCACGGCGGAAAACGCGAGCCCTCTTCGTTGGTCCACACCACCACTTCCAGCGGTGCTTCGGTTTCGACCTTCAGGTCGTTCAGGGTGCGCAACACTTCCACACCCGCCAGCACACCGAAGCAGCCGTCGAATTTGCCGCCAGTGGGCTGGGTGTCGATATGGCTACCGGTCATCACCGGTGGCAGGTCTGGATTACGCCCGGGACGGCGGGCGAAGATATTACCGATGCCGTCGACGGTGACGGTGCAACCGGCCTCCTCGCACCACTTCACAAACAGGTCACGGGCTTTGCGGTCGAGGTCGGTGAGGGCCAGGCGACACACCCCGCCCTTGGGCGTGGCGCCTAGTTTGGCCAGGTCCATGAGGGACTGCCACAGGCGGTCGCGGTTAATGTGCTGATGGGTGGATTGCAGAACGTCAAGGGCAGCGTTCATGGGGATCTCCTCAGGCTGGATTTCTTATAGTTAAACTGGCGCAACTCGGTCCAAATGTGGGAGCGGGCTTGCTCGCGAAGGCTGTGTGTCAGTCACCGAAACTGGTGCCTGCAAGACCGCATTCGCGAGCAAGCCCGCTCCCACAGTTGACTTGCATTTCAACTTTTCACCGCGACGGGCTTGGCTGCACGCTTGGCATTCAGCCCGTAATACAACACCCCACCCAACGCCGAGCCGGTAAACCAGCCATAGCTGTAGAACCAGCTGAACGCATCACTACCCAGCGACAGCAGCGTCAACACCACCGGCACGCCAAAGGCAATAAACCCGCTCCAGTTCCACGCCGGGTACACGTCATCGCGATACAAACCAGCCAGGTCAAGTTGCTGTTTGCGGGTGATGAAATAGTCCACCACCATGATCCCGGCAATCGGCCCCAACAGGCTTGAGTAGCCCAGCAGCCAGTTGGAATAAACGGTTTCCAGGCTCACGTCCGAGACGATCAGCCCAAGCTTTTTCAGCAGTTCATGGCCCATCAACACCAACCCCACCAGCCCGGTGAGGATCACTGCCGTGGTGCGGTTGATCAGCTTGGGGGCGATGTTCTGAAAGTCATTGGTCGGCGACACAATGTTCGCCGCTGTGTTGGTGGACAAGGTCGCGATGATGATCAGCGCCATGGCGATGGCCACCCACACCGGGCTCTGGATATGCCCGATCAGGGTCACCGGGTCGGACACGCTGACGCCCACCAGTTTCACCGACGCGGCGGTCATGATCACGCCGAGCGCGGCGAACAGGAACATGGTCAGCGGCAGCCCGAAAATCTGCCCGAGAATCTGGTCTTTCTGGCTTTTGGCGTAGCGGCTGAAGTCCGGAATATTCAGCGACAAGGTGGCCCAGAAGCCCACCATCGCGGTCAGCCCGGCCATGAAGTAACCGGTCAGGCTCGCACCTTCAGGGCGTTTGGGCGGGATCGCCATCAACTCGCTGATCGACACATTGGGCATCGCCCACACCAGCAGGCCAATCCCGACGGCTACCAGCAACGGTGCGGACAGGGTTTCCAGGCGCTTGATCGACTCGGCGCCGCGCAGCACCACCCACAAATTCAGGCACCAGAAAATCATGAAGCCGATCACTTCACCGGTGCCGCCGAGGGACTTCCAGCCGTCGAAAATCGAGCCGAGGAACAGGTGAATCGCCAGCCCTCCAAACATCGTCTGGATCCCGAACCAGCCGCACGCCACCAGCGCCCGAATGAGGCACGGCACGTTGGAACCGAGGATGCCGAACGACGAGCGCAGCAACACCGGAAACGGTATGCCGTACTTGGTGCCGGGGAAGGCGTTAAGGGTCAGTGGAATCAGCACCACGATGTTCGCCAGCAGGATCGCCATCAGCGCCTCGCCCACCGACAGCCCGAAGTACGCGGTGAGCACGCCGCCCAGGGTGTAGGTGGGCACGCAGATCGACATGCCGATCCACAGCGCGGTGATGTGCCATTTGTTCCAGGTTCGTTCGTGCACCTTGGTCGGTGCCATGTCGTGGTTGTAGCGAGGGCTGTCGAGGACGTCGGGGCCGGCGTCGAGTTCGTACAGGCCGTTGCGCTCAATGACTTGCGATCTGTTCTGTTGCATGGCCGCTCCACGGTTTTTTCGAATTATTTTTGCTCATCCAACGCGTTGCGCTGAATGGCCGGAGTACCTCGTAAACAACATGACATCACGGGCCCGGCCAGCCGCCACTGCACTCAATAACCGTGCCGACAACCTGACCCGAACCCATACCGCATAACTAACTTGCTGATGTTAATCAGCTTTCCCATTAAGCCTGCGGTACTTCTCACACGGCTCAGGCTAAACCTTGTGGAAGTTGCCCGAACTGTCAGGACTCAATCTGGTGCAACACAATTATTTTTATTTCCTGCCCCCGTCAAGAGGCACGTCTCAAGCGTCTGATTTGCAATAAGAAATGTTGCTCATCTTGAGAACCTGTCAAGTGCGTCAAAATGGTGAGCGACCGCTACATTTTGGTGATTATTAATTTTTATCTTTATTTATCAGTAATTTAAACACGATATAAGCTTATAAAAAATCTTCTTGCTCAATCCAAAAACTCGGGCTAGTTTCTATTCCTGTCACCGATGACAGGTTTTAACCCATCACCGGTTAGCAGCATTACAACACTTAGAACTGGCACAAGCCGGTCAAGCCTGTGAGGAACTCGACATGTCGCTGTTGATCCGTGGCGCCACCGTAATTACCCATGATGAAAGTTACCGCGCCGACGTTTTATGCGCAGGCGGTCTAATTCGCGCTATTGGCACGGATCTGGATGTTCCCGCCGGCACAGAAGTACTCGATGGCAGCGGCCAATACTTGATGCCCGGCGGCATCGACCCTCATACCCACATGCAACTGCCCTTCATGGGCACCGTGGCCAGCGAAGACTTTTTCAGCGGCACGGCAGCAGGTCTGGCGGGGGGCACCACGTCGATCATCGACTTCGTGATTCCCAACCCGCAACAATCCTTGATGGAAGCCTTTCACCAGTGGCGCGGCTGGGCGGAAAAATCCGCATCCGACTACGGTTTTCACGTGGCGATCACCTGGTGGAGCGAGCAGGTGCGTGAGGAAATGGCCGAGCTGGTCAGCCATCACGGCATCAACAGCTTCAAGCATTTCATGGCCTACAAGAACGCAATCATGGCCGCCGACGACACGTTGGTTGCCAGTTTCGAACGCTGCCTGGAACTGGGCGCGGTGCCCACGGTGCACGCGGAGAACGGCGAGCTGGTGTATCACCTGCAACGCAAGCTGATGGCCCAAGGCATCACCGGGCCGGAAGCGCACCCACTGTCGCGGCCGTCCCAAGTGGAAGGCGAAGCCGCCAGCCGCGCGATTCGGATCGCCGAGACCATTGGCACGCCGCTGTACCTGGTCCACGTTTCGACCAAGGAAGCCCTCGACGAAATCACCTATGCTCGGGCCAAAGGCCAACCGGTGTACGGCGAAGTGCTTGCCGGCCACCTGCTGCTGGATGACAGCGTGTACCGACACCCCGACTGGCAGACCGCCGCCGGCTACGTGATGAGCCCACCGTTTCGCCCGCGCGGGCATCAAGAGGCGCTGTGGCACGGCCTGCAATCGGGCAACCTGCACACCACCGCCACCGACCATTGCTGCTTCTGCGCCGAGCAAAAAGCGGCCGGGCGTGACGACTTCAGCAAGATCCCCAACGGCACCGCCGGGATCGAAGACCGCATGGCGCTGCTGTGGGATGAGGGCGTCAACACCGGGCGCCTGTCGATGCAGGAATTCGTCGCGCTGACCTCCACCAACACCGCAAAAATCTTCAACCTTTACCCACGCAAAGGCGCGATTCGTGTGGGTGCGGATGCCGACCTGGTGCTGTGGGACCCCGAGGGTACGCGAACCATTTCCGCCAAGACCCACCATCAGAAAGTCGACTTCAACATCTTCGAAGGCAAGACCGTGCGCGGTGTGCCGAGCCACACCATCAGCCAGGGCAAGCTGGTCTGGGCCGATGGCGACCTGCGCGCCGAACGCGGTGCAGGGCGGTATGTGGAGCGGCCGGCGTATCCGGCGGTGTTCGAACAGTTGGGCAAGCGGGCGGAGCATTCCAGGCCCACGGCTGTGAAACGCTGATACCGCCATCGCGGGCAAGCCCGGCTCCCACACTTGATCGGATACACACAGCTCAACTGTGGGAGCTGGCTTGCCTGCGATGAGGCCAGCACAGGCAACAAAAAATGCCCAGTTAGAGGCAACCCAAAAAAACCGTGAGGCCAACACCGTGATCCAGACCCTGACCCACCTCCCCCATCCCACCGAGGACGGGCCGACGCTCGCCAGCCATTTCACCGACCTGGCACCGCCGCTCAATGCCCGGCAGGCGCAACTGGAAGCCTCGCGCTGCCTGTATTGCTATGACGCGCCGTGCGTAAACGCGTGCCCCAGCGAAATCGACATCCCGTCGTTCATCCGCAATATCCACACCGAAAACGTACAAGGCGCTGCGCAGAAAATCCTTTCGGCCAACATCCTCGGCGGCAGCTGCGCCCGAGTCTGCCCTACCGAGATCCTCTGCCAGCAAGCCTGCGTGCGCAACAACGCCGAAGAATGCGCCCCGGTGCTGATCGGCCTGTTGCAACGCTACGCCATCGACAATGCGCACTTCAGTGAACACCCCTTCCAACGCGCCGCGCCCACCGGCAAGCGCATCGCCGTGGTCGGCGCCGGGCCGGCGGGTTTGTCCTGCGCGCACCGCAGCGCCTTGCACGGCCATGACGTGGTGATCTTCGAAGCCCGGGAAAAAGCCGGCGGCCTGAATGAATACGGGATCGCCAAGTACAAACTGGTGGATGATTTTGCCCAGAAGGAACTGGATTTCCTTCTGCAAATCGGCGGCATCGAAATTCGTCACGGCCAGCGTTTGGGCGACAACCTGACCCTGAGCGAACTGCACCAGCAATTCGATGCCGTGTTCCTCGGCCTGGGCCTCGCGGCCAGCAAACAGCTCGGCCTGCCCCACGAAGACGCACCCGGCTTGCTTGCCGCCACCGACTACATCCGCGAACTGCGCCAGGCCGATGACCTGAGCCAACTGCCCCTCGCCGACCGCTGCATCGTGCTCGGCGCGGGCAACACCGCCATCGACATGGCCGTGCAAATGGCCCGCCTCGGCGCGCGCGACGTGAACCTGGTCTATCGCCGTGGCTTGGCGGACATGGGCGCCACTCACCACGAACAAGACATAGCCAAGGCCAATCAGGTCCGCCTGCTGACCTGGGCCCAGCCCGAAGAAGTCTTGCTCGACGAACATGGCAACGTGCGCGGTATGCGTTTCCTGCGCACACGCATGGAAAACGGTCGCCTGCACCCCACCGGCGAAACCTTCGAACTGGCCGCCGACGCCATCTTCAAAGCCATCGGGCAAGGCTTCGACAACGAGGCCCTGCACGACCCGCTGGCCCAACAGCTGCACCGCGTAGGCGAGCGGATCTTCGTCGATGAACAGCTGCGCACCAGCATTCCCGGTGTGTATGCCGGCGGCGATTGCGTCAGCCTCGGCCAGGACCTCACCGTGCAAGCGGTGCAACACGGCAAGCTGGCCGCTGAAGCCATGCACGCCCAACTCATGCTGAACGTGGAGGCTGCGTAATGGCCGATCTCTCGATTGTATTTGCCGGTATCAAAGCCCCCAACCCGTTCTGGCTGGCCTCCGCGCCGCCGACCGACAAGGCCTACAACGTGGTCCGCGCCTTTGAAGCCGGCTGGGGCGGCGTGGTCTGGAAAACCCTCGGCGAAGACCCGGCAGCGGTCAACGTATCGTCGCGCTACTCGGCGCACTACGGCGCCAACCGTGACGTGCTGGGCATCAACAATATCGAGCTGATCACCGACCGCTCGCTGGAGATCAACCTGCGGGAAATCACTCAGGTGAAAAAGGATTGGCCGGACCGCGCGCTGATCGTGTCGCTGATGGTGCCGTGCGTTGAAGAATCCTGGAAAAACATCCTGCCGCTGGTGGAAGCCACCGGCTGCGATGGCATCGAGTTGAATTTCGGTTGCCCCCACGGCATGCCTGAGCGCGGCATGGGCGCGGCGGTCGGCCAAGTGCCGGAGTATGTGGAACAGGTGACGCGCTGGTGCAAGACCTACTGCTCGCTGCCGGTGATCGTCAAACTCACGCCGAACATCACCGACATCCGCGTGGCTGCGCGGGCCGCCTATCGCGGTGGCGCGGACGCGGTGTCGCTGATCAACACCATCAATTCCATCACCAGTGTGGACCTGGAGCGCATGGTCGCCCTGCCGATGGTGGGCACCCAAAGCACTCACGGTGGCTATTGCGGCTCGGCGGTCAAGCCGATTGCGCTGAACATGGTCGCCGAAATCGCCCGCGACCCACAGACCCAAGGCCTGCCGATCTGCGGCATTGGCGGCATCGGCAACTGGCGCGACGCAGCGGAATTCGTCGCGTTGGGCTGCGGCGCGGTGCAGGTGTGCACGGCGGCGATGCTGCATGGGTTTCGGATTGTGGAAGAGATGAAGGACGGGCTGTCGCGCTGGATGGACAGCCAAGGCTACAAAAGCTTGCAGGAATTTTCCGGCCGAGCCGTGGGCAATACCACGGACTGGAAGTACCTGGACATCAACTATCAGATAATTGCGAAGATTGATCAGGAGGCGTGCATTGGCTGTGGGCGTTGCCATATTGCGTGTGAGGACACGTCGCACCAGGCCATTGCCAGTTTGAAACAGGCAGACGGGACGCATGTGTACGAGGTGATCGATGATGAGTGCGTGGGATGCAATTTGTGCCAGATCACCTGCCCGGTGGCCGATTGTATCGAGATGGTGCCGATAGACACGGGCAAGCCGTTTTTGAACTGGACGCAGGACCCGAGGAATCCTTACCGGGAGGCGGTGTAGTTCTGTAGACCGCTATCGCAGGCAAGCCAGCTCCCACAGTTGATTTGTGAACACATTCAAATGTGGGAGCTGGCTTGCCTGCGATGAGGCCCTAAGCCTCACCCAAAAATCAGGGCTCCAACCCAATCCCGCGAAGAATCACCCCCGTCACCGTCTGAATCGCCTTCTCGAACTGCATGTCCGACAACGGCTGATGGTCATTCAAAATCTTCACCTGATGATCAAAGTCCGCATAGTGCTGGGTCGACGCCCAAATCATGTACAGCAGGCTCGACGGCTCCACCGGCAGGATGCGTTTGTCCTCCACCCACTGGCGAATTTTCGCTTCCTTCATCTTGGCCCAGTCGTACAGGCTTTCGTCCAGCGCCTCACCGAGGGTCGGCGCGCCGTGGATGATTTCATTCGCCCAGACTTTGGATCCATACGGCCGCGTGCGCGAGCGCTGCATCTTGGCGCGGATGTAGCTGCTGAGCACTACCCGCGGGTCATCGAAGGTTTCAAAGCTCAGGGCATCCTGCTTCCACACGTCCAGCAGGTCGAACAGTACCGCGCTGTACAGCTCGCTTTTGGTGGTGAAGTAGTAATGCAGGTTGGAACGCGGCAGCTGCACTTCTTGCGCGATGTCGGCCATGGCGGTGCTGCCGTAGCCCTTCTCGGCGAAGATTTTTTCCGCCGCCAGCAGGATTTTGTCGACGTTGGCCTGACGAATTCCGATCTTGTGATTGCCCATGGATACTGCAAGCTCACTCACTGTTTTGGATGCGCCATCACATCACGAACCGCCGCATTAGGCCACACGCCTTCACTTTTACCTTCAGCGTACCCGGCAGGTCGTCCGGACGCGCCGCAGCGATGCGCCGTTGATCGATGGATCGGGCTATGATCGGCGAATCTGAACCGGACCCCCTGACCTATGGCCGTTGACCTGCAAGCCCTCTACCCCAAACTGATCCACCTGATGCTGGACACGGTCTTCGTGGTCGACAGTGACAACCAGATCGTCTTTGTGAGCGATGCCTGTGAAGCGTTGCTCGGTTACCGCGCCGACGAGCTGACCGGCACCCTCATCACCGGCTACATGCACCCTGAGGACCTGGCGCGCACCCGGGCCTCGATAGTGCGGGTCATGAACGGCAAGCCCCACGTCGATTTTCGCAACCGTTATATCCGCAAGGATGGCGGCGTCGTACACATCCTGTGGGCGGCGTTCTGGTCCGAGGAGGTGGGGGCGCGGATCGGCGTGGCGAGGGACGTGACGGCCCTCACACAGGCCGAGGAAGAGTTACGCTTCCTCGCCCATCACGACCCGCTGACGGCGCTCACCAACCGTTCACTGTTCAATGAGGGCCTGGACGCGGCCCTGCAGGCAGCGCAGCGTCAGAACAGCACCTTTGCCCTGCTGTTTCTGGACGCCAATGACTTCAAGGGCATCAACGACGTGCATGGCCATGCGGTGGGTGATCGAGTGCTCTGCGTGATTGCCCGGCGGCTGGAGCGCTGTGTGCGTGAGGGTGACCTGGTGGCGCGGATGGGTGGCGATGAGTTCACGGTGCTGCTGACCGACATCCAGTCGCAGGAGGCCGTTGGCGCAAAAGTGGCGCAGATACTCGCGGTCATGGCAGAACCGCTGGGTGCCGGGTTTGACGGGGTCAAGATGCCGTCCTGCAGCATCGGCGTGGCGTTTTACCCGGCAGACGGTGAAGACGCCGACACGCTGCTCAGCCATGCAGACGGGGCGATGTACCAGACCAAACGGCGCAGGTTTGCCGTTGAGTGATCAACCGCAAACGGGGCCAAGTGAAACTTCTTGCGCGAGCCTTCCCCATGGAAAATGGATTGGTTAGGATCGCCGTCACCTTGCTGCACATGGCTCTACCGCCCCCCTTAACCTTGAGGTATTGAACAATGCTGATCAAGAAAACCCTGACCACCGTCGCCCTGCTCGCTTCCCTGCTCGGCGCCTCGGCGGCGTTTGCCCACGCCCACCTGAAAAGCTCGACCCCTGCGGCCGACAGCACCGTCGCCGCCCCCGCCGACTTGCGCCTGACCTTCAGCGAAGGCGTCGAGGCCACCTTCACCAAAGTGTCACTGAGCAAAGACGGCACCGAAATCGCAATCAAAGGCCTTGAAACCCCGGACGCCGACAAAAAAGTGCTGGTAGTCACCCCCGCTGCGCCACTGGCCGCCGGTAACTACAAGGTGGTGTGGAACGCCGTGTCGGTCGACACCCACAAGAGCAATGGCGAATACACCTTCAAGGTCGGCCAATAACCCATGGCGACCCTGCTGGTGCTGTGCCGCTTCCTGCATTTCATCGTCGTGCTGCTGATGTTCGGGGCCTGCGTGTTCAGGCCTCTGTTGCTCGGCACTGAACTGCAACCGGCGCTGGACCGGCACCTGCTGCGCATCACCCGTGGCCTGGCCTGGGTCGGGCTCGGCTCCGGCGTGGCGTGGCTGCTGTTGATCACCGCCAGCATGGCGGGCAGTTGGGACGCGGCGCTGCAACCGGCGACCGTGCAGTTGGTACTGGGCAAAACCTTCTTTGGCCAAGTGTGGGTCTGGCATCTGGTGCTGAACCTGTTGCTGGTCATCGTACTGATCAAACCCTGGCCGGCCCTGCGCTTGCCGTTGGCTGCATTGCTACTGGCCACACTCGCGCCGGTGGGGCATGGCGCGATGCTCAACGGGTTGAGCGGGCAACTGTTGATTCTCAACCAAGTGGTGCATCTGGTGTGCGTCGGCGCCTGGCTGGGCGGGCTGTTGTTGCTGGTGTTGATCCTGCGCGAACCGGCGCGGTATGCGCTGGAGCCAATTCTGCGGCGTTTCAGCGGCGTCGGTTATGGCCTGGTGGTTGGGTTATTGGTGACCGGGTTGATCAACGTGCGTGTGCTCACCGGGCAGCTGTGGCCCACGCCGCTGTTTGATGGTTTTGCGTTGATTCTGTTGATCAAGGTGCTGCTGGTGCTCGGCATGTTGGCGTTGGCGCTGTTGAACCGGTTGCGCATTGATCACTGCGAAGAGCGCCGGGGCAGTTTGAAGGCCAGCGTGATGCTGGAATGGTTACTGGGTGTGTCCGCAGTGGCGGCTGTTTCGCTGCTTGGCACCCTGCCGCGGATGGTCATGGCCAACTAAAATTCCCCGGTTTAAACACGCTCAACTGTGGGAGCTGGCTTGCCTGCGATGGCATCGCCTCGGTCTATCTGCAGGACCGAGTTGCCAGCATCGCAGGCAAGCCAGCTCCCACATTGACCGTGCGCGCTTTTGACTAATGACGAACGAGTCATCGTATAACTTCTGCTTGACACCCCGCCAAAACCCCGCAAATATCCGCGCAATGTTGTACGACGACGTACGACAAATAATAAAAACAACAAACGAAAGGGAGCTTCACTGTGAGTCAATTCGCCCGCAATTCGTCCTCGCGTCTCGGTCTTATCGGCCTCGGCAGCCTGGCGTTCACCCTTCCCCTCAGCGCTCAGGCCGACGGGTTTCTCGAAGACGCCACCGCCACGCTCAACCTGCGCAACGCCTACTTCAACCGCAACTTCACCGACCCGACCTACCCCCAGGCCAAGGCTGAAGAGTGGACGCAGAACTTCATTCTCGACGCCAAGTCCGGCTTCACCCGGGGCACCGTGGGTTTCGGGCTGGATGTGTTGGGGCTGTATTCGCAAAAGCTGGATGGCGGCAAGGGCACCGGCGGCACGCAATTGTTACCGATCCACAGCGACGGCCGCCCTGCCGACAACTTTGGACGCCTGGGCGTGGCACTCAAAACAAAGCTGTCGCAGACCGAATTGAAGGTCGGCGAGTGGATGCCCGTGCTGCCGATCCTGCGCTCCGACGATGGTCGCTCGCTGCCGCAGACCTTCCGTGGCGGCCAGGTAACCTCGAAGGAAATCGACGGTTTGACGCTGTACGGCGGCCAGTTCCGGGGCAACAGCCCGCGCAACGACGCGAGCATGGAAGACATGTTCATGAACGGCAAAGCTGCGTTCACCTCCGACCGTTTCAACTTCGGCGGCGGCGAATACACCTTCAACGACAAGCGCACCCAGGTCGGCGTGTGGTACGCCGAGTTGAGCGACATCTACCAGCAAAAGTATTTCAACCTGACCCACAGCCAACCGGTCGGCGACTGGACCCTGGGCGCCAACCTCGGTTACTTCATCGGCAAGGAAGACGGCAGCGCACTGGCCGGCGACCTCGACAACAAGACCGCCTTCGCCCTGCTCTCGGCCAAATACAAGGGCAACGCCTTCTACGTGGGCCTGCAAAAGCTTACCGGCGACAGCGTGTGGATGAAGGTCAACGGCACCAGTGGCGGCACCCTGGCCAACGACAGCTACAACGCCAGCTACGACAACGCCAAGGAAAAATCCTGGCAAGTGCGCCATGACTTCAACTTTGTGGTGCTGGGGATTCCGGGGCTGACCATGATGAACCGCTATATCAGCGGCAATAACGTGCACACCGGGGCGATCACCGACGGCAAGGAATGGGGCCGCGAGTCGGAACTGGCCTACACCGTGCAGAGCGGCACGCTGAAGGATTTGAATGTGCGCTGGCGCAACGCGACCATGCGTCGGGACTTCAGCAATAACCAATTTGATGAGAACCGGATTTTTATCAGCTACCCGATTTCGTTGTTGTAACTCGATCAATGTGGGAGCTGTCCGGGATTTAGCTTGTGTGGGAGCTGGCTTGCCTGCGATGCAAGCACCTCGGTATGCCAGTCACACTGCGGTGATGCCATCGCAGGCAAGCCAGCTCCCACACAAGCCCCACATTTGACCCCATTAGTCAGGACGGGCGTTGACAACCTGGGGAATCACTAACGATACTTCCACCAAGTCATACGACAACCTACAACAACAATGGAACCCCCATGACCACGACCACCTCCACGCCTGTTCCATTCAACCGCCTGCTGCTCACCGGTGCCGCCGGCGGCCTCGGCAAAGTCCTGCGCGAACGGCTGCGCCCTTATGCCCAGGTGCTGCGCCTGTCGGACATTGCCGATATGGCACCGGCTGCTGATGAATCCGAAGAAGTGCAAGCGTGCGACCTCGCCGACAAACAAGCCGTGCACCACCTGGTGGAAGGCGTCGACGCCATCCTGCATTTCGGCGGCGTGTCCGTTGAGCGCTCTTTCGAAGAAGTCCTTGGCGCCAACATCAGCGGCATTTTCCATATCTACGAAGCCGCGCGCCGCCATGGCGTAAAACGCGTGATCTTTGCCAGTTCCAACCACGTGATCGGCTTCTACAAGCAGGGCGAAACCATCGACGCCCACTCCCCTCGCCGCCCGGACAGCTACTACGGCCTGTCCAAGTCCTACGGCGAAGACATGGCCAGCTTCTACTTCGACCGTTACGGCATCGAGACCGTGAGCATCCGCATCGGCTCTTCGTTTCCGGAACCGCAAAACCGCCGAATGATGCACACCTGGCTGAGCTTCGATGACCTGACCCAACTGCTCGAACGCGCGCTGTACACCCCGAACGTCGGCCACACCGTGGTCTACGGCATGTCGGATAACCTCGACACCTGGTGGGACAACCGCTACGCCGCGCACTTGGGCTTTGCCCCCAAAGACAACTCCGAAGTGTTCCGCGCCCAGGTCGAAACCCAGCCGCCGGTGGCCGCTGATGACCCGGCCAAGGTCTATCAGGGTGGCGCATTTTGCGCAGCCGGTCCGTTCGGTGACTAAGCGCACACCAACCCCCGCCCATCAACCCAAAGGAATGAGTGGTCATGACGGCAGAATTGATCGTTGACGCCCGCAATGCCGTGGGCGAATGCCCGGTGTGGGTGCCCGAGGAAAACGCGCTGTACTGGGTGGACATTCCCAACGGCGGCCTGCAACGCTGGAGCGCCGCCACCGGGCATATCGCCGCCTGGAAAGCTCCGCAGATGCTCGCCTGCATTGCCCGCACCGACGCGGGCAACTGGGTCGCGGGCATGGAAACGGGGTTTTTCCAGCTTACCCCGCACAATGACGGCAGCCTCGACACCACGCCGTTGGCCGGCGTCGAGCACCCCCGTACGGACATGCGCTTGAACGATGGTCGCTGCGATCGCCAGGGCCGTTTCTGGGCCGGCAGCATGGTTTTGAACATGGGCCTGAACGCGGCCGAGGGCACGCTTTACCGCTACGCCTCAGGGTCGGCGCCCCACGCGGCACTCGGCGGGTTTATCACCCTCAACGGCCTGGCCTTCAGCCCCGACGGGCGCACGATGTATGCCTCGGATTCGCACCCTTTGGTGCAGCAGATCTGGGCCTTCGACTACGACATCGACACCGGCACGCCGACCAATCGCCGCGTATTTGTAGACATGCACCACTTCCTCGGCCGCCCCGACGGCGCGGCGGTGGACGCCGACGGCTGCTACTGGATCTGCGCCAACGACGCTGGCTTGATTCACCGCTTTACCCCCGACGGACGCCTCGACCGCTCCCTCACCGTCCCGGTGAAAAAACCCACCATGTGCGCCTTCGGCGGCAGCCGCCTGGACACGCTGTTCGTCACCTCGATTCGCGACGACAACAGTGAACAGTCGCTGTCCGGCGGCGTATTCGCCCTCAACCCCGGCGTACAAGGACTGGCCGAACCCCGCTTCACGCTCTAAAGCTGCATCGCTGTGCCTTGAATACAACAATAAAAAGACAGGAGAGACCCCCCATGGACTTCAAACGCACCTTGCTGGCCGCTGCATTTTTCACCCTCTGCGGCGCCGCTCACGCGCTGGAAATCAAATTCGCCGACATCCACCCCGCCGGCTACCCCACCGTCGTCGCTGAAGAAAACATGGGCAAAGCCCTGACCAAGGAAAGCAATGGCGAGCTGACCTTCAAGTACTTTCCGGGCGGTGTGCTCGGGTCGGAAAAAGAAGTAGTCGAACAAGCCCAGGTCGGCGCGATCCAGATGACCCGCGTCAGCCTCGGCATCGTCGGGCCCGTGGTGCCGGATGTGAACGTGTTCAACTTGCCCTTCGTGTTCCGTGACCAGGCGCACATGCGCAAAGTCATCGACGGCGAAATCGGCGACGAGATCCTCGCGAAAATCACCGACTCCGAGTTCGGCCTGGTAGCGCTGGGCTGGATGGATGGCGGCACGCGCAACCTCTACACCAAAAAACCGGTGCGCAAGATCGAAGACCTCAAGGGCATGAAGATTCGCGTGCAAGGCAACCCGCTGTTCATTGAAGCCTTCAATGAAATGGGCGCCAACGGCATCGCGATGGACACCGGCGAGATCTTCAGCGCCCTGCAGACCGGTGTGATCGACGGCGCGGAAAACAACCCGCCGACCCTGCTCGAACACAACCACTTCCAGAACGCCAAGTTCTACACCCTCACCGAACACCTGATTCTGCCCGAGCCCATCGTGATGTCGAAAATCACCTGGAACAAGCTCACCCCTGCGCAGCAAGTCATGGTGAAAAACGCCGCCAAGGCCGCCCAGGCGGACGAGCGCGTGCTGTGGGACGCCAAGTCGGCAAGCAGTGAAACCAAGCTCAAGGCCGCCGGCGTCGAGTTCATCACCGTCGACAAAAAACCCTTCTATGACGCGACGGCGCCCGTTCGCGCGAAATACGGTGCGGCCTACGCCGACATCATCAAGCGCATCGACGCCGTCGAGTAATCACCCTCTCTTTTAGCTAGGCCCGGCGCGGTCGGCATCGACGCGCCCGGTTACGGTGAACGCCATGAAGAATTTAGTGCTGCGCATCAACGACCGCATTTACATGACCTGCATCTGGGTCGCCGGCCTCTCGGTTTTGGGAGTCGCGCTGATCATCCCCTGGGGCATCTTCGCCCGCTACATCCTCGGCACCGGCTCAAGCTGGCCGGAGCCCACCGCCATTCTGTTGATGCTGGTGTTTACCTTTATCGGCGCAGCGGCCAGTTACCGCGCCGGGGCGCACATGTCGGTGGCGATGATCACCGACCGCCTGCCCGCCCAACAGCGGCGTCTAGTCGGCATTTTTTCCCAACTGCTGATGGCGACCATTTGCCTGTTCATGACGATCTGGGGCAGCAAGCTGTGCCTGTCCACCTGGAACCAGTTCATGAGCGCCATCCCCACCCTGCGCGTGGGCATCACCTATATGCCGATCCCGATTGGCGGGCTGCTGACGCTGATCTTTGTGCTGGAAAAACTCCTGCTGGGTGACCAGAGCAACCGGCGCGTGGTGCGCTTCGACCTGGTAGAAGAAAGCGAAGGGGCTGCCTGATATGGACGCATTGATTCTGTTGGGCAGCTTTATCGCCCTGATCCTGATCGGCATGCCGGTGGCCTACGCCCTCGGGTTGTCGGCGCTGATTGGCGCGTGGTGGATCGACATTCCGTTTCAGGCCCTGATGATTCAGGTAGCAGGCGGCGTGAACAAGTTTTCGCTGATGGCGATTCCGTTCTTCGTGCTGGCTGGCGCGATCATGGCCGAGGGCGGCATGTCGCGGCGGCTGGTGGCGTTTGCCGGGGTGCTGGTGGGCTTTGTGCGCGGCGGCTTGTCGTTGGTCAACATCATGGCCTCGACGTTTTTCGGCGCAATTTCCGGCTCGTCGGTTGCGGACACCGCTTCGGTCGGCTCGGTGCTGATCCCGGAAATGGAACGCCGCGGCTATCCCCGTGAATTCGCCACGGCGGTGACCATCAGCGGCTCGGTGCAGGCATTGTTGACGCCCCCCAGCCATAACTCGGTGCTCTACTCGCTGGCGGCCGGCGGCACGGTGTCCATCGCCTCGCTGTTCATGGCCGGCGTGGTCCCGGGCTTGCTGATGAGCGCGTGCCTGATGGTGCTGTGCCTGATCTTCGCGAAGAAACGCGACTACCCCAAGGGCGAAGTCATCCCGCTCAAGCAAGCGCTGAAAATCTGCGCCGACGCATTGTGGGGCCTGATGGCCATGGTGATCATCCTGGGCGGCATTCTCTCGGGCATCTTCACCGCCACCGAGTCCGCCGCGATTGCCGTGCTGTGGGCGTTCTTCGTGACCATGTTCATCTACCGCGACTACAAATGGAGCGAGCTGCCCAAGCTGATGCACCGCACGGTGCGCACCATTTCCATCGTAATGATCCTGATCGCCTTCGCTGCCAGCTTCGGCTACATCATGACGCTGATGCAGATCCCGGCGAAGATCACCACGATGTTCCTCACCCTCTCGGACAACCGTTACGTGATTCTGATGTGCATCAACGCCATGCTGTTGTTGCTCGGCACGGTGATGGACATGGCGCCGCTGATTTTGATCCTCACGCCGATTCTATTGCCGGTGGTGCTGGGCATCGGTGTAGACCCGGTGCACTTCGGCATGATCATGCTGGTGAACCTGGGGATTGGCCTGATCACCCCGCCGGTGGGCGCGGTGCTGTTTGTGGGCGCGGCGGTGGGCAAGGTCAGCATCGAGAAAACCGTGAAGGCGCTGCTGCCGTTTTATGGGGTGTTGTTTCTGGTGCTGATGGCGGTGACCTACATTCCTGCGCTGTCGCTGTGGCTGCCGGGTGTGGTGTTGTAATCACCATTATCAAGAACAAATGAGATCAACTGTGGGAGCTGGCTTGCCTGCGATAGCGGTGTATCAGCCACTGGTGCATCAACTGATAGATTGCTATCGCAGGCAAGCCAGCTCCCACATTGAACCTCTGTGTTTGTTCTATTGCATACGGCAGGACACCATGCCTTCTGACTTCATCGAACTCAATGATCAACTCACCCGCCTCACCCTGGCGCCAGCCACGGGCGGCAGCATCGTCAACTGGACGGTCATCGCCACCGGCCAGCCGCTGTTACGCCATAGCGATGAACAGGCCGTGAACACCGGTTTGCCGGGCAAGCTCGGCTGTTATCCGCTGGCGCCGTGGTCCAACCGGGTTGCCGAAGGCGGGTTTGACAACCCTGACGGTTGGCTACCATTGACACCCAATAGCCTTACGGACCCGCTGCCCATTCATGGTTCGGCGTGGCAGCAGGTATGGCAGGTGGTCAGCCATTCAGCCGATGAAGTGCTGCTGGCGGTTGAGTGTGATACGCCGTTCGCCTATCGCGCCGAGCAGCGCTTCAAGTTGAGTGACGGGGCGTTGAGCATCACCCTGCGCGTGACACATCTGGCAGAAAAAGCTGCATGGCACGGGTTAGGGTTACACCCGTATTTGCCGCGCCGGCCGGGTACCCGATTGCAGGCGAAGGCCTCGCAGGTGTGGCTGAGTGATGCCTCGAAGCTGCCCACCGGCCTGGCGCCGATACCGGCGGACTGGGACTTCCAACAGCTCAAAAGCCTGCCGGACAGGCTGGTGGACAATGGCTTTTGCGCGTGGGACGGGCATTGCCGGATTGAACAGCCGGAGCTGGGGTATGCGCTGGAATGCCAGGCCAGCGGCGCGGATTACTTCCTGCTGTTCTGCCCGCCCGAGTTCGAGTTCTTTTGCATCGAGCCGGTGAGTCATCCGGTGAATGCCCACCATTTGCCAGGGCGCCCAGGGCTGAAGCTGTTAGAACAAGGCCAGTCGACCCAGCTGGAATTCAGCCTGAAATACAGTCCAACTGTGGGAGCTGGCTTGCCTGCGATGGCGATGCACCATTAAAAGATGCATCAACTGACCGGCCGCTATCGCAGGCAAGCCAGCTCCCACAATTGACCGAGTCTATTCAGGGCGGGCTGTTTTTAAGGCGCCCCGCCGTGTCGATACTCACCACCACCGACAACCCCGGCCGCAGGCGATCGCTCTCGGCCTGATCCGGGTCCACCGTGATCCTCACCGGCACACGCTGGGCGATCTTCACGAAGTTGCCGGTGGCATTGTCCGCCTGCAACAGGCTGAACTCCGACCCGGTCGCCGGGGAGATATGCTGCACCGTGCCGTGAAACTTGCGGTGGTTTAGCGCATCCACGGTGAAGGTCACCGGCTGGCCGACCTGCACATTGTCCATCTGGGTTTCTTTCATGTTCGCGATCACCCATAGCTGGTGCGGCACCAGCGCCATCAACTGCGCGCCGGAATTGACGTAGGCGCCCAGGCGCACGCCAATCTGCCCCAGCTGGCCGTCACGCGGCGCGGTGATGCGGGTGTTGGACAGGTCAATCCGCGCCAGCTCAACGGCCGCATCGGCGCTTGCGACGGAGGCTTCCAGCGAACCGCGATTGACGATCACCGTCTGCAAGTCCTGCCGCGCAATTTCCAGGCTGGCCTGGGCCTGCGCCACTGCCGCGATGGTCTGCGCATTCGCGGCGCGGGTCACGTCCAGCTCGCGTTTGGACACTGAGCCGTCGCTGATCAGTTCTTCGTTGCGGCGCAAGTCGGCGGTGCTCTTGCGTGCCTGAGCCTCGCTGTCCGCCAACGCCGCCTGGCGCAATTTGATCGTGGCCTCGGCACTGTTGCGTTGCTGCACCACATTGGCCAACCCGGCCTTCTGCACGGCCAGTTGCGCCAGCGCCTGGTCGAGGCGCTGCTTGTAAATGCGGTCGTCCAGGCGCACCAGCAAATCGCCGGCCTTTACGTACTGGAAGTCCTGCACCGGCACTTCAAACACATAACCGCTGAGCTGCGGGCCGATAATCGTCACCTGCCCGCGTACCAAGGCGTTTTCGGTGGTTTCCACCGCACTGCTGAACGGTGGCAATTGCCAGGCATACAACACGATCAGCACGCCGACGATGGCAATCGCGGCAAAGCCCAGCGAGGAGATAATGCGCACCCGCAACGAGCGTGGCTCAGTCACGGTTGACCCTGCGGGTGTTGTGCCTTCAGGGGTGGAGGCAACGGCATTGGTGGTGGTGGTCGTTTCAGTCATTGAGTTACGCCGCTGGGTTGAACGGGAGGGGCTGCTGCTTTGGTGGTGCTCATCAGCCACAGGCTGCGGATAAAGATCCAGATCATGGTCAGGATCGCGATGATCGCGATCAGCATGAAGACATCGTTGTAAGCCATCACGTTCGCCTCACGGGTCGCCGCCGTGGCCAGGCTGCGGATGCCCATCAGGTTGCGCAACTCCGGGTCGGCAATGATGCCGCCGTAGGCCGAGCCGCCGCTCTGCACGCGCGCGGCCACACGCGGGTCGAGCAGGGTCAGGTGCTCGACGATCATGCTCGAATGGTATTTCTCGCGCACGATCTGAAAAGTGCCGAGCAAGGCCGCGCCGATCAGCCCGCCAAGGTTCTGGCAAATCCCGAACATCACCGAGAAACTCACCAGGTTGCGCGGGTTGGTCAGCACGTTTTTGGTGCCCAGCACCATGGTCGGCCCGAGGAAGAAAGTGCCGCCAAAGCCTAGCAGGAACTGGCTGATATACAGGTTTTGCGGGCGGGTCAGGTTGCTCGAAAAACTGTCCATCACCGAACCGGTCGCCATCAGTGCCAGAGAGATGATCAACGGCATCAGCAAATGCGCCGGGTTGATCGTCAGCGCACTGACCGCAAGCCCGGCAATCGCCCCGGCCAGCATCACCACGTACAGGGTGTGCATCTGCTGGTAACTCATGTTCAGCATCTGCATGAACCCCACGGCGCCGGTGGATTGCTCCGACAGCACCATGCGAATCAACACCACCGCCAGCGCCAGCCGAATCATCACTCCGCTGCCGAGCCAGCGTGTCATCAGCATCGGGTTGGCGCGGTTATGTTCGATGGCCAGGCCGGCCATGATCAGCATCAGAGAACAGGCTGACGCCACACCGATCCACGGCGCTTCCAGCCACCAATCGATGCGCCCCAGGGACAGCACCGCGCACAGCAATGCGACACCGGTGGCGAGAATGGCGAAGGTGAGAAAGTCGAGTTTTTCAAAGGTTTTGAAACGATCGCCCGGCGGCAGCTTGAGCATGAACACGCAGCCCAGACAGATCAGCGCCATGCCCAGTTCGAACAAGTACAGCCCGCGCCACTCGGCGATTTGCAGCAAGTCTTCGGAGAACAGCCGGGCCAAGGGTAAAGCAAGCTGCGCCGTGCCCAACCCCAGCACCAGCGCCTTCAAGCGCCACTTGGCGGGGAATGCCTGGATCATGTAATACAGGCCCAGCGAACTCAGCGCTGCACCGACCATGCCGTGGGCCGCGCGTACCGCAATCGCTGAGCTGAGGTCGTTGACGAATAAATGGCCGAAGGTCACCAGTGCATACAGCACCAGAAACACCTCGGTAAACGCCCGCAGGCCGAACTGCTGGCGAAACTTCACCAGCAGCAGGTTCATGCAGACGTTGGTCATCACATAGGCGGCGGGCAGCCAGGCCATTTCGGCGGTGGTCGCACCGAGTGCACCTTGCAAGTATTGCAGGTTGGCGATAACCAGCGCGTTGCCCAGGCCCCCGGTGATCGCCACCAGTACACCCACCAGCGCAAACAGCCAGCGCTTGGGCGTGGAATGCAGCGGCGTCGACGGCGAGCCGGGCAGGCTCGGTCGCTCGTGGGGCTGCCAGGTGTGGGGGGTGTATTTATCCATTGCATGACCTTGGTGAGCCGACGTGCAAGGTCGGTGGAGCGCTTTCTACTGGGAGTAGTAAACCTGAGCGGCGTTCATATTGCCAAGTCTAAGGCGGCCACGGTGAAAAGTGTGGGAGCTGGCTTGCCTGCGATGGCGGTGGGTCAGTCACACCGCCATCGCAGGCAAGCCAGCTCCCACAGTTGAACTGTATTTCAAGTCAGGATCAGAGCGCGGCCTTGATCAGCATGCCGGCAGCCACCACCACACACAGGCTGGCAAAGCCCACTTGCAGGGTTCGCGCCTTGATCACCGAACACAGCCTGCGCCCAACCAACATGCCGACAATGCTTGCGCCAATAAACACCCAGCCCATGGGCTCGATGCTGACGCCGGCATGAAACGCGCCGGCCACGCCGATCAGCGAGATCAGGCTGATCACCATCAACGAGGTGGCGACGATGCCGCGCATCTGCACGTCGGTGAGCTGTTTGAACGCCGGCACGATCAGAAAGCCGCCACCCACACCCAGCAAGCCCGACACTGCACCCGTAATCGCGCCCAACGCAGCCAGGGTCGCGCTGCATTTGGCCGTCCAGGCCAGACGCCCGGTTTGCTGGTTGAGCATGCAATTTTTCTGGCCCCAGGACGCAGTGCCGTGATCACTCGGCCCGGCCTCCACCTTTTCGCGCTGCAACATGCGCCAAGCCACCAGCACCATCAAGGCGCTGAACAGGCCCATCAGCAGTTTCTCCTGCAATTGGTGGGCGAAATACACCCCCAGCGGCGAGAACAAGGCGCCGAGCAAGGCGATCAGCAACGCCGCGCGATATCGCACCAGGCCATGGCGCAAACCGTCGATTGCCCCCACCGCCGCCGCCGCGCCCACCGCGAGCAAAGACACCGGCGCGGCCTGGGTCATGCTCAACCCCAGCCCCAGCACCAGCGCCGGCACCCCGAGGATGCCGCCGCCCGCGCCGGTCAGGCCCATGACCAGGCCCATCAATAATCCCAACAGACTTGCCAGCAGCATTTAATCCACCTTGCTCAGGCGGGTCAGCCACTCGCGGCCCTTGAGCATGCCGTTCCAGTAGAACCACGGCAGCAGCGTGGCCTTGAGGAACCACATCGAACGTCGCGCTTTGGTCGGGTCAAGGGGAAAGGTTGGCAGCAACTTCCCACCGTAGCCGAACTCGGCCAGCACCACCTTGCCCTTCTCCACCGTCAGCGGGCAGGAGCCGTAGCCGTCGTATTTGAGCGGCAGCGGCGCCTGTTTGCGCAGGGCCAGCAGGTTTTCGGCGACCACCACGATTTGCTTGCGCACCGCCGCAGCGGTCTTCGCATTGGTGGTGCCGCACACATCGCCCAGCCCAAAAATGTGCGGGTAACGCAGGTGTTGCAGGCTCTGCGGATTCACTTCGCACCAGCCAGCGGCGTCGGCCAGCGGGCTTTGGCGGATGAAATCCGGGGCGACTTGCGGCGGGACCACGTGCAGCAGGTCGAACGTTTTTTCTTCTACTGCGACGTTGCCCTGGGCGTCCTTCACCTCAAACCACGCCTTGCGCGCCGGGCCGTCGACCTTGACCAGGTTGGAATTGAACGCCAGGTGCGCGTTGTACTTCTCGACGTATTTCATCAACGGCGGCACAAAGGTCGGCACGCCGAACAGTGCGGCGCCAGCCAGGTTGAACTCAACATTGATGTTTTTCAGATCACCCTGCTTGAGCCAGTGATCGCAGGACAGGTACATCGCCTTTTGCGGCGCGCCCGCGCATTTGATCGGCATGGCGGGCTGGGTAAAGATCGCCTTGCCGCCCTTGAGTTGCTGCACCAGTTGCCAGGTGTAGGCCGCGTGCTGATAGCTGTAGTTGGAGGTGACGCCGTGCTGGCCGAGGGTGTCTTGCAGGCCTTCGACCTTCTCCCAGGCCAGGCGCAGTCCGGGGCACACGATGAGGTTTTGCCAGCTGACACGCTGGCCGCTGTCGAGCACCAGCGTCTGTTCGTCGGGCAGCAACTCGCTGACGGCGGCTTGCACCCAGGTCACGCCATTGGGCAGCACATCGGCCAGCGGGCGGCGGGTCTTTTTCAGGTCGTAGGCACCGCCTCCGACCAGGGTCCAGGCTGGCTGGTAATAATGAAATTCGTTGGGTTCGATCAGGATGATGTTGAGGTGGGCGTCGCGCTTGAGCAGGCTGGCCAGCAGGCCAATGCCTGCCGAGCCGCCGCCGATGACTACGATATCGCCACTGATGGTCGGTCCACAGTGTTGCTCATTCATGGTCAGTCGCCTTTCTTATCGTGCACACAAGGGTCGCTGCCGGATGGCGTCACGCCCAGCTTTTAATGACCGCGCCGCAGTACAGCCCGGACAGTGTTTTCATCACTTGAATCACTTCGTGGCTGGCCAGCCCGTAGAAAATGTATTTGCCTTCCCGACGGGTGGCGACCAACCCTTCGTCACGCAGGATGCCCAACTGTTGAGACAGGGTGGGCTGGCGTACGCCGGTCATGGTTTCGAGCTCGCCGACGTTGCGCTCGCCCTGGGTCAGCTGGCACAGAATCAACAAACGGTCTTCATTGGCCAGCGCCTTGAGCAAGGAACAGGCCTTGGACGCCGATGCGCGCAACTGGGCAACTTCGCCTTCACTCAGAGTAGATTCCATTTGCCTCGGGTCCTTTATGTCACTTAAGCTCAAAACATTATGTGTAAACGTAAACTGATTGTAACCACTTTTTTCTTCATCGGGGACAGCCGCCATGCCAGCGTTGATTCAAGCTTTTCTGGACGAGGCATCGTCGACCTACACCTACGTCATCTATGAACACGATGGCGGGCCGTGCGCCATTGTCGATTCGGTGCTCAATTACGACCCGGCTTCCGGGCGTACCGATACGGCCGGCGCGGATAACGTCATCGCGTTTGTGCACGAGCGCGGTTTGCAGGTGCAGTGGCTGCTGGAAACCCACGCCCACGCGGATCACCTGTCTGCGGCGCCCTATTTGCGCCGTGCGTTGGGCGGCAAGATTGCGATTGGTCAGTCGATCAGCAAGGTGCAGGGGGTGTTCAAGAAACTGTTTAACCTGGAGCCGGAGTTTTGCGTGGATGGCTCGCAGTTTGATCACCTGTTTGCGCCGGATGAGGTCTTTCATATTGGCAACTTGAAGGCCCAGGCGCTGCATGTGCCTGGCCACACCCCTGCCGACATGGCCTACCTGATCGATGGCCGGTTGATTCTGGTGGGTGACACGTTGTTCATGCCTGACGTGGGCACTGCCCGTTGCGATTTCCCCGGCGGCGATGCGCGGCAATTGTATGCGTCGATGCGCAAACTGTTGGCGTTCCCGTTGGAAACCGAGCTGTATGTGTGCCACGACTACCCACCCGAAGGCCGCGAGGCCAAATGCCTGACCACCGTGGCGGAGCAACGGGCGGGGAATATTCATGTGCATGACGGGGTGGATGAGGCGGCGTTCGTCGAGATGCGCACGACGCGGGATGCGGGGCTGGGAATGCCGACGTTGCTGCTGCCGGCGATTCAGGTGAATGTGCGGGCGGGGCATATGCCACCGGCGGAAGAGAATGGTGTTGTCTACCTCAAGATCCCACTAAACCAACTTTGAAATGCCCAGACCAACTCTGAATGCTGGACTCTGTGGGAGCTGGCTTGCCTGCGATAGCTGTGCATCAGTAACAAATGTGCCAGCTGACCCACCGCCATCGCAGGCAAGCCAGCTCCCACATTTGAATAGGGTTGATTCAGGTGGATATCAGGTGCCGAGGTTGATGCCGTTGGCCGGCAGAGGCAGCGCGGTTTTGTAGCGCACTTGCTTGAGCGCAAAGCTCGACCGGATGTTGGCCACCCCCGGCACCTTGGTCAAAAAGTCCATCATGAAGCGCTCCAGCGACTGGATCGTCGGCACCAACACTCGAATCAAATAATCCGGGTCCCCCGCCATCAGGTAGCACTCCATCACTTCCGGCCGATCCGAGATCGCGCCTTCGAACTGCTGCAGCGCCAGCTCGTTCTGCTTTTCCAGGCTCACGTGGATGAACACGTTGACGTGCAGCCCCAGCAAATCGGCGTCGAGCAGCGTGACCTGGTCGCGAATCAAGCCCAGTTCTTCCATCGCCTTCACCCGGTTGAAACACGGCGTGGGCGACAGGTTGACCGAGCGGGCGAGGTCGGCGTTGGTGATGCGGGCGTTCTCCTGCAAGGCGTTGAGAATGCCAATATCGGTACGGTCCAGTTTGCGCATGAGACAAAATCACCTGTTTATTATGTTTATGCAGTTTTTTTATCCGCAAATGATCCGCAGCGCAATGAAACAGAGATAAATATTCTTCTACGCCCCGCCTATGATTGTTGTAGGACAAGATTTCTCCTATCCGGAGACTGACTGTCAGCTAGCGCGCCCACTACAAGAAATTCACAAGATAGAGCGTAGAAAGCCATGACCCAGCAGTACGAACCACTGCGCCTGCACGTGCCTGAACCCTCAGGCCGCCCCGGCTGCAAAACCGACTTTACCTACCTGCGCCTGACTGACGCAGGTTTGGTGCGCAAACCCGCCATCGACGTAGAACCCGCCGACACCGCCGACCTGGCCAAGGGCCTGATCCGCGTGCTCGACGACAAGGGCCAGGCCCTCGGCCCGTGGGCTGAAGGCGTAACCGTCGAGATCATGCGCAAAGGCATGCGCGCCATGCTCAAGACGCGCATCTTCGACAACCGCATGGTGGTCGCCCAGCGTCAGAAGAAAATGTCGTTCTACATGCAAAGCCTCGGCGAAGAAGCCATCGGCAGCGCCCAGGCCCTGGCCTTGAACATCGACGACATGTGCTTCCCCACCTACCGCCAGCAAAGCATCCTGATGGCCCGCGACGTGCCATTGGTGGACCTGATCTGCCAACTACTGTCCAACGAGCGCGACCCGCTCAAGGGCCGCCAGTTGCCGATCATGTATTCGGTCAAGGACGCCGGCTTCTTCACCATTTCCGGCAACCTTGCCACCCAATTCGTACAAGGCGTGGGCTGGGGCATGGCCTCGGCAATCAAGGGCGACACCAAGATTGCCTCGGCCTGGATCGGCGACGGCGCCACCGCCGAATCCGACTTCCACACCGCCCTCACCTTCGCCCACGTCTACCGCGCGCCAGTGATCCTCAACGTGGTGAATAACCAGTGGGCGATTTCGACGTTCCAGGCCATCGCCGGTGGTGAAGCCACCACCTTCGCCGGACGCGGTGTAGGTTGCGGCATTGCCTCCCTGCGCGTGGACGGCAATGACTTTATCGCCGTGTACGCCGCTTCCGCCTGGGCTGCCGAGCGTGCGCGCCGCAACCTGGGGCCGACCCTGATTGAGTGGGTGACCTACCGCGCCGGCCCGCACTCCACCTCGGATGATCCTTCCAAGTACCGCCCTGCCGATGACTGGAGCCACTTCCCCCTCGGCGACCCGATTGCCCGCCTCAAACAGCACCTGATCCAGATTGGCCAGTGGTCCGAAGAGGAACACGCGGCGGTCAGTGCCGAACTTGAAGCCGAAGTGATCGCCGCGCAAAAAGAAGCCGAGAAGTACGGCACCCTCGCCGGCGGCCAGATTCCAAGCGCCGCCACCATGTTCGAAGACGTCTATAAAGAGATGCCGGAGCACTTGAAGCGCCAGCGTCAGGAGTTGGGGATCTGACATGAACGATCACAACAACAGCATTGAAGTGGAAACCGCCATGACCACCACCACCATGACCATGATTCAGGCCCTGCGCTCGGCCATGGACGTGATGCTCGAACGTGATGACAACGTGGTGGTGTTCGGCCAGGACGTGGGTTACTTCGGCGGCGTGTTCCGTTGCACCGAAGGCTTGCAGACCAAATACGGCAGCTCGCGGGTCTTCGACGCGCCGATCTCCGAAAGCGGCATCGTCGGTGTTGCGGTGGGCATGGGGGCCTATGGCCTGCGCCCGGTAGCCGAGATTCAGTTTGCCGACTACGTGTACCCTGCCACCGACCAGATCATCTCCGAAGCGGCGCGCCTGCGTTACCGTTCGGCCGGCCAGTTCACGGCGCCCTTGACCATGCGCATGCCCTGCGGCGGCGGCATCTACGGCGGCCAGACTCACAGCCAAAGTATTGAAGCGGTGTTCACCCAGGTCTGCGGCCTGCGCACCGTCATGCCGTCCAACCCGTACGACGCCAAGGGCCTGTTGATCGCCTCCATCGAAAACGATGACCCGGTGATCTTCCTGGAGCCAAAACGCCTGTACAACGGCCCGTTCGACGGCCATCACGACCGTCCTGTTACGTCGTGGGCGAAACATCCGCAAGCGCAAGTGCCGGACGGCTATTACACCGTGCCGCTGGACGTGGCCGCCATCGTGCGCCCGGGCTCGGCCGTGACTGTGCTGACTTACGGCACCACCGTGTATGTGTCGCAAGTCGCCGCTGAAGAAACCGGCATCGACGCCGAGGTCATCGACCTGCGCAGCCTGTGGCCGCTGGACCTGGAAACTATCGTCAAATCCGTGAAAAAGACCGGCCGTTGCGTGGTGGTGCATGAAGCCACCCGCACCTGCGGCTTTGGCGCCGAGCTGGTGGCGCTGGTGCAAGAGCATTGCTTCCATCACCTGGAAGCGCCGATCGAACGCGTCACCGGTTGGGACACCCCCTACCCGCACGCGCAGGAGTGGGCGTATTTCCCAGGGCCGACCCGAGTGGGCGCGGCGTTGAAACGGGTCATGGAGGTCTGAATGGGCACGCACGTTATCAAGATGCCGGACATTGGCGAAGGCATCGCAGAAGTTGAACTGTCGGTATGGCATGTAAAAGTCGGCGACCTGGTGGTTGAAGACCAGGTGCTCGCGGATGTGATGACCGACAAGGCGATGGTGGACATTCCCTCGCCGGTGCACGGCAAAGTGATTTCCCTCGGCGGCGAGCCGGGTGAAGTGATGGCCGTGGGCAGCATTTTGATCAGTATTGAAGTGGAAGGCGCGGGCAACGCCAAGGATGCGCCGGCGGTGGCTGAACCTGTGAAGGCAGCGCCGGCTCCCGTGGTTGAGGCCAAACCCGCTCCGGTGGTTGCGGCTCAACCCGTGGCCAAACCTGCTGCTGCTCCAGTGGCCCGTGAAGCCGACGAACGTCCACTGGCCTCGCCTGCCGTGCGTAAACACGCATTGGATGCCGGCATTCAACTGCGTCTGGTCCAGGGCTCTGGCCCGGCGGGCCGGATTTTGCACGAAGATTTGGAGGCTTTCTTGCTCCAGGGTCCGGCGAAAAATTCTGCGACTGCCAACCCCTACGCCGAACGCAACACCGAGGAACAAATCCCGGTGATCGGCATGCGCCGCAAGATCGCCCAGCGCATGCAGGACGCCACCCGCCGTGCCGCGCATTTCAGCTACGTGGAAGAAATCGACGTCACCGCCCTCGACGAACTGCGCGTGCACCTCAACGAGAAGCACGGCGCCACGCGCGGCAAGCTGACCCTGCTGCCATTTATCGTGCGCGCCATGGTTGTGGCGCTGCGTGATTTCCCGCAGATCAACGCGCGTTACGACGACGAAGCCCAAGTCATCACCCGCCTTGGCGCCGTGCATGTGGGCGTCGCCACCCAGAGCGATATTGGCCTGATGGTGCCGGTGGTACGTCACGCCGAAGCCCGCAGCCTGTGGGGCAATGCCGAGGAAATCGCACGTTTGGCTACGGCCGCGCGCAATGGCAAGGCCAGCCGTGACGAGCTGTCGGGCTCGACAATTACCCTGACCAGCCTCGGCGCCTTGGGCGGGATCGTCAGCACCCCGGTGCTGAACTTGCCGGAAGTGGCGATCGTCGGCGTCAATCGCATCGTTGAGCGGCCGATGGTGATCAAGGGGCAGATCGTGATTCGCAAGATGATGAACCTTTCCAGCTCCTTCGATCACCGTGTGGTCGATGGCATGGACGCGGCGCAATTCATCCAGGCCATTCGCGGCCTGCTCGAACAACCCGCCAGCCTGTTCCTGGAGTAAGCCATGCAAACCTTGACTACCAAACTGCTGATTATCGGCGGCGGCCCTGGCGGGTATGTGGCAGCGATTCGTGCCGGCCAGCTGGGCATTCCGACCATTCTGGTGGAAGGCCAGGCGCTCGGCGGCACCTGCCTGAATATCGGCTGCATTTCCTCAAAAGCCTTGATCCACGTGGCCGAACAGTTCCAGCAAACCATCCACCATAGCCAGGGCTCCCAACTGGGCATCGAGGTGGATGTACCGACGCTGGATATCCGCAAAAGCGTGGAATGGAAAGACGGCATCGTTGATCGCCTGACCACCGGCGTCGCGGCACTGCTGAAAAAACACAAAGTCCAGGTGATCCACGGCTGGGCCAAGGTCGTGGACGGCAAGACTGTTGACGTTGGCGACCAGCGCATTCAGTGCGAACACCTGTTGCTCGCCACCGGTTCGAAAAGCGTGAACCTGCCAATGCTGCCGATTGGCGGGGCGATCATCTCCTCCACCGAGGCCTTGGCGCCGAAAAGCGTGCCCAAGCGCCTGATTGTGGTGGGCGGCGGCTACATCGGTCTGGAGCTGGGCATCGCCTACCGCAAGCTCGGCGCCGAGGTCAGTGTGGTCGAAGCGCAGGAGCGCATCCTGCCCGCCTACGACGCCGAGCTGACCCAGCCGGTCAACGAATCCCTCAAGCACTTGGGCGTGAAGCTGTACCTCAAGCACAGCGTGACCGGCTTCGAGAACAACTGCCTGCAGGTGCGTGACCCGAATGGCGACACCCTGTCCCTGGAAACCGACCAGGTACTGGTGGCCGTGGGCCGCAAACCCAACACCCAGGGCTGGAACCTCGAAGCGCTGAACCTGGACATGAACGGCTCGGCGATCAAGGTCGACAGCCGCTGCCAGACCAGCATGCGCAACGTGTACGCGATTGGTGACCTGAGCGGCGAGCCGATGCTGGCGCACCGCGCCATGGCCCAAGGCGAAATGGTTGCCGAATTGATCAGCGGTGAGTCCCGTGAGTTCAACCCGGCAGCCATCCCGGCGGTGTGCTTCACCGACCCGGAACTGGTGGTAGTCGGCAAGACGCCGGACGACGCCAAGGCGGCAGGCCTGGATTGCATCGTCTCGAGTTTTCCATTTGCAGCGAATGGCCGGGCGATGACGCTGGAATCGAAAACCGGCTTCGTGCGTGTCGTCGCGCGGCGTGACAACCACCTGATCGTCGGCTGGCAAGCCGTGGGCGCAGGCGTCTCGGAACTCTCCACTGCGTTCGGCCTGAGCCTGGAAATGGGCGCACGCCTGGAAGACGTGGCGGGCACCATCCATGCCCACCCGACGCTCGGCGAAGCCGTGCAAGAGGCCGCCCTCAGGGCTTTGGGCCACGCGTTACATATGTAAGACCGTGGCGCGGCCATCGCAGCGATGCGGCGACCCGACAAGCCAGCTCCCACAGGGAAATGCATTGCAAATGTGGGAGCTGGCTTGCCTGCGATAGCGGTGGATCAGCCAATACAGATGCTGAACGGCCGCCCCACCCGCTCCCGCACCGGCCAAGAATGAAGTATTGTTGCGCTCATCCAGTAAAAAACCGACAAGCCTGCCTTCGACCAGGCGGTTGACCAGAGATAGAGGGTGTCATGGGTAACGAAAGCATCAATTGGGACAAGCTGGGTTTTGACTACATCAAGACCGACAAGCGGTTTCTCCAGGTCTGGAAAAACGGCGAGTGGCAAGAAGGCACCCTGACCGAAGAAAACGTGCTGCACATCAGCGAGGGCTCTACCGCCCTGCACTATGGCCAGCAGTGCTTTGAAGGTCTGAAGGCCTACCGCTGCAAGGACGGTTCGATCAACCTGTTCCGCCCGGACCAGAATGCCGCCCGCATGCAGCGCAGCTGCGCACGCCTGCTGATGCCGCATGTACCGACCGACGTGTTCATCGACGCCTGCAAACAAGTGGTTGCGGCCAACGAGCGGTTCATCCCGCCGTACGGCAGTGGCGGCTCGCTGTACCTGCGCCCGTTCGTGATCGGCACCGGAGACAACATCGGCGTGCGCCCCGCACCGGAGTTCATCTTCTCGGTGTTCTGCATCCCGGTCGGCGCCTACTTCAAGGGCGGCCTGGTGCCCCACAACTTCCAGATCTCCCGCTTCGACCGCGCCGCGCCAGAAGGCACCGGTGCCGCCAAGGTCGGGGGCAACTACGCCGCCAGCCTGATGCCAGGTTCGGAAGCGAAAAAAGCCGGTTTCGCCGACGCGATCTACCTGGACCCGATGACCCATTCGAAAATCGAAGAAGTCGGCTCGGCCAACTTCTTCGGGATCACCCACGACAACCAGTTCATCACGCCGAAGTCGCCTTCGGTGCTGCCAGGCATCACCCGCCTGTCCCTGATCGAACTGGCGCAGACCCGCCTGGGCCTGACAGTGGTCGAGGGCGAAGTGTTCATCGACAAGCTGGACCAGTTCAAGGAAGCCGGCGCCTGCGGTACCGCTGCGGTGATCTCGCCAATCGGCGGCATCCAGTACAACGGCAAGCTGCACGTGTTCCACAGCGAAACCGAAGTCGGCCCGATCACCCAGCGGCTCTACAAAGAGCTGACCGGCGTGCAGACCGGTGAAGTTGAAGCGCCAGAAGGCTGGATCGTGAAGGTCTAAACAACAGCGCCACACCAGCAACACCACAAAACCCCTGTGGGAGCTGGCTCGCCTGCGATGGCGGTGTATCAGTCACTGAATCAGTTGACTGAGATACCGCCATCGCAGGCAAGCCAGCTCCCACAGTTATGTGCGGTGTTCTCAGGATTGAGTCGGGATATTCACCACAACCTTCTTCCCCATACTGATCCTCGGCTCCACCCCATACCCCAGCGCCTCGTAAAACCCCACCACCGCATCATTGCCGCCAGTGATCTGCAGATTGATCTTCATGCAGCCCAGCGCACTTAACGCTTGTTCCGCATGCCGCACCAACGAAGCGCCCAGCCCGTGACGGCGGTAATCGACCTGCACCGCCACCGAATACAGCCAGCCGCGATGGCCGTCATAGCCGGCGAGAATGGTGCCGATGACGGCTTTTTTATCAGTCGCGACGAAAAACAACCCATCGTTAACGGCAAGCTTCTTATCGATCGCCAATGTCGGCAGGTTATGCGCCGTGTCATAACCAAACGCTTGCTGCCACAGCGCAACCACCTGGGCCCGATGCTGACGGTCGCGGTACGGGCCGATGGGATGCCGGGATGACAAGGGTTTCTCCATCACCAGCGTGCGCTCGTTACCGTGATAGACATCGCGCACCGTGTTAAACCCCAGCTTGGTATAAAACGGCTCAGCCGTCAGCGACGACGGCACACTCAATACCGTGACGCCCGCCTCTCGGGCGCGCAGCTCGATTTCGATCATCAACAGCCGCCCAATCCCCTGCCCTTGCAGCGCCGGGTTGACGAATACCGAGCGCACCACATTGGCGTCGAGCGCCGCCGTGGCAACCACCACCTGATCTTGAACCGCCACCAGCACCACGCGGCGCGCGAGCAACGCCAGCACCGCTTCCGGCGTGAAATTGCTTGCCACCCGGGCAATCACATCCGCCGGGTAATCCCGTGAATTGCTGCTGTGCAAAGCGGCCAGGATGACCCGGCTGATCCCCTCGGCATCAGCGGTTTGGGCGAGACGAACGGCGGTAGACATGATTCCTCCTGGGCTGAAAACAGCTATCAAAACCACCCCATACTAATGTGGGAGCTGGCTTGCCTGCGATAGCGGTGTATCAGTCAGTTCTATTCAGCCTGACCCACCGCCATCGCAGGCAAGCCAGCTCCCACAGTGACAGGGTTTGCAATTTTCTTCCCGGGCCGGCCCCCAACCCATTTCGCTTGCCCATCCTTCTGCTTCCCCGTCCGCGCTTCGCTGATCAACCCAGGGATCAACTTGCCCTCGGGCAAATTCTTCCAGAACCGGCTGGGCAAGTGCCCTTCCATCACCTTGGGGTTCAACCGCGCCGGGTTGAAAATGTGGCTGTAGTAGGTCAACCACATGGCACTGTGCGGGTCGTCAACATTCTGTGCCAGTTGCCGCCAAGCCTCGGGGCACTCACGCTGGTGAATCAGCTGTTCGCCGTCGTAATACACGCCATCAAGCGGCGTCGCGATCATCCAGCGATGACGCCCCATGCGTCCGACAAAATGCTGGCTGGCCGATTTCAGGATGTCATGCGCCGGCTCGTGCCACGCCACGTATTCAGGCAACTCAGGCCCGGCCTCGGCCGGTAATGCAATAAATCGCACAAACGCATGCAAGTGGTGGGCTTCACGGCTCACCTGCTTGATTCGCCTTTGCAACTCGCTGCCCAGCTTGTCCCCGGCCAGCATCGCGGTGCGGTCGCCATGGCTGACACGCCACGACACTTCATACAACAGGCTCCAACGCTGGTCGCCGTGGTAACACGCGGCGGACTCCAGCAACTCCAGCAGCGCCTTGGGGATGCGCGCCTGGAACGGGCCAAGCCCTTCAGGAATCGGCTCGTCGGTGGCAAACAGGTCCGCCACTTCAGCTTCGCCCCAACTGACCTGGCTGGGGTCGACCTGATGGCTGAGCAACCAGCGTGCCTGCTCGCGCCAGGTGCTGAACAGGTTGTCGCATTCAAGGCTGATCATCCCCAAAGTCCCATTTGCTGAGGTGCCGGGCGGTCGCGCAGCTGTTCACGCAGCAACACGCTGTTGCTCTCCGCCTGCTGCGGGTGATAGTCGCTGGTGATGAAAAACGGTTTGGCCTTGGCCAGCACGCACCGCATGCGCGCGAGATCCTCGAAGCGAATCTTGCGTTCACGGCGCAGGTCCACCAGACGCTGGGTGGTGCGCAGGCCGATGCCGGGGATCCGCGCGATCAACGTCGGTTCGGCGCGGTTCAAATCCAGCGGAAACACCTCGCGATGCTCCAGCGCCCAGGCCAGTTTGGGGTCGATATCCAACGCCAGGTGACCGGGCCCTTTAAACAGCTCGTTGGCACTGAAGCCGTAACTGCGCAGCAGGAAGTCGGCCTGGTACAAACGGTGCTCGCGCATCAGCGGCGGAGCGGCAAGGGGCACGCTTTTCGGGCTGTTGGGAATGGGGCTGAACGCCGAGTAATAGACCCGACGCAGCTTGAAATTGCCATACAACGCCTCGGCCCCGTGGAGGATGGTGCTGTCATCGGTGTCGTCGGCGCCCACGATCAGTTGGGTGCTCTGCCCGGCCGGGGCAAAACGCGGCGCGCGCGGTTCATTGAGTACCGTCTGCTCGCCGGTGTAGATGGTTTGCATGGCCTGCTTGATGGACACGATGGTTTTTTCCGGCGCCAGGGTTTGCAGGCTGGCCTCGGTGGGCAGTTCGATGTTCACGCTCAACCGGTCGGCATAGCGCCCGGCCTCGGCGATCAGCGCCGGGTCGGCATCGGGAATGGTCTTGAGGTGGATATAGCCGCGAAAGTCATGCTCTTCGCGCAGCAGCTTGGCCACACGAACCAACTGCTCCATGGTGTAGTCGGACGAACGGATGATGCCCGAGCTGAGGAACAGCCCGCTGACGCAGTTGCGCCGGTAGAAATCCAGCGTGAGGGTGACCACCTCCTCCGGGCTGAAACGCGCGCGGGGCACGTCGCTGGAGCGGCGGTTGACGCAGTATTGGCAGTCGTACAGACAGAAGTTGGTCAGCAACACCTTGAGCAACGACACGCAGCGTCCATCGGGTGTGTAGCTGTGGCAGATGCCCATGCCATCGGTTGAACCCAGCCCCGCCTTGCCCTCCGAGCTGCGCTTGGGCGCGCCACTGCTGGCGCAGGAGGCGTCGTACTTGGCGGCGTCGGCAAGGATGCTGAGTTTTTCGATCAACTGCATGGGGTTTTACCGATACTGGTTTTTTGTACAGTATCAACAGCCCGACCCTGGCGCCAGTGCCGTCTGTAGGAACGCGCCTCTCTCAATGCCCTTCAAACGGGCTGTTGTGGTGAGCGGGCTTGCCCCGCGCTGGGGTGCGAAGCGGCCCCAAAACCAGCCTTCGCGGAGTATCTGATCCACCGCAGTCGTTTTTATTGGGGGCGCTTCGCACCCCAACGCGGGGCAAGCCCGCTCGCCACAACAATCGCGCGCGTCAGCTGGCGGTGGCCAGCAGCAGGTCTTGAACGGAGCGACCCAGGCCACGGTGGCGATCGTGCTCATACAGCGACGCGGCAATCTCATCGGCGCGAATCGGCAGGATCGACAGCAAGGTATCGCTCAAGCCATGGCTGGCCTGGCTGAAACCCTGAATGTAGATCCCGGCCTTGCAGCGTTCGTCGGTGACGATGCGGTAGTCACGGCTGACCTCGAAGTCGCCCATGTAGGCGTCCAGCGGCGCCAGCAATTCGCGGTGCATCTGGCGCTCGTAGCCGGTGGCCAGCACCACGGCGTCGTAATGGCCCAGTGTGGTTTCGCCGGTCGCATTGTTGCGCAGGCTCAGTTCGATGCCCAGCGGGCCGGCGGCGGCTTTCTCGACCACGGTCATGGTGCGGAACGCATGGCGGGCGATGCCGGAGACTTTCTGGCGATAAAAAATGCCGTAAATGCGCTCGATCAAGTCCAGGTCCACCACTGAATAGTTGGTGTTCTGGTATTCGGCCACCAGCCGCTCACGCTCGGCGCCGACTTGCTGGAACACCAGGTCGGTAAAGGCTGGCGAGAACACTTCGTTGACGAACGGGCTGTCATCGGCGGGCTTCAAGGCCGAACCGCGCAGGATCATGTCGACCTGCACCGACGGGAAGCTGTCGTTCAGGTCGATAAAGGCTTCGGCCGCACTCTGGCCGCCGCCGATGATCGCAATGCGCATCGGCTTGCCTTCCACGCACGGCTGCTGTGCCATGCGCGCCAGGTATTGGGAATGATGGAACACCCGGGCGTCATCCTTGAGGCCCTTGAACGCTGCCGGCACACGCGGCGTACCGCCAGCGCTGACCACCACCGAACGGGTGGTGCGTACATGCTGCTCGCCCTGTGCATCACGGGAAATCACGCGCAGCGCCTCGACCTGTTGCTGGTGCAGGATCGGCTCGATGGCCAGCACTTCCTCGCCATAGCGGCCTTGGGCCTGGAACTGGCTGGCGACCCAGCGCAGGTAGTCGTTGTACTCCATGCGGCACGGGTAAAAAGTGCCCAGGTTGATGAAGTCCACCAGGCGGTCGTGGGCTTTCAGGTAGTTGACGAAGGAGTAAGGGCTGGTGGGGTTGCGCAGGGTCACCAGGTCCTTGAGGAAGGAAATCTGCAGTTCGCTCTGGGTAACAAGGGTATTGCCGTGCCAGCGGTAGTCGGCCTGCTTGTCGAGAAACAGCGCGTCCAGTTTGCCCTGGGTTTTCTCGCGTTCTTGCAGCGCGATGGCCAGCGCCAGGTTCGACGGGCCGAAACCGATACCGATCAGGTCATGAACCGCGGGCGAAGCAATTGCCTGTGTCATTCCAGTGTCCTCTGGATAAGCCCCGTGGCGGTGGGGCGGGAATACCTTCGAGACCTGAAGGCTGATCAACAGGTCGTGTGTTGATAGGAAACGAGGACAATGAAATAAAATTTAGCTAATGCGCTGTCAGTGCGCATCCCACTCGCGCATACGCACCCGGCAATGCTTCATGGCGTTGACAATGTGTTTTTCCACCAGGCTGCGGGAAATGCTCAGGCGCTCGGCAATTTGCAGGTGACTCATACCCTCGAGTTTGCGCAGCAGAAAGCTGTCGCGACAGGCTGCCGGCAGTTCGGCCAACGCGCGTTCGAGCATTTCAAGGCGCTGCCCTTGATCATGGCTGGTGTGGGGTGAGTTGGGGGCAAAACGCCCTTCGCTGTCCAGCACGTCCAGGGTCTCGACCTGGCGCAGGGCGTTGCGCCGATGGCCGTCGATCACCAGGTTCAGCGCGGTGCGGTACAAAAAGGCGCGGGGCTGTTCGATCGGCGTGTCGCTGGAGCGCTCCAGTACCCGCACATAAGCGTCATGCACCACATCCTCGGCCACCTGACGGTTGCCCAGCTTGGCGTTAAGGAAACACACCAGCTCGCGATAGTAGTTTTCCAACATGACTCCCGACCGTCCGGGTGGACGGCATCCGACCTTTGCGTGCTTAAAAGACCGCCCATCGATGATGGCAGTTTGAGTGCGTGCAATTTATAGTAATTCTCATCTACTTTTAAAGAAGTCTTGCATTCAGCGTCGACTTTTTTATTCCGCGCACCTGTTACCGATTGTGTAACGGCCTAAATCCCCACGCAATTTCCTCGTTTAACTGTCAGCTCTGCGCAACTGCGCTCCGATCTTTCCTGGCTGGAACCAACGCATGAAACGCCCCCGACCTGCCCGACGCGCCCTGCTTGTGGTGGCGTGCCTGATTCCCGTGATCGCCGTTGCTGCCTGGCAAGTACTGCCAGCGGGGCGCGACACCCTGGCCACTGTCACCGTGACCCGCGCCAACATCGAAAGCAGCGTCACGGCCCTGGGCACCTTGCAACCGCGCCGCTATGTCGACGTGGGCGCGCAGGCGTCCGGGCAGATCCAGAAGATTCACGTCGGGGCGGGCGACCAGGTCAAGGAAGGCCAACTGCTGGTGGAGATCGACCCATCCACCCAAAAAGCCAAGCTCGACGCCAGCCGTTATGCGATCGAGAACCTCCAGGCCCAGTTGCAAGAGCAGAAGGCCAATCACGCACTGGCGCGCCAGAAGTACCAACGCCAGCAGCGCCTGGCGGCCGGTAACGCGACCCGTGAAGAAGACGTGCAAACCGCCGGGGCCGAGCTGAAGGCGACCCAGGCGCGCGTCGACATGTTCCAGGCGCAGATCCGTCAGGCCCAGGCGAGCCTGCGCAGTGACGAAGCCGAGCTGGGCTACACGCGCATCTTCGCGCCGATGGACGGCACCGTGGTCGCGGTGGACGCGCGCGTCGGCCAGACCCTCAACGCCCAGCAACAAACGCCACTGATCCTGCGCATTGCCAAGTTGTCACCGATGACCGTGTGGGCTGAGGTGTCCGAAGCCGACATCGGCCACGTCAAACCCGGCATGACCGCTTATTTCACCACCCTCAGTGGTGGCAACCGGCGCTGGACCAGCACCGTGCGGCAGATTTTACCCATCCCGCCCAAGCCGCTGAACGAAACAGCCCAAGGCGGTGGCAGCCCCAGCAGCACGAGCAAAAGCGGCAGTGGCCGCGTGGTGCTGTACACCGTGTTGCTGGACGTGGACAACGCCGACCACGCGCTGATGGCCGAAATGACCACCCAGGTATTTTTCGTGGCCAGCCAGGTCAAGGACGTCCTTACCGCACCGGTCGCGGCGTTGTTGAACAACCACGGCGCGGGCAAGCCGATCGCCCGCGTGGTGGCAAAAAACGGTATGGTCGAGGAACGCGAGGTACGCCTGGGCATCAGCGATCGCCTGCGCGTCGAAGTGCTCAGCGGCCTCAACGAAGGCGATCACTTGTTGATCGGCCCGGTCGATGGCAGTGGGGGTTGAGTTGACCACGCCGCTGATCGAACTCAAGAACATCCGCAAGTCTTACGGCGGCGGCGACAGCCCGCAGGTCGATGTATTGCGCGGGATCGACCTGTCGATCCATGCCGGGGAATTCGTCGCGATTGTCGGCGCCTCCGGCTCCGGCAAGTCCACGCTGATGAACATCCTCGGCTGCCTGGATCGCCCCACCGTTGGCGACTACCTCTTCGCCGGGGAAAACGTCGCGCACCTGGACAGCGACGAGCTGGCGTGGCTGCGCCGTGAAGCGTTTGGGTTTGTGTTTCAGGGCTACCACCTGATTCCTTCGGGTTCGGCGCTGGAAAACGTCGAAATGCCGGCGATCTACGCCGGCATCAGCGCAGCCGAGCGCCATGCCCGCGCGAATGCCCTGCTCACTCGCCTGGGCCTGGCCGAGCGCACCGGCAACCGGCCGCATCAGCTCTCCGGCGGCCAGCAACAACGCGTCTCCATTGCCCGCGCGCTGATGAACGGCGGCCATATCATCCTGGCCGATGAACCGACCGGCGCCCTCGACAGCAGCAGCGGCGCCGAGGTCATGACACTGCTGGACGAATTGGCGAGCCAGGGCCATGTGGTGATCCTGATCACCCACGACCGCGACGTCGCCGCGCGCGCCAACCGCATCATCGAGATTCGCGATGGGCTGATCATCAGCGATTCGGCCGACGGTGCAACCCATGTGCCCGCCGTCGCCAGCGGCGATGCCTTGCAAGCCGTGGACCTGCGCCAGCGTCTGGCCGATGGCGCCGAGCACAACGGTGCCTGGAAGGCCGAGCTGGTGGACGCCGTACACGCGGCCTGGCGGGTGATGTGGATCAACCGCTTTCGCACCGCACTGACCTTGCTGGGCATCATCATTGGCGTGGCGTCGGTGGTGGTGATGCTGGCGGTGGGCGAAGGCAGCAAGCGCCAGGTGATGGCGCAAATGGGCGCGTTCGGCTCCAACATCATCTACCTCAGCGGCTCCTCGCCCAACCCGCGCACGCCGTTGGGTATCGTGACCCTCAATGATGTCGCGGCCCTGGCGGCACTGCCTCAGGTCAAACGCATCATGCCGGTGAATGGCAACGACGCCGGGGTGCGCTTCGGCAACCTGGACTACCTGGCGTATGTGGGGGGCAACGACGTCAACTTCCCGGAGATTTTCAACTGGCCGGTGGTCGAGGGCAGTTACTTCACCGAGGCCGATGAGCGCGCAGGAGCGACCGTGGCGGTGATCGGCCATCGCATCCGCGAAAAGCTGTTCAAGGACGTCGCCAGCCCGATCGGCCAATACATCCTGATCGAAAACGTGCCCTTCCAGGTCATCGGCGTACTTGCGGAAAAAGGCTCCAGCTCCGGCAATAAAGACAGCGACGACCGCGTCGCCATCCCCTACACCGCCGCCAGCGTGCGCCTGTTCGGCACCTACAACCCCGAATACGTGGCGATTGCCGCTGCCGATGCGCGCAACGTCCATGAGGCCGAGCAGGCCATTGACCAGTTGATGCTCAACCTGCACAACGGCAAGCGCGACTATCAGTTGACCAATAACGCGGCGATGATCCAGGCCGAGGCGCGCACGCAAAACACGCTGTCGTTGATGCTCGGTTCGATTGCTGCGATTTCCCTGCTGGTGGGCGGCATCGGCGTGATGAATATCATGCTGATGACGGTGCGCGAACGCACCCGTGAAATTGGTATCCGCATGGCCACCGGTGCGCGTCAGCGCGACATCCTGCGCCAGTTTCTCACGGAAGCGGTGATGCTCTCGGTGGTCGGCGGGCTGTGTGGCATCGCCCTCGCGTTGCTGGTGGGCGGCGTGCTGGTGCTGGCCAAAGTCGCCGTGCAGTTTTCCCTGGTGGCGGTGCTTGGCGCGTTTGGATGTGCGCTGGTCACCGGCGTCGTATTCGGCTTTATGCCGGCCCGTAAAGCTGCCCGGCTTGATCCGGTTAAGGCGTTGACCAGTGAATAAACACCCCTCTTTGCTCCTGCTGTGCCTGCTGCTCAACGCCTGCACGGGCACCCCGCCGGTGGTCGACAGCGGCATCGCGCCGCCCGCCGCGTGGCAATACGCCGAGCGCGATGCCAGCGTCGCGACCAACAGGCACTGGTGGACCCAATTTGGCAGTGCGCAATTGAACCGCCTGGTCGATCAGGCACGCCGGGACAGCCATGACGTGGCGGCCGCCATGGCGCGGGTGCGTCAGGCGCAGGCCAGTGCCGAGGTGGCCGGCGCGCCGTTGTTGCCTGAAGTGAACTTCAACCTCACCGCCAGCCGTGAAAAACTGCTGCGCGGCACCGGCAATTCGGACCTGGATGCTACCGACAGCAACAACACCGTCGACAGTTTCGGCGCCAACCTCACCGCCAGCTACGAGCTGGACTTCTGGGGCGGCCGCGGTGCAGCGCGCGACAGTGCCCTGCAAACCTTGCGCGCCAGCGAGTTCGACCAGGCCACGGTGGAGCTGACCCTGCTCAGCAACGTGGCGGACCGCTACGCACAAACCCTCGCGGCCCGCCAGCGCGGACAGATCGCCGAGCTCAATCTGGCCAACGCGCGCAATGTGCTCGGTCTTGTGCAGACCCGCTACGACGCAGGTTCCGCCACGGCGCTGGAACTGGCGCAACAAAAAAGCCTGGTCGCCAGCCAACAACGCCAACTGCCACTGATCCAGCAGTTGGCCGAAGAATCCCTGATCACCCTCGCCGCCCTGCTCGGCCAACCAGTGCAGGCATTGGACTTGAGCGACGAACCCTTCCAGGCGCTGACCTGGCCCACCATCGGCCCGGGTGTACCCAGCCAACTGCTGAGCCGTCGTCCCGACCTCGCCCGGGCCGAAGCGCAGTTGGCTGCAGCCAGCGCCGACGTCACCGTGGCCCGCGCGGCAATGTTGCCCACCGTCACCCTGGGCGCGACGCTGGGTTCAGGCGCGTACAAAGCCGCAGATATTTTACGCAGCCCCTTTTACACCCTCACCTCCGGCCTTGTGGCGCCCATCTTCAACAATGGCCGTTTAAGCGCCGAGCGGGACAAGGCGCGCGCGCGCCAGGACGAACTGCTGCACACCTATCGCGGCGCAATCATCAACGGTTTCGCCGACGTGGAAAAATCCCTGAGCAGCATCACGCGCCTGGACCAGCAGCGCGAATGGCAAACCGAGGAATTGCAACAAGCCCAGACCGCCTTTCAGATCGCCGAAAGCCGCTACCAGGCTGGCGCCGAAGACCTGTTGAGCGTGCTGGAAACGCAACGCACGCTGTACGCCGCCCAGGACCTGAATGTGCAACTGCGCCTGTCCCGGCTGCAAGCCAGCATCGCGCTGTACAAGGCCTTGGGTGGCGGCTGGAAAGTGGATATCTGATAGCAAAACTCCGATTCCTTACACAAAGCGTTTATTCGTCCTACATTCTTCGGGCCCGGGTTCTTGGTAAAAAGCCGTCCTCATACGGCTGCCCGGACACTCCTGATGAAACCCCGCGCGCTTCTAAAATGCCTGGCAGGAAGCTGTCTCTGGCTAACGGCAAACCTGGGCGTTGCCGAGCCCCTGATCCCGCCCACCGCCATTGACTGGCTGCTGGACTGCCCCTTCCCCGCCGTTGCACACCCAGACCCCGAGGTGCTTGACCGCACCCAATGCGGCACGGTGAACGTACCCCGCGACCATGCAGCCCCCGCGCGCGGCAGTGTGCGTCTGGCGATTACACGTGTGGGCGCACGCCAGCCCCTCGATCGCGAGGGGTTGGTGTTCATTCAGGCCGGTGACACACAAACAGGCCACGCCGCAACGTTCGCTCTTCACCTGGCCAGTCGCTGGGAGTCTTTCGCCACCCCGGCCTATCGCGCACTGGCCAATCGTTATGACGTCATCGAACTGAGTGCCCGCGACCTGACTCAAGACAATGCAATCGAGCAGGCAGCGCTGGACATGGAGTTTGTGCGCGGCCAACTGGGGGATGCGCAGCTCAACTTCCTCGGTATTGCGCAAGCCACCCGCCTCGGCGGCCGGTATGCCGCCTTGTTTCCGCAGCGTGTCGCGCGTATGGCGCTGGTGAATGCCGAGCACGGCGAGCCGGCGGCTTCGGGCGTCGACCTGCTGCGGCTCAAGGAAACGGCAAAACCCGGCAATGTGGCCAGCGGCTGTATCAACCAATGGGTCGGGGACTTTCTGGTCTACGGCAAACAACCGCCGGTCTCCACCCGCTGCCTCGACCGCGGCAGTTGGGAGTAATCACTGCGTTTACGACCTCTTCGCGCCGAAAACGACCCCCTGCGTTGACGCTGCCGTTCAATCGTTATTAAGTGCTATTAATCCGCATTAATAGGATCAATAGAACGACATGCTCAGCCGCCCGTTGCGCCGCAAACGCCAGAAGCTCTCCGATGTGATTGTCGAATCAGTCAAGCGCTCGATCGTCACCGATGCCCTCAAGCCTGGCGACCGCCTGCCCACCGAGCGCGAGCTGATGGAAAGTTTCCAGTGTTCCAAGGGGTCGGCCCGCGAAGCGCTCAAGGCGCTGGAAGTGGAAGGCCTGGTGAGCACACGCACCGGCCCCAGTGGCGGCGCCTACCTGAACCAGGCCGGTACCGAGCCGGCCAGCCGCGCGTTGCGCAACTACCTGCACTTTCAGCACCTGGATGGCGAGCAGGTGTACCAGCTGCGCAAAGTCATCGAGGTGGAACTCGCCGTGTCCGTGCTCGGACGCTTGAGCGAAGACGACTATCGGGCCCTGCAAGACAACGTGGATTTTTGCAGCGCGCCGGAAGACAGCGAAGCCGGCCAACGCGAACAGCGCCTGGCGGAACTGGAGTTTCACAACCTGCTGGCCAAGGCCTGCCCCAACCCGTTGCTGAGTTTTATGGCGCAGTTCCTCAACGACCTGTTGCGCGACCTGGTGGTGCTGAAAAAAGCCTACAAGCCCAAGCGCAAGCAGTTCGACGCGGCCAATCTGGATTATCACAAGCAACTGCTGATCGCCTTTCGCGCCGGAGATGAAAACGCCGTGCGCGGTTTGATGCATGAACACATGTGTGATGCCGAGCACCATATGACGGCGCTGGAAGGTGAAGTCAGCCCGCACTTTTTGCTGGAGTTCGATCACAACCACTGAGATCCATGTGCAAACCCCGGTCAATGTGGGAGCTGGCTTGCCTGCGATGCAGACACCTCGGTGTATCAGATACATCCAGATGATGCCATCGCAGGCAAGCCAGCTCCCACAGGTGACCGGGACCCAACCGTTAGACCCTCAATAACAGGCCTGCCCACAGGCCATTGCTCCACCGTATCGCCCTTGCCGCTCCTGCCAATAACTAAACCAGGGAGTCACCCCATGCAGCGTCGTACGTTGTTGAAAGCTAGCCTCACCGCCGCAGCCGCCCTCAGCCTTCCACTGAGCGTGCGCTCGGCGTTCGCCGCCGAGCCCTTTACCTTTTACGGCCTCAAGTCCATGTCTGGCGCCTTTGCCAGCTACGGCAAGTTTGCCGACATGGGGTCACGCCTGGCGGTGGAACAACACCCTGAAATCCTCGGCCGCCCGCTGAATTACAAAGTCATCGACACCGAAGGCAACGCCGGCAAGGCCGTGCGCAAGGTCCAGGAAGCTATCCAGCAGGACGGCGCGCGCTTCTTCCAGGGTTGCACGTTGTCGTCGTCCGCATTGGCGGTGGCCAAAGAAGTCAGCAAGGTCGGCGGCGTGTTCATGACCCCGGTCGGCGCCGATGAAGTCACCGGCAAAGACTGCAACAGCGCGACCTTCCGCTGGTCGGTGCCCACCTACGGCGCCATCCGCGAAACCATGCTGCCGCTGATCAAGCTGCTGCCGGACGCCAAGCGCTGGTACACCATCACCCCGCAATATGTGTTCGGCGAAGCCCTGCTCGAAGGCGCCAAAAGCGTGCTCAAGGACAGCGGCCTGGAACACGTCGGCAACAGCTATCACTCGTTGCAGGAACAGGAATTTTCCGGCTACTTGACCAACGCCATCGCCGCCAAGCCTGACGTGCTGGTGCTGCTCAACTTCGGCAGTCAGTCGTCGAACACCCTGCGCCAGGCGGTGAACTTCGGCATCAAGGAGCGCATGAAAGTACTGCTGGTGTGGTCCGCCGGCCTCGACCAGTTCCAGGAACTGGGCAGCGACATCCTCGACGGCGTGTACCTCGGTGCGCAGTACTGGCATCAGGTCGACAGCCCGCTCAACCGTGAACTGGTCAAACTGACCCAGGCCAAATACGGCATCAACCCCACCTACCCGCTGGCCGCTGACTACATCAGCACCAAAGTCATGCTCGACACCATCGTCTCCACCGGCAGCTTCGACGGCCCCACCGTGGCCAAAGCCATGCAAGGCCTGAGCTTCGAGGGCCCGACCGGCAAGGAATCGATCCGCGCCGGCGACCATCAAGTCATCAAGGATTACTACCTGATGATCGGCAAGGCCAGCGGCGACATGGCCGACAAGGACGACCTGGCCAAGGTGCTCAGCGCCGGCCAGTCGTTCCCGCCGGTCGAGGCCACGGGCTGCACGCTCGCCTGATCCCCTGAAACAGTGCACCGCAGGGCTGCGCGAGCAGCCTCCTGCCGAGGGCTCCTGCATGCTTAATCTTTACCTGTTCCAGATACTCAACGGCCTTGGGTTGGGGATGATCTACTTCCTGATCGCGGTCGGCCTGACGATCATTTTCGGCCTGCTGAACTTCGTCAACTTCGCCCACGGCGCGTTCTTCCTGCTGGGCGCCTACATCTGCTACACCGCCGTGAGCCTTACCGGCAACTTCTGGCTGGCGCTGCTGATTGCACCGCTGGTGGTGGCCGCGCTGGCATGGGTGATCGAGCGATTACTGATCCAGCGGATTTATCACCTGCCGCACATGTTCCAGATTCTGGTGACGCTGGGCATCGCCCTGATCATCCAGGAAGCCAGCGTGATGATCTGGGGCCCGGTGGGCAAAAGCGTTGCCGTACCGGAACTGCTGCGCGGCGTGCTGGTGGTGGGTGATTTCGTCTACCCCTGGTATCGCCTGTTCCTCATCGTATTTTCCGGGCTGGTGGGCCTCGGCCTGTGGCTGTTGCTGGAGCGCACGCGCTTCGGCGCCCTGGTGCGCGCCGGCAGTGAAAGCACTGAAACCGTGTCGCTGCTGGGCACCAACATCTTCCGTCTGTTTTCCATGACCTTCGCCCTCGGTGTCGGCCTGGCGGGCATGGCCGGCGTGCTGTTCGCGCCGTTGCGCGGCGCCCAGCCTTTTGTCGGCCCGGAAATTCTCGGTGTCGCCTTTGTGGTTGTGGTGATCGGCGGCATGGGCTCCTTCAGCGGCGCGCTGGTCGGCGGTTTGCTGGTGGGCGTGGTGCAAAGCCTGATGACCACACTCTGGCCCCAGGGCGCGAGCCTGATGATCTACGGCGCCATGGCCGTGGTGATTCTGGTGCGCCCTTACGGCCTGTTCGGGAGAGCCTGACATGAGCGAGAAAAACCCCCTGCCGTTTGCCAAGACCCAGTCGCGCTCCATGCTGCTGTGGGTGCTTGCGGTACTGATCGGCCTGCCGTTGATTCTGCCCTCGGCCACCCTGGCCACCGAGATCCTGATCTTCGCCATGGCGGCGCTGGCCTGCAACCTGCTGCTGGGTTACACCGGGCTGTTGTCGTTTGGCCAAGGCATCTTCTTTGGCGCCGGTGCCTACTGCGCGGCGTTGCTGATGATTCACCTGCAACTCGGCCTGTTCACGGCCTTGATTGGCGCGGCGCTAGCCGGTGGTTTCCTGGCCTTGCTGGTCGGCGCCCTGGCGATCCGTCGCACCGGCATTTACTTTGTGATGCTGACCCTGGCGTTCAGCCAAATGGCCTACTTCGTCGCCTACACCCTCAGCGACTGGACCGGCGGCGACAACGGCCTGCTCAGCGTACCGCGTCCGGAAATCCGCATCGGCGACACCGTGCTGCTGTCGCTGGCCGACGCCCGTGCGTTCTACGGCTTCGTCGCGGTGCTGTTCCTGCTGATCTTTATCGGCGCGCGCCGGGTGATCGCCTCGCCGTTCGGCAGCACGCTGATGGCGATTCGTGAAAACGAAACCCGCGCCTCGGCCATCGGCTACGACACGCGCCACTTCAAGATCCTGGTGTTTGTGCTGTCCGGCGCCGTCACCGGGATTGCCGGGGCGCTGTACGCGATGCTGCTGCACTTTGTGCCGCTGTCGAACATCGACCTGGCGATGTCCGAGAACATCCTGATCATGACCATCGTCGGCGGCACCGGCTCGTTGTTCGGTTCCTTGCTGGGTGCCGGCTCCATCGTGCTGCTGGGGGATTTCCTCTCCGACCTGTGGCCGCGCTGGCTGATGCTGCTCGGCGTGATTCTGATCTTCGTGGTGATCTTCATGCGCGGCGGCTTGTGGGGCGGTCTGTCGTCACTGTTCGAAAAGCTGCGCGGCAGCCGCAAGGCCGGCGTCGTGACAAAGGAGGAGCCACTATGAGCATCCTGCTGCAAACCGAAAACCTGGAACTGGCCTACGGCGCGTTCCACGCGGTGAATGGCGTGAACCTCAAGGTCGAAGCCGGCACCATTCACACCATCATCGGCCCCAACGGCGCGGGCAAAACCAGCCTGTTTCACTGCCTCACCGGCGAACGCCAGGCCACCGCCGGGGCGATTCATTTCGACGGCAAGAACCTTATCCGTAAACCGGCCCACGGCCGTGTCGGGCTGGGCATGGCGCGCTCGTTCCAGCTCACCAGCCTGTTCCAGAACCTCAGCGTGCGTGAGAACCTGCGCCTCGCCGCCCAAGGCCGTGACGGTGCCCGCGCGCTGAATTTCTGGCGCCGCGTCGACAGCAAGCGCGAACACCTGGAAATGGCCGACCAGGTACTGGAACGCCTGCAACTCACCGCCCGCGCCGACACCCTGGCGGGCGAGTTGTCCCACGGCCAGCAACGGGTATTGGAGGTGGGCATGTCGATCTGCTCCAAACCCAAACTGCTGATGCTCGACGAACCTACCTCGGGCATGGGCATCGATGACATCCCGATCATGACCCAACTGATCAGCGACCTCGGCCGCGACCACACGGTGCTGTTGATCGAACACAACATGAGCATCGTCATGTCCATCAGTCAACGCATCACGGTGATGAGCCACGGGCAGATTCTGGTCGAAGGCACGCCGGAATTCGTGCGCGCCGATGAACGCGTGCGCACGGCTTATCTTGGGGAGGCTGCCTGATGCTGATCGTCGAAAACATTCACTCTTACTACGACAAAAGCCACGTGCTGGGAGGCGTGTCGCTGACCGTCAACCCGGGCGAACTGGTGACGCTGCTCGGCCGCAACGGCGCCGGCAAGACCACGACCCTGCGCAGCATCCTCGGGATTATCTGCCCGCGTCAGGGCCAGATTCACTTCAACGGCCAGGCGCTGGTGGGCCAGAAGATCTTTGAGATTGCGCGTCAGGGCTTGGCGCTGGTGCCGGAGAATCGCGGGATTTTCCGCCTGCTCACGGTCGAAGAAAACCTGCGCATCGCCGTGCGCAAGACCAGTCGCTGGCAGATGGAGGATGTGTACGGCATGTTCCCGCGCCTCAAGGAACGCCGTAAAAACGCCGGCCACGCGTTGTCGGGCGGCGAGCAACAGATGCTCGCCATCGCCCGCGCGCTGCTCAACGACCCCAAGCTGCTGATCCTCGATGAACCCACCGAAGGCCTCGCGCCGGTGATCGTCGATGAGCTGGTAAAGATCCTGCGCAAGGTCAAGGAGGACGGCCTGCCCGTGTTGCTGGTGGAACAGAACCTGATGGTCTGCGACAAGCTCGCCGACCGCCATTACGTCCTCGAACAGGGCCGTGTGGTGTACGAAGGCAGCGCCGCCGCCTTCCGCGCCGACCCGACGATCAAGAACCGCTACCTGGCCCTGAGTGCCTGACCGGAGTTTGCCCATGAATAGTTTTGCGCAACCGCTCAAGAGCAACGCCCCGCTGATCAACCGCGACCGCCTGTGGCAATCGCTGATGGACCTGGCGCAACTCGGCGCCACGGTCAAAGGCGGCGTGTGCCGCCTGGCCCTGACGGATCTGGACCGCCAGGCCCGCGACCTGTTTGTGCAGTGGTGCGAAGCGGCCGGGTGCAGCGTCAGCGTCGATGCCATCGGCAACATCTTTGCCCGCCGCGCCGGGCGCAACCCTGCCCTGCCCCCGGTGATGACCGGCAGCCATATCGACACCCAACCCACCGGCGGCAAATTCGACGGCTGCTACGGGGTGATGGCCGGGCTGGAAGTGATCCGCACCCTGAATGACTTGAACATCGAAACCGAAGCGCCGATTGAAGTGGTGGTATGGACCAACGAAGAAGGCTCGCGCTTCCCGCCGTGCATGATGGGCTCCGGGGTGTTTGCCGGGAAGTTCGACTTGCAGGACACCCTCGCCAAACTCGATGAGCAGGGCTTGTCGGTGGGCGCCGAGTTGCAGCGCATCGGCTACGCCGGTTCGCGTGCGGTGCTGGGCCACCCGGTGGGCGCGTATTTCGAAGCGCATATCGAGCAAGGCCCGGTGCTGGAAGACCAGGCCATCACCATTGGCGTGGTGATGGGTTGCCTGGGCCAGAAGTGGTTCGACCTGACCCTCACCGGCGTCGAGGCCCACGCCGGGCCAACGCCTATGCACCTGCGCAAGGACGCGCTGGTCGGCGCCGCCGAGGTGGTCAGCGCGGTCAACCGCATCGCCCACCAGAATCAGCCCCACGCCTGCGGCACCGTCGGCTGCCTAAGCCTGCACCCCGGTTCGCGGAATGTGATTCCCGGCCAGGTGCACATGACCCTCGACCTGCGCCATCTGCATGCCGACACACTGCAAGCCATGGTCGATGAGGTGCGCGGCGTGATTGAAGCCACCTCGCAGCGCCACGGTTTGAGCTTTGAACTGACCCCCACCGCCGACTTTCCACCGCTGGACTTCAACCCGCTCTGCGTCAATGCCGTGCGTGACGGCGCAAGCGCCCTGGGGCTGAGCCATATGGACATCGTCAGCGGCGCCGGGCACGACGCGATTTTCGTCGCCGAACTGGGCCCGGCCGGGATGATCTTTGTGCCGTGCGAAGGCGGTATCAGCCACAACGAAATCGAAAACGCCGCGCCGGACGATCTGGCGGCGGGCTGCGCGGTGTTGCTGCGCGCCATGGTCAATGCGGCGCAGGGGGAACTGGCATGAGTGAAATAGGGCAACTGACCGCCGTGCAGCTGTTGCAGCACTTTCGCGACAAGACCTTGTCACCCGTCGAAGTGACCGAAGACGCACTGCTGCGTATCGAACGCTACAACCCGGTGGTGAACGCCTATTGCCACGTGGACCCGGAAGGCGCATTGAATGCCGCGCGGGCATCCGAGCAACGCTGGCTCAAGGGCACCCCCTGTGGCGCGCTGGACGGTGTACCGGCGTCGATCAAGGACCTGACGCTGACCCTCGGCATGCCCACGCGCAAGGGTTCACGCACCTCATCCGCTGAAGGCCCGTGGGACGTCGACGCACCCTTTTCAGCCTTTATGCGCAACGCTGGCGCGGTGCTACTGGGCAAAACCACCACCCCGGAATTCGGCTGGAAAGGCGTCACCGACAACCCGCTGTATGGCATCACCCGCAACCCGTGGGACACGCGCACCACCGCGGGCGGTTCATCGGGTGGCGCGGGCGCGGCGGCGGCGTTGAACCTGGGCGTGCTGCATCAGGGCAGCGATGCCGGTGGTTCGATCCGAATTCCCTGTGCGTTTACCGGCACCTTCGGCATCAAGCCGACCTTCGGTTATGTGCCGCAATGGCCGGCCAGCTCCATGACCATTCTGTCGCATCTGGGGCCGATGACCCGCACGGTGGAAGACACCGTGCTGATGCTCAAAACCATCGCCCAGCCGGATGCGCGCGACGGTTTGATCGGCGCGCCACGGACCACGCCATGGCTGACGCCGGGTACGGACTTGAAAGGCTTGCGCGTGGCCTACAGCCCGACCTTTGGCTACGTGGACGTCGACCCGCAAGTCGCCAGCGTCGTCGCCGAAGCCGTGCAGGGCTTGGTGGCGTTGGGCGCGCATGTCGAGGAAATCGACCCCGGCTTCAGCGACCCGCTGGAGGTCTTCAGTACCCTGTGGGCCGCCGGCGCCGCCCGCCTGACCGGCCCCATGAGCGACGCGCAAAAACACCTGCTCGACCCCGGCCTGCTGCGCATTGCCAGACGCGGTGAACAACTCAGCCTCAGCGACTACAGCGCCGCCCTCGAAGCCCGCGCCGCACTGGTCGCAAAAATGGCGGCGTTTCACGAGCATTACGATGTGCTGGTGTCACCGATGATGCCGATCACCGCGTTCGAGGCCGGGCACGACGTGCCACCCGGTTCAGGCTTGCAGGAGTGGACGCAATGGACGCCGTTTACCTACCCGTTCAACCTCACCCAACAACCGGCAGCCTCGGTGCCCTGCGGGCTGGCGGCGAACGGGTTGCCGGTGGGGTTGCATGTGGTGGGTGCGCGGTTTGCTGATGAGCAGGTGTTGCGGGTGTGCCAGGCGTATGCCAATGCCTTCCCCACCGAGCACTTGCAAGCGCCGCAAACCCCGACCTGAAATGCAGTCAACTGTGGGAGCGGGCTTGTGTGGGAGCGGGCTTGTGTGGGAGCTGGCTTGCCTGCGATGCAGGCAACTCAGTTAACCAGGCACACCGGGGTGATGCCATCGCAGGCAAGCCAGCTCCCACACAAGCCAGCTCCCACAGTTTTGAGCGCATTCCTCTACAATGCCCGCATTCCTTCTCGGGGCACCCCATGGACATCGAACTGGCACGCACCTTCCTCGAAATCACCCGCTGCGGCAGCCTTGCCGCCGCCGCCGAGAAATTGCACGTCACCCAGACCGCCATCACTGCACGGGTCAAGAACCTCGAGAGCCAGCTGGGTAGCACGCTGTTCATCCGCAACCGCGCCGGTGCCCGGCTGACCGCCGATGGCGAAGCCTTTGTGGTGTACGCCAACCAGTTGCTGCAAACCTGGGAAGCGGCCAAGCGCGACCTGCCGCTGCCCGATGGCTACCGCAACGTGCTGCACATCGGCGGCGAGGTCAGCCTGTGCAATCCGTTGATGCTCGGCTGGGCGCAGGCGCTGCGTGAACATATCCCCGGGCATGCGCTGCGTACCGAAGTGCGCGAGGGCGACTACCTGCTGCGCCAGCTGGAACTGGGTGTGCTGGATGCTGCGCTGGTGTTCCAACCGCAGTATTGGCCCGGCTTGCAGGTTGAACAGGTGCTGGAAGAAAAGCTGATTCTGGTGCAGTTGGTGAGCAAACCGGATCCCTACGTCTACATCGATTGGGGCCCGGGCTTTCGCCAACAGCACGACGCCGCCCTGCCCGACAAGGCCCGCGCGGCCTTGAGTTTCAACCTCGGCCCGCTGGCCTTGCAGTACATACTGGAAAACGGCGGCGCCGGTTACTTCCGTACGCGCGTGGTGCAAAGCTACCTCGACAACGGCGTGATGCAGCGAGTGCCCAAGGCGCCGGAGTTCAGCTTCCCGACGTACCTTGTGTACTCACGGGCGCGGGATTCGGCGGTATTGCAACAGGCGCTGGAACTGCTGCGCGACGTGGTCAAGGCCGAAAGTGACTGGTCGCAACGCTGGGACCCGCTGATTTGAAGCGCCCAATGCCTGCACGCGTGCTAGCCTGCGAGTGTTTCCTCTTGCAGCCTTACCGATGAACAAGAAAAAGTCCGTCACCATCAGCGACATCGCCAAACGGGTCGGCATGACCACCATCACGGTGTCCCGCGCCCTGAGCAAACCCGACCTGGTCAAGCCCGCCACGCTGGCGCGGATCCTTGAGGTGGCGCGGGAGCTGGACTACGTACCCAACGCTTTTGCGCGCGGGCTCAAGCGCAGTGAAAGCCTGATCATCGGCGTGATCACCGCCTCGGTGGACAACCCGTTCTACAGTGAGATGATCAAGGCAATTTCCCGCGAGGCGAAAAAACACGGCTACACCATCATGCTGGTGGACACCGATGAGCTGGAAGAGCTCGAAAGCAAAGCCGTCGACACCCTGCTGGGCTACCGCGTGGCGGGGATCATTTTGTCGCCGGTTTCCGACGAGCCGAGCTACCAGCCCGACTACCTGGAGCGCCTGGGCAACGGCAAAACCCCGGTGGTGCTGCTTGATCGCACGATCCACGACAGCCCGTTCAGCCGCGTAGTGCTCGACAACTACCACAGCGGCATCCAGGCCGCGCACTACCTGCTGCGCCAAACCCCGGACCTCAAGCGCCTGCTGGTGCTGACCGGCCCAGAGCATTCACGCATCACCGTGGAGCGCCTCAAGGGCCTGCGCGAAGTGCTCGCCGAGCACCCGCAGGTGCAGGTTGAAGTGCAGGCCGGCGACTACACGTTGATGCCGTCCTACCTGCACACCCTCGACTACCTGGCCGAACACTCGGCGCCGGATGCGATCATGGGCTTCAACCAGTTGATCACCCTCGGCGCCCTGCGCGCGCTGCGCATGCACAACATCGCCCACGACAGCCTGACCATCTGCGGCATCGACCGCCTGCCCTTCGCCGATATCTTCGGCGTACCGATCGCCTGCGTGGCCCACGACGCCTCCCTGGCCGGCAGCAGCGCGGTGCGCTTGCTGCTTGACCGCCTGGAAGATCCGCACAAGCCACGCGACAAAGTGGTCATCGCCGGCCAGCTGGAAAACGGCTAGCGGCTGGTGTAGCCGCCGTCGATAGGCAGGCTGACGCCGCTGATCATGCTCGCGGCGTCGCTGAGCAGGAACAGCACGGGCAACGCCACTTCCACGGTTTCGGCAAAACGCCCCAGCGGAATCGCCGCCAGCGCGGGCTCGCGCTTGGCCGGCTCGGACCAGGCCATGGTTGCCATCGGCGTCAGCGTCACGGTGGGGTTGACGCTGTTGACGCGGATCCCGAAGCGGCCCCATTCGGCGCATTGCACACGGGTAATCGCGTCCAGCGCGGCCTTGGACGCGCAGTAGCCGAGGTGATCGTCCAGCGCCACCAGCGAGGCCTGGCTGGAGACATTGACGATGCTGCCGGCGATTTTTGCTTCGATCATTTTGGCAGCTACCCGGCTGGCGACTTGCGCGGCGGCGCGGGCGTTGACGTTCATCACCTGATCGAACGCCTCGGCACTGATGGCGGCGGCGGGCTCCAGGCGTGAGATGCCGGCGCAGTTGACCAGGCCGTGCAGGGGTGGCAGGGCTTGCAGGGCGGTGTCGACGGCGGCGCTGTCGGCGATGTCCAGGCACAGCGTTTGGCAGCCGAGTTGAGCGAGAGCCTGAGCATCGCGACCAAGGGCAAAGACCTCGGCGCCGCTGGCGATCAGTTGCAGCGCGATTTCGCGACCGATGCCGCTGCTGGCGCCGGTGACGAGGATGCGTTGGTGGGTGAAATCGAAGACTGCATTCATGGTCACTATTCCATAGACGATGAAGATCCCTTGTGGGAGCTGGCTTGCCTGCGATAGCGGTACATCAGTCACATTTGCATGACTGATACACCGCTATCGCAGGCAAGCCAGCTCCCACATTGGAATGTGTTGATTTAGTTGGATTGCAGGTTGTGCATGATCGGTTTGAGGGCCGGATACAGCTTCAAATACTCGGCAAACGCCTGCTCATAAGCCGCCACATTCTCCCGCTTCGGCTGCGCCCTCAATTCCAGCTGCACCCAGCCCTTCTCCATCTCCCCGTCACTCACCAACCCCACCGTATGCGCCGCCAGCAGCGCCGCACCCAGCGCCGCCTCCACCTCCTGAACAATGGTGTAAACCGGGTAGCGCGTGACGTCCGCAATAATCTGCATCCACAAATCCGAATGGCTCGCGCCGCCCACCACAATCAAGCGCGGGTCCAGCGAATGCGCGCCACGCGTGCCTGCTTCGATATTATGCCGCAGGGCAAAACTCACCCCTTCGAGCACCGCGCGGTACAGGTGAATACGGCTGTGATAAAGGTTCAGCCCGACAAAACTGCCACTGGCACGGTCATCCCACACTGGGCTGCGCTCGCCCATCAGGTAGGGCAAAAACACCACACCTTCGCTGCCTGCCGGGATCTTTGTCGCAGCCTGTTCCAGCAACACCAGGCTGTCCTGACCGGTGGCGTTGGCCTGTTGCTCTTCGGCTTGGCAGAACTGCTCGCGAAACCAGCTGACCGACGCCCCGGCGGTGATCGCGCCGCCGAAGATGTACAGGTCCTGATGGCCGTTGTAGACGTGAGGCATGCTGACCAAACCGTGGTGCGCATCCACGTGCTGGTTCAGATAACCCCAGCACATGCTCGTGCCGATCATCGCCACATGATTGCCCGGCTGCGTCACGCCCGCCGCCAGTGTCGCCATGGCCGCATCGACGCCACCCGCCAGGATCGGCGTACCCGCCTGCAACCCCAGGCGCGCGGCCCAGCTGCCCTGCAAGCCGCCGACCACGTCACCGGAATACACCAGTCGCTCGGGCATCATCGCCTGTGGAATGCCCAAGGCATCGAGCATCTCGGCCGACCAGCCGCGAGCCTTCACGTCGTAGACGCCGCCGATATTGCCAGCGCTGCTGTGGTCCACCGCCAGTTCGCCGGTGAGGCACCAGTTGATGTAGCTGTTGGGCGGCAGCAAGTAGCGCGTGTTGGCCCACACCTCGGGCTGATGCTTTTTGAGCCAGAGCATCTTGGTGAAGCCGTAGTAGCTGTCCACCGAGTTGCCGGTGACCTCGAACAAGCGCTCAAGATCAACATGTTCACGCACCCACGCCACCTGCTCGCCCGCGCGACGGTCCATCCAGATCAGACACGGGTGCAACGGCGTGATTTGCTCGTCCACGGCGATTCCCGAGCCGCCATACAAACTGCTGATGCACAGTGCCTTGACCTGCTCCCTGGCCACTGCGGCCTTTGCCATGCACTGCGCGACGCAGGCCTCAACGGCGTCCAGCCAGACCTGCGGCCATTGCTCGGCCCAGCGCACTTTCGGGGTATCCACGCGATACCCCTGGCTGTGCTGGGCGATGATCGTGCCTTGACCATCCACCAGCAACGCCTTGGTGCTCTGGGTTCCAATGTCGACACCCATGATGTAGTTCATGCTCAGACCACCGGCTTCAACAGCACCTTGATCGACTTCGTCGAGTTGGCCAGCTCAAAGGCTTCTGCCCAATCGTCCAGCGGGAAGTCATGGGTGACGATGCCTTTGGAGGTGACCAGCCCGCGCTCAAACAGGTCAATGGCGATCGGGTAGCAATACGGGCCGAGGTGGGCGCCGCGCACGTCGAGTTCCTTGCGGTCGCCGATGATCGACCAGTCCACGCTGGTTTCGGCGCCGAACACGCTGAACTCGACAAAACGCCCGAGTTTGCGGATCAGGTCCAGGCCCTGGGTCACGCCCGCCGGAACGCCGGTGGTTTCGATGTAGACATCGCAGCCATAGTTATCGGTAAGGCCGTTGATGATCTCGCGGGCGTTGTCGCGGGACGGGTTGATCACCACGTCGGCGCCGAATTTTTTCGCCAGTTCCAGGCGCTCGTCGACCATGTCGATCACCACCAGCTTCTTCGGCGTTTTCAACGCAGCCACCTGCACCATGCACAGGCCGAGGGTGCCGGCGCCGGCAATCACCACCACGTCATCGAGTTGAACATCGCCACGGTTGACGGTGTGGATCGAGCAGGCCATCGGCTCCACCAGCGCCGAGTCTTCCAGCGACACCGACTCCGGAATCTTGTGCACGATGGCGGTCTTGGGAATGCGCATGTACTGGGCCATGCCGCCTTCGGCGACTTCACGCTGGAAGCCGAAAATATTGTGCACTTCGCACATCCAGTACTTGCCGGACTTGCAGAAACGGCACTTGCCGCACGGCACGATCTGCTCGGCAATCACCTTGTCGCCGACCTTGACCTCAAAGTGTTCCTCGGCGCCCTCGCCCGCTTCCACCACGTAGCCAAAAAACTCGTGGCCCGGCACCACGGGGGCCTTGACCCACGGGTTGTCGCCGCCCCAGAACATCGCCGCGCCCGAGTGGCATTTGCAGTCACTGGCGCAGATGCCGCAGGCGGCGATGCGAATCACCAGTTCATTGGGGCGCGCCTGGGGTTTGCTGATGCGTTGCAGGCGGTAGTCTTTCGGGCCGTGGCAGACGACGGCTTGCATTTCGGTGTGCTTGTCCATGGGTTCGGTCCTGTTCTTGTAAGAGGTTTATTTGTGGCGCTGACGGCTGATAAAGATCGCCAGCAAAATGATCCCGCCCTTGATCACGCTCTGTACGTAGGGCGAGACCCCGAGCATGTTCAGTCCGTTGTTCAAGACGCCGAGCAGCATGGCGCCGAGCAAGGTGCCGACAATCACCCCGCGCCCACCGGCGATGGAGGCGCCGCCAAGTACCACGGCGGCAATCGCATCCAGTTCGAACGACACGCCAGCGTTCGGCTGGCCGCTCATCAGGCGTGAGGTGAGTACCAGCCCGGCAATTGCGGCAGTCAGGCCGCTGATGCCGTACACCAGCAACTTGAAACGCGCCGCGCGCACGCCAGACAAGCGCACCGCCTCTTCATTGCCGCCGATGGCGTAGATGTAGCGGCCGATGCGCGTGTGTTGCAGCAGCACGTAGGCGGCGAAATAGGTGATCAGCATGATCAGGATCGGCACTTCAATGCCGAACAGGCTCTGGCGACCGAAGAAGCCGAACCAGTCCGGCAGCCCGGAAATCGGGTAGCCGTCGGTGTACATCAGGCCCAGGCCACGGGCGATGCCCATGGTCGCCAGCGTGACGATAATCGGCGGCATGTGCAGGTAGGCGACGAACAGCCCGTTGCCAATACCGAAGGCCACGCCGACCAGCATCCCGGCGCCAATCGCCAAACCGGGCGGCAGGCCCGCGACCATCAGCCCGGCCGTGAGCGTGCCGGACAACGCCATCACCGGGCCCACCGACAAATCGATGCCACCGGTGAGAATCACGCAGGTCATGCCCACCGCGATAATCGCGTTGATCGACACCTGGCGGGCGATGTTCGACAGGTTGCTGGTGGTCAGGAAGGTGTCGCTGGCGAGGATCATCACCAGGGTCACCACCACCAGCCCGACAAAGGGATAAAACGCCGGCGAACGCACCAGCCGCGCCAGGTTCAGGCGCAGGCGGCCGCTGTCGGCGGTTTTAATGGACATATTCACTTGAGCCCCCTGTTGCATGGCGCATGACCTCTTGAGGATTGACGGCAGACGCTTCCAGTACCTTGACGATGGCGCCCTTGTGGAACACGGCGACGCGGTCGCACATGCCGATGACTTCCGGCAGTTCGGAAGAAATCATGATGATCGCGTAGCCCTGTTCGGTGAGGCTGCGCATCAAGGCGTAGATCTGCGCCTTGGCGCCGACGTCGATGCCGCGTGTGGGTTCGTCGAACACCAACACGTCACAGTGGTGGTTGATCCAGCGTGCGATCACGACCTTTTGCTGGTTGCCACCGCTGAGGTTGAACACCCGGCTTTCGCCGCTCGGCGCCTTGATCGACAGTTGCTTCATCAGGCCCTCAACGCTGGCGCACTCACGGCCTTTGTCGATCAGGCCCGACGCGTTCTGGTATTTGGGCAGGTTGTTCAGTGAGATGTTTTCACGAATGCTGAAATCGGTGATCAGGCCTTCGCTCTTGCGGCTTTCCGGGAGCAAGCCGATACCGTGGGCCAGCGCCTGGGCCGGGTCGTCGAGGCTGACTTTCTCGCCGCGCAGCCACACGTCTTTGCTCACCGACGGCAGCGCGCCCATCATGCCCAGGGCCAGTTCGGTGCGGCCGGAACCGACCAACCCGGCGAAGCCAAGAATTTCGCCCTTGTGCAATTTGAAGTTGTTGTGCGGGCCGTTGCGCACCAGCTGGATGTCTTTGACTTCCAGCAGCAACGGGCCGCGCGCTTGAGTCGGTTTGGGCGGAAAACTGTTTTCCAGACGCCGGCCCACCATCATCTCGACCAGTCGGTCGATGTCACTGTCGGCCACATCGGTCACGCCCACATTGCCGCCATCGCGCAGCACGCTGATGCGGTCGCACACCTGGAAAATCTCTTCCAAATGGTGCGAGATAAAAATCACCGCCACGCCCTGGCGCTTGAGCTCGCGCATGATCTCGAACAGCAGCTCGGCTTCGCTGGGCGTGAGGGTCGCCGTCGGTTCGTCGAGCACCAGCAGGCGCGCATCCAGGGCCAGGGCCTTGGCGATTTCGACGAACTGTTGCTCGGCCACGCTCAGGTGCTTGACTGCGCATTGCAGGTCGATGGTCACGCCCAGGCGCTGAAACAACGCCTCGGACGCCTCGACCATTTCGCGCTTGCGCAGCAGGCCAAAACGGTTGCTCAACTCATGGCCGAGGAAGATATTTTCCACCGCCGTGAGGTAGGGAATCAGGCTGAATTCTTGGAACACAATGCCGATGCCAGCCGCAATCGCATCGCGATACGTCGCGAATTGCTGTGCCTGGCCGTCGATCAGAATCCGGCCTTCGTCCTGATGCTCGACGCCGCCGAGGATTTTCATCAAGGTCGATTTGCCCGCGCCATTTTCCCCGAGCAACGCGTGAATCTCGCCGCGCTCCACTTGCAGGTTGATGGACTTGAGGGCCTGTACGCCCGGGTACCGCTTACAGATGTTTTCCAGCTTCAGAAGACTGCTCATACCGCCGACCCCGTATTCAGAAGGAAACCTCAAGCCCCACGGTTCACGTGGGGCCCAGGTGATTTACCAGCTGAAATCCTTGGCCTTGGCCTGGTCGATCAAGGTGATGTCCACCGGGATCGTGGCCGGCACTTGCGAGCCCCACTTCTTGGCCAGGGCGATGCCCAGCGCCAGGCGGATCTGGTCCCGCGGGTACTGCGCCGAGGTGGCGATGAACTTGCTGCCTGGCTTCTGGATGGCCTTGATCGCTTCCGGCGCGCCGTCGACGCTGACCAGTTTCACGTCCAGGCCACTGGCTTCGATGGCCGACAACGCGCCGAGGGAGCCGTTGTCATTCACACTGAAAATACCCTTGAGCGTGGGCTGGGCCTGCAGCATGTTTTCGGTGACGGTGAGCGCCTGATCACGTTCCTGCTTGCCGTTCTGGATGCTGACAATCTTGATGTCCGGGTGCTTGGCCACGGCCTCTTTGCAGCCGCGCACACGTTCCAGAATCGGCACCACGGCGATGCCGTCGAGAATGGCGATATTGCCTTTGTCGCCGATGTTTTTGGCCAGGTATTCACAGGCCTGGAAGCCAGCGTCGAAGTTCTTGGAACCGACGAAGGAGTCCAGCGGGCCGTCGGCCTGGGCGTCTACGGCAACCACCACAACGCCTGCGGCGTGGGCGGATTTGACGGCTGATTGCACGCCGACCGAGTCGGTGGGGTTGATCAGCAGGATGTCGATGCCTTTTTGCAGCATGTCTTCGACGTCGCTGACTTGCTTGGACACGTCGTGGCGGGCGTCGGTGATGATCAGCTTCGCACCGATGGTCGCGCCGGCTTCTTCCAGGGCGTTTTTCATGGTGACGAAATAGGGGTTGTTGATTTCCTGGAACGAGGCGCCGATGCGGATCGGCTTGGGGGTATCGGCGAATGCTTGAGTGCCGAGGGTGATGCTGACGGCCAGTAAACACAGGGTTTTCGGGAGCATTTTCATGGCGTGGGTCTCTGTTTTGTTTTTATTTTTAGAGCAAATGTTATCGATAACATTTTGTCAGAAGCTAACAAGGAAATTGAGGGTGTGCAAGTGGCCGTTTGTCGGGCTGGGTGTATATCCATTATTTGGGTGATGGCTTAGATTGGTTCCGCCCTTACGG
>NZ_MSDF01000062.1:180379-180807 GCF_002022275.1 Pseudomonas fluorescens
GCGTGTTTAACGGGGCGCCTAGGATCAAAATCAAAAGCAAGGCGGCCTGACAGCCGACCTGAGTGGTGTGGAGCAAAAGCGGTTCTGTGTGGGAGCTGGCTTGCCTGCGATGGCATCAACTCGGTGTGACTGATGTACCGAGGTGTCTGTATCGCAGGCAAGCCAGCTCCCACAGAGAAGCAGATCTGTGAAGAGATTAGAGGCTCACTCGGTCAAAAAATGTGGGAGCGGGCTTGCTCGCGAATGCGGTGGGTCAGCCAATTAATCTATCAACTGACACACTGCATTCGCGAGCAAGCCCGCTCCCACATTTGGATCTCCATTTTGTCTGGGGGAACGCGGTCTGCTCTAGAAAAAACAGCGCTTTTGATCCAACCACTCAGGTCGGCTTTCAGGCCGCCGTGCTCTTGCTTTTGATCTTGATTTGG
>NZ_MSDF01000028.1 GCF_002022275.1 Pseudomonas fluorescens
ACAGGGGTTTTGTTTTGGGCGATAGAAAAGCAGAAAACGTTGGGGCCGCCTCAATACTCTTGCTCCCTGATCAGCTCAATCAGAGCCCTCAAGCCTGCCGGCACGTGGCGTCTTCCAGGGTAGTAGAGGCGCAGCGAATCAAACGTCGGCGTCCACTCTTCAAGCACGCGCACCAACGTCCCGTTTGCCAAGTCTGCTGACGCGTTCCACTCCGTCAAATACGTCAACCCCAGCCCCGCCCTGGCGGCTTGAAGCATTAATGTCGGGTTATCCAGTGTCAGCGCTCCCTGCACATCCACGGCGATGCTTTCTCCGTGGCGTTCAAACTCCCAGCGATAAATCGTACCGCTCGGCATTCGGCTGCGGATGCACGCATGTGCGTTCAAATCCAGAGGGCTTTGCGGAATCGGGTGATTGGCAAAGTAGGCCGGGCTGCCCAGGACGGCAAACCGCAGGGGCGGGCTTATATCGACTGCAATCATGTCTTGGGGAACGCTGTCACCCAGACGAATGCCTGCATCGAAGCCTTGGGCCACAATATCGACCAGCTGGCCTTCCGTGACGATATCCAGCTTCATCTGTGGATAACGGCGCATGTACTCCAACAGCAGCGGCATCACCTGTTTAGCCGCGCCTGCGGCGGTGTTGAGCCGCAATGTGCCACTGGGCGCCGCCTGGCTACTGCCTGCTTGCTCAAGCGCTACTCGGATAGTCGACAGTGCAGGCGTGATTGTGTCGACGAAGGCTGCGCCAACTTCCGACAGCGATACGCTGCGCGTCGTACGGTTAAACAACCGAACGCCCATTCGCGCCTCAAGTCCAGCGACGGAATGGCTCAGCGCTGATGTCGAGACATTCAGCTCAGTCGCCGCTGCCCGGAAACTGCGATGCCGCGCTACTGCCAACACTGCTTCCAACTCGTTCAATCCTGATGTATTCATTGTCCTGAATCGCTCATCAAGTCGTCCATTTTTGTACGGATTATCGAATCAATGATAGTGGCTTACCTTTAGGCATACCAATTGAGTGCCTTCGGAGGCCGCATGCATCAGATCAATCAGGTCTACATCAATGGCCAATTTGTCACGCCATACGGTGAAGAACTCTTCGACTTGTTCAACCCAGCGACTGCCCAGCGTATTGGCCAGGTTCGGTTGGCTGATGAAAGAGACGCCAGCGATGCCATCAGTGCAGCAAAAGCGGCATTTCCAGCATTCTCTCGCACGACTAAAGCTAAGCGCGTTGACCACCTCAGACGCATGCACGCAGCGATCGAATCCATAGAAGCGGAGCTCACGGCGGCCATCATCGAAGAATATGGCGCTCCGGTCTCCCGGGCGTCGTGGATGGCCAAGCATGCCGCGAGCGTTCTGGGCGATGCTGCAGCGGTGCTGGAAAACTACGACTTCACACGCCAGATCGGCATCGCCCGCGTGACTATGCAGCCCCTCGGCGTTGCCGGGCTGATCACGCCCTGGAACAGCAACGCGGGCTTCATCTGCGGCAAGCTGGCCGCTGCGTTGGCGGCGGGTTGTACCGCAGTGATCAAACCGAGCGAAATGAGCGCGATCCAGACCTCCATTGTTACACGTGCGCTGCACGAGGCAGGCCTGCCACCCGGTGTCTTCAACATCGTCACCGGGCGCGGAGAAACCGTAGGCGCGGTGCTAAGTACGCACCCCGACATCGCCAAGGTCTCATTCACCGGATCTACCTCCGTCGGTAAGCAAATCCTGCGGGCAGGGGCGGAAACGTTGAAGCGCATTACCCTGGAACTGGGTGGGAAATCGCCGGTGTTGATACTTGATGATGCTGACCTGAAACACGCCATACCCATGGCCCTTCAAGCGGGCTTCATGAACAGCGGCCAAGCGTGTATTGCCGGAACCCGAATCCTCGTACCCGACCATCGCTTGGCAGAGGTGGAAGCGCTGTTGGTCGAGGAAGTTGCCAAGGTACACGCCGGTGACCCCAACGACCCCAACACCAGCGTTGGCCCGATGGTCAGCCTCAAACAATGGCAACGGGTTCAGCGCTACATTCAGGTCGGCATGGAAGAGGGCGCCCACTTACTGGCGGGCGGCCCCGGCTTGCCTGAAGGCGTCAACGCCGGTTGGTTCGTCAGGCCTACCGTCTTCAGCCGCGTCACCAACCAGATGACTATCGCCCGTGAGGAAATCTTCGGCCCTGTCTTATCGATCATCACCTACACCAGCGAGGCTGAGGCGCTGGCCATCGCCAATGACACCCCCTACGGTCTCCAGGCCTACATTCTGTCGTCCAACCCACAAAGAGCCCACGTGCTGGCCGCACAAGTAGACGCTGGCCGAGTGCTGATCAATACCCTGGCCCACGAACCCCGTGCACCTTTCGGCGGCTTTAAACAGTCAGGCATTGGCCGTGAGTACGGCACCTTCGGTTTGGAGGCCTTTCTGGAGCCAAAATCCGTTCTCTCCTGACAAAACAGCATGCCGTTGGGGAAATCGATGCAAAGTGTTTCTGCATTTTTGGTATGGTGCAGCACATTTTCACAAGGATTGATATTTCATCCGCAGGACGCGGCGTCGACCTTCTTTAACGAGATGCTGTAGAAATGCCTGAACCGATACCGATCAAGGATCACGAAAAAGAAAACCGCCTGGTTAACAAGCGCCTGCTCGCCTGCGCGCTGTTGGTGATTGGCATCACCTGTGCCCTGGTAGGCCGTATGTATTTCCTGCAGGTGGTGCAGTACGACTATCACTCCACGATTTCTGAAAATAACCGTGTCCACGTATTGCCGATCACGCCGACGCGCGGGCTGATCTACGACCGCAATGGCGTGGTGCTGGCCGACAACCGCCCCAGCTATAACCTGATCATTACCCGCGAGCGCACCACCGACCTTAAAGGTGAGCTGGACGCCATCGTGAACCTGTTGCACTTGCCTGCCGAAGACCGCGCAGTGTTCGACAAGGCGCTGAAGCAGGCTCGCCATCCGTTCGTGCCTGTCACGCTGTTCTACGAACTGACCGAAGAACAAATCGCACTGCTGGCCGTGAATGAGTTTCGTCTGCCCGGTGTAGACGTCGAGCCACAATTCGTCCGTCATTACCCGCTGGGCGCGCACTTCGCTCACTCGATTGGCTACGTCGGTCGCATCAACGAAAAAGAATCCAAGGCCCTCGATTCCGTTGAATACCGCGGTACCCAGTCCATCGGGAAAACCGGTATCGAACGCTTCTACGAGTCCGAGTTGCATGGGCATGTCGGGTACGAAGAGGTCGAGACCAACGCCCAGGGTCGGGTATTGCGCGTGCTCAAGCACACCGACCCGATCCCCGGCAAAAATATCGTGCTGAGCCTCGACGTCAAGCTTCAGGAGGCGGCGGAAGAAGCCCTGGGTGATCGACGTGGCTCGGTGGTTGCCCTCGACCCGCAAACCGGTGAAGTGCTGGCCATGGTCAGCAAGCCGAGTTTCGACCCGAACCTGTTCGTCACCGGTATCAGCTTCAAGGAATACGCCGCGCTGCATGATTCCATCGACCGGCCGCTGTTCAACCGAGTGCTGCGCGGGCTTTACGCGCCCGGCTCGACGATCAAGCCGGAAGTCGCCATCGCCGGACTCGACAGCGGCGTCGTAACCGCCCAAACCCGGGTGTTCGACCCCGGTTACTACCAGTTGCCCGATTTTGACCACAAATACCGCAACTGGAACCACAGCGGTGACGGCTGGGTGGACATGGACGCGGCCATCATGCGTTCCAACGACACTTACTTTTACGACCTGGCCCATAAGCTCGGCATCGATCGCCTGCACGACTACCTGGCCGAATTCGGCCTCGGCCAAAAAGTCTCCCTCGACATGTTCGAAGAGTCAGCCGGCCTGATGCCTTCTCAAGCCTGGAAGCGTGCAACACGGCGTCAGCCCTGGTTCCCGGGGGAGACCGTGATCCTCGGCATTGGCCAGGGTTATATGCAAGTCACGCCGCTGCAACTCGCCCAAGCCACGGCGTTGATCGCCAACAAAGGCGTATGGAACCGGCCGCACCTGGCCAAGACCATCAACGGTGTACCACCGGTCGACGAAAACCCGATGCCCAACGTAGTCCTCAAAGACCCGCGTGATTGGGAGCAGGTCAACCACGGCATGCAGCTCGTCATGCACGACCCGCGCGGTATCGCCCGGGCAGCGGCGGTCGGCGCGCAATACCGGATCGCTGGCAAGAGTGGTACGGCGCAGGTGGTGGCGATCAAGCAGGGTGAGCGGTACAACCGTAACAAAACCCTCGAACGCCATCGCGACAACGCCTTGTTTGTCGGCTTTGCGCCCGCCGAACACCCGAAAATCGTGATTTCGGTGATGATTGAAAACGGTGAGGCCGGTGGTCGCGTCGCGGGTCCGGTCGTGCGGCAAATCATGGACGCCTGGTTACTCGACCAGGAAGGCCACCTGAAACCGCAATATGCAACACCGGCCAAGGCGCCCGGCGACCCGCACGTTTAACTCAGGCCTGCCACTCGTCCCATCTCTCAATGCCCTCATGTGCCAGCCATGGCACATCATGGGCGGTCCAGATATGCGCGGTGGGCCGCACGCCGGGGTCATCATCCAGTGTCGCCACCCGCACAATCACATGGGGTTGATGCCCGCGCTCGGCCATCAGGTGTGAGCCGCAACGCGAGCAGAAATGCCTGAATTTCCCCGGCGAAGATTCATACGACGATAAAAGCGCCTGGCCCTGAGTCCAGCGAAAGTGTTCGCGCATCACTCCGGCTGTGGCCACAAATGCAGCGGCGTGCACTTTGCGGCAACTGTCGCAATGACAGTGGCTGATCGGCATGTCCAGGCCGTCCACCTGATAGCGCACGGCTTTACAGAAGCAACTTCCATTCAACGGGTCAGTCATAACGTATTGCCGGTTCAAGGATAGGCTCATCATCATCGCGCACACGCAAAGGTTGCGCATTGGTTGATGTCGCCTACTGTCAATGGAGGAGGTGACTTATGCACGTATTAGATCGCATCGAACGTAAAGTCCTGCTTAATGCTTCACGTAAACACGTCTGGGAAGCGCTGACCGACGCCGAGCAATTCGGCTGCTGGTTCGGAATCGCCCTCAAGGGTAAAACTTTCACTGCCGGGGCAACCCTTGAAGCGCCGATAACCTACCCCGGCTACGAGCACGTGGTATGGAAAGCCAAAATCGAGCGCATTTTGCCGCAAACCCTTTTTTCGTTTTGGTGGCATCCCTTTGCAGTCGAAAAAGGCGTCGACTACGACAAGGAAACACCCACTCTGGTGGAATTTACCCTTGAGGATCGCGCGCCGGGCATTTTGCTGCGGGTGGTTGAGTCCGGTTTTGATGCAGTTCCCGAAGCCCGCAGGCAAAAAGCTTTCAAGATGAATTCCCGTGGTTGGGATGAGCAAATGGGCAATATCGAAAACTATCTGAACCAGGCGCGTCGCGCCTGACCCGAACGGGCATCTTGTAGATGCCCGTCTTCCTTTCTGTCAGCCTTCGTGAGCCGTGGTGATTTCCAGGGTATCGGTGAAGGTCACCAGCACACTCTGCCCGACCTTGAGGTCTTTGAGGCCTGCGCGGATCTCCGGTTTTTCAACATTCAGTACTTTTTTCGCACCGGTCGGGTTTTCCAGAGTGACCTGGTTTTTCTTCAGGTCGATATGGGTGATCTTCAACTGCACTTGCACCTGACGAAACGCTGCCCCGCCAGGGTTTGGGTTGTTGGCGGTGGCACGCACCACGCCGGTTTTTTCGCTGGCATCGGGGGCGCTCTTGTCCACGTCGGTGTCGAGCACGGCGGCGACCGAATGCGTGGTCAGCACCTTCACCTGATCGCCGACCTTCAGATTACCCAAGTCCTTGGCATCATCGCTGAGCTGCACATGCACCGGATTGCCCTGTGCGCCTGCCAGAACCACCTGATGGCTGGCGGCGTCCACCGACAGCACCTTGGTGGTCACTTCATCGGCTTCAAGGGATTTGGACAGCGGGATATCGGCCGCGAAGGCCGCGAGGTTGCCGGCAGACAGCAAGGTGACCAAGGCAACGGCCTGGCGCAGGGAAGGGGAGAGCTTCATTGAGGTGACTTCCATGTGAGAGAAGTCATGAGTCTAGTGGCGAGTCAGCGATGCGCAACTGCGCTGACTGCCACCCGCGTGTTTGCAGTTTTTAGAAACGCATCTGCCATTGACCCACCAGCGCGTGGTTGCGGCTGCTGCTGCCCAGCTCGCCGTTATAACCGATGCTCAAGCTCTGGCGTGCAGACAAACCGACATCCAGCCCCACTTCAACCATCAGGCTATCGCGATCCAGGGCGCTGCCTTCAACGTTAAACGCGTCGCCTCCGACCAGAAACGCTTGGCGTGTCTCGCTATCCACGTTGCCATAGAGGTGCCGCCAGCCAAGACTCGCGCGTGGCGTCAGGCTGATGCCATTGTCCAGCTGGCTCAGATGAGCCAGGCGCATCCCGAAGGTGCTGCTGAAGTTTTCCTGCGTCTGGGCGTCGACCTGAAGCGATGCAACGCCGCCTTTTTCGGCGAAGCCGTCGCGGTGATAACGCTGATAACCCAGGTTGGCGAAAGGCTCGATGTTGAAACGACCAGTGCCCAGGGCGTAACCCACTTCGGCGAAGGCTTGCTGGCTGTCGGCGTCGTAATCACCCTTGGGGCGCTCGCTGAAACCCTCAAACTCCACAGTACGCTTGTTATCGCCGGCATGATGGCTGTAGGCGGCGCCCAGTCGCAAAGCCAGCGGGCCATCCTGGCGTACGGCATAAGCGCCGACGTGCCAGCTGCGCAGTGTGTTATCGACGTTGTGGCTGTCCACGTCGGTTTTCGAGTAACCACCCAGCATGCCCAGGCGCCAGAGTGGCGACAACGACCAGTCCACACCCAGCAAGCTGCCCTGGGTGCGCTGTTGCGAGGCGTCGGTGCCGTGTTGACCGTCAAGCTTGCCGTAGCTGCCGATACCTTGCAGCCAGACGCGGCCCTGTGCGTTCGGGTCATTGAGGTTACGTGCATTGCTCGGTACACCCGTCGCCGCCAGCTCCGGGGTTTGCGCCGGTTCAAGCCCCACCAGCAGGTTTGAGCCGCTGCTCATCTGGCGCATGGCGGACAGCATCGAGGTGCCGACTTGAGCACTGGCCGCCAAGGTGGCGCTGGCCAGGTTGGCATTGCTGCTGCCGGCCAGCGCTTCGATGGCCGCGCTGGCGGTGGTTTCGGAGGTGGCCAGCTATGCGTCATAGAGCGGGTTTGGAGTAGGCAAAAACCATGGATAGGGAAACGGGCCTTCTCCCTCTGGCAAGTTGCTCCATGTAATCGACTCAATACTGTTGACCGCGCGAGCACCGTTTGCTGTACGGGCGTAATCGATGAACTCGATGTCGTTGCGGGTATAGCTCAGGTCAACGGCATTGGCTCCGTAACTGAGTTTTGGTGAGAGGAATGCGTAGTCGTTTTTCAGGTTGGAATCATCAAAAGTGCCAATGATGTTACCGGCCTCAAGCAGGCGGAATTGACTGTGCCACGGGTATTCATACGGCGCGCCGGGCTCCAGCAGCAACCGGGCACCATTGAGGTTGGCAGTGCCCGTCACGTGGGTAGTTGCAGCGCTGCCATCGGCATTGGTCGCGAAATAAAAGATAGAGCCACGCGCCATGGTGAAATCCCCATTGACCTGAGGTGCCCCTAATTGAGTGTTGGTGGTGAGTTGGCCATTGATGACTAGATTGCCAACTGATCCGCTCCCCTGATATTCAGCCCCCTGATCAACTACAACATTGCCGTTGATGGAGCCCTGGTTTTTCAGCAGCGCGCCGGTGAACACTTGCACGCCCTCATCAAAGTCCGTTTTTCCATTGATCTGCCAGTAACCCTTGCGCACTTCCAGTGATTGGAAATTACGACTTTCATCCAGAGTGCCATCAGGCGTGGAAGGCCAAGAGTAACGGTTGTAGCCATCCATGATCATGGTGTTACGGCCGGTGCCGCCATCGACCACACCTTCAAAGCGTGCGCCGTATTTCAGGGTCAGCGTGTCGTTGCCTCCGCCCATATCCAGGGCTATGCCGTTGGCGCCACTGATCAGCCCTCCGTTGGACACCTGATCATCAAAATTGCCGATCAGCCTCACACCATAGCCATCCTGGCCGCGTATCTCGCCGTAATTTTCCAGCGTTGTTGCAGCCAGTGCCGAACCGCCCAAGCCATTGCCTGCGAGCAGGCCGTTGTTGGCCCCCGTGATGCTCCCTCCCGTGGCGCTGTTGAAGACATAGCCGCCACCGATAGACACACCTTCGCTGGTATTGGCGTGACCATTTTTGTCGACACCGCTGGAGCCGGTCCCCTGAATCGCTCCCCAATTATTGATGTGCGCAATGCCGCCAATCCATACGCCGTCACCATCAATGTTTGTCAGTCGGCCATCTTGTCCGCCTTTGATCGTGCCGTCCCTGTTGAACACAGTGGCATCACCTGTAGAGATGACACCTGCACCATTACGCCCCTCGATCGTGCCCAGATAGTTACCCAACGAACTGATCTGCGCACCTGAAACGCCATTACGACCACCCGAAATCAAGCTGCCGTTTGAAATTCGAACATCCATGGCTGAGTCGATTTTGATGGCGTCGAAAGCATCGGCAACGTTGCGCACGTCACCGGTAGATATTTCGCCGTAATTGCTGAGGTTCATATGAGAACCCGTACGCACGCCGTCACCGGACTCAGACCTGATAACACCCCCTGTGTTGTTATCAAGCGTCGTACGTGCACTGTTTCCGGTAACGCTACTGAAGTCCACTGCCTGGCCGCTCAAGGCGTGAACAGTGCCTCGATTACTCAGATTGATTTCGCCGAACTGATTTAAGCTCGTACCAATACGAACGGCATCGTTTGCACCCTCAATGACTGCACCGGCATAGTTACGAACATAGTAGTAGCCATAGTCATTTTGAATGCCACGAGTAACGATGGCCCCGGCGCCGGTAGACACAATCCGGCCGTAATTGTTGACGTAGACAGTGGGTACCCAAAACGGGGTGGCTTTGAGTTCAACGGCATTTTGCACGGTATTGATAGTGCCGGAGCTCTTGACCCAGAGGCTTGGATCTATCCCGTCGCCGTTACCAATGACCTGAGTGGTGGCGTTCTGTGTGTCAATCATGATCTCTGCTTTAGACGCCAGAGGCATCCACACACCAGAAACAATCAACGAAATTTGCAGGGCGAGACGGCGGGGAACAAACGACATGCGCGAAATCCTTTTCTAGAATCGCGCCATTTTCCTATATAGCTATTTGATATTGCCAGCGCATTCTAATAATTAAACGCGCTGGCAAGACAAGCGTTGAGCGTGTGAAATCAGAAATCCACCGTCGCCGACAACTTCGCCACCCGCGGGTCGCCCTGGCTCAAATAGCCGCCCAGCGCCGATTCCCAGTACTTGGTATTCCCCACGTTCTCCACGGTCGCACCCAACGTCACATCACGCTGATCCACCTTGAAGTTGTAGCGTGCGCCTACATCGAAGCGATTCCACGCAGGCAGGCTCAGGTTGTTCGCCGCATCGGCGTACTGGCCGCCGGTGCGCAGCATGCGCCCGTTAAGGGTCACGCCTTGCAGGCCCGGCACATCCCAATCCACGCCAGCGTTGAGCTGGAAAGAGGGCACACCAATGGCGCGGTTGCCATCATTGACGCCGCCCTTGGTGCCTTTGAGCTCGGTGTCGATCAACGTCACCCCACCCAGCAGACGCAGGCCGGTAAGCGGTTCGCCGAAGACATTCAGCTCTACGCCCTTGTTGACCTGCTGGCCCTCACGCACGTAGGTCGCGCTCAAGCCGCCGGCGTTCAACACTGAATAGCCATCGCTCGGCTGTTCGATACGGTACACACCCAGCGTGGCGCCGTACGTGCCCATGTCCACCTTGACGCCAGCCTCGATCTGCTTCGAGCGCGCCGGAGCGTAAGCCTGGCTGCCATTGGTGACGGGCACGCCGCCAGCGGCGACCGGTGACGTCGGGCCCTGGGCCAAGCCTTCGATGCGGTTGGCGTAAAACGACACATGGTCCCACGGCTTGAACACCAGGCCATACACCGGCGTGGTGATCGACGCATCGTAGTTGGCCGTGCGTGTGCCCGTACCATAAGCGAAGCCTTGCACGACGATTTCCTGGCGACGCAAACCGGCGGTGAACAGCAAGCGGTCGTCCATGAAACCAAAAGTGTCCGAAACGGCTGCGCTGCGCACGAAGGTCTTGGCGGTAATGCCTGGATCACCCATGTCGCCGCCGGTGAAACCACCGGCTTTCGGCTCGGGCACATCGACCGGGTTGTAGATATTGCTGGCGTATTTGGTCAGGTCAAAATCATAGGCGTTACGCGCCTGGGTCCAAATGCCCGCCAGGCCAAAATTGAGCTTGTGGCTGACCGGGCCAGTCTGGAATTTGCCATTCAAACCGGCCATCAGGCTGGTGTTGTCTTCCTGGTGGTGGATGCGAGAACCCGTCACATTGGCGTTGCCCAGGTTGTCTGTCAGTGTGACCGACGAGTAACGGCCGTTTTCGTTGGTATGTTTGGCGCCACCTGCGATGTAGGCGGTCCAGTTGTCGCTCAGGTCGTACTCGCCGCGCAGCATGCCGAAGGTGTCTTCGATATCCGTCGAATTCCAGCTCGGCGCGTAGTTGGTGTCTGCCGACGGCGCATCCGGCACATGGGTCGCGGTGCCGAGAAACACCGAGTTACGCCCGCCATTGATGTGCTGTTTCTGGTAGACAAAATCGCCCGACAAGCGCAGCGCATCGCCGCGGTAATCCAGACCGATGGCGAACAGCTTGGAACGCTGGTTTTCGTCGTCGATCCCGGTATCACCTTCGCGCTGGGAAATGTTCACGCGCGCGCCAAAGCGGTTGTCTTCACCAAAGCGCTGGCCAATGTCCAAATGCTCGCCCACGCGACCGTCGCTGCTGATATCGGTGCTGAAGCGGCGCAGCGGTACGTCATCGGCACGTTTGGGCTGCAAGTTGACCCCGCCGCCGATTCCCGATCCGGTGGGCGTGACGCCATTGATAAACGCATTCGGGCCTTTGAATACCTCGACGCGCTCCAGTGCATCGGTAGACATGATCTGGCGCGGTAAAATGCCGTACAAACCGTTATAGGAAATATCATCGCCATTCAGCGGCAAACCACGAATCACGAAGACCTGTGCCTGGTTGGCAAACCCTGACGCCTGGCGCACCGACGAGTCATTGAGCAACACATCGCCGACGGTCTCGGCTTGCTGGTCACGAATCAATTTCTCGGTGTAGGACGCCATGCTGAACGGCACGTCCATGATGTCCTGATTGCCCAGCACGCCCAATTGGCCGCCGCGCGCCACCTGGCCGCCGGCGTACACCGGGGGCAGGGCGTTTGGCGCGGAGCCGTCGGCGTTGATGTTGGTGGCGCCCAGTTCTACGGTGTTACCGCTCTGAACGTTGTTCGCATCCTGCGGGGTGGCTGGGGTTGCAGCGTGAGCGGTGAGGCTCAGGGAACAGCAAAGGGCGAGCAGGGTCGGGCGAAACGGCACGGAAGGTCGGGCGGGCATGGTCGGTCCTGACGGCGAACCGTCACAGTGAGGAAAAGGGCAACAAACGTTGCGCGTCCTCGCTGCGCGGATACGACTCCGATGCAAATGATAGTGATTGTTATTAAGTTTTTGCAACAAAATTATCGGATTGGGGTCTGCGCGCGTGTTTGCGTGCCGCGTTTGAGCCGATGCCGAGTAGAATCACGCCCTGAAAGCGATTCCTGAGGTGCGGTACGGTGGATTTACAGCAGGGTTTTGTCCTGACCCGGCATTGGCGCGACACCCCGGCCGGCACGGAGGTCAGTTTTTGGCTGGCCACCGACACGGGCCCCAGGTTTATCCGCCTACCCGTGCAGACCTCGGTGATGTTTATTCCCGAGGCCCATCGCAAACCACTCGACTGGCTGCTCAAGGGCGAGCGTGATATCGAGCTGCGCCCGTTGCAGTTGTGCGACTTCCATCACCGGCCGGTCCTGGGCTTGTACACCCGCCAGCACCGCCAGGCGATGGACGTGGAAAAACGCCTGCGTGCGGCTGGCGTCGACGTCTACGAAGGCGATGTTCGCCCGCCCGAGCGTTACATGATGGAGCGCTTCATCACCGCCCCGGTGTGGTTTGGCGGCACGCCGGATGCCGACGGCGTGCTGTGCAACGCGCAGATGAAACCCGACCCCGACTACCGCCCGCCGCTGAAACTGGTGTCGCTGGACATTGAAACCACCGCTCAGGGCGACCTCTATTCCATCGCCCTCGAAGGCTGTGGCGAGCGTCAGGTGTACATGCTCGGCCCGCCGAACAAAGCCGACGCGGTGGACTTCAAGCTCGATTATTGCGACACCCGCGCCCAACTGCTCGAACGCCTGAATGAATGGCTCGCCACCCATGACCCCGATGCGATCATCGGCTGGAACGTGGTGCAGTTCGACCTGCGTGTGCTCCACGAACATGCCCAGCGCCTCAACGTGCCGCTGATGCTCGGGCGCGGCAGTGAGCCCATGGCCTGGCGCGAGCACGGCAGCCGCAACCATTACTTCGCGGCAGCGGCGGGGCGGTTGATTATCGACGGCATCGAAGCCCTGCGATCGGCCACCTGGAGTTTCGAATCCTTCAGCCTGGAAAACGTCGCGCAGACCCTGCTTGGCGAAGGCAAGGACATCTCCACGCCCTACCAGCGCATGGATGAAATCAACCGCATGTTCGCCGAGGACAAGCCCGCGCTGGCGCGCTACAACCTCAAGGACTGCGAGCTGGTCACGCGGATTTTCGAGAAGACCGAGCTGCTTAAATTCCTGCTGGAACGTGCCAGCGTTACGGGTTTGCCGGCTGACCGTAACGGCGGCTCCGTCGCGGCCTTCACCCACTTGTACATGCCGCTGATGCACCGTCAGGGTTTCGTCGCGCCGAACCTGGGCGACAAGCCGCCCGAGGCCAGCCCCGGCGGCTTTGTGATGGACTCGCGCCCTGGCCTCTATGAGTCGGTGCTGGTGCTGGATTACAAAAGCCTCTACCCGTCGATCATCCGCAGCTTCCTGATCGACCCGGTGGGCTTGATCGAAGGCCTCAAACACCCCGACGACAGCGAGTCGGTGGAAGGCTTTCGCGGCGCGCGTTTTTCCCGCACCCGCCATTGTCTGCCGTCCATCGTCACGCGGGTTTCCGAAGGCCGTGAAGCGGCCAAGCGCGAACGCAATGCACCGTTGTCCCAAGCCCTGAAAATCATCATGAACGCCTTCTACGGTGTGCTCGGCTCCAGCGGTTGCCGATTTTTCGACACGCGGCTGGCGTCCTCGATCACGATGCGCGGCCATCAGATCATGCGCCAGACCCGCGAGCTGGTTGAAGCCCAGGGTTACGAGGTGATCTACGGCGACACCGACTCGACGTTCGTCTGGCTCGGCAGTGCCCATTCCGGGGAAGACGCCAGCCGTATCGGCCAGGCGCTGGTGCAACACGTCAACGGCTGGTGGCGTGCGCATTTGCAGAACGAGTTCGGCTTGCAAAGCGCTCTGGAGCTGCAATATGAAACCCACTTCAGCCGCTTCCTCATGCCGACCATTCGTGGCGCGGAGGAGGGCAGCAAGAAGCGCTACGCAGGCTTGGTGGTGCGAGGCGATGGCAGCGAGGAAATGGTCTACAAAGGCCTGGAAACCGTACGCAGCGACTGGTCGCCGTTGGCGCGGCAATTCCAGCAGGAACTCTACCAGCGCATCTTCCATCGCCAACCCCATCAGGAGTACATCCGCGACTACGTGCGCCGCACCTTGAGCGGCGAGTTGGACGACTTGCTGATCTACCGCAAGCGCCTGCGCCGCCGGTTGGACGACTACGAACGCAACGTCCCGCCCCATGTGCGCGCCGCGCGGCTGGCGGATGAATACAACGACCGCCTGGGCCGCCCGCGCCAGTACCAGCGCGGCGGCTGGATCAGCTACGTGATCAGCGTTAATGGTCCGGAGCCGCTCGAAGTGCGCCAGGCGCCGATCGACTACGACCACTACGTCACCAAGCAATTGCAGCCGGTGGCCGACGCGATCCTGCCGTTCGTGAATGATGATTTCGGCACGCTGGTCGGCGGGCAAATGGGCCTGTTCTAAAACGCTTGCCCAAGCGCGTGGGGAGCCTGCACTCTGTGTCACTGACGACCCCCTCACACGGCGCAGCGCTCCATGACCCAGATCACCCTGACCGGCACTCACGTCGAACTCCTCCCCCTGCAACGCGAACACGCTGGCGCCTTGCTCGACGCCGCCGCCGATGGCGAGCTGTGGAACCTCAAAGTCACCAATGTGCCCGGTCCGGATACCGTCGATAAGTACATCGACACCGCGCTGGTCGGGCGCGACGCCGGCTCTGTCATTCCGTTCACTATCGTGCGCCGCGACAGCGGCCAGGTGGTCGGCAGCACGCGTTTCTGGAAGGTCGACCGGGTCAACCGCAAGCTGGAAATCGGTCATACCTGGCTGGCGCAATCCACACAAAAAACCGGCATCAACACCGAGGCCAAGTTGCTGCTGCTGACTTACGCGTTTGAAGTCCTCGACTGTGTGCGCGTGCAATTCACTACCGACGAACTCAACGAAAAATCCCGCGCCGCGATCCTGCGCCTCGGCGCCGTGCAGGAAGGCATCGTGCGCCACGAACGCATCATGCCCGATGGGCGCAAACGCAATTCGGTGCGCTTCAGCATCATCGATTCGGAATGGCCGCAGGTGAAAGCCAGTTTGCAGGCCAAACTGCAGCGCTAGGAGAAAAGCCCCATGTACACGCTCTATGGCATCGACGAATCTGGCTCCTGCATGATTGAAATCGCCCTGCAGCGTTGTGGGGTGCAGTGGCGGCGGATCGACGCAAGCTCCTGGGAAGACAGCGAGGGCAGTGAGGCGCTGGCGCGGATCAACCCGCTCAAGCAGATTCCCACGCTGGTCACCCCCGATGGCCAGGTGCTGACCGAAAGCGCCGCAATCCTGATCCATCTAGGCCTGGAGTTTCCCGCCTCCGGGTTACTGGCCGGCAATCGCGCGCAGATCATCCGAGGCCTGGTGTACATCGCCGCCAATTGCTACTCGGCCATCGGCATCATCGACTACCCGCAACGCTGGCTGGGCGAGGCGGATCAGACTGTGCAAGCGCAATTGACCACCGGCACTCGGCGTTACCTGCATCAAGCCTGGGTAGTGTTTGCCGACCAGTTTGCCGAGCAGCTATTCGGTCCCGCTGATGTGCCGAATGCATTGGGCATCATGGCCGCGGCGGTGTCGCGTTGGGACGAGGCGCGCGAAGTGCTCAAAGCCCTTGCCCCCGGCTTCGCCCAGACGCTGGCGCAGGTGGACGCCGACCCCGTTGTGGCCCCGGTGTTTGCGCGGCATTGGCCGGATTGGGACGTCTCATGATGTTTCCGCAATCAACGGAAACAATCACGCTTGAGCCCTCCAGGCCCTTGCGTAGCGGGCGTCCTGACCTACGCTTTCTTAAAGTCGTGTAGGAATCATCCTTGAATTTGACTGTCGCACACATGAAACTCAAGAACCCTGCATGGAATTCAAAGGAGGTGCGCATGCTCATCCGGTCGCTGACCCTGGCTACCTTGATGGCTTTTACGGGGCCGCTGTTGGCCGCTGATGATATCAACCCGCTCAAACAGGATTTGGGCAAAGCCCGCCCCTTGGTGGTAGTGGAACTTGATTCCGGCAACTCCACCCTGGCAACCCTCCAGAAACAACTGGACGAGCCTGCCAACAAGCAGTCCTTTGAAGAGCGCAGCATGGTGTTCTACACCGTGAAGTTCGGCAGCATCGGCGCGGAAGGCGAGAAGTTCGCCAAGGACGCCAAGGACAACAAAAAGCTCACGCCACCTGAAACCAATGCGTTGATTCGCGCCCTGAAGCTCGGCGCCGGCAGTGGCACCAAGGTGATTTTGGTGGGCAAGGATGGCGAGAAGAAACTCGAGAAGACGGTACCGCCGGACACCCTCGACTTGAAGGATTTTTTCAGCGCCATCGACCAGATGCCCATGGCTGAAAAAGAAGCCGCCGCTGCTGCGGAACCGGAGCCTGCTGCCGCCGCACCAGCCAAAGGTGGCAAAGCTGCCAAGCCGGTCAAGCCCGGCAGCAAGCCAGCCCCTGCGCAACAGCTCGATGACTGACAACGCTTAACCCTGTGGGAGCGGGCTTGCCCGCGATAGCGGTGTATCAGCCAAGTATTCTGTCGCTGACACGCCGCCATCGCGGGCAAGCCCGGCTCCCACAGAGGGCCAGCAGTGTTCTCAAGATTTCGGCGCTTTACGCACCGGAAACGGAAAGTAAAAGAACCGCAAAAACGCCACCCGCTTGATCACTTCCCCGATCAACAACGGCACCACCACCGCCACCACCAAACCCACACACGCCGCCAGGAAGGGATGCAGCCCCAGGCGCTCCATCAGGTCAAAGGTCTTGTGCTGAATCTCGCCATGGAAAATCAACAGGATCAGCGTGGACTGGCCGATATAGGTCATCGCCCGCGTCACCACAGCCGACACCATCAGCACCTTCGCCAGGGCCCAGCAGGCGTATACGCCAATCACCGCCAGCAGGCTGGTCCACAACCAGTGGTCGTAGCGCCGTTGCGCGAGGTCCATGGTGTCCCAGGTCGGGATGAACACGGCGGCAAATAACAGCACCGAAATCAACAAGGTCAGCCAGGAGCCTGCGTGCGTGCGCAGCCAGTCGCGCAGCAGGTAGCCGACAACGAAGTACATGCTGCTGATCAGCGTGATGTCCAGGCTGAACGGCAGCCCCGGCAGCACCCAGTTCTGCCCGCCGAACGTCACCGGCAACTGCCAGAACAGCGGCAGCATCCAGATGCCGATTAACAGTTGTACCGCCATCAGCAGGCCGCTCGCCCACAGCGGCAATTTCAGTCGCTGGATCAACCGCAGCATCACCCAACTGAACAGAATCGACACCCAGAAGTGCGGTAAAAACCACATCGCCTGCCACGGAATCGTGTCTACGGAGGCATACAGCACACCGCCGATATCCGGCAGCAGCGGTTGCCCGCGCAGTACGGCACGCACGATCACATACAGCAGCATGGTGAAGAAAAACGGCTTGAGCAGGCCATCGGCCTTGCGTATCGCCATCTCCACAAACGGCTGCTCGGGTTTGAAAAACACCCCGGACAAAAAGAAGAACAACGGCAAGATGAACGACGCCAGGATAGGGTACATCAGGTCCGGGGACGTAGCGACGAACCAACTGTGGGCATACACGATCACGAGGATGCCGATGCCCCTGGCGATATCCATTTGAATCCAACGATGTTTCACCTGATCACCCTCGCTTGCCCATTCATACCTTGCGCCACGGCTTCAACCACAGCCCCATGCCCAGTAACACCCCGGCGCCTGCCAGGGTGCTCAACCCCAGTTGCAGCCACACACCGTCAATCCGAAACAGCCCCAGCGCCGCCAACCCCATCACCAGCGCGCTGAGTGCCCAGTGCCGCGCCCAAGGCAGGGCGCCAAGCAATGCCTGGCGCTGCATCAACAGCAGCGCCGTGCAGATCACGCCCGCCAGTGCCGCCAGCGGGATTCCCGCCAGGCCGAACACGAAGGGCAGGGCGCCGAGCAGACACACGTTGACCAGGCTGCCGAGCAGCTCACAGCGCAAGGGCTGGCGCGTATCGCCGGCGGCGTAGGCGTAACGCGCGAGCAAGGCGTTCCATGCGCCAAACACCAACGGCACGGCGAACCACGCCAGCAGCAACGGCAACGGCGAATCCGCCGATTGTTTGGGCAGCAGCAACGCCACCAGGCTTGGCGCCGCCGCCACAAGGCCAACACCGGCAGGCAGGGTCAGCACGCTGGCAGTTTCCAGGCCGCGTTTGAGCAGAGCCAGGCGTTCATCGCCCTGGCGGCGGCTCATCATGCCCAGCAGCACCTGGTTGAGGCTCATCAATGCAATCAGCGGCAGGTTCATCAGCTTACGAGCGAGGTTGACCCAGGTCACCGCGCCTTCGCCCAGCAGCGAGGCCACCAGCCGCTCGATCAAGGCCAACCCTTGGCTGGCGCCATTGCTCAGCAACAGCGGGCCGATGCGTTGGCCCAGTTCGCGCAGGGGCGCGAAACGCAGTTGCCAGCGCCACGGCCGCCAGCCCTGACCCCAAATCGATGGCAGTAACGCCAGCGGCATCAACAGGCTGCCGGCCAGGCACGCCAACGCCAGGGCATGCGGTTGCGTGGCAGTGCCCGCCAGCGCGAGGTAGGTCACCGGCGGCAGGTTGAACAGCAGCGAGCCCAGCCCCGCCAGCACAAAACGTTCACTGGCCTGCAACGGAATACTGAACAGCGCATGCAGCATCAAGCCCGGCACGCACCACGCGACGATCTGCAAATTACTTGCGGCCAACGCCGTGGCGCTGGCAGCCAAGCCGGGGCCGAGCAGTTGCACCAGCCACGGCGCCAGCAGGCTCAGCAACAGGCTGGTTACCAGGGCGATCAGCATCAGGGCCGGAAACAACACCGCCAGCCAGTCCAGCCGCGCGCCGTCCTTGCGTTGCAGGTACAACGGCAACGCGGCGGCACTCAACACGCCGCCGGCCAGTGACATGCGCAAGGCTTCAGGCAAAAACAGCGCGATCAGGAATGCATCACTGCGCTCCCCGGCGCCCCACGCCGCCACCAGCAGCCATTCGCGGGCGAACCCCAGGCACAGGCCGAGCAGAGTCGCCAGGGTCAGCCACGCGGCGGAACCCAGCATGACTAAGGCCGCGCGCCGTCAAAGATCGGCTTGCGAAAAACCACCGCCTTGACGTGAGGCAGGCGCGCCGGAAACAGCCGCCGCGCCTCGAGCACATTAATGCCCACCATCAGCCAGAACAGCGCGACCATCACTACGGCAAAGCTGAAGTAGTGGTCAAACAACCCACTGACCAGCGCCGCGAGAATCCCGGCGGTGCTGCCCAGCCACAAGGCGTTGTCCTTGGTCAGGCGGATCGGGCCTTTCTCCGGGCGCGCCTCGCGCCACCAGCGTACCGTCACGGCCACAAACAACAGCATGCCGACGATCCCGGTTTTGTAGATGAAGTTCAGCCACAGGTTGGAAATCCCCAGCAGCTGCGTGCCCGGCACCGGCGGGTCGACTTTGAAACCGATGCCGAACGGGTAGGCGGCCACGGCCTGCGGGAACATGCGGTACTCATCAAAACGCACTTCGGTACTGGCGTTACTCGACGAGAAAATTGTCGCCAGCCGGTCCTGCAACGGTGGATAAGCCATCACCAGCGCTACGGTCAGCGCCGCGCCGATCATCAGCAAACGCCCGGTATACGGCACGCGGCGCGTGGCCATCCACATCAGCACCAGTGCCAGGCTGACCATCGCACCACGGCTACTGGCCAACAGCAACGCGGCCGCGCCGAGGCACGCCACGCCCAGGCCCAGCGCGCGTTTCCAGCCTTGCTCGGTCATACCAAAGCAAAATGCCAACGGCAGCAGCAACGCCATGATCCCGCCGATGGCATTCGGGTGCATCCACGGCGAACCCATGCGCGAGGACATCGCCTCAAGGCTGAATTTAAGCATGTCGAAGTTGCCGTAATTGAACACCGCCAGAATCGGCGCAATGCCCGCCCCGGAGCGCGTGCGCACAAACACGGCGATCGACAGCACCAGCATCGCCAGGGTGCCCAGCAACAGGGCGATCACCAGGGATTCGCGGTGCTTGTAGTCAGTCAGCAATTTAGCGCCAAGGAACACGGCCGACAGGCTCAACAGCCAACGCAGCCAGTTGGCCACGCCGCTGGTGTCGGCGTGAATAGTCACCTGGCCGACGATAAACGGGAACACACTGAACAGCATCAGCCACAGCAGCATCTGGTCGGTGGGTCGGCGTGCCAGGCGCGGCGCATCCGGCAGGCGTGCGAGGAAGTGGTGCCACAGCACTGCGCCCCAGGTCAGCGCCAGAATGGCCTCGCTCACGGTACTGCGAATGCCCAGGTTGACGGTCGAGTAGGGCATGAAGGTGGCGACCAGCGCGAACAGCAACAAACCCCAGAATGGAAAGCGCAGGATGGTTACTGCGCCGGCAAGGCCGATCACGGCCAAAAAGGCCTTGGCCGGTGACAGCAACAAGGCCAGAGCACCAAACAACAGGCCGAAGAGGACGGCAACGAGGCTGGCCAGGGAAAATCTCATGTCAATTCCTCGATCAGTTCTGCCAGGCGCTGGCGATAGGCGTGTCTGTTAAAGCGTTCCGCCCACTGCCGGCAATGTTCGGCGGATTCTTCAGCGCTGCGCTCACCCAACCCCAGCATCAACTTAACCAATGCCGGGCCATCGGTGGGTGAAAAACGCGGTGCCGGTGGTGGGGTGATTTCGTCCAGCGAGGTGCCGCTGGCGACTGCAACCGGGGTGCCGACGCTTAACGCTTCGATCACCGGCAAGCCAAACCCTTCGGCATAGGACGGCTGCCACAGGCGTAATGCCTGACGGTACAGCCCGTGCAGCTCGGCGTCCGACACCCCACTCAGTGCGCGAATGCCCGGCAGGTTGCGCTGGGCCTCGGGCAAATGCTCAAGGCTGCCGACCAGCACCAACTCCGGCACATCAGGCGACTGAAGCCGCGCCTGCTGCCAGGCGTCCACCAGGAACGGTATGTTCTTGCGCAATTCCCGGGTGCCTACCAGCAACCAGTAACGCTCGGGCAACTGGCGCGCCGTGAGGTCTGCTGCCAGCCCGACAAAACCGTCGACCTGATTGGGCAGCACGCGAACCTTGCCCGCGGCTTTGGGAAACAGCCGCACGGTTTCATCAGCGCTGTATTGCGAAGGTGTCCACACGCGGTCGGCGCTGTGCACCGCCCAGGCAATCGACAAGCGATCGCTGGTCTTGTAGACCAGCGCTTTCAGGCGGTTGGCGTGGTAGTTGTTCAAGGTGATCTGAAACAAATCATGCAACAGCACAACGGTGCGCAACCCTTTGGGTTTGGGGGGCAGCGGCAGGCCCATATTGAAGGTGCTGATGTAGAGGTCGATGTGCTGCTCACGCAACGCGTGTGGCAAAAAACCGGCCTCAAAGCGCAGGCGATTCTGCGGTTGATGCATGGCCGTTTTCGCGCAACCCCAGGCCGGGCAGTGCGCCTGCAGACGGGTTTCATCGCCCAGCGGCGCCACGGTAAAACGCTCAAGCTCGATGCCCGGCAAGCCGCGCAGGGCATCTTCGAGGGCGTACACCTGGCGGCTGATCCCCGAATGCGGCGAGGTGCCGACGGTGCGGTAATCCAGGCCTACACGCATGCGGGCTCCTTCTGATTGAGCGGTGCCAGCGTCGCGTACACCTGTTCCAGCTGGCTGGCGGCGACGCTCCAGTCATGGGCGCGCCGCACATAGGCGCGGCCCGCTTCGCCCATGGGCGCGGCAGCTTCGGGAAATTGCAGCAGGCGCACCACGGCGTCCGCCAGGCTGGAGGCGCTTTGGCCGCCCAGATAGTCCAGGCCCTCGACCAGGTCCAGGCCAGAGACGCCTTGCTCGGTACTCGCCAGTGGCAGGCCGGCGGCCAGGGCTTCCAACACTTTGAGTTTAGAGCCGCCGCCGTGACGCAACGGCGCGAGGAATACCGAGCAGCTCGATTGCAGGGTCAGCAGGTTCGGTACAAAGCCTTGCCATTCGATGCGCGGGTCTTTCCAGCGCTCGCGCCAACTGCCCGGCATGCCAAACCCGCACACGCTCATGCGCGCATCGGGGCAGCGCTCCCAGACCTTGGGCAGAATTTCATCCAGGGCCCACTCGATGGCGTCCACGTTGGGCGCGTATTCATAGTTGCCCAGAAACAGCACGCGGCGAGTCGAGGGGTCTGGGTGGGCAGCGGCGAAGTGATCGCAATCCACGCCATTGACCACCACCGACACCGGTTTGCCGGCGATCTTTTCCAGCACCTGGGCGTCACTGTCGGTCACCGCGACCACCTGCGTGGCCTGGCGCATCACGCGGTGTTCCCAGCGGCTGTAGCGCCACTGATCGTAGCGAATAAACGGCAGTGCCCAGCGCGGCAGACGGTCGTAAGTCGCGGCGCCCAGCGCCGATTCAACGTTATGTTCGGTCAGCACAAAAGGCTGGGACTTGCGTGCCAGGGCATCTTCATACGGCTGGAACGTGTAAGTGTGCTCGATTTGCACCACGTCCCACTGCTCGTTGAGCAACCTGTTGAAGGTGTCTTGCAACCCGCCCGACAGGCCATTCACGCTGGCCAGCAGCGGGTAGGGCGCAAACAGCCCGGCCACCAGGGTTTTCAGGCTGCGCAGCGGGCGGCGTGGCAGGATGATCAAGTGTTCGAGAAAAGCTTCCAGCACCTGGCGATCGGTCAGCGACACCGGGTGTTTGTCATGCAGCAGCAAGGTGATGCGGTGCCCACGTGCGGCGAGGCTGCGCAGCAAATGGAACTGGCGCGTCTTGCCGCCGCTGGTGGCAGGCCAGGGCGAATAGGGCAGGATCCATAAAATGCGCATGGCGGGCTCTAATCCCATAGCAGAATTTGCAGGTTCGGCTTGACCGGCACAGTCAAGCCGTTGGTGCCGCTCACCGGTGTTTGCGTGCCGCGCAGCGGGTCGTACAGGGTGGCGCTGGCAAGGGAAGGCAAATGCGCGTTACCGCCCTGGGCCGACCAGAAAAACCACAGCTTGTGGCCGTCTGCGCGGGTCCAGCCGATGCTGAACAGGCCGTCGGGCAATTGGTCGGCGGTGGGCGGGTCGCCGGGTGTGAGTTGCGGGCCGCTGACGTCGAGGAAATTCTTCAGCGCGGTGTAGGACGGCTTGGGGTTGGCGTCGATATCGAGCAAGCCGTAGGACTGGTCACGCACGCTGGCGCGCTGGTCGAGGTCGCTCAAGGTGAACAGGAAGATCTTGTCGTAATCCATCGCGCTCATCAGCGCCACGCGGCGCACGATGTAATCGGCCTGGCTTTGCTGAGTGATGATGTCCTGAGCGTCTTTGGGCCCGGGGTAGGTTGACCAGCCCCACTCGGTGCTCCACAGCGTTTGCACACCGGCGTTGCGCAGCGCCTGGTTGAGCGCGGTGGTCTTGGCGATAAAGTCGAGGTTGGCCGGGTCATTGCCTTCGGGCAATTGGGTGTAGGGGTGGTAGGAAATCGTGGTGTTGAGGCTGGCCACGCCGAGGGCGCCCAACGCATCGAACATGGTCTGGCCGTTGGGCATTTCACTGAAAAACGCCATGCCCGCCGCCACCACCGGCTTGCTCGGGTTCACCGCGCGCAAGGCATTGGCGGTGGCGGTCAACAGGGTTGCGAAACCGGCGGGGTCGGCTACCGGGCGCCAGAAGCCGAGCAAATTGGGTTCGTTCCACACCTGCCACGCATCCACGCTGGGGTAGCGCTGAGACAACAACGCCATGCGGTTTGCGAACAGGTTCGGGTCTTGCGGTGGGTACTGATCCTGATACGGCGCTCCCGCCGGCGCAGTGGTGGCGAACGGCGCCGAACCCACCAGATAGAAAACGGATTTGAGCTGATTGGTTTGCAAGTTGCCGACCAACTGATCCAGGGTTGCGATCTGGTATTGGCCCTGCACAGGCTCCAGCTGGTCCCAGTGCAAATCCAGGCGTACCCACTCAAGGCCCAGCGCTTTGAGTTTGTCGATCTGCTTTTGATACAGCGTGGGGCTGAACCACATGAACTGCGCGTTCACTCCGAGGAAATCCTTCCACACCACGACCTTGTTGCCCTTGAGCACATGGTTCTCGGCGTCGGCCTGGCGGCCCCACAGAAACGCGGTCAGGCCCAGGGCGGCGACCACCGCGAGAGTGGCAATGTAGGTGCGTTTACGCGCCATAAGGAGCTCCTGCAATCGCCTGCTCAAAGAGCTGCTTGAATTTTTGCGCAGTCAGCGGCCACAGGCGTTCACGGCCAATTTCACCGGCGCGTTCGGCCCAATCCCGGGCCAATGAGGGCGTGCGTGCCAGGCGCAACAGTTGCTCGCTCAATGCGTTCACGTCGCCTTCGGGGTAGATCGCGCCGTTGCCGCTGGCGACCTCTTCGGCAAACGCCCGCGCATTGGAGGTAATCGCGCCGCGACCGCACGCGGTAGCCCAGGACAGGGCGCCACTGGTGCCGCGCTGGCGCCCCAGCAAACCGAGTTTTTTCGATTCACGATACGGCAGCACCATCACATGGTGCGCCTGGATCGTCTGGGCAATGTCGTCGGCCGGCAGGTTCAGCCGCCAGTCGATGTTGCCATCCAGGCCGAGGTTGGCGATTTGGCCTTTGAGGTCTTCCAGGTAATTACCGCCCGCGCCAAACGCCATTTCAGGGGCAGTGCCCCCGGCCAGGGTCAAGCGCACACGGTCACGCAATTCGGGGGCTTGTTTGAAGACGGCGGCCAGGGCCTGCAACAGGTCTTCAATGCCTTTGCCACGGTAGATAAAACCGAAATACAGCAGGTGCAGGGTGTCCAGCGGCGGCAAGGGTGCCGACGCAATCGCAAGGTTGGCGTGGTTGATCACGGCCACTTTGCCCGTTGGAAGCTGCATGCGCTGGGTCAGGCAATCAGCGCCAAGGCGGGTGAGGGTGATCAGCCGCGTCAGGCTCTTGGCGACGTGGCGTTCTTCGCGCAACGTCAGCGGGTCGGCCAGCACGACGGCTGCCTGCGGCAATGGGCTGGGCAAACGTTCGAGCAGGTTCAGCGGAAACGGCAGGTGTTCGCGCCGCCACACCATACGTTCCGGGTCATGCACGGTGGCGGTCAACGGCAGGTTGGGGTAAGCCTTGCGCAATTCGCGCAGGGCCAAAAACTCCCCGAGTCGCCCGCCGCCCAGCTCGGCGTGGACCAGGTCCACGCTCTGCCAGTCAAAGCCGCTGATGGCCTGTTTGATTGCCACGCTGTTGCCTTCAACGCCAGTCAACGGTGTTGCCACCGTCACGCCCACTTGCTCCAGTGCCGACTTGAAATGGTTCGCGTAGTCGGCGATCCCGTTTTTCTCCGGCGGCAAAGGGGCGAGCAGGGCGATGCGCATCAGAACGCCCCCCGGTATTTGGCGATGGTCTTGAGCACCTTGGCCGGCACTTCGAATTTGCGCCGGTTGATGATGATGCCGTCCACTTTGCCAAACGCGGTGTTGAGGATTGACAGCGCATGTTCCACCACCGGCACCGTGCTGTGCTGCGCTTCCACCACCAGGCCGATCAGGTCGGCGCGGCGCAGGGTGATGAACGCATCACGGTTATCCAGCAACGCCGAAGCATCCAGCAGCACCACTTCGCCGGGCTCGGCGGTGGCCAGGCCGCCGACGCGCACATTCACGCCGTTTTCCTGCAGCAACAGGCGCAGCTGTTCCACCACGAACGTCACACCCTCGCCATGGCGCGCCGAAGTCAACCCGAGGGTCAGGCCCTGCTCGGCAATGCGGTTAGGCTGCAGCAGGCTGTACAGCCGGTAGATGCTCGCATTGAACGCGTTGGTGCCCTGCGCGGTGCTGGTGTCCAGCTCCGGCAAGGTGGTCCACAGCGGCAGGCCGAACTTGCGTTCCACCAACCCGCCATCGTGAATGCGCTGGTCGAGCAAGTAGCACAGGTAGATCACCAGCAAGCCGACGACGATGGCAAACGGGATCGCCAGCACCAGCATCACCAGGGTTTTGGGGAAGATGCGGCCCGGGTTGAGGGTGGCTTCTTCGATCACGGCGATGTTGCTGATCTGGCTGTTATCCAGCTCACGGTCGATGCGCGATTTTTCCAGGTTGTCCACGTACAGCGCGTAGTTGCGCTCGGTGGCGCCCAGCTCGCGGGAAAGGCGGGCCAGCTCCGGTTCGACTTCCAGGGCCTGCTTGCGTTGGGCTTCCAGGTTAACCAGTTGTTGTTGCTGTTGAACCAGCTGGGTGCGCAGGGCCAGGTTGTTGCTCGACTCATCCAGCAGCACGCGCTGCAAGTGGATTTCCAGGGTGTTCGGCGCGCGGTTTTCCGAGCTTTGCACGGTATTGCTTTCACTGGCGACATGGGCCTGCATCGCACGGATCGACGCATCCAGCGCTTTGACGGGCGGCGCGTTGTCGGTGTAGGTGCGCATCATGTCGGCCTTTTCCAGCAGCTTCTGGTTAAGCAGGCGACGCAGATCCTGCTGCTGGGGGTTCAAGGCGATCTGGCGGACCGTGGTCACTTCCTTGGGCTGGGTCTTGAGCTGAGTGCGGGTGCTCGCGATGGCGCTGTCGGAAGAGGCGATCAAGCGGGTGGTATTGAAGGTCTCGCCGCGCAGCACGTTGATGCGCTCGGACAAGTCTTCCAGGCGGTCGGTGATGCTCGCCGCGCCGATCTCATTAAGGCGCGTGAGGATCTGTTGCTTGTAGCTCTGGATCTCGTTGGCGCTGGTATTCACCTGGCCTTCATAGAACGCGTACAGGCTCTTGCGGCCCAAGGCCTGGGTGCGTTCGGCGACATAAGTCTCGACCCAGTCCTTGACCACCGCCTGGGCAATTTCCGGGTCGCCCCATTTGAAGCTGATGTCCATAACCGTCGAGCCCACGGCGTGGCTCACTTCAAAGTTCTTTTCCAGGCTGGCGGCGAGGCGCTCCACCGGCGTGGTTTTTTCGACGATACCCACGGTTTCGAGCACCACGCGGATGCCATCGAACACGCTGCCGACGCCGGCCTTGATGTAGTACTTGGTGCGCTTCCAGAACCCTTCCGGCGGCGGCGCGTTGTCGATTACTTCCAGGTAGTGCTCAGCCACCGAGCGCACGATCGGACGACCGGTCAGCAGGCGTTCCTCGTCGACAATCGGGTCACGCTGGGTGCTGGGCATGACCAGCGCCTGGCGGTTGCTGATCTCGATCGGCAGCGTCGAATCACGCCCCGGCTTCACCAGCAGGCGCGCGGTGGACTCGTACTTGGCCGGCAATAAAAAGGCCCCCAGCAGAATAATCACAAGCGCCGCGACGGCCGCCAGCTTGAACTCGTGCCGGAAGATGTAGAACAGGCGCAGAAGATCACGAAAAGAACGGATCTCGATCATGGGATGTCGCTCCTTTAGTTATTGCCGCCGCTGGTTTTGGTGTAGTTGTAGCCAACCCCAATGGATTTGGTGAACGGGATCAATTGGTTCAAGTAGGTATCCACTCCCTGAATGCGCTCGCCGACATTGGATTTGGGCACGAACACCACGTCGCCGCGTTGCAGGCGCACGGCTTTGCGTCCGTTGGGGCCGGGTTTGAGGTACTGGCTGAAGTCCAGGAAGTAAGCGCGGTACACGCCCTGGGCATCTTCGCGCAACAGCGCAACCATGCTTGCATCACCCGAAGGGTTGACCCCGCCGGCGCCGACAATGGCTTGCTCCAGGGTATTGGCCGTGCCGATCTGCACCGCCGTCGGGTTATTCACCGCGCCGCCGACGATCACGGAGTTACCCGGTGCCTGGTTGATGTTCACCGTCACCCGTGGCTCGCGGTAGACCGGTGCGAGCTTGTTGCTCAGCTCGGTCGCCAGCTCCGAGGGCGGGCGCCCCGCGACCTGAATCGGCCCCAGGAACGGGTAGTTGATCTTGCCGTCGGTTTGCACCGTGTACAGCGTCAGCTCATAGATGGTGCTGACGTTGAACGCCGACAGCGTCGGCATCTCCCCTGCATCGCGCACGATGCGCAGCTGGTCGCCGACGCGGATACGCTCCACGGCTGGTGGCAACTGCGCCAGCTGGTCGAGGGCGCGCTTGCCGTCCTCGACGGCCTGGCCGTCCGGTCGGACGATGCGTGCCGGTGTATTGCAGGCGGCCAAGGCCATCATGGCCAGGATGAGCACGGTTTTTTTCATAAAGGGGGACTTCCTGTTGGTCATGCTGCTCACCTCCAATAACCGGGGAACATGCTGATGCGCCGCTTGAGGGCGAGTGGGAGCCGGCGTTCCAGATGGCCCAGCCGGTAGCCGAGCAACTTGAACGCGCTGCGCACCAGGACTTCGGGTACGCGGTGCAATGCACCGGCTGCGCGCAATGCCGCGAGCTCAGCCAGTACATAGCGTTTACCTTCACCGCCGGCATCGCCAAAGGCTTCGCGGATCCACGGCTCGCGACCGTAGAACACGCCAATGTCGAAGTAGCGGTGAAACTCATCCATGAGTCGGTAATCGTGGGAGTGGTACACCCGCGCCGAGGCGGCGTAGCGCACCTTATAGCCGTCGATCAGCAGGCGTGCGGCGACGTAGGCGTCTTCACTGCCGATGACATCGGCTGGGAAACCACCCACGGCCTGCAACGCGCTGCGCCGGTACACCGAAAACGAGTCGGAACTGAAGCAGGTCTTGATCCCCAACTGCGGCGCATCGGCCAGGCTTTTGCTGCGGCTCTGGTCCGGGTAATTGAAGTGCCGTGACTGCGCGCCCAGCACGCCGGCGCCGGGGTGCGGCAGTTGGCGGCCGTAGGCCACGCCGTTGAGCGGGTCTTGCTGCAATTCGTCAAGCAGGTTGGCGAAGGTTTCGGCGTCGGCGGGGATCGCGTCCTGGGTCATCACGATCAGGGCGTCGCCGCTCACCTGTTCGCTGGCCCAGCGTCGCGTGCCGCCGTGGTTGAAGTCGCGGGCGTCGATCACTTCGACCCGGGCGCCGAATTCGCGAAAGCGCGCCACGGTGTCATCGCTCGAAGCGCTGTCGACCACCAGCGTTTCGTCCGGTTGCAGCGTCTGCATCTGCAGCGCAGGCAGCAGTCGCGCCAGGTGGCTGGACGCGTTGCGGGTCGGGATGATCAACGAGGTGCGCATGTCATTTTTTCACTTCTGCAGGCGCACGCCCGTAGATGTCGTCAAAACGCACGATATCGTCTTCGCCCAGGTACTCGCCGCTCTGCACCTCGATCATCACCAGGTCGATGATGCCGGGGTTGGTCAGGCGGTGTTTGTGCCCGGCCGGAATGTAGGTGGACTCGTTGGCGTTGATCAAAAATTCGCGCTCGCCATTGGTGATCTGCGCGGCCCCGCTGACTACCACCCAGTGTTCGCTGCGGTGATGGTGCATTTGCAGCGACAGCGACGCTTGCGGCTTGACCACGATGCGCTTGATTTTGAAGCGAGTGCTTTCCTCCAGCACCGTGTAAGTGCCCCACGGCCGGGTGACGGTGCGGTGCAGGCTGAACGCCGGATGGTTCTGGCGCTTGAGCTCGGCGACGATGTAGCGCACATCCTGGCTGCGGTGGGCGTCGGCGATCAGCAGGGCATCGGGGGTGTCGACGATGATCAGGTCACGCACGCCCACGGCGCCGAGCACGCGTTTGGGCGAGTCGATATAGCAGTTGTGCACGTCATGCAAAATCGCTTCGCCATTGACCTGGTTGCCATGGGCATCACTCGGCGTGAGCTGGCGCAGGGCTTCCCAGGAACCGATGTCGCTCCAGCCGATGTCGCAGGGCACCACGGCGACTTGTTGGGATTTCTCCATCAGCGCCACGTCGATGGAAATGTCCGGCGCGCTGCCGAACGCCTCTGAGTCCAGTTCACGCTGGCGTGAGGTTTTGTTTTGCAGGCTCTGGCTGTGTTCCAGCGCGGCCTTGGCGGCGGTCAGCACGTCGGGCGCGTGGGCGGCGAGTTCGTCGACCAGGGTACTGGCCTTGAAGCAGAACATGCCGGCGTTCCACAGGTGTTTACCGCCGTCGAGGTAGGCCTGGGCGGTGGCCAGGTCGGGTTTCTCTACAAAGCGTTTGACCCGGTTGCCGTGGCTCAGTTTTTCACCTTGCTCGATGTAGCCAAAACCGGTTTCCGGGTGGTCCGGCTGGATACCGAAGGTCACCAGGTAGCCCGCTTCAGCGAGGTCCCGGGCCTGGGTGACGGCCTCGGCAAACGCGACTTCGTTGAGGATCAAATGGTCGGCGGGCATCACCAGCAACTGGGCCTCGTGGCCAAAATGTTCCTGTACATGCAAGGCCGCCACTGCGATGGCCGCCGCCGTGTTGCGCCCAAACGGTTCGAGTAGCAGGTCCAGGGGCAGGTGGGCTTTGTTGACCCCTCGGTAGTCGTCGAGGGTGCGAAACAGCAGGTCGCGGTTGGTCACCGTGAGCACGCTTTCCACACCCGGCAGTTTGGCGGCGCGCTGGAAGGTTTTCTGCAGCAGGCTCTGACCGTCACGCATGCGCATGAAGGGCTTGGGCATGTTTTGCCGGGACACTGGCCACAGCCGCGTGCCCGAACCACCGGAAATAATGCAGGGAATTAATCCGTTGAGGGTATTCATCAATAGACTTCCTTGGTGGAAAGGACGGCCGGGACCGTCATGAAGACGATGTACAAGTCAAACCACACCGACCACTTGGAGATGTACTCCAGGTCGTACTCGACACGTTTCTGGATCTTGAACAGGGTGTCGGTCTCACCCCGATAACCATTGATTTGCGCCCAGCCGGTGATGCCCGGCTTGACCCGATGCCGCGAGCTGTACTCGCTCACCGCCACTTCAAACGCAATGCCCGCTGCCTTGGTGGCCGTGGCGTGGGGGCGCGGGCCGACCATCGACATGTTGCCCAGCAGCACGTTGAACAGCTGCGGCAGCTCGTCGATGCTGGTCTTGCGGATGATGCGGCCCACGCGGGTGATGCGCGGGTCTTTGCGGGTGGTCTGTTGCTCGGCGGTAAAGTCGCTCTGGTCGGTGAACATCGAGCGAAACTTGAACACGCGAATTTCATTGTCGTTGTAGCCGTAACGGTTCTGGCGAAACAGCACCGGGCCTTTGGAATCGAGCTTGATGGCAATCGCCGTCGCCAGCATCACCGGGGAAAGCGCCACCAGTGCGAAACTTGCCAACAGCAAATCTTCAAAGCGCTTGATCACCGGCGACCAGCCGCGCAACGGCAGCTGCGAGGTGTTGAACATCAGGATGCCGCCCACATCGGTGATCTTGCTGTGGCCGTAGCGCAGGGCGGCCATGTCGGGCACCAGCATCACGTTCACCGACATTTGCCGCAGGCGATTGACCAGCCCATGAATACGCTGCTCGGCGGCCCAGGGCAGGCAGATCATCACTTGGTTAACCTGCTCGGCGCGGATCAGTGTTTCCAGGTCGCGGGTGTTGCCCAGCAGGGGCAGGTTGCTCAATTCCTTGGGAATGCGTTCGGTACGGTCGTCGATAAAACCGATCAGGCCGGAGCGGATATCACCATTGCGTTGCAGGTGGTCGGCGACGTGCACGGCAGTGTCGGTGAAACCCAGAATCACCGTGCGTTGCAGGTATTTGCCCTTGCGCATCAAGTTGCGGTACAGGCGCAGCATGAACAGGCGCTCGACGCACAACAGCCCCAGGCTTGCGATGTACCAAACCACCATGTTGCGCGGCGTCAGCTGCGGGAAAAACTGCAGGATCTGGTACATGAACAGCAGGATGCAAAAGGCTGCGGACCAGGCCACGGTTTTCGTACGCAGGCGCAGGCGGTTGCTGAACAGCTCTTCGGAATAGATGCCCATGGCGTGAAACAGGATGATGGTCATGATCGCGAAAAACAGCAGCAGCCCGAGAAAGTGGGAGCGCATCTCAGGGTCCATCGGGTCGATAAAAAGCACCAGCACCAACGGCGGCAAAATGGCCGTCAGACCGTGGATCAATTTGACGAAAACAACAAAGAACTCAACAAAACCGGCGCGGGTCAGAAACAGGCTATCGACTGACGACTTCTCTCGCATAAAAACATCCCTCATTGCACTCCAGGCTTTCTGTTCGGCTACTTATCCGGGCACGGCGAACAATGACGACTCTGGGTAAAACGCAACTTTTTTCATCCAAATGAAACGGTCCACATGAAGGAAATGTGCGGAGTAGTGACGTAAGGAGTGTTCCTTTACTTTGCTTTGTCAATGAATTGACAGTGGTGCGGAGGTGGCATACCAGACACGTTAATCAGTCTTTTTTGCGGCATTTTATTGACTTTCCTTGTTCAAACACTCGGTGAAAGGGTGTGATTTGGAGTGTAGGAACAAATGTGAGAATTTTCCTGTTTGAATGGAAAACCTTTTTGAAGAGAGGTAGGAAAAGGGGACAAACAGGCTCTAATGAAACTCGCTAAGTACCCGTTATATAGGGTTTTGAGTTGGGTTTAAGCTGCTTTGAAACTCAAGATGAAAATGGCTTGTGGCGAGCGGGCTTGTGTGGCGAGCGGGCTTGCCCGCGTTGGGCTGCGTAGCAGCCCCAAAACCTGACGACGCGGTTTATCAGTTATACCGCGTCGTCAGGTTTTGGGAGCGCTTCGCACTCCAACGCGGGCAAGCCCGCTCGCCACACAAGCCCGCTCGCCACAGAAGCCGGGTTTATCTTCGGGAAAGGGGGCTCAACCCAACCGTGCAGCCGCCCGCGCCACGATCTCAGCGCGTACCCGATGCGATTCCGCCGTGCGTTTCTGCGCTTCTTCCAGCACATGCCTGGGCGCGGTGTCCGGGCTGCCTGAGTCGAACGGCGGGGCCGGGGCGTATTCAATCTGCAGCTGCACCAGTTGCGCTGCCGCCTCGCTGTACAACTCGGCTGCCAGGGTCAGGGCAAAATCAATCCCGGCGGTAATGCCGCCACCGGTCAACAGGTTGCCGTCACGCACCACCCGCGCCTGCACCGGGATCGCGCCGAGCGGGGCGAGCAGGTCGTGGTAGGCCCAGTGCGTGGTCGCTTTGCGCCCGCGCAGCAATCCGGCTGCGCCGAGCACCAGCGAGCCGGTGCATACCGAGGTCACGTAACGTGCGGTGGCCGCCTGAGCTTTGAGAAAGTCGAGGGTGGGCGGGTCTTCCATCAGCGCGCCGACGCCTGAGCCGCCGGGTACGCAAATCACATCCAGGCTCGGGCAGTCGGCATAGGTCATGCTCGGAGTGAACACCAGCCCGGTACTCGACGTGACCGGCGCCAGGTCCTTCCACACCAGGTGCAGTTTCACGTCCGGCAGTGAACCGAGCACGTCATAAGGGCCGGTAAGGTCCAGTTGCTGGATGCCGGGAAACAACAGAAAGCCGATCTGCAAGGTCATGATGAAGCTCCGATAAAGGGGTGGACGGCTTCACTTTAGAGGCCTAGGCTTTGGCGAATACGCCATTGAGCCCACGAATCACGCCAACCATGCCTCGAATTATCCACGTACTCGCGTTTGAAAACGCCCAAGTGCTCGACGTGACCGGGCCGTTGCAGGTCTTTGCATCCACCAACGATCTGTTCCGCCAGCAAGGCTTGCCGTTGCCTTATGCCGCCTCAGTGATTGCTGCCCAGTCGGCGCCGGTGACGACTTCCGCCGGGCTGGCGCTGTTAGCCGAGCCGCTGCCCGCCGTCGACAAACCTTGCGACACACTGGTGATCGCCGGCGGCTGGGGCGTATACGGTGCCGCTGAAGATCCGGCGCTGGTGGAGTGGGTTCGCGACAAAGCCAAACACACCCGGCGCATGACTTCGGTGTGCACCGGCGCGTTCCTGCTGGCCGCCAGCGGCTTGCTCGACGGCTGCCGCGTGGCCACCCACTGGACGCGCTGCGAAGAACTGGCGCGCAAGTTTCCTGCGCTGACGGTGGAGGCGAACCCGATCTTTATTCAACAAGGCGCGGTGTGGACCTCGGCCGGCGTCACGGCTGGCATCGACTTGTGCCTGGCGCTGGTGGAGGAGGATTTGGGCCGCGCCGTCGCCCTGGAAGTGGCACGGCACCTGGTGGTGTTTCTCAAGCGTCCGGGCGGGCAGTCGCAATTCAGCGTGGCCTTGTCTTTGCAAAAGGGCGACAGCCGCTTTGCCGATTTGCATGCCTGGGTCGCAGACAATTTGACGCTGGATCTCAACCTGTCGACCCTGGCTGCCCAGGCTGGCATGAGCGAGCGCAGTTTTGTGCGCCACTACCGCGCCGACACCGGCCAGACCCCGGCGCGTGCCGTCGAACTTATCCGCGTTGAAACCGCCCGCCGGCAACTGGCGGACAGCACCGTGTCGATCAAGCGCATCGCCGTGCAATGCGGTTTTGGCTGTGAAGAAACCCTGCGCCGCAGCTTTTTACGCGCCCTGTCGGTGACGCCCCAGGCCTACCGCGAACGCTTTTCACCGGTGTCGTAAGCCAGCAGCTCAAACAGCGCATCCAGGGTCACTTGCGGCGCTTCCTGAAACACGTTGTGGCCCACGCCCACCAGCACCTGGCGCCGATAGATGCCGGTGAAATTGTCCACATCGTCATCCTCCACTGGCGCCGGGCCCACGCCATCATCGGCACCGCAGAGCGAAATGCTCGGCACCGAAATCGGCGGTTGCGGTGCCAGCGCTTGCTCGATTGATTCCAGTGCCGGGTCGCCGGGGGCGTACATGAAGCGATGGCGGTACGAGTGGATCACCACCTCGACAAAATCCGGGTTATCAAACGACGGCGCAGTCTTGCCATACAAGCCAGGGCCCTCGGCCCAGGTGGGCGACCATTGCCGCCATAACAGCTCACAGAACTCGCGGCGGTTGGCTGTCAAACCGTCCACGCCGCGCTGGGAGTGAAAGTAAAACTGATACCACAACCGATGCTCCGTTTCCGGCGCCCGGGGTTTCAGCGATTTGGCAATGTTTTGAATGTTATAGCCGTCCCCGGTCACCAACCCGCGCACGCGCTCTGGCCACAGCGCCGCGACAATACACGCCGCCCGACCACCCCAGTCAAAGCCTGCGAGCGTCGCATGAGGAATGGACAAGGCATCCATGAAATCCAGCAAATCCTTGGCCAGTGCCGCCTGTTGGCCGGAGCGCATGACCTGCTCATTGATAAAGCGCGTCGGGCCATAACCGCGCAGATACGGCACCAGCACCCGGTAGCCGCGCTCGGCCAGCACCGGGGCTATTTCGTCATAGCCGCGAGGATCATATGGAAAACCATGCAACAGAATCACCGGCTCACCGTCGGCGGGGCCGTGGGTTTCATAGGCCACATTCAGCATGGGCGTTTGGACATACAGCAGCGGGGCGGTTGGGGTCATGGCAGGCTCTGACGGGGTAACCGGAGAAGCTGAGACTCTAGCCGAATCCGATGACGGGGAGGGGGGTGGTTTGAGGCAATTGCCTTACTTGTCTAGACAGAGGTCGGCGCTGGTCACGACGTGTTTGAAATGATGTCGCCACAGATCCACGCCCAGCTTGCCCGTCCGATCCAGTGACGACCCTACCGTCAAATCGCTGATCAGCGTCGGCTGCAACCCCGCATCAAACAGGGCAAAGCCCGCGGCCAACACGCAAGTATCGGTCTGAATGCCACACACCAATACGCGGTCCGGCGCGAGGCTCTTGAGGTAATCAATCGTCTCGGGCGTCGGTGCGTAGCCGTGTTTGATGAAGATGCGATCGGCCACGATCAGGCTGTCGTCATCCGGCGCGGGTTGCCAGCCGAGTTGGCGGACGAAGGGGGTGATGCGTTCGTCGTGACGCTCCACGGTGGCCACCGACGGCAAGCGCCCGAGTAGGGCACTGATGCCGTCGACCAGCCACGCGGGCGGGTTGAAGCAAGGTTGCACGTCGATGATCAGCAGTACCTGGCGCATGGGCTTCCCGTTACCGGTCGAGGGGCTGCCCATTGTGCACAGGGCGGTTCAGGGTTGCCAGGTGGTCTTCTCTCCACTGAGTTTGCGGTCCAGAAAGGTCGCCGCGCTGATCAGCGCCAAATGGCTCAATGCCTGAGGCGTATTGCCCAGGTGGTGCGCCTGGCTGTCGAACTCTTCGGCGTACAGGCCCAGCGGGTTGGCGTAGCGCAGCAGTTGTTCGAATTCCAGGTGGGCTTTCTCCACTTGCCCGGCACGGGCCAGGCATTCGACGTACCAGAACGAGCAGGCGGCAAACGCGCCTTCGGTGCCTTGCAGTCCGTCGATCTGGCTGTCGTCGTTGCGGTAGCGGTAGACCATGCCGTCGCGCACCAGGCTTTTCTGGATCGCTTCGAGGGTCGACAACCAGCGCGGGTCGGTGGCCGCGACAAAGCGCACCAGCGGCATCAGCAACATCGAACCGTCCAGCGCGGTGCTGCCGATATGCTGCACAAAATGCCCGCGCTCTTCGTTCCAGAAGTTGCTCCAGATATCAGCGTATATCGCCTGGCGCGTCTGGTCCCAACGCGCAAACGGTGCCGGCAGCGAGCGCTTGGAGGCCAAGCGGATCGCGCGGTCCAGTGCCACCCAACACATCAGGCGCGAGTGCAGGAAGTGATGCTCTTCGCCACGCATTTCCCAGATGCCCACGTCCTTGGTGTTCCAGATTTCGCAGACTTGGTCGGCCACTTCCACGGTATGTTTCCAGCCCTCGTGGGAGATGGCTTCGCCGTATTTGTTGACCAGGTACACGGCGTCCATCAGCTCGCCATAAATATCCAGCTGCACCTGATCGAACGCTTCATTGCCGATGCGTACTGGCTTGGCGCCACCGTGGCCGCTGAAGTGATCCAGTTCGGTTTCGGGCAACTCTTGGCGGCCGTCGATGCCGTAGAGGATATTGATTTTGGTCGGCTCGCCCTGGCAGTCGCTGACCCGGCCTTTTAACCAGCGCATGTAGGCATTGGCTTCCTCGATAAAGCCCAGGCGCATAAAGGCGTAGACGGTGAACGAGGCGTCGCGGATCCAGGTGTAGCGGTAGTCCCAGTTGCGTTCGCCGCCGGGGCTCTCCGGCAGGCCGAACGTGGCGGCGGCGATGATCGCGCCGTGTTTGCGTGAGGTCAAAAGCTTCAAGGCCAGGGCCGAGCGGTTGACCATTTCGCGCCAGCGCCCACGGTAGTTGGATTGGGCGATCCAGCCACGCCAGAATTTCAACGTGTGCGCCAGGGCAAGGTCGGTGCAGCCGCTGTCGACGCGTTCATCGTCGGTGCCGCCGAGGACAAATTCGGCGCCTTCTTCCTGGGTCAGGGTGAACGTGGCGACGGCCGCGTCATCTTCGATCTGCAGCGGGTGGCTGCTCGCCAGGCGCAGGCCGGGCTGGCCGTCGGCATCGAAATGCACCTTGCCGTCGACAGTGCTGGCGCGGGTAGGCAAGCGTGCGTAGTCATGGCGTACGGCGCAGCGCAGGTGGATCGTCGCCTTGCCACTCACCACACGCACGCGGCGGATCAGCAGCGGCAGGTCATCGATTTCTTCGCTGATCACCAACAAGTCGGTGATTTCCACCACGGCTTCATCGCTGAGCCAGCGGGTTTGCAGCACGTTGGTGTCGGGCAGGTAGATCTGCTCGCGGCGGGCGTTTGGCAAGTCCGGTGTGAGTTGAAAAACACCGGCATCGGGCGTGTCGAGCAGTGAGCAAAAGATCGACGGGCTGTCGAATTCCGGCCAGCAGAAAAAGTCGATGCTGCCCTTGTCGTTGATCAGCGCCGCGCTGCGCATGTCGCCAATGATGCCGTGGGCATCGATGGCGCTTTGGGGTTCGTTCTTGAAATCAACCATTGCCACGAAACTCCGGATAAAGGCTCATGCCGCCATCAATAAACAGGGTACTGCCCACCACATAGTCAGAGGCGTCGCTGGCCAGCCAGACCACCGCGTTGGCGACGTCTTCCACATCGCCCACGCGGCCATAGGGGATCAACTTGAGCAGCTCTTTTTCGGCTGCACCTTCAGTGGCCGCCCGATTGATTGCCGTGCGAATCGCCCCGGGCGCAATGCCGTTGATGCGGATACGTTGCTCGCTGACCTCCTGGGCGAGGGTGCGCATCAGCATCTCGACGCCGCCTTTGGAGGCCGCGTAATTCACATGCCCGGCCCACGGAATGATCTGGTGCACCGAGCTCATGTGAATAATTTTACCGGCCGCCCGTGAGACGCCATCGCGCACGCCCTGGCGGTTGAAAATTCGCACGGCGGCGCGGGCACACAGAAACTGGCCGGTGAGGTTAACGCCGATCACGGTGTTCCAGTCGTCGAGGGTCATGTCGACCAGGTTGGCGTCTTTTTGCAGGCCCGAGTTGGCGACGAGGATGTCCAGGTGGCCGAAGGCGTCGAGGGTCTGAGTGAACAAGCGTTCTACGTCAGCTTCCTTGGAAACGTCGCCACCGATGGCAATCGCCCGGCCGCCGTTTGCTTTGATCTGCGCCGCCAATGCCTCGGCGGGCGCAGCCTGTGAGTTGTAGTTGAGTACCACCGCCGCGCCGGCTTCGGCCAGCGCCTTGGCCGCTCCGGCACCAATGCCGGAACTGGCGCCGGTGACCAGAGCCACTTGTTGCTGCAACGAGATCTGCATCGCCCACCCACCGTTTTATGAGAGTCCTTTCAGCTGACTGGCGCGGCATTGCACAAGTTCACCTCGGTCTCAAATGCGGCGATGTCGGTCTATTTCAATCGTGGACGGTCCTCATAGAAGGGCAGGTCGATGGCGTCCGCTTTGGGCGTGAGGATTTTACCGAACAGCGCTTTGAGCCTTGGCGCGGTTGCCAGCTTCAACACCGCATGGCCGATGGCGATGCCAAGGCGCGAATGGGGGGATGCCAGTCGGGGCGCGAATTTGGGCACGCTTTGCGCTTGCGCCACGTAAGGCCGCATCAGTTTTTCATAGGCGGCGAACGCTTGGCTGTGATCGGCGTGTCGGCCGAGTTCGCCGGCCAATACATAGGCGCCACACAGCCCCAGGCTGGTGCCCATGCCACTGATGGGCGAGGCGCAATAGGCGGCGTCGCCGACCAGCGCAATACGGCCTTTGGACCAGCGTGGCATCTTGACTTGGCCAATCGCTTCCAGGTAAAGGTCGGGCGCATCCTCCAGCGCTGCGAGCACGCGGGGTGTTTCCCAGCCGGCATCGGCGAACAGGCGTTTGAGCAGTGACTTTTGTTCGTCCAGTGTGAGCTTTTCATAGCCACACGGAGCTTGTTGAAACGACAAAAAGGCCCGCGTGGTCCCCAGGTTATCAGGGCGCAAACACACACATCGGCCCCCTGGAATGTTGTACCAACGCATGACCTGTTTGTCGCTGGGTTGCCTGGGAATCGTGAAATAGGCGGTATAGAGGTCGAAAGGGCGACGCTGCACGTCGCTGCCAAAGACCTTGTTGCGCGTGGAGGAACCGATGCCTTCGGCGACAATAACCAAGTCGTACACCTGTTCCAGGCCGCTCTTGAAGCGCACGTAAACCTGATCACCGTCGTCGTCCAGCGCTTCAATGCTGTCGCCGAAGCGGTAGGCGACCTGGTCCCCGCTGTGCTGGATCAATAGCTTGGCGAGCTCGCCGCGCAGAATCTCCAGCTCGGCGACCGGTCCTTCACCGTCGAAGGCGTCCACGCCGATAAACGCCTTTGTACGGTTGGCCCTGTCAACAAAGGCGATACCCTGCTCATGAGTGGCGTTTGCCCGAACAAGGTCTTCCAGCCCCATGCGCTGGGCGGCAACACGCCCGGCGCCGCGCAGGTCGACCGTCTGCCCGGCATCGCGAAAGGCAGGGGCTCTCTCGACGACTGTGACGTCCTTGCCCTGTCGAGACAGCCAATAGGCCAGCGCCGGGCCGGCGATGCTGGCACCGGTGACGAGAATTTTTTGCGCGTTCATCAGGCGTCCGTGTTTTCAAGAGGGGGGTGAATACTGCCCGGCAGCGTGGTCCGGTAAACCTCGATCACCTGGCCCAGAAACGCTTCGATCACCCCGCGGTCAGTGCTGTCGAGCGCACTCAGCACGGCGCTCAGGCCGTTGAGCATGGGCGTGATATGCCGATAGGTCTGCGCAACGGCGGCGGGCATCGGGCGCACCAGCACGCGGCGTTTGTCATTGACCTGACGCTCACGCACCGCGTGTCCGGCACGCTCCAGCCTGTCGATGACCTGGGTGATACCGGCAGTCGTCACCGACAGGCGTGCGGCCAATTCGGTCGGTGGAAGCGGGCCGTCCGTGATCAGGTGTTCGAGTGCCGCCACATCCGTTTGATTGATTCCCAGCGCCGTGCCGAGCGTGCTGGCGGCTTTGCGCGTCAAGATGGCGATCTGCTGCAATTGTTGTCCGACCCTGTCGTTGGCGATGTTCAGGCGGCGCGGATCATCAGGCGTAGAGGCGGGTGATTTCATGGGCAGGCATTGCTCGGGGTGTGAGGACTGAGGGGACGAGGGGACGAGGGGAGCACGTTAGCATGTAGCTAACTTGCTTAGCTAGTTTGATGGCGAGAACAGTAGCAATTGCTCCGCTTAATAGGAAGCATTACTATTCACGCCCCGCCTTTCCAGTGCCCACGCGATGACTCCTCAGCCGCCCCGCAGAACAGGCTTTTTCGAGCATTACGAAGAGTTGATCGGAACCTGGACGCGCCGCCTGAGAAACCGTCAGCAGGCCGAAGACCTGGCCCACGACACCTTCGTGCGAGTGCTTGAATCCCGTTCGACCGAGGTTGAGCAACCCCGCGCCTATCTGCATCAAACCGCGCGCAATATTGCGGTTGACGCTTATCGCCGCGAAGACCGCCGCGAGGCACTGGCGCTGGAAGCCTTTGATCAGCGCTCGCCTCACAGCGGCGACCCGGAGCATTACATGCACGCGATCCAGCTGGCGGACTCCATCGAGCAGGCCCTGGCCGAGCTGCCGCTCAACTGCCGCAGGATTTTCATCTGGCAGAAAATCGAAGGGCTCACCCAGCAGGAAATTGCTGTGCGCCTGGGGTTGTCAAAAAACATGGTGGAAAAGTATATGATCCGCACCTTGCGGCATCTGCGTGACCGCCTGGATGCGATGGCCCCATGACCCGCTTTGACACAGGATCTTCCATGATCGATCGCCAGGCTCGCGATGAAGCCGCGCAATGGTTTGCACGCCTGCAAGACGCCGGGTTAAGCGCTGAGGAGCGCCAGCGTTTCGACGCATGGCGTGCAGAGAAGCCCGAACACCAATACGAACTCGACGTGTTGCAAGGGCTGTGGAGCGCCACTGACCTGCTGCCAGAGGCGCGTTTGCAGGCGTTGTGCGAGGCGCCATTGGAGCGTCCCAAACGCCGCGCCATTTTGCGTTATGCGATGGCCGCCAGTGTGCTGGCGGTGGCCTTGGGCCTGGGTCTGTTCAGCGGGCTTGATCATCCGAAACCCTACAGCGCCGAATTCAGCACGCGCCTGGGCGAGCATCGCCAGGTGGCCTTGCCCGACGGCTCGGTGATGGACCTCAACAGCCGCAGTGTGGTCGCGGTGCACTTTGAAAAAGACCGGCGCGGCGTGGAGCTCATGAGCGGCGAAGCGATGTTCAGCGTCGAACACGACACCCGCCGCCCGTTTGTGGTGGCCACCGGCGTGGGGCAGGTGACGGTCACCGGCACGCGTTTCGACGTGCGCCGCGATGACGACCAGACGCGTGTGGTGGTCGAGGCCGGCACGGTCAAGGTGCAGGGGAGCGCAACAGATGACATCGTCACGCTCACCGCCGGCCGCGGCACGCACATCGACAACGTGGGCAAGGTCGTGGCGGCCTATGCCGTGAACCCCGACGAACTGACCGCGTGGCGCACCGGCAAACTGGTGTTCAACAACGCCAGCCTGGGTGAAGTGGCGCGTGAAGTGTCACGCTACCGCGAGCAACCGTTACGCGTCAGCACGGCAGCGGTCAGCAACCTGCGCTTGACCAGCGTGTTCAAGGCAGACGACACCGACGCCTTGCTCAAAGCCTTGCCGCACATCCTCCCGGTGGCGCTGCGAACCTTGCCGGATGGCAGCCAGGAAATTATTTCGCGCTGACGTTCAGGTTTTTTTCGAGTTCTTCGTCTTCTCCTGCAACTGCAACTGGTTTGCATTAACAGCCGCACACTCTTGCGATCACAGGACTGGGTTCGACGTGAAAAAACTGGCCGTCTACAACAACAAAATCTCCCGCTGGGCGCCTCTGGCGCTGGCGCTTGCCGTCAGCGCCGCGCTGCCTGCGGCCTATGCTGACGACGGTATCCATATCCGCGCACAGCCTTTGGGCGCCGCGCTGAGCCAACTGGGCCAGCAGACGTCCCTGCAAGTGTTCTTCAGCCCGGACATGGTCGCAGGCAAACAAGCGCCTGCGGTGGACGGCAACCTGTCGCCTGAACAAGCCCTGCGCCAGTTGCTGCAAGGCAGCGGCCTGGACTACCAGATCGACGCCGGCTCTGTGACCCTGCGCCCGCTGAGCAGCGGTACCGGTGAAGCCGGTTCGCCGCTGCAGTTGGGTGTGACTGACGTGAAGGTGGTCGGCGACTGGCTGGGTGATGCCAACGCTGCCGTAGTGCAAAACCACCCCGGCGCGCGTACGGTGATCCGTCGCGAAGCCATGGTGGAGCAGGGCGCAATGAACGTCGGCGACGTGTTGCGCCGTGTGCCGGGCGTGCAGGTGCAGGAAGCCAACGGCACCGGCGGCAGTGATATTTCCCTGAACGTCGGCGTGCGTGGCCTGACCTCACGCCTGTCGCCGCGCTCCACCGTGCTGATTGACGGCGTACCGGCTGCGTTTGCCCCGTATGGCCAGCCACAGCTGTCGATGGCGCCGATTTCCGCCGGCAACCTGGACAGCATCGACGTGGTGCGCGGCGCCGGTTCCGTGCGTTATGGGCCGCAGAACGTGGGCGGTGTGATCAACTTCGTGACCCGTGCGATCCCCGAGAAATTCTCCGGCGAAGTCGGTACGACCTTGCAAACCGCAGAACACGGTGGCTGGAAACACGTCGACAACGCCTTTTTGGGTGGCACGGCCGACAACGGTATCGGCGTCGCCTTGCTCTACACCGGCGTGAACGGTAACGGCTACCGCGAGAGCAACACCTCCAACGACATCGACGACGTGATCCTAAAGACCCATTGGGCGCCGACCGATCAAGACGATTTCAGCCTGAACTTCCATTACTACGACGCCAGCGCCGACATGCCGGGTGGCCTGACGCAAAAGCAGTTCGACGCCAACCCGTACCAGTCGGTGCGTGATTGGGACAACTTCAGTGGCCGTCGCAAGGATGTGTCCTTCAAGTACATCCGCCAGATTGATGATCGTACCCAGGCCGAAGTGCTGACCTACTACATCGATAGTTTCCGTGGCAGCAACATTGCCAACCGCGACCTGAAGACTATCGGCTCCTATCCGCGCAGCTACTACACGTTTGGCATCGAGCCGCGGGTGTCCCATGTGTTCGACCTGGGGCCGAGCACCCAGGAAGTCAGCCTGGGTTACCGTTACCTGAAGGAAGGCATGCATGAGCAAGCCAGCAGCCTGAACCTGGTCAACAACGTGCCGACGCCGGGTGGCCAGAACGATGGTCACGTTTATCAGGACCGTACCGGTGGCACCGTAGCCAACGCGTTCTATATCGACAACAAGATTGATATCGGCAAATGGACCATCACGCCCGGCATCCGTTTTGAAAACATCGAAACCAATTGGCATGATCGCCCGGTGGTTGCGCTGAACGGTGTGCGCACCGTGGAGAAAAACCGCAAGATCACCAGCAACGAGCCGTTGCCTGCGTTGAGCGTGATGTACCACATTTCCGATGCCTGGAAAGTGTTCGCCAACTACGAGAACTCGTTCGGCAGCCTGCAGTACGCACAGATCGGGCAGGGCGGCCGGGTCAACCAGACGGCCGACGGCCTGAACCCGGAAAAAGCCAAGACTTACGAGATCGGTACCCGCTACAACAACAGCGTCTGGGGCGGCGAAGTGACGTTGTTCTACATCGACTTCTCGGATGAGTTGCAATACGTCAGCAACGATGTGGGCTGGACCAACCTCGGCGCGACCAAGCATCAGGGTATCGAGACGTCGGCCCACTACGATCTGTCAAACCTGGACCCACGCCTGGACGGCCTGACTGCCAGTGCCGGTTTCACCTACACCAAGGCGACCGCCGAGGGTGATGTTCCGTTCAAGGGCCGCGACCTGCCGCTTTACTCCCGTGAAGTGGCGACCGCGGGCTTGCGTTATGACATCAACCACTGGACCCATAATCTGGATGTTTATGCCCAGTCCGGCCAGCGTGCGCCGGGTACCGGCACCACCTATATCACCCAGGGCACTGCCGATGGCCAATACGGCGACATCCCCGGTTACGTTTCGGTCAACGTGCGCAGTGGCTACGATTTCGGTGAGAAACTTTCGAACTTGAAGGTGGGCGTGGGCGTGAAAAACGTCTTCGACCAACAGCACTATACCCGCTCCAGTGACAACAACGCGGGCTTGTACCTGGGCGAACCACGTACGTTCTTCGTGCAGGCGAGTGTCGGTTTCTAACCTGTTGCCCAGACGAAAAATCGCAGCCCTTGGGCTGCGATTTTTTTTGGCTGTTTCCTACACCCCTCCGCCAACTTTCCGTTCAGCCAGGAACTCATTCCGATAGGCCTGCCACTCAGGGAGAAACCTGATTGCCCTCGATATTAGCGTGGAGCAGAAGGTTGTAGATCAACCCCCTTTGCATTGGAGACACCTATGTCGGTATCGGCTCTCGACACACCTGTATCTGCCTTACCCACTACTGATACCTCACCGCTGAACCCCAAGCCCGAAGCCAAGGCGAGCCGTCACGCGCCTGCGTCGCTGAACTTCAACAGCCAAAGCGCGGTGAACGTCAATTTCAACTCGAACGGCAATAATGCCGGACCGGTGTTTGGAGACCAGCAGCGACCGGCTGATCGTCACGGTCATCACCATCATGCTCACCACCACACCCCTGCAATGAAGCCTCCGAGCCCGCAATTGGGGTTTTGGCAGCAGTTGCAGCAGTTGCTGAGCCAGTGGTTTGGCGGGCAGCGGCCACCCACGGATTACTCGACAAAAAATGATGATCAACTGGGGCAGGCCCTGCTGAAGAACTTCAAGGCGTTCACCGGTTCCAGTGCTTCGAAAACAATGCACCGCAGCGCAATTGAATCCATGGCGCAAAAACCGCTGGGCAACAACGCTGCCATGAATGAAAACATTCTGCTCGCCAAAGAGCTTTTGCGGCGCCCCGATGTACTCACTGCTTTTGATCGCGCCGCCGGGACCGGCGCAGTGAACGGATGGATCGACAAAGGCCAGATGGAACAGCTCATCCAGGACAAAAACCCGCTGAAATACAAGAGTGACAAGCAAGTAGCTCAGGAACTGCTCACTCATTTCGATCAATTGAAAGGCTGCTGCGCAAAGCCTGAACTGAAAATCGACGACCTGAAAGAATTGGCCAGCCGGTCTGTGCCGAGCAACTCGCCCATGCGTCACCTGGTCGAGTTGGCTAAAGTCGCCGTCGCGCGTGGCGAGTTGATGACACAGATGGACAATCTGCTGAGCACTCAGAATGACAAGAGCATCAGCAAACGTGCGCTCGAAGTACTGTCTTCCCAGCTGAAATAACGGCGAGCACCCGGGCGCTGCAAAAAAATGGCAGCGCCTTGTGCCTCCGATGGCTTCGGGAACTGTTCGTTCACCGTCGCCACTCACGGTAAACACCTGCGCGACTGTATTCGTAGTGGTCGCCTTTCAGACGTTGAGTCAGGGCCAAGACATGACAGTGACTTCGTTTCAATCTCGCCAGACCACCGACAGCGCGGCTTTTTCCGGGGTACATGACGGTGGTGAAATCTCCCGGAAAACGCTCTCGGATGCTCTCTCGAAGGGGTACGCTGAAGAAGCTCGACGCATCAAAGCTTTCGTGGGGCAACGCCACTTTCAACCGCCCGTCGCAGGGGATTTTGCCCGTGGCATGCTGGCATCCGCTGATTCAGATCTGGCGTCACGATCCGAGCCGGCATGGGCGGCATTGATCAACAGATTGCTGGCCCGCTGGCGTGGTCAACGGCCTGGTTAAAGCGGCGTCGCGGCTTTTTACATGCTGTTATTGCTATTCCTTCGCTACCCGGAACCATCGCGTGCAGCCAGCCACATATCGTTTGCCGGTCGTCTTGCAATCCATTCGATGATTCAAGGCCGTTCGGTGATGGCCTTCAGGCCGGTGCAGATTTGGAAAGGGTGGGAGAGGCGATATGAAAACTGAAAGTGCAATACCACGTGGGCAGCCTACGGTCATCGGTGCGCAGAAGGTCAATTGGACTTCGCCATCGCCAAGCGTTCCGCCATACCGTGAGGAGCAAAGCGTTGCGCAGGATGTACCGGCGCGACGTGCAGTCCAGTGGCGGGGAGGGTTGTCCTCGCTACGCCATCAGGCATTGCAGAACGCGCCGGTTGTTCGAGCGGACGCGACCCCTCCGGGCTTGAACTCCACCGATAGACAATTGGTGGATGAGTTGAAAAAGTATTTTGATGAGCTGAGCCCGCAGGACGGACGACTGGTGCAATCGTCTCTGAGCCAGTTTGCCGCTCAAATGCTGCCGGGAGAATAACGTGCGGGAGCGTTTGATTCTGGTGGTGCGGGAAATTCTCAAGCGTCCACTGTTGAACGACACCATCATTGATCACGAAGGGTATATCACCCGTGACAGCCTGAGCGCGGCCGCTGTGAGTTCGCGACGCAACAGCTCACCGGGCACGTTCAGCCAGGATCCTTTTCATGGTCAGGGCAATGCAGCGGTCGTTCAGGCGCTGCAGGGCTATTTCAAGCAGTTGCGGGACAAGTACAAGGATCGCCCCGGTTTTTTTGAAACCCATGAATACCTGGAGATTGCGCTGCTCCACGCCGTGATGAGTGATCCTGATGACACCGATTTGCTGGGAATGCCCATTCTGGAGCCCACCACCGGGCTGCCCCGCAAAAAATACACGGAACACTGTGTGTACACCGCCAAAAATATCGTTGAACGCCCAGGCTTGTTAAGGTCGTTGGAGCGAGTCAATCAGAGGCGCCTGTTGAACCGCCCCAGGCACACAGGCTGGCTGTGCAATAAAAGCCTGGAGCGCTGGCTGGAGCAGTACGAGGTGCACAAGGCCAGGTAGGGCTCTGGCCTTCAACTCAGGCGTTTACACCTTGAGGATTTTGCCGCTGACAGCTACACCGGCCAGCAACACCGCAATCAGTACAAAGGCAGTGCTCAGGCTGCTGCCATGCGCGATAAAGCCAATCACCGCAGGCCCCGCGAGAATACCGGCATAACCCAATGTGGTGATGGCCGGCACCGCGATATGTTCCGGCATAACTTTCTGTTTGCCGACAGCGGTGTACAACACCGGCACGATATTCGAGCACCCGGCACCCACCAGGGCGTATCCCAGCAGCGCCGTTTCCCAGGCAGGCAACAGCGTTGCTATCAACATGCCCGCAGTGGCCAGTGCTCCACCGATCACGATCACACGCGTGGCACCCAGCCTCCGCACAATGGCATCACCGGTCAAGCGCCCGGCAGTCATGGTCAAGGCGAAGGCTGCATAGCCAAGGCCGGCGTAAGCCTCATTCAGGCCACGCTCGGCGCTGAGGAATACCGCGCTCCAGTCCAGCACCGCACCTTCTGCCAGAAACACAATGCAACACAGGCAGCCGATAAAAAGCACGACGCCATGGGGCATGGCAAATGCCGGTCCCGAGCTTTCACTGCCGTAGGGCAACAAGTGCGGCCCGGCCTTGAGCAGCGCCAGCAGCATGATTACGATCACTACCAGGGTTGCCTGCAACGGCGAGAAGCCCAGCCCCAACATCCCGGCCACCCCCGCAGCGCCGACGATGCCGCCCAGGCTGAACAACCCGTGAAAGCCCGACATCATGGTTTTGCCACTGGCGCGCTCAACGATCACCGCTTGCAGGTTGACCGTTGAGTCCACGGTGCCCAGGCCCGCGCCAAACAGGAACAACCCAGCCATCAACAATGGAATCGAGCTGACAGTGGCGAGCATCGGCAGGGCCAGGCAGATCATGATCGTGCCAGCCGTCAACACGCGCCGACAACCATAACGCGAGGCCAGCGCGCCTGCTACCGGCATGGCGATGATCGACCCCACCCCCAGGCACAACAGCAGCAGGCCAAGCGTGCCTTCGTTGAGTTGCGCACGCGCCTTTGCGTACGGCACCAGCGGCGCCCAGGCAGCGATGCCGAAGCCTGCGATAAAAAATGCGATGCGAGTCGACATTTGCTCCAGCCGCCCGGGAACCACGGGCGCTGGGGTGGGGATGGCAGTCATGAAAAATCCTTGGTTTTGCGTTCAACGAACGATGTCCGGCGCGACATCCTTGCATATCAGGCCGCATGGAGCGAACCCGGTTCCCTTGGGAGGGCGGGTCTGGAGGTTTGTTTTAAATAAAGGGAACGCGTTGAACGAATGGCGCCACATAGAGGCCGACGGACCTGTGGGCGGGGGTCTGGAAGGTGCGTAATGCTCGTATGAACCGATGAACCCCAGGGTTCCTGCGGTGGATTACCACCTTCCAGTCTTCCTCCCACAGGCCTGCAGTTCTGTAATACGCTTCTGCCCACGGTGTAGGTAAGTGGATGGGCAAGCCAATGATAATTCGCAGGCGGGTAGCCAGATGACCCGGTTCTACGACGCGCGGGGCAATATTTACGGGGTCGTCAGCCCGGCTTATTTGAGAAGCCGGGGCATCGACGTGCCCGATCACGCAGGCTTGGCTGCTCACGCCCGCACTGCGTGGGCGGCGTCGGCCATTGCGTCCGAATGTGGCTGGGGTGCGTTGCCGCATGCCACCGATGCCAAGGCACATCGCTGTGATGGCTTGTTGGTCGGGCCGTTTCAGTCCGCGCCGCCGTTTGACCTGCTGATCGTCAATACGGATGGCACGCTTGCCGAGCGCAGTGGCAACGGGCTGACGATTTTTGCCCAGGCGATGACTGATTCGGGCTTGATGACTCAAGGCTGCGAGTTGCGTGTGCACCACGATAAGCGTGATGCGACGTCTCCGGTCGCTACGCCAGTGGAGCCCGCGGTGGTCGATCATGTGAGCGGGTTCTGGCTGGCGCTGGGGCGCCCCGCGTTCGGGCCGGCGGCGGTAGGGGCGCAGGGTATTGATACGATTGAGCGTGCGTTCAGCCACGTGCCCGTACTGGCGCAGATCAATGCGCACTGGGCACGCAGTCAGTTTGTTCGAGTGGGAAACCCTCATTGCGTGACGCTCCTCGAGCACGTCGACGCGCTGCCTGACAATCAATCGATGCATCAAGCTGCACTGTTTGAGCGGTTGCAGGCGATTGCTTTCGCGCCACCCGCGGGGCGCGGGCAGCCCTGTGTGGCGGGCGTGAATTTGCAATGGGCTGCCCGATCCTCGGGCAATTCGGTCATTGCGCGGGTGTTTGAGCGAGGGGAGGGACCTACCGCGTCCTCGGGAACCAGCGCCAGTGCCGTGGCGTCTGCGGCTTGGCGGGCTGGCTGGGTCGAGAGCGGGGAGGTGGCTGTGGTAATGCCAGGTGGCACAGCGCCGGTATTGTTGCAAAGCGAGGGCGAAACATTGCTGAGCGTCAGCCTGTTCGGGGCTGCGCGGCTGCAAGTTTGAGTGGGTGACAACAGTTGATAGCTTGAATAAGTGTCGGCTGTTTCTTTATCGGGCAGTTAAGTTAGCAAAGTGTTCGTAGGACTTTTCTTGTTGTTTAATAGTGTTTGATTTGTCGGTTGTCATATCTTGTAAAAGCCTCTTCTGACCCCCGCGTACGAAACTTCCTTTTTGTTATTTGGAAGGCCGAATATCGCCTGGAATCGCTAAGCTTTGCGGCATTCAGGTGCTTTTCCAGTGCTCCAATCTGTATCCAGGCTGGGGGAAAACCTTTCGCTCAATGACTTGATGACAGGTAACTACGGATGGTTGACGGGTATGTTTTGTCGCGTTTTAAGTTGGTTCTTAAAACCGTAACGGATGACTTTAAGGTGCTGGCTTTCAAAGGCAGCGAAGTGCTTGATCAGCCTTATTTCATTCAACTGCAGTTAGTCAGCGAAAACCCATCCCTGGCGTTGGAAGCACTGCTTCATCAGCCTGCCTATCTGGACTTCGGCGACGCCAATACAGGGCTGCACGGTCAGGTTTACGCGATTGGCCGGGATGAGCCAAGCGCCCGGCTCACCCGATATCACCTCACGCTGGCACCCCGCCTTGCGTGCCTTGCTCACCGGTGCGACCAGCGAATTTTCCAGCACCGCAGTGTGCCGCAGATCATCGCCGAGGTCCTGGAACACCACGGCATTCTTGCCGATGCCTATGCCTTCGAGCTCGGCCCTGTGGTTTATCCGCCGCGCACATTCTGTGTGCAGTACGCGGAAACCGACCTGCACTTCATCCAGCGATTGTGTGAAGAGGAGGGTATCCACTATCACTTTCGCCACAGCACGAACAATCATCTGCTGGTGTTTGGTGATGACCAGACGGTGTTCCGGCGCTTGCCTTCGCAACGTTACTGCTCGGCGGGTGATCCGGGAATTCAGGCGCGAGTGATACGGCGTTTTGATGTGCGCCTGGAAACCCGCAGCCAGCAGACGGTACGCCGTGATCACGACTTCGAGCACCCTTCGCTGCGCCTGCACGAACAGGCTGGCAGCGCAGCGGCACACGGCCTTGAAGATTACCGCTATCCAGCGGGTTTTACCGACCGGGCACGGGGCCGGCAGCTGGCGCGCCGCAGTGTCGAACGCCATCAGTGCGACCGTTATCGAGCCTTGGGCAAGAGCGACCAGCCGGCGCTGAGCGGTGGTCATTTCCTCGAGCTGCAGGATCATCCTGACCCGGTCTGCAATGACCTGTGGTTGATTACCTCAGTGCGTCATGAAGGGTATCAGCCGCAGGTGCTGGAGGAGTCGGTGGTTGAAGAGGTTAAGTTCCAGGGATATCGCAACCGGTTTACCGCAACGCCTTGGCGCGCCGTGTATCGGCCGTCTCTCAAGCACCCCAAGCCGACAATCAACGGCACGCAGACCGCCACCGTAACGGGGCCGGCAGGTGAGGAGGTGCATTGCGATGCCTATGGCCGGGTGAAGGTGCGTTTTCATTGGGATCGCCTGGACATCACCGATGATAAAAGCAGTTGCTGGGTGCGGGTCGCGTCCGGTTGGGCGGGCGATGGCTTTGGCGCCATGCTGATTCCGCGAGTAGGCATGGAGGTACTGGTGACCTTCCTGGAGGGCGACCCCGACCGGCCGTTGATCACGGGCTGCCTGCCCAATGCATTGCAGATGCCTGCTTATCCGCTGCCGCAACACAAGACGCGCAGTGTATTGCGCAGCCGCAGTTCGCCGGGTGGCGCAGGCGCCAATGAGTTGCACCTTGAAGACCGCCGCGGCGAAGAGCTCATCTACCTGCGCGCCCAGCGTGACCTGGAGCAACAGGTGGGTCACGACAGCCGACTGGAAGTGGCCGGCGAGCGCCGTGAAGTCATCCATGGTTTGAGCACGATTCATCTGGCAGGCGAGGAACACCGTTACGTGAAGGGTGATCGCAAGGTCGTGCTCAACGCGAGCGATCACCTGACTGTGCAAGGTGATAGCCAGACCATTGTTGGCAAGTCACTGGTCATTGAGGCTGGGCAACACGTCGTCCTCAAGGCTGGCGCCAGCCTGGTGATCGACGGGGGGGCGCAACTGAGTCTCAAGGCGGGTGGCGAGCACCTGCTGATACAGGCGGGTGCCATCTTCAGTAGCAGGCCCATCCTCGTCGGAGGATCAGCGCCAGCTACCCGGTCGGTGAACCCCTCTTCCCTGGCGGACCGCCCCACGGTGTCTGCCGCGCAGGGTGCCCTCATGGCCGCCGCCCGGCAGTTGGACGCCGATTTTTGCCCGGTGTGCGAGCAATGTCGCGAAGGCCTGTGTGACCTCACCGGGAGGGCGGCTTGATGGAACGCATGCCAGACCGCTGGATGACCCGACAGCAGCAAGCAGGGCGCCGATTGTGTTTGATCATCGATGGTCACCAAGACGCGCGCGAGGCGTTGTTGGCCGTCCGCTCACTGTCACAGCACTGCAGTTTTTACAATGAAACCGCCCTGGCCGAACTGGCGACCGCTGGCCCGGTGATCCTGCTGCTGGACCAGGTGGGCGAGGCAGCACTGGCCGATCTGCTGCAATACCCGCAGTCGAACTGGGGCTGGTTGGGCAGCTTGCCCGACGACGATCTGGCAGGCGTAGCCCGACACTGGCGCGAGCGACTATTGGTCGGGCCAGCGGGCAGCCAAGCCGTCTATCGCTTCCACGATAACCGCACGTTCGCGCGGGCGTTGGCCCATCTGCCGAACGAGCATTGGCCGCCGTTCCTCGGGCCGCTGATCAGTGTGTGCTACTGGAGTGAAGACCGCTGGTGCCAGGGTGATAACCCTGCTCCCGGCGAGTATCCGGTGCCTGTTCCTGCGCCCTGGCTGAGTACCCCCAACCCCCACGCTGCGGCCATCCTCAACGCCAACATCCTGCGGTTTCTGCTGACCGAACACAGCGAGAGCCTCGCCGCGCTGGTCGAGTTTCAAGACCCCCGGATCTGGCTGAGTCAGGTACTGGAACAGGCCCGTGTGTGGCAATGGAGTGGGGCGCAGCAGCTGGAGTTTCTCGTGGTGCGCCGGCTGGAGGAGGCGACACGAAGCAGCGTGATTCAGTGGCAGCCGATACCTGGCGAAACGCCGATGGATCATTTTGAACGCGTGGTGGAACAGAACAGGGGGCAAGCATGAGCAAGCGAATGCTTGGGGTGTTGATTGTGCTGGGGGTGGGATGGCTTTCGGGGTGCTCGTTACAGCCGGTTGACCGCTTTACGCTGGAGGTGGATTTACCGGCGCATTTCGAGCTTAAAACGGCGGCCAACTACGAGCCCGCCACGGGTGAGACCTGCACCTTGCCGGCGCGTCGAGGCAAGAGACCCGAGAGGAAGTTGTTTTTTACCGAGTTCAACCCTGTGCCCAACCGGGTGAGTTACGAGCTGCCGTTAAGTGAAACCATTGAGGGGTGCCCTTCGGTACTGAGCAGTGTGGAGTTTGAGTTTTATGCGATGTGGGGCAAGCGTTACTCGGACATTGGGGGGGATCGAGCCAGCATCGGTATTCAAGATCGTTTGCCGGATGATTTCCCCGTGATGCCAGAGTCCGGCGTTCAGGAGTTTCAAGGGCAATGCCGATGGTTTTTCCGCACTGTGGGACGCTCACATGCGATCACCAAACTGTTGGGGTGCAATTCGTTGGACGAGCAGGGGGTGCCGGAAAAATATAAAGCCGGTGGTGGTGCCCAACGAGATCAATTGAAGGGGAACAAACTCAGATTGGTATTGAGGGTTATTGACGAGGAGCTACCTGCTTTTGACGACAGTTGGTTCGCTGTCCCGGGCGGTTGGAAACGTTGTCGAGGCAATAGTTTTGAAGATTTGTCTGCGTACTGCAGGGGCAATACAACAGATTTCAAACCGATAAAAATGCCGGATGGGCGCATTTGTGACGTTTATCCAACGTGCAAATAATAAGGAGCGAACTCATGAAGCAAGATGCTTGGAAGCAACCTTTTTTCAGTGAAAGCATGCCTGCGTGTGCGCTGAAAGGGCATTGGGTGAGTTTTTGCCTTGTTGATGAAACTGGCAGTGGCAAGGCCTATGGTGGCCTCCCGTACACTGTCCATGACAGTACGGGACGTCAGTACGACGGTAGACTGAACGGGGATGGGTTCGCCAAGCTGCAAGGGTTTTACTGCGGTCCGGTAGTTCTTAAGGTGGACCGGCTGTATTCCGGAGCGGAGGAGCCGTATAGCCGTTTGCGGATTCGGCAAACATATAAGCTGCCGATTACCGAGCTTCAAGTTCGAGCCGAGAAAACCAGGTTCTGTGCTGAAGATGGCCGGCGTATTGAAGGCAACCCTGCACAGTCACAAGCAGACCGGTTTTATCAAGTTGAAGTACGGGATCTGGTCCGTCATGTGGCACACCTGCCGCCGCAGTTTCCCAGAGCCCATGGCCCTCAACGGCATGCCTTGAAAATGATGGCCGACCTGGGATTCGGTCCTCCTCAACCCAGCCTGACGGGTGTCGTGTTATTTCCCAATCAACATAGCGTATTGGAAGTACGGCCTTTACGCGCCCTGCGCCCGATACTGTCCACTGACGACCAGTTTTGCGCCTTGAACCTGTACCAGTTAGCCCTGATGTCAGCCCTGAGTTACTGTGATTTTGGCCAGCAACCGCCCGAAAAACCGACTGATCAAGTGACGTTTCCACTGGCGCCTACGGTTGGAAATCTGTTTGCTGAAAAATTGTCAGGGTTTCAGGATGCCTGGCAAATTGATCCCGAACAAACGCAGCGCTTCTATCCATTGTACGAAGAGGTCCCATACTCTCGACGTTTCGAGATCTTGCCCTTCGATCCGGAATTGTATCCCCCTAATCGGTTGCAACCGAAGAAACAGCAAGAACATCCAGCGCGCCTGCATTTCTTCGATGATGAAAAGTTGGGTACTGACACTCAGGCATTCATCACTCACCATGATGAAGTCATCCTGATCTCTGTGCGAGGCACGGTCAGTCGTGCCGATATCTTGCGCGACGCAAATGCTCATCAGGTGGATTTTGCTGAAGGTGTAGGGCGGGCACATGAGGGTTTTTATCTGGCCTACCGAGCAATGCACAAATTCGTGCTGAATTACCTCAATCAATTCCATAGCGGCCAACGAATAGTCATTTGCGGGCACAGCCTTGGCGGTGCAATCGCTTTGCTTTTGGCTGAAGGACTTCGCCGAACGCCTGACCGTAACTACAACATCCTCCTCTACACCTACGGCGCCCCCCGCGCCGCCGACGCCGAATTCACCGAAGGCGCTTCATCCCTTGTCCACCACCGCATCGTCAATCACAACGACCCCGTCCCCAGCGTGCCCGCCACCTGGATGAACACCACTGCCAAGCTCTGGGTGCCTGGCGCCGTGATGCTTTTCAGTGCTCCGGGGCCCGGTGGCCTGTTGTTTGCCTCCGGGCTGGTGCGTGTCGGGGGCAACCCTTACCAGCATCACGGCGAACAACAGCACTTCATGCCAATCAAACTCCCGGACGGCGTCCGGTCCTCGGTGCTGTGGAAGCCCGGCTGCGAATCCCTCCTGGAAGCCGGTTGCAATCGCGCTGTGCAACTGCGGGGTGATATGCCCGACCGCGACAATCTGTTGAAACAGCTGTTTCAGGCCAGCGAGCACTTCATGACGGCCAGCTACATCCCGGCGGCGTGGGCAACCTTGCGACGCTGGCAGCAAACGGTGGACAACCAGGGGCCGCTGGTCACGCCCCGAGAGTTCGAGTTGATCGACCGCGCGCTTGAAACCATGACGCAACAACTGCGCGACACGAACCGTGAGCTTGAGCGCCGTCGACCACCCAACCAGCGCGACAGTCCACACGAACACAATCAGGCGTTGACTGCCGAAATCGACCGATTGCGCACCAGTCGCCAGCGCCTTGGAACCCTGCGCTGGCGCCGTCTGGAGGCACGCGATGTGTACGGCAGTCACACACATTCCACACAGCTGCAACCCAGCCTCAAACGCTGGTTCAGCCACCGTGAAAACCGCGAGTTATCGCAAGTCGCAAGTGTTCCGCCGCCGTCTCCCAGCGACTGGGGCCGGGTGCAGCCACTGGACATTGACTCGATTGTTTAGCCGCGCCCTTTACAAAAACTCCACTTGGGCCGGTTGGCGTTTCATCAGCACCTTGCCATTGCGGATCGAGTACAGCGGCAGGCCTTGGCTACGGACCACTTCGTAGTCGCTGTCTGCCGACAAGATCAACAGATTGGCTGGGCGGCCAGGCTCCAGGCCATACCTGTCACCCAGGGCCATGGCTTTGGCACTGTTATCAGTGACCAGGTCCAGGGCGTTTTGCAAGTTGCGGTAGCCCAGCATGTGGCAGATGTGCAGGCCGGCTTCGAGTACGCGCAGGATGTTGCCGTTGCCCAAGGGGTACCAGGGATCCACGATAGAATCCTGGCCGAAGCACACGTTCATGCCTGCTTCGAGCAACTCATTGACGCGGGTTACGCCGCGACGTTTCGGGAAACTGTCGAAACGACCTTGCAGGTGAATGCTTTCGGTGGGGCACGAGACAAAGCTGATGCCAGAATGCCCGAGCAGGCGAAAGAGCTTGGCGCAGTAGGCATTGTCGTAAGAACCCATGGCCGTGGTGTGGCTGGCGGTGACGCGCGCGCCCATGTGACGGCTGCGGGCTTCTTCGGCGAGGACCTCGAGAAAGCGCGAGTGTGGATCGTCGGTTTCGTCGCAGTGCACATCCACCAGGCAACCGGTGCGCTCGGCCAGATCCATGAGGAACTTGACCGAACTCACGCCCTGGTCGCGGGTGTACTCGAAATGAGGGATGCCGCCGATCACATCGGCGCCCAGGCGAATGGCTTCTTCCATCAACTCACGGCCATTGCGGTAGGACTCAATGCCTTCCTGGGGGAAGGCGACGATTTGCAGGTCGATCAGGTGCGTGGTTTGTTCGCGCACCTCCAACATGGCTTTAAGGGCCGTGAGGTCCGGGTCGGTGACGTCGACGTGGGTGCGCACGTGCTGGATGCCATGGGCGGCCAGGGCTTGTATGGTTTTCCTGGCGCGGGCCTTGGTGTCTTCGGCGGTGATGGTGGCTTTACGTTCGCCCCAGCACTCAATGCCTTCGAACAAGGTGCCGCTCATGTTCCAGCGTGGTTCGCCGGCGGTGAGGGTAGCGTCGAGGTGGATGTGCGGCTCGACGAAGGGCGGGGTTACCAGGTTGCTGGTGGCGTCCAGGTCGCCCGCCGCTAATGTCGGCGTCCCTGTTTGCAGCGTAATGCTGGCAATCCGGCCGTGTTCCAGGTGCAAATCATGCAGGCCTTCACGGTTGCGCAGGCGGGCGTTGATGATATGCATGGGCAAGTTCCTCTTGGGCAAAAAGCAATCAGGCGTTGATTTTGGATCAATCGAACTGCGTCTGGGTGGTTTCGCCGCGATGAAAGGCAAACGCAGCCTCCAGGTCACTTTCGATGGTACGTCCACGGGACAGTGGCGGCAGGTCATCCAGGCTGAAAAAGCCCACTTCGGTCGTCTCAAACCCCGCCATCGGTGCGATTTGGTCCACGCGCTCACACAGAAAGTACAGCTTGTAGAAGTCCCGCACATCCGGGCGATACAAACCCTTGGCCTTGTGAGTAACGCTATACAGCGCGCGTACCATCACGGTCAGCCCGGCTTCCTCACGGATCTCCTTGATGATGTTTTCCGCCGCCGACAAGCCTATATCGGCATAACCGCCCGGCAGTGCCCAGCAGCCATCGGTCAACTCGCGCACCAACAGAATGCGGTCGCCCTCAATCACGGCGCCGCGCACGTCGATCATCGGTGTCGAATAGCGCTTGGCAAAGTCCGTCACCAGTCCCGTGATGCGCTCCAGCGGCACATCCGCCAGTTGCGCGAGCATGCTGTGGGCAATCTCGGCAATTTCCTCAAGGCGCTCGCGCTCGAAATCATCAGTGCAAAAATGCAGCCCGGTGGAGGCCAGCGCTTGCAAGCGCTTGGCCTGGGCCAGCCAGATATTTTCCATGGTCAGTCCTGAAGGCGCTTGCTCATGTACACACGGCGCAGGCCATGTTCTTCGGCGCGATGGGTTTCTACGTAACCTCGGCGGGTGTACAGCGTGATGTTCTCCGTCATGGCTTCGTTGGTGTACAGGTGGATGGCGGGGTAGCCTGCGTCGATGGCTTGTTGTTCACCAAAGGCCATCAACCGCCGCCCGACCCCCTGGCCTTGGGCGGCAGGCGCGACGGCAAGGTTATCCAGCAAAAACATGTCGACGGTGCTCAACAACGCAATAAAGCCTTGCACCTGCCCGTCCTTGTCGAACACGTGCACTGCGCCTGCTTCGACGAGCTGGCCATAGTCTTCCAGCATCGGCCCAGGCTTGCGACCGATGCGTTCTATATAAGGCGAGTAAGCCGCCTTGACGATGGCCTCAATCGAGGCGACGTCGCCGACAGTCGCCAGGCGTATCGGAGTAGACATTGCGGAGCGCTCTTGGGGCCGGGAGTCACGACTGTAAGTGAGCCGGGCATAAAAAAACCACCGCAAGGGTGGTTTTTTTCAGCGCGCGGGATCACTCACCGCGATAGATGCAACCGCTGGTGCAGGTCTCATGAATGCGGATGGCACTGAGTTCCGGCAGCAGGGGTTTGAGCTCATTCCAGATCCACTTGGCCAGCACTTCGCTGGTCGGGTTTTCCAGGCCGGGAATGTCGTTGAGGTAGTTGTGGTCGAGGCGCTCATACAGCGGCTTGAAAATCGCCTTGATCTCCGAGAAGTCGCGAATCCAGCCGGTATGGGGATCCAGGTCGCCGCTCAGGTGGATGGCCACCTTGAACGAATGCCCATGCAGGCGCCCGCATTTATGGCCTTCCGGTACGTGGGGCAGGCGGTGGGCGGATTCGAATGTAAATTCCTTGAAGATTTCCACAGTGTTTTCAGCTCGGTCAGGTGTCTGGCAGGCGGCGAGTTTAACAGCTTGATCCCTCGCCGCGCATACCGCTCAGTCATAGCGCCTGCAAGTGTTCGCCCAATTGACCGTTATCCGCCATCCGCAGGAACTCATCGCCCAAGCGCTGGCTCTCGCTCATTGCGGTTTGCCAGTACTTGTTGCGGCTGGGGTCATCGCCCATAAAACGTTTGAAGTCGCTGCGGTCTGGCAATTTGCCATGGGGCAGGCGTGCCAAATAGTCCCTGGAGGGCGCCAGCAATAACACGTCCTGTAAGCCTTGCGGATTGCTGCGCCGCCACGGCAGCCCCTTGTCGAACCAGCCGGGGATGACCTTGTCGGTGAAGTGCGGGTACAGCACGATGTCATCGCCGTGGTAGGGCAGGTCGAGGTGGTAGTCCAACAGGCCGCCGTCGCGGTAGGTGCCGGCCCCGGCGCCCGGCAGGTCGCGAACGCCTTGCATCACCATGGGGATCGAGCCCGAGGCCAGCAGCGCCTGGCGCAGGTTGCCCAGTTCCAGATCGAGAAAGCGCGAGGGAAAGTCTGTCAGCGGATGCACCGGCGGCGGCTGGCGCGGGTCGTGGACGATCAGCCGTTCAAAATGCCGCGCCAGCCGCGCACGTCCCCGCAGGTTGTCGGCAATCACTGACGACAGGCCCAGCCCCAGCCGACCGCGATGGTCTTCGGCGAGCAGGCCATGGCTTTTAACGACCATGATGTTCAGGCGATAGTCGGGGTTGTCCAGCACCCGCGCATCGCGGCCGGCCAGCAGGTCGTCGAGCATGCGCTGGCAGCTTTGACTGACCTCGGCCATGGTCACGCCTTTGGCAAAGCGCTGTTCGTTGTACAAGCGACCGAGGTCCAGCAGGCCTTGCATCGGGTCGGGCAGGCAGGCGCTGGCAAACCGCCAGGAGCCAATGGACGCGCCGATCAGCGCGCGTTCACGGCGCGCGCGCGGCAGCCAGTCGCCGAACAGCGCCAGGTCCAGGCCCTGAATACCCAGCGCCTTGGGGCCGCCGGCAGCGCCGGGAAGGATGCCCACGTCGGCCGGTTTGAGGCCTTGCTCTCGAATGCGCGCGAAGGCGCGTTTGCCGGCCTTGAGCGTCAGCGCGGGAAACGTGATGTGGATGGCTGTCATACCGGTCTCAGTGAAAGCGAGCGGGGCATTATAGGAAAACTCGTACAGCGTTAGGTAACGAAGACTCTGGAAATTGCCATGGTGGCAATTCAGTTTCAGTTAAGTTGCGACGGTTACCGTGGCTGGCGTAGGAAAAACATTCTGAAACGGAGACTTGCCATGAAGCGCCTCACAGCGCTGGTCGCCGCCGGTATCATCGCCTCCATAGCGGCGCAGGCACGAGCAGTGGACCCCGACAAGCCGCTGAAATTACCCGGCACTGTTACAATTGTTGCTTTCGATCAACTGGATGCCACTGCCCTGGCCCTGCATCCCGGTTCGTCCTTGCAGGACACTGACCTGGATGAGGCCTACGGCCAATACCTGTATCAAGTCGAACTGGAAGATGCCGACGGCATCGAGTGGGAAGTCGAATTGGACGCGCTCACCGGGCACGTCCTCAAGAATCATCAGGATACGTAATGACGGTATATCGACGCGCCAGCGCTGTGATGGTGCTGGTGCTCCTGGCCTTTTGCTCTAGCCTGGCGGCCCGCGACCTTAACCAGGATGAAGCCTTGGCATTGCGCGAGCAGGGGGTAATCCTGCCGCTGGAGCAACTGTTGCAACAAGCCATGGCACGCTACCCCGGTTCTCGGCTGTTGGAAGCGGAGCTTGAAAAAAAGCACGGCCAATATGCGTATGAAGTGGAGCTGGTGACCACTGAGGGCGTGGTGCGCGAAATCAAACTGGATGCTACAACCGGTGTGTTGCTCAAAGATAAGGAAGACGACTGATGCGCCTGCTTCTGGTGGAAGACAACGTACCGCTGGCCGACGAGCTGTTGGCTGGCCTGCAGCGCCAGGGCTACGCTGTCGACTGGCTCGCCGATGGGCGTGACGCCGCGTATCAAGGGCGCAGCGAACCTTACGACCTGATCATCCTCGACCTGGGCCTGCCCGGTTTGCCGGGGCTGGACGTGCTGGCGCAATGGCGCGCCGCTTCCCTGGCCACCCCGGTGCTGGTCCTCACTGCCCGTGATTCCTGGGCGGAACGCATTGAAGGGCTCAAGGCCGGCGCCGATGATTACTTGAGCAAACCTTTCCACCCCGAAGAATTGCACCTGCGCATTCAGGCGCTGCTGCGCCGCTCCCATGGCCACGCCAACCAACCCACGTTACAAGCCGCCGGCCTGCACCTGGACGAAGGGCGCCAGTGCGTGTTGCGCGATGGCGCGGAGATCCAGCTGACCGCCGCCGAATTCCGCCTGCTGCGTTATTTCATGCTGCACCCCGAACAGATCCTGTCGAAAAGCCACCTGGCCGAGCATCTCTATGACGGCGAGACCGAACGCGACTCCAACGTACTGGAAGTGCACGTCAACCACTTGCGCCGCAAGTTGGGCCGCGAGGTGATTGAAACCCGGCGCGGCCAGGGTTACCGGTTTGGCGCAGGCCCTGCATGAGGTCCATTCAGCGGCGCCTGAGCCTGGGGCTGATCAGCGTGATGGTGATCGTCGGCGTGGTGTTGGCGCAAACCAGCTTGTGGTTGTTCGAGGCCGGTTTGCAGCGCTATCTGGAAGCAGGTTTGCGCAACGACAGCGAGAACCTGTTGGTGGCATTGGTCCGTGGCCCCGAGGGTTTGCAGCTGCACGAGAAGCGTTTGTCGCCGGCCTATCAGCGGCCGTTTTCCGGGCACTATTTCCGGATTGATTTTGCCGATAAACACTGGCGGTCCCGATCGTTATGGGACCAGGATCTGCCGCGCCTGCCCGAGGCCGGGATCAAGGGTAATTTGCAGCTGGGGCCGGAGGGGCAGCAGTTATTGGTATTGCGTGAGGACTACAAGCGCTTCGGCCAATCGATTTCCATCAGCGTGGCCCAGGACTACACCCCGGTGCGGGAAAGTTTCCGTCTGATGCGTCAGATCGGGCTGATTCTCGGGCTGGCGGCGCTGCTGCTGGTGCTGATCCTGCAACGGGTCACCGTACGCCGCGCCTTGCGCCCGCTGGAAACCGCACGCAATCAGATCGCCCAATTACAACAGGGCCAGCGCTCTCAGCTCGATACCCAGGTGCCGCTGGAGCTGGAGCCGCTGGTGGCGCAGATCAACCACCTGCTGGCCCATACCGAAGACAGCCTCAAACGCTCGCGCAATGCGTTGGGTAACCTGGGCCATGCGTTGAAAACGCCGCTGGCGGTGCTGCTGAGCGTGGCGTCCAGTGAACAGCTCAAGGACCATCCTGAACTGAGCAAATTGTTGCGTGATCACCTGGAACAGGTGCAACAGCGCCTCAACCGCGAGCTCAATCGTGCCCGTCTGGCGGGTGAAACCTTGCCAGGTGCACTGTTTGATTGTGAAAAAGAACTGCCCGGCCTGCTGGCCACTTTGAACATGATCCACGGTGAACACCTGGACCTGAGCTACCACGTCACCCCCGGCCTGCAATTGCCCTGGGACCGTGAGGATTTGCTGGAGCTGTTGGGCAACCTGCTGGACAACGCCTGCAAATGGGCCGATGCCGACATACGCGTGAGCATCAGCGAAACACCACACAGCTACTTGCTCACCGTCGAGGACGATGGCCCCGGCATCCCCGAAACCCAGCGCGCCCAGGTGTTCAGCCGGGGCACACGGCTGGATGAGCAGATTGCCGGCCATGGCTTGGGCCTGGGCATCGTGCGGGATATCGTCGAGGTGTGGGGCGGGGTGTTGCAGTTGCAGGAGAGTGAGCTGGGTGGGCTTAAGGCGTTGATAGAGCTGCCCAAACGCTGACACCGAGCAAGCTGTGGGCGCAGGCTTGTGTGGGAGCTGGCTTGCCTGCGATGCATGCACCTTGGTGTATCAGGCTCACCGCGGTGATGCTATCGCAGGCAAGCCAGCTCCCACAGTCTATTTCCCACAGCATCAAACCCTGAACTGATCCATCAATCCCTGCTGCTGATTCGCCAGGCTGTTCAACGCCTGGCTTACCCGTGCCGACTCATTCGCCTGCTCCGACAGCGATTCGGTCACATCCCGAATCGTCGCCACGTTGCTGTTGATCTCCTCGGCCACAGCGCTTTGCTCTTCGGCAGCACTGGCGATTTGCAGGTTCATGTCGCTGATCACCGTGACCGCATCGCCAATCTGGCGCAGGGCGGTCACCGCCTGTCCGACTTGTTCGACGCTGCCCTGGGCCTGGCGATAGCTGTTGCCCATGGAACCCACCACCTCCTCAGTGCCGCTCTGCAAGTGCTCAATCACCAGGCGGGTTTCTTCTACCGATTCCTGGGTGCGCCGCGCCAGGTTGCGCACTTCGTCGGCCACCACCGCAAAGCCACGGCCGGCCTCACCGGCGCGGGCGGCTTCGATGGCGGCGTTGAGCGCCAACAGGTTGGTCTGTTCAGCGATGCCGCGAATCACTTCCAGTACCGAACCGATTTTCTCGCTGTTGGCCGCCAAGCCTTCGACCTGGGCCATGGCGGTGCTCATATCTGCCGCCAAGTGCCCGATGTTGGTGGTGGTGCGGTCGATCACGGTCAAGCCTTCGCGGGTGGCTTTGTCGGCATCGCGGGCAGCCTGCGCGGCTTGGGCGGCGCTGCGGGCGACGTCTTGGGCGGTGGCGCTCATTTCATGGGACGCGGTGGCCACCTGATCGACCTGGCGGTATTGCTGCTCCATGCCCGCGCTGGTTTCAGTCGCAATTGCGGCGGATTGGTCGGCGGTGCCACGGGCATCCTGCACCGAGCGTTTGACCTCGGCAATGATCGGTTGCAGCTTGTCGAGGAAGCGGTTGAACCAGCCGGCCAGTTGGCCCAATTCATCCTTTTTATCGTAGGCCAGGCGCCGGGTGAGGTCGCCTTCGCCACTGGCGATGTCTTCCAGCATGCGGGCCACGCCGAGAATCGGGCGGGTTACGCTGCGTGCCATCAGCCACACCAGCATCAAACCGACCACAGCGGCCAGCAAACCCAGGCTCAGTTCCAGCACGGTGCCCTTGGTATTGTCGGCGTCCAGCGTGGCTTTCAACGCCTCGGCGGGGGCGACCAGAACCTTTTCCGGTACATCCAGCAACACGCCCCACGGCTTGCCATTCGGGATCGGTGTGAACGGCGCGAGCACCTTGAGTTGATGATCATTACGCAGGCTGCGGGTCTGGGTGCCGTTCGCCAAGGAGCTGATCAATTGCGCACCACTGGCGCTATCGACTTGATCCAGGCGTTGGCTGAGCTTGCTGGCGTCCGGGCTGTAGCCGGCCAGCACACCGGTCGGGCTCAGGATGCTGACTTGGGTCTGGCCTTCATACAGCTTGCGACTTGCCTGTTGGCTCACGGCCTGCAGGCTGTTGAGGTTGATGTCCACCGACAGCGAGGCGATGACTTTGCCATTGACCGTCAGCGGGAACACGATGCTGGTCATCAGCACGTTTTGCCCGTCGATGACGTAGAAATAGGGTTCGATCACGCAGGGCTTCAGGGTGGTGCGCGGGCAGGTGAACCACGCGTTGGCCTTTTCCCCGCTGGGGCCGATGCTGACGTCGGCCATGTCGCTTTCGGGCAGCGCCATGGCGGTCAGTTTGCCGGGTGTCGGCTGCGACCAGTACAACGCGAAACGGCCCTTGGCGTTGCTGCCCAACTCGGCTTGGTTGGCGAACAACTCATCCTTTCCGTCCAGTGCATTGGCTTCGAACACCAGCGACAAACCCAGCAGGTCAGGGTTGGCCTGCAGAGCGGCCTTGACCTGGCGGGTCAGGTCTTCTCGAGTGTCGAAGGCATCAAGGAAGCGTTTTTCCGCCTGCTCACGCAAAAACAGCACCTGGCGGGAAAAACCGTGGCCGTATTGGTAGGCGTCCATGAATTGCTGGCGAATGCCCAGCGCCTGCACTTCACCCTGAGCCTCGATGCGCGACTGGGCGGCTTCATCGAGCATCTGCATGCTGGACGCCTTGACCTGCTGCGAACTCTGTTCCATCCGGTACAACGACAGACCCACCAGCAGGGTCACGATCCCCAGCAGGCACAGGCCGGCGAGCAGGGTGATTTTCCATTGAATGGAGAGCTGTCTGACGGACATCGAGGGGCATCCTTAACCTGAAAACACAGAGAATCAGGTTATCGGCTTTGTTTGATTTTTCTTTATTCAAACGTTCAATTTAAATCTGGTCTTAGGGTGAGTGGGCTTGTTGTGGCGAGCGAGCTTGCTCGCGTTGGAGTGCGTAGCGGCCCCAAAAAGCCGACTCCAGCTGCGCTGTCGAACGGGAGCAAGCTCCCTCGCCACAGGTTTTTTGACATGCCGCCCCGCCTGCGGCACAGTGCGCGCCCTCTAATAAGACCTCCTTCCAGCCTGCACGCCGGCAGCCCACGTGGCCGCCGGGGCGCGGGCATGCCTGTTTTTATGTTTTTGCTTGAGGTAACCATGATTAACGCAGTCATCGCCGCGGTCGGCACCATGCTGGTGCTCAGCCTGTCCCGCGTGCATGTGGTCATCGCCATTATTGTCGGCGCCCTGGTGGGTGGCCTGACCGGTGGCCTGGGGATCGAGGCTACGCTCAAAGCCTTCAACGGCGGTTTGGGTGGCGGCGCGACGGTGGCGTTGTCCTACGCCTTGCTCGGCGCTTTCGCGGTGGCAATTGCCAAATCCGGCCTGGCCCACGCGTTGGCCGACAAGGCGCTGATGCTGGTGGATCGCCAGGAAGCCACCGGCGGCAGTCATGTCAAATGGCTGCTGATCGGCCTTCTTTGGGTAGTGGCGATTGCCTCGCAGAACATCCTGCCGATCCACATTGCGTTTATCCCGTTGCTGGTGCCGCCGCTGTTGTATGTGCTGACCAAGCTGCAACTGGACCGCCGTTTGATTGCCTGCGTGATGACGTTCGGCCTGATCACGCCTTATATGTTCCTGCCGGTGGGTTTCGGCAATATTTTCCTTAACCAGATCCTGCTGGCCAACGTGGCCAAGAGCGGCGTGGACATCAGCCAGGTCAACGTTACTCATGCCATGGGTTTGCCCGCACTGGGCATGGTGGTCGGCTTGCTGGTGGCGGTGTTTGTCAGCTACCGCAAAAAGCGTGTGTATGACCTGGAGAAAATCGAACGGGTCGAGCAGGTGGCGGTGCAGTACAACCCGCTGACCTTGCTGGTGGCGGGTGTGGCGATTGCCTCGGCGTTCATCATTCAGCTGTGGCTGGATTCGATGATCATCGGCGCCTTGGCCGGGTTTTTGATCTTTTCGGTGTCGGGGATTGTGCGCTGGCGGGAGACGGATGACCTGTTCACCGAGGGCATGAAGATGATGGCGATGATTGGTTTCATCATGATCGCTTCGTCGGGTTTTGCCGAGGTGCTCAAGGCCACTGGCGACGTGCGCTCATTGGTGGAAACGTCGGCGGCGTTTATCGGGCATAGCCGTGGCGTGGGCGCGTTGTTGATGTTGTTGGTGGGGTTGTTGGTGACTATGGGGATTGGGTCGTCGTTTTCGACGGTGCCGATTCTTGCGGCGATTTTTGTGCCGTTGTGTGTGCAGTTGGGGTTTAGTCCGCTGGCTATTGTGTGCATCGTGGGTACGGCGGGGGCGCTGGGGGATGCGGGGTCGCCGGCTTCGGATTCGACGCTGGGGCCGACTTCCGGGCTGAATATTGACGGGCAGCATCACCATATCTGGGACACGGTGGTGCCGACGTTTTTGCATTACAACATTCCGTTGTTGGCGTTTGGGTGGTTGGCGGCTATGACGCTTTGATTGTTTGGTTGGGTGGGGGGGGTGTACATATCCGTTGCTGCGGTAACGGCTGATATTGGTTCCGCTCT
>NZ_MSDF01000004.1:0-54491 GCF_002022275.1 Pseudomonas fluorescens
GATTCAAGCCGGAGTGAGGGCACACCGAGCCTAGGCGAGGTGCCGAGTGGTGGGGCAAGAGCCCTTTGGTTACTTTGGGGCTCTTTTCCAAAGTGACCCGCCGTAAGGGCGGAACCAATACCCGCCGTGACCGCAGCAACGGATATCCCCCAAACCCAGCTCACCCCTTAACACCCCCCACCTGCGCCTTGGCCCGCATCTTGTCCGCCATCACCGCCATCTCGTCATACAACAACGCAGGATTCTTCTGCTTCAACGCCCAAGCCATCCTCCCCTGCTCATGGGGCAAAATCATAAACTCCCCCTCAGCCACCCGCTGATAGATGTAGTCAGCAATGTCAGCCGCCGAAATCGGCGAACTCTCCAGCAGCTTGCCCACCTGCGCCTTCATCGCCGGCGTCGGCCCACGAAACGAATCCAGCAAGTTGGTCTGGAAAAACGACGGGCACACCACATGCACCCCCACTTCCTGCTGCCTGAGTTCCACCAGCAAACTCTCCGACAACGCCACCACACCCGCCTTGGCCACGTTGTAATTGCTCATGGCCGGACCCTGCATCAGCGCCGCCATCGAAGCAATGTTAATAATCCGTCCCTTGCTCTTCTCCAGCAACGGCAGGAACGCCTTGCAACCCTTGACGACGCCCATCAAGTTGATCGCAATCTGCCAGTCCCAATCCTCCAGCGACAATTCGGCAAAGAACCCGCCCGAGGCCACACCGGCGTTGTTGACGATCACATCAATGCCGCCCAGCTTCACTTCACAAGCCTGAGCAAAGGCAGTGAGCTGGCTGTAGTCACGCACGTCGCAGCGCTGGACAAACCCGTCACCGCCCGCCTCGCGTACCAGCTTGAGGGTTTCCTGCAAGCCCGGCTCGCTCACGTCCGACAAGGCCAGCTGCCAACCCTCGCGGGCCCAGCGCAAAGCGATTTCACGGCCCAGGCCCGACCCGGCGCCGGTAATCATCATGCGATTTTGCATAGGAACATTGCCTTGTGGTTCACAGAAGAAGTGATCGGCAGTGTAGCGAAGGTTTTTCCAGTACCCACGCACCATCCAATTGATGAATGCCTCGGGCAAACCGGGGGCCGGGTGCGAGATTGGCTTATAGCGTAAGTTCAATCTTTTTCAACTAAAGCGCGGCAGTTGTGAACGCATTAAAAGAAATAAGCACGTGTGCAAAATGCTTTAAGAAAACATGGAATTTTTTGCGAAGAGGCACAGTCGGAGTTGTTAAGGCGTCCGTACTTGAAACGACGGGCCTGTCGTTAAATAACCGGTCTTTGCAGAAGGCCTATAAGGAAAAAAACCATGAGCCTCATTCTGATCATTATCCTGATTCTGTTGCTGGTCGGCGGCCTGCCCGTGTTCCCGCATTCGCGTAACTGGGGTTATGGCCCGTCGGGCATTCTGGGCGTTGTCCTGGTTGTTCTGCTGGTACTGTTGTTACTCGGTCGGATATAAAATCCAGTCAAAAAAAAGAGGCCTCCTGGAGGCCTCTTTTTTTATGCACGGTTACTTAGTCCGGCTTGCCATTGATCACACCGGCGGTGTTATCCAACAGGCTCTTGGTAGCCGTTTGCAGGAACGATTCAAGTTTCTGCTTCAGCGCGGCTTCGTCCGGGGACTCGGCGATCACTTTGCCAGTCGGCTCGGCGCCCAGTTGGTACTCCCACAACTTGGGTGGCATTTCCTTGGGCAGTACCAGCACGCGGTCACCCGTGAGCAACGCGACGGTCTGGTCGCTGCCCGACGGCTTGATCACGCCGAAACCCTTGTCGCCTTCCGGCAGGTTCAGCAAGTCGCGGCCCCAGCACTGGTGCAGGGTGTCACCACCCAGGCGGCCCATGATGGTCGGCACGATGTCGATCTGGGTACCCACCGTGTGATCACGCTCGCCGAACTTATCCTGAATGCCCGGTGCGATCATCAACATAGGCACGTTGAAGCGGCCCAGGTCCATTTCGGTGATCTGTTGCTCGTTACCAAAACCGTGGTCACCCACGATCACGAACAGGGTTTCCTTGAAGTACGGCTCCTTGCGGGCCTTCTCAAAGAACTGGCCCAGGGCCCAGTCGGAGTAGCGCATCGCCGTCAAATGTTCGTCGAGGCTGCCGCGGCCGGTGACTTTATCCACTGGCAACGGGTTTGGAAGTGCGTACGGCGTGTGGTTGGACAGGGTTTGCAGCAGTGCGTAGAACGGCTTGCCGCTTTCACCACGGGTTTTCAACTCTTCCAGGCCACGGCTGAACATGTCCTGGTCAGACACGCCCCACGTCGGGTCAGAGAACACCGGGTTGACGAAGTCGTTGCGGCCAATGAAGTTGGTCATGCCCTGGTTGCTGAAGAAACCCGACTGGTTGTCCCAGGCAAAATCGCCGTTGTAGACATACACGTCGTCAAAATTGCGCGCGCTGAGCAACTGCGGCAGGCCGGACAGCTTGTGGCTGCCTTCCGGTGTCTGCATCAGGTATTCGAAGCCCGGCAAATTCGGGAAGCACGCCATGGTGGCGAACATACCCTGGTGGGTGTGAGTACCGTTGGAGAAGAAGCGATCGAACAGCAGGCCCTCCCTGGACAGTTTGTCGAAGTACGGCGTGATGTTGCCCGGGCGGCCCAATGCACCCACCGAGTGACCGGCGAAGCTTTCCATCAGGATGACCACAACGTTCTTGATCGGCAGGGTTTTCTCGGCCGGTGGCGTGTAGTCACGGCGCACCGCGGCAATGTCGGTGTCTACCAGTTTTTCCTGCGGCAATACCAGCATGTCACGCACGGTCTGGGTGGCCAGAGGCTGCTCCAGGGTGGCTTTCCAGATGTTGGAACGCTCTTCGGAGAAGCGCGACTTGGCCGCAGCGATCAACGACAAAGTGCCGTTCAGGCCCAACTGGTTGGCGAAGTTGGAGTCGGTGGTGTAGACGTCACCCCAACGCAGTGGCGGGCCCTGGCGCAGGGTGCCACGGATCGCGACCACGGCGATCAACAGGCAAACCACGAATACCGCGATGCGCGTGTACCACGGCGCCACCTGGCGGGTGCCAATGCTGCCGCCGCTGAACGGGCCGCGTGGGCGTGTTGCGCGGTCGGCGCCCTTGAAGGCAATGCTCAGGATCAGCGTACCCACGGCCCAGGCCAGCAGGTAGCGCACCACCGGGAAACCGTACCAGAGCATGCTCATCACGGTTTTCGGGTCTTCCTTTACATACTGGAAGACCAGGCCGTTGAGGCGCTGGTGGAATTCACGGTAGAAGTCCATTTCCATCAGGCCCAGGAACAGGGCAATGCTCGACGCGACGGTCAGCCACAAACGGAAGAACCCGCGTGCCGCCATGGCCCGAACGCTGAATAAGGCCAGCAGCAGCGGGACCAGCAGGTACATCACCAGGCGTATATCCAGGCGCAGGCCGTTGGCGAACGCTTCAAGGAAGGTCGAGGCCGGCGTGTCGAGGATCATCTCGCGGTTGTAGACCAGCAGCGCCAGGCGCAGCAGGGAGAACATCACCATCATGACCAGTGCGCAGAGCGCCGTGTACGCCAGATGGGATTTGACGGTCGGTTGCAGCAGGCGATTAGAAGCTCGCTGCTGACTCAGGGCGTCCGGGTTTGCCATGTCGTTTCAGGACCCATTGGAAGTTTAAGTTGCGAAATAATGCGGTGGCGTCCGTCCCTCGCCCAGGCCTGCTGGGGTAGGCGGTTAACGCGGTGGCGCAAATGGTGCCCGATCAATGGCATCAACGCTATTAATTACTGAACGAGCACTGTAGCGCAGCCTTTAATGACACTGGCGCTAGAGCCTTGGAAGTGCTGTAAAAGCGGGCGGATTGTCTTGGATAAGATGTGAAAATTGTGTGCAGCGAATATTTCGAAACATAAATCTTCAGAATGCGCTGAAGGCAAATGTGGGAGCGGGCTTGCCCGCGATTGCGATCTAACAATCAGCATTGCTGTGACTGGAAGATCGCCATCGCGGGCAAGCCCGCTCCCACATTTACTGTATCCACTTCACATCGGATGAAGTGTTTAAATCCGCACATTCCCCCGTGGCCCGGCAATCGCCCAGATAATCAGGCCCAGTACCGGCAGCAGCAGGATCAACAGAATCCACAGCACTTTGGCGCCCGTGCTCGCGCCGCTTTTGAATACGTTGATGATCGCCCAGATATCCAGCGCAAGGATGATCAGGCCAATCAGGCCATTAAACGTCGAACCCATGGTGTCGCTCCTAAAGTGAGGGCATGCCTCTTTAGGATAGTCAGCCGTGGCGGCGGTTCCGTTTTATTTCAGACGTGGACCGCGACGCGCAACGCCTCCAGCGATGGCTCGGCTTTGATGCCGACTTCGGCACACAACTCCAGCACACGTGGCAGGTCGTTGCCATACACCAGTACCGCCTGAATTTCGTCATCCAGTAATTGGCTGAAGTTCAGCAGCACATAGCCGCCGTCTTCCGGGCTCAGGGCGCTCATCTGGATCTGGATGCGGTTGAGCGCAGTCAGATTTTCGGTCTTGGCCAGTTGCTTGGGCTTGAGGTTGAATGCCACGCCGGGGCCGAACGAGGCAACAATCTGCGCAAACAGGTCGCCGTAGGTGTCGGCCTGGAACAGCACGGTGTCGGGCAGGCTGCCGACCACCACCCACTCACCGAGTGGGATGGGGAACGTGTCGTCGTAGTTGATATCCGGATTCGCCGTCAGGAAGGCCGCCGGGTCCGCGTAGGCCTGGGCTGCCTCGTTGGCGATGCGTGCCACCTCGTCCTCGCCCATGACGCCGGCGCTGATTTTGCTGATAAGTTCGACGAGGGCGGTTTGCATGGGGCGATCCTGTAACGGGCTGGCTTTTGAGGGCGCGTAGCCTACACCAGTTTCTGCAACTGCGCCGCCGTATCCACGGCGCCCATGGTCTGCGCTGCCGCCAGAGCGGTGGCGCCCTGAGCGTCAGTGGCCTTGGGGTTGGCGCCCTGGCCAAGCAAGTAATCCAGCATTTCGACGCGGTTGAACATCGCGGCCAGCATCAGCGCAGTACGGCCGTCAGAGGACGCGGCATCCACCGGCGCGCCGCCTTCAATCAACGCCTTGACCACTGGCAGGTTGCCTTTGAACGCCGCACCGGCAATCGGCAGCTGGTTCTTGTCATTGGCAATCTGCGGGTCTGCCTTGAATTCGAGCAGCACTTTCACCGCATCGGGGTGGCCGTGGTAGGCCGCGAGCATCAGCAGGGTGTCGCCATTGTGGTTGCGCAGGTTGGCCGGCAAGCCCTTGGCCAGCAGCGCGGCGAGCATGGCGGCATCACCGCGGCGGGCCACGTCGAAGACCTGCTCGGCAAATTCGGCGGCTTCGTCTTCGGTCATTTGTTTGGGCTGGTCTGACATGTGGGGCTCCTTGTCTGGTGTGCCTTAATAGGCGCCCAGTGTCGCGACGGAGTTCCCCGCTGTCATGCCTTTTTTGCCAAAAGTGGCCATAGGCAGAATCAATTACACCCTTTTAATAACGGAAGTGCCCGTCTTGTATCTGCGCCAACAGCTGGCCAGTCACCGGTACGTAGCAATCCGAGCCGGGCAGCCACGCAAAGACCGGGTCATTACCGGCCTTGTCCGGGTCGAACGCCTCCTCCTTGAGTTTGACCTTCTGATATTTGAAGGTGCCGGTGGTTTCCATCTTTACCTTGATGCGCAGAAACAGCGGCACCGCGTAATGCGGCAGCTGGCCATGAGCGAATTGCAATAACTCGCGCATGTCGAGGGCGGCCAGGGATTCGCTCGGAGTGATGGCGACCATGCCCGCGCGGCCGTTAGTGTTTTCGATCTCGACGCCATACGCGACCACCTCGGCGATCTGCGGATGTTGCAGCAACACGTTCTCGACTTCGGTGGTGGAGACGTTTTCGCCCTTCCAGCGATACGTGTCGCCGAGGCGGTCGATAAATTGCGCATGGCCGAAACCGATACTGCGCAACAAGTCGCCGGTATTGAAGTAACGGTCGCCTTTTTCAAATACGTCGGTGAGCACCACCTTGCGGTTCTTTTCCGGGTCGGTGTAGCCGTCAAACGGCGACTTTTCATCGATCCTGGCCAGCAGCAGCCCCTGCCCGCCCGTTTGCACCTTGCGCATAAAACCATCGCGACCACGCAGTGGCTCGCCCGAATCATGGCTGTAGTCCACCAGCGCCCAGTGCTGCAAGCAAAAGCCGATGGTGTTGTCGAAATTCAATACGTTGGTAAAGCCGATATTGCCGTCACTGGCTGCATACAGCTCGCAGACATGCTCAACCCCGTAGCGTTGCTTGAATTGCGCCCACACCCCCGGGCGCAGGCCATTGCCGACCATTTTGGTCACCTGGTTATCGCGGTCCTGAGCACTTGGCGGCTGGTCGAGCAGGTAACGACATAACTCGCCGACATACCCCAGGGTAGTCGCCTTGAACCTGCGTACGTCATCCCAGAACTGGCTCGCGCTGAACTTGCGCCGGATGGCAAACCCCGACGCCCCGACAATCGCCGAACCCCAGCACACACACAGCCCGGTGGCGTGATACAGGGGTAGCGTGCAATACAGGACATCGTCCGGGCCCATGTCCAGCGCGATGCTGCTGAAGCTGACGGCGGTTTTGGTCCAGCGCCCGTGCTTCATGATGCCGGCCTTGGGCAGCCCGGTGGTGCCGGAGGTGTAGATATAGAAGCAGGGGTCATTAAAGAAGATCTGCGCGGTGCTGGCGGGGTTGTCCTCGCTGCAGTCGGCACTGGCGGTTATCAGGTCGATATAGCCTTCGGGCGCCGTGGTTGCCTGCTGGTCGGCAATAAACCAGGTGTGCTCAGCGTCGATCGCCACCTGATCGCGCACGGCCCCGTGGGGGGCTACCAATTCCGCCCCCACCACGATTGCCACCGGGTTGACCAGAGTGAGGCTATGCACCAGCGCCGCTTGAGTTTGCGAGGTATTGAGCATGGCGCAGATGCCGCCCAGCTTGGCCACGGCCAACACGCTCAACAGCAATTCGGGACGATTTTCAATAAACAGTGCGACGACATCACCTTTGCAAATGCCCTGCGCCCTCAAGTGATGAGCAATGCGGTTGGCGCGCCGGTTGGCTTCGCTGTAGCTGATTACGCTGTCGCCGTACAACAAGGCCGCGCCGTCCGGGTTGCGAGAGGTCGCCTGCTCGAAGTGCCAGCCCAGGCCACAGGGTTGACCCGGATCGGTGACGTTCGCCGCGCGCATGCCGCGCACCACACGTGGCAGGGCTCGAACAATGGAGGGCAGCTTACGCAACATCATGCCCCAGGTGATCATCTCGTCTTGCTGATGGCTCATGGAGGAACGTCCTTTTTCTTATTCTTCATCTGATCCGAAAACTACGGCAGCCTTGTAAGCAGCAGGCCGAACGCCTTGCAGGAAAATACGCCTGCGCTTCTTTCGCTGTACACGCGGGATTTGAAAAGTTTTGTATCCCGCGTCGCAGCGCCACCGAAACGGAATTTCGCGGCCCGCAGGGGGTCATTATTTGTAACGGCGCACGGAAACGATTGGCGCCGACAACGCAAAATGCAGGATGCACGATGGCCATTCATGCAATTTGCACGAAAACGGAAATTCTGAAATTTTTCAACTGATTGATTTATAAGGATTTTTTAACAAACTTAATACTGGCACAATCACTGCACCTATCACTCCATGCTTGCCAACTTGAGCCAACGGAGCTGATAGACATGAGCCTGATCCAAGATAAATTCGCTTCTGTATTCTCCCAATACGACGTCACCACTCAGCCACGTCCTGACGGCGGTATCCTGCTGACCCTGCGCAACAGCGAAGGCAAACAGGTCAAACGTTCGATCTCGTACCAGCAGCTGCACACCGCCGATCAACTGACTTGGGTGATCAGCGCCATTCGCCGCGACCTGGCCGAACAAGCCAGTGAACTGCCGCAGATTTCCATGCTGCAAAGCCAGAACCGCTTTGCATTGCCGACCTACCATTCGGCTTAAGCACTCGAAACGAAAAAGGGCCGCGACGCCATCAAGCGTCGCGGCCCTTTTTTGTGTTCAACACAGCCCTTGGCGGGCGGCTTCATTCATCGCTTGAACACGGTTGGTCACTTGCAACTTGCCGTAGATATTACGCAGGTGGAACTTCACCGTCGCTTCGGAAGTGTCGCGAATCTGGCTGATTTCCCAGACAGTCTTGCCTTCCGCAGCCCATCGCAGAATCTCCAGCTCCGTCGGTGTCAAGGGTTTGCCAGACAAGCTCAGGCGCTGTCTTTGCAACCTGGACCCGCTGTCCGACTCGCTCGACGGTGATTCCAACGCCTCTGTGCTGCTCATAACTCTCTCCCTTGCAGTGACTTCGCCATACCGACCTTCGGAATTATCCTATTGACAGACGGTATAAACATTGAGGTCAGAGAGAGTTACATAACCTTGATAACCGAAACGCAAGGCTGATCATAAACAGCCGAGCCTTACATTAAATTAAGGCTCTTCCCACAACAAATTCCAACTTACCGGGGTTGACCATTTTCAGCAGCTGGATATCCCCGCCTAATTCACCACTTCGCTGCGAATCGCCTGGGTAACGATACTCGCCAGACGCTCGGTCAGTTGATCAGGGGTGGCCTCTCGTCGGTGCAGGGTCAGCGCGATACTGGGCAACGGCGGCAACCCCCGCTCTGCGGCCGCCAATACCGCTGTGCCGGCCTGCATACCGAGGGATGTCCTGATGGTGTAGCCCAGACCGGCTTCGGTGGCCGCCGATAGGCCGTTCAGGCTGGAACTGGTGAACGATAACAGCCAGGGAATGCCCTTGCCGGTCAGGGCTTGCGTCGCCATCGAATGAAACGGGCACGGCGCATCAAAGGCAATGATCGGCAAGGGCTCGCCCGACTCGGCGCTCCAGTTCAGGTATTCATGCGAAGAACCGATCCACTGCATGGGCAACTCCGCCACGCGTTCCTGGTAGCCGCCTTTATGCCCGTCTCCCCACACCACGGCGAGGTCGAGTGAGCCATTGTCGATTCGACTGAGCAGGTCCGCGTTACGCGCGATCCTGGCTTCTACCCGAACCTCCGGATGGGCCCTGGCGAAGCGGCCCAATACCGTGGGCAAAAAGCCACTCAGGTCTTCCTGCAGGCCGAGGCGCACCCAGCCCTTGAGTTTGAGCTCGGACACGGCAGTGACCGTTTCGTCATTGAGGCTCAACAAGCGCTTGGAGTAGTTCAGCAGCACCTCCCCCGTATCTGTCAGCGCCAGCCGTCGCCCGGCCTTGGTGAACAAGGGCGAGCCCGCCTGGGCCTCGAGCTTTTTCAGTTGCGCGCTGATGGCGGAAGTCGAGCGGGCGAGTTTCTGCGCCGCCTTGGCAAAACTGCCCATTTCAACGCCCGTGACGAAGCTACGCATGACGTCCAAATCGAAATTCACCGGTCGCATAATCATCCTAATTTTCGGGACTAATGAGCTAAATAATTTGATATTCGGAACGATGCGCCCGTGAGAGCCTTTTGCCAACAAATATTGGTCTTTTTTTGGAGTGCTTATGCCAGTCGATAACGGTCACCGCTGGAAAGTGCTGGGGGTCGGCGTTGCGGCCAATGCCAGCTTTTCCAGTGTCGTCGGGGGGCTGCCGGCAACAGCCATTTATATGCGCGCCACCTACCAACTCGACAATACGCAGTTGGGCCTGGTGCTGGGCGTACTGGGGTTGGGCATTGCCATCAGCGAAATCCCTTGGGGTTTGCTGACGGATCGTTGGGGCGATCGCCCGGTATTGCTCACCGGCCTGCTGAGTTCCGGTATCGCCCTGGCACTGTTGGCGGTGCTGGCACTCTACCTACCCACCCTGGCCTTGCTGGCGATCGGGCTGTTCATCGTCGGCCTGCTCGGCAGCAGCGTTAACGGAGCCAGCGGCCGCGCGATCATGGCGTGGTTCAAAGAAGGCGAACGGGGCCTGGCCATGAGCATCCGGCAAACGGCCGTTCCCGGCGGCTATGCGCTGGGGGCATTGATCCTGCCGTACCTGGCGCATACCTACGGCTTCGTTCAAGTGTTTGGCGCCAGCGCGCTGTTTTGCCTGGTGGCCAGCTTCTTTGCGTGGTTATGGCTATACGAGCCGGACTTCGATGGAAAGGCTGCTAAAAAGTCCGGCGCAACGCCCGGCAGCAGCCCGCTGAAAGACTCACGGGTGTGGCGCATCGTCTTGGCCATCGGCCTGCTCTGTGCCCCGCAGTTCGCGATCCTCACCTACGCAGCGGTGTTCTTCCACGACTTCAGCCACCTGGACATCACCCTGGTCTCGGCGACCCTGGCGGTTATCCAGATCGGCGCGATTGTCAGCCGTATCTGGAGCGGGCGCTGGACCGACAAGAACAAAAATCGCCGCAGCTACCTTAAAGCCTGCGCCTGGCTAAGTGCCCTGACCTTCCTGCTGCTGGGCGCAACCGTCTCGATCGCCAGCACGTATGGGATGAGCCAAACACCGCTGGCCAGCACCCTGATCATCGCCGTGATGGTAATCGCCGGTATCAGCGTATCCGCCTGGCACGGCGTGGCCTACACCGAACTCGCCACTCTGGCCGGTGCCAGCCGAGCGGGCACCGCACTGGCGATGGGCAATACCTGTGTGTTTGTGGTGCTGTTTGCTACGCCCATCGCAGCGTCGGCGCTGATGACACATTTCTCGTGGGGCACGGTATGGCTGGCCGCGGCCTTCTGTGCACTGTTGACCGTGCCGTTGTTTCCCCGTGTAGAGAAAAACTATGCATTGGAACTGGGTTCTGCCTGAACCCGCTCCGGTTGCCCTTTAACCCCCTCAAGCAAACAACCGTAGTAACTGCCGTAAACAAGGGCTGACTCGCTCAGCCTTTTTCCAATTGGACATATCCTTATTACATTGGAGGTAAACATGACACCTCGATTTATCTTTGCGCCTGAAGAAAAGGCTCAGTTATTCCAACTATTGGAACGATCGAGCGTTTCTCCTTACACCCATTATCCGGCCTTTTCCGAGGAAATAAAAAACCTGAGACATCTGGCACCGCCACGCTTTATTACGCTCTGCCAAGAGATATTCCATGAGCGCGCAACCCAACAACAAAAGATCCATGTCATTCGCAATTGCCCCCTGGATGTAGTGATTCCCGATCTGGACCCCAATGACCCGGTAAAAGATAAATACCTTAAAAAAACCCGCTTTATCAGTGAAGCGTTTCTGGAGTTGTTTGCTCAACTGACGCATACCCCGCTGCTGTCTTATGAAACCAGAAACCAGGGAGACTTCTTTACCGATGTGATAGCCATCAAGAAATACAGCGGGCAACTCACCGGGTTCAGCGACAGCGAACTGGTGTTCCACAACGACCGCACGGCGCATAAAGTCAGGGCCGATTACATCACCCTGCTGGGCCTGCGCTGCCCCGAGGATGACTTGATCTACACCGGTTACATCGACGGTGTCGACATTGTCAGCCACCTGGACCCTGTACACATCGACTACTTGCGCCACCCGCACTTTCTGACGACGTTCGACGTGTTTTCCCGCGACATGAACAAACAACTCAGCACCTCGGAAAAGCATCCGATCCTCAGCAACAGCCACTCCATCCGCTACCTCGATACGATGACCTACGTCGCGCCGGAGGCACCGCTTGAAGCGCGGGACGCGTTCATTGCCTTCAAACACGCCATGACCCGCTCCCAATGCAAACGGCACCGGATTCTCACCGGCGACCTGCTGACGTTCGCCAACCAGGACGGCCTGCATAACCGCGAAAAAATAGACATCCTCAATCCGCAGAACGCCACCTCGCGGTGGTTATTGAAAACCTATGCGTTCAAGGATTTACCTACCGCCGATAGTTACAAACCCTTCTGGTCCAACAACCGTGCCGGTTGCGTCATTGATTAATACAGCGTCAAACACTCTTCTACTGACGGCAGACTATAGATAACTTTATAAGGTGATTTAAATGCGTTTACGCGCGCTCTCCAAACGGGTTCAACAACTAGAACTTTCGGAAACATATGCGATTTTGGACACAGTGCGTAAATTGCGGGAACAGGGTGAAAATGTCGTCGATCTGGGCGGCGGGGAACCTGACTTCAGGACACCTGATCATATCGTTCATGCTGCCGTAAATGCACTGGCCGAAGGCGAAACTCACTATACCGCCAGCCGTGGCACCAAAGCGTTACTTGACGCCGTCGCTCATAAATATAAGAAAGAGCATGGGCTTGAACTGGATGCCCACAAAAACATCATTATTACGCCCTCGGCCAAACATGCCCTGTTTATTGCACTGATGACGTTACTGGATGACGGCGACGAATTGATCGTGCCCACTCCCAGTTGGGTCAGTTACAAGGCAATGGCAGCGATGGCCGGGGCCACCGTCAAAGCGGTGCCCCTGGATGCAAAGACCGGCTTCAGGCTGGATCCGGAACAGCTGGAACGGGCAATCACGCCGCGCACCAAGGCCATTTTGATCAACAACCCGAATAACCCGACCGGTCGTGTATTGAGCCGCGAGGAAGTACTCGGCGTGGTGCAACTGGCACTGAAATATGGCTTGTACATTGTCAGCGACGAAATCTACGAGAAGGTGCTCTATGACCAATCGCGGCATATCGCCATTGCCAGCGTGGAAGGCGCTGCGCCGATTACCGTGACGATCAGCGGGTTCTCCAAAGCCTATGCCATGACGGGCTGGCGCCTGGGTTATGTGGTCAGCAGCGTGGAAGTTTCCGCACAGTTGCTCAAGGTGCACCAGCACACCGTCGGCTGTGCCGGCTCCTTCATCCAGAGTGGCGGCGTGGCGGCCCTCGAAGGCTGCCAGCAACGGATCGCGCAAATGGTGGTGGCTTACCAGCGGCGACGCGACCGGCTCGTCAGCGGGCTCGAAAAAATCAAGGGTATTACCTGTGTTGCACCTGAAGGCGCGCTGTATGTATTTGCGTCGATATCAGCACTGGGGTTCGAAAACTCGATGGCCTTTACACGCTGGTTGCTGGAGACGGTGAAAGTCGCCGTCACCCCGGGCACCGCGTTTGGTGAGGGCGGCGAAGGCTATGTGCGCCTTTCATTTGCAGGCAGTGATGAAGACATCGACGAGGCAGTCCGCCGACTTCATCACGCGTTCAAATAACGGCCTCAATGACTCTTGAATGCTTCAAACAGACTCAAAGGAATGACTATGCCTTCCGTGAATAACGCCCATTTTGCATCTGCGCACCGCATTGCGATCATTGGCAGCGGCCCGCGCGGCCTGTCTGTCCTCGAACGTCTCGCCGCCCTTCTGTTGACACAGCCACCCGCCCGGCAGGTGCTGATTTATCTGATAGACAGCGCCCCGATCGGCACCGGCCGAATCTGGAGAACCGACCAGCCCCGCCACTACGTGATGAACACGGTGGCGGAGGAAGTCTCGTCCTTCTCCGGCCCGCTGGATGACGGGCCTACGCGGCCCGGCGCAGGTCCGTCCCTGGCGCAATGGTGGAGCGCGGTGGACCCGGCCTATCCTGGCCAGAACGCGTATGCACCCCGCGCCGTGCATGGCGAGTACATGCAGTTCGTGCTGGCCACCATCGAGGAAAGTTTCGGCCCGAACATATCGCTGCAGCGGGTCTGCGGCAACGTCGTCGACCTAGCCGATACCCCCCACCTGCGCACCCTGACGCTGGACAACGGCCAATCCCTGGACGTGGATAAGGTGGTCATCGCCACCGGGCATCCGACCCCGGAATTGACCGGTTGGGAAAAGCACCTGCAGCAGTTTGCCGACCAGACCGACGGCGTTGCGTTTATCCGTGGCGACTCCGCCGCAGACATGCCGCTGTCGATGATCGAGGCGCACCACCAGGTCGGTATCGTCGGCCTGGGCCTGGCGTTTCACGATATCGTCGCCGCCCTGACGGTGGGGCGTGGCGGCACGTTTACGAAGGTAAACGGCGTCACAACGTATACCCCGTCAAATCTGGAGCCCAAGCTGTTCGCGGGATCACGCAGCGGTATGTTGATTCCTGCCCGTGGCCGCAACCAGAAGGGGCCCAACTTCCAGTACCAGCCCCTGTGCATCACCCGCGAGAAAATTGATGCGTTGCAAAAGCGCGGTGATATCGACTTCTCTGCCGAAGTCCTGCCACTGCTGCTGACCGAAATCAACATCGTGTATTTCGCGACAGCCCTGCGTATCCAAAAAGACGCCGAAACGGCGCTGCAATTCAAGACGCGGGTAGCCGATCTGCAGTTGTTCTCACCGCAGGCGCTGGCCGCCGAAGCCGAGCGATTCGGCGTCAAACCCCTTGCAGCACTGGACCTTGACCTGCTGGCGCGCCCCTTCCGGGCACAAACCTTCGACAGCCCGGCGGATTTCGCCCAAGCCCTGGACCGCGTGCTGCTGGACGACCTGCAAAACGCGCTCGAAGGCAACGTAGACAACCCACTCAAGGCGGCACTGGACACCATCCGCGATACCCGCGCCCTTATCAGGAGCGTGGTCGACTTTGGGCGACTCACGCCCAACACCCACCGCAAGGACTTTCTCCAGGCGTACGCACCCACGAGTTTGTTCCTGACCGCGGGGCCACCGCTCTACCGCACAGAACAGATACGCGCGCTGATCGCTGCGGGCGTGCTGACCCTGGTGGGCCCCGAAACCGTCTATGGCACAGACGTCGAGCACCAGAAGCTGACGATCGAATCGCCTCGCGTCGGCCATTCCCGGCGTCTGCTCGATATCGTCATCGACGGGCGTATTCCTTCACCCGACCTGCTCCGGGATCCGTCGACCCTGACTCGCGCCCTGGTACGGCGAGGCTATTGGAACAACTACGTTAATGAAAACGCCACTGAGCGTTTCGTCACAGGCGGCGTCAACGTCACCCCCGGCCCGTATCACCCGATCAACAGGCACGGCCAGCCGTTGGAGCATCTCTACGTCCTCGGTTTGCCCTCCGAACACACCCGCTGGTTCATGCAGGCCGGCAGCAGCCGGCCCGGGTTCTGGACTGATTTCGCTCAGGACGCCCATCACGTGGCCAACCACGCCATTGCGCCTGCCTGGGTCTCGGCCGCCGTCCCGCTCGCCGAAATGGCCTGATCCCCACTTAAAGGAATAAACAATGCCTACGAAAAAAGCACTACTGGTCATGGACTTCATCAACGAAATTGTCCATCCCGAGGGCGTTTATGCGCGTGAGGGTTATTACCAGCAGACCCAGAACCGCGAAGTACTGGATTATGCCGCTGCCGCACTCGAGCACGCACGGGCACTGCAATTGCCCATCATCTATATCGTTGTCGGGTTCAATGAGCACTACCCGGAGTTTCCGCCCCATTCCCGGGTGTTCGCTCCGGCCAAAGAGCATGCCGTGCTCAAGCTGAACACCTGGTCGACCGAGGTGCATGAGTCGCTCGCACCGCGCAAGGATGAAATCATCATCGCCAAAAGCCGCGTCAGTCCGTTTTACCAGACCAACCTGGAACTGACGTTGCGCACCCTGGGGATTGAGGAACTGATCCTGACGGGTGTATCGACCGAACACGTGGTGCTCGCCACCACACTCGACGGCCATGACCGCGACTTTATCGTCACCGTGCTGGAGGACGCCTGCTGCGCCGTCACGCAGGAACGCCACCTGGCAGCGATCGAACGGATTTCACGCACCGCCAACGTCAGCTCGACGTCTCACTTTATCAATACCTGTGTGTAACAAGGACGCGACCATGACGCCTACCATTTTTAACCTGTTGACTGTTACCAACGAGCCGGACTCGATTAACTGGTCGGCGCACGCCCAATTGAATCGCAACGGTGCACGCATCCACACCTTGTTCGAATGCGCCGAGAGTGCCCAGCGCATCGCCTTGATTCGCTGCGATGCGGGCGCCAGCGCCGCGACGCACCAACATAATGGCCACGAAACCTTCCTGATTCTGGACGGTGATTTCGAAGATGAAAATGGCATTTACCACAAGGGCGACCTGGTCATTTACCCGCCGGGCAGCACCCATGCCTGGAAATCTTCGACGGGCGCGCTGATCTACGCGACGTGGGGCGGCACCGTGACCTCCCAGCCTCCTGCGGCGGCCTTTGCCGCGCCTGCGCCGGAGTACGACAACAGCATTTACGACGGCAGGCACCTGGTATGAATACACCGTTGAGCGAGGGTAAAGACCCGGCGCCGGGCACGCTGCGGCTTAATCCAAAACTGCTGTTCCTGAGCAATGACCCGCTGAAAATGTCGCAACAGCTGGGCGCACAAGCCCTCACCCTGGAGCAGGCCGCACCGCTGCGCGACGATATTTCCACCGATGAAATAACGCCAATTCCCGTATTGGCGTACTTCGACGACCGCCTGGCCTCCTACCCTTACGTGGGGTTAAAGACTGGCGCCGTGCTGCCCATCGGCAAAGACGATGTGGTGTCAGGCGGCTATGAAGTGACGGTCGCAGGCAAGCGTTACGGCAAGGGGTCTTCGCGTGAGCACAGCCCGTTGGCGGAGAAGAAGTCCGGCATCCGGCTGGTGATTGCCGAAAGCTTCGAACGCATCTACCGGCAAAACGCCGACAATATTGGCTTGCTCACCTCGACCGACCTGTCATTGATCCCGCGCTTGCTGGCGGGCGAAGAGATCGCGATCCTTGAGCTGATTGGCACACGAGACGCGCTGTCCACCGCCATCCTGCAGAGTGGCGGCCTGCTGCACTACGGCCGCAAGCACCTGCAGCACGCCGCCCATGCGCCTGGCAATAGCACCACGGGCTTGCCTGACAGACCACTGACCTTTGCCGAAAAGATCATCCACCGGCACTTGCTCAATGCGCCGGGTGCCGAACGTGTGGACTACGGCGCCGGCATTCTGATGCGCGCCGACTGGCGCTTCATTCATGAGTATTACACCGGGCTCTGTGCGCATTTACTCGAGGACTGCTTCGGCGACAGCTACGAGCTGCATCAACCCGAATCAATTCTGGCGTTTGAAGACCATCTGTCCTACAAGCGTCGAAGCCCGGCGCACCTGGGCCAGAACCTGGTAGGTGAGCTCGATGCCTTGTCCGACGCCCATCGCCATTTCGCGCAACGTCATGGGCTGAAGGCTCACGGGTACTTGCCCGACGAAGGCAGCGAAGGCATTTCCCACGCCATGATGGCGGAGTCCTACGCCCTCCCCGGCCAAGTGGTGGTGGGCACCGATTCCCATACCCCACACAGCGGTGCATTGGGCTGCCTGGCGTTTGGTGTAGGCACCACCGACATGGCCAATGCCTTCATGACGGGCTCGGTCAGGGCGGCTTACCCTGAAAGCCTGAAGATCTCGCTGTTGGGGCGGTTATCAGCCGGGGTGACAGCCAAGGACCTGGTCCTCGCGCTGCTGGCTGACAGCCGGATCAAAGCGGGTCTGGGGGTCGGCAAGATCTTTGAGTTCAGCGGCCCCGCCGTCGCGTTCCTGTCGACCGATGAACGCACAACGCTGACCAACATGACCGCCGAACTGGGTGGTTTTACCGGTATTGTCGTACCTGACTCGGAAACCGTGCGGTTCATCAAGGAGCGCCGGGGTCATGACTTCGAGCTCGAAGACTGGATGAGCAGTGACCCGGGGGCGGTGTATGCCGACACGATTGAACTGGACTGCCGCCGCATTGCGCCGATGATCGCCTCGCCCGGAGACCCGGGCAATGGGCGCAACCTGACCGACCTGAGCGAGCGCGTCAGTGTCGATATTGCTTACGGGGGCTCTTGCACCGCCGGCAAACGCGATGATTTTGACCATTACTTTGACGTTATCCGCTGGGCACTCGACAGAGGCTTGAAGTGTCACCCGAATGTGCAGTTATTCCTGCAGTTCGGCACGGTAGATGTGCGCGAGTACTGCGAACAGCAGAATTACCTGCCGGCCTTTCGTGCATTTGGTGCAGAGCTGCTCCAGCCGGCATGCGGCGCTTGTGCGAACTGCGGGCCAGGGTCTTCAGTGGAGAGGGAGCAAGTGACCGTCAGCGCCATCAACCGCAACTTCCCTGGCCGCTCGGGGCCCGGCCAAGTCTGGCTGGCGAGCCCGCCCACCGTGGTGGCCAGCGCAGTCGCGGGGTACATCACCTCATTCGGCGCGCTGCGTGCCCATCACGCGCAACACGCGCTGAACGCCGGTGAAGGTCTTTACGCGTAACGGATAACGCCGGAAGGGGCATGCGCCTCTTCCGGCGGGTCAGTCATCCAGCCCCGGGAACCCGGCGCCCGCCGTATCCCCCGTGAACTCAGGCACTGGGGCTTGCTGTGTGCGGGACAGGCGCAAGGTCACACAATGCGGGTTCTCACCGATATCAAAGCCATGCGCCAGGCCGGCCGGAATCACCAGCAGGTCGTTTTTGTCACAGCGTACGGCGTACACATAGTCGCCAACTCGCAAGTTGAACAACCCCTGCCCTGCGACGAAAAAGCACGCATGGTCTTCAGCGTAACGGCGCTCATCCCGGTACCGGGCACGCAATTCGTCTTTCTGAGGATGGTCGGTACTGACACGCTGCACTTCCACCGCGCCATAACCCAACGCATCGATCTGCGCCTTGTAGGCCGCAATCATCTGCGCCTCAGTGGCGCCTTGCTCCAGCGCCATAGCCGGCTGCCATCGCTCGAAACGCACGCCCTGCGCACTCAGGGTGGCGGCGATGTCCTCGACGTGGGTCAAGACTTTGTTCGGCGTATCGGGTGAGGCGACGGGGTAGACAGCGACATAACTCATTGAACGGTTCCTTTCTGCTCCGGCAATCGAAGGCCGATGATAAGGGCGGCGACCAGGGCGGCGACGCTGGCGATACTGAACGTCAGCGTGGGGCCCAACAGGTTCCAACTGTAACCGGCGTACAACGCACCCAGTGCACCGCCGGTTCCGGCGAGTGCGGCATACAGCGCCTGGCCCTGGCCTTGCTGGCGATCACCGAAACTGCGCTGCACAAAGGCGATCGCCGATGCGTGAAAGCTGCCAAAGGTGGCGGCGTGCATCACTTGCGCCAACAGCAACACCCAGAGGTATTCGGCAAATGACCCCAGCAGCAGCCAGCGCAGCGCCGCCAACAGAAAACTCGCCAGCAACACCCGGCGCACCGAAAAGCGCGTAAGGATGCGGCTCATGGCGAGGAACATCAGCACTTCCGCCACCACCCCCACCGCCCAGAGCAGGCCGATAACACCTCGGCTGTAACCGAGGTGTTCAAGGTGCAGGGTCAGGAAGGTGTAATACGGGCCGTGGCTCATTTGCATCAGCGCCACGCAGGCGTAAAACGCCAGCACGCCAGGGCTGCGCAGCTGTTTGAGGAAACCATCGCCAGCCACACGACTGCCGTGGGTAACGGGCTGCGCATTCGGCACCCACAGGCTGGCGCCGATGATCCCGGCCATGATCACCACGACCACCACCGGGTAGATGTCCAGGCTCAGCCAGTCGAATAGCCGGCCCATGATCACCACGGTGAGGATGAAACCGATGGAGCCCCACAGGCGAATCTGGCTGTAGCGCGAGGTTTGTTTTTGCAGGTGGGCCAGGGTGATCACTTCAAACTGCGGCAGCACGGCGTGCCAGAAGAATGCGTGGAGTGCCATCACCAGGGCGAGCCAGGCGTAGGTTTTACTGAAGAAGATCAGCGAAAAACTCGCCAGGGTGCACACCGCACCGAAGCGCACGATGGCCAGGCGCCGGCCGGTGTAATCCCCGAGCCAGCCCCATAGATTGGGCGCCACGCAGCGCATCAGCATGGGGATGGCCACCAGTTCGCCAATGCGCGCGCTGGAGAAACCCAGGTGATCGAAGTACAGCGCCAGAAACGGCGCTGTCGCCCCCAGCAGGGCGAAGTAGAAGAGGTAGAAGCTGGAGAGGCGCCAGTATGGGAGGGGGCTGGTCATGGGATTGCAGGGGGCTGCTGCGCAGCCCAACGCGAGCAAGCTCGCTCGCCACAACAAGCTCGCTTGCCACAGGTCACAGCTGGCCCAGCACCGGCGTGCTCACACGCACATCGGCGTTTTGCCCGCGGTTGCGCAGCAGATGGTCCATCAACACGATGGCCATCATGGCTTCGGCAATCGGCGTGGCGCGGATGCCGACGCACGGGTCGTGACGGCCTTTGGTGATCACGTCCACCGGGTTGCCGTGCACATCGATCGAGCGGCCCGGGGTGGTAATGCTCGACGTGGCCTTGAGGGCCAGGTGCGCCACGATCGGCTGGCCGGAGGAAATACCACCGAGGATGCCGCCAGCGTTGTTGCTGAGGAAACCTTCCGGCGTCAATTCGTCGCGATGCTCGGTGCCACGCTGGGACACGCACGCAAAGCCGGCGCCGATTTCCACGCCTTTCACCGCGTTGATGCTCATCAGCGCGTGGGCCAGTTCAGCGTCGAGGCGGTCGAAGATCGGTTCGCCCAGGCCCGGCTTCACGCCTTCGGCGACGACGGTGATCTTGGCGCCAACGGAGTCTTGATCACGGCGCAACTGGTCCATGTAGGCTTCCAGCTCAGGCACCTTGTCCGGGTCCGGGCTGAAAAACGCGTTGTTTTCCACACTGTCCCAAGTCTTGAACGGGATTTCGATCGGGCCCAGCTGACTCATGTAGCCACGCACCACGATGCCCTGGGTGGCCAGGTATTTCTTGGCGATGGCACCGGCGGCCACGCGCATCGAGGTTTCGCGCGCCGAGCTGCGGCCGCCGCCGCGGTAGTCGCGCTCGCCGTATTTGTGGTGGTAGGTGTAGTCGGCGTGGGCCGGGCGGAACAGGTCCTTGATCGCCGAGTAGTCCTTGGACTTCTGGTCGGTGTTGCGGATCAACAGGCCGATGGCGCACCCGGTGGTGCGGCCTTCGAACACGCCGGAGAGGATTTCGACTTCGTCGGGTTCCTGGCGCTGGGTCGTGTGGCGGCTGGTGCCGGGCTTGCGGCGGTCGAGGTCACGCTGCAGGTCTTCCAGGGACAGCTCGAGGCCTGGCGGGCAGCCGTCGACAATGGCGACCAACGCCGGGCCATGGCTTTCGCCCGCGGTGGTGACAGTGAACAGCTTGCCGAAGGTATTGCCGGACATGCAGGGCGCTCCGTGAAATCAGTTGAATCAACTCAACCGTAATAACTTAAGGCGGCCAGTATACGCAGGCTAACCGACTAGTTCATCCTCGAAACCTTACCGGTAGACATCTGTCCAACCGGCACCTTCCTGATGATGGCGCGATGATGCTGCGAGTTCTGCTTTTGACCCTTACTCTTTTTTCCAGTCTTGGCTTCGCCGCCTCCCCTGTGGTGCTGCAACGGCCCATCAGCCTCGACACCGGCAGTGGCGAGCTGTTTGGCTCGCTCCTGCTGCCCAAATCCGACAAGCCCGTGCCCGTGGTGCTGATCATCGCCGGCTCCGGCCCTACCGACCGGAACGGCAACAGCGCCGATGGCGCGCGCAACGACAGCCTCAAGCGCTTGGCCTGGGTGCTGGCCCGCAACAACATCGCCAGCGTGCGCTACGACAAACGCGGCGTCGCGGCCAGCCTGGCCGCCACGCCCGACGAACGCAACCTGACCCTGGACGCCTATGTGTCCGACGCCGTGGCCTGGGGCAAATTGCTCAAGGCCGACCCACGCATGGGCCCGCTGATTGTGTTGGGCCACAGCGAAGGCGCGTTGGTCGCCGCCCTCGCCGCGCCGCAACTGGAACCCGCTGGAGTGATTTCCCTGTCCGGAAGCGCCCGCCCAGTGGATCAGGTCATCCGCCAGCAACTGGCCGATCACCTGCCCCCTGCCCTGTTGCTGCGCAGCAATGAAATTCTCGACCATCTCAAGGCTGGCCAAGTGGATGCCGACGTGCCTGGCCCATTGGAAGGAATCTTCCGACCTACCGTGCAGCCATATCTGATCAGCCTGTTTCGCGCCGACCCGTCGGCCGCATTCGCCAAGCTGACCATGCCGGCGCTGATTATTCAGGGCACCAACGATATCCAGGTCGGCGTCGCGGATGCTCAGCAGTTGAAAAGGGTCAAGCCCGACGCGCACTTGACGGTGATCGAAGGCATGAACCACGTGATGCGTATCGTGCCCAAGGATGTGAAGGAGCAACTGGCGTCCTATAACGATCCGAAACTGCCGCTGGCCGCCGAACTGGGCACGCGCATCGTGCGCTTTATCGACGGACTTCAACCCCGTTAAGCGACTATTTGCCTCCAGTCCTCGGGAAAGCGGCCGATAAGCCAAGAGTCGACAGCAAAAAGGCTGCCGACTCGCAAGGCTTGGACAGGATCGCGCCGCATGACTACCACCGAAGCAACACCAGAACCCATCGCCGACACCCCGGCTGAAAAAACCGAGGCCGTCGAGGCGGCGGCACTGCCGTGGGCGGACGTACAGGCCGAACATTTCAAGATGCTGCGCCTGGCGCCCCTCGCCACCGATCGCGCCACCGGCGTGCGGCCGCTGCGGTTTGTGCAGTTCGGGTATGCCGAGCGCAACGATAAACACCGCAGCCTGTTACGCATGGTCATCCAGTTACCGGGCCAGCGCGTGCGCCGCGAGCAGAACCACCTGGATATCTGGGTCGACCACGACACCCACCGCGTGCACTTTGGCCCGGGCAACAGCCTGGAAATCGAGCCGGCCAACCGTGGCATCGGCCGCTTTCTGGTGGCCCAAGGCGCCGCCTGGGCGAAAAAACGCTGGTCGCACTACCGCGTTGACGGCGTGGACCTCGCCAACAAAGACGCACTCAACGAAGCCACCCGCCTGCGCCGCGATCACTTTTTGCGCATTCAGGGCTTCGATGTGGCTTACGCCGATGTGCAGCACCTGAAAGGCAATGTGCAGCCGGGCAAGGTCAGCGACGTGCTGGACAGCTGGAACACCGAGAAGGTGCAGTTCGTGGAAATCCTCGAAGCTGCGCAGATGTTGCAGCAGGCCGAGCACAATCTGGCGGAGCAGGAAGTGAAGCTGCGCAAGGAAGAGGATAAGGTCACCAAGTTCAAGCGCGAGGACAGTGGGTTGCGCTTTACCATTACGTGTCTGGTGGCATTTACGGTGTTTCAGGCGGGGTTGTTGATCTGGATTGCGACACACCGCTAGTCGATTGGAATGCAATCTGAATGGTGGGAGCTGGCTTGCCTGCGATAGCGGTAGGTCAGTGAGCACATCTGTTACTCATAGACCGCGATCGCAGGCAAGCCAGCTCCCACATTGACCGTGTTCCTGCCCTTAAACGCGGGCGGCGAATACGGTCTGGTGCTGGCGGCACTGTTCAGCCGTCAACATGAACACGCCGTGCCCACCGCGCTGGAAGTCCAGCCAGGCGAAATCCACTTCCGGGTACAGCGCTTCAACGTGTACCTGGCTGTTGCCCACTTCCACAATCAACAAACCCTTCTCGGTCAGGTGGTCGGCGGCTTCGGCCAGCATGCGCCGCACCAGGTTCAAGCCGTCATCGCCGCAGGCCAGGCCCAGTTCAGGCTCGTGCTGGTATTCGTCGGGCATGTCAGCGAAGTCTTCGGCGTCCACGTACGGCGGGTTGGACACGATCAGGTCAAACCGCTGACCTGGCAAGCCATCAAAGCCGTCGCCCTGCACGGTGTACACGCGCTCATCAACGCCGTGACGCTCGATGTTTTGATTGGCCACTTCCAGGGCTTCGAACGACAAGTCGCCCAACACCACTTCGGCGTCCTGGAACTCATACGCACACGCAATCCCGATGCAACCCGAGCCGGTGCACAGGTCGAGGATGCGCGCTGGCGGTTGGGCCAGCCAGGGGGCGAAGCGGTTTTCGATGAGTTCGCCAATCGGTGAGCGCGGGATTAACACGCGCTCGTCGACGATAAACGACATGCCGCAGAACCAGGCCTCCTTCAACAGGTAAGCCGTCGGCACACGTTCATGAATACGACGGTGCAGCAAACGCTGAACGTGGGAGATTTCCTCTTCTTCGAGGTTGCAGTCCAGGTAACTGTCGTTGATTTCCCACGGCAGGTGCAAGGCACCCAGCACCAGTTGCCGGGCTTCGTCCCAGGCGTTGTCGGTGCCATGGCCGAAAAACAGGTCTTCCCCATGGAAACGGCTGACAGCCCAACGGATATGGTCGCGCAATGTGCGCAGGCGGGATGTGATCACGGGGGAGAACTCCTGGAAAAAACGACTGAGGATTCTAACAGCCTTCGCCTGTATGGACGATGTACGAAACACCCTCGCCGTACGTCGGAATTCATCCAAATTGCCATCATTGCGATAAACAAGCCGTGCACTTGACATCGCTGCACGCCAACAACGGCGTACCTTACGAGGGTAGCGATTCACAGAACCGCTCAGCCAGTGGACAATGTCGCAAAAGCCCCCCTCACAGGAGCCCCAGAATGTCCGTTCCAAAGACGATGTTTCAACTCAGCGGTCGCGGTTACGCAGCAGCCAATCTGAACCACGCGACCCTCCTGATCATCGACGCCCAGAAGGAATACCTCAGCGGCCCACTCGCCCTGTCCGGCATGGACGCGGCGGTCGACAACATCAAGCAGCTGGTGGCGGCCGCACGCAACGTCGGACGACCGATCGTGCATGTTCGCCATCTTGGCACCGTCGGCGGCCTGTTTGACCCACAGGGCGAGCGCGGCCAATTCATCCCCGGCCTTGAGCCGCTGGGTGACGAAACCATCATCGGCAAGTTGCTGCCGAGCGCCTTCCACGGCACCGGCCTGGAAAAACACCTGCAGGACCTCGGCTCGCTGGACTTGATCGTCTGCGGCTTCATGAGCCACTCCAGCGTCAGCACCACCGTGCGCGCCGCCAAGAACCTGGGCTTTCGCTGCACCCTGGTGGAAGACGCCTGCGCCACTCGCGACCTGCCTTACAAAGGCGGCGTGCTGAGTGCCGAACACGTGCAGCAAACCGAAATGGCCATCATGGCCGACAACTTCGCGACCCTTGCACTGACCAAAGATCTGATCTGATTTAAACGCCCTTCGATGAGCGGCGCGGCAATGTTTATTGGCCCGCTCATCCGCAAAGCCCTTTCATTTGGCGCATTTACCCCTCTACCCGGAACAACCTGTGTATCTTCCGGTCGAAGGGCCGATACCCTGGAGGAAAGGTCGGAATGAAGATATCCGATGGTTTTGACGCTCGTCGCTTGCGCCCCAAGGGCCCGAGCAACTGGCGTCTGCGCCTGGTAGCGGGCTTTGCCGCGCTGCTGGCGATTGTAGGTCTGCTGTTGGCCGGCGCTGGTGGTGCCGGCCTGTTTGGTCACTCGCCGGCCCTTGGCGAGCTGAATGCCAGCCCCGGCGGCTCGGCGATCCTGGCGGTGGTCGGCTTGCTGGTGCTGTGGTTGGGCGTATGGTTGTGGCGTCGCAGCCGTCGGCGCATGCGCCAGCCGTTGTCGCTGAACATCGCTTCGCACCTGATGAAAAAGCACGACTGATGGCGCCTGGATAGCGTTTCCTGCGCCCTGGCCGCCGCGATTAGGTAAACTGCCCGCCCTTCGCGGAGGCTGACATGCAAGACGACGATTTTTCCCTGTTCAAAAACGAGCTGCGCGGCGTCAAGCCGATCAAGCACGACCGCGCCGACACCGGCAAACCCAAGGCTGACCGGGCGCAGATCGCCAAGTTGCGCCAGGCCGCGACCGTGCGCACCGATGCCACCACCGTAGATGGCCTGTCGGACCAGTTCGTGATCGACGTCGGCCCCGAAGACGAGCTGATGTGGGCCCGCGATGGCGTGCAGGAAAGCCAGATGCGCAAGCTCAAGATCGGCCAGATCCCGTTCGAAGGCAGCCTGGACTTGCACGGCATGAACGTGGAAAAAGCCCGCGAAACCCTCTGGGCCTTCCTCGCCGAAGCCACAAAATTCGAAATCCGCTGCGTGCGCGTCACCCACGGCAAGGCCGTGCGGCTCGATGGCAAGCGCCCGATGATCAAAAGTCACGTCAATACCTGGCTGCGCCAGCACGCTCAGGTGCTCGGCTTTACCTCATGCCAGGCCCGCCACGGCGGCGCGGGTGCGGTGTATGTGATGCTCAAGCGCACCATGATGGAAGGCCGCGACGAGTAACAAGTGCCATCGTCAGGCTTGCAGCGATGTGCCCGCCACCGTAACCTTGCGCTTTGCGAAAATCCCACAGGTAGTTTCATGTCCCTGGAACAGAATTACACCGCGATCCTCGGCCAGCTCGGCGAGGATGTCTCCCGCGAGGGCCTGCTCGACACGCCAAAGCGTGCCGCCAAGGCGATGCAGTACCTTTGCCGCGGTTATGAACAGACGCTCGAAGAAGTCACCAATGGTGCTTTGTTTAGCTCTGATAACAGCGAAATGGTGCTGGTCAAGGACATCGAGTTGTACTCGTTGTGCGAACACCACCTGCTGCCGTTTATCGGCAAGGCTCACGTCGCGTATATCCCGAGCGGCAAAGTGCTGGGCCTGTCCAAGGTCGCCCGTATCGTTGATATGTACGCGCGCCGCCTGCAGATCCAGGAAAACCTCAGCCGCCAGATCGCCGACGCGGTCCAGCAAGTGACCGGCGCCCTGGGCGTTGCGGTGGTGATTGAGGCCAAGCACATGTGCATGATGATGCGCGGTGTGGAAAAACAGAATTCGTCGATGATCACTTCGGTGATGCTGGGTGAGTTCCGCGAAAATGCGGCCACCCGTAGCGAGTTCTTGAGCCTGATCAAGTAAACAGGCCTCGTAGGAAAAAGCCGGCGTTCATCGCCGGTTTTTTTTCGCCTGCAAAAATCAGGTAAGCTGCGGCCCCTTCTGTATCGGGCAAGAGGTTTCAGCATGTTCGTCAAAGCACTTCGAGTGGGCCTCGGCCACGTCATCATCGCGGGCGACTTCCTGACCCGTCCGCGCAAAAAACAGCGCCCTGCCGAGCAGCAAGCCCAGGTGAATGCCGCGGCAAAGGAACTGACCCTGTATCAGTTCCACGCTTGCCCGTTCTGCGTGAAGACCCGCCGCACCCTGCACCGCCTGAATGTGCCGGTGGCGCTGAAGGACGCGAAGAACAACGCGCAGGACCGCCAGACCCTGCTGGAGCAAGGCGGCAAGATCAAAGTGCCGTGCCTGCGCATTGAAGAGAATGGCCAGACCACCTGGATGTATGGCTCCAAGGTGATCATTGACTACCTGGACAAGCGGTTTGCAGCGGTCTGACAGACGCTGGTGAACCCCTGTGGGAGCTGGCTTGCCTGCGATGGCGGTGTATCAGTTGCAGAAATGCAAGCTGGCCCACCGCTATCGCAGGCAAGCCAGCTCCCACATTCAGTTTTGTATTTCCAGTTCCAGATCCAGTAACGCCGAACCCAGGCACTTGCCGTGGGCATCCAGCGCCAGTGAACGCGTCACTCCGCCACGCAAGATCCCCGGCAGCACGAAGTTCAGCGCCTGCACATTCGGCAACTCATAACGCCGCACCGGTGCCGCGCCGGGGTCCAGCAAGCCGCTGAAAAACTCGGCCACGCGCTCCGCCGTGAGCTGCTCACACAACAGCGGATAATCCTCAGTGCGATAGGCAATGATCGAAATGTTTGACGTATCGCCCTTATCCCCGGTGCGGGAATGGGCCAGTGTGTGCAGTTTCATGCTTCGATCCTCGGGTTGACAGAACCACGCGGCAGCAGCAACGACGCCACCGCCACCACCTGACGCACGCTTTTGCTGGCACCGCCGCCGCCCGACGGACCATTGGTATAGAGGGTTTCCACCTCATTACCGACCCGCACCGCCTCGCTGCGTTCTTCACAACGCGCCGCCACGCGCAAGCGCACTTCCCACGGTTCAACACTGCTGCGCGGGCCATGCAGCGAATCCATGCCGATCAACTCCGCACGCACGTCCTGCATCTTCACACCCATCAATTCCAGGCGTTTGAGGACGACGTCCCGCGCCAACCGTGCCCGTGCGACAGCGCCAGGGCCGCCGTAGGACATTTGCCCCTCGCCGATCCAACCGTCCAAAAATCCGACGCTGACCTTCAACTGCTCGGGTCGTGCACGGCCGTCTGCACCGCCAGCGCGAACGCGATCAACGCCCTCCTCCACAAACCCCACGTGGGAAAAGTCTGCCGTCACGTCCGGCGTGAGATACGCCGCCGGGTCATGCACTTCGTAGATCAACTGTTCGGTGCACGTGGCGCGGCTGACCCGCCCGCCCGAGCCCAATACCTTGGTAATCAAGGCCTCGCCATCAGCATTGATCTCGGCCAGTGGAAAACCCAGCCGCGCCAGGTCATCCACATCCTTGAACCCCGGATCGGCAAAATAACCACCACTGACCTGCCCCGCGCACTCGAGCAAATGCCCCACCAGCGTGCCGCGCCCCAGGCGCTGCCAATCGTCCGCCGCCCAGCCGAATTCAAACATTTGCGGCGCCAGAAACAGCGACGGGTCAGCCACGCGCCCGGTGATCACCACATCGGCGTCAGCGTGCAGGGCCTCTAGAATCCCGTCGACGCCCAGGTAGGCATTCGCGGAAATCAGCCGGTCGCCCAGGGAGGCCAGGGTTTGGCCGTTATCCAGCACCTGCTCGGGTTGCAGCACCGCCAACACGTCATCACCCACCACGGCCACGACCTTCAGATTCAAACCCAATTCAGCCGCTATCCGGCGCACCTCAATGGCCGCCGACACCGGATTGGCCGCGCCCATATTGGTGATCACCCGCAAACGACGACGGCCAGCGTGCACGCCAACAAACGGCAACACCCGCTGCATACGCTCACTCAGCAATGGGTCATAACCGCCCTGCGGATCACTGATACGCGCCTGTTGCGCCAGGGCGATGGTGCGTTCGGCCAGGCATTCGAATACCAGGTAATCCAAATCGCCCTGCTCGGCCAATTCCACGGCAGGTTCGATACGGTCGCCGGAATAGCCGGCGCCGGAACCGATGCGCAAGGTTTTCATCTCAAAACACTCCCAGGAGCAACGCGGTCAGGGTCATCAACACCGACGCGGCGAATAGAAAAGGGATGGTGAAGCGCTGGTGGTCGGCCAGTTCGACCTTGCACAGGCCCACCAACAGGAAGGTCGCGGGGGTCAGCGGGCTGACCGGGAAGCCGGTGGTGTGCACGCCCAGCAAGGAGGCCTGGGCCACTTGCAGCGGGTCGACGCCCAGCGCCTTGCCGACTTCGGCAATCACCGGCATTACGCCGAAATAGTAGGAATCGGGGTCAAACAGCAGGCTCAGCGGCATGGAAATAAAGCCCACCACCGCCGTGATCAGCTTGCCGTGCCCGGCAGGAATCTGCGCCACCGCCACTTCGGCCATGGCCTTGAGCATGCCGGTGCCTTGCATGATGCCGGTGAACACCCCGGCGGCGAGCAGGATGCTGGCCATGGTGAGGGCAGTTTTTGCGTGGGCATCGATGCGTGCGCGCTGGGCGTCGACGTTCGGGTAGTTGATGCACAACGCCACCACGGTGCCGAGCATGAACATCACCACCGGGTCGACCCAGCCGGCGATCATCACCACCATGACCACTACGGTGAGCAGCAGGTTGATCCAGAACAACCGGGGGCGACGCAGCGCCAGGTCATCGTCGCTGAGCACGCGTTGCGGCACCGCATCCACAGTGGAACCGGCGCCGAGGCCCAGGCGTTTTTCTTCGCGATGGCCCAGCCACCAGGCGCAGGCGAATACAAAGGCCAGGCCGACGATCTGCACCGGGATCAGCGGCTGGAACAAATCCGCCACGGGCACATGCAACGCCGCCGATGAACGCAGCACCGGGCCGGTCCACGGCAGGAAGTTGACCCCGGCGGCCATGGCGCACACACAGGCGAGAATGCGTTTATCGATGCCCAGCCGCGTATACAGCGGCAACATCGCCGGCACCGTCACCAGGAAGGTCACCGCACCGGAACCGTCCAGGTGCACCAGCAGCGCCAGGGTCGCGGTGCCGACGACAATCCGTGTAGGACGCGTGCCAACGGTGCGCAGGATGCGGTCGATGATCGGGTCGAGCATGCCGGCGTCGGTCATGATCCCGAAAAACAGGATCGCGAACACAAACATGCCCACCACGGGGGCGACGTTCTTGATACCGGTAATGATGAAGGCACTGGTTTGCAGGCCGAAACCGCCAAGCAATGCGGCAATGATCGGCAATGCAATCAGGGCCACCAGCGGCGACAGGCGTTTGCTCATGACGGCAGCGAGCAGGCACAGGATGGTGATGACACCCAGGGTAGCGAGCATGGGTTACTCCAGAGCGGCCTTTGTGGCCGGTTATTGTTTTCCCTGGAGTATTGGAAGCGGGGTAGTCTTTGTAAATTGGAATATTCAGCCGATCACGTTCGGAAAAACAAAATGAAGAACAGTATCCAACACATTCAGGCGTTCCTTGCGGTGGCCCGTACCGGCAGCTTCACAAAGGCCGCCAACGAATTGCATCTGTCACCCTCGGCGCTCACCGTGCAGGTGCAGCAACTGGAAGACTGGCTCGGTGTCGCCCTGCTCGACCGCAGCCCGCGCCACGTCAGCATCACCGCCGCCGGCCAGGACGCGCGCGGCCCGATGGAAAAACTGCTGCTGGACCTGGACAACATCGTCACCGGGTCCCGCGACCTTGCCGCGTTGCGCCGGGGGGTTGTCACTATCGCCGCGCTGCCTTCGGTGTGTGCCGGCGCCCTGCCCCCGGCCTTGCGCCTGTTTCGCGAACGCTTTGCCGGGATCGAAGTGCGCCTGCATGATCTCGTTGCCCACCGTATTCATGCCCAGGTGCGTTCGGGTGAAGTGGATTTCGGCATCGGCGTGCGCGCGCGGTTAAGCCACGGCCTGGAATTTGTGCCGGTGCTGAATGACCGGCTGTGCGCCTTCGTGCCGCAGGACCATCCCCTCACCCGTCATCGTCAGTTGACCCTGGAACAACTGGCCGACCAGCCGATCATCCTCACCGGGCGCGACAGCAGTGTGCGTGAGCAGGTGGATGCGTTGTTTGATGAGACACGGCTGACGATGAACGCGGGCATGGAGGCGAACTACATGTCGACGGTGCTGGCGTTGGTGCGCCAGGGGCTGGGGATCAGTGTGCTGCCGGAGTCGGCGGCGGACAGTTTGGAGGGGTTGGTGCGGATCACCATTGATCATCCCGGGGTCAACCGCGAGATCGGGTTGATCAGTCGTAGTGTGGTCGGCTTGAGCCCCGCGGCGCAGCGCTGTTTCGATATGCTCAGTGAGGAACTATCTGACACAACACCGAGCTAAAATGTGGGAGCGGGCTTGCTCGCGAAAGCGGTGTGCCAGTCACCACATCTGATACTGACACACCGCTTTCGCGAGCAAGCCCGCTCCCACATTTTTGAACCGAGTTATCAGTCCAGCATCGGTACATGCTTCGGATGGCTGGCCACTCGCGCCAGCCACGCCTGCACAGCCGGATACGGCGCCAGATCAAACCCACCCTCATGCGCCACATGCGTGTAGGCATACAACGCAATATCCGCAATCGAATACTGCTCACCCACCAGGTACGGCGTGGCTTGCAGCTGCTTCTCCATCACCTTCAGCGCCTTGTAACCGCGCTTGTGGGTGGTTTTGTATTCCTCCAGGCGATCTTCGGGCATGTTCAGGTAAAACTGGATAAACCGCGCCACGGCGATGTACGGCTCGTGGCTGTACTGCTCGAAAAACTGCCATTGCAGCACTTGGGTGCGCAGGCGCGGTTCGCTCGGCAAGAACTCGCTGCCGTCGGCGAGGAAGTTGAGAATCGCATTGGACTCCCACAAGCAGGTGCCGTCTTCCAGTTCCAGTACCGGGATCTTGCCGTTGGGGTTCTTGGCCAGGAACTCGGCGGTCTGGGTGTCGCCATTGAGGATGTCGACATCGATCCATTGATACGGGATGCCCAACAGGTTGAGCATCAATTTGACCTTGTAGCAGTTGCCCGACTTGTAATCGCCATAAACCTTGTACATGAGGCTCCCCTTATGCCGCTTGCGCGAGCTGTGCTTGACGGACCACCGCGGCCAGGCGTTTGAGACCTTCGTCCAAACGGGCCGGGTCGATGTGACTGAAATTGAGCCGCAACGAACCCAGGTGCCGGTCCGGCTCGGAAAAGAACGGTTCACCGGGCATGAACGCGACGTTCTGGTCGAGCGCGGGTGCCAACAAGGTGCGGGTGTCGAGCGGCTGTTTCAAGGTCAGCCAGAAGAATAATCCGCCCTGCGGGGTTTGCCAGTCGGCCAGATCCGCAAAATGACGCTCCAGCGCTGACTGAAACGCGTCGCGGCGCTCGCGGTAGAAACTGCGCAGTTCCACCAGATGCTTCTGATACGTGTCGGTGCCGATCCACTGCATGGCTTGCCATTGGCCCACTCGGTTGGTGTGCAGGTCGGCCGATTGCTTGAGCTTGAGCAAGTGCGGGAACAGATCGGGGCTGGCGATCAGGTAGCCGACGCGCAGGCCCGGCAACAGGGTTTTGGAGACCGTGCCGGTGTAGATCCAGCTGGCTTTTTTCAGGCGCCCGGCAATCGGCTGCGCGCTGCCGCCGTCGAAGGTCAGCTCGCGGTAGGGTTCGTCTTCGATCAACGTCACGCCGAACTCGTCGAGCAAGGCGGCGACTGCTGCGCGCTTGGCCTCGCTGTAGCGCACAGCCGACGGGTTCTGGAAGGTCGGGATCAGGTAGATGAACGCGGGATGATGGCGTTCAAGGCTGGCGCGCAGCGCGGCCAGGTTCGGGCCGTCGGCTTCCAGCTGCACGGTGAGGCAGTCGGCACCAAACAGCTGGAAAATCTGTAACGCCGCCAGGTAGGTCGGGCCTTCCAGCAAAATTTGCGTGCCTTTGTCGATATACAGCTTGGCCGCCAGGTCGAGGGTTTGCTGCGAGCCGCTGACCACCAGCACCTGGCTGGCCTCGCACGGCACACCTAATGCCCGCGCTTCGGCGGCAAGCAATTCACGCAACTGCGGTTCGCCCTCGCTCATGCCGTATTGCCCGATGTTCAGCGGCATGCCGTCCCAGTTCAGCGCGGGCAACATGGCTTCGGCGGGCAGGCCACCGGCGAACGACATCATTTCCGGGCGCTGGGCCGCCGCGAGGATTTCACGGATCAAAGAGCTTTTGAGGCGCGTAACACGTTCAGAGAAGGCCATAAGGTCACCGGTAGCGAAGCCTGTGGGAAATACGTCAAACTGGTTGACCGAAATTACGACGACTTCAGTGGATACGTCAATATGCTTGACCTTAAAAACCCAGCCCATCAGCAAGAAGCCATGGAAGCGTTCTTCTTCGGCTACCAGGCATTCACTGCCAAGGCCGACGAAATGCTCGAGCGCCGGGGCCTGAGCCGTGTGCACCAGCGCATCGTGTTTTTTATCGCGCGCTACCCCACCCTGAGCGTGAAAGAGCTGCTGGAACTGCTCGGCGTGAGCAAGCAAGCGCTGAATATGCCGTTGCGCCAATTGCAGGAAATGCACTTGGTCAACAGCGTCGCGTCCGAGACCGACAAGCGCAAACGCCTGTTGGAACTGAGCGACGAAGGCCTGCGTTTCGAGCAGTCACTGCGCCGTGAACAGGTGAAATTGTTACAGCGCGCCTTCGCAGACGCCGGGGAAGAGGCCGTGGCGGGATGGCTGGCGGTGAATCAGGCACTCGCCAATCCGTGATTGTTGCAATGCTCGCTGTTGTGGCAAGGGCCTGCTATGGCAAAAGGGCTTGTTGTGGCGAGCGGGCTTGCTGTGGTGAGCGGGCTTGCCCCGCGTTGGGCTGCGAAGCGGCCCCAAAACCTGCCACCGAGTTTTTACTGAAAGAATGGAGTGCCTGGATCAGGGCCGCTTCGCGCCCCAACGCGGGGCAAGCCCGCTCGCCACAAAAGCCTCCTGCATTAGCCTTTCATCTCTTGCCGCCCACTAAATCGAAAACATTATTTGCTTTATTTGTATACAAAAGCATAATCCACTGCGTGCGAGTTCCTGACCTATTGGTCAACAAAACCCGCCAGTACCTCAAAGCGCTGTTGCCCACACCTGTGACCGGCGCTGGAAATAACAATAAAACTCTTGAGGAGTACTCGCTGTGGAAAGCCGCAAATCCGAAGCCCCTACGCTTGAAATCGCCCGGCCGAACAATAATTGGCTGGAACGCCTGTTCAAACTCAGTTTGCATGGCACCACAGTGAAGACCGAGCTGATCGCCGGCCTCACAACCTTCATCACCATGGCCTACATCATCTTCGTCAACCCGAACATCATGGCCGACGCCGGCATTGATCACGGCGCGGCGTTCGTCGCCACCTGCATCGCGGCGGCACTCGGTTGCCTGCTGATGGGCCTGTACGCCAACTGGCCGGTGGGCCTGGCGCCAGGCATGGGCCTGAACGCGTTTTTCACTTACACCGTGGTCGGCACCATGGGCTACACCTGGGAAACCGCGCTGGGTGCGGTGTTTATTTCCGGCGTGCTGTTCATGGGCCTGACCCTGTCGCGGGTGCGCGAGTGGCTGCTCAACAGCATCCCGGTGAGCCTGCGCCACGCCATGGGCGCGGGCGTTGGCTTGTTTCTCGGGGTGATCGGCCTTAAGACCGCCGGCATCATCGTCGACAGCCCGGCCACGCTGATCAAGCTCGGCTCCCTGCATGAGCCCGCGCCGCTGCTGGCCGCGGTGTGCTTCCTGCTGATCGCCATTCTCAGCTACCACCGCGTGTTCGGCGCGATCCTGATCAGCATCATCGCCGTGACCCTCGCCGGCTGGGGCCTGGGCCTAGTGCACTACAACGGCATTCTCTCCACCCCACCAAGCCTGGCACCGACCTGGATGGCCATGGACGTGAAGGGTGTATTCAATGTCAGCATGATCAGCGTCGTTTTTGCCTTTCTTTTTGTACACATGTTCGATACCGCAGGTACACTGATGGGCGTCGCGCAACGGGCCGGCCTGGTCAATGCCGATGGCAAGATCGATAACCTGTCCCGCGCCTTGAAGGCTGACAGTGCTTCCAGCGTGTTCGGCGCCATGGTCGGTGTGCCGCCGGTGACCAGCTACGTAGAAAGTGCTGCGGGCGTGGCCGCCGGTGGTCGCACCGGGCTCACCGCTGTAACCGTGGGCATGCTGTTTGTGGCGGCGATGTTTTTTGCGCCTCTGGCAGGGATGATCCCGGCGTACGCCACGGCGGGGGCGCTGATTTATGTCGCGATGCTGATGATGGCGAGCATGGCCCATATCAACTGGGATGAAGCCACCGACAGCATTCCGGCGATCGTCACCGCGATCATGATGCCGCTGACGTTTTCGGTCGCCGACGGTATCGCCTTGGGCTTTATCACTTATGTGGCGCTCAAGGCCGGCACCGGCAAGTACCGTGAGATCTCCGTGAGCCTGTGGGTGTTGTGCGCGATTTTTATCGCCAAATTCATATTTTTATAGGGAGTAACGAATGAACCTGGAAACCTGGCTACTGTTCAGCGGCGCAGCATTGGTGGTGATTCTGATACCGGGGCCCCTGTCCTTGTTGATGATCAGCAACAGTCTCAACTACGGGCTACGCCGTTCGTATCCAGCGTTTCTCGGTGGCGTGTTTGCCTCGATATGCCTGCTCAGCGCCTCGGCCCTCGGCTTGGGCGCACTGCTGCTGGCTTCCGAGCAGTTGTTCAGCGCCTTAAAAATTGTCGGCGCCGCGTACTTGTTCTATCTCGCCTGGCAAAGCTGGCAGCAATCGCGGCAGCCGGCGCACGGCGCTGAAGTCCCGCAATTGGCGACCACGCCACGCTTTCGCACGATGTTTGGCCGTGCCTTCGTACTGGGCGCCAGCAACCCCAAAGACATTCTGTTTTTTGCTGCCTTCCTGCCGCAGTTTCTCAATGGCGACCAGCCGTTTCTGCCACAGCTACTGATCATGATCGCCACCTGGGCCACGCTCGACCTGCTCTGCAAGCTGGCCTACGGCCTGAGCGCCCACGGCGCTGCGCGCTATTTGCGCAGCGGCAAGGGGCAGAGCTGGTTCAATCGCATCAGTGCCGGGCTGTTCGGGGGCGCCGGTGTGGTTTCGCTGATCAAGGCCAGGTCGGGCTTACTTTGACAAAGTAAACGCTTGGGCCGTCCGCACCCGAAGCTGGCCACTGAATGCCTGCCACAATCCGAATCAGGCGTTGTTCTCGCATGGCGCTACGCACTTCCTCCGACGGAGGCGAACCGGTGCTTCGCCTCAATGTCGATAGAATCCAGGCATCCGTAAGCTTCTCGTCCAGCGCAAATGACGCGGTCCTGACCCACTGGAGTACGACGTAGTACACATTTGAATTGGCTAGAGGATGAATGGCTACCAAATCAAATTTCGTGAGACCACCCCGACTCACATTCACTTTGTGCACGTCAAAGCCCTGACTTTTCAAGACCTGCTCGACGGCACCGCGCTGCGCAGTCTCTCTCGCCGCCTTTACCTCACGGCCGCTGAGCCACAGCGAGGGGTCCATGGCGGGCGCCTTGAAGTCGACACGGGTAAAGCCAGTCCTTCCGTCGTAACCGATATAGATATTGGCGGTGAGCCTCTCGTTAAGGCGCAACATCCTCAGCAAATCATCGGTCTGCCCAGCCTTCGCAGGATAAGGGGGTAACCAATCGTCGATCGTCGCCCGAATACTGAGCAGATGGGTCGCTGTGGCCGGACCGACCGGGCCTGACAACTCAATCATCCTTGTAACGGTGGACGCTCGGCTTTTTTCCGTCATGCCGGGAAAAGCCTCACCGACATAGTCCGTCAGCGGCCGATCAAACAGTGGCGCGTGGACCACCCAATCATTGATCCCTGAATGACGCGATGCGGGAAGAGGCTGCGTGCCTCGCGCCGTGTCCGTCCAGCGAATGATTTCGACATCGGCGAAAGGTGCCCGCGGCATGTCCCGCGTGATAAACACAATATGGTTCAAAGGCGCGTGATTACCCGGGGGGAGCAATCGGTAATAGCCGCTCAACGGATCACCTGGTCCTACACCCGGGGGAGCCACCCTGAGGGCAAGGTAGGGAACGCCATGAGCACCCGGTGAAAACTGAAACACTTCAGGCGCCAGGGAGCTTGATGGCAGCGTCATCGGATGTTGCATACGCCAACTCAACCAATCGTTAGTGATCGAGGAAGATTGAAGGATTCTATTTTGCGTATCTGTACGTAAAAGAGGCGGCCACCAATCAGACGGTGTCACTGGCGTTGAAAAGGGGTCCAGCACGCGCGTACTCGTCCCCGCGATGGGCTGAGGTGCATCCGCCCCCAGTAACCACTCCCGGGACTGGTGAATGTCCAGGATCAGTTCATCCTGGCCCGGCGCCTGTCGGTTCTTCAGGCGAAACGGTTGCTCGTTGCTGCGTTTGTACACCGGGTAGATGTGCGTCTCATCCGCCACAAACCGCTCGCCATTCTTCACGTAGATACCTTGCTCACCCGGCCCCCTCAACGCCACGGCGCCTTCGGGCACACCCTTGATCTTGAAATGCTCCAAGGCCTTGAGTTGATTTACAGCAGGTGGCACCAAGCGAGGTGGCCGGCCCTGCGCAGCCATGCGCAAACGGTGTATCCGCCCCAAAGCGGCCTGCGTTACGGGGCGCGCGATCCGCGCCAGACGTTTTCCGATTTTCCCAGGCCCGGGCAGAAAATTCAGTAAGAGGTCGATCGCCAAAAATGCGCTCATGAAACCCAAATCCAGCGCGTCACGGGTGCGGCCGTAACGGTGGTACTGCCGCGCCAAAAGCAGCACTTCATAGACGTCAATAAACAATCCCAATATCGGAAAGAAAAACTGCGAAAAAAAAGCCACCACGCGGCGTATGCGGGTTTCTTCCTGCTCGCCCAGGCGGCGGTTTCGATACTTCTCCAACTCCTTGCCGGAGCGACTGGCCTCTTGAGTTCGGCGTTGCAGGTCAAACACGCTGGCGCGGTAAAGCAACGCCCTGGCATTGCTGTGGGGCGTGACGACAATTGCCAGCCAGTCCGACGGAGCGCTGGCAATTTGCTCAAGCACTATTTTTTCCAACTCACCGAGCAGCACCGTCGGTTCCAGATGCTTGATGCTGAATGAGCGAATGAACTCGACTCCCAGCCAGACTCCCTTGACCATGGCCGAGCCCGCAAGCACATCAAAAATGGTCACTAGCCGGTTGAGTTCAGCAACTTTATTCGGGGCATAGGCCATGGCTTCGAATGCCCAACCGGGTGCGATCTGACGGGCCAGCGCCTTGGCGTTCTGCGTCAGTGCACCGATCTGATTCAGCGCCTTATGGGCCTGCTCCAGGCTGCCGTATTCCTTGAGGACCCGCACATCGGGAGCTTTGGGCCAATAGACCACACAACGCTCGCTGCGCTTGTCTTGCACGACCACTAACCCTGCGATGTAACGGTCATGCTGCATCGTGTGCCCCACCAGATGCACTACATGCAGTTGCAAGTGATGCTGATTTTTCAACAGGTCTTGCGCAGTGCGCGCCGCCATCGCGGTGCTGAATATGCTTTGCGCCTGCGCGGTCAACCCCTCGCGAATCGCGCAGAAAAGATGATGTTTGAAGCCTTCTTTCAACGTGCGATTCAACAGCTCAGGGATACGTACGTCGCCGGGCAGGTGTTTGCTGCTCGCTGGGGGATAGAAAAACGTGTTGATCAATGTGTCGTACCTGCCTCCGATATCCAGCGAGGACACCATCGGGATCAAGTAAGCGGCATTCAGCCGCTGTTTCAAATCGGGCTGCAGATAACGCGCCCGATTGAGTCGCCACTGCGTCCAGGGCGCTTGCGGGTCGAGATTGTGCAGCGCCAACTGCAGCAGACTGAAGGTCGTACGCTCCTGGGTTGGGGTCAATATCTGTTTGCGATCGCCCACTGAGCATTCGCTCCCCACACAGAAGCTGCCGCTAACATCATCGGGCATCTCAATCAGAGGTTGATCGACATCCGGCAACGGGGTCATACCATCCTGGCTCAAACGTGCGATGAGGGCTCGTCGGGCGAATGTCCCCAGGTCGGGGAGGCGCTGTTCCAGCCGGTTTACAAAAGCAAAGGCACTGCTCAGGTAACGACGTTGTGAACGCCTGAACTTTTTTCGCTCGGCACGCGTTGCACTTGCCAACCACGCAGGCAGTTTTTTGGCTTCAGATGCGAACTTGCACAGCAGGTCGATATTGGCCTGAGCTTGGCTCAAGGCACTGTTCACGGGAACGTTCAGTTTGTTTTCCAGCTCGGCCATCAGCAGCGCGCGGCTGACCTCGGCCCCTCTCACCTCACTGAAAATACGCGTGATATCTTCGGGGCACTGGTGCAGGCGATGGTAAGTCCCGAGTAGTTTGCGCAGAGTGACCAGTGCAGGCTTGCCCTCGATATCAACGTAGCGCACGCCCAGCGTTTCACGTGCCGCATGTGCACGTAAATCGCGACGTTTATCGCGCTCGACACAGCCCCACAGCACGGAATCATCCCGGCTGCCTAGACTCGCCTTGATGCCTTGGATAAGCGTTTGCACACCGGAAAACGCCAGCACCCCGCCATCCAACCCGAAGATGTACAAAACCACAGGTCGCTGGCGGGTGGGAACTCTCAGCGCCGCTGCCGTCGTCACCACCCACACGTTATGGAGCGGGTAAAAAGCGTCTGGCTCACTGCCAACCGCAATTGACAGCACACGGGTTTCACTGCCCGGGCGCCTGGATGCCAAAGGCTGCTCAATCACTTCGATCATCAGGTCCCGATGCGCCGTACTGAGCAGCTTCAGCCGGTGTTGCAGTTGAACTTCGCAGCGCAAGGCCTCGGCCTGGGCGGTCAAAAACGAAGAAACCCGCCTGGGAGTCCCCGAACCGCCTGCGCGCTCGGCCCAAAAGTCCAGGTTGAACAGCTCTTGCGGCGCAACGTTCATCAGCGTCTTCAGCGCCTGTGCGTGAACCTCCAATTGACTTATCAGCGACAGAATCTCTCTGTACGCCGGCGTCAGTACGCTGGGTTCATCGGCGTCCAACAACGCAGCCAGACCTTTTTCGTAACGTTTGACCTGATGCTCCAGCGTGAGCAGGGCCAAACCAGGCGTCATGCTGGCAAGAACAATTTCCGCACGACGTCGCTGATGGTCCCACTTCAGTAAATGATCACGAATGAGACCGAGCCGAGCGCCGCCAACCAATTGCTGCCTGGCGCCCTCCACGTACGCTAGAAAAGGCACCGCTCTCAGTGGTTCAGGCCGAGGCCGCTCTCTGGAATATACGTGCGCGTGATTGACTTTCATGGCGCACGCCAGCTCGTTGCTCCATTGCCCACTCAGCAATGCATCGGCACTGTGTGCCAACGCATCCCTCGTTACCGTTTGGCCACGAGTAAAGCTGGAAGCCTGGGACAGGTCATCGGGCCGGCACAGCGCATTGCGCCGATCCAACGGCAAACACTGCCAGAGGTCGTGGAAACGCACTCTGCCCAGTTCCAGCAGGCCGCATTGAAGGGCGGCGAAGGTCGGGTATTCGTAAAAATTGCGCACCACCCCCGGAAGATAAATCACCTGAGGCACATCGCCGGGATCGTCCTTACGATAGAGATGCAATGCGCCAGGGATCGCCACTGCGGACGATCCTGGCCACATCAACTCGCCCACCTGCACGCTGGCCCACTCTTCACCTGCGCACTGTCGTGCGTCGGCGGTCGGCGCGTCGATCAAGGCCTGGACCATGATCATTGCCGCACTCGATAGCTCATCCAGTTGCCGCGCCATAAACGCTCGGTCAGCAAACAACTGCGTGTGCAACTCCACCCAGCGCTCCCGACGGGTCAGCCACGAACCTTGAGCAAGCGTGTGCCAGTAGGCGGTGTGCGCATGGGCCAAACGTTCCAGCAACCTCAGTGCGATGATCCGTTGCGATGCTTCCAGTGGGGAATACGGCAATCGACGGCCCGGCTCCCCTCTTACGCTCAGGGCGGTGAAGTGATTGAGGTTGATTTCTACTGAAGCACGGACCAGCAACAACAATGCCCGATCAGTCAACGTGTCGACTCTCTGCGGCGCAGCTGGGGGTTTGGGCTCGGTAAACAACAGGCAGTCAGGGTCAATCTCGAATGCTTTGCGCAGCTCGGCGCGGATCACGCTCAACACCTTGGGCGAGCGCCCGATCAAGTGGGCAAGCGCCTGTGTCGACTCTGTGCACCGCAGGTCTGCAATGGCGATCTGATTGATCAAACGGCTGGGGTGGGTGCACGCGTTGATTCGCCATCGCAGTTGGTTGCGAATCTCCTCGGACGCGGCTTGGGCAGAGGCCTCTGCGTCTTCGGTATCGGGGGAAAGGCTCATGGTGTTTTCTTCTCAATGAGGAAAACTGCCAGCCTAAGCACCAAGGATGTTCGAAAGACGCTAGATAGTTAAGCCCACCGCAGGCAAAAAAAAGCCCGCAGTGTGGGCGGGCAAAAAACCAACGAAGAGCTTTGGGGGTGTGAAGCGAGGTGACGCTAGCTACCGCGATAAGTGGAGTAGCTGTAAGGCGAAATCAGTAGCGGCACATGGTAATGATCCTGTTCAGCACTGATGCCGAAGCGCAGTACCACCACGTCGAGAAAAGCAGGCTCCGGCAATTGCACACCACGGGCGCGGTAGTAGTCGCCGGCGCTGAATTGCACTTGGTACACACCGCTGCGGTAATCATCGCCTTGCAACAAAGGCGCGTCGCAGCGGCCGTCACTGTTGGTCACGGCGCTGGCGACCAGCTCAAGCAGCGTGCCTTCGACGCGGTACAGCTCCACCTTGATTGCGCTGCCAGGGCAGCCGTGTGCGGCGTCCAAAACGTGTGTGGTCAAACGTCCCATGGCGTCTACGCGCCTCCCGAAGTCAGTAGAGAAGAAGTCCGCACTTTTTCAGGGCATCAAAAAAGCCGGCGATGGCTGATTAAGACACTTTTTAAAAAAATTGTACACAATAAAAATCACAAAGTTGTGGATCCATCCGCAGGCATTGATCGAGAGGTCAATTGACGAGTAATCCTTGCTTTCAAACGACCTTTTATCCATTAGCTGACCAGTCAGGCAAGTTTCTTGCTAGACCCTATACACAGTGATCCGCGGAAAAAATGCAGAAATGCAGGCTTACAAAGTTGACGATAAGTTGTATACAATCACTCATCGCTGTGACGCCACCCAGGCATTTCACCCCCGGCCGCCACATGAATGATCACGAACAAGAAGGAAGACTGCAGTGAGCGCTGACTACCCACGCGACCTGATCGGTTACGGCAGTAACCCTCCTCACCCCCACTGGCCGGGCAAGGCGCGCATTGCGCTGTCTTTCGTACTCAACTACGAAGAAGGCGGCGAGCGCAACATTTTGCACGGCGATAAAGAGTCCGAAGCCTTCCTCTCGGAAATGGTCTCGGCCCAGCCGCTGCAAGGCGCACGCAACATGAGTATGGAGTCGCTGTACGAATACGGCAGCCGTGCCGGCGTGTGGCGCATCCTCAAGTTGTTCAAGGAATTCGACATTCCGCTGACCGTCTTCGCCGTGGCCATGGCCGCCCAGCGCCACCCGGACGTGATCCGCGCGATGGTCGAGGCCGGCCATGAGATCTGCAGCCACGGCTACCGCTGGATCGACTACCAGTACATGGATGAGGCCCAGGAGCGCGAGCACATGCTCGAAGCCATCCGCATCCTTACCGAGCTGACTGGCGAGCGCCCGCTGGGCTGGTACACCGGGCGCACTGGCCCGAACACCCGTCGGCTGGTGATGGAGGAAGGCGGCTTTCTCTACGACTGCGACACCTACGACGATGACCTGCCGTACTGGGAGCCGAACAACCCCACCGGCAAGCCGCACCTGGTGATCCCTTACACCCTGGACACCAACGACATGCGCTTCACCCAGGTGCAGGGTTTCAACAAGGGTGATGACTTTTTCGAGTACCTCAAAGACGCGTTTGACGTGCTGTATGCCGAAGGCGCCGAAGCGCCGAAAATGCTCTCCATCGGTTTGCATTGCCGCCTGATCGGCCGCCCTGCGCGCCTCGCCGCCTTGAAACGTTTTATCGAATACGCCAAAAGTCACGAACAGGTGTGGTTCACTCGCCGCGTCGACATTGCCCGTCACTGGCATCAAACCCACCCGTCCACGGGAGCGGCGAAATGACTGCGTTCCAGACCCTGAAGCCTTCGACCCTGAGCCGCGATGAATTCGTCGCAGCCTTCGCCGACATCTACGAACATTCGCCATGGGTGGCCGAAAAGGCCTTCGACCTGGGCCAGGACGTTTCGATCGACGAGATCGAAACCCTGCACCAGCGCATGAGCGACATCCTGTTGAGCGCTGATCATGCCAGCCAACTGGCTCTGATCAACGCTCACCCGGACCTGGCCGGTAAAGCTGCCGTCCAGGGCCAACTCACCCAAGCCAGCACCGATGAGCAAGCTGGCGCGGGGATTCACCAATGCTCGAGCGAGGAATTTTCTCGCTTCACCGAGCTGAACGATGCCTACAAGGCCACGTTCAAGTTTCCCTTCATCATGGCGGTAAAAGGCAGCAACCGGCATCAGATCCTGGCCGCGTTCGAAACGCGCATTCACCATTCGGCAGATACCGAGTTCAAATGCGCGCTGGCCGAGATCAACAAAATTGCGTTGTTCCGATTACTGACCCTATAGCAACCCTGGCCCGAGCGCTCATGACGCCCAGGGCCTGGCGAGCATCCCAAGCCACTTACTTCAAGGCAGACAAGAAGAATGAAAGCTTACGCCGTACCTTTCGAGAAGTTCGTCAACCTGGCCGACGCGCGTCTGGGCACCAAGATCCTTTCGGTGACCGATGACTGGTTCGCCGACGCCAACCGCCTGTTCCAGCCGACCCCGGCCGTGTGGAAGGAGGGCGTTTTCGATGACAACGGCAAGTGGATGGACGGCTGGGAGTCGCGCCGCAAGCGCTTCGAAGGCTACGACAGCGCGGTGATCCGCCTGGGCGTGCCGGGCTCGATCAAGGGCGTGGACATCGACACTTCATTCTTCACCGGCAACTTCCCGCCGTCGGCCTCGCTGGAAGCCTGCTTCCTGGCCTCGGGCGATCCTGATGAAAACACCCAGTGGGTGGAAGTGCTGTCGGCCGTCGAGCTGCAAGGCAACAGCCACCATTACCACGAGATCAGCAACGACCAGGCGTACAGCCACCTGCGTTTCAACATCTACCCGGATGGCGGCGTGGCCCGTCTGCGCGTGTACGGCGTGCCGTTCCGCGACTGGTCCTCGATCGGCGACAACGAGCAAGTCGACCTGGCCTCGGCGCTCAACGGTGGCCGTGCGCTGGCGTGCTCCGATGAACACTTCGGGCGCATGAGCAACATCCTCAATCCGGGCCGTGGCATCAACATGGGCGATGGTTGGGAAACCGCACGTCGTCGCACGCCGGGCAATGACTGGGTGATCGTGGCACTGGGGCATGCCGGTGAAGTCGAGCAAGTGATCGTCGACACCCTGCACTTCAAGGGCAACTACCCGGACACCTGCTCCATTCAGGGCGCATTCGTGAAGGGCGGCACCGACAGCCAGATCGAAACCCAATCGTTGTTCTGGCGCGAACTGCTGCCGGCGCAGAAACTGGAAATGCACGCTGAACACAGCTTTGCCGAGCAGATCAAGGCGCTGGGGCCGATCACTCACATCCGCCTGAATGTGTTCCCGGATGGGGGTGTGAGTCGCCTGCGTGTGCTGGGCAAAGTCGCTAAATAAGCGGTGAGGCCATCGCAGGCAAGCCAGCTCCCACAGGGGACTGCATTCCAAGTGTGGGAGCGGGCTTGCCCGCGATGACGATAGATCAAACAACACAGAATCCGGATAAGAGACAGCCATGCGCACACTGATGATCGAACCCCTGACCAAAGAAGCCTTCGCCCCTTTCGGAGACGTTATCGAAACCGATGGCAGCGATCACTTCATGATCAATAACGGGTCGACCATGCGTTTTCATAAACTGGCGACGGTGCAAACCGCCACGCCGGAAGACAACGCCATCATCAGCATCTTCCGCGCCGACGCGCAGGACATGCCGCTGACCGTGTGCATGCTGGAGCGACACCCGCTGGGCAGCCAGGCCTTCATCCCGCTGCTCGGCAACCCCTTTCTGATCGTGGTCGCGCCACTTGGCGATGAACCTGTATCGGGCTTGGTCCGCGCCTTCGTTACCAACGGCAGGCAGGGCATTAATTACCATCGCGGCGTTTGGCACCATCCGGTGCTGACGATCGAAAAGCGGGATGACTTCCTGGTGGTTGATCGCAGTGGCACAGGCAATAACTGCGATGAGCATTTTTTCAAAGAGGATGAGCGGTTGATCCTCGCCCCCCACCAATAAGAGAAGGTCTGATCACCCGACAACAAGGGTGACAGGCGAGAGGTAGAGACTGTGGAAGCACATCTGTTGGAATGGCTGAACCTGAGCGTACGCTGGGTTCACATGATCACTGGCGTCGCGTGGATCGGCGCTTCCTTCTATTTCGTCTGGCTGGAAAACAACCTCAACCGCGTCAACCCCAAGAGCGGCCTGGCCGGTGACTTGTGGGCGATTCACGGTGGCGGTATCTACCACCTGGAAAAATACAAACTGGCCCCGCCGACCATGCCGGACAACCTGCACTGGTTCAAATGGGAAGCCTATTTCACCTGGATGTCGGGCGTCGCGCTGCTGTGCGTGGTGTTCTACCTCAACCCCACGCTGTACCTGCTCGCCCCCGGCAGCACGCTCAGCGGCACCGAAGGCGTATTACTGGGCATCGGCTCACTGTTCGCCGGCTGGTTTATCTACTCCTTCCTCTGCGACTCGGCCCTGGGCAAGCGCCCTGCCCTGCTCGGTTTCATCCTGTTTGTGCTGTTGATTGCGGCGGCCTACGGCTTCAGCAAAGTGTTCAGCGGCCGTGGCGCTTACCTGCACGTGGGTGCGGTGATCGGCACGATCATGGTTGGCAACGTGTTCCGCATCATCATGCCCGCCCAGCGCGCATTGGTGGCGGCGATCGCGGAGAACCGCACGCCGGATCCGGCACTGCCGGCCAAGGGTTTGCTGCGTTCACGTCACAACAACTACTTCACCTTGCCGGTGCTGTTCATCATGATCAGCAACCACTTCCCGAGCACCTACGGCAGCCAATACAACTGGCTGATCCTCGCAGGCATCGCCGTGGCAGCGGTGTTGGTGCGTCACTACTTCAACACCCGTCACAACAGCCAGAAATACGCGTGGACGCTGCCAGTTGGCGCGTTGGCAATGATCAGCCTGGCCTATGTGACCGGTCCCAAGCCCGTCACCGAAGTGGCCAAGGCACCTGCGGCGATCGAGTACCAGCCATTGCCGGAAACCGCGTTGGGCGGTGGTTTGAAACCCGCCGCGCCGGCTGAGCCTGCTGCTGCACCTGCCGCTGCGCCCGCCCAGGCCTCGATTGACTTCGACAAGGTGCACGGCGTGATCCAGGAACGTTGCGCCGTGTGCCATTCGGCCAAGCCGACCAGCCCGCTGTTCAGCACCGCCCCGGCCGGCGTGATGTTCGATACCCCGGCGCAGATCCAGCAGCAGGCGGCGCGCATTCAAGCGCAGGCCGTGGCCAGCCAGATCATGCCGCTGGGCAACATCACCCAGATGACCCAGCAGGAGCGGGATTTGATCGGCACCTGGATCAATCAAGGAGCTCGTACCAACTAACTGACCGCTCCAGATCAAATGTGGGAAGGGCTTGTGTGGGAGCTGGCTTGCCTGCTCCCACACAGGCCAGCGCCCACAGGTGAGATCAGCTTTGCTCTGAAGATTGAGTTCCACCCGGCAATTGAATGCCGAACGACACAACAATAAAAAAGATCCGAGGTGTTGCATGACCGAGTTAGCCGAACCGCAGATTCCTGCCGCGCCCGCCATGGTGCGGCTGCCCCTCTTGCAACTGATTCTGGTAGGCCTGCAACACGTCTTGCTGATGTACGGCGGCGCCGTCGCCGTGCCCCTGATTATTGGCCAGGCCGCGGGCCTGAGCCGTGAAGAAATCGCCTTTCTCATCAACGCCGACCTGCTGGTAGCGGGCATCGCCACCATGGTGCAGTCGTTCGGCATCGGCCCGGTGGGCATCCGCATGCCGGTAATGATGGGCGCCAGTTTTGCCGCCGTCGGCAGCATGGTCGCCATGGCCGGCATGCCCGGTATCGGCTTGCAGGGCATCTTCGGCGCGACCATCGCCGCCGGCTTTTTCGGCATGCTGATTGCGCCATTCATGTCCAAAGTCGTGCGCTTTTTTCCGCCATTGGTCACCGGCACCGTGATCACCGCGATTGGCCTGTCACTGTTCCCGGTGGCCGTAAACTGGGCCGGTGGCGGCAGTGCTGCCGCGACCTTTGGCTCGCCGGTTTACCTGGCGATTGCCGCGCTGGTGCTGGGCACCATCCTGTTGATCAACCGCTTTATGCGTGGCTTCTGGGTAAATATTTCGGTGCTGATCGGCATGGCCCTCGGCTACGGCCTGTGCGGCACGCTAGGCATGGTCGACCTCAGCGGCCTCGCCCAGGCGCCCTGGGTGCAAGTGGTCACGCCGCTGCACTTCGGCATGCCCAAATTCGAGTTGGCACCGATCCTGTCGATGTGCCTGGTGGTGGTGATCATCTTTGTCGAGTCCACCGGTATGTTCCTCGCCCTGGGCAAAATCACCGGCCAGGAAGTCACCCCGAAAATGCTGCGGCGCGGCTTATTGTGTGATGCTGGCGCGTCGTTCTTCGCGGGTTTCTTCAACACCTTTACCCACTCCTCCTTCGCACAAAACATCGGCCTGGTGCAGATGACCGGCGTACGCTGCCGCTCGGTGACGATCATGGCCGGTGCCTTTCTGATTGTGCTCAGCCTGTTGCCCAAAGCGGCGTTCCTGGTGGCATCGATTCCGCCAGCGGTGTTGGGCGGGGCGGCGATTGCCATGTTCGGCATGGTCGCCGCCACGGGCATCAAGATCCTGCAGGAAGCGGATATCGCCGACCGCCGCAACCAGTTGTTGGTGGCGGTGAGCATTGGCATGGGCCTGATCCCGGTGGTGCGCCCCGAGTTCTTCGCGCAACTGCCGCTGTGGATGAGCCCCATCACTCACAGTGGCATCGCCATGGCTACCCTCAGCGCGTTGTCGCTGAACATACTCTTCAACATCCTCGGCGGTGCTGAGCGCCCCGCCGTCGCCCACACGCATTGATTCCGCCCGTTATCAAACAACAACAAAAACAATAACGCACAGGAAACACCCACATGCACGCCATTCACCCGGGGCCGGCCACAAGCTGCGCCCCATTCTCGCCCCACGCGCTCTGTTACAGCGCACTTGAGCCAAGGCCTGGGAGCCAGTATTCTCCGCGCCCGCTCGAATCGACTCAAAAAAAAACAGCGAATGTAAAAGCTGACTGCAAGGCCAACTTATCCGGGCCTACTGTCTGCGGCCAATGTGCTCAAAAAACCTCTGGATTCGACTGCATCAAGTGCAGCCGAAGGCGTTTTATTGGCTTTTTGAACAGCTTGGCGCAGCTCTTGCTAAAAGCATTAAAGCTGACCAAACAGACGATTTTTGCAGCGAACCAAAAGGCGCCACACCAGAGCGCCTGCGTAGAACAACAACCCTAAAAATTTGACTCGGGAGCAACCGAATGAAACCTATGTTGAAAGGCCTGATGTTGGCAGGATCCCTGCTGGCTGGTGGCCAGGCCGCGGCCGGTGACTTGTTGCAGTGGCAGAACAACAGCCTGACGTACCTGTGGGGAAAGAACTTCACCGTCAACCCGCAGATCCAGCAAACCGTCACCTTCGAACATGCTGACGCGTGGAAGTACGGCGACAACTTCTTCTTCCTTGACCGCATCTTTTACAACGGCAAGGAAGACGGCAATGTTGGCCCAAGCACCTACTACGGAGAGTTCAGCCCACGCTTGTCGTTCGGCAAAATCTTCAACAAAGACCTGTCATTCGGCCCGATCAAGGATGTATTGCTGGCCTTCACTTACGAGTTCGGCGAAGGCGATAACGAGTCCTACCTGGTCGGCCCGGGCTTTGACCTGAATATCCCGGGTTTCGACTACTTCCAGCTGAACTTCTATCAGCGCCAGACCGAAGGCAATCGCCCGGGCGACGGCGTGTGGCAGATCACTCCGGTGTGGTCGTACACCATTCCTGTCGGCAACTCCAACGTGTTGATCGACGGCTTTATGGACTGGGTGGTGGACAACGACAAGAACGCCCGTGGCACTTACCACGCCAACTTGCACTTCAACCCACAGATCAAATATGACTTGGGCAAGGCGCTGCACTGGGGCGACAAGCAGTTGTATGTCGGTATTGAATACGACTACTGGAAGAACAAGTACGGGATTCAGGACAGCGGTGCGTTTGAAACTAACCAGGACACAGCGAGCCTGTTAGTCAAATACCACTTCTAAGCCACACTGCTGATCTCCTGGGGGAGCTGGCTTGCCAGCTCCCTCATTCAGTTCGGTGTGAGCCCAAGGAACTTCGACAATTCCTCGCGCTTGGCCATCGCATCACGCCGCCCCAACTCGATCAACTCGCTGCAATACCCCGCCTCGAACAACAAATAACTCAACACCCCCGCCCCACTCGTTTTGGTCGCCCCCGGCCCGCGTAGAAACACGCGCAACGCCGCCGGCAATTCCTGCCGATGCCGCGCCGCGATTTCATCAATCGGCTGGCTCGGTGCAATCACCAGCACGTCCACCGGCGCCAGGCCCTGAATGGCCGCATCGGCCGGTAGCACATGACTGAACTGATTCAAGCGCTCGAGCAACTCGATATCACTCTCCAGGCTGTCGATGAACGTGCTGTTGAGCATATGCCCGCCGATCTGCGCCAGTGTGGGTTCCTGGCCGGTGTAGGTGCGCTGGGTCGACGGCTCGTTACCCCTTGGGTTGCCGCTGACGCCCACCACCAGCACACGGTTGGCGCCCAGGTGCAAGGCAGGGCTGATCGGCGCTGACTGACGCACAGCACCATCGCCGAAATACTCCTGGCCGAGTTTGACCGGCGCAAACAACAAGGGGATCGCCGAACTCGCCAGCAGGTGATCAACCGTCAACTGAGTCGGCACGCCAATGCGCCGATGACGCAACCAGGGATCGATGGTGCCGCCGCCCTGATAGAAGGTCACCGCTTGCCCCGACTCGTAGCCAAACGCCGTGACCGCCACCGCATGCAGCTGCTTCTGGCGAATGGATTCGTCGATGCCTTCCAGCTGCAGTTTGTCGTGGAGTAAAGCGCGCAAGGGCGAGCTGTTGAGCAGCGCGACCGGCAATTGCGCGCCAAACCCCAACAGGCTGTGGGTGAAGAAACGGCTGGCTTGGCGCACCACCCCCGGCCAATCGCTGCGCAGCACCAGGTGGCTGCGAAAGCCCTGCCAGAACGCGGTAAGACGTTCGATCGCCGCCGTAAAATCCATGGCGCCGCTGGCCAGGCTCACCGCATTGATCGCGCCGGCGGAGGTGCCGACGATCACCGGAAACGGGTTCGGTGCGCCCGGCGGCAACAGCTCGGCAATGGCCGCCAACACCCCCACCTGATACGCCGCTCGCGCCCCGCCGCCGGAAAGAATCAAGCCTGTGACCGGTTCAGCTGGGCGCATTGCGTCACTCCCTGTGGTGAAAGGTAGGTGTTATCGACGGCGTTTTTCGTACAGCTTGGGCTCACCCGGCGGGCGGCTCTTGAAGCGGCGGTGCGTCCACAGGTATTGCTCGGGGCATTCGCGTACAGAGGCTTCGACCCACTGATTGATGCGCAGGCAATCGATCTCGTCGGTTTCGCCGGGGAAATCGGTCAACGGCGGGTGGATCACCAGGCGATAGCCACTGCCGTCGGCCAGACGCTCCTGGGTAAACGGCACAACGAGGGCTTTGCCCAAACGCGCAAATTTACTGGTGGCGGGCACAGTCGCAGCCTGAATGCCGAACAGCGGTACGAAAATACTTTGCTTGGCGCCGTAGTCCTGATCCGGTGCGTACCAGATGGCGCGGCCGGCGCGCAGCAGCTTGAGCATGCCGCGCACGTCGTCGCGCTCTACCGCCAGGGAATCGAGGTTATGCCGCTCGCGGCCACGGCGCTGGATGAAGTCGAACAACGGGTTGCCATGCTCGCGGTACATGCCATCGATAGTGTGCTTTTGCCCCAGCAACGCGGCGCCGATTTCCAGGGTGGTGAAATGCAGGGCCATCAGGATCACGCCCTTGCCGTCCAGCTGCGCTTGCTTGAGGTGCTCAAGCCCCTCGACATGGGCCAAACGGGCCAGGCGCTGGCGCGACCACCACCAGCTCATGGCCATTTCAAAGAAGGCGATGCCGGTGGACGCAAAGTTTTCCTTGAGCAGGCGCTTGCGTTCTTTAGCGGTTTTTTCCGGGAAGCACAGTTCCAGATTACGCGCGGCGATACGGCGACGCTCACCGGCCACACGGTACATGCCCGCGCCGAGTAATCGACCAATGGTCAACAGCGCCCGGTAGGGCAACTGAGTGACCAGCCACAGCAGGCCGAGCCCCAGCCATAGCAGCCAAAAACGCGGGTGAAGAAATGCAGCACGAAAACGCGGGCGATCCATTACAGATTCCGGTAAAGACAAGGGCCGCGCATTCTACAACGGATCGACTCGGCTTGCGGCCCGGGGATGTTCTCGTTATAAGTCTCGACACTTTTCGTGACAAGCCGCTTTTGCCGACCATGAGCCAAACCGAACCGCTAGACCAAGATCCCGTGTTCCAGCTGAAAGGCAGCATGCTCGCCATCACCGTGCTGGAGCTGGCCCGCAATGACCTCGATGCCCTCGACCGCCAGCTGGCGGCCAAGGTCGCCCTGGCGCCGAACTTCTTCAACAATGCCCCGCTGGTACTGGCCCTGGACAAACTCCCGGCCGGCCAGGGCGCCATTGATTTGCCCGGACTGATGCGCGTGTGCCGCTCCCATGGTCTGCGCACCCTGGCGATTCGCGCCAGCCGTATTGAAGACATCGCCGCAGCCATCGCTATTGAACTGCCAGTACTGCCACCGTCCGGTGCCCGCGAGCGTCCGCTCGAACCATTGGTCGGTGAAGAGAAGAAAAAACCGGAAAAACCACCGGAGCCGACGATCAAGCCTACAAAGATCATCACCTCCCCCGTACGCGGCGGGCAGCAAATTTACGCCCAGGGCGGCGACCTTGTGGTGATCGCGCCGGTCAGTCCGGGTGCGGAACTTCTCGCCGATGGCAACATCCATGTATACGGCCCGATGCGCGGACGTGCCCTCGCCGGCATCAAGGGTGATACCAAGGCCCGTATTTTTTGCCAGCAGTTGACCGCTGAGCTAGTGTCCATCGCAGGCCAGTACAAGGTTTCAGAAGATTTGCGCCGTGATCCGCTGTGGGGGGCCGGGGTACAAGTCAGCCTGTCGGGCGATGTGTTGAACATCATCCGTCTTTAACGGATACTGCCGCATTTTCCAAGCATCTCTAGACTCTGATAGCAAAGCGAAACCGGCAAGACTTGAGTAGGAATAATTGGAAGTTGGCGTTTGCCCTGCGCAAACCACATCTTTTTCCTACGAAGGCTGTCCGCCTGCGGCGAGTTCCAAGAGATGTTTTTCAGGGACCGAAAAGTCCTTTTTCCTTAGGGGTGAAACACCTTGGCCAAGATTCTCGTGGTTACATCCGGCAAGGGTGGTGTGGGTAAGACCACCACCAGCGCCGCTATCGGTACCGGCCTCGCACTGCGCGGTCACAAAACAGTTATTGTCGACTTCGACGTCGGTTTGCGTAACCTCGACCTGATCATGGGCTGCGAACGCCGCGTGGTGTACGACTTCGTCAACGTGGTAAACGGCGAAGCCAACCTGCAACAGGCCCTGATCAAGGACAAGCGCCTTGAGAACCTGTACGTACTGGCCGCCAGCCAGACCCGTGACAAGGACGCGCTGACCAAAGAAGGCGTAGGCAAAGTTCTCGCCGAGCTGAAAGAAACCTTCGAATACGTGGTCTGCGACTCCCCGGCCGGTATCGAAACCGGTGCTCACCTGGCGATGTACTTCGCCGATGAAGCCATCGTTGTGACCAACCCTGAAGTCTCCTCGGTACGTGACTCGGACCGCATGCTGGGCCTGTTGGCCAGCAAGTCCCAGCGCGCCGAAAAAGGCGAAGACCCGATCAAGGAGCACTTGCTGCTCACCCGCTACAACCCTGAGCGCGTCAGCAATGGCGAAATGCTCGGTGTTGAAGACGTGAAGGAAATCCTCGCCGTGACCCTGCTGGGTGTGATCCCGGAATCCCAGGCCGTGCTGAAGGCATCCAACCAGGGCGTTCCCGTGATTCTTGACGACCAGAGCGACGCCGGCCAGGCGTACAGCGATGCAGTTGATCGCTTGCTGGGCAAGACCGTGGAACATCGCTTCCTCGATGTTAAGAAGAAGGGATTCTTCGAGCGTATCTTTGGAGGCAACTAAACAATGAAATTTCTCGACTTCTTTCGCGCCAACAAAAAGCCAAGTACCGCGTCGGTAGCGAAAGAGCGTCTACAGATCATCGTGGCGCACGAACGCGGCCAACGCAGCACCCCGGACTACCTGCCAGCCTTGCAGAAGGAACTGGTCGAGGTGATCCGCAAGTACGTCAATATCGGCAACGATGACGTGCATGTCGCCCTTGAAAACGACGGCAGCTGCTCGATTCTGGAACTCAATATCACCCTGCCTGATCGTTAATCGAAAAGGCGGCTGCCACGGCGGCTCGGTCACCTTGATCCCTTTGCGGGGAACGGGTGAGCGAGCCGCCGTTGGCGTTTGTTACGAGGCTGTTTTATGCCGTTGTCCAATATCCATATCCTGCATCAGGACGACGCTGTCCTGGTGGTGAACAAACCCACCCTGCTGCTCTCGGTGCCTGGCCGCGCCGATGACAACAAGGACTGCCTGATCACCCGCCTGCAGGAAAACGGCTACCCCGAAGCCCGCATCGTGCATCGTCTGGACTGGGAAACCTCCGGGATTATCCTGCTCGCTCGCGACGCCGATTCCCACCGCGAACTGTCGCGCCAGTTTCATGACCGTGAAACTGAAAAGGCCTACACCGCCCTGGCCTGGGGTCAGCCGGAGCTGGACAGTGGCAGTATCGACTTGCCTCTGCGCTACGACCCGCCGACCAAGCCGCGCCATGTGGTGGATCACGAATTTGGCAAGCATGCGCTGACGTTCTGGAAGGTGCTGGAGCGTTGTGGCGACTGGTGCCGCGTGGAGCTGACGCCGATTACCGGGCGCTCGCACCAGCTGCGCGTGCATATGCTGTCGATCGGGCATCCGTTGCTCGGTGATGGGTTGTATGCGCATGAGCAGGCTTTGGCTGCGTGGCCACGGTTGTGCCTGCATGCGAGCATGTTGAGTTTTACGCATCCGCAGAGTGGGGAGCGGTTGCGGTTTGAGTGTTCTGCGCCGTTTTAGGGGTTTGGACTGGGTACATATCCATTTTTTTGGTAACGGCTGAGATGGGTTCCGCCCTTACGGCGGGTCACTTTGGAAAAGAGCCCCAAAGTAACCAAAGGGCTCTTGCCCCAACACTCGGCACCTCGCCTAGGCTCGGTGTGCC
>NZ_MSDF01000004.1:54513-54928 GCF_002022275.1 Pseudomonas fluorescens
ATCAAAATCAAAAGCAAGGCGGCCTGACAGCCGGCCTGAGTGGTGTGAAGCAAAAGCGGTCCAGAGTGGGAGCTGGCTTATGTGGGAGCTGGCTTGCCTGCGATGGCATCTACTGGATGTGCCTGATGTACCGAGTTGTCTGCATCGCAGGCAAGCCAGCTCCCACAGAAAAGCAGATCTGTGCAGATATTGAAGTCTTACTCGGTCAAAAAATGTGGGAGCGGGCTTGCTCGCGAAGGCAGTGTGTCAGTTGATAGATTTATTGGCTGACCCACCGCATTCGCGAGCAAGCCCGCTCCCACAGTTTGGATCTCCATTTTGTCTGGGGGAACGCGGTCTGCTCTAGCAAAAACAGCGCTTTTGATTCAACCACTCAGGTCGGCTGTCAGGCCGCCGTGCTTTAGATTTTGACTTT
>NZ_MSDF01000036.1 GCF_002022275.1 Pseudomonas fluorescens
GATCATGCCGCTGCCGTCGGTTTTGGCGGGTTCGAAAGACTGGGTGAAGACTTCGGCAGGGATTCTGTCGCGCAGCGGTTCAAGGATCGCCAGCTCATCCGGGCCGGGCAGGCCGGTGGCGGCCATTTCCGAGTTTTCGAAGTAACTGCGGGTGCGCGTGTAGGCACCGTTGAACAGTTGCTTGTTGCTCCACTCGAAATCCAGCAGCAGGCTGATGGCCTTGCGCACCCGCACATCCTGAAACATCGGTTTGCGCGTATTGAACACAAAACCTTGCATGCCGGTGGGGTTGCCGTTGGGGATTTCTTCCTTGATCAACCGGCCCTGGGTAACGGCCGGAATGTTGTAGGCGTTGGCCCAGTTTTTGGCGCTGAATTCCAGCCAGTAATCGAATTGCCCGGCTTTCAAGGCTTCAAGGGACACGGTGCTGTCGCGATAATAATCGGTGATGCGGTTATCAAAGTTGTAGAAGCCCTGGGTGACCGGCAGGTCTTTGGCCCAGTAATCCTTCACCCGTTCGTAGCGCACCATGCGCCCGGGCTTGACCTCGGCAACCTTGTACGGCCCGCTGCCCAAGGGGATTTCCAGATTGCCCTTGGTGAAATCGCGGGTGGCCCACCAGTGCTTGGGCAATACCGGCAATTGCCCGAGGATCAGCGGCAATTCGCGGTTGTTGGTGCGCTTGAACTTGAACAGCACGCGCAACGGGTCTTCGGCGATCACCTCGTCGACGTCGGCGTAGTAGGTGCGATAGAGCGGCGAGCCGTCCTTGATCAGGGCCTGGAAGGTGAAGATCACGTCTTCGGCGCGGATGGGATGGCCGTCGTGAAAGCGCGCTTCGGGGCGCAGGTAAAAACGCACCCAGCTGTTGTCCGGGGCCTTTTCGATCTTGCCGGCCACCAGGCCGTACTCGGTGATGGGTTCGTCCAGGCTTTGCATGGCCAGGGTGTCGTAGATCAGCGGCAGGTTATCCGCCGGCACGCCCTTGCTGATATACGGGTTGAGGCTGTCAAAACCGCCCATGCTCGACTCGCGGAAGGTGCCGCCCTTGGGCGCGTCCGGGTTCACGTAGTCGAAATGCTTGAAGTCGGCGGGGTACTTGGGGGGCTCGTTGTAGAGCGTCAGCGCATGTTGCGGTGCGGCATTCACCGCGCCGCACAACAACAGGCTGCTCAACAAGGCCGTGCGCAAAGACATCATTGGGCTTTCTCCGAAGCTTTCAGCCACCACGCGCTCAGGCCCAGGCTGTAAGGCGGCGTGGTGACAAAGGCGAACCGGTTGCGGTACGCCAGACGATGATAGTTGAGGTACCAGTTGGGAATGCTGTAGTGCTGCCACAGCAGCACGCGGTCCAGCGCTCGGCCGGCGGCCAGTTGTTCTTCGCGGGTCTGCGCTGCGAGTAGCTGTTCCAGCAGGTGATCGACCACCGGGTTGGCGATGCCTGCGTAGTTCTTGCTGCCCTTGATCGCGGCCTGGCTTGAGTGGAAATACTGCCACTGTTCAAGACCGGGGCTCAGGGTCTGGTTGAGCGTGATCAGGATCATGTCGTAGTCGAACTGGTCCAGGCGCTGCTTGTATTGCGCCCGGTCAACGGTGCGCAGGCGCGCGTCGATGCCGATGCTGATCAGGTTCTCGACATAGGGCTGCAGGATGCGCTCCAGGTTCGGGTTGACCAGTAATATCTCGAAGCGTAGCGGCTGCCCGTCCTTGTTGAGCAAGCGTTGCCCCGACAATTTCCAGCCGGCCTCGCCGAGCAGTGTCAGGGCACGGCGCATGGTCTCGCGCGGGATGCCGCGCCCGTCGGTCTGCGGCAGGCTGAAGGGCTGGGTAAACAGGTTGGCGGGCAGTTGGTCGCGGTAGGGCGAGAGCATCAGCCATTCATGGCCGACCGGCACGCCGGCCGCCGAAAACTCGCTGTTGGGGTAGTAACTCAGAGTGCGTTTATAGGCGCTGCTGAACAGGCTGCGGTTGGTCCACTCGAAGTCGAACATCAAGCCGAGGGCTTCGCGAACCTTGACCTGGCTGAAGGCCGGCCGCCGCGTGTTCATGAACAGGCCCTGGCTCTGGGTCGGGATCTGGTGGGCGATCTGTGCCTTGATCACGTCGCCCCGGTTGACCGCCGGGAAGTTGTAGCCGGTGGCCCAGTTTTTTGCCTGGTGTTCGATGTAGATATCAAACTCTCCGGCCTTGAACGCTTCGAAGGCCACGTCGCTGTCGCGGTAGAACTCCACCTCGACCTTGTCGTAGTTGTAGAAGCCCTGATTGACCGGCAGGTCTTTGCCCCAGTAATCCTTGACCCGTTCGAACACCAGCTGGCGACCGGGCGTGACCTTGGTGATGCGATACGGCCCACTGCCCAACGGCGGTTCGAAGGTGGTGGCCTTGAAGTCGCGGTTTTTCCAATAGTGCTGGGGCAATACCGGTAACTCGCCCAGGCGCAGGATCAGCAGCGGATTGCCGGCGCGCTTGAACACAAAGCGAATGCGGTGACGGTTGAGAATATCGACCCGCGCCACTTCTTGCAGGTTGGTACGGTATTGCGGGTGGCCTTCGGTGAGCAAGGTGCGGTAGGAAAACGCCACGTCATAGGCGGTGATGGGCTTGCCGTCGTGGAAACGCGCTTCGGGGCGCAGGTTGAACACCACCCAGCTGCGGTCTTCGCTGTATTCCACGGATTGGGCAATCAGCCCGTAGCTGGAGGTGGGTTCATCGCCGGAGGGGGCGTATTGACCGGTGCCGACCATCAACGGCTCGTTCAGCTCATTGACGCCGTATTGCAGGAAATTGGGTGTGGAAACCGGGCTTGAGCCCTTGAAGGTGTAGGGGTTGAGGGTGTCGAAAGTGCCAAATGCCATGACCCGCAAGGTCCCGCCTTTCGGCGCTGCAGGGTTTACCCAATCGAAGTGGGTGAATTTGGCCGGGTACTTGAGTGTGCCGAACTGCGTGTAACCGTGGCTCTCGGTAATCGTCGCGTTCGCAGCAAAGCTCAAGGCCAGACTTATTAGTAGAAGGAGGGGACGCTTCAAGTCAGAGATCCGATCCAGGCGGCTTGGGCTTTATGATCGGTACAGTAACAGCTTGTTCCGGTTGGAAAAAGGTCGCTGAAAATGCCAGCTTGAGGCGGGCTCAGTGTTGAGCCATATGCGAATCAAATGTGGGAGCTGGCTTGCCTGCGATAGCATCGCCTCGGTACATCTGAAGCACCGAGGTGAGGCCATCGCAGGCAAGCCAGCTCCCACAGAAGTCAGCGCGGCCCGGAAACCACCAGCATCTGCCCCGGCTTCAGTGCCTGGCCAGTACGCGGATTCCAGCGCTTGAGATGTTGCATCTCAACGTTGAAACGCTTGGCAACAATGTACAGCGAGTCACCCTTCTTGACCTTGTATTGCACGGGCTTCTTGCTGTCAGCCTTGGCCACCAGCTTGCGCGTGTCCTGCATCACCAGGGTCTGACCGACCTTGAGTGCCTGGCCGTTGAGCTTGTTCCAGCGCTGCAGGTCATGCACGTCGACCTTGTTGGCTTTGGCGATCAGCGTGAGGTTGTCGCCGTTACGCACCTTGTAATTGCGGGTACGCCCAGCAACCCGCGTGGTCTCAACTTCGTCGAACACCTGCTTTTTCGGACGCATCGCCAGCAATTCTTCCGGCTTCATCGTCGAAAGGGTGCTGGTCAGCAGTTGCGCCTTGGAGCTGGGCACGAGCAAATGTTGCGGGCCGTCGAGGGTGGTGCGTTGCTTCAGGGCCGGGTTGAGCTGGAACAGTTCGTCTTCGTCGATTTCCGCCAGCGCCGCTACCCGTGACAGGTCCATGCTTTGCTTGACTTCAACCACTTCGAAATACGGCGTGTTGGCAATCGGGCTCAGGTTGACGCCGTAGGCCTCGGGGGCCAGCACCACCTGGGACAGCGCCAGGAATTTGGGCACGTAGTCCTTGGTTTCCTGGGGCAGGGGCAGGTTCCAGTAGTCGGTAGGCAGGCCGAGCTTTTCGTTGCGCTCGATGGCCCGGCTTACCGTGCCTTCGCCAGCGTTATAGGCCGCAAGCGCCAGTAACCAGTCGCCGTTGAACATGTCATGCAGACGCGTCAGATAGTCCAGGGCGGCGGTGGTGGAGGCGGTGATATCGCGGCGGCCGTCGTAGGCGCGGGTCTGGCGCAGGTTGAAGTAACGCCCGGTGGAGGGAATGAACTGCCACAAACCGACTGCGTCGCTGCGCGAGTAGGCCATTGGGTTGTAGGCACTTTCAATCACTGGCAGCAGCGCCAGCTCCAGGGGCATGTTGCGTTCTTCAAGGCGTTCGACGATGTAGTGAATGTAGAGGCTGCCGCGTTCGCCGGCGTTCTCCAGGAAGGACGGGTTACTGGCGAACCACAAGCGCTGTTGCTCGATGCGCGGGTTGACGCCCAGCCCGTCCTGCAATTGAAAGCCCCGTCGCATGCGTTCCCAGACATCCTGGGGTACTTCGGGGCTGGGCTTCTCTGAGAGCCAGATAGGTTTTTGCTTGATCTTGGCAGCAAGATTAGGTTTGGGTTGCACGGTGGATTGTGCAGCGAAATTTGTCGATTGGCAGCCCGCCAGAGTCGCGGACACAGCCACCGCCACAGCTTGAGCCAGGCGGGTCAATGCGTCTGAAGAGATGGATTTACGAATAGATGACGACATTGGCTGGAAGTAAGTTCCGGGCAAAAATGTCGGGCGATTCTAGAAAGCGCTTTGGTTCCGGTCAACCATTCAGAAAATCCGTATCAGATTGCGTCTGCTTAGAACTTATCTTTCCAAGCCCTCAAGCTAGCAAACACCTCGGCCCCAGAGCGGTTATCGCGGCCATTCCGTTCGTCCGCTTTTTGTTTAACGGATGTTTCAGCGGTACGCAGAAAAGGGTTGGTGCGTTTTTCCAGCGCCAGATTGGACGGCAGCGTCATTTCGCCTCGGGCGCGCAGTTGGCTGACGTGCTCGACGCGCTCGGCGATGTCGGGATTGTCGGGTTCCACCGCCTGGGCAAACTTGAGGTTACTTTGTGTGTATTCGTGGGTGCAGTACACCAACGTGTCGGCCGGCAAGGCTGCCAGGCGTTCCAGCGAGGTGTGCATCTGCTCCGGCGTGCCTTCGAACAGGCGACCGCAACCGGCGGCAAACAAGGTGTCGCCACAGAACAACACACCCTCGTGGTAATACGCGATATGGCCCAGGGTGTGGCCGGGCACGGTATAAACGTCGAAATCCCAGCCCAGTAAGCTGACACGGTCGTTATCCTGCAAGGCGACGTCCCGCGCCGGGATTTGCTCGTTGGCCGGGCCGTAGACCTTTGCGCCGGTCACACTTTTCAGTTGCTCCACGCCACCGACATGATCATGGTGATGGTGGGTGATCAGGATGTCGCTCAAGGCCCATTCCGGGTTCTGCTTGAGCCAGGCAAGTACCGGGGCGGCATCGCCGGGGTCGACCACGGCGCAGCGCCGGGTGTGCGGGTCTTGTAACAACCAGATGTAGTTGTCGGTGAAGGCGGGGAGGGCACTGATCTGTATCATTCTTCGATTCGCCAAGCTGAACACATTGGTGCATCTTAGAACGTCTAGGCGAGTTGGAGAATGCAATGACTGATAAAGCGTTCGCCCAGGCCGATCCTGAGTGGCTGGCCCTGATCAGCGCGGCCCGTGATTGGCTGTCCGGGCCGATCGGGCAATTTTTGCTGGATGAAGAACGGCAAATGCTCGAAGACGAGCTGGGCCGGTTCTTTGGCGGCTACCTGGTGCATTACGGCCCGTCGGCCCAGACCCCGCCGTCGGCACCGCAGGTGCAACGCAACGTGCGTTTGGGCGCGCCGTTGCCGGGGGTGGAGATTGTGTGCGAAGAGCAGGCCTGGCCGCTCAGCGAACACGCCGCCGATGTGGTGGTGTTACAACATGGCCTGGATTTCTGCCTGTCGCCCCACGGCTTGCTGCGCGAAGCCGCGAGCAGCGTGCGCCCCGGTGGCCATTTGCTGATTATCGGGATCAACCCCTGGAGCACGTGGGGCCTGCGCCATGTATTCGCCCATGATGGCCTGCGCCAGGCGCGCTGCATCTCGCCTTCACGGGTGGGCGACTGGCTGAACCTGCTGGGCTTCGCGCTGGAGAAACGCCGCTTCGGGTGCTATCGTCCGCCGCTTGCCTCGACCAAGTGGCAGGGCCGCCTGGCTGGCTGGGAACGCCGCGCGGGCGCCTGGCAACTGTCGGGTGGCGGCTTCTATTTATTGGTCGCGCGCAAGATCGTGGTCGGCCTGCGCCCGGTGCGTCAGGTGCTGCGCCAGCCCATGGGCAAACTGGTGCCGATGCCGATGGCCAAGGTCAACCGCAAGCAAAGCGATGCGTAAACCTCTTTTCTGATTTCAGACCCTGCCTGTTTTGATGGATGCAACTGATGACCGATACCGTAGAACTCTTCACCGATGGCGCCTGCAAGGGCAACCCGGGCCCCGGCGGCTGGGGCGCCTTGCTGGTATGCAAAGGTGTGGAGAAGGAACTGTGGGGCGGCGAACCCAACACCACCAACAACCGCATGGAGCTGATGGGCGCCATTCGCGGCCTCGAAGAACTCAAGCGCCGCTGTGACGTGCTGCTGGTGACCGACTCGCAGTACGTGATGAAGGGCATCAATGAGTGGATGGTCAACTGGAAGAAGCGCGGCTGGAAAACCGCGGCGAAAGAGCCGGTGAAAAACGCCGACCTGTGGCAGTTGCTCGATGAGCAATGCAACCGCCATAACATCACCTGGAAATGGGTGCGCGGGCACATCGGCCACCCTGGCAACGAACGCGCCGACCAGCTTGCCAACCGGGGCGTGGACGACGTGCGGGGCTACAAGCAAAGCTGACGTGGTAACATCGCGCCCTTTGATTCACACCACCCGTTGAGAGCTGAACCCTGATGGCCATCCGATCTGTTGTACTCGATACCGAAACCACCGGCATGCCGGTGACCGATGGCCACCGGATCATCGAAATCGGCTGTGTCGAACTGATGGGGCGCCGCCTGACGGGGCGTCACTTCCACGTCTACCTGCAACCGGACCGTGACAGTGACGAGGGCGCGATCGGCGTTCACGGCATTACCGACGAATTCCTCAAAGGCAAGCCGCGCTTTGCCGAAGTCGCCGACGAATTCTTTGAGTTCATCCACGGCGCGCAACTGATCATCCATAACGCGGCGTTCGACGTCGGCTTCATCAATAACGAGTTTGCCCTGATGGGGCAGGCGGACCGTGCGGATATCTCGCAGCACTGTTCGATCCTCGACACCTTGATGATGGCCCGTGAGCGCCACCCCGGCCAGCGCAACAGCCTGGATGCGTTGTGCAAACGTTATGGCGTCGACAACTCCGGTCGTGAACTCCACGGCGCGTTGCTCGACTCCGAAATTCTGGCCGACGTCTACCTGACCATGACCGGCGGGCAGACCAGCCTGTCCCTGGCCGGTAACGCCTCCGATGGCAGCGGCTCGGCGGAAGGCTCGGGCAACCGTCCTTCGGAAATCCGCCGCCTGTCGGCTGATCGCAAGCCGAGCGTGATCATTCGCGCCAGCGAGCAGGACATGGCCGAGCATGCAGCGCGGCTGGAAGCGATTGCCAAGTCGGCGGGCGCGCCGGCGTTGTGGTCCACCCTGACCCAGCACTAATTAATGTGGGAGCTGGCTTGCCTGCGATGGCGGTGTATCAGTTACTGATAGGTCAACTGACCCGCCGCCATCGCAGGCAAGCCAGCTCCCACAGTTGATTACCTTCGCTTTCAAAATCTTCATTCGCGTCATCCCGTCGCAGCTTCTACCCTTGAGTGCATAGCCCTCAGGACTAAAAGCACTCATGTACAAAGACCTGAAGTTTCCCGTTCTGATCGTGCACCGTGACATCAAGGCCGACACCGTTGCCGGTGACCGGGTCCGAGGCATCGCCAAGGAGTTGGAACAAGAGGGCTTCAGTATCTTCTCCGCCGTGGACTACGCCGAAGGCCGCCTGGTGGCCTCCACCCATCATGGCCTGGCGTGCATGCTGATTGCCGCTGAAGGTGCTGGCGAAAACACTCATTTGCTGCAAAACATGGTCGAGCTGATTCGCTTGGCGCGGGTGAGGGCGCCCAACTTGCCGATCTTTGCCTTGGGTGAGCAAGTCACCCTGGAAAATGCCCCGGCCGATGCCATGAGCGAGCTCAACCAGCTGCGTGGCATTCTCTACCTGTTCGAAGACACCGTGCCGTTTCTGGCCAGGCAAGTCGCGCGGGCGGCACGCACCTACCTTGATGGCCTGTTGCCGCCGTTCTTCAAGGCGCTGGTGCAGCACACCGCCGACTCCAATTATTCCTGGCACACCCCCGGTCACGGTGGCGGCGTGGCCTATCGCAAAAGCCCGGTGGGGCAGGCGTTTCATCAATTCTTCGGGGAAAACACCCTGCGTTCGGATTTGTCGGTTTCAGTGCCGGAGCTGGGCTCGCTGCTCGATCACACCGGGCCCCTGGCGGAAGCCGAAGCCCGCGCGGCGCGCAACTTTGGCGCCGATCACACGTTTTTTGTAATCAATGGCACCTCCACGGCCAACAAAATCGTCTGGCACTCCATGGTCGGGCGTGATGACCTGGTGCTGGTGGATCGCAACTGCCACAAATCGGTGTTGCATTCGATCATCATGACCGGCGCGATCCCGCTGTACCTGTGCCCTGAGCGTAACGAACTGGGCATCATCGGCCCGATTCCCCTGAGTGAGTTCAGCCCGGACTCCATCCGCGCCAAGATCGAAGCCAGCCCCCTGACCCGTGGCCGGCCGCCGAAAGTGAAGATGGCCGTGGTCACCAACTCCACCTACGACGGCCTGTGCTACAACGCTGAGCTGATCAAGCAGCAATTGGGCAACAGTGTCGAGGTGTTGCATTTCGACGAAGCCTGGTACGCCTACGCGGCCTTCCACGAGTTTTTCGCCGGGCGCTATGGCATGGGCACCTCGCGCACCGCGGACAGCCCGCTGGTGTTCACCACGCACTCAACCCACAAGCTGCTCGCCGCCTTCAGCCAGGCCTCGATGATCCATGTGCAGGACGGCGGCGCGCGCCAGCTGGACCGTGACCGTTTCAACGAAGCGTTCATGATGCACATCTCCACCTCGCCGCAATACAGCATTATTGCTTCGCTGGATGTGGCCTCGGCGATGATGGAAGGCCCGGCGGGGCGCTCACTGTTGCAAGAGATGTTCGACGAAGCCCTGAGCTTTCGCCGCGCCCTGGCCAACCTGCGCCAGCACATTGCTACTGAAGACTGGTGGTTCTCGATCTGGCAGCCGCCTTCCGTGGCCGGCATCGACCGCGTCGCCACAGCGGACTGGCTGCTGCACCCCCAGGATGACTGGCACGGTTTTGGCGACGTCGCCGAAGACTACGTGCTGCTCGACCCGATCAAAGTGACGCTGGTAATGCCCGGCCTCAACGCCGGTGGCGCCTTGAGCGAGCGCGGCATTCCGGCGGCGGTGGTCAGCAAATTCCTCTGGGAGCGTGGCTTGGTGGTGGAGAAAACCGGGTTGTATTCCTTCCTCGTGCTGTTTTCCATGGGCATCACCAAAGGCAAATGGAGTACCTTGCTCACCGAGTTGCTGGAGTTCAAGCGCAGCTACGACGCCAATGTCAGCCTGGCAAGTTGTTTGCCCTCGGTGTATGCCCAAGGCCCGGCGCGCTATCAAGGCGTAGGCTTGCGCGACCTGTGCGATCAATTGCACAGTTGCTACCGCAGCAATGCCACGGCCAAACACCTCAAGCGCATGTACACGGTATTGCCGGAAATCGCGATGAAACCGGCCGATGCTTACGACCAGTTAGTCAGGGGCGATGTCGAGGCGGTTTCCATCGATGCCTTGCCAGGGCGCATCGCAGCCGTGATGCTGGTGCCGTATCCGCCGGGCATTCCGTTGATCATGCCCGGCGAGCGTTTTACCGAGTCTACGCGCTCGATCATCGACTACCTGGCGTTTGCCCGGACGTTCGATAGCAGTTTTCCCGGTTTTAGTGCCGATGTTCATGGGTTGCAACACGAAGACGACGGCAGTGGTCGGTGTTATACCGTCGATTGCATCAAGGGTTAAGGATGTTTATGCAAGCGGTAATGAACCCGAAGTACCCGGGGCTCAGTGTCAGGGTCGCCGACGAAGGCTTTGACGCCTACGTGTGGGGCAATGACTTCAGTTTTGAGGTCAGCGCCTATGGCGTGCCAGAGATGGGCAAGCGCGTCGATCAGTGGACGGTGGAGCGCATCGTGCCGTATCGCAAGTGCTATGGCATCGACCCGGAAGAGTTCGCCAGTTTCCGCGATGCAGCGGACAGCGCGATCTTCATGGCCTACCTCGACGACCAGCCGGTGGGGCACATCGTGGTCAGCACCAACTGGAACGGTTTTGCCCACGTCGATGAGTTGGCGGTGGCCTTGCCCGCGCGCCGGCATGGCGTGGCCAAGGCATTACTGGATGTGGCGCAGTTCTGGAGCCGCAAGAAAAACCTGCCGGGCATGATGCTCGAAACCCAGAACAACAACCTCGGTGCTTGCCGCCTCTATGAGCGCTGCGGGTATGTGATGGGCGGAATTGACCAGTTGCGCTATCGCGGCATTGATCCGCAAACCCGTGAAGTCGCGATTTTCTGGTACCGCCTGTTCAAGACCGAAGTCGAGCAGATTTAACCCGCCAACAGGCTTTCAGCCTTCTGCGTGACGATCTCCAGTAGCGCATTCAGCGCCGGTGTGGCCACGCCATCCCTGAGGGTCAGCGCATACAGGCTGACCGGGATCGGCGGCGACACCGGGCACGCATCCAGCCCGGCCTCCCGCGCACCGAAGGCGGTGAACGGGTCGACAATCGCCAAGCCTTCACCGGCCTCGACCATGCTTCGCATCATCTGGTAGGTCTGCACCCGCGTCTGCACCACCGGCAGCGGGCGCAAGGCTTGCAGCTTGGCGTCGAGCAGGCGGCTCAACGGGTCCTGGCCTTCCAGGCCGATCATCGACTGTCCGGCCAGGTCTTGCAGTGCAATGTACTTTTGTTTGGGTTTGAGCCAGCCGTGGGGCGCCAGCAATTGCAGCTTGCCTTGGGCCAGCACGGTGCTCTGGATTTGCGGGTGTTCCGGGTCATGCAGGCTCAGGCCCACTTCGGCCTCATGCAGCAGCAGGCTGCGCACAATATCTCGAGTCGGCTGGCTGGACAGGTTGCACGGTGTGTCCTGAAAACGGCGGCGCAGCACGGCGATGCTTTGCGGTAGCAGTTGATTGGCCAATGGCGGGGTGCACAGCGCGCGCAGGGTCGGTGCGTGATGGTGTTTCAGGCGGCTGGCCAGGCGCTGGACCGGTTCCAGCGCTTCATAGACATGGGCGATTTCTGCCTGCAGCTCCAGCGTTTCGCGCGTTGCTTGCAAACGCCCGCGCACACTGGCAAATAGCATGAAGCCCAATTGCTGCTCGGCCTCCTTCAGCGCGGCGTCTACATCGCCCACGGGGAGTTGCAACCATTCGGCGGCCAAGCCTTGGTGTCCGGTCTGCAAAATGGCCTGAATCACTTCGATATGACGTAAACGCATGGCCGGAGTCTAGGGGGCGTGCGACGGGGTTTCAATGGCTGCGCAAAAAAGAGCGTGGGCTTGCGCATGGGGCGTCTACCGTTAAGCCTGTTCGCTGCTGCAACATGCGGGTCATACAAAACGTGTATCAACCGACAAACCCAGAGGGAGCCTTACGATGTCCGGCAAAACTGCACTCAGTGACAGCCTGCAGGCCCAGCGCGGTTTCACGCGATGGGCGGTGCTGGTGGCGTTGGTCATCATCGGTCTGCTGGCGCTGGCCATCGGGCCGCGGTTGTTTGGCGATGTAACCCTGGCGGAAATCGCCACCGCCAAAGGCCAGGTCGCCGAGCTGGGCAACGCGGTCGAACAGTTCCATCAAGACACCGGTCGTTACCCCAGGGATGACGAAGGTCTTGATGCGTTGACCGTGAAACCGGAAGGCGAAACCCGGTGGAAGGGACCGTACGCCAAAGACGAGCTGCTGACCGATCCCTGGGGTGTCGCCTATCAGTATCACTACCCGCCCAGCCAGTCCCAAACCCCGTTTGATCTGTTTTCGTTCGGCAAAGACCGCACGCTGGGCGGTGTCGGGGTCAACAAGGATATTACCTACGGCGACCACTGATACCTCTGGCATTACCCATCGACCTGATTAGAATGGCTGCTCTGATCATCAACGACCCATGCCGTTTACCCGGCAATTACAACAAAAACAGGTCTGGTCTCACATGCCTCTACCCTCGAACTTCTTCGGGGTAACGGCCAAGCAACTTCTGGTCTTGATGACCGTGGGGTGCGTGGCTGCTTATCTCTTCAATGCCAATGATGAACACATCCCGGAAAACCTCGCGCTTGAGGCGTTTATCCGTTCCCAGGAACAGGTAGGCGAGCAGGTGGGCACGGTGCTGGGTATCACCCTGGTACGCCAAGTGGTGGCGTATCCCGGGTATGGCACACCGGGTTATAAACGTTCGATGTATGACGTCGAAGGCGAAAAGGGGCGGTTGGTGGTGACGCTCAAACAGCTGGATGGCGAAGCGGGTGCGGAAATTACAGAGATCCGCAAACCTTGATCGCCCGGCCCAGTCGACGCCATCAATGGCCGAGACTGAGCGGGTAGATAAGGCGGGATCTTATGAAGCGAGGGTCGTTTGCGATTCGCGCACAATGATCGTGCCCGACTGAATCAGTTTGAACTCATCACCTTCCAATTTTTCTACACGGTCGCCAATGGCCAGCTTGTAGGTGGTGGTAGGCGTCGAGCCAGCCTGGCTGTCCTGCGCCGGGTTGGATTCCTGGAACTCATGCACCGAATACACGCGTCCTTCCGCGTCTCTGGCATGGAACTGTCCGACAAGTACTGCAGCCATCTGTTTAGAACCTCTGGAGATAAACACTCGATTTGCGGTTCTGTAGACCGTCATCAAGCGGGGTAGTTTACCTATGGAAAAAAAATACTATTCGTCGAAGCATTCAGATGCTTCCTACGCAAGCTGCTGCGTGGAAAGCCACTGTGGGATCTTCACAACCTGCTGGTGAACACGTGTTGAAGACTCTATAACTACAAGCTCCTTTAGTCAGACGTCGGGAAACCTCAATGAGCAAGGTCTACACGATTGCCGTCCTGGTGGGCAGCTTGAGAAAAGCGTCGATCAACCGCAAAGTTGCTTTGGCATTGGCAGAACTGGCCCCTGCCAACCTTAAGCTGAATATTGTTGAAATTGGCGATTTGCCGCTCTACAACGAGGATATCGATCAAGGTACGCCGCCGGAAGCCTACAGTACTTTCCGTCAACACGTGAGCTCATCCGACGCGGTGCTGTTTGTGACCCCGGAATACAACCGTTCCGTGCCGGCGCCGTTGAAGAATGCAATCGACGTAGGTTCTCGCCCGTATGGGCAAAGCGCCTGGAGCGGCAAGCCGGGGGCGATCATCAGTGTGTCGCCGGGTGCTATTGGCGGGTTTGGGGCGAATCACCATTTGCGCCAGTCGTTGGTGTTTCTTGATGTGCCCTGCATGCAGCAGCCGGAAGCCTACCTGGGTGGGGCGGGTAGCGTGTTTGACGAGGCGGGAGCGTTGTCGGAGAAGAGCAGGCCGTTTTTACAGGCTTTTATTGATGCTTATGGGAAGTGGGTGGAAAAACAAAGCGGTTGATAGTGTGGGATTTGAATGAGGGCGCTGGCGGTCTGGGGGGGCATATCCGTTATTTGGGTGAGGGCCGCTATTGGTTCCGCCCTTACGGCGGGTCACTTTTGGAAAAGAGCCCCAAAAGTAACCAAAAGGGCTCTTGCCCCACCACTCGGCACCTCGCTCTGGCTCGGTGTGCCCTCACTCCGGCTTGAATCCGTGGGCCGCCGC
>NZ_MSDF01000038.1 GCF_002022275.1 Pseudomonas fluorescens
GGGGCGGCGGCCCCCCAAATCAATGTCGGATTACGGGCACACCGAGCCTAGGCGAGGTGCCGAGTGTTGGGGCAAGAGCCCTTTGGTTACTTTGGGGCTCTTTTCCAAAGTGACCCGCCGTAAGGGCGGAACCATAAGCAGCCATCACCCAAATACCGGATATACACACAAAAAACTGAACAAAGCCCACCCCAGCGTGTCCCCGCTTCCCATGTCACCCCCCTCCCAAAAAATCCCTTAATTTCCCCTCCTGCCGGAAGCCCCTCCAGGCCCCCGGCTGCGCCCGCATTTTTCACCGGGCACCCAGCAAACCCCGATCCAAGCGGCAGCTGAAAACGGATTTTCTCCTCAACCGTGACTTACCAGGCAGGTTACCCCATGCAGTTCAGCGAATTATTGGCAGCGATTTCCACCCATGCGATCCGTCTGCAACTGGAAGAAGGCGACCTGATCATCCTCGGCGATGACGAGGCACTGGATGACGCGCTGTGGGATCAACTGATCGCCCACAAACCGCGGCTGTTGGAGCTGGTCGCCGAACACGGTGGAGACTGGCTGAGCCCCGCGTATCGCATCACCCCGGACATGCTCCCCCTGGTCAACCTCGACCAGCCCGCCATCGACCGCGTCGTCGCCGCCATCCCCGGCGGCGCGGCGAATGTGCAAGACATCTACCCGTTGGCACCGCTGCAGGAAGGCATGCTCTACCACCACCTTTCAGCCGAGCAGGGCGACCCCTATTTGCTGCACGCGCAGTTTGTGTTCGACAGCCGCGCACGCCTTGAGTCATTTGCCCAAGCGCTGCAATGGGTCATCGACCGCCACGACATCCTGCGCACGTCCATGGCCTGGGAGCGCCTCGACGAGCCGCTGCAAGTGGTGTGGCGCAAGGCAACCCTGGCCTGCGAAGAAGCGCAGTTCGATGGCGCCGACGTACTCGCTCAACTGCTCGCCCGCTACGACGCACGCGCCTACCGCATGGACCTCTGCCAGGCGCCGCTGCTGCGCCTGGTGTTCGCCAACGATCCGGCCCAGGGGCGGGTGGTGGCAATGCTGCTGTTTCACCACACCATCCTCGACCACACCGCCCTCGATGTGGTGCGCCATGAAATCCAGCTGTACCTGGCCGGCCAGCAGGCCGAGGCCGGGGAGCCGATCGCGTTTCGCAGTTATATCGCCCAGGTACGCCACGGCGTCAGCGAGCAGGCTCATGAAACCTTCTTTCGCGAGATGCTCGCGGACATCGACGAGCCGACTTTGCCGTTCGGCCTGCAGGACGTGCAGGGCGATGGCCAGGGCATTGATGAAGTACGCATGCCCGTCGAAAGCGCACTGAGTCGCCGCCTGCGAGGCCTGGCGCGGCCGCTGGGTGTGAGCGTGGCGAGCATGATGCATGTGGGCCTGGCCCGTGTGTTGGGCGTGGTGTCCGGCCGTGAGTCCGTGGTGTTTGGCACGGTGATGCTCGGCCGCATGGGCGCGGGCGAGGGCGGTGAGCGCGCCTTGGGCATGTTCATCAACACCTTGCCGCTGCGGGTGGATGTGGGTGAGCAGGGCGTGCGCGCCGGGATCAAGGCCACCCATGAACGCCTGACGACGTTGCTCAACCACGAACACGCCTCGCTGGCGCTGGCCCAGCGTTGCAGTGGCGTGGCCGCGCCGACGCCGCTGTTCAGCGCGATGCTCAACTACCGCCACAGCGCCGCGGCCGACATGGCCACGGTGATCGACGTCGCCGAAGGCATCCAGGTGCTGGGCGCCGAGGAGCGCACCAACTACCCGCTGACGGTCAACGTCGATGACCTCGGTGAAGACTTCGCGCTGACCGTGATGGTCGACGCCTCCATCGGCGCGCGCCGGGTCGCCGGCTACCTGCACACGGCGCTGGAAAGCCTGGCGGATGCGCTGGAGCAGCGACCGGATACGCCGCTCAGCGGCCTGAATATCCTGCCCGACGCCGAACGCCATCACCTGTTGCACAGCCTCAACCAAAACCCCACGCATTACGCCGATACCGCGCTGATCCACCAGCAAGTCGAAACCCACGCCGCTGCCCACCCTGATGCCGTCGCTCTGCGTTTCGACAACAAGCGCGTGACCTACCGCCAACTCAACGAACGCGCCAACCAGGTCGCTCACCGTCTGCTGGCGCAGGGCGTGCGCCCCGATGACCGCGTGGCGATCTGCGTCGAGCGTGGCCCGGACATGATCATCGGCCTGCTGGGTATCCTCAAGGCCGGTGCGGGTTATGTGCCGATTGACCCGGCCTACCCGCTGGAGCGCATCGCTTACACCCTGACTGACAGCGAACCGTTGGCGGTGCTGGTGCAAGCCAACACGCGCCACTTGGTCGGTGACTTGCCGCCAATCGACCTCAACAGCCTGCGCGATGAATCCATCGTCAACCCGCGGCTGCACCTGAGCCCGGCGAACCTGGCCTACGTGATCTACACCTCCGGCTCCACCGGCCTGCCCAAAGGCGTGATGATCGAGCACCGGCAAGTCGCACGGCTATTCACCGCGACCGAGCACTGGTTCGGCTTCAACAGCAACGACGTGTGGGCACTGTTCCACTCCTTCGCCTTCGACTTTTCGGTATGGGAAATCTGGGGCGCGCTGATGCACGGCGGCCAGTTGCTGATCGTGCCGCAGCCGGTCAGCCGCTCGCCCGAAGAGTGCTACACGCTGCTGTGCGAAGCCGGTGTGAGCATCCTCAACCAAACGCCCAGCGCCTTTCGTCAACTGATCGCTGCGCAGGCCCAAAGCCCACAGGCGCATTCTCTGCGCCAGGTTATTTTCGGCGGCGAGGCGCTGGAACCGGGCATGCTCAAGCCGTGGTACGCCCGCGCGATCAACGCCGGCACGCAGCTGGTGAACATGTACGGCATCACCGAAACCACGGTGCACGTGACCTACCGCGCGCTGGAAGCGGCGGATGCGCAGTTGGTGGGTGTCAGCCCGATTGGTGTGCGCATTCCCGACCTGCAACTCTACGTATTGGATGAACGCCGCGAGCCGCTGCCCTTTGGCGTGGTCGGCGAGTTGTACGTGGGCGGCGCCGGTGTGGCGCGCGGTTACCTGAACCGTGACGAACTCAACGCCGAGCGCTTCCTGGCCGACCCGGCCACCGGTTTGCGCATGTACAAGACCGGTGACCTTGGCCGCCTGCTGGCCGACGGCAGCGTCGAGTACCTGGGCCGCAACGACGACCAGGTGAAAATCCGCGGTTTCCGAATCGAACTGGGCGAAATCGAAGCGCGCCTGGCCACCGCCGACGGCGTGCGTGACGCGGTGGTGATCGCCCGTGAAGACCAGCCGGGCGACAAACGCCTGGTGGCCTACGTGATTGCCGAGCGCGAACTCGGCGCCGCCCAATTGCGCGATCACCTGCTGCTGAGCCTGGCCGACTACATGGTGCCCAGCGCCTTTGTCAGGCTGGATAAACTCCCGCTGACCACCAACGGCAAACTCGATCGCAAGGCCTTGCCCGCGCCGGATGCCGATGCCCTGGTGCGGCGCGGTTACGAGGCCCCGCAAGGTGCGGTGGAAACCGCCATTGCCGAGATCTGGCAAGACCTGCTCAAGCTTGACCGGGTAGGCCGCGACGACAACTTCTTCGAACTGGGCGGGCATTCCCTGTTGGCGGTGAAGCTGATCGAACGCATGCGCCAGGCGGACCTCAGCGCCGACGTGCGCGTGCTGTTCGGCCAACCCACCCTGACCGCACTGGCTGCCGCCGTAGGCGGGAAGCAAGAAGTGCAGGTTCCGCAAAACCTCATCCAGCCCACCAGCCACACCATCACGCCAGACATGTTGCCGCTGATCGATCTGGATCAGGCGGCGATCGACCAAATCCTGCAAGCCGTGCCCGGTGGCATCGCCAACGTGCAAGACATCTACGGCCTGGCGCCCTTGCAGGCGGGCATTCTTTATCACCACCTGGCAACGGCCGAGGGCGACCCCTACGTATTGCAGGTGCAGTTCAGCTTCGCCGACCAAACGGCGGTGGACGCCTTTGTCCATGCGCTGCACAGCGTGATCGAACGCAACGACATCCTGCGCACCGCGATTCTCTGGGAAGGCCTCGACGAGCCGGTGCAAGTGGTCCTGCGCCAGGCGCCGCTGGCGGTTGAACGTATCGAAACCACGGGCGCCGATGCTCTGGCGCAGCTGCAGCAGCGCTTCGACCCACGCCACTATCGCCTCGACCTGTCGCGTGCTTCGCTGATGCGGTTGGCCTACGCCGAGGAGCAGGGCCGCTTTGTCGGCATTCTGTTGTTGCACCACATCCTGCTCGACCACACCGCGCTGCACGTGCTGGTGGAAGAAATGGGCGCCAGCCTGTCCGGCCACAGCGCGCAATTGCCTCAGGCGGTGCAGTACCGCAACTACGTGGCTCAGGCGCGCCTTGGAGTGACCCAGGCACAACACGAAGCTTTTTTCAGCGAGATGCTCGGCGATATCGACGAGCCGACCCTGGCCTTCGGCTTGCAGGATGTGAATGGCGACGGCAGCGGCATCGTCGAAGCGCATTTGCCGCTGGAACCGGGACTCAGCCACGGCCTGCGCGAACAGGCACGGCAACTGGGCGTGAGCACTGCGAGTTTGGTGCACCTGGCGTGGGCGCAGGTGTTGGGGCAGGTTTCCGGTCAGCAAGACGTGGTGTTCGGCACCGTCCTGCTTGGCCGCATGCAAGGCGGCGAGGGCGCCGACCGTGCGCTGGGGATGTTTATCAACACCTTGCCGCTGCGGGTCAGCCTCGGCGCTACGGGTGTGCAGGCCGGGGTGCGCGCCACCCATGCGCGCCTCGCGCAATTGCTCGGGCACGAACATGCCTCGCTGTCGCTGGCCCAGCGTTGCAGCGGGGTGCCGGGTTCGCTGCCGCTGTTCAGCACGCTGCTCAACTATCGCCACAGCGCGCCGGGCGAAGCGCCGGGAGACCGCCCGTTCGCGGCTTCCGGCATCGAGATTCTCAGCTCCGAAGAGCGCAGCAACTACCCGCTGGTGCTCAACGTTGATGACCTCGGCACAGGTTTTTCCCTCACGGTACAAGGCCTGGCCGAATTGAATGTGCAGCGCGTGGGCGACTACATGCTCACCGCGCTGCGCCATCTGGTGACCGCGCTGCAACAAGCGCCGACCACGCCGTTGCACGCCGTGTCGATCCTGCCGCCCGCTGAGCGTCACCAAGTGCTGGTGGCATTCAACAGCACCGCCCGTGACTACCCGACGCAACTCGGCGTGCACCAATTATTCGAAGCCCAGGCGCTGGCCCGCCCTGAAGCCGTGGCAGCGGTGCACGGCCAGCTGTCGCTGAGTTACCGCGACCTCAATCGCCGCGCCAACCGCCTGGCCCATCATCTGATTGGCCAGGGCGTACAACCTGGCGAAAGCGTAGCGATTGCGTTGCCGCGCTCGCTGGATTTGCTGGTGTGCCAACTGGCGGTCCTCAAGTGCGCAGCTGTTTACGTGCCGCTGGACGTCAACGCGCCGGTAGAACGCCAAGCCTTCATGGTGCAGGACAGTGGCGCGCATCGCGTGCTGAGCACGCTGGCCGACCTGAACCTGGATGCGCTGTCACCGCGTAACCCGGACCTGGCGCAGTCTTCGGACGACGTCGCGTACATCATGTACACCTCCGGCTCCACCGGTGCTCCGAAAGGCGTGCAAGTGCCGCACCGCGCGATCTCGCGGCTGGTGCTGAACAACGGTTATGCCGATTTCAACGAACGCGACCGCGTGGCCTTCGCCTCCAACCCGGCGTTTGACGCCAGCACCCTCGACGTGTGGGCGCCCTTGCTCAATGGCGGTTGTGTGGTGGTGATCGAGCACGCAGTGCTGCTGTCCCAGGCCGCGTTTGCCGCGCTGTTGCAAGAGCAGGCCGTCAGCGTGCTGTGGATGACCGCCGGGCTGTTCCACCAATACGCCGATGCGCTGCTGCCGGTGTTCCGCCAGTTGCGTTACCTGATCGTCGGTGGCGATGTCCTCGACCCACTGGTGATCGGCCGCGTGCTCCAGCACGGCAAACCCCGGCACCTGTTGAACGGCTACGGGCCGACCGAAGCCACCACGTTCTCGACCACCTTTGAAATCACCACGGCGGGCGACGGCGCTATTCCGATTGGCCAGCCCATCGGCAATGCCCAGGCCTATGTGCTCGACGCGCGCCAGCAACCGGTACCGTTGGGCGCGGTCGGCGAGCTGTACATCGGCGGCGCAGGCGTCGCCAAAGGCTATTTGAACCAGCCGCAATTGACCGCTGAAAAATTCATCCCCAACCCGTTCGGCGATGGCTTGCTCTACCGCAGCGGCGACCTGGCCAGCTGGCAAGCCGACGGCACGCTGCTGTATCAGGGCCGCAATGACCTGCAGGTGAAGATTCGCGGTTTCCGGATCGAGCCCGGCGAAATCGAAACCTGCCTGGCCGCGTTCACCGGCGTGAAAGACGCCGTGGTACTGGCCCGCGAAGACGAGCCCGGCGACAAGCGTCTGGTGGCTTATTACACCGCCGATGCGCCGCTGGACATCGAAGCCCTGCGCGCCCATCTGCAAGGCCAGTTGCCGGATTACATGGTGCCGTCGGCGTATGTGTGGCTGGAACTGATGCCGCTCACCGCCAACGGCAAACTCGACCGCAAGGGCTTGCCGGTGCCGGACCAGAGCGCGCTGCTCAGCCGTGGCTACGAGGCGCCGGAAGGCGATGTGGAAACCCTGCTGGCGCAGATCTGGCAAGACGTGCTCAAGCTTGAACGCGTCGGCCGTCACGATCATTTCTTTGAACTGGGCGGGCATTCGCTGTTGGCGGTCAGCCTGATCGAGCGCATGCGCCAGGTCGGTCTGAGTGCCGATGTGCGTGTGCTGTTCAGCCAGCCAAGCCTGGCGGCGCTGGCCGCGGCGGTGGGCAGTGGCCGCGAAATTGTGGTACCGGCCAATGGTATTCCTTCAGGGTGCACGCGGATCACGCCGTCGATGCTGACCCTGGTGCAACTCGACCAGACGGCCATCGAGCGCATTGTCGCCACGGTGCCTGGCGGCGCGGCGAATGTGCAGGATATTTACCCGCTGGCGCCGTTGCAGGAAGGCATTCTCTACCACCATATCAGCGCGGAGCAGGGCGACCCGTATCTGCTGCAATCGCGCATGGCGTTCGACAGCCTCGAACGCTTGCACGGGTTCATGGGCGCGTTGCAACAGGTGGTCGCGCGCCACGACATGCTGCGCACCGGCGTGGTCTGGGAAGGCCTGGACAGCCCGGTGCAAGTGGTCTGGCGCGAGGCACAGCTGGTGGTGCAGGAAGTCGCGCTGGACGCGGCAGACGGCGGCATCATCGAGCAGTTGCACGCGCGTTTTGATGCCCGTCACTACCGCCTGGACCTCACCCGTGCGCCGCTGCTGCGCATGGTGTACGCGCAGGACCCCGCGAATAATCGCGTCGCGGCGATCCTGCTGTTCCACCACCTGGCGCTGGACCATACCGCCATGGAAGTGGTCGGCCAGGAGATGCGCGCCGTCCTGTTCAACAACGCCGATGCGCTGCCCGAAGCCGCACCGTTTCGCAATTACGTGGCCCAGGCGCGCCTGGGCGTCAGTGTGACGGAGCATGAGCAGTTCTTCCGCGAGATGCTGGCAGAGGTGGATGAGCCGACCTTGCCGTTTGGTCTTCAGGATGTGCAGGGCGATGGCCGGGACATCGAAGAGGCCGAGCTGCCACTCGACGCAGCATTGGCCTTGCGAGTGCGCGAACAGGCGCGGTGGCTGGGCGTCAGTGCGGCGAGCCTGATGCATCTGGCGTGGGCGCAGGTGTTGGGGCTGGTCTCGGGCCGTGACGATGTGGTGTTCGGCACCGTATTGATGGGCCGCATGCAGGCGGGCGACGGTGCCGACCGCGCGTTGGGCATGTTCATCAACACCCTGCCGCTGCGCGTGAACGTGGCGGCGAGCGCCGGTGTGGCGGTCAAGGCGACCCATGCGCGGTTGAGCGCTCTGCTTGGCCATGAACACGCGTCCCTGGCCCTGGCTCAGCGTTGCAGCGGGGTCGCGGCCTCGGTGCCGCTGTTCAGTGCCTTGCTCAACTACCGTCACAGCACGCCCGGCGAAATGGCGCGCGATGGTCACGGCATTTGGGAAGGCGTGCAACTGCTGGGGGGTGAAGAGCGCAGCAACTACCCGCTGACCCTCAGCGTCGATGACCTGGGCACGGATTTCAGCCTGACCGTACTGGCGCTGCCGCAGATCGGCGCCCAGCGCATTGGCGCGTACATGCACAGCGCCGTCGAACAGCTGGTCAGCGCCCTGGAAAGCGCGGCGAAAACCGCGCTGAACACACTGCACATCGTGCCGGCTGCAGAGCGCCAGATCCTGCTGCGCGACTTCAATGCGACGGCCGCCGATTTTCCTGTCGGCCAGACAGTGCACGGTGCCTTCGAAGTCCAGGCCGAACGTCAGCCTCACGCCATTGCCGTCACACAAGACGGCGAGTCACTGACCTATCAGCAACTCAATCAGCGCGCCAATCAGGTGGCCCATCATCTGCTGGCACTCGGCGTGCAACCGGACGACCGCGTTGCGTTGTGCTGCCGTCGCGGCCCGCAAATGCTGGTGGGGTTGCTGGGTATTCTCAAGGCCGGCGCCGGTTACGTGCCGATCGACCCGGCGTATCCCGCCGAGCGCATTGCCTACCTGTTGCAGGACAGCGCGCCGGTGGCCGTGTTGAGCGAAGCGAGCACCCGCGACCTGTTGGGCAGTGTCGCCAGCATCGATCTGTTCGAGCCGGGCTTGCAGCGCCAGCCCGTCAGCAACCCGCATCTGGCCAACCTGACCCCGGCGCACCTGGCTTACGTGATCTACACCTCCGGCTCCACCGGCCAGCCCAAGGGCGTGATGGTGGAACACCGTACCGTTGAAAACCTGGTGCACTGGCACTGCGAAGCCTTCGGCCTGGATGCGCGCAGCCACACCAGCAGCGTCGCGGGCTTTGGTTTCGACGCCATGGCCTGGGAGGTCTGGCCCGCGCTGTGCATCGGCGCCACCCTGCATTTGCCGCCTGCCGCGCTGGGCAATGAAAACATCGATGAGCTGCTCGCCTGGTGGCTGGCGCAGCCACTGGACGTGAGTTTCCTGCCGACGCCGGTGGCCGAGTACGCGTTCAGCCAGAACCTGACGCACCCGAGCTTGCGCATCCTGCTGATCGGTGGTGATCGCCTGCGCCAGTTCACTCAGGAACGGCGCTTTGCCGTGATCAATAACTACGGCCCCACCGAAGCTACGGTGGTCGCCACCTCCGGCCGCGTGCGTGCCGGGCAGGCCTTGCACATTGGTCGGCCGGTGGCGAATGCCAGCGTTTACCTGCTCGATGAACAACTGCGCCCGGTGCCGGTCGGCGTCGCGGGTGAGCTTTATGTGGGCGGCAGCGGCGTCGCACGGGGGTATCTGAACCGCCCCGAGATGACCGCCGAACGCTTCCTGCAAGACCCGTTCAACCCGGGGCGCATGTACCGCACCGGCGACCTGGCGCGCTGGTTGCCCGACGGCAACATCGAGTACCTGGGCCGCAATGATGACCAGGTCAAGGTGCGCGGTGTGCGCGTTGAGCTCGGCGAGATCGAAAGCCGCCTGGCCGCGCTCGAGGGTGTCGCTGAAGCCGTGGTGCTGGTGCGCGACGGTCGTCTGGTCGCCTGGTTCACCGAACGCAACCCGCTGGCGATTGAAACCCTGCGTGCCCAATTGCAGGAGCAGCTACCCGCCGCGCTGGTGCCGGCCGCTTATGTCAGGCTCGACGCATTGCCCCTGACCGCCAACGGCAAACTGGACCGCAAGGCCCTGCCTGAACCGGATCAAGCCGCATTGCTCAGCCGCGATTACGAGGCACCGAAAGGTGAAGTCGAAACCACGCTGGCGAGCATCTGGGCCGACGTGTTGCAGGTGCAGCAGGTCGGTCGGCATGACCACTTCTTTGAGCTGGGCGGGCATTCGTTGCTGGCCGTCAGCCTGATCGAGCGCATGCGCCAGGTCGGCCTCAGCGCCGATGTGCGCGTATTGTTCAGCCAGCCAACCCTGGCCGCGCTGGCGGCGGCCGTGGGCAGCGGTCGCGAAGTGCAGGTGCCGGCCAACCGCATCGCTGCCGACTGCCGGCGCATCACCCCGGACATGCTTTCGCTGGTGAACCTGGATCAATCCACCCTCGATCAGGTGGTCGCCTGTGTGCCCGGCGGCGCGGCCAACGTGCAGGATATCTACCCGCTGGCGCCGCTGCAGGAAGGCATTCTTTACCACTACATCACCGCTGAACAGGGCGACCCGTACCTGCTGCAAACGCACCTGGCGTTTGACAGCATCGAGCGTTTGAACGCCTTCGCCGGGGCGCTGCAACAGGTGATCAACCGCCACGACATCCTGCGCACCGGCGTGCTCTGGGAAGGCCTCGCGCAACCGCTGCAAGTGGTGCGGCGTCATGCTGAGCTAAGCGTTCAGGAGCTGCAGTTGCAAGGCGATGTACTCGCGGCGCTGCATGAGCGTTTTGACGCCCGGCGCTATCGCCTGGAGGTCAGCCAGGCGCCGCTGATCCGCCTGATGTACGCGAAAGACCCGGCCAACGCGCGCGTCGTGGTGGTGTTGCTCTACCACCATATCGTGCTCGACCACACCGCCTTTGACGTGGTGCTGCGCGAAATGCAGGGCCATCTGCTCGGCCACGCGGCACCCACCGCCGCGCCGATGCCGTACCGCAATTACGTGGCCCAGGCGCGCCTGGGTGTCAGTGAACAGGAGCATGAAGCGTTCTTTCGCAGCATGCTCGGTGATGTCGACGAGCCGACCTTGCCGTTCGGCCTGCAGGATGTGCGCGGCGACGGCAGTGCCATTGGCGAGCACACCGTGCACCTGGACGCGGACCTGAACCGCCGTCTGCGCGCCCAGGCCCGACTGCTGGGCGTGAGCACGGCGAGCCTGTTTCACCTCGCCTGGGGCCAGGTGCTGGCAGCGACGTCGGGTCGGCACAGCGTGGTGTTCGGCACCGTGTTGGTCGGTCGCCTGCAAGGCGGCGAGGGCGCCGACCGCGCGCTCGGGGTGTTTATCAACACCTTGCCGTTGCGCCTGGATATCGATGTACAAGGTGTGCGTGCCGCCGTGCGTGCCACCCATGCTCGGCTCACCGCGTTGCTCGGGCATGAACACGCGTCCCTTGCCCTGGCCCAGCGCTGCAGTGGCGTGGCGGCACCGGCGCCGCTGTTCAGTTCGATGCTCAACTATCGCCATCGCGGCGCAGCCACCCGTTCCGCCGACGCAGAGCAGGCGTGGGAAGGCATGCAGACGCTGGTCAATGACGGGCGCACCAATTACCCACTGACCTTGAACGTGGATGACCTGGGTGACGGTTATGACGTGACTGCGCTGGCACAAGTCGATGCGCAACGCGTGTGTGGCTACCTGCACAACGCGCTGGCCGGCTTGGTCGAGGCGCTGGAGCAGGCGCCGGATCAGGCACTCAATCGACTGGCGATTCTCGGCGCCGAAGAGCGGCAAAAACTGTTGGTTGAATTCAACGCCACCGAGGTGAATTACAACCTCGACCAGACCCTGCACGGGATGTTTGAAGCCCAGGTGGAACGCACGCCGCAGGCGGTGGCTGTCAAAGCTGAAGGTCAACAGCTGACCTATGGTGAGCTCAATGCGCGGGCCAACCGTCTCGCTCACCATTTGCGTGAGCTTGGCGTGCAGCCGGATGCGCGGGTGGGTATCTGCGTCGAGCGGGGCCTGGACATGGTGGTCGGCCTGTTCGCCATCCTCAAGGCCGGTGGCGGTTATGTGCCTCTGGACCCGGCGTACCCGCAGGAGCGTATTGCCTACATGCTGCACGACAGCGCACCGGTGGTAGTGCTGGCCCAAGGTGCCACCCGCGCATTGCTGGGCGAAGTGCCGGTGATCGACCTCGATCACAGCACCTGGCAGCACCAGCCCGTCACCAATCCGCAGGTTGCAGGCCTCACGGCGCATCATCAGGCCTATGTGATCTACACCTCCGGCTCCACCGGCCAGCCCAAGGGCGTGATCAACGAACATGCCGGCGTGGTCAACCGCCTGCTGTGGATGCAGGACGCCTACGGCCTCAAAGCCCATGACAGCGTGCTGCAGAAAACCCCGTTCAGCTTCGACGTGTCGGTATGGGAGTTCTTCTGGCCGCTGTTCACTGGCGCACGCCTGGTGATGGCGCGTCCGGGCGGCCACAAAGATCCGGCGTACCTTTGCGACATCATCGAAGCCGAACAGATCACCACATTGCACTTTGTGCCGTCGATGCTGGACGTGTTCCTCGCCCATGGCGATGTCAGCCAGGCAGCCGGGTTGGCGCGGGTGATGTGCAGCGGTGAGGCCCTGCCGGGCAGTCTGGTGCGGCGCTTCAAAACGCAATTGCCGGACATCGGCCTGTACAACCTGTACGGCCCGACCGAAGCGGCAGTGGACGTGACCGCATGGAATTGCGCCCGCCCTGACGTGCCGGACAACACGCCGATCGGCAAACCCATCGCCAATACGCGCCTGTACGTGCTCGACGCGCAGTTGCAGCCGGTGCCGCTGGGCGTGATCGGCGAGCTGTTTATCGGTGGCGTGCAAGTGGCGCGCGGTTACCTGAACCGCCCCGAGTTAACCGCCGAACGCTTCCTCAAGGACCCGTTCACCAACGGCCGGATGTACCGCACCGGTGACGTGGGGCGCTACTTGCCCGACGGCAATATCGAATACCTTGGCCGCAACGATGACCAGGTGAAAATCCGTGGCCTGCGTATCGAACTGGGCGAGATCCAGGCGCGCTTGCTGGAGCATCCTCAGGTCAAGGAGGCGGCGGTTGTCGCTCGCGAAGACCGGCTGATCGCCTACTACACCGGCGTGCACACCGAGATAGAAAGCCTGCGCGCCCAGCTGTTGCGGCACCTGCCGGACTTTATGGTGCCCGCGCTGTTCGTGCACCTCGATGCGCTGCCGTTGAGCCCCAACGGCAAGCTCGACCGCAAAGCGCTGCCGGCACCGGGCGCCGAAGCGCTGATCGTGCGTGAGTATGTGGCACCCGAAGGCGACACCGAAATCCTCCTCGCACAGCTGTGGGCCGAGTTGCTCAAGGTGGAGCGGGTAGGGCGCCATGACAATTTCTTTGAACTGGGCGGGCATTCGCTGCTCGCCGTGAGCTTGATCGGGCGCTTGCGCCAGGAAGGCATGGAAGCCGACGTGCGGGCGCTGTTCGAACAGCCGACCCTGGCCGGCTACGCCGCTATGACCGAACGAATGGAGATCGTCCTGTGAGCATCCTCGAACTGCTGGCGACGCTGAAAACCAAGGACGTGCAGCTCGCACTCAAGGGCGATCAGCTGTCGGTGCAAGGCAACAAACACGCCTTGAGCGACCCTGTGATTCTCGCGGCGTTGCGTGAGCACAAACCGGCGTTGATCGAACTGATCAAGGCCGGTGAGTATTCGGCGACCAAGCTGGGTGAAGTCGAGGTGCCGGCCAATGGCATCCCGGCCGGTGCCGAGCGCATCACGCCGGCCATGTTGACGCTGTCAGACCTGAGCCAGGACGAGATCGACCGCATCGTCGCCACCGTCGACGGCGGTGTGGCCAACATTCAGGATATTTACCCGCTGGCACCGTTGCAGGAAGGCATCCTGTTCCACCACGTCAGCGCCGGGCAGGGCGACCCGTACGTGATGCAGTCGCAGTTCGCCTTCGACAACCTGGAACGCTTCGAGGCGTTTGCCCAGGCGCTGCAAGCCGTGATGGACCGCCACGATATCCTGCGCACCGGCGTGGTCTGGGACGGTTTGCAGCAGCCCTCGCAAGTGGTATGGCGCAAGGCGCGCTTGCCGGTGCAAGCGCTGCAACTGGACCCGGCTGACGGCGAGATCGCTGCGCAACTGCATGCGCTGTTCGACGCCCGTCATTATCGACTGGACGTGACCCAGGCGCCGCTGCTGCGCCTGGTGCATGCCGAAGACCCGGCCCATCAACGCATCGTTGCCACGTTGCTGTTCCATCACATGGCCCTCGACCACAGCGCCCTGGAAGTGGTGTGCCATGAAATGCAGGCGTGCCTGCTGGGGCAGGGCGCGACACTGGGCCAGGCGGTGCCGTTTCGCAACTACGTGGCACACGCGCGGCTGGGCATCAGCGAGGAGGAACATGAACGCTTCTTCCGGCAGATGCTTGGCGATATAGGCGAGCCGACCCTGCCGTTTGGTTTGCAGGATGTGCAGGGCGATGCGCGCGGCATTGCCGAAGTCAGCCTGCCGCTGGCCGCACCCTTGGGCCAGCGTTTGCGCGCCCAGGCACGGCAACTGGGTGTGAGCGTCGCCAGCCTGTTCCATATGGGCTGGGCGCAGGTGCTGGGGGCCCTGGCCGGCAAGCGACAGGTGGTGTTCGGCACAGTATTGATGGGCCGCCTGCAAGGCAGTCACGACACAGACCGGGCGCTGGGCATCTTCATCAACACTCTGCCGTTTCGCGTGGACGTGGACGGCCAGGACGTGCGCGCCGGGGTCAAGGCCACTCACGCGCGACTGACCACCTTGCTGCGCCACGAACATGCCGCCCTGGCCCTGGCCCAGCGTTGCAGTGGTGTGGTCGCGCCGACGCCACTGTTCAGCGCCTTGCTCAATTATCGTCACAGTGCTCCGGCGGCCAGCGCCGAAGCGGTGTCGGCATGGGACGGGATCGCCGCCCTCAGCGCCGAAGAACGCACCAACTACCCGTTGACCTTGAGTGTGGATGACCTCGGTGAAGGGTTTGGCCTGAGCTTGCTGGCCAGCACGCAAGTGGACCCGCAGCGCGTCTGCGCCTACCTGCAAACCGCCCTGGAAAACCTCGTGACCGCGCTCGAGCAAGCACCGCTGACGGCGCTCGACCAGGTGTCGGTGTTGCCGGTGGCCGAACAGCAGGTGTTGCTGGAGCAGTTCAACGCAACCCGGGTGGACTTCCCCCAGGGCACCACATTGCACGGGCGCATCGAACACCAGGCGGCGCTCACCCCGACGGCCATCGCCGCCGTTTACCACGGCCGCCAACTGACCTACGCCGAGTTGAACGCACAGGCCAACCTGCTGGCTCATCATTTGCTCGCGCTGGGCGTCAAACCCGACGACCGCGTGGCCATCGTCGCGCGCCGCGGCCTGGATACCCTGGCCGGGTTGCTGGCGATCCTCAAGGCGGGTGCCTGCTACGTGCCGGTGGACCCGTCCCACCCGGCCGAGCGCTTGAATTACCTGCTGACCGACAGTGCCCCGGTGGCGGTGCTGACCCAGCAGACCTTGCAGGACCGCCTGCCGGCTCTGGACGTGCCGGTGATCAACCTCGACCGTTTCACCTGGCAGCACCATTCGGCGAGCAACCCCAAGGTGGCGGTCACGCCATCGAACCTTGCCTATGTGATCTACACCTCGGGTTCCACCGGCCTGCCCAAGGGCGTAATGGTGGAACACCACACCGTCGCCAACCTGGTGGACTGGCATTGCAACGCCTTCGACCTGCGCGCCGGGCGCCACACCGCCAGCGTGGCCGGGTTCGGCTTTGATGCGATGGCCTGGGAAGTCTGGCCGGCGCTGTGCGTCGGCGCGACCCTGCACCTGCCGCCCGCCCATGACGGCGCCGAAGACATCGACGCACTGCTCGCCTGGTGGTGCGCGCAGCCATTGGACGTGTGCTTTTTGCCGACGCCGGTGGCCGAATACGCCTTCAGCCAACAGATCGAACACCCGACGCTGCGCACCTTGCTGATCGGCGGCGATCGGCTGCGTCAGTTCGCGCGGGCCCAGCGGTTTGAGCTGATCAACAACTACGGGCCCACCGAAGCCACGGTGGTCGCCACCTCCGGCAAGGTCGAGGCGGGCCAGCCGTTGCACATCGGCAAACCGGTGGCGAATGCCACGGTGTATGTGCTCGATGAAAGCCGGCGGCCGGTGCCGCTGGGCGTGGCGGGTGAGTTGTACGTGGGCGGCAAGGGCGTGGCGCGTGGTTATTTGAACCGCCCGGAATTGACCGCCGAACGCTTTCTGCAAGACCCCTTCAACGACGGGCGCATGTACCGCACCGGCGACCTGGCGCGCTGGCTGCCGGACGGCAACCTCGAGTACCTGGGGCGCAACGATGACCAAGTGAAGATCCGGGGCATGCGGATCGAACTGGGCGAGATCGAGACCCAACTCAATGGGCTGCCGGGCATTCAGGAAGCCGTGGTGCTGGTTCGCGAAGAGCGGCTGGTGGCGTATTTCACTGAACATTCGCAGCTGGAGGCGTTGGCCGTCGGCGCGATTCGCGACCACCTGGTCGCCCACTTGCCCGACTACATGGTGCCGGTGGCCTATGTAAAACTCGACGCCTTGCCGCTGACCGCCAACGGCAAACTCGACCGCAAGGCCTTGCCCGCACCGGACATGAGCGCCGTATTCACCCGCGAGTACGCCGCGCCCCAGGGCGAGATCGAAAACGTATTGGCGCAGATCTGGGCCGATGTGCTGCAGGTTGAGCGCGTGGGCCGCCATGACCACTTCTTCGAACTGGGCGGGCATTCGCTGCTGGCGATGCGCATGGTGTCGCAGATCCGCCAGCGTCTGGGTGTGGAGCTGTCTCTTGGCGACTTGTTTGCCAACCCGGAACTGACAGCCGTTGCGCAGGTGCTGGCCCAGGCCGGGCGCAGCACGGTGCCGGACATTGTGCCGGCCAATCGCGATGAAGACATGCCGTTGTCCTTTGCCCAGCAGCGCCTGTGGTTTTTGGCCTTGATGGAAGGCGCCAACACCGCCTACAACATTCCGATCGGCCTGCGTTTGCGTGGGCAGTTGCATGTCGAGGCCTTGCGACGGGCTCTGGCGCGCATTGTCGCGCGGCATGAAACCCTGCGTAGCCGGTTTGCCCAACAGGGCGACGACGCCCAGGTGTTGATCGTGCCGGCCGAAGACGTGCTGCCCCTGCAAGTACAGGACCTGCGCCGCCACCCGCAACCCCAGCAGGCGCTGGACGCGTTGATCCACGGCGAAGGCTCGGCGCCGTTTGACCTGGAGCGTGGCCCGCTGCTGCGCGGGCGTCTGGTGGTGATGGCCGACGATCACCACGTGCTGCTGCTGACCCTGCACCATATCGTCTCCGATGGCTGGTCCATGGGTGTGCTCACCCGCGAACTGATGGCGCTGTACCAGGCGTTCAGCCACGGCTTGCCTGATCCGCTGCCGCCGTTGCCGATCCAGTACGGTGACTTCGCCGTGTGGCAGCGCCTGTGGCTGAGCGGTGAAGTGCTGCAGCGCCAGAGCCGCTTTTGGCAGCAGACGCTGGCCGGTGCGCCCGCGCTGCTGACCTTGCCCACCGACCGCCCGCGCCCGGCGCAGCAAGACTACGCCGGCAGCAGCGTCGACGTACGCCTGGATGAACGCCTGACTGCCGGGCTCAAGGCCTTGAGCCAACGCCACGGCACCACGCTGTACGTGACCTTGATGAGCGCCTGGGCTGCCTTGCTGGCGCGGCTTTCCGGGCAGCAGGATCTGGTGATCGGTTCGCCGGTGGCCAACCGTAACCGCAGTGAAGTGGAGGGGCTGATCGGCCTGTTCGTCAACACCCTGGCGGTGCGTATCGACACCTCGGGCGAGCTGAGTACCGAGGCCTTGCTGGCGCGGGTCAAGGCCCTGACGCTGGCGGCCCAGGCCCATCAGGACCTGCCGTTCGAGCAAGTGGTGGAAGTCACCCGGCCCGTGCGCAGCCTGGCCCACAGCCCGGTGTTCCAGACCCTGCTGACCTGGCAGGACAGCAGCGCGCCGACCCTGGCCCTGGGCGACCTGGCGCTGGAAGGCATCGTGGAGAACAGCCACTTCGCCAAGTTCGACCTGTCGCTGGATCTGGGCGAAGTGCAGGGCAGCATTATCGGTGCGCTGGAATATGCGGTGGCGCTGTTTGATGAGGCGACGGTGCAACGTTACGTCGGCTACTTCAACCGCGTGTTGCAGGCGATGGTCGACAACGACCAGGCCGTGCTGGAGCACGCGCCGCTGGTGGATGAGCGCGAGCGTCAGCATCTGCTGTTCAACTTCAACGCCACGCGGGTGGATTACAACCTCGACCAGACCTTGCACGGGATGTTCGAAGATCAAGTGCTGCGCACGCCGGACGCGATTGCGCTGAAAGCGGGCGAGGCGCAACTGACTTACGCCGAACTGAATGCGCGCGCCAATCAGCTCGCCCACCACCTGTTGGAACTTGGGGTGCAGCCGGGCTCCCGTGTGGCGATCTGCGTGGAACGCGGCCTGGACATGGTCATCGGTCTGTACGCGATCCTCAAGGCCGGCGCCGCCTATGTGCCGCTGGACCCGGCGTACCCGCTGGAGCGTATCGCCTACATGCTCGAAGACAGCGCGCCGCATGGGGTGCTGGCCCAAGGCGCCACCCGTGGTTTGCTCGGCGAGGTGCCACTGATCGATCTGGACCTTGCGACGTGGCAGCACCAGCCCGTCGAAAACCCGGATGTACAGGGCGTCAGTGCCTATGTGATCTACACCTCCGGCTCCACCGGGCAGCCCAAAGGCGTGATCAACGACCACGCCGGGGTGGTCAACCGCCTGCTGTGGATGCAGGACGAATACGGCCTCACGGCCAAAGACACGGTGTTGCAGAAAACCCCGTTCAGTTTCGACGTGTCGGTGTGGGAGTTCTTCTGGCCGCTGTTCACTGGCGCACGCTTGGTGATGGCGCGCCCGGGCGGCCACAAAGACCCGGCCTATCTGTGTGAAATCATCGAAGCTGAACAGGTCACCACGCTGCATTTTGTGCCGTCGATGCTTGATGTGTTCCTCGCCCATGGCGATGTGAGCCAGGCCGCCGGCCTGGTGCGTGTGATGTGCAGCGGCGAAGCCTTGCCGGGAAGCGTGGTGCGGCGCTTCAAGCAGCAGTTGCCGGGCAGCCAATTGCATAACCTGTATGGCCCGACCGAGGCTGCCGTAGACGTGACCGCGTGGAACTGCGCAGGCGCTGTGACGCCGGACAACACACCCATCGGCAAGCCCATCGCCAATACGCGCATGTACCTGCTGGACGCGCAGTTGCAGCCGGTGCCGCTGGGCGTGGTCGGCGAGCTGTTTATCGGCGGCGTGCAGGTGGCGCGGGGTTACCTGAACCGTCCCGAGCTGACCGCAGAACGCTTCCTCAACGACCCGTTCACGGACGGCCGGATGTACCGCACCGGTGACGTTGGGCGGTATTTGCCGGACGGCAATATCGAGTACCTGGGGCGCAATGACGACCAGGTGAAGATCCGCGGTTTGCGTATTGAACTGGGCGAGATTCAGGCGCGACTGACCGAGTATCCGCAAGTCAACGAAGCCGCAGTGATCGCCCGCGATAACCGGTTGCTGGCCTATTACACCGGTGCTTTTACCGCGATCGACACACTGCGCAGCCACCTGTTGCAGCACCTGCCGGACTTTATGGTCCCGGCGATTTTCGTTCACCTGGACGCATTGCCCCTGAGCCCCAACGGCAAGCTCGACCGCAAGGCGTTGCCTGCACCGGGCCTGGATTCGGTGGTGGTGCGCGAGTACGAAGCGCCCGAGGGCGATACGGAAATCAGCCTGGCCAGCCTGTGGGCCGAGCTACTGGGCGTGGAGCGCGTGGGCCGTCACGATAACTTCTTCGAATTGGGCGGTCATTCGTTGCTGGCCGTCAGCCTGATGGGGCGCATGCGTCGCCTCGGCTTGTCGGCGGACGTGAAAGTGCTGTTCGGCCAGCCAACCCTGGCGGGCCTGGCGGCGGCGCTCGGCGGGGGGCGTGAAGTGCCGGTGCCGGTGAATGGCATTGCGGCGGATTGCACGTACATCACACCAAGCATGTTGCCGTTGATCCAGCTGGATCAGCCGGCGATTGACTGTCTTGTCGCCTGTATCCCGGGCGGTGCTGCGAATGTGCAGGATATCTACCCGCTGGCGCCGTTGCAGGCGGGCATGCTGTATCAGCATCGCGCCGTGCAAGGGCCGGATGAGTACGTGCTGCAGGCGCAGTTTGCCTTCGACAGCCGGCAGCGTCTGGACGCCTTTGCCCACGCCTTGCAGGCAGTGATCCAGCGCCACGACATCCTGCGCTCATCCTTCCATTGGGATGGCCTCGAAGAACCGGTGCAAGTGGTGTGGCGGGCAGCCTCATTGAGCGTCGAAACCGGGCCGGTCCCGCAACGGCTGAACCTGGCCCAGGCGCCACTTATTCGCTTGGTCTACACCCGGGAACCGCAGCGCGTGGTCGCCACGTTGCTGTTCCACCATCTGGTGATGGACCACATCGCTTTGGAAATCCTGCAGCACGATTTGCAGGCTTACCTGTCGGGCGCCCAGGACACGCTGGGCGCGGCGGTGCCGTATCGCAACTATGTGGCCCAGACCCGGTTGGGTCTTGAGGACCATGAAGCGTTCTTCCGCGAGATGCTCGGTGAGATTGATGAGCCAACGCAGGTTGAGGGCCTTGGCGCGGCTGACACCGTGCAGCTGGCGCTGGACCCGCAATTGAGCCAGTGCCTGCGCACCCAGGCCCGCCAGTCGGGCGTGAGTGCCGCCAGCCTGATGCATTTGGCCTGGGCACAGGTGCTGGGCAAGGTCAGCGGCCGTGAGCAGGTGGTGTTCGGCACGGTGATGCTCGGCCGCCTGCAAGGCGGCGAGGGCGCCGAGCGGGCGATGGGGGTGTTTATCAACACCTTGCCGCTACGGGTTGATCTCGGTCACCACTCGGTGCGTGACGCGTTGCGCGCCACCCACGCCCGCCTGACCCAACTGCTTAGCCATGAGCACGCGCCGCTGGCGCTGGCTCAGCGCTGCAGTGCGGTCCCGGCGAACACGCCGTTGTTCAGCGTGCTGTTCAACTATCGCCACAGTGCGCCGCAGGCCGGTGACGTCAACGAGGCGTGGCAAGGGATTCACGTGCTCAAGGCCGAGGAACACACCAACTACGGGCTGTCGCTGAGCGTGGATGACCTGGGTGACGGGTTCAGCCTCAAGGCCATGGGGCAGGGGGCCCGGCGCGTGTGCGATTACCTGAACACTGCGCTGGAGCAGGTGGTGACTGCGCTGGAACACAACAGCGACAGCGCCATCAGCCATGTGTCGATTCTGCCGCCCGCCGAGCGTCAACAGCTGGCGGACTTCAACGCCACCACCCGGGTGTTCCCGCGCGAACACACGGTACAGCGGCTGTTTGAAGCCCAGGCTCAAGCGCGCCCGGATGCTGTGGCCGCGCTGCACGGCGAGCAGGTGCTGAGTTATGGCGAGCTGAACACCCGCGCCAATCGTCTGGCCCATCACCTGTTGGGCTTGGGTGTGAGCCCCGGCGACACCGTGGCGATCCTGTTGCCGCGCTGCCTCGACCTGCTGGTCAGCCAGCTTGCCGTGCTCAAATGTGCGGCGGCCTATGTCCCGCTGGACATCAACGCGCCGGCCGAACGCCAGGGCTTTATGGTGCAGGACAGCGGCGCGGTGTGGCTGTTGACCCGTAGCGATGCGGCCATCGACTACCCGGTGCGCCGCCTGGACCTGGACCGCCTGGCGCTTGACCCGCAACCGAGCCACAACCCGGGCCTGTCGCAGTCTTCGGACAGCGTGGCGTACATCATGTACACCTCCGGCTCCACGGGCACGCCGAAGGGCGTACTCGTGCCGCATCGCGGCATCACGCGGCTGGTGCTCAACAACGGTTATGCCGATTTCAACGCCAGCGACCGCGTGGCTTTTGCCTCCAACCCCGCGTTCGACGCCAGCACCATGGACGTGTGGGGCGCGCTGCTCAATGGCGGCCAAGTGCAGGTGATTGATCACGCCACCTTGCTCGATCCAGCCGCTTTCGGCGTGGCATTGAGGGGCGCGACAGTGCTGTTCGTCACCACCGCGCTGTTCAACCAGTACGTGCAGATGATTCCCGAGGCGCTGGCGGGTTTGCGCATCCTGCTCTGCGGGGGTGAACGCGCCGACCCGGCGGCCTTCCGCACCCTGTTGGCACGCGCCCCGGCTTTGCGCCTGGTGCATTGCTACGGGCCGACGGAAACCACCACCTACGCCACCACGTATGAAGTGCACGCGATTGCCGAAGGTGCCGACAGCGTGCCCATCGGGCGGCCAATCTCCAACACGCAGATCCACGTACTGGATGCGCAGTTGCAACTAGTGCCGTCAGGCGTGACCGGTGAAATCTGCATCGGCGGCGACGGCGTGGCCAAAGGGTATTTGAACCGGCCTGAGCTGACTGCCGAGAAATTTGTGGCAGACCCGTTCAACGAGGGCCACCTGATGTACCGCACCGGTGACCTCGGACGCTGGACGGAAGATGGCCTGCTGGAATGCATCGGGCGTAACGACGACCAGGTGAAGATTCGCGGCTTCCGCATCGAGCTGGGTGAAATCGAAGCACGCCTTGCGGCCTTTGCCGGTATCCAGGACGTGGTGGTACTGGCCCGTGAAGACGAACCGGGCGACAAGCGTTTGGTGGCCTATTTCACCTGGGCGGGCGAGCCCGCTGGCCTCGACAGCGTGAGGGCGCACCTGCAAGGCCAATTGCCGGACTACATGCTGCCGTCGGCCTATGTGCCGCTGGCGCAGTTGCCGTTGACGGCCAATGGCAAGGTCGATCGCAAGGCTTTGCCGGTACCGGCGCTGGAAGCCTTGCAGCGGCGTGATTTTGAAGCCCCGGCAGATGCTCTGGAGCAGACGCTGGCGCAGTTGTGGGCGCAGGTGTTGAAGCTTGAACAGGTGGGGCGCCATGACAGTTTCTTCGAGCTGGGCGGGCATTCGTTGCTGGCGATCCGGCTGGTCAACCTGATGGACGAGGCGGGGCTGCAGGTGTCGTTGGCCGAACTGTTCCAGCACGCCAGCGTCGCCTCGGTGGCCGCGATGGTGCGCCTGCGTACGGATACGCCTGTGCGTGACAGTTCGGTGATTACCGTGCGCAGCAGCGGCGCGCAGCCACCGTTGTTTCTGGTCCACGAATTCAGTGGCATGGACGTCTACTTTCCGGCGCTGGGCCAGCACCTGCCGGGTGACTATCCCATTTATGGCCTGCCCGGCACGGCGCTCGGCGAGGCGCACCTGAACACCATGGAGGGCCTGGCGGCGCGCCTGGTCGGTTTGATTCGCGGCATTCAGCCTCACGGGCCCTACCGCGTTGCGGGCTGGTCGTTTGGCGGTGTACTGGCTTATGAAGTCGCCCTGCAACTGCTGGGGCTGGATGAGCCGGTGGCGTTCCTGGGGTTGATCGACAGCTACGTGCCGCGCCTGACCGATCAGGGCAAGGCGCGCTGGAGCGGACCGGACGCGCTCAAGCGGCACCTGCTGTTGCAGTGCACGGCGTATTGGAAATCACAGGGAGGTGTGAATGAGCTTCAGAGCCTTGAGGAACTGGAGGCAGGCATTGGACAGCTGGACGTTGCGGGCCTGCTGCAACGCCTTCGCGATCAAGGTCTGCTATACGCGCAAATGGCAGAAGCTACGGACGCGGACCTCTTGAGCTTTATCGAGCGCGAAGTGGGGCACGGGCATGCGTTGGCGCATTACAGCCTGTTCCCGCTGCCGATTGCGGTGCAGTTGTTCAGCGCCTCGGAGCGCCCGACGGAGTTGTCGCGGTGCAGTGAATCGCTGGGTTGGGGCGACGCGCTGGCGCCGGGGCAATTGCGTCAGGTCGAGGTGCCGGGGGACCACCAGAGCATGATGCAGGCCCCGCATATTCAGGCCTTGGGCCGTGCGATGAACGAGGCGTTGGCCAGAGGCGTGCCGGTTGCCGAGGCGGCGCATCAAGCGTTGCTGCGCATTCAGAGCGGTCGGGCGGGGCATGCGCCGGTGTTCTGTGTGCCGGGAGCGGGCGACAGCGTCACCGGGTTTGTCGGCTTGGGCGAAGCGCTCGGGCAAGACTGGCCGTTGTTTGGCCTGCAGCCGCGTGGGCTGGACGGTGAGGCGGTGCCTCACAGCCAGGTGCAAGCGGCGGCCGCGTGTTATCTGGCGGCGCTTGTGCAGGAGTGCCCGCAGGGGCCGGTGCATTTGGTGGGGCACTCGTTTGGCGGCTGGGTCGCACTGGAGCTGGCGCTGCGGTTGCAGGCGGCCGGGCGGGAGGTGGCGTCGTTGACGGTGATTGACAGTGAGGCACCGGGGTTTGTGGGGCGGCCTTATACGACCACGGCGGCGTTGGTGCGGTTGGTTGAGGCGATGCAGTTGTCGGCCGGCAAGTCGTTGGGGATTGATCTGGCGGCGTTTGCCGGGTGGGATGAGGTGGCGCAGCGCCAGGCATTGCATGCCGGGATGGTGGGCGTGGGGCTGCTGCCGGGGCGGGCTTCGGTGGACGCGATGGACGGGCCGGCGCGCACGTATGCGGCGGCGTTGCGGACGGTTTATCGGCCGGGGCGGCGGTTTGAGGGGGTGGTGCGGTTGGTGTTGGCGCAGGATCCTGCGCTGGATGCGGCGGGGAATCAGCGGGAGCAGGGGTTGATGATGGAAGGG
>NZ_MSDF01000042.1 GCF_002022275.1 Pseudomonas fluorescens
GCGAAGCCGCCCTAAAACCAGACACCGCGTTTTGCCTGACAGAACGCGTTGCTTTCATTGGGGCCGCTTCGCAGCCCAACGCGGGGCAAGCCCGCTCGCCACAAGAAGCCCGCTCGCCACGACAAGCTCGCTCCCCACAAGAAATTCGCTAAGTCAGCGTGGTTTGTAGCCAACCCAACCTTTAAAGCTAAACCCCGCATAAAACAACTCAACCCCCTCAAACCCGGCCTCACCCATCAACGCCGCATCCGCCTCGGGCGACAGCACCGGCAACTTCTCACCTATCGCCGTAATCGCCCGCTCGGCATCTGCCGCCGGCACCCCCGAATCCACCGCAAACGCCGCATAGCGCTTCAACCAACGGATTTTCGCCTCCGGCGCCTGCGGGAAACTGTGATGCGCCACCACCAGCGGCGCCCCCGGCGACAGCCGTTGCCACAACGCCTTCAGCGTTTGCAGCCGCTCCTGCGCCGGAATGAAATGCAACGTCAGCAAACACGTAGCCCCATCAAACGGCCCCATTGGCGCCGTATCGATATAACCCTCGTGCAACTGCGCACGCTCACTCAACGGCCCCAACGTCGCCTGCGCCAATTTCAACATCTCCGCCGACGGGTCCACCCCCACAAACCGCCAACCCGGTTCGGCATCGGCAAACCGCTTCAACTCCAGCCCGCCACCGGCGCCCAGCACCAACACATTCCCGGTGGCCGGCACGCTTTCGCGCAGCAGCAAAGTCGTCATCCGTTGCAGCCCTTCAAAGCCCGGCACCAGCCGAACAGGGCCCTCGGCATAACGCGCAACAGCATCGGGGTCGGAAAAAAAGCTCATGGCACGCTCCTGCGGATTTGGCGAGGCGTAAACCCTACTGCGGCGCCTGCGCAGTGGCAACATTCATGCTAAAACGTCGGCCTTCATCACACCCGAGTAAGGACGCTCAATGCCTGCCATCACCCTTCGCCTCGCCACGCCCGACGACGCCCACTGCATCGGTGTGCTGGGCATGCAAGTCTTCCTCGACACCTACGCGACCCAAGGCATTCGCACCTCGATTGCCACTGAAGTGCTGCAAGCCTTTGCGCCGGACACCATCGCCGCATTGCTGACACAGCCGGGCGTCTCGCTGATGGTGGCTGAATCCGCTGGTCACCTGGTCGGCTTCGCCCAACTCAAACTCAACGCGCCTCACCCGATGATCGAAGCGCCCGACGTGGCCGAGCTGCAACGCCTGTACATCCAGGAACGCTTCACCGGTTTGGGCATTGGCTACCTACTGCTGCAAGCGGCAGAACAGCGCGCGGCGGCCGGTGGCGCTTCGCTGTTATGGGCGACGGTGTGGGTGGGCAATGAGCGCGCGCTGGGGTTTTACCCGCGGCGCGGGTATGAAGTGATGGGTGAACCGACCTACAGCTTTCAGGGCGAAACCCATGGCAATCGCCTGTTCGGCAAAGCCCTGAAGTTCAAAGCTGCTTAGACAAAAACACCCGGCTGCTGCCCTGCGGTTCGCACGGCACCTCGCCAAACCGCACCCAGCCATGCTTCTCGTAAAACCCCGGCGCCTGAAAGCTCAGGGTGTACAACACCGCATTCGCACACCCCCGGCGCCGGGCTTCGTCTTCAAAGGCGTGCAGCAACTGGCTGCCCAGGCCCGAACCGCGCAGGGATTCGGGCAAGTGGAACAGGTCGAGAAACGCCATACCCAACGTGGTTTTGCCGTTGATGCCACCGAGGATTTGCCCGGTGGCAGGGTCCTTGATCAACACGGTCAGCGGGCGTCGGTCGTTGTAACCGGTGGCGGCCTCGTTAAACACCGCAAGGGCGCTGCCGAGGACAAGCTCGGCCTCCGCGCTGTGCTGGTCGCTGACTTCTACAATCGGCGCCGTCATCACAGTTCCATCACCATTTCATGCCACGCCATCCCGCCATGCTCCGACGGCGATGGCTTCACATACGCATAGCCCATGCGCGCATACAGCGGCACATGCTGCTCCTTGCACATCAAATGAATCGTCCGCTTGCCCATGTCGCGCATGCGCTGCACAAACTCGGTCATCAGGGCCTTGGAATACCCCTTGCCCTGCTGCGCCGGGTCGACCACCACCGACATGATCACCACATTCGGCGCCTCGGCCGAATGCCCCACCAACTCCTTGAACGCCTCGTCCGACATCACCACGTCATAGGCGCAACCACAATTGATAAACCCCACCACCGCGCCATCCGCCTCCAGAATCAGAAAGCCCTGTGGGTACTGCGCAATGCGCGTGGCAATCTTCTCCAGCGTCGCGGCTTCGTCGCCTTCGTAGGCGGTGGTTTCGATTTCAAAGCAGCGGTTGGCGTCGGCGGGGAGGGCGTTGCGGAAGGTGAGGGCGGGCATGGGTGTTTCCTGGGGCGTTGAGCGAAAGGCCCCCATGATAGGCATCCGGCGGGACCACCGCCAGCCCGCGCAGACAGGGTGTGATGGCTGGCACCACACCCTGAGGCTACATCACTGGCTTTGGACTTGCCGGATGGCGCCCAGTTGATCCGGCTTGCCGTCCACGATCACCAGGTAGCGACGCTGCTCAGGCGTATCCCCCTGCACGATCTGACGAATCGGCCCGACCGTAGACACCACCGCTGCGCCCGCAGGGTTGGTCATGAAGGTCAGCAGCGGTTCCAGTTTGCCGCTGCCGTCAGGCTTCTGTGACAACGCCAGCGTGTAGGGCTGTTTAGGCTCAAGACCACTGACCCCGGCTTGCAGCACCTGGGTCAACCCTTGGCTGAAGAGTGTCACGCTGGTGGCCGGCTGCTCGGCGGTTTTGCCCACCACTTGCAGGCTCAGGTGCTCGGCCTGGCCGGCAAGGCCCAGCGGCTTGAGGTTGTCGGTGCCCGGCCCTTTGGTCACGGCATTCGGCACATAGGCAATCGCTTGTGGCGCCTGGCCGATGGGAATGTTGTCGCCCACCAGCTTGTTGGTCAGGGTATCGATCACCGCAAAGGCGTCATCATTCTCCAGGCCCACATAGATGCGCGTGCCATCGCCCGACGGCCAGATCCCGTGGGGCAGGCGGCCAACCTTGATCGTGGCGACTTTCTCAAAATTGTCGGTGCGGTACACCTGCACTTCGTTCAACCCACCCACGGTGATATAGGCAAACGAACCATTGGCGTTATTGACCAGGTTCACATGGTTGGCGATCGGGCCGATGTCCAGGGTCTTCAACACTTTGAAGGGCGGCTTGGCCTCGAAGACCTGGGCCTTGCCGATGTCTTTCAAGGTAAACCACACCTGCTTGCCATCCGCCGACGCCGCGATATTCGGGCAGAACGGGCTGGCCTGCGTCACTTCACCGACCTTCTTGTGGTCGGCCACGGTAAACACTTCGGTTACCGGGTTAAACGAGGAGCAGACGTAACCGTACTTGCCGTCCGGCGAGAAGATTTGCATGCCCGGGCCCGACTGGGTCTTGATCCGGGTTTTCTCTTTGTAGGTCTTGGCATCGATGACCGACACATAGTCTTCACCGCGCACGGTGACCCACACTTCCTTGCCATTCGGAGTGAAAAACGCCTCATGCGGCGCACGCCCGACATAAGTTTTGTGCTTGACCGTGTTGGTTTCGGTGTCGATAAACGACACGGAGTTGGTGCCGATGGACACCACCGCCAGCGTCTTGTGATCAGGCGAAAAACCCATGCCATGCACCAGCACTTCACCGCGATACAACGGGCTCAAGTTGCCGGGCTGCGGGTCGCCCAGGTTGATCACCCCGAGCAACTTGTTATCGACCGGGTCCACCACCGAAACCGTGTTGGAGTACTGCTCGGCAGCGTAGACACGGTCCTGATGCGAGATCGGAATGTCCTTGTCTGACGCCTTGCCGGGAATCTGCCCCGCGAAGCTGGCCGCAGAAGCAGACAGCAAGGCCAGGGTCAGCAACGCCAGTGGAGCTTTTGTTGTTTTCATCAATACATCCTTCCTGTTCGACATTCCGGTCAGCGCCACTCAGGGTTGAGCGGTGGCGGGAGTTTGGGTGGGTGCAGCAGTGGAGGGCGGCAAGGGACCGTCGATAGCTAACTGCATCGCGGCGATTTCCTGCTGCTGTTCAACGATGATTTCCTGCGCCAGGCGCTTGAGCCGCTCGTTATGGCCGTACTTCAGATAAGTGACTGCCATATCGATAGCGCCCTGATGGTGCGGGCTCATCATGGCAACGAAGTCACGGTCGATGTCGCCGGTAGGCTTGACGTCCATCCCGGCCATCATCTTGTCCATGGCCGCAGCGTTTTCCTGCAAAAACGGTGTTTCATCGCCAGCCTGGCCGACCGCAGCGTCATGCTCATGGCCCTCATGAGCCATTGCCGAGGACATCACGGCCATCAGCGCAAGCAACGCGACGCCGCCGATCAGCGAGCGAGGTGTGTGTATAGACATAGGGGTTATCTCTTATTGATGCAGTGTGAAGACGACCGCCAAACGGGTTTATTCCCACTGACGATAGTTGGCTTTAAAGAATTTTCTTCACCCCACAGGGCACCCATGATTTTCGCGCAGGCCAAGCCTCGCCATAGCCCGACGGCTGCAGCAAACAAAAAACAAAAGGTGGGAGCTCTCGAGCTTTAGCGAGGCAGCGATGACGGCAGCCCAGGCACCAAAAATCCAGCTCCAGCCGCCAATTCCCCACCCACCAAAAACCAGAAAACCTGCCGAAGCGGGTTCTGTTTGGACTCTGCAGGTTAAGTGCTCAAGGCACTAAAAGTATCCTGCCAAGGGCGTCGGGCTCGAGGCGTTTCTGGAACAGGACCTGCGCACTGCTCGATAGCCTAGTCGCGAGCGAAGTGTGTCGGTGGCAGCCCGACGTGCCGGGTAAAAGCCACACTGAACGAACTGGCGGATGCGTAGCCGACGCGCTCCGCGATCTCGGCAATGCGGCTTTCGTTGTGGCGCAGCAGATCCTTGGCCAAGGCCATACGCCAGGCCAGCAGGTATTCCATGGGAGTAACGCCGACGGCGCGATTGAAGCGTTGGAAGAATGTTGTGCGCGAGAGCGCTGAGGCTTTAGCCAATTCGGCGACTGTCCAAGGATACGTCGGTCGGGCATGCAAAGCATGAATTGCGCTGACCAACCTCGCGTCTGCGAGACCACGCATCAGGCCGGGTGAGGTGTGTATGCCAGCGGTTGACCTGAATGTCTCGATGAGCAAGAGCTCCATCAGTAGAGCGAGCATAACTTCGCGTGCGGGCCGTTGCTCGCGGGACTCTTCGCGCATGATCTGGACCAGCGTGGCCAGCCGCTGTTCACCACGTACATGCAAAAGCTGCGGCAGTAATGAGACAAGCAAGGAGGCATCTGGGGACTGGAAACCGCAGTGACCGACAAACATTCGCACGTCTATTGCGCCGTGTTGATCACCCAGCCTGAACTCGCCATTACCCAGCGCGGTTGGCGGAGGCGATTCAAGGTCGGCCGGCGGCAGTTCTCCACTCGTCAGGGCCACACCATTGGCCGATGGAGCCAGAACAAAGTCCCCCGACAACAGTTCGACTGGCTCACTGCCAAGGACCGTCAAGCGGCAACTTCCCTCGAGTATCAAACAATAAAACGGTTGGTCGCTCTCCGCGCGGGTGATGCGCCAGATACCGGACCCAAGGACCAGCTTTGAAAAAGTTGCACGGGGCTTTAGCAGCGCAACTACTTCCGCAAGGGGGTCGGTCATTTCCGTACTCCTGCAAATGAGATGCGTACTCTACGCCGTAGATTGTTCAGCCTCGAAAATTTATCGTCTGGTTTTCCGCAAATCCTATCAAGGAGTTTCCATGAAAACGATTCTGATCACTGGCTGTTCATCCGGGTTTGGCTTGGAAACCGCACGTTACTTCCTTGACCGCAATTGGCACGTCGTTGCCACGATGCGCACACCTGACTACGGTCTCCTGCCGCCTTCTGAACGATTGCGAGTTCTCGCCCTGGATGTGACGGATCCGCGGAGCATCGAAGCTGCTGTAAAAAGCGCTGGACCAATCGATGTATTGGTCAATAACGCAGGTTTTGGTGCGGGCTCACCCGCCGAAGTCACACCCATGGAGACGGTGCGTGAGCTGTTTGAGACCAATACCTTCGGTCCAATCTCGATGATGCAAGCGGTGGTGCCGCAATTTCGCCTGCGCAAGGCGGGTGTCGTGGTTAACGTTTCGTCCAGTGTCACGCTTAAGGCCCTGCCGCTGATCGCGGCCTACAGCGCCAGCAAGGCCGCCGTTAACGCGTTTACACAATCGATGGCGATGGAATTGGCGCCGTTCGGCATTCGCTTGCACTTGGTCCTGCCTGGGCGCGCACCCGAAACCGGTTTTGGCGCCAATGCTATGCCCCACATGCATGGGATGGACCACGAAGCGTATGCCGAAATGGTGCAGCAGGTCATGGCCGGGCTGACTGATACTTCTTCGCCGACGACCCATGCGCAGGATGTCGCAGAAGCGGTATGGCGCGCCGCGACGGATTCATCATCCGCCATTCAGATCCCTGCCGGTGCCGATGCAGAAGCGTGGGCTGCAGAAGTTTCCTGACGTGTAGCATTCCGTTAGCTGTGCCAAGACTTCGCAGCTGCTCACTGTAGGTCTGCGCAACAGCCCAATCCTCGCCATCGCCCGAGCGGTCACACTGTTTTCGCAAACAGGCAAAAATCCAAATGTGGGAGCTCTCGAGCCTTGGCGAGGCAGCGAAGACGCCAGCCGAGGCACCACAAACCTCCCCCGAATAACCAATTTCCAACCCACCAAAAACCAGAAAACCCGCCGAAGCGGGTTCTCTCACAGCTCACATCCCATCAAGCCACAGCAGGCGAATCAAACCCCCGCCGCTCAACCACCGTAAAGATATCTGCCACATCCTGGACCATGATCCGAGCGGTATTGGCGACGGTATTGATGTCGTGCTCGGCATAGTCGGACACAGTGGAACAGGCCATCAGGTTCAGGTAGGCGAGGGCAGCGTTCAAGCGCTCGCTGGCACAGGCGTGGAGTTCGCTGAGCGGGGCGTCGCTGTCGATGAGCAGGACGGGGTAGTCGGTGGCGGATTGGGACATGGGGGTGAAGCGGCGGGGCGGGTGTTCAGTTGTCATGGTAATAGTCCTTAAGAAAGAAAAATTGCCACCGTTTTGCTGCGAAACAAAGGGGGTGGCAGCTGTGCGCGGGTTCGCAGACCGGGGGACTATTACCATAACCCGGCAGACCCGAAGGTCTCCCACGCACAACCGCCATAAAACGAGAGGCAGCTGTGAATCGGCTGCGTCGGGTTTGACGGTACTGGTAATAGTTTTTAGGGCTGCGAAACCCTGTCGCCAGCCAATGCCAGCGACGGGCCGAACTATAAGGGGTGGTTAGCTGGGGTGCAACCGAGAGGATGTATCAAAGCCACCTGCCGAATTTTCGATCACGCGTTTAGGGAATTTTGGCTAGATTCACAAACGGGGTCGTCAATTTGCGTTTGATTTGGTCAGTGGTCGTCATAGCGGTTAGCAGCAGTTGGGCGATCTGCCGGGGAGAGTCGCCTTTTTGCCAGTGATCCCACATCAGTTTTTTCTGGATTTCGGTGTAATAGATCTAAGGCCTCTGCCTCATCTGCAACACTCCTTCTGCCTACACAGAATTTAGTTGTGTTGCATCGACCTGTTGAATCCACAGCTGATTTTGCCCTTCGTCACCAACCGCAAGGGGCCGATTGCAGGCCTTCGTGAGAGAAAGCAATCGGCTAGAAGCGGACGCTGACCACCTTTCGCACATAGGCTTAGGACGACAAGTTAGGTCTCGGTTGACTCAACATAGGCCGTCGAGCAGAAAATAGCATCGTCTAAGGAATGATTGTGTTTTGACCCCCTTCTTGCTAAGACTGAGCACAATGGTGGTTAAAAGCCACTTACCTATTTTTTCCGTTGAGCAGTGAGAGAAGGGAGCATGGACGCAGCAAGGTATGAACGCGGATCGGAGTGGCGCCAGTGGGACCTTCATATCCACACCCCAGCATCATTCCACTGGCAAGGCCAACGATTCGATGCAAAAAATCCGGATTCAGCAGAAAACCGTGCTCTGATAGACGAAATGATCAAGGCTCTTAATGAAGCAGAGCCCGCTGTGTTTGCTTTGATGGATTACTGGACGTTCGATGGATGGTTCGCCCTTCAACGACGACTTAGTGAACCAAATGCCCCTAAATTGGAGAAGACAGTATTTCCTGGAATTGAACTACGGCTAATGTCTCCCATGAAGGGGCGGCTAAATGCGCACGTTGTCTTTTCTGACAAAATCGATAATCAAACTCTAAATGATTTCAAGGCTGCTCTAACCGTTGAATTGGTCAACAGACCTTTATCGGATACGGCACTTCGCAGTCTCGCAGGAATTGTCACTGCTGAGAAATTAAAGGCCCATGGGTTTTCAAAGTCTGAGGTCGACTCCGATGATAGTATTGCGTTAAAAGCTGGTAGCACAATTGCGGAAATTAATTGTGATAGCTACAAAGGCGCAATCGCAGCAGTTCCAGAAGGAATGGCAATTGGCTTCATGCCTTATGACACTCATGATGGGCTCGCTGAGGTGGATTGGGTTCAGCACTACGCCTTCTTTATTGGACTAGCTAAAAACTCTCCTATATTCGAATCTCGAAATCTGACGATGCGTGATGCATTGGTCGGGGTTAGAACTCCTCAAAATGAGCGATTCATTGATAGTATTCAGCGATCTTTGAAAGACTTGCCAAGATTAGTTGTGGCTGGCAGCGATGCACACATGCTTGTTGGTACCCCTAGTGATCCTGACAGAAGAGGATACGGAGATTTCCCTTCTGGGAAGATTACTTGGATAAAAGCTGATCCCACATTTCTAGGTTTGCACCAGGCCATCAGAGAACCGGCCAAGCGGTCATTTATTGGCGCCAAGCCACCAAAAGTAGATGAGGTTGAAAAAAATAAAACGTTCTTTATTGATAGGTTAGAGGTTAGTAAAGTCGGGGGTGGAGCTGTCTCAGGGGATTGGCTGGCTGATACAGGTCTTCCTCTGAGCTCAGACCTAGTTGCAATCATCGGTAACAAAGGAAGTGGGAAAAGCGCACTGGCAGATATTTTAGCACTACTAGGTAACTCCAAGCAGAAAGCTCATTTCTCTTTTTTAAAAAAAGATAGATTCAGAGGAAAATCCGGCGACCCCGCAAAGAATTTTGAGGGCCGGCTCACATGGGTTAGTGGTGCTTCTGAAAGCCGTAACTTGAATGATGATCCACCTGATTCAAAGGTGGAGCTGGTTCGCTACATTCCTCAGGGGCATTTCGAAGAGCTTTGTAACGCACATATCAGTGGTAAGTCTGACTCTTTCGAAAATGAGTTGCGGGCAGTTATTTTTTCTCACGCAAGTGAATCAGTGCGACTGGGAGCACTAGATTTTAATCAGTTAATTGAGCAGCAAGAAGGTGAGTACCGAGATCGGCTAGGTGATTACCGTAATGATCTGAGAAAACTTAACGAAGAAATTTCAGGTATTGAAGACCAGGTCAGACCTGAAGTAAAAAAAGAAGTTGCTGAATTGCTTGTTCAAAAAAATAAAGAAATTGAAGAACATGAAAAGTTAAAGCCTGAAGTAATACCGCTACCCAACACGGAACTAACACCTGAGCAGCATGCTTCATCTCGAGAGCTAGACTCAATAGCTGTGGCCTTGAAAGAAAAGACAGAAGCAATTGAAAGGATTGTCAATGAGGAGGTTTTTCTTGCTAGCAAATTGAAGGCTGCCCAGAGTGTACGCAGCCGCATGCTGCTATTAGACAAAAGCCACAAACAATTCATCGCTGAATCCAAGTCTGATTTTAATTTGTTAGGGTATGATCATGCGGACTTGGTAAAGATTGAATTTAATTTTAGCAAGTTGAGTGATGTCATCATTTCATCACCGGGCAAGCAACTAGAGTATTCAAAAAATGTTGCCGATATCGAGGCGGAGAAACAAAGAATACAAACTAGGCAGTCCGAATTGGAGGCTAAGCTGGCTGAACCCCAACTACTTCATCAACAAAGCTTGCAGGCTTTGCAGCAATGGAGTGAAAAATTTGACGAGCTTGTTGGTACGTCAGTTGAACCAGAATCACGAACTGGGCTTCAGACCAGGGTCGCTCAAATTGAGCTCTTACCTCAACGACTTAATGAATGTAAGATTCGACGCGAAGAGATGGCTGAGCAAATATATGATGTTCTCGACTCCCAGCGTAAAGCGCGTGAGGCTTTATTTGCACCAGTTCAAGAGTTGATAAAAAGCAACAGCCTCATAAGAGAGGAATATAAGCTCCAGTTCCAAGCAACGTTAGGGGCTTCAGCAGATTCAATCGCGGCGTCTTTATTCAACCTCATAAAGCAAAATGCTGGTGAGTTTCGAGGTGAGGACGAGAGTTTCAATGTGGTGCGACGCCTCGCCGAACGATTTGACCTTAATCAAAAATCACAGGCGCTAGATTTTGTTCGAGAGTTAAACTCAAAAATTGAAGCAGCATCTAATAGCAAGAGCCTTGGTGCAAGTACCATGTTGCGCAAAGAAGTTGTGGCGAATCAGGTTTACGATTTCTTGTTTGGATTGAGCTTCCTAGAGCCTAAATATTCTCTGCTTTTTCAAGATGCCCAGATTGAGCAACTTTCTCCCGGCCAAAGAGGGGCGCTCCTTTTGATTTTCTATCTCCTTGTCGATAAAGGGCGAACACCTATTATTCTTGATCAGCCAGAGGAAAACCTAGACAACGAAACTGTAGTAAGTCTGCTAGTTCCGGTCTTAACTGAGGCCAAGAAAAAGCGCCAAATAATCATGGTTACGCACAACCCGAATTTGGCAGTGGTTTGTGATGCAGAACAAGTTATTTGGTCGGTCTTTGAACGAAAGAATAAATCAAAAATATCATACCAAGCAGGCTCGATTGAAAATCCATTGATTAATCAGCAGATAGTGAATGTGCTTGAAGGCACAATGCCCGCATTCAGTAATCGAAGAATAAAATACCATTAATACCTAGAGGCTTGGGAATGTTTTTAAATTCACATCATACTAAAATTTTGATGGAATGCGCTCATTGGGCTGATCGACTAGCCAGGTCGGATCTTATCAGCGGCTATATAGTAGATGAAAATGACTACACTTCAAATTTTCTGGCCAACTTTCGTCGAGAGATTAACTCTCGAGACTTAGTTGGCTTGAGCGCAGTTGCCTATCGGCTAGCTCCAAAGGTTGAAAGAAAATTAGGTGCCGACGGTTGTATAATTATTGATAACGGATCGAGCTATAAAGTTAGTGTTTTTGAAGCTAAATGGCCCGGAGTGCAAATAGAAAGAAGCCCGTGGGATTATATTCAAAAAACGGCTGGAATCTCGCATTTTGATACTCAAGTTAATCGGCAGGCGCAGCATAGTCAGCATTTTGCTATTTGGGAAATGTTTTATTGTGATAGCAATTTTAAGTTGCAGCCGGGCGGTTACTCTGACTATGGGTCGGCGTGTATAGATCATAAAGATGCTGTTCGCTACGTAAGTAATCGGAACAACAATATTCCTTGGAGTGATCGCGAGTTGGAGTCTTTGTTGGCTCTATCAACTTCTATTGAAGATGTAATTAAAGAAGTCTGTGAATGCTTTCGTGGCAGACCGCTAAATATTAGACCCTATGAGAAGGCTTTCGATGGAATGATCCTTCCACAAGATATTTTGTTAATAAAGTCTGCCAACCAAAATGAAAAACCCTATTCGCCTGAGTTTTCATATACGGATCACCCGGAAATATAATGCAGTACGCAGTTGTCGGCGGGCACCGGCTTGAGCCGTTTCGGGGAGGGAGGGGAAAATGTCCCATCTGTGGATCGGTCATGATTGCCAAATGTGGCCCTCGCATACTTCACCACTGGTCCCATTTTGGACGAAGGAATTGCGATGCTTGGTGGGAGAGTGAAACGATCTGGCATCGTGACTGGAAGTCGCAGTTTCCCGCCGATTGGGCAGAGGTACACCATCAAGCTCCTGATGGTGAGATCCACAGAGCTGATATAAAAACTCCAAAAGGAATCGTTGTGGAGATACAGCATTCTCCAATGAGTGATGCAGAAAGGATATCTCGCGAGAAGTTCTATAAAAACATGGTGTGGATAATCGATGGCAGAGTATTTAAGCGAAACTTTGATATCTATCACATGTTACCTAATCCAAACTCAAAACTTGCCGAGGATATCGTCTGGATTAAAGCATCTCGACCTATGCAGGGAGCAGCTAGAGGAATTTTTTTCAAATTAACAGAGGCTCTTCAATGCACTCCAGGTGCTAGTAAGAAAACTTTAAATAGCGGCATGATGCATTTTTTCAATGAGATAGAGCGCGATGTTATACTGGAGTTTCGAGGCCACCATCAGTACGACTGGGTTCGTCCGAGAAGAACATGGCTCGATTCTTCATGTCCGGTCTATATTGATTTTGGATGGGATTGCCTAGTTAAGCTTTCTTTATATGATGAGTATGCACTGCCTTGTGTTGTGCTGGTTTCCAAATTTCAATTTATTCATGACGCAATGACGGTAAGTCATGCTTCTGAAATCTGCGGAGTACTCGATGATCTCTGGACCATTGGAAGGTATTAAGCTTTCTAGCAGATGCACCATTTCCCAATATTTGGATATGGTGGTTGCGCAAGATAGAGTGGCAATAGCTGATTTTATTGAACAGAGATTTTTGGAGAGGTATTTAGACCCGGTGACAGTAAGGTGCAATAGTAAGAACGGTTTTTCTATCATGGCGATATCTTGCTTAATGATCGAAGCGCTAGAGTGTTTTGCGCAGGGGCGTAAAGACTCAAACAAATTGTCGAAGCGTATGTTTCATGATTTTTTTGATCGTCATCAACAGTTCTCTTCCTTTCGGGCTGTTGCCGATGATTTTTATGTCCATATTCGATGCGGAATTCTCCACCAAGCAGAGACAACGGGTGGTTGGCGTATTGTAAGGAAGGGCCCTTTGATTGAGGGGAAAGTAATTAATGCGACCCAGTTTGAAGGAAGGCTGCGGAAAGCACTTAGCGGCTATTCTGCCCGATTGAAAGCAGAGGATTGGAACTCTCACGTATGGGAAGTCTTCAAGCGAAAAATGGACTTTATCTGTGCGAATGCGTCCGCACAATGACTCGTCGCAATTTATTAAAAACGTGTCTGAAAAAACTACCTCTAGTCAATGAAAGAAACGGGGTCAGGCCACCATTATTTAAACATGGTCTGATCCCGATGTTTTCGACTTTTTCCCAACACGAGCAAGCACATTGCTGCCATGAAGTCTAGTTCTCTTCGCACAGATCTAGATGCTTTGGATTGATATTCTGCGGAGTATTAATGGCCGTTTTTGGTTGATTTTGACTGTCGCGAAGGGCTGAAACTGGCCAGAAGCAGTCATTAGATCCTGTGCTGCTAGCGGCTTGACAGCAAAATTTCGCAGTGGACGAGTACAAACCTGACCCCATTTCCCCCCCACATCACTATCGTCCTATTAACTATTCTGATTTTCCATGGAAATCAGGTAGGGCCCGCCGATACCCATGCCAGGAGGCTCTGTTCTGGTTGTCTCATACCGTGCACGATTTCAGATGGATTCATGGGTATCACCGACGACATGATGGTCACCGCATTGACCGGGCCGGAGGTGGCTGAGCAATATGCGGCTATCGTCGCGGGGTGAACGGTCGTGGCTTAAAGCGTCTCCTTAGATCGGCGCCAACTGTCGCTGACCAGCCAGCGCCACCGACTTCCTCCCTCCCAGTTGACTACCGCTTGCGCGACGCTACTGTATGCCTCATGAAATGGTGAATAGATAGACGGGCGCCATGGCTTGCAATGGCGATGGATCATGCTGATCGAGGCCGCCAGCGAATGCGGAGTTGGAGGTCGGCGCCCACCGTGCCTGGGGCGATGCTCGAATGACTCTGGGAGCGCTGTGCTACCTGCAACGTTGCACCAATGGACGTAAAGCAACAAACTAGCTTACTGTTAGATAACCAGTATATGGTGCCAAAGCTTATTCAATTTTTCACATGGCTAAAGTCAAGCGTCTTATGTCTATTGAAAGTAGGCATCAGTACCAATAAGATGATTCTGCAACAACCCAAATAAATATTAACATCAAGGAGAGATTTTATGGCGCTTAAACCAGGCCCAAAGCCAATTGCTAAGTCAACCGGTGAACTTGATCAGCGTCGTCGTGATAACAAAGACACGCCGGGAAATAAACCCGACTTGAAACCTAGCAAGTCCTCAAAAAAATAGGTTGTTGCTGGAGAAGAAATGGGGTCAGACCACCATTATTTAAACGTGGTCTGACTCCGATTTTTCCCTGAGCTGCATGATGTGCGTCGCCTGAGCGTCTTCAGTTAGTGTGAAGCCGCAGGACAGATAAAAAGCGCTTCCCTGCGCAGTGTCGGTGTAAAGACGCACAGTTTCAAAGTGCAAAGTAGCGTGGGCGAGCAAGGCGTTAACCAGTCGTCTGCCAACCTGTTGTCCTCGTGAAGCAGGGGTCACATAAACACGCCGCAGCCTTCCTGTAGGCGTTTGCGTGAACAGATCAACAGACAAACCGCCAATGCCCACCAGTTGGCCGTCTACATACGCTGCCATCAGGCATTCGCCTGGCGCATCGAAGTGATTGATACCTGAATGCCATTCCGAGGTCAGCTGGGTGATGAACCTAAAGCCTTCTGCCACTGCTTCTTTCTCAAGGTCGGGCGTTTGTGGTGGCAAGTGCGTGACCTGATGAATCTCCATTTACGGTCAATCCTCCCTGATTGGATACAAAAACTTCTGAGCTACCAAGGGATCTTGATCTGCAGACTGTGGGCACGCAAGTGTCAGCTTTTGACCCATAGAAGCCATTCTGCGTGCGAGTACGTCCCGCCGGAGCAATGTTGGATAGCACCGGCAAGTCTGCATTTGGTTTAGGATTTGTGTCGTGTCTCCATCTGAGTAAGCCGTGCTGAAGAGCCTCAATTGTTTGCGAGAAAAACGCTCTGAGCGTTGGCTAAGGCTGCCTCTACCTTGTCTGCCCAACCACAGGGCAGTTCAATCACCAAGGTTAACGCGTAAGTACCCGAGCCCGGTTCAGCCGCGACCATTTCAGACAGGAACTTCGGTATCTCCATCACCCGATCAATAAGGTGTCCAGCGGTACCTACGAACAAATCACGAACCTCCAAGAAATCCTCGTCAACACTGGTAAAGCGAATCTGCTCTTCCCAAAGCAAAGCGCCTTGGCAGACCTCACCATAAAGCCTGCATACCGAGACTATCTGAAAGTCGTTGCCGGGAGTGCCAGGTGCTCCCCAGGCCAAACCTAGTTCGCCGTTGGTGAGGTTCATGAAGGCCCGCACGTAAAGCAGGATTTCCTGCAACCGGTCACTTAGCCAATCAAAACTCTTTGCACGCTCTAGCCGCGTGATTGGTTTCGCATAGAGGCCTTGACTCAGCGCTTTCCAACGCTGCGCGGTTGGCATGACTTCGACTCTTAGAGCTTCGGCAGTGAGCAAGTACTCCCAGCAACTGTCCTTGTCGATAATCAAGCGCTCAGCCACATAACTCAATTTACCAAAAGCCTCCAGATGACGACGCTCGTACCGATGTTTAATCGCAGCACCAGTTTTGCCTAATTTTTCGCTGATAGTTTGTTCGTGCTCTTGCCTCCACTCGAATAGCAATCCTGGCGGGTACTGATTGGGATCGTCATCTATCTTTTTGTGGCAGTTGCCGCACAGCCAGATTGCATTGGTAATTGCCCTCCGCTCGGCAGGTAACATCACCTTTTCGTAACGAGCAGAACCTACGTTGGCGCCATAGATATGAGCAGCCTCGCCTAAATTTATCGACCCGTCAGGTCGATCCGTTGGCCCGCTAGTAATTGCTCCGCAGCCAGGATTGGCGCAGGTATTCGCAGATCGCTTAGCGAGTGTCGTAATGACACTTTGAGGAAAGCGGTTTTCGTAAGCCATGGTTCTCTCTGAGTGAGGATGATTCGATATCATAGCCACCGATAGCGCAGACTGGGTGGTTTGATGAGACGCATCGAAACGTAGCGTCGACTCAATCCAGAGTGTTCTTGAAGAGCAAGTTGGGCAGTCGCCAATCTGACCAGTTAGAGGTGGCAATCGAAGCCGGCAGACGCAGCCAAGGGGTGGTACCGATCACTTCCCGCTTTGTAGAAGGCGTAAAAGCTTACGCAGTTAACTGCACCGTCAGAGCGCGCCAACAGTACGCCATCGAGTTTCTTACAAACTCAGGGCAGGAGCTGCCATTCGCGAACGGCAGCCCTTGGGCGTTAGCCGTCATTCATGACCGGCAGCCCCCCCCTCAAATCCTCCTCAAACCACCCCCAC
>NZ_MSDF01000037.1 GCF_002022275.1 Pseudomonas fluorescens
CAAGCCAGCTCCCACACAGAACCGCTTTTGCTTCACACCACTCAGGTCGGCTGTCAGGCCGCCGTGCTTTTGATTTTGATCTTGATCTTAGGCGCCCCGTTAAACACGCTGGCCGGAATTCGACATTGATTTGGGGGGTAAACCGGCAGGGATGCCGGTTTAGCCGCCCCGCGCCATGGATGGCGCGTGGCGGCGGCCCCCCAAATCAATGTCGGATTACGGGCACACCGAAGCGTGAGCGAGGTGCCGAGTGTTGGGGCAAGAGCCCTTTTGGTTACTTTTGGGGCTCTTTTCCAAAAGTGACCCGCCGTAAGGGCGGAACCCATATCAGCCGTTACCCAAACAACGGATATGCACCCAAAACGCCAAACGCAGCAACCCCCACTGAATCATCGCAACCAGTTGGTCCGTGCCAGCTCGATCACCTCATCCCCACGCCCACTCATCACCGCCTTGAGCATGTACAGGCTGAAACCCTTGGCCTGTTCCAGCTTGATGGTCGGCGGCATCACCAGCTCCTGAGTGGCCGTCACCACGTCCACCAGCACCGGGCCATCATGGGCGAGGGCGCGACGCAACGCCGGTTCCAGATCTTCGGATTGCTCCACGCGAATCCCCAGAATGCCCATGGCGTTGGACATGGCAGCGAAATCCGGGTTTTTTAGCTCGGTGCCGGTGTCCAGATAGCCCGCCGCCTTCATTTCCATGGCGACAAAACCCAGTGACGAATTATCGAACACGATGACTTTTACCGGCAGTTTCAACTGCGCCAGGGAGATAAAATCCCCCATCAACATGGCAAATCCACCGTCACCGGACATCGAAATCACCTGCCGCCCGGGAAACGCAGCCTGAGCGCCGATCGCCTGCGGCATGGCGTTGGCCATCGAGCCGTGGTTGAACGAGCCGATCAGGCGGCGCTTGCCGTTCATCTTCAGATAGCGCGCAGCCCATACGGTCGGTGAGCCCACGTCGGCGGTGAAGATTGCATCGTCGTCCGCCAGTTCGCTGAGCAAGCGCGCCACGTATTGCGGATGAATCGGGCGATCGGCTTTGGAGGGCTGTGCCAGGTCATCAAGCCCTTGCCGGGCTTTTTCGTAGTGCTTCAGTGAGGTTTCGAGGAAGCTGCGGTCGGTCTTGCGCGTCAGGCGCGGCAACAGCGCTGCAATGGTTTCGCTGACGTCGGCGGCAATCCCCAGGTCCAGCGTGGCACGACGGCCCAGCGCCTGCGGGTTGCGGTCGACCTGGATGATTTTTGCGTCAGTCGGGTAAAACTGGCGGTACGGGAAGTCAGTGCCGAGCATGATCAGCGTGTCGCAGTCGAGCATGGCGTGGTAACCCGAGCTGAAGCCGATCAGGCCGGTCATGCCCACATCGAAAGGGTTGTCCCATTCCACATGCTCTTTGCCGCGCAGTGCGTGCACCACGGGTGCGCCCAACGCGTCCGCCAGGGCCACGACCTGATCGTGGGCACCGGCGCAGCCGCTGCCGCACAGCAGGGTGACTTTCTCGCTGCTTTGCAATATTTCGGTGAGCTGTTGCAGGTCCTGTTCCGCCGGCAATGTACGCGGCGCGTGCAGAGCGGGCCAGGGCTTGAGCTTGTCTTCGACCTCCAGCAGTGACACGTCGCCCGGGATCACCACCACGGCCACGCCACGGTTGAGGATCGCCGAGCGCATGGCGCGGTGCAGCACTTGTGGCATCTGCGCGGGGTTGGTCACCAGCTCGATAAAGTGGCTGCATTCCTTGAACAGCTCCTGGGGATGGGTTTCCTGAAAGTAGTTCAGCCCGATCTCGGAGGAGGGGATTTGCGCAGCAATCGCCAGCACCGGCACGTGGTTGCGATGGCAATCGAACAGGCCATTGATCAAGTGCAGGTTGCCCGGCCCGCAGCTGCCGGCGCACACCGTCAGTTCACCGGTGGCGGCGGCCTCGGCGCCGGCGGCGAAGGCGGCGACTTCTTCGTGGCGTACGTGCATCCACTCAATGCTGTCCATGGTGCGCAGGGCGTCGGTCAGGCCGTTGAGGCTGTCGCCGGTCAGGCCCCAAATGCGCTTGATACCCGCCTGTTCAAGGGTGGTCGCCAATTGCTGGGCCAGGTTGATTTTCGCCATGAAGAACTCCAATCGTCAGTGAGGTTAAAAGCTGCTGATCAGTAAAGGACAGTTCGATCACGGCGAATGCTCACCCTTTAATGTGAAGATTGAGTCATGGCGGCGCGGTATTGGCGGGCGCGCCGGGCGATAAACCATTGGTCACGCACCAGCGCGAACCATGGCGCGACCTTTGGGCTGGGCAGGCGACCACGGCTCAGGCGACGCATCTGGTAACGCACTACGGCAAGAATGGCGAGGGCCGCCAGTGGCTTGCGCTGCCAGTTGATCGGTTTGAGTTGCGGGTTGAGGTCGCGGCCTGCGCGCCAGTGTTTGATCAGTTGCGGTTCCAGGGTCAGGGCAGTGGCAATACCGGCCATGGCGATGCCGCTGTCCAGCACTTGTTGCACGACTGGCAGGCGGCGAATGCCCCCGGTGACCATCAGTGGCATGGTGGCGATGGCGGCCAGTTCCTTGGCAAACTCCAAGAAGTAGGCTTCGCGAGCCAGGGTGCGGCCGTCCCGCGCGTCACCTTGCATGGCGGGTGCTTCGTAGCTGCCGCCGGACAATTCGAGCAAGTCGATGGGCAACGGGTTGAGCATCTCGACCACGGCGCGCGCATCGGCCGCGTCAAAACCGCCGCGCTGGAAATCAGCCGAGTTGAGTTTCACCGCCACGCAAAAGGACGGGCTGACGCTGGCGCGCACGGCGTGCACCACTTCGAGCAACAAGCGCGCACGGTTTTCCAGCGAGCCGCCCCAGCGATCGGTGCGTTTGTTGCTCAGGGGAGAGAGAAACTGACTCAACAAATACCCATGCGCGCCATGGATTTGCACCCCGGTAAAACCGGCTTTCTCCGCCAGTCGGGCGCTGGTGGCGAAGCGCTTGATCACGTCTTGAATGTCGTCTTCGGTCATGGCTTTCGGCTTGGCAAACAGCTTCGAGAAACCGCCAAGGTCCAGCGCAATGGCTGAGGGTGCCAACGCTTGCTGGCCGAGGTTGGCCATGGTCTGGCGCCCCGGATGGCTGAGCTGTACCCAGAAGTGCACACCCTTGGCTCGCGCCACATCGGCCCATTCGCGGAAGCTGTCCAGGTGCGTTTCGTCTTCCAGGGCCACGCCACCGGGGCCGGTCATGGCGTGACGGTCGATCATTACGTTACCGGTCAACAGCAGGCCGGGTTCGCCGTCTGCCCATGCCTTGTACAGCTGCTTCAATTCGCGGGATGGCGCTTGTTTGGCGTCGGCCATGTTCTCTTCCATCGCCGCCTTGGCGATACGGTTGGCGAGGACTTGGCCGTTGGGCAGTTGCAAGGCTTCAAAGGGTGACATGGGTTGACTCCTGAGCGGGGGAGGCGTCAGGCTAAGCTTAAAGTTAACTTTAATGTCAAGAAGGGTTTGGCGATGAATATTGGTGAACTGGCAAAGCAGAGCGGGCTGGCGGCGTCGCGCATCCGCTTTTATGAAGCTGAAGGGTTGATTAGCCAGGTCGGGCGCCAGGCCAATGGCTACCGCCGCTACTCGGTTGAGGCGCTGCAAACCCTGCAATTGATTCAGAGCGCGCAGCAGGCGGGATTCACCTTGCAGGAGCTCAAGGCGTTGATGCCGGCGCCGGGCGAGCACAAACGCGACGAGTTGATCGAGGCGCTGGAGCGCAAGGTGGCGCAGATTGAAGTGATGCAGGCGCAATTGGCCCACAGCAAGGCGCAGTTGCTCGGCGTGATTGAGGTGGTGCGGGCGCACCCGGCTGACGTACCGTGCTCCATGGGACAAAAGCAGGTGTTGGCGTCGATTACGTGCAACCCATAAAAAAGCCCTGGCATGCCAGGGCTTTTTCGTACGTTAAGGCTTAGCGACGACGGAACAGCGGCAGCGGCTCATCCGTTGCAGCCTGATACGTCACCGAGAAATCCTTGAGGCTTTCCAGCGCTTCGTACGGGTCTTTGTCGGCGCGCAAGGCGAAGGCATCGAACCCGCAGCGGCGCAGATAGAACAGCTGGTCGCGCAGCACATCACCAATCGCGCGCAGCTCGCCTTTGTAACCGTAACGGTCACGCAGCAGGCGCGCGTTGGAGTAGTTGCGCCCGTCGGTAAAGGCCGGGAAGTTCAGGGCGATGACCTGGAAATGCTCCACGTCGTCACCGATTTCTTCGGCTTCTTCTTCAGCGTCAAGCCACACACCCAGGCCGCCATCGCGGGCCTTGAGGGCGTGGGCGTGTTCGCGCCACAGCGCCAGCGGCACGATCAGGTCGTCGCAGTTGGAGATACCATCGAAGCTCGCGTCTTTTGGCAGCAGGTGCCAGGTTTCGTCGAGGACTTCGTTGTTCTTAATGATTCGCTGCATAGACGCGCTCCTTGAACAGGTCGATGCCGATGCGCTGGTAAGTGTCGATGAAACGTTCATCTTCGGTGCGCTGCTCGACGTACACGTCGATCAGTTTGCCGATCACTTCAGGCATGGCTTCCTGGGCGAAGGACGGGCCGAGGATCTTGCCCAGGCTCGCATCGCGGCTGGCGCTGCCGCCCAGGGACACTTGGTAGAATTCTTCGCCTTTCTTGTCCACACCCAGGATGCCGATGTGGCCGACGTGGTGGTGACCACAGGCGTTCATGCAACCGGAGATGTTCAGGTCCAGCTCGCCGATGTCGAACAGGTAGTCCAGGTCGTCGAAACGGCGCTGGATCGATTCGGCAATCGGGATCGACTTGGCGTTGGCCAGGGAGCAGAAATCGCCGCCCGGGCAGCAGATGATGTCGGTCAGCAGGCCGATGTTCGGCGTGGCGAAACCGCCTTCGCGCAGCTCGCCCCACAGGGTGAACAGTTGGCTCTGCTCAACGTCCGCGAGGATGATGTTCTGCTCGTGGGAGGTGCGCAGTTGGCCGAAGCTGTAGCGGTCGGCCAGGTCGGCGACGGCGTCCAGCTGCTTGTCGGTGATATCGCCCGGTGCAACGCCGGTCGGTTTCAGCGAAAGGGTCACGGCGACATAGCCCGGCTGTTTGTGCGCCAGGGTGTTGCGCGAACGCCAGCGGGCAAAGCCTGCATGCTGCTGGTCGAGCGCTGCGAACTCGGCGTCCTGGTTTGTCAGGGCCTTGTACTCAGGGTCGACGAAGTGCTTGGCAACGCGATGCACTTCGGCTTCGGTCAGGGTGGTCTGGCCGCCGCGCAGGTGTTCCATCTCGGCGTCGACTTTCTGGGCAAATACCTCGGGGGTCAGCGCTTTTACCAGGATCTTGATCCGGGCCTTGTACTTGTTGTCACGACGGCCGTAGCGGTTGTAGACCCGCAGGATGGCGTCGAGGTAGCTCAACAGGTCCTGCCACGGCAGGAACTCGTTGATAAACGCACCGACCACCGGGGTACGGCCCAAGCCGCCACCCACCAGCACGCGGAAACCCAGCTCACCGGCCGCGTTGTGCACCGGCTCCAGGCCAATGTCGTGAACTTCGATGGCCGCACGGTCCGAGGTCGAGCCATTGATGGCGATCTTGAACTTGCGCGGCAGGTAGGCGAATTCCGGGTGGAAGGTGGTCCACTGGCGGACGATTTCGCACCAGGGGCGCGGGTCGATCAACTCGTCGGCAGCAACGCCGGCAAACTGGTCGGTGGTCACGTTGCGCAGGCAGTTACCGCTGGTCTGAATGGCGTGCATCTGCACGGTGGCCAGTTCAGCCAGGATGTCCGGCACGTCTTCCAGCGCCGGCCAGTTGAACTGTACGTTCTGGCGGGTACTGATGTGGGCGTAGCCTTTGTCGAAGTCACGGGCAATCTTGGCCATCATGCGCGTCTGACGGGAAGTCAGTTGGCCATAAGGCACGGCTACCCGCAGCATCGGCGCAAAGCGCTGAACATAAAGGCCATTTTGCAGGCGCAGAGGGCGGAACTCTTCTTCGCTCAGTTCGCCTGCCAGATAGCGTCGGGTCTGATCACGGAACTGCTTGACGCGGTCCTCGATGATGCGCTGATCGTATTCGTCGTATACGTACATATAGGTCCTGTTCTCGGCAAATCTGCGCGCACGGCCGCGCACTCCCAACGGAGCCGGCGCACGATACCAGTTTGCGTTTATGCGCAAAAGTGATGTTTGAGTATATGTAAATAACCAAATTGACTAATGAGACTGATTCTCGCAATGCCCACATTTGTCTTATGGGCAAGCATGAACTTTACTGTCGTCGAGTCTTAGTGCAATCACCTATAAAACCGACAAGAGGCGATGCGATGAGCAATTCGACAAAAGTCCGTAAACCCGACAGTACCGTTGATGCCTGGGCGATTTTGTTCCTGATCGTCCTGGTGGTGGGCACCGCAGTGTTTTGGGTCAGCCACCAGTAAATGAGCGTCTATTGAGCCTGCATTGAGTGTCGCATTGCCATTATGATGGCGATCAACGTTCAAGGCTTGAACAACCATGTTGAAGGTTCTGATTACGTGTGTGTGGTTGCTGGGATCGACGTACGGGGCGATTGCTCATGCCGCGTCGGTGGTGTTTCTCAACCCTGGCATGTCGACTGAAACCTTCTGGGTCAGCTACGCGCAATTCATGCAGGCCGCGGCCAAGGACCTCGGCCTGGATGTGCGCGTGCGTTATTCCGAGCGCAATACGCAAAATACCCTGGTTCAAGCCCGGGAAGCGCTGCAAGGCGCCGAGCGGCCTGATTACCTGATGCTGGTGAACGAGCAATACGTCGCACCGCAGATCCTGCGCATGGCCGAAGGCAGCGGGGTCAAGTTGCTGATTGTGAATAATGCGCTGACCCCTGATCAAAAACAGATGCTCGATGCGCGTAATGACGCCAACTGGATCGGCAGCCTGGTGCCCGATGACGAGCAGGCCGGCTACCTGATGCTCACCGACGTGCTGCGTCAGCACGGCCCGGTTGCGCCGGGCAGCCCCCTCGACCTGCTGGCGTTTTCCGGCGCCAAAAACACCCCGGCCGCGCAACTGCGCGAACAAGGCCTGCGCCGTGCGCTGGCCGAGCACCCCGAAGTGCGTCTGCGCCAGTTGGTCTACGGTGAATGGAGCCGTCAACGCGCCTTTGAGCAGGCCACGCAGTTGTTCAAACGCTACCCGCAGACGGCGCTGGTGTGGTCAGCCAATGACGAAATGGCACTGGGTGCTATGCAGGCCTTGCAAGACAGCGGGCGTGTGCCGGGTAAGGACGTGCTGTTCAGTGCGCTTAATAGCTCGCCGGAGATTTTGAGGGCGCGTCTGGACGGGCGGCTGACCACGCTGGTCGCGGGGCATTTCACCTTGGGCGGTTGGGCGATGGTGTTGATCAATGACGACGCCAAGGGCGTGGACATCAGCGCACACGGTGGGCGTGACCGTCAGGCGGCACTGTTCCAGCTGATTGATGCCGGGCAGGCGCAGCGTTTGTTGGGGCCGACGCCGACCGTGGATTTTCGCGCGCTGTCGGCCGTGGGCAAGCCCGCGACTTATCGCTACCCGTTCAGCCTGCAATTACTGCTGCGTTAAACCCCGGCCAACAGCAGCACCAGCTTGACGATGCCGAACAGCGTCAGGGCAAATATCGCCGTAAACAGAATCCCCAGGATCACGAAGTGGCTGGGTTTGCCATGGGTGAAGTCGCGGGCGCGGTTTTTGCCGCTTTGCACGCCGAAGGCGGCGGCCATGACGCTGTGGAGCATCTGCCAGAAGGTGGGGGGCTTGTTGTTGACTGGATCGTCCATACATCCCTCAGAACAATGTGCCTGGGGAAAAGCATAGTCCAAACATCACAAAACCAGTGTGGGAGCTGGCTTTTGTGGGAGCTGGCTTGCCTGCGATGGCGGTGTATCAGTCGATATTTCCATCAACTGAAAGACCGTCATCGCAGGCAAGCCAGCTCCCACAGTTTGATCCGTGTTGTGTCAGATCAGTTGTCGTAACCCAGGTTCGGCGCCAGCCAGCGCTCGCTCACGCTCAGGTCCTGGCCTTTGCGCGCGGTGTAGCTCGTCACCTGGTCCTTGTCGATCTTGCCCACGGCAAAGTACTGCGCCTGCGGGTGGGCGAAGTACCAGCCGCTGACCGCTGCCGCCGGGAACATTGCGTAGTGTTCGGTGAGGAACACGCCGCTGCGGCCGGCTTCCATTTCACGCGCTTGCGGGTCGAGCAGCTGGAACAAGGTGCCTTTCTCGGTGTGGTCCGGGCACGCCGGGTAGCCGGGGGCAGGGCGGATGCCGCTGTACTGCTCCTTGATCAGCGCTTCGTTGTCCAGTTGCTCGTCCTTGGCATAGCCCCAGTAGTCTTTACGCACTTGCTGGTGCAGCCATTCGGCGCAGGCTTCGGCCAGGCGGTCGGCCAGGGCCTTGACCATGATCGAGTTGTAGTCATCGCCCGCGTCCTGGTAAGCCTTGGCTACTTCTTCGGCGCCGATCCCTGCGGTGGTGATGAAGCCACCCACATAGTCGGTCACGCCGCTGTCTTTTGGCGCGACGAAGTCGGCGAGGGAGAAGTTTGGTTTGCCGTCGGTCTTGATGATCTGCTGGCGCAGGTGATGCAGGGTCGCCAGTGGCTTGCCGTCCTCGCCGTAGACTTCCAGATCATCATCCTTCACCTGGTTGGCCGGCCAGAAGCCGAACACTGCGCGGGCGCTGATGAGTTTTTCGTCGATCAGCTTGGCGAGCATTTCCTGAGCATCGGCGTACAGCGAAGTCGCTGCTTCGCCTACCACTTCGTCGGTCAGGATGCGTGGGAATTTTCCGGCCAGGTCCCAGGAAATAAAGAACGGCGTCCAGTCGATGTACTCGGCCAGCACCTTGAGGTCGATATTGTCCAGCACCTTGGCGCCGGTAAACGTCGGCGTTACCGGGGTGTAAGTACTCCAGTCGAACTGCGGCTTCTTGGCGATGGCCGCCGGATAGCTCAAGCGCTCGGTGCGGGCGCTGCGGTTCGAGGTGCGTTCTCGCACGTCGATGTATTCCAGGCGGGTCTTCTCGACAAAACCGGCCTTCAATTCCTTGGACAGCAATTGCGTGGCCACGCCCACTGCGCGCGAGGCGTCAGTCACGTAGATCACCGCGTCGTTGCTGTACTTGGGCTCGATCTTCACCGCCGTGTGCGCTTTGGACGTGGTCGCGCCGCCAATCATCAACGGCAGATGGAAGTTCTGGCGCTGCATCTCGCGGGCCACGTGCACCATTTCATCCAGGGACGGCGTGATCAGGCCAGACAGCCCGATAATGTCGCACTTCTGCTCCTTGGCCACCTGCAGGATCTTCTCCGCCGGCACCATCACGCCGAGGTCGACAATGTCATAGCCGTTGCAACCCAGCACCACGCCGACAATGTTCTTGCCGATGTCGTGCACGTCGCCCTTCACCGTGGCCATCAGGATCTTGCCCTTGGCTTCCGGTTTGTCGCCTTTTTCCAGCTCGATGAACGGGATCAAGTGGGCCACGGCCTGCTTCATCACGCGGGCGGACTTCACCACCTGGGGCAAGAACATTTTACCGGCGCCGAACAGGTCGCCGACGATGTTCATGCCGGACATCAATGGGCCTTCGATCACCTCGATCGGGCGCGCGAAGGATTGGCGCGACAGTTCGGTGTCTTCCACGATGTGCGTGGTGATGCCCTTGACCAGCGCGTGCTCCAGACGCTTGTTGACGTCCCAGCTGCGCCATTCTTCGGTCTCGGCTTCCTTGACGCTGCCGTCGCCCTTGTACTTGTCGGCGATGGCGAGGAGGGCGTCGGTGCCTTCCGGGGTGCGGTTGAGTACCACGTCTTCCACGGCGTCACGCAGCTCGGCAGGGATCTGGTCGTAGATCTCCAGCTGGCCGGCGTTGACGATGCCCATGGTCAAGCCGTTGCGGATCGCATACAGCAGGAACACCGAGTGAATCGCCTCACGCACCGGGTTGTTGCCCCGGAACGAGAACGACACGTTGGACACGCCGCCGGAGGTCAGCGCGTACGGCAGCTCGTCGCGGATGTAGGCACAGGCGTTGATGAAGTCGACGGCGTAGTTGTTGTGCTCTTCGATGCCGGTGGCGACCGCGAAGATGTTCGGGTCGAAAATGATGTCTTCCGGCGGGAAGCCGACGTCATTCACCAGGATGTCGTAGGAGCGTTTGCAGATTTCTTTCTTGCGCGCTTCGGTGTCGGCCTGGCCGGCTTCGTCGAAGGCCATTACCACCACCGCCGCGCCGTAGCGCTTGCACAGTTTGGCGTGGTGAATGAACTGCTCGACGCCTTCCTTCATGCTGATGGAGTTGACGATGCCCTTGCCCTGGATGCACTTGAGGCCAGCCTCGATCACTTCCCACTTGGAGGAGTCGATCATGATCGGCACGCGGGAGATGTCCGGCTCGCCGGCAATCAGATTGAGGAAGGTCACCATGGCCTTCTTCGAATCGAGCATCCCTTCGTCCATGTTGATGTCGATCACCTGGGCGCCGGCTTCCACCTGCTGCAGGGCGACTTCGAGGGCTTCGGTGTAGTTGTCTTCACGGATCAGCCGGGCGAACTTGGCGGAACCGGTGATGTTGGTGCGTTCGCCGACGTTGACGAACAGCGAGCTGCGATCAATGGTGAACGGCTCCAGGCCCGACAGGCGGCAGGCTTTGGGAATGTCCGGGATGACGCGCGGTGCATAACCGGCCACGGATTTGGCGATGGCTTCAATGTGGCCAGGTGTGGTGCCGCAGCAACCGCCGACGATGTTCAGGAAACCGCTTTGGGCGAATTCTTCGATGACCTTGGCGGTTTCCGACGGCAATTCGTCGTACTCGCCGAATTCGTTGGGCAGGCCGGCGTTCGGGTGCGCGGAAACGTGGGTGTTGGCCTTGTTCGACAACTCTTCCAGGTACGGGCGCAGTTCACTGGCGCCGAGGGCGCAGTTCAGGCCCACGGAAATCGGCTTGGCGTGGCTGATCGAGTTCCAGAATGCTTCGGTGGTCTGGCCCGACAGGGTGCGACCGGAGGCGTCGGTGATGGTGCCGGAAATCATGATCGGCAGTTCAAAGCCCAGCTCTTCATACACGCCCTGCACGGCGAAGATCGCCGCCTTGGCATTGAGCGTGTCGAAGATGGTTTCAATCAGGATCAGGTCGGCGCCGCCTTCGATCAGGCCTTTGGTGGCTTCGGTGTAGTTTTCCACCAGCTCATCAAAGGTCACGTTGCGGTAGCCGGGGTTGTTTACGTCTGGCGATAGCGAGCAGGTACGGCTGGTCGGGCCGAGTACGCCGGCGACGAAGCGCGGCTTGTCCGGGTTCTCCAGGGTCTTGGCGTCGGCCACCTTGCGCGCCAGTCGCGCGCCTTCTACGTTTAATTCGTAGGCCAGTTCTTCCATGCCGTAATCGGCCATGGATACGCGGGTGGCGTTGAAGGTGTTGGTCTCGAGGATGTCGGCGCCGGCATCCAGGTAGGCTTTCTCGATGCCGCCGATCACGTCCGGACGGGTGATCACCAGCAGGTCGTTATTGCCCTTGACGTCGCTCGGCCAGTCGGCGAAGCGTTTGCCACGGTAGTCATTTTCCTCAAGCTTGTAGCTCTGGATCATCGTGCCCATACCGCCGTCGAGGATCAGGATGCGTTCCTTGAGGGCTTGATGGAGGGCGTGCAGACGAGCGCTACGATCGGACATGGGACTACTCTGGTCAGGCATTTCGGAGGGCATGAATCATAGCAAACCTGTGCCGATTTAGAGCATGTACAGGTTTTGCATGAATATCGTTCATGTTGCTTGAGGTTGTGGCCCGGTAGAATCACCGGCAAATTTTCAGCGCACGCATTGAATCAGGACCGGATACATGTCACTTCGTCTAATCGTCAGCGCGTTGCTATTGCTGATTGCCAGTACTACTCAGGCGCAAAGTCCTGCTCCCGCGATTTCCTACACCCGCGACATCCAACCGATCTTCACCGAAAAATGCGTGGCGTGCCATGCCTGCTACGACTCCGCCTGCCAGTTGAACCTGGGCAGTGCCGAAGGCGCGGCCCGTGGCGCGAGCAAAGTGCCGGTCTACGACGGTGAGCGCAGCCAGGCCACGCCGACCACGCGGCTGTTCTATGACGCTTTTGGCAAACACGCCTGGCAGCAGAAGGGCTTTTATTCGGTGCTGGACGCTCAAGGCAGCCAGGCTGCACTGATGGCGCGCATGCTGGAGCTGGGCCATAACGCGCCGTTGCAGCCGAATGCCAAGTTGCCCGACGACATCGTGCTGGGCCTGAACCGCGAAAACATGTGCGCAATGCCGGGCGAGTTCAATGCCTATGCGGGTGCCCATCCCAAGGAAGGGATGCCGTTGGCGGTGACCGGTCTTACGGACCAGCAGTACCAGACCCTGCAGCGCTGGCTGGCGTCCGGTGCGCCGATCGACGAGCAAGGCCTGGCGCCAAGCGCGAAGGAAGCGTTGCAAGTGCAGCAATGGGAAAACCTGCTTAACCGCCCCGGCGCCCGGGAAAGCCTGGTGGCACGCTGGTTGTTTGAGCATTTGTTCCTGGCGCACATCTATTTTGAGAACGGCGAGCCGGGGCATTACTTCCAGTGGGTGCGCTCACGTACGCCGAGCGGTCAGCCCATCGACCTGATCGCCACGCGCCGCCCCAATGACGATCCGGGGACCCAGGTGTATTACCGTCTGTGGCCGGTGCAGGGCGTGATCGTGCATAAAACCCACATCACTTACCCGTTCAGCGCGGCGAAAATGGCGCGCGTCAAAGCGCTGTTTTACGCCAATGACTGGCAGGTCCACGCCTTGCCCGGCTATGGGCCGGGCAGCCGCGCCAACCCGTTTGCCACCTTTGAAGCCATTCCTGCCAAAGCGCGCTACCAGTTCATGCTGGATAATGCCGAATACTTCGTGCGCACCTTCATTCGCGGGCCCGTGTGCCGTGGGCAGATCGCCACGGACGTGATCCGCGACAACTTCTGGACCCTGTTTCAGGACCCGGACCACGACCTCTACATCACCGACGCCCGCTACCGTGGGCAGGCCACGCCGCTGCTGGCCATGCCCGGTCAGAACGATGACGTGGGCAGCGTGCTGAGCCTGTGGCTGGCGTACCGCGACAAGCGCAACCAATACGAAGCCCTGCGCCGCGACAATTACGCTGATTTGCCGGCGCCGAGTTGGTCGACCCTGTGGGCCGGGAATGACAACGCCTTGTTGAGTATTTTCCGCCACTTTGACAGTGCTTCGGTGACCAAAGGCCTGATCGGCGAAGTGCCGCAGACGATGTGGCTGTTTGACTATCCGTTGCTGGAGCGCACTTATTATCAGCTGGCGGTGAATTTCGACGTGTTTGGCAATGTGTCGCACCAGGCCCAGACGCGGTTGTATTTTGACTTGATCCGCAATGGCGCCGAGCAGAACTTCCTGCGTTTGATGCCCGCCGATACCCGTGACGACTTTATGGACGACTGGTACCAGAACAGCGGCAAACTCAAGCTGTGGCTGGACTACGAAGCGATTGATGACGATAAACCGACGGGGTTGCACCTGGACGAAAAAGACCCGAAACGCGACTTCGCCAACCAGCTTCTGACCCGTTACGGCGATTTGAACGCCAGCCCGGACCCGATCAACCGTTGCAGCGGCGCCTATTGCTCACGCGACGGTATTGACCCGGCACTGCAGGATGCCGAGCAGGCACTGAGCCGCCTGACCTCACGCCCGGCGGCCGGGCTTAAGGTCATCGACCAACTGCCCGAGGCCACGATGCTGCGCGTCGAAACCGCCAGCGGCAAACGCGTGGTCTACAGCATGCTGCGCAACCGGGCGCACAGTAACGTGGCGTTTCTGCTGGGCGAGGCTTATCGCTATCAGCCGGGCCTGGACACGGTGACCATCTACCCTGGCGTGCTGAGCAGCTACCCGAACTTCATGTTCAATATCCCTGCGCAGGAAGTGCCGGAGTTTGTGACGGCGATGGAAAGTGCCAAGGATGCCAAGCGCTTCGAGAAGATTGTCGACCGTTGGGGTATTCGTCGCAGTCATCCGCTGTTCTGGCAGTATTTCCATGACTTGTCGCAGTACATCCACGAAACCACGCCGGTGGAAGAGGGCGTGCTGGATATGAATCGCTATGAAAACCTCTGATCGGGTTGCAAAGTCTTTTCCGACAAAATTACTCGGACTTTGTACCTGCGTAATATTTTGGCGTAAACTGCCGGCAAGCCTGTGAGGAGTTTCCATGACTGCCATAACCATTACCGACGCCGCCCACGATTACCTGGCTGACCTGCTGTCCAAGCAGAACACCCCGGGTATCGGCATCCGCGTTTTTATCACCCAGCCCGGCACCCAGTATGCCGAGACGTGCATTGCCTACTGCAAGCCCGGCGAAGAAAAGCCTGAAGACACCGCCCTGGGGCTGAAAAGCTTCACCGCGTACATCGATAACTTCAGTGAAGCCTTCCTCGACGACGCCGTGGTCGACTACGCCACTGATCGCATGGGCGGCCAGTTGACCATCAAGGCGCCAAACGCCAAGGTGCCTAACGTCAACGCCGACAGCCCGGTCAACGAGCGCATCAATTACTACCTGCAAACCGAGATCAACCCGGGGCTGGCCAGCCACGGCGGTCAGGTCAGCTTGATTGACGTGGTGGATGACGGCATCGCCGTGTTGAAGTTTGGCGGCGGCTGCCAGGGCTGCGGCCAGGCGGACGTGACCTTGCGCGAAGGCATCGAGCGCACCCTGCTCGAGCGTATTCCGGAGCTCAAGGGCGTACGTGACGTGACCGACCACACGCAGAAAGAAAACGCCTACTACTGAGTAAGGTGTTCACTGCGAACAAAAAAACGGCGCCCCGTGAGCGCCGTTTTTTTATGCCTTAAATTCAATGTCTTACACAATTTATCTAACAAAGCAGATCAACTGTGGGAGCTGGCTTGCCTGCGATAGCGGTGTATCAGCTAACGAAGAGTTGACTGAGCTACCGCTATCGCGGGCAAGCCCGGCTCCCACAGGGTATTGCATTGACTTCAGTATGTGTTCAAGGCCGATAGAGGTGCGCATGACCTGCGCGATACAGCGATGACTCGCTGAAACTGTCGTCTGCCAACACCCGGCCCACGATGATCAACGCCGTACGCCTAAACCCCTTGGCTGCCACCTTTTCAACAATATCCGTCAGCGTGCCAAGGGCAAAGTCCTGATCCGGCCACGTCGCCCGGTGCACCACGGCAATCGGGCAATCCGCGCCATAGTGCGGCAATAATTCGGCAACGATCTCCTCCAAATGGTTGACCCCCAAATGGATTGCCATGGTCGTGCCATGCCGCGCCAGGCTGTCGAAATCCTCGCCGGCGGGCATGCTGGTTTTATCGGCGTAGCGGGTCAGGATCACGCTTTGGGCGATGTCCGGCAGGGTCAGCTCGGTTTCCAGCAGCGCGGCGCAGGCGGCTACCGCCGTCACGCCGGGGATGATCTGAAACGCAATGCCCAGCTCGCGCAGGTGGCGGATTTGTTCGCCAATGGCGCCGTACAGGCTCGGATCGCCGGAGTGCACGCGTGCTACATCCTGGCCCTTGGCGTGGGCGGCCTTCATCAGGTCGATGATCTGTTCCAGGTGCAATTCAGCGCTATTGACCACCTGTTCCGCTTGATGACCTTCCAGCACCGCCGCGGGCACGAGCGAGCCGGCATAGATGATCACCGGGCAACTGCGGATCAGCCGCTGGCCTTTGACAGTGATCAATTCCGGGTCGCCGGGGCCGGCGCCGATGAAGTAGACGGTCATGGGGAATTCCTGTCGAAAAACGGGCGAGCATGAAGATTGCTCATGATCGAGTGCGCTGATTATCGGGGTTTTAGCCTGGGCAAGCCAATGCAAAGGTGGCGTTGGCGTTTTGTTTGCGAGTGATCAGCAGGCGGGAAGGGCTTTTGCAGAGGTGTTCGGCCAGGGCGAGAGCAGCGCTTTCGGCAATGCCATAACAGCCGGTTTGGGCAAAAGCCACGTCGGATTTATAGCTGAGACGATCTTCGTAGGGGGCGAGTTGCTCTGCACTGAAACATTCAAAAGGCAGGTTCAACCGTTGGGCCAGGGCAAGTAACCCCGGCTCATCCTTTTTGCGATCAATACTGGCCAAGGCGGTGATGTCTTTGCGTTCAATACCGCCCTCGGCGAGGGCGGCGTCAAGCAGCGCCAGCAGGGTGTGAACATCACAGCCCCGCTGGCAACCCAGGCCGACCACCAGGGTCATGCCGAGTATTGACCGTCGCGGTTACGGCGAAACAGCCAGGCGCTGATCAGCCCCAGGGCCAGCCAGAACGCCACATTGGTCAGTTGCGAAGCAATTTTGAACTGTGCCTCCAGGGCTTCCGGCGCCAGCATCGAATGCACTTCCGGCTGTGGCGCGCCGATCACGTGAGGTACAGCCAGAATGGCGACGCCGAGGATCTTCAACAGCCAGTTGCGGCCAAATACCAGCAGCGCAATACCGGCTGCGGTGGATGCGGCGGTGCCGATCCACCAGACCTGGCGTTGGGCCAAATCAGCAGCGGCAGTGCCCGGCAATTCAGGTGGCAGGCCCAGGGTTGGCGCGAGTACGAACGTCGCGTAACCGGCCAGGCCCCACAGCAGGCCTTGGGCGGTGCGGGTTGGCGCGCGCAGGGTATAGAGGCCGGCCAGCATCAGCGCAAAACCCACGGCAACCACCAGGTTACCGCCGGTGGTAGACAGCACGCGCTGCCAGCCGTCCTCCGGCTCCCAGGCTTCGGCGTCGTGAGTGTGCGCAGCAGTGCCAGCAGCGTGTTCATGAGCCACCTCGACCGCCGCCGGAGCGTTTTCATAGGTCTCCGCCTGCAAAATCAGCGGGGCGACCCAGAAGCTTTGCAGCAGGGTCAGCAACAGGGCGGCCAACAGGCCGGTGAAACCTGCGGTTTGGGCAATACGCTTGATCATGTCGGCAGGTCTCAGTGGCACGGGAACGCAGCGCTGTGGCGGGTATCGTGCGCGGCGTTGTGCACCGCTTCGATATGCGAGAAACCGGCGAAATACACCAGGCACGCGCCGAGAATCGACGCACCGATGGCGGCGGTCAGGCGTTGGCTCAGGGTGGAGGTGCTGCTGGCGGTGTGCGAGGTGCTGCTGATGATCGACATGGCGCGTCCCTTCTGGGTTTCAGGGTGACGCAGGCGCATGAAAACCCCGCGAGCCGGGCACGCAGGGTTCAAACAGCGCCCGCCCACCGCGGGTTTGTTATCTGATTTTTCGGGCCGGTCTCCGGGCTTGCGAGGGGGCTCCTGAGGAGTCCTGAAAGCATCGCCTTCCCATGCATTTGCACAGTGGCTGTGATACTTCGCTCGCTTACCGTTGCGGGGGCAGCACCGGACTGGTCATAACGCTATGACGCACCGGTTTCCCGTTTCACCCTGTGAAGGGCACCCGAAACTAAGATGTGTAGGAGAGCACGGGGGTTAGAGGGGAGTCAAATGTCGTTGGGTATATCCGGTATTTGGGTGATGGCTTGGATTGGTTCCGCCCTTA
>NZ_MSDF01000032.1 GCF_002022275.1 Pseudomonas fluorescens
GGTTGGATCAAAAGCGCTGTTTTTTTCTAGAGCAGATTGGGTTCTCACTGATAGGTGGAGATCCAAAATGTATGGAGATCCAAATGTGGGAGCTGGCTTGCCTGCGATGGCATCTACTGGGTGTGCCTGAAGTACCGAGGTGTCTGCATCGCAGCGGTGCGACGATTCGACAAGCCAGCTCCTACAGAGAAGCAGAATTGTCAGGTCATGGAATTTGTACTCGGTCAAAACTGTGGGAGCGGGCTTGCTCGCGAATGCGGTGGTTCAGTCAACACATTAATCGGCTGACACACCGCCTTCGCGAGCAAGCCTGCTCCCACTTTTTTCAGTCAGCAGTGAACTTGAGGATGGTGTTCTGCGTATAGGTCTGGCCCGGGTTGAGGCGGGTTGAGGCGAATTTCGGCTGGTTGGGGGCGTCCGGGAAATGTTGGGTCTCCAGCGTGAAACCACTCCAGTGTTGGTAGGTTTTACCGGCCTTTCCTTTCACTGTGCCGTCGAGGAAGTTGCTGGTGTAGAACTGCACGCCGGGCTCGGTGGTGTAGAGCTGTAAGCGTCGGCCTGAGGCGGGGTCGTGGACTTCGGCGGCGAGTTTTTTGAGGTCGCCTTTGGTGTCCAGCGCCCAGTTGAAGTCGAACCCGCCTTGTTTGGGTTCGGCGAATTTCAGTTGCGGGTGGTCGTCCTTGATGTGTTGGCCGATGGGGGTTGGTTTGAGGAAGTCCATCGGCGTGCCTTCGACCGGGGCGAGTTCGCCGGTGGGGATCAAGGTGGCGTTGACCGGGGTGTAGTGGCTGGCGTGCAGGGTGGCGACTTGCTTGAGGATGTCGTCGTTGCCCGCGCCGGCGAGGTTGAAGTAGCTGTGGTTGGTGAGGTTGAGCACCGTCGGTTTGTCGGTGGTGGCCTTGTAGTCGATGTGCAGTTCGTTTTTATCGTTGAGGCTGTAGGTGACTTCGGTTTTCAGGTTGCCCGGAAAGCCCATCTCGCCGTCTTTGGACAGGTAGGTGAGGGTGACGCCAACCGAGTCCTTGCCCTTGACCGACTTGGCTTGCCACACGTGTTTGTCGAACCCCTGGGCGCCGCCGTGCAGCGAGTTGGGGCCGTCGTTGAGCGGGACCTGATAGCGTTTGCCGTCCAGTTCGAAGGCCCCGGCCGCGAGGCGGTTGCCGAAGCGCCCGATGGTCGCGCCGAAAAACGCAGTACCGGCCTGGTAACCCTGCACGTCGTCAAAGCCGAGCACGACGTCCTCGGTCTTGCCGTTTTTATCCGGTACCTTCAGCGACTGCAACACGCCGCCGTAGGTGATGACTGTAGCTTGCATGCCATGGCTGTTGCGCAACACATACTGTTCGACGGCGGTGCCGTCATTGGTTTTGCCGAACGGTTTTTGCTCGCTGGTGAGGCCGGCGGCCTGGGCGCCACCGCTGGCGATCAGCATGGACAAGGCGAGGCCGGAAAGCAGATGACGAGGATGCTTCATGGTCGAACTTCCTTTTGTTGTTTTCTGTGGAATAGTTCTACTAATGTGCGATATTTTGTCGATATGGCAGCAGATTTATAGCCTTTTACCGTGTGTTTGCAAAATAAAATAAGACTAATTCAGTGAGGCAATCGTTATATGAGTACTGAGCAGGCCATTTATCCCGACCTCAAGGGTAAGACCGTATTGGTGTCCGGTGGCGCCTCGGGCATTGGCGAATTCATGGTGCGGGCGTTCGCCGGCCAGGGTGCCAGGGTCGGCTTTGTGGACCGTGCGCAAAGTCAGGGCGAGCGATTGGCGGCGCTGTTGAGTTCCCAGGGGCACGTCGTGGAGTTCGTGCATTGCGACATCACCGACGAAATCGCCTTCAAGGCCGCGATCGAGCGATTTGAACACTCGCTCGGTCCCATCACCGTGCTGGTCAACAACGCTGCCAACGATGTGCGTCACACCCTCGAAGAAGTCGATTCGGCCATGTTCGACAGGCTGATCGCGGTCAACCTCAAGCATGCGTTCTTCGCCGCCAAGGCGGTGGTGCCGATGATGAAACGCGCAGGTGGCGGGGCGATCATCAACCTTGGCTCGGTGGGCTGGATGATGGCGTCCGCCGGTTACCCGGTGTACGCCGCCAGCAAGGCCGCGGCACATGGCATGACCCGCGCGCTGGCGCGTGAGTTGGGGCCGAGCCGCATCCGCGTCAATACCCTGGTGCCGGGTTGGGTCATGACCGAAAAACAATTGGAGATGTGGGTGGACGACGCCGCCAAAGAACTGATCAGCCGCAGCCAATGCCTGCCGGGCAGCGTCTTGCCGGAACACATCGCCAATATGGCGCTGTTTCTCGCCTCTGATGCGTCGGCGATGTGTTCGGCGCAGAACTTTATAGTGGACGGTGGCTGGGTCTGAGCCCGTTACTCAATGGGGTATTTCTTGAAGGCCGGATGTCTCTCCAGGCATTCGGCATGGCGTTTCAGGTCAGGAAACGCATCCGCCTTGACCACTGATGCCACCGTGAACTGGCTGAACGACCAGGCGACCGCCGCCGTGAGGGACGACTGGGTCAGCGCTTCACTGTCGGCCAGGTGCTTGTCCAGCAACGCATAAGCCTCCAGTAATTGGCCGCTGATGCGATCGAGCCAGGGTGCGTGCAGCTTCTCGGCGGGGCGCAGGTTGTGTTCGTACACGATCTGCACGCTTTTCTCGCACGCAGCCAATGCCAATCCCAGCAGGTGCAAATCATGGGCACGGGCGAGGGGTGCTTGAGGCAGCAGCTTTTTGTCGTTTGGGGCCAAGGCTTCCAGGTAGTCGAGGATCAGGCTGGAATCCATCAGCACTGTTCCATCGTCGAGTACCAGCGTGGGCGCCTTGACCACCGGGTTTATCTGAGCAAATTCGGGATAGTGACGGAACACCGAGAGCGGCTCGTGTACGAACTCGACTCCGTACAGGTCCAGGGAAATAGCCACGCGCCGCACGTAGGGCGAGTCCAGCATGCCGATCAGTTTCATGAAGCCTCCATTGCTCTCGGGGTATTTGGCTCACGAGATTAAGGGCTCTTGATCGGGATGTGCAATGGCCTCGCGCAGTCGTTGATACGCCTCCACCAATTGCTCCAGGTTGAACGCCAGATTGCGCCCGCTGGGGTTGGGCAGTACCCAGACCGCAGCACCGCCCAATAATGGCGGCTGCCGCCCCCAGGCCATGTCCCGTTGGCCCGACAAGGCGCTGTAAGCGGCTTTGCCCAGAAACGCCACGAAGCGCGGCCGGCATTTGCGAATCTTCTGTTCAAATGCCGCCGCCGCATCTTTGAATTCATGCCTTGCCAGCTCACCCGCGCTCGCCGTGGGGCGTTCCACCACGGTGGTCAACCCGCAGCCGTAACGTAGCAACGTGCGGCCATCCTCCGGCTGGATTTCATGGGGTGTAAACCCGGCCAGGTGCAGCGTGCGCCAGAAGCGGTTGCTGCGGTTGGCAAAGTGCAGGCCAAGGGCGGCGGAGCCCTTGCCGGGGTTGATGCCGCAGAACAGCACCGATAATCCCTCGGTGAGGATGTCTTCAAGCCGGTCCGTCATGTCGGGTCTACCGGTAAATGGGTCAGCAGCCACGCGGTAAAGCTGCGTGCCATGGGGTCATGCTCACTGTCGCGATGCGTCAACAGCGCCCAGCTCGGGCCGCGAATAGTGGCCTCGACCAGGGGCGTGAGCAAACCATTTTCTTGCGCCTGGCGACTGAGCAACTGGCTGACCAGGCCAATGCCCAGCCCAGTGCATACCGCGTCCAGCAACAAACCCGGATCGGAAAAATTCAGTCCCTGGTCCTGTTGCCCCACATCCACTCCGGCTTCCACGGCCCAGTGGCTCCAGTCCATTTCCCGCTCGCCGTGCAAGGTGGTGCGCTGCTCCTTCGACAGCTTCAGCACGCTCGGGTGGCACGCCGCAAACAAGCGGTCGGCGTGCAGCACTTTAAAGCTGCATTCGGCCTGGGAGCTGATGTCGTCGCGCACGGCCAGGTCGATGGTTTGGCTCGCCATATCGGGCACTTCGTCGGTGCTGAAAATCCACAGGTCCACTTCCGGGTGCTGGCGCCGAAAGTCCGCCAGCCTTGGCAGCAACCAGTGGCGCGCGAAGGTCGGCGTGGTGTTGAGCACCAATTGATTGGGCTTGCGGTACTGCCCCAGCCGCCGCACACCCACCGCCAGTTGCTGCAACAACGCCTGGGTGGTGCTGAGGAAATCGTAGCCCGCGTCGGTGAGGCTCACGCTGCGCCCGCTGCGGAAAAACAGCGGTTGCTCAAGGTAGGCCTCCAGGCTGCGAATCTGCTGGCTGATCGCCGATTGGGTCAGGTGCAGCTCTTCGGCAGCCTTGTGGAAACTGCCCAGCCGGGCCGCGGCTTCAAAGCCGCGCAGGGTGCCGAGCGGGGGCCAGTGATTGAGCATGCTGATAAGTTCCTCTAATCAGTTTTCTACAAAATCCATCGTTTGTTTGGCCTTTGGCGGCGCCGTAGCATGAATACCAGGACTCCGTGGGCAGTTGTCACTGAACACAATGACTTAACTCAAAGGTACTTGTCATGCAGCGCAATGAAATTTCAGGCAGTGGTTGGTGGATGCCCGCGGAGTGGGCTCGGCACGTGGCAACCTGGATGGTCTGGCCGCACAACACCGCTCTGTGGGAGACCACGTGGGGTGTGACTCTGGCGCAGGTGCAGGAAGATTTTGCGCGGGTCGCCAATGCAATTGCACGATTTGAACCGGTGAAAATGCTCGTCGATCCTTCGGCAATCACCCGTGCCAAAGCCTTGTGCGGCCCACGGGTGGAACTGATCGCGCAGCCCGCCAACGACAGTTGGTGCCGCGACTCCGGGCCGAGCTTTATCTGCCACCCGCGATTGGGTCTGGCCGGTGTGAGCTGGCGTTTCAATGCCTGGGGCGGCAAGTCGGCCTACGATTTGGACGAAAGCCTGGCACGCCGGGTGCTCAACCACTTGGACCTGGAGTGCTTCGGCACGCCGCTGAGCAACGAAGGCGGTGCCATCCACGTGGACGGCGAGGGTACGCTGATCACCACCGAATCGGTGCTGCTCAACCCCAACCGCAACCCCGGTGTGACCAAGGCCGAAATTGAAGAAATCTTCGCGCGCCTGCTGGGCATCAAGAAAACCATCTGGCTGCCCGGTGACCCGGATTACTTGACCGGCGACATGACCGACGGCCACGTGGACGGCGTATGCGCCTTCGCGCGTCCCGGCGTGCTGCTGGTCGACGCCACCCATGACCAAAGCTCGGTCTACGCCGACGTGGTGCGCGAAAACCGCCGCGCCCTGCAATTGGCCACCGACGCCAGGGGCCGCCACTTCGAGATGATCGAGCTGTACGAAGCCACCGACGCGGTGGACACCGACGCTGAAGTGTTCTGCGCCTCCTACACCAACTTCTACATCGCCAACGGCGCAATCATCATGCCGGCTTATGGCATCGCCGCTGACCAGGTCGCCGCCCAGGTACTGGCCCAGACGTTCCCCGGCCGCGAAATCGTGCCGGTGCAGATCAACCATCTGGCCCATGGCGGCGGCGGGGTGCATTGCATCACCCAGCAGCAACCGGCCTGGCCACTCAAGGGGTAATGCCATGACCGTTTTGACCATTGCGACCACGCAGATGCCGTGCAGCTGGGATTTGCCCGGCAACCTCGACCGGGCCGAACAACTGGTGCGCGAAGCGGCGGCGAAAGGGGCGCAGGTGATCCTGTTGCAGGAGCTGTTCGCCACGCCGTATTTCTGCATTGAGCAACACCACAAGCACTTGGCGTTGGCCGAGGAATACACTCACAGCCGTGTGCTCAAGCGCTTTGCTGCGCTGGCCAAAGAGTTGGGCGTGGTGTTGCCGCTGAGCTGGTTTGAAAAGGCCGGCAATGCCTTCTTCAATTCCCTGAGCGTGGCCGATGCCGACGGGCAATTGCTGGGGGTGTACCGCAAGACCCACATCCCGAATGCCATCGGCTATCAGGAGAAGGAATATTTCAGCCCCGGTGACAGCGGTTTTCGCGTGTGGGACACGGCGTTCGGGCGGTTGGGCATTGGCATCTGCTGGGACCAGTGGTTCCCCGAGACCGCGCGCTGCCTGGCGTTGCAGGGGGCCGAAGTGCTGCTATTTCCCACCGCCATTGGCTCGGAACCCGGCTGCGCCACGCTGGATTCGCGCGACCATTGGCAGATGACCATGCGCGGCCATGCGGCGGCGAACCTGGTGCCGGTGGTGGCGGCCAACCGTGTCGGGCGCGAAGTTGCAACCACCGACGCAGGCCTGCAAATGGATTTCTATGGCTCATCGTTTATCTGCAACCACAAGGGCAAGCTGCTTGCCGAAGCCGACCGCGAAAGCACCCGCTTGCTGGTGCACAGTCTCGATCTGTCGGCCATGCGCGAAGAACGCCTGACCTGGGGCATCTTCCGTGATCGCCGCCCGGAAATGTATGGCGGCCTGCTGACCCTGGACGGTCGTCAATCGAGGCTTTCGGCATGAGACTGACCCCCAAGCTGTTGAGCTGCGCACTGGTGCTCACCGCCGTCTGCGCAAGCGCCGAAGACAAAACCCTGAAACTCTACAACTGGGCCGACTATTTCGCCGCCGACACCTTGTCGCGTTTCACCGCCGAAACCGGCATCAAGGTGATCTATGACGTGATGGACGGCAGCGAAACCCTCGAAGCCAAGCTAATGGCGGGCGGCAGCGGCTACGACCTGATCTTCCCGGGTGACACCGTGGCTGAGCGCCTGATGCGTGCGGGCGCCTTGCAGCCTTTGGACCCCGCAAAGCTCACCGAGATGGGTGACATCGAGCCCGGTTTGCAGAAACTGCGTACCCAGTATGTTCATTCGAACAAAGCCACGATGCCCTACACCTGGGGCACCATTGGCCTGACCTACAACACCCAACAGATTCAGCAGCGCATGCCAAATGCGCCGGTCAACAGCCTCGATTTGCTGTTCAAACCGGAAAATGCGGCCAGGTTCGCTGATTGCGGAATCTCATTGATCGACTCGCCGGACGAAGTGCTCGCCGTAGTGCTCAACTACCTGGGCCGCGACCCGCGCAGCGCCAAGCGCGAAGACCTCGCGGCCGCCAGCGACTTGTTGCTCAAACTGCGCCCCTACATTCGCAAGTTCCAGTCGCAACCGGTCACTGACCTGGTCAACGGCAACCTGTGCCTGTCGCTGGGCTACAGCGGCGACATGACCCAGGCCCAGCGCGCCGCCGATGCCGCCGGCAAAGCCGTGACCTTCGGTTACCACATCCCCCGCGAAGGCACCACGGTGTGGATGGACACCATGGCGATTCCGGTCGATGCGCAACACCCGGAATACGCCTACGCCTTTATCAACTTCGTGATGCGCCCGCAAAACATGGCCGCCATCACCAACTTCACCGGCTACCCCACGGCCAACGCCAAGGCCCGGCCGGATGTGGAAGCGAGCATGCGCGACAACCCGGACATTTACCCGGATGCGGCCACCTTTGATCGGCTGATCGCCGGCAAGGACATTTCCCAGGCCGATATGCGCGCGCGAATGCGCGTGTGGACTAAATTCAAGACAGCTACCGTCAAATAAATGTGGATAACGAGCTCCCTGTGGCGAGCGAGCTTGCTCGCGTTGGGCTGCGCAGCGGCCCCAAAAAAAGCGGGAGCGCTGCGCACTCCAACGCGAGCAAGCTCGCTCGCCACAAGAAACTCGCTCGCCACAAACGCACCTTTAACCCCCGTTCAACCCAACACTGTATCCCCGAGACCAACATGCCCACTCGCCGCACCTTCATCAAACAAGCCAGCGTGGTCTGCGCCATGACCCTGATCAACACCCACGTACGCGCTGCCGTTGGCGGGCGTTTCTACATGCCCGACGAAGGCGAAAAACACCGCCAGGCCTTCATCGCCTTTGGCGCCCAGGACGCGATCTGGGAGGACTTGACCGCCGACGTGCAGGCCGCCCTCGGCCGTATTGCCAGGGCCATCGCCGAGCACGAACCGGTCACCGTGTTCTGCCGTGAAGACGAGCGTGCCCTAGCAGAAAAACACTGCGGCACGCGCAATATCACCTTTGTCGAAACCGATCTGGACGACATCTGGATCCGCGACACCGGCGCCAATTTCGTCATCGACGGCACCGGCGGCATCGGCGCGGTGGACTTCAACTTCAACGGCTGGGGCAACAAACAGCAGCACGACGATGACGCACTGCTGGCCGCCCTGATCGCCGAAGAAACCGGCGCCAAACACATCCGCAGCGAGCTGGTGGGTGAGGGCGGTGGCATCGAAGTGGACGGCCTGGGCACCGGCATCATGGCCGAAAGCAGCTGGATCAACCGTAATCGCAACCCCGACTGGAGCAAGGCCGATGTCGAGGCCGAGCTGAAAGAGCGCCTGGGCCTGCGCAAAATCATCTGGCTGCCGGGTATCAAGGGCAAGGACATTACCGACGCGCATGTCGACTTCTACGCGCGCTTCGTCTCGCCGGGCGTGGTGCTGGCCAACCTCGACACCGACCCCGAGTCCTACGACCACAAGGTCACCCTGGCTCACCTGGAAATACTCAAGAACGCCACCGACGCCGACGGCCGCCAGCTGCAAGTGCACACCGTGTCGCCACCGCTGAACCCGCGTAAAAGCAGGTTCAGCAAAGGCAACAAGGACTTTGCGGCAGGCTATATCAATTATTTCGTGATCAATGGCGCGGTGATTGCGCCGGAATTTGGCGACGCGGTGGCGGACCGCAAGGCGCTGGACCTGCTGACGCGGCTATACCCGAACCGCACCGTGGTGCAGCTGAATATCGACGCCATTGCGGCGGGCGGCGGTGGAATTCACTGCGTGACCAACCACCAGCCGATGGCTTAGTCGTCCTTGGCGAGCAAGGCCTGGGCAAACTCGTCGGAGGCAATAAAGTCCAGGGTCTGGCGCAATTGTGCGGCGGCTTCGCGGCCAAACGCCTGATCGAAACGCTCGGACATCTTCAGCGAAATCCGTCGGGCCTTGGCATGGAGGCTCACGCCGGCGTCGGTCAGCAGCACGCGGCGGGTGCGGCGGTCGAGTTCGTCCACACGCAGTTCCACCAGCCCGTCGCGCACCAGCGGCTTGAGCGTGTGGCCCAGGGCCGACAAATCCATGACCAGGGTCTGCGCCAGCTCCCCCATTTTTGGCATGCCGGCCTTGGAGATATGGTTGAGCACGGCGAACTGGGTGGCTTTCAAGCCGCACGACGCGTAGGCCTCGTCATAGATCTGGCCCAGGCGACGGGACGTGCGGCGCACGGCACCATTCACGCAGACGCTGGGACTCTCGGTGCAGGACGGTACGGATTTCAAGGGCAAATACTCTCTGATACAAAACACGACAGGGGCGATTATGCCTGCCAGCCCTGTCAGGACAAGGCCTTTGAGGCCGCAGATGAACATCGGCACATGTTGAATCAGCAAATGTGAATATTGAGACAGTTTGAAACAAATTAGTTGCGTACGCCACTAAATTGGATATCGTGGCACTTGCCTCTTTGTGACCCGTATGTCGTTACAAACTCCCCAGGAAGCGCATGGGGTGAGGCGGGAAAACGGCACGGCTCTGCCTGCTTGAACGTCCAACCCCCTGTCCGGATCACCTCCTATGCTGAGCCTTGTGCGCATCGCATTGCTGCGCCCCTATACCTTTCTGGTCTTGGCCATCTTCATCCTGATCATCGGCCCGCTGGCGGCATGGCGTACGCCGACCGACATCTTTCCCGAAATCCGCATCCCGGTGATCGCGGTGATCTGGCAGTACACCGGCTTGCCGCCCGACCAGATGGCGGGGCGCATCACCTCGCCGTTCGAACGGGTGCTGACCACCACCGTGAACGACATCCGCCACATTGACGCGCAGTCGATGAACGGCTACGGGATTGTGAAGATCTTCTTCCAGCCCGGCGTCAACATCAGTACGGCCAACGCCCAGGTGACCTCGGTGTCCCAGGCGATCCTGCGGCAATTGCCGGCCGGCACCGTGCCGCCGCTGGTCCTCAACTACAGCGCCTCCACCGTGCCGATCGTGCAGCTTGCTCTGTCAGGACCGGGCCTGAGCGAGCAGCAGCTCGGCGATATCGGTATTAACACCGTGCGCCTGATGCTCACCACCGTGCCCGGCGCAGCGCTGCCGTACCCGTTTGGCGGCAAGAGTCGCCAGGTACAGATCGACCTGGACTCGGCGCGCATGCAGGCCCGTGGCCTGTCGGCGCAGGACGTCGCGACCGCCCTGGCGACCCAGAACCTGATCACCCCGGTGGGCACGCAGAAGATCGGCAGCTACGAATTCAACCTGCAGCTGAACAACTCGCCGTCGGATTTCCATGACCTGGAAAACCTGCCGATCAAGACCGCCGACGGCACCACCGTACTGATCCGCGATGTGGCCAGCGTGCGCGATGGCAACCCGCCGCAATCGAATATCGTGCACGTGAACGGCAACCGCTCGGTACTGCTGACGGTGCTCAAGACCGGCTCGGCGTCCACACTCGGGGTGATCGCCGGGGTCAAGGACAAGCTGGCGGACAACAAGGCCGCGATACCGCCCAACCTGAATATCGACCTGATCGGCGACCAGTCGCTGTTCGTGCGCTCGGCCATCAGCGGCGTGGCCCGTGAAGGCTTGATCGCGGCGGCGCTGACCAGCCTGATGATCCTGCTGTTCCTCGGCAGCTGGCGTTCGACGGTGATCATCGCCACCTCGATTCCGCTGGCGATTCTCGCCTCGATTGCCACGCTGTCGGCCCTCGGCGAAACCCTTAACATCATGACCCTCGGCGGCCTGGCCCTGGCCGTGGGGATCCTGGTGGACGACGCCACGGTGACCATCGAAAACATCAACTGGCACCTGGAGCAGGGCAAGCCGGTGCAGACGGCGATCCTCGACGGCGCCGCGCAAATCGTCACGCCGGCTTTTGTGTCGCTGCTGTGTATCTGCATCGTGTTTGTGCCGATGTTCTTCCTCGATGGCGTGGCGCGCTTTCTGTTTGTGCCGATGGCCGAGGCGGTGATCTTCGCAATGATCGCCTCGTTCCTGCTGTCGCGGACCCTGGTGCCGACCCTCGCCAATTATCTGCTCAAGCCCCATGTGCATGGCGAAGACGGGCCAGCGCCGACGCGCAACCCGCTGGTGAACTTCCAGCGCGGTTTCGAGCGGCGGTTTGAAGCCTTCCGCGAGCGTTATCACGCGGTGTTGGGCAGCGCCTTGCACCACCGCCGCACGGTGGTGATCGGGTTGTTGGCGTTTGTTGCAGTGTCGTTTGCGCTGGTGCCGTTCCTCGGCCGCAATTTTTTCCCCGAGGTCGATTCCGGGCTGATCCTGCTGCACGTGCGCGCCCCGGTGGGCACACGGGTGGAAAGTAACGCGCACCTGATCGCCGACATTGAAAACGCGATCCGCCGCAAGATCCCGGCCAGCGAGCTCAAAGCGTTGGTCGACAACATCGGGCTGTCCATCAGCGGGATCAACGTGGTGTACAACAACACCGGCACCGTGGGTTCCCAGGACAGCGACATCCAGATCAGCCTGAATGAAGGCCATCGCCCGACCGCCGAGTACATGCGCGAATTGCGCGAGACCCTGCCACGGGAATTCCCGAGCGCGGTGTTCTCGTTCCCGGCCTCGGACATTGTCGGGCAGATCCTCAACTTCGGCTCGTCAGCACCGATTGACCTGCAAATCACCGGCAACAACCTGGCAGGCAACTTCACCTATGCCAACGCGTTGCTGCGTGATATTCGCCGGGTGCCGGGGGTGGTGGATGCGCGCATCCAGCAGTCGCGGCAGTTGCCGACATTCAACATCGACGTGGACCGCACCCGCGCGCAATTGGTCGGTTTGACCGAACGTGACGTGACCAACAGCCTGGTGGTCAACCTCGCCGGTTCCAGCCAGGTGGCGCCGACGTTCTGGCTCAACCCGGCCAACGGCATTTCCTACCCGATCGTGATGCAAACCCCGCAATACAGCCTCGAAAGCCTGGCGGCGTTGCACAACCTGCCGCTCAGTGGCGGCAGTGGCGCTGCGGCCGACCAGACCCTCGGCGGCCTGGCGACTATTCAGCGCAGCCACAGCAACTCGGTGATCACCCAGTCGGATATCCAGCCGGTGGTTGAAGTACTGACGGCGATTCAGGACCGTGATCTGGGCGGCGTCGCCGCCGATATCCAGAAAATCATCGCGGCGCACGCCGGTGAAGTGCCGACCGGCTCCAAGGTGATCCTGCAGGGCCAGGTGCAGACCATGAACGCGGCCTTCAGCGGCTTGCTGTTCGGCCTGCTCGGCGCGGTGGTGCTGATTTACCTGCTGATCGTGGTCAACTTCCAGTCCTGGGCTGACCCGTTTGTGATCATCACCGCGTTGCCGGCGGCGCTGGCCGGCATTGTGTGGATGCTGTTTATCACCCACACGCCGTTGTCGGTGCCGGCGCTGACGGGGGCGATCATGTGCATGGGCGTGGCCACCGCCAACGCCATCCTGGTGGTGAGCTTCTGCCGCGAGCGCCTGGCGGAGCACGGTGATGCGGTGCAAGCCGCACTGGAAGCCGGCTTCACCCGGTTGCGGCCGGTGTTGATGACTGCCATCTCGATGATCATCGGCATGGCGCCCATGGCCCTGGGCCTGGGGGAGGGCGGTGAGCAGAACGCGCCGCTCGGCCGTGCGGTGATCGGCGGCCTGATGTTCGCCACCATCGCCAGCCTGATTCTGGTTCCGCTGATTTTCAGTCTTGTGCACGGGCGTCGCCAACACGCGCCGCTTGCGACCACCGTTACCGTAGGGGTTTGACATGTCCGTTTCCCATTCTCAACCGAAGTCTTCCCGTGGCCTGCTCTGGCTCATCGTCGGTGGGGTCGTCGTGGTAGTCATCGTTGGTGTCGGCATTGGCGTGCGCGCCAGCGAGTCCCGCGACCTCAAGACCTGGACCGACGCCCAGGCCCTGCCCAGCGTCAACCTGATCAAACCGGTGGTGCAAGCCCAGGGGCCGGTGCTCAACCTGCCGGGGCGGATGGAAGCCTATTCCCGCGCGTCGATTTTTGCGCGGGTCAACGGCTACCTCAAATCCTGGAATGTCGACATCGGCACCCGCGTCAAGGCCGGGCAAGTACTGGCCGAAATCGACACCCCGGAACTCGACCAGCAACTGCTGCAAGCCCGCGCCACCCTGGCGTCGGCCCAGGCCAATGCCACGCTGGCGCAAACCACCGCCAAACGCTGGCAGGCCATGCTGGTGAACGACTCGGTGTCGCGTCAGGACGTGGACGAGCGCACCGGCGACCTGACCGCCAAGCAAGCGCAAGTGACGGCCGCCAAGGCGAATGTCGACCAGTTGGTCGCCACCAAAGGCTTCCAGCACTTGGTGGCGCCGTTTGCCGGTGTGGTCACGGCGCGCAGCACCGACGTGGGCGCGTTGATCAGCGCTGGCGGCACCGCCGGTAAAGAGTTGTTCGCCGTGGCTGATGTCAGCCGTCTGCGTGTGTATGTGCAGGTGCCGCAAACCTTCTCGCCGCAGATTCGCGAAGGCGCCACCGCGCGTTTGAGCGTGCCGGAATATCGCGGTGAAACCTTCACCGGCAAAGTCATCGCCACCGCCGACGCGGTCAACGCCGCTTCCGGCAGCACCCTCGTGCAATTGCTCGTGGACAACCCCGGCGGCCGCCTGCTGCCGGGTGGGTACACCAGCGTGCAGTTCGACCTGCCGGTGCAGGCCGATGTGCTGCGTATACCGTCCAGCGCGCTGGTGTTCGATGACAAGGGCATGCGCGTCGCCACCCTTGATGCCCAGAACCACGTGCACTTCAAGACCATCAGCATCGCCCGCGACTTTGGCGACAGCGTAGAAATTGCCAGCGGCCTGCAAGCCGCCGACCGCGTGATCGACACCCCACCGGATGGCCTGGCCGATGATGATTCGGTGCAACTGGCCGTCGCCGCCACCGAGGTCAAACCCCATGGCTAAGCGCACCGTACTGGGGCTGCTCGCCACCTTGAGCCTGGGCGCCTGCTCCCTGGCGCCGCCGCTCAAGGTGCCGCCAACACCGACGGCGGCGCAGTTTCATACCCAAGGGCCGTGGACGGTCGGCGCGCCGAATGATCAGGCTAACCGTGATGGCTGGTGGCGCATCTACAACGACCCGCAACTGGACGCGATGCAGCAAGAACTGCTGAAAAACAACGCCGACCTGAGCGCGGCGCTGGCGCACTACCAACAGTCCCAGGGTTTCGAGGCCCAAGCGCGCTCCGGGCTGTTTCCGACGATCTCGGCCCTCGGCAATGGCCAGCGTATTCGTCAGTCAGACACCAAGCCTTTGCGCTCGGCCACTTCACCGGACACCTACAACTCGGCCACTCTGGGTTTGGAAGTGGACTATGAAGTCGACCTCTGGGGCCGCGTGCGCGACACCGTCGCCGCCGGCACCAGCGATTCCGAGGCGGCCAAAGCCGACCTCGCGTCGGTGCGCTTGAGCCTGCAAGCGCAGCTGGCTGACAGCTACATCCGCCTGCGTGGCATCGACTGGCAAAACCAGTTGTTGGAACAAACCCGTGACGCCTACGCCAAGGCCCTGAACCTGACCGAAGGCCTGCACGGCGGCGGGATTGTGTCGGGCCTGGACGTGGCGCGGGCGCGCACGCAATTGTCGACGGTCAAGTCGCAGTTGACCCAGAGCCAGGTACAGCGCGCTGTGCTGGAGCATTCCATCGCCGCGATGCTGGGTGAGTCGGCCTCGACCTACACCGTCGCCGTCAACGTCGCGCCGATCGCCTTGCCGAATGTGCCGACCGGCGTGCCGTCCAGCCTGCTGCAACGTCGTCCGGACATTGCCGCTGCCGAGCGTCGCATCGCGTCGGCCAATGCGCGTATCGGCGTGGCCAAGGCCGCGTGGTTTCCGCAGATCACCTTGAGCGCCCAGGGCGGTTATCAAAGTGATGAGTTCGCACGCTTGCTCAGCGCACCTAACCTGTTCTGGGCCATTGGCCCGTCGCTGGTAGGCACGCTATTCGATGGCGGCGCACGCCAGGCTCAGGTGGATATCGCCAAGGCGGCCACCGACGAAGCGGCGGCCAAATACCGCGGTGTGGTGTTGGGCGCTTTTGAACAGGTGGAAGACAACCTGTCGCAGATCGCGGGCCTGGGCAGCGCGCTGGATGATCAGCGTAACGCGGCGGCTGCGGCGCAATACGCCGAAGACCTTTCAACCTCACGCTATCGCCAGGGCGCCGTGGCGTATCTGGACGTGGTGACCGCCCAAGTGGCGGCGCTGGAAGCCAAGCGCACGGTATTGCAGCTGCAAACCCAGCAATTGAGCGCTAATGTGGGCCTGATCAAGGCGCTGGGCGGCGGATGGAACGTGGCTCAACTGGCTGCGTCGAACACTACTGAAACAGAGGAGCACTAAACCATGACGGACTACGTACCCCCGAAGGTGTGGACCTGGGACACCGAAAGCGGCGGCACCTTCGCCAGCATCAACCGGCCCGTTGCCGGTGCGACTCATGACAAGGAGCTGCCGGTCGGCAAGCATCCCTTGCAGCTGTATTCACTGGCGACGCCGAATGGTCAGAAGGTCACCATCCTGCTCGAAGAGCTGTTGGCCCTGGGGCACAGCGGTGCGGAATATGACGCCTGGCTGATCAAGATCGGCGACGGTGACCAGTTTGGCAGCGGGTTTGTGTCGGTCAATCCGAACTCCAAGATTCCTGCGCTGCTGGACCGCAGCGGTGACACGCCGATTCGGGTGTTCGAGTCGGGCGCGATTTTGCAGTACCTGGCCGAGAAGTTTGGCGCGTTCTTTCCCACCGAGCCTGCCGCCCGTGCGGAATGTTTGTCGTGGTTATTCTGGCAGATGGGCAGCGCGCCTTATCTGGGCGGTGGTTTCGGGCACTTTTACGCATATGCGCCGAGCAAGATGGAATACGCGATCAACCGGTTTGCCATGGAAACCAAACGTCAGCTGGATGTGCTGGAGCAGCGCCTGGCCGTGAGTAAATACATTGCCGGTGACGAATACACCATCGCCGACATTGCGATTTGGCCGTGGTATGGCGGGCTGGTGAAAGGCCGCTTGTACGGGGCGGCGGAGTTTCTTTCGGTGCACGAGTACACCCATGTGCTGCGCTGGGCCGATGCGATCGAGGCACGGCCTGCGGTGCAGCGCGGGCGCCGGGTGAACCGGGTTTCCGGCGAGCCTGCGGAGCAACTGCCTGAGCGCCATGATGCGCGGGATCTGGATTGAGGGCCGGCCTGTTATCCCGGTAACGGATACGTAAGCGGCGAATTGCTCAAACAGCACATACATCCAATTCGCCGACGCGCCATTCCCTCAGACTCCCCCCATCGCTCAACGCTTTTGGGGGGAATCAAACGCCATGGATCCAACACCCGATACCGGTCCCGACGAAGTCGTCACACTGGTGGTCAAACACCTCATCAAACCCGGTCGCGAAGCCGACTATGAAGCCTGGTTGCGGCGTATTGTGCGCATCGCCGGCGAACGTCCGGGCCATCTCGGCGTGGATGTCGTACGCAGTCAACAGAACAACCGCGCGCTGTTCACCTGCGTCCTGCGCTATCGCACCACCGATGCGCTTGAGCGCTGGCTCGACTCCCCGGAACGCCAAGACCTGATCGCCGAGGCCGCACCCATGCTCGCCGACGGCGACAACACCGAAATCGGCGCGCTCAACGAATTCTGGTTTGCCCCGTTGGCCGACAGTGCCGCCAAGCCGCCGCGCTGGAAGCAGGCGGTGGTCACCCTGTTTGTCATCCTGCCGCTGACCCTGCTGGTTCCGATCATCTGGGGCCCGGTCCTGGGCCTGCACCCGTTCCTGTCCAACTACGTGGTCGCGACCTTTCTGGTGACGCTGACCATCGTATTGCTGGTGGTCTACCTGCTGATGCCGGCCGCCACTCGTCTGTTCGCTCCCTGGCTTGAAGCCTCTGTAAAGGAAACCCTATGAACGCCGATCTGATTCTGTTCAATGGCCAGTTCCACACCGTGGACCGTGAAAACCCGCGCGCAACCGCTGTCGCCATCAGTGGCGGCCGCTTCGTCGCCGTCGGCACCGATGGCGAGGCCATGGCGTTGCGCGGCAGTGGTACGCAGGTTATTGATCTCAAGGGCCGTACCGTGATTCCCGGGCTGAACGACTCGCACCTGCACCTGATCCGTGGCGGGCTGAATTACAACCTCGAATTGCGTTGGGAAGGCGTGCCGTCGCTGGCTGACGCGTTGCGCATGCTCAAGGAGCAGGCCGACCGCACACCCACCCCGCAATGGGTACGCGTGGTCGGCGGCTGGAATGAATTCCAGTTTGCCGAAAAGCGCATGCCGACCCTCGAAGAACTCAACCAGGCCGCACCGGACACGCCGGTGTTCGTGCTGCACCTGTACGACCGCGCCTTGCTCAACCGTGCGGCCTTGCGTGTGGCCGGTTACACCAAGGACACGCCCAACCCGCCGGGCGGCGAGATTGTGCGCGACAGCCACGGCAACCCCACCGGCATGCTGGTGGCGCGGCCGAACGCGATGATCCTGTATTCGACGTTGGCCAAAGGCCCCAAATTGCCGCTGGAATACCAGGTCAACTCGACCCGCCAGTTCATGCGTGAACTCAACCGCCTCGGCCTCACCAGCGCCATCGATGCGGGCGGCGGTTTTCAGAATTACCCGGACGACTACGCCGTGATCGAGCAACTGGCCAAGGACGAGCAGTTGACCGTGCGCATCGCCTACAACCTGTTTACCCAGAAGCCCAAGGAAGAACTCAGCGACTTCAAACACTGGACCGGCAGCGTGACTTTGCATCAGGGCGATGACTACCTGCGCCACAACGGCGCGGGCGAGATGCTGGTGTTCTCGGCGGCGGACTTCGAAGACTTCCTGGAACCGCGCCCCGACCTGCCGCTGACCATGGAGCAGGAGCTGGAGCCGGTGGTGCGCCACTTGGTGGAGCAGCGCTGGCCGTTCCGCCTGCACGCCACGTATGACGAATCCATCTCGCGCATGCTCGACGTGTTCGAGAAGGTCAACCGTGACATTCCGTTCAATGGCCTGCCGTGGTTCTTCGACCACGCCGAAACCATCACGCCGAAAAACATCGAGCGCGTGCGTGCTTTGGGCGGTGGTATTGCGATCCAGGACCGCATGGCGTTCCAGGGCGAATACTTTGTGGAGCGCTACGGTGCCAAGGCCGCCGAGGCCACGCCGCCGATCAAGCGCATGCTCGCCGAAGGCGTGCCGGTGGGGGCGGGCACTGATGCCACGCGGGTGTCGAGTTACAACCCGTGGACCTCGCTGTACTGGATGGTCAGCGGCCGCACCGTGGGCGGCCTGGAGCTGCACGCCGAGGGCCTGCCACGCCTCACCGCGCTGGAACTGTTTACCCATGGCAGTGCCTGGTTCTCGTCCGAGCAGGGCAAAAAAGGCCAGATCAAGGTCGGCCAGTTGGCGGATGTCGCCGCGTTGTCAGCGGACTTTTTCAGTGTCGATGAAGAAGCCATCAAGTGGATCGAGTCGGTACTGACCGTGGTCGGCGGCAAGGTGGTGTACGGCGCCGGCGATTTTGAAGATTTCGCACCGCCACGCGTGCCGGTGCTGCCGGACTGGTCGCCGGTGGTCAAGGTGCCGGGCCACTGGCGCCCGACCTCGCCGTTACAGGCTCAAGTGCATCAGTGCAGCGGCCCGTGTGGCGTGCATAGCCACAGCCATGAAAAAGCGCGGCTTTCCAATGCGCCGGTCAGTGACTTCCAGGGTTTCTGGGGTGCGTTTGGCTGCTCGTGCTTTGCCTTTTGATTCAAAACCCCCAAGGAGTTAACCGCCATGACTTACAAGCGCTTGAACAAAGACGAAGCCGTCGTACTGCTGGTCGATCACCAGACCGGCCTGATCTCTCTGGTGCAGGACTTCTCGCCCAACGAATTCAAGAACAACGTATTGGCTTTGGCCGATGTGGCCAAGTTCTTCAAGTTGCCGACCATCCTCACCACCAGCTTTGAAACCGGCCCTAATGGCCCGCTGGTACCCGAGCTCAAAGCGCTGTTCCCCGACGCGCCGTACATTCCGCGCCCGGGCCAGATCAATGCCTGGGACAACGAAGATTTCGTCAAGGCCGTGAAGGCGACCGGGCGCAAGCAACTGATCATCGCCGGTGTGGTGACAGACGTGTGCGTGACGTTCCCGACCCTGTCGGCGTTGGCGGAAGGGTTTGAAGTGTTTGTGGTCACCGATGCGTCGGGCACGTTCAACGAAGCGGTGCAGCGTGCTTCCTGGGCGCGCATGAGCGCTGCCGGTGCGCACCTGGTGAACTGGTTCTCGGTGGCCTGTGAGCTGCAAGTGGACTGGCGCAACGACATGGAAGGCCTGGCCAACCTGCTGTCGCCGCGCATTCCCAACTACCGCAACCTGATGAATAGCTACTCGGCGTTTACGGCCAAGTAACTCGTCTTATAGAACACCGCATTAACCCTGTGGGAGCCGGGCTTGCCCGCGATGGCGGTGTATCAGTCGACAGTTGTGTCGGCTGATACACCGCCATCGCAGGCAAGCCAGCTCCCACATTTTGGTTTGTGGTGTGGCTACCGACAGGCTATAAACCAGCCAACTGTCCACCGAGAAGCGACAATGAACCCCTTCGAAGACATGCGCCTGTTCTGCCAGGTCATGGAATCCGGCAGCTTCACCGCCGCCGCCGAGCAACTGGGCCTGTCCAAGCAATTTGTCAGCCGCCGCCTGATCCAGCTCGAAGACCGCCTGGGCGTGCGCTTGCTCAACCGCTCCACCCGCCGCCTGGACGTCACGCCTCTGGGCCAGAGTTACTACGAATCCGCCTTGCGCCTGCTCAGTGAAGTCGAGCAAGTGGAACAGGGCATCGCCGGCCAGAACAGCGAGCCACGCGGCACCCTTCGCCTCAGCGCGCCGTTGTCGTTTGCCATGGCGCACCTCGGCTGCCTGCTGCCGTTATTTCTGCAGCGCCACCCGCATGTCTCGGTGGAAGTCGACCTGAGCGACCGCCCCGTGGACTTGATCGGCGAAGGCTACGACCTGGTGCTGCGTATCGGCACGCTTGAAGACTCGACCCTCATTGCCCGGCGCATCGCCAGCGTGCAGCGCGTGTACTGCGCCAGCCCTGATTACCTTGCCCTGCGGGGTACGCCGCTCAAACCCGATGACTTGGCCGACCACGACTGCTTGCCTTACGGCCATGGCCGTCAGGTGCAATGGCGGTTCCAGACCAAGGGTAAGGTGCATTCGGTGAATGTCAGCGGGCGTATGCGCGTCAATAACGGCGAGTTGCTGCGTGACACGGCGATTGCCGGGTTGGGGGTGACCTACCTGCCGACCTTTATCGTCGCCGAGGCCTTGAAAGACGGGCGCCTGGTGACGGTGCTGGACGATTTCGCGCCCGAAGCCCTGACCCTGTCGGCGGTGTACCCCCAACATCGCCAGAGTTCGCGGCCGGTGCAGGCGCTGGTTGAGTTTTTGCGCGAACGCCTGGCGAGTGGCTGCTGAACACCTCCCAAGCCTTGTGAAGATCAAATGTGGGAGCTGGCTTGCCTGCGATAGCGGTGGGTCAGTTGGCACAGTTTCACCTGATACATTGCCATCGCAGGCAAGCCAGCTCCCACATTTTGATTGGGGTTCGGCTCAGGGTTCGACGAGATTGATCAACGCCGAACCGCTCAGATAGCGCTCCAGATTCGCCAGAAACGTATCGGCAATCTCATGCGCGCTGTTCGTCGAAATCGCCGACGTATGCGGCGACAACCGCACGCGCGGATGGCTGTACAACGGGTGCCCGTCCGGCAGCGGTTCAGGTTCTGTCACATCGAGAGAAGCCAGGCCGATGCGGCCATTGTCCAGTGCTTCGAGCAAGGCCTCCTGATCGAGCAAACCGCCGCGCGCAATGTTGATCAGGTGCAACCCCGGCTTGGCGCCTCCCAGCACATCACGGTCAACAATATGCCGCGTCGCCTCGGTCAGCGGCGCGGCCAGCACCAGGTGGTCAGCGCGGGCGAACAGGTCGTGGATGTCCTTCGCCGCTTCCACACCGTCGACATCGAAGGGCGCCTGGCTCTGGCGTAACGCGAGCACATTGATCCCCAAAGCCAGCGCTTTCTGCGCCAGGCTTTTACCAATCGCGCCAAAGCCAAGAATGCCCAGGGTGGTGCCCTTGAGCGGACGCAGTGCGGTGAAATTCCACTGCGCGTCCTTCACCCAGATAGCCGGCAAATGCTTGGACGCGGCAAAGATCGCCGCCAGGGCGAACTCCGCCAGGTTGTCGGCGGCGGCGCCGCGTGAAGTGGTCACCGGCGGGCCGTTGAACAGCCACTGCGGGTAGAAATCGATACCTGACGAGACCAGATGCACCCACTGCGCGCCGTACGGCCAGCCCGGTGGCGGTGTGTCCGGTGCGGTGTAGCCACGCACATTGATCGGGCGCAGCAGCAGGATATTCGCGTGGGGCGGCAGGTCACTCGGTACCCCGACCGGCACGCCAATCACCTGGGCTTCAGGGTGCAGCGGCGCCAGGCGCTCGCGAATAACCTGGTTGAAATCTTCGTCCAGCTGGCTGGCGATAATCACCTGACTCATGTGCGTTCCTTCTGACGTTGGGCGAAGACGGCTTTGCCGACGCCTTGCAGCACGGCGTCGTTTTGGGGGGTATGTACGCGGCTGCACAGCACGTCGCGGTAGTGCCGTTGCAGTGGGCTGTGGCGCGACAGGCCGGGGTTGCCCGAGGCCTCAATGGCCAGCTCGACGGCGCGAATGGCGTTGCCGGTCACCAGGTATTTCAACTGCGCCGCGTTGGCCGCCGGAGTATGCCCTTCGGCGGCGGCGTCCAGCAGGCTGCGGTTGGCAAACAGCAGGGTGTCGATGTGCCCGACGGTTTCCTGAAAGCGCGGCAGGGTGGACAGCGCGGCGCCGAGGTTGGACGGCGTGCGCTCTTCCAGCCAATTCACCAGCCAGTCCCGCGCAGCCTGGGCCACGGCGTCGTAGACCGACGACAGCAGCACCGACATCCACAGGAAGCCGTCACCGTCCAGTTCCGGCGCCGGTGCGCTCCACGGGCTGACGCTGACGGCGTGGTCCAGCGGCACCAGCACATTGTCGAGCACCACTTCATGGCTGCACGTGGCGCGCATGCCGAGGTGGTCCCAGGTGTCGATGATGCTCACGCCGGGGCTGTTCTTGGGCACCAGCCAGGCGCCGACCAGCGGGTCGGCATCATCACTGCGCGCCCACACGCTGAACCAGCTCAGGCCGTGGCTGCCGGTGGAGTAGATCTTGCGCCCGCTGATGCGCCAGCCTTCGGCGGTACGCACCGCCGTGGTCGCCGGCAGACCGCCGCGGGCCGGGGTGCCGAGGTCGGGTTCGACGCGCAGGGCGTTGATAAGTGCGCCGTTGCGTACGGCATCTTCGGCGACGTGCACGCGCAGGTGCGGCGGCCAGGTTTTGCTGTCTTGCAGGCGGGTGTGTTGCAGGTATTGCATGACCAGGATCAGCGCGGTGGACGGCTCGCCCTTGGCAATCGCGCTGATGGCCTTGCGCGCCTGGGGCAGGCTGGCGCCGCCGCCGCCCAGGGTTTTGGGCACAGTGAGGGCGACGAGACCGTGGTCATGCAGTAGTTTGAAATTGGCGTGGGGGAAGGCGCCGCTGTCGTCGTACCGGTGCGCGGTGGTGGCGAGTTCGGCGTTGAGGCGTTCGAGCAGGGCTTCGAAGTTGGCCACTTCCACGGAGCGTAACGAGGGTTGTGAAGTCATGGGGGATGTACTCGGTCAAAAAATGTGGGAGCTGGCTTGCCTGCGATGGCGGTGGTTCAGGCAACGGTGCAGTGACTGATAGGCCGCAATCGCAGGCAAGCCAGCTCCCACAGGGGATGTTGGTGGTTGTCAGAGAGGTGGCAATAACTTGAATTGCCGATCCCACAACGGGCTGACATCCAGGCGTTCGCTCAGCACGCCGGCGTTGAAGAACAGGTCCGCCACTTCCTGCTGCGACGCGATGGCCTGCTCACTCACATCGAGCAATTTGTAGGGCTGGCTGCGGCTGTTGTACATGTCGGTAAACACCGCTTTATCCACCCCCAGCAACTGCGCGGACTTTGCAGCCCAGGGCTCCGGGTTGTTGTTCATCCAGTCCAGGGTGCGCGCCTGGCGTTGCAGGTAGTCCTGGATCGCTTGTTTGCGCAGCGGGTCTTGCAGGGCGGCGGGGCGGGCGGCGATCAGGTAGTTGCCGGAGAGGTAGCCCAGGGCGGTTTTCAGCACGCGGGCGCCGCTGCGGAATTTGGCCAATTGAATAAATACGCCGTAGATCACCCAGGCATCCAGTTGCCCGCTTTGAAACGCACTGAACCCATCCTGCGGCGTGAGCGGCACGGCGGTGATGTCGTTGAAAGTCAGGCCCTGTTCTTTCAGGGCCTTGATCAGGAAATAGTGCGAGGTGGTGGCGCGCACATAACCGACGCGCTTGCCTTTGAGCTGGGCCACGGATTCGAGTGTGGAGTCCTTGGGGATCAGGATCACCTGGTTGTTCACATCGCCTTGCAGCACGGCAATCAGCTTGGGCTCGCGGTGGCTCTGGATCGAGAAAATCGGCGGGATTTCGCTCATGGCGCCGATGTCCAGGCTGCCGGCGGCGAGCGCTTCGACAATCAGGTTGCCGCCGGCAAACTCGGCGAAGTCGACCTTGTAGGGGCGGTTCGAGGTGCCGGCGTCATCGTTGAAGTAAGAGTCCTGGCCACGGTAAGTGGCCACGGCGAGGGTCAGGTCCGACAGGGGCGAGGGCGCCGCGAGTGCCCGTGGCAGGTAAGACGACAGCCCGAGCACGCCGAGTGCGCCAAGAAAGCCGCGACGATTGAACTGTCCCTGTTTGATCGTGTGATTCATGCGTCGTCCTTGTCAGATCGCCCGTTGCACCGGCGGTTGGGCCAAGAGTTGTTCAACCACGTCGAGCACCGGCTCGGCTTCGGTGCGCACCAGCCAGTCCGGGCTGACTTCGACAAACGCAACCGTGCCGTCCCGGGCAATCACCACCACCGTCGGTTGTGGCAATTCCCACGTACCGGTGCCGGTGGTTTCGCCAATGCTGTTGCCCTTGGCTAGCGCGGCGTTGCGTGAGGCTTCGTCGAAGCTGTAGAGAATCCCCAGGCGCCGACCGAGGTTGTTGCCCGGGTCGCTGGCCACCCGCAATTGCAGGTGGTGGCGGGTCTTGATGTCGATCAGGCGTTCCGGCACTTGCGGGCTGACCGCCACCAGCGGCACCCCCAGTTCGCGCAGGCGTGGGTAAAGCCGGCGCTCGTAATAGGGTAGGGCGATGTTGCACGCCGGGCACCCGGCAAAGCGGAAGAAAATCAGCACCGCCGGGCCGTCAGCCAGCAGCAGGTCGCGGTTGAGTTCGCCGCCTTCGACGTCGAGCAACACGAACGGGTCGAGGTCGTCGCCCACCTGTACGTAATCGTCCACCTGCGCTTCGTCCACCAGCCGCTGGCGCTGGTCGATATTGACCTGTAACGCAGCCGGCGCCCAGGTCGCCAAACGTTCGGCATGCAGGTTGGCCAGTTGGCGGTTAAGGGATTCGCTCATGCCAGCGCCTCCTGTTGTTCTTCGACCTCGGCGGCGACGCTGTAACGGTTCGCCGGCACGTCCAGCCCCAGGTTGTCGCGCAGGGTGTTCCCGGTGTATTCGGTGCGGAACAGGCCACGTTGTTGCAGCACCGGTACCACCAGTTCGGTGAAGTACTGCAAGCCGTCCGGCAGCACCGAGTTGATGATGAAACCATCGCTGGCGCCGGTCTCGAACCAGGTCTGGATCGCATCGGCGACTTGCTCCGGGGTGCCGACAAAATCACGTTTTGGCCGCGAGAAACGCAGGGCCACTTCGCGCAGGGTCAGGCCTTCGTCTTTGGCCAGTTGCTTGATGCGGTCAGAGCCGCCTTTCTGGCTGTTGGCGCCCAGGTCGCCAAGTTCCGGGAACGGCTCGTCCAGTGGGTACTGGCTGAAGTCGTGGTCGTTGAACGGGCGACCGAGGGCGACGATAGCGTCCTCAATCGACACCAGCTCTACAGCCTGCTGATAGCGGCTTTCCACTTCGGCGGTGTCACGCCCGACAATCGGGCGGATGCCCGGCAGGATCGACAGGCTGTCGGCGTCGCGGCCAAAGCCCTGGGCACGGCGTTTCAGGTCGGCGGTGTAGGTGTTGGCTTCTTCGATGGTTTCAACGTGCACGAAGATCGCATCGGAGTGTTCCGCGGCAAAGTTGCGCCCATCCTCAGACGTACCCGCCTGAAAAATCGCCGGCTGGCCCTGTCGCGAGCGGGCTATGTTCAGCGGGCCTTTGACCGAGAAAAACTCGCCCTTGTGGTTCAGCGCGTGCAGCTTGTGGGGGGTGAAAAATTCGCCGCTGCTCTTGTTGTAGGCAAAGGCGTCGTCTTCCCAGGAATCCCACAGGCCTTTGACCACGTTGAGGTGCTCCTTGGCGATGCGGTAGCGCACGGCATGCGGCGGGTGCTCGGCCTTGCCAAAATTGTCGGCGGTGCCGCTGAGCCAGGAGGTCACCACGTTCCAGCCGGCGCGGCCGCCGCTGATGTGGTCCAGGGACGCGAACTGGCGCGCGACCTGGTAGGGCTCGGTGTAGCTGACGGTGACGGTGGCGACCAAACCGATGTTCGTAGTCAATGCCGCGAGCGCAGAAAGGATCGTCAACGGCTCAAAACGGTTGAGGTAATGCGGGCTGGACTTGGCGTGGATGTGCAGGCTGTCGGCAATAAACACGAAGTCGAACTTGGCGGCTTCGGCCAATTCAGTCTGCTGCTTGTAGAAACCAAAGTTCGTGCTGGCATTCGGTTGCGCCTGCGGGTGGCGCCATTCGCCCCAACCGTGGCCGACACCGTGGACCATGGCGCCCAGCTTCAACTGGCGTGGTTTCAAGTTGCGTGGCTTGCTCATGTTCTTCTCCTTCTTAGCGCGAGGCTTGGGACAGTGGGACGCGCTTGGCGTTAAAGCTCTTGTCGAAGCCCTGGGACACGTCGATGTGTTTGGTGATCAGGCCTTCTTTTTGGTAGGTGTCGGCGGTGGCTTGCAGGCCACTGATCACGCTGTCGTCGATGGTGACCGGGGTCAGGTGGGTGTCCTTGGCCACCTCGATGTGCACGGCCAGCGGCAGGCCGGTGATCCTGGCTTGAGCAGCGGCGTATTCATCGGGGTGCACGTTGGCCCAGGCGTAAGCGCGGTCGACGCGCGCGACGAAGTCGTCGAGCTGTGCGCGCTTGTCAGCGATGGCCTGGCTGGTGGCGGCGAAGTACAGGTGGTTGCTCAGCAGCTTGTTGCCGCTGATCAGCACGCGGGCCTGGCTTTGCGAGGTGACCACGGTGGTGTACGGGTCCCAGGTGGCCCAGGCATCGACGGTGCCGTTGTCCAGCACCAGGCGCGACTCGGCTGGCAACAGGAACACAAACTCGACGTCCTTGGACGTCAGGCCTGCGCTGGCCAGGGCCTTGAGCGCCAGGTAATGGCCGATGGAGCCGCGCCCGGTGACGATTTTCTTGCCCTTGAGGTCGGCCACGGTCTTGATCGGCGAATCTTTCGGCACCAGCAGGGCGGTGGTGTTGCGTCCTTCGGCGTGGATGATGCTGATGACCTTGAGCGAGGCGCCGGCACCGAGGGCGAATACATACGGTGCGTCGCCGAGAGCGCCCACGTCCACGGCGCCGGCATTCAAGGCTTCACCCAGCGGCGAGGCGGACGGGAATTCCGACCACTGAATTTCGTAAGGCACATGTTTGGTTTCACCGGAGACTTCCAGCAGCGCCTTGATCGTCGACTTCTGGTTGGCCACGCGCAGCGGTTCCAGGTCCGCGGCGTGGGCGGTAGTCATCAGGCCAAGGGCCAGGGCGGTGCCCAGGAGCAGGCGTTTGAAAGGGGTGGTAAAGACCATGGGATGCAGGCTCCAGGCAAAACGAACAAGAGGTTGGCTACCTCCGCCTGGAGAAGGGGTCGGTGTGGGGGTTCACGTTATGCCCATAAAAACTCGCTGTGAAGTTCTTTTTGGTTATATGTTAATTATTAAAATATTTGATTATGTGTTGATTGATTATTCTGTAATTGCATTTGGAGGGGCGCTGCGTGCCAACGCAAAGATGCCGTCCATGCGCCAGTGCTCGTTGCGATGGTCGGGGTCGCCGGCCCATTCGTCCCAGCCGGAGTCGCGGCGGTATTGGCCAAGCAGGCCGCGCTCACGCACCGCCACGGGATCGGGGTGGCGCAGTTGCTCGCAGTCGGGGTCGACGTAGAGCGCGTCGCTGGCGCAGTACAGCTCGCACATGAAACAGGTCTGGCAGGCCTGTTGATCAGCGATGCGAGGTTTGCCTTGGGCGTTCAGGGCCAGCACATTGGTGGGGCAGACCGTGACGCATTGGCCGCAGCCGTTGCAGAGGTCGGAGTAGATCAATTCGAGCATGGTTGAATGTCTCTGTGACTGGTTTTTTTGTGGTGAGCAGGCTTGCCCTGCGTTGGGCTGCGAAGCGGCCCCATCAAGAGTACCGCATTGTTGTTGGCACGACGGGGTGTGTGGTTTGGGGGCCGCTTCGCAGCCCAACGCGGGGCAAGCCCGCTCGCCACAGGGGACTGTCAGGTACAACAACGTCAGCGTTCATGGATGACCGGGTCGAAGCGCGCCTGGATCTGGTCTACGCCCTGCAGGCGCAAATGCGCGTCATACCGCGGGTTTTGCGCAGGCGTGTCGCTGCGCTGGTGCATGCCACGGCTCTCTTTGCGCAGGGCGGCGGCGGTGTAGCACCAGCGCGCGGTGGCGGCCATGGCGGCGGTTTCTCGGGCGCGCAGGGGGTTGGTGGTGATGGGCGCCCCGCGTAATTGATCCCAGACGTTGTCCAGTTCGCGCAGTGAGCGATCCAGTTGATCACCCGAACGAAACAGGTTTTTGTCCAGTGGATGCACTTGCGCCTGGATGCGCCGGATCAGCTCGGCGTTGCCCCCGGCAACCCCCTCAAACCCGCGCAGTGCCCCGTGATAAGCGGCCTTGCGGCGAGCCAGCAGCGCCGCCCCGCGCCCGGCCCACTGCCCGGTGGACAAGGCCCACGCCGAGTTCTGCGCGCCGCCGCCCGAGGTGGCGCCGGCGATCGGCTCACGGCTGGCGGCATCACCGGCGGCGAAAACACCTGGCACTGTGGTCTGGCAGTCATCGTCGATCAAGCGCAAACCGCCCACACCGCGAATCGTGCCTTCGGGGTGCAGGGTCACGGCAAATCGATGGCGATAGGGGTCAATGCCGCGCCGGTCAAACGGCAACATCAGGTTGGGCTGGATACTCGGCAGTTGTGCGCGGATGGCCTGCGGCACCCGGTTCAAGCGGCAATACACCGGCCCATTGAGCAGCGCCCTGGCCAATGCCTCTGTAAAACCCGGCCCGGTGCTGATGCCCAGTGGACGGTCCGCCGCGTCGAAATATTCGCCAAAGCTGTAGACCATCGAGCGGGTCATGCTGCTTCCCGCGGCGGCGATGCAGTAGTAATTGGAAAACTCCATGCCCGACAGCTCGGCGCCGGCTTCGGCCGCCATCAAGTAGCCGTCACCCGTGTTGGTGTGGTTGCCCAGCAGGCGCGACAAGAATGCGCAGCCGCCGGTGGCCAGGACCACGGCGCCGGTACGAATCAGCCAGTCACCACCGGCCTGGCGCCGCCAGCCACGCGCGCCGACCACGTTGCCGTTATCGTCGCGCAACAGCTCCAGTGCCGGGTGGTGATCGAGAAGGGTCACGCCGCTGTCGAGCACCCTTTGCCGCAGGCCACGCAGGTATTCCGGGCCGCGCAGGCCGCGATACTGAGTCTCACCCTGATGGTTCTGCGGGAAAGCGTAGTAGTCGCTCAGGCCGGGCAGGCTGGTCCAGGTGGTGTCGATGGCGCGGGCCATCCAGCGCGCGTCGGCTAGCCCGTAAGCCGTGCCCAGGCGCTTTTCGATGGCGGCTTCGCGCGCCGCGGGCGGTACCCACCAATGCCCGGGCCCGGCGGTGGCCGTCACGCCGCTGGTGCCGCAATAGCCTTTGTCCACCAGGATCACCTTGACGCCTTCGCGGGCTGCCGCGACGGCTGCCCAAGTCCCCGCCAGGCCGCCACCGACGATCAATACGTCGCAATGCAATTCGGTCATCGCCTGCGCCTCAGAAGTTGTACGCCAGACGCGTGTAGTAGTACGCACCGCCAAAACCGAACGGCGAAAACTGCCCATATTCATAGCCACCGGCCCAGTCCTTGATGCCTTTTTTGTTCGGGTACACTTTGAACAGGTTGTTGGCGCCCAAGGCTACGGTGAAGTGCTGGGTGATGTCGTAGGCGGCGTCGATGTCGCTGATCCATTTGGCGCTGAACTTGCGATCGTTGATCGGGTTGTTGTCGCCTTCGATGTAGCTGCCAAAGCGGGTCAGCGCGAGGTTCAAGGTGTAGGCGCTGACCTTCCAGTTGGACGCCAGGATCAGTTTCGATTGCGGGGTGGCGACGGTCAGGTCCTTTTGCAGGCGGCGGTCGAAAATCTGGTAATTGGAACCGAGACTGGCGAGCTTGGCCGGGGTGTCCTGGAGCTTTTCTATTTTGGTCTGGTTCCAGTTGTAGGCCAGGCTCCAGCGGATCTGCCCGTACTGTTCCAACTGCTGGCGGTATTCGTTGATGATGTCGACGCCACGGGTGCGGGTGTCGACGGCGTTGGTGTAGTACTGCGCGTACAGGCCCGGCGACAGGCCGTTGGCGGCGAGAATCTGCGACACCGCCGGGCCGCCGAGCAGGCTGGTGGAAACAATGCGGTCGCGGATACCGATCTGGTACAGGTCGGTGGTCAGGCGATAGTTGGCGGTCGGTTCGTAAGTGAAGCCGAAGCTGTAGTTCAGTGACTTCTCGGGCTTGAGTTTTTCCGCGCCCAACGCTTGGGCCTCGACGGTGTCCACCGGCAACACCTTGACCGGCACCGAAACCTGCTGGCCGTTGATCACACCGCCGGAGGTGAAGGTGGACGAGGCGTAAATGGTCTGGGCCAGCGACGGCGCGCGAAAACCATTGTTGAGCGTGCCGCGCAACGCAAACTCGGGCGTGAGCTTGAAGCGCGTCGACAGTTTGCCGCTCCAGGTGCTGCCGATGTCCTGGGTATAGCGCTCGTAGCGGGCGGCGGCGCCGATGTACCAGCGGTCGGTCACATCCAGGCCCAGGTCGACGTAGCTGGCAACGTTGCTGCGGCTGATTTCGCCGGCATCCGCCGTGCTGGTGCCGTTGTAGGAGGCCAGCCCCGGCAGCGGCGTTTGCCCGGCGAACGGGCCGCTGGGCAGCACGTAGTTGCCGGGTGTGTAGGAGGCGTAGTCACCGGCCTCGATCTGGTATTTCTCCCAACGGTATTCAAAGCCGAACGCGGTTTGCAGGGGGTGGCTCAGGCCGATATCGAAGGTGCGGCTGAGGTCGAGGTTGTTGGTCCACTGATCGAAAATCTGCGAGGCCAGGTTGAACGAGGTCGGGCTGGTCGGCCCCAGCGACGGGTTCAGGGTGTTATTGGCGTTGAGGGTGGAATCGTCCTCGCCCCAGGTGGAGCTGATGTCGTAATCCCAACCGCCGACCAGGCCTTTGAAACCGCCCGCCACCTGGAAATCCTTGGTGCGGTTGCGTCGTTGCGCGTGGATACCGTCGGGGTAGGGCGTGTTCGGGTCGCCGGCCAGCGAGGTGAGTTCGTTGGGGCGGTAGTTGCCGGTGACCTTGGTGGTTTCCATGTAGCTGGCGGTGGAGAACGAGTAGAACTTGAGGTCGTCCTGCAGCGGCAGTTCAAGGTTGTAGCTGGCGTTGGTGACTTTTTCGCGTCCCAGGCCATAGCTGGGGTTCCAGCCGTGGCGGTTGACGGTCTGGTCACGGCTGTCCGGACGCGCGGCGCTGCCGTAGAGGTAACCGGTGGCGCTGCCGGTGCGGTTGAAAGGTTCCTGTTCCTTGGTGTCCAGCGCGAGGTTGGCGAAGCCGTCGTTCGGCAGCGACAGGCCGTAGTTGGCGGTTTGGTGCACGGTGTCACCATCGCCTGCGCCATAGCGGCCGAAGGAGGTTTCGGCGCTGCCGCCGCTGTCGTTTTCCTTGAGGATGATATTGATCACCCCGGCGATGGCGTCCGAGCCGTATTGCGCGGAGGCGCCGTCGCGCAACACTTCGATATGGTCGATGGCCGACACCGGAATCAAATCCAGGTTGACTGGCACCGCCGCGGTGCCGATGCGCGCGAGGTTGTTGATCAACGCCGTGTTGTGGCGGCGCTTGCCGTTGACCAGCACCAATACCTGGTCGCCGGACAGCCCGCGCATGGTCACCCCGCGCACCGACCACGAGGTGCCACCGCCGTTGATCGCGGGCAGGTTGAAGGAGGGCAGCAGGCGCGCCAGCAGTTCCTTGAGGCCGACCTTGCCGCTGGCTTGCAGTTGCTCGGCGCTGATCACGTCGATGGGCGAAGGGCTGTCGGCGATGGTGCGCGCCTGATTGCCACGGTTGCCGGTGACTACGACGGTGCCGAGGGTTTTGTCGGGGTCTTCGGCGTTAGCAGGGGGTTGTATGGCGAGCAGGCCGAGGGCGACTGCGCCGTAGTGAAAGCGGGATGGGGGCATGGGGCTGATTCCTGAAAACTGGGAACACCGCGCATCCCTGTGGGAGCTGGCTTGCCTGCGATGGCGGTGTCTCAGCCACAAAAATGTCAGCCGAAGGACCGCCATCGCAGGCAAGCCAGCTCCCACAATAGATACGTCAGGTATGAGCGATCGTGTTTTGTCAGGCCGCGTGGGCGGCTCTTACCCGATGCGGAATGTCGTCATAAGCGATCAGCACCCGTTCCATGCGGCGCGGATAGTCGCCGTAGTTGTAGACCGGGTAATGCAGGGTCGAGCGGTTGTCCCAGAACGCCACGGAGCCGGGGCGCCACTTGAAACGCACTTGGTGCTCAGGCTTGTTGAACTCGAGCAGCAGCCGATCAATCAGTTGCTTGCTTTTTTCGGGTGTCCAGCCGATCACCGAGGGGTTTTGCGAGAAGTTGATAAACAGCCCGTCTTCCCCGGTCTCCGGGTGGGTGCGCACCAGCGGGTGGGCGAGGATCGGGTAGTCGTAGCCGACTTTGTCCAGGGACTTTTTGAAATCGTGGACCACGTGCAGGTTGTCGATTTCTTCGCGCAGCTCATCCGGCAACGCACGATAGACCGCACCGGTGTCGGCCCACAGCGTGTCGCCGCCGACTTGCGGCAAATCCACCGCGCGCAGCACTGCGCCGAGGGTCGGCTGCAGCAGCCAGCTGGTGTCGGTGTGCCAACGGCCGCTGATACGCGGGCCGTAGAGCTTGCGCTCGTCCTGGGCTTCGATGAGATGGGCCTGTGGGCGTGTCGGGTCGTTTTGTTGGGTGGTGGGGTGCACGTACAGCTCGCCGAATTCTCTGGCGAAGGCGATTTGCTGTTCGGTGTCTATGGCCTGATCGCGAAAGAACAGCACCTTGTGCGTGAGCAGCAATTGGCGCAGCTCATCACGCAGGGCGACGGTCAGCGGTTGGCGCAGGTCGATGCCGGCGATTTCGGCGCCGAGGGTGGGTTCCAGGCGAGTGATGTGCAGGGTCATGCGGGTAGCCTCTCAGTGTGGGTTCAGCCTCCGCCTGGAGAGGGGTCGGATGTGGGGCCTGCACCCGGTGTGGGTGCAGGCGGGTCGGGGTGGATCAGATCACATAGAAGCCGTGAGTGCCGTCGCGCGCCAGTTGCTCGACCAGGCCGAACTCCCAGTCCAGGTAGGCCTGCATGGCTTCTTTCGGGCTGTCGGTGCCTTCGTACGGCCGGCGATAACGGTCGATGCGCGGCGAGGCCAGGCGGGTTTCGCCTTCTTCCAGTGGCCGTTTTTCGGCGATCCAGTTCAGGGTGCCGCCTTGCAGCAGGAACACCGGCTTGCCGGTCAGGGCTTCAACCTCGGCCACCGCCAGGCGCGCCAGTTGGCTGGTGCCGCAGGTCAACACATAGCGTTCGGCAGGCGGTACGTTGGCCAGGGCTTCGGGCAGTTGCGCGCGCAAGGCCCAAAAGGCACCGGGAATATGGCGTTTGACGTAGTTGACGCTCGGGGTGAAGTCCAGCACGGCGGTGTCGCCATGGGTCAACCAGTCGGCGAGGGTCTGCGGGGTGATCAGTTCGGCTTGCTGCGGCGCCGGAACCGGTGCGAGCCAGGCGCCGGTTTCGCTGAAATTCGCCGGTTGCAGGTCATCCAGTACATGCACGTCCCAGCCGAGCTGGGCGAGCCAGGACGCCGACATATTGGCGCGCACGCCATCGTCATCCGCCAGCACCAGCCGCGCGCCGCGCACGCTGGCGACATGATCGGTTTCCTGCACCAGTTGCCCGCCGGGCGTGGAGCGTGCGCCTGGCAGGTGACCGGCTTCGAATTCTTCCGGGGTGCGCACATCGAACAGGTAGGTGGTGCGCGTGGTTTCCTGCTGCCAGCCTTGCAGGTCGGCGAGTGTTGCCCGGCGCACGCGGGCCTTGTCGGCCACGCGGCGCGCATCCTGGGCGGCGATTTGGCGGTGTTCTTCAGAGGTCGGCGCAAAACGGCGCGACTGGCCATGGGCGAGTTTCTGCCCGGCCAGGGTCCAGCCGATGGTGCCGTTGCGCAGTGCCGACACCGGGTTGGCCACGCCCGCGTTGATCAGCGACTGAGTGCCAATAATGCTGCGCGTACGCCCGGCGCAATTGACGATGATGCGGGTGGCCGGGTCCGGCGCCAGTTCACGGGCGCGCAGCACCAGCTCGGCACCGGGCACGCTGATGCCGGTGGGGATGCTCATGGTCTGGTATTCATCGAAACGGCGGGCGTCGAGCACCACCACGTCGGCCTGGTTGTCGAGCAGCGCCTGCACCTCTTCGGCGGCCAGGGACGGCGTATGACGCTCGCTCTCCACCAGTTCGCCAAAGGCTTTGCTCGGCACGTTTACATCGATAAACAGCTCGCCACCGGCCTGGCGCCAACCGTCGAGGCCGCCTTCGAGCAGGCTGACCTCGGTGTAGCCCAGCTCGAGCAAGCGTACGGCGGCACGTGCCGCCAGCCCTTCACCGTTGTCGTAGACGGTGACCTTTGTATCGCGACGCGGAATGCGCGAATACACCTCCAGCTCGAGTTTGGACAGCGGGATGTTCGCCGCGAACAACGGGTGGGATTCGGCAAACGGCGCTTCTTCGCGCACGTCCACCACGGCGAGTTCTTGATGGTCCAACAGGGCCTGGCGAATCTGCGCGAAGCTGCGAGTCGATACGGTGGTCATAGGGCAGGGCTCTTTTCTTTGGACAAATCCCAGATATTCGGGAGGTAGGCGTTGGAATAACCGGAGATGAACAGTTTCTCGCTGCCGTCGGGCTGGTACACCGCGCGGCGCACGGCACCGATATTGGCGCCGTACACATGAATGCTGATCGACACCTGGTCGTTGTGGGCATTGCTGACTTGGTGGATATCGCCGACCTTGGGCGACACCGCTTCAACCTGGCCCGGCACCAATTGAATCGGTTTGCCTTCAGCGACCAGGCGGCCGTCGGGTGCGCGTTCAAAGCCCTGGGAAAATTCGGAGCCGCGCAGCATGCCGATCAGGCCCCACACGCGGTGGTCATGAATCGGCGTGGTCTGGCCCGGCCCCCACACAAAGCTGACGATGCTGAAACGCTGGCGCGAATCGGCATGCAACAGAAATTGCTGATAGCGTTCCGGGTTGGGTTGGGCGTATTCGTCGGGGAGCCAGTCGTCATGGCTGACCAATTGCGCCAGCAGCTTGCCACCGCGGTGCAATACGTCACCTTCGCGCGGGTTGCCGTCGATCAGTTCCGCCAGGGCGCCTATGAAGGCTCTGAGTCTTTCGGGGTGTCGGGCCTGGGTCATGACACTTCCATCGTGTGGTCGATATTGATGGGGTTATCTAAGCATAATGTTTATAGTTAATATGCTATTTTTTAATGATTAGCTTATAGCTGGATGTAATTTAGAACTGGTCTGAATAGCGTTAGACGTTATCGATCACAGCACGGGCTATCCACACAGCGTTGCGGCAACTATGCTTCGCACACATCTTAATGACTGTTCTCTATGTGCGGCCCAAATGAAAATTGACGATATCGATGCCTTTGTCGAAGTGATTCGTTGCCAGTCCATCAGCCATGCCGCCGAGTCTCTGCAACTGACCCAGCCGGCCATCACCCGCCGCGTGCAGAACTTCGAGCAGGCGCTGGGTGTGGAGTTGTTCGACCGCAACACCAAGCCCCTCAAGCCTACGCTGATCGGCACCCGGGTGTATGAACAATGCCGGCTGATCCTGCGCGAAATGGATGCGCTGCGTGAGCTGGTGGCCACTGACGCACCGCCTACCGGCCTGCTGCGCCTGGGCGTGCCGCAGACCATCGGCGATGTGGTGCTGCTGGATGCGCTCAAGCATTTGCGCACTGAATACCCGGACCTGCGCGCCCAGGTGGCGACCGGCTGGGGCAGCCAACTGGTCGGCAAGATCGAGCGCGGTGAACTGGACGCAGCGGCGGCGCTGTTCCCTGCGGGCAAGATTTTCCCGGACAACATCATCGGTGAGTCCATCGGCAAGATGGAATTGGTGGTGGTGTGCGCCAAATCCCAACTGCCGAAAAAGCCCTGCAAGCTGGCGGATGTGTATCAGAACGGCTGGATTCTCAACCCGGATGGCTGTGGCTTCCGCGCGGGGTTGCAGCGCACGCTGTCGGATCAGGGCCTGGCGTTGCGGGTGAACCTGGAAACTTTCGGCACCGAGCTGCAACTGGGCCTTGTAGCGGATGGGCTGGGGCTGGGTCTGGTGCCGCGCCCGTTGCTGGAACGCAGCGCCCACCGCGAGCAATTGGCGGTGATGCCGCTCAAGGACTTCAAACCGGTGATGGACTTGTGGCTGATCTACCCGCATTTCCTCGGCAACCTGCAAGGGCCGGTGGATGCGTTCGGCAAGTTGGTCGCAGCGTCGTTGCATAAAGTGCGCAACGCTGCGTGATTCCCCCTGTGGGAGCAGGCAAGCCAGCTCCCGCAGGTGTTCTGTGTTGTTGCTGCTTATATGAAAAAAAATAATAATTAGCTTAGATTAAAATGTGCTTTTTATTATTTTTACGCATCCCCTAGGCTGCCTGGAAGTCCTTAAGGCCATCCAGGAAGTTTTGCCATGAGCAGCGTCACCTCGATCTCGAGCGTTTCCAACAATGTCCGTCAGCGTGTCACTCCGGAAGAATGGGAAGTGCGCGTCAAACTGGCCGCTGCCTATCGACTGGCGGCCTTGTACAAGTGGACCGATCATATTTACACCCACTTCTCCGCCCGCGTGCCGGGGCCCGAGGAGCATTTTCTGATCAATGCCTTTGGCTTGTTGTTCGATGAAATCAGCGCCTCCAATCTGGTCAAGGTTGACCTGGATGGCACCATCGTTGATGACCCGACTGGCCTTGGCATCAACTACGCCGGTTATGTGATCCACAGTGCGATTCACGGCGCGCGCCATGATTTGCAGGCGGTGCTGCATACCCATACTCGCGATGGTATTGCGGTGTCGGCGCAGAAGGATGGTTTGCTGCCGATCTCTCAGCATTCCATCGGTTTTTCCGGGCGTGTGGCGTACCACGGGTATGAAGGCGTGGCGCTGGACCTGGACGAGCGCGAGCGGTTGGTGGCGGATTTGTGTGACAAGAGTGTGATGATTTTGCGTAACCATGGGTTGTTGACTGCGGGGGTGAGTGTTGAGCATGCGTTTCAGCAACTGCAAGGGTTGGAGCGTGCGTGCAATATCCAGATTGCGGCGCAGGCTGGGGGGAATGCGCAGTTGATCTTTCCTCCGGCCGAGGTGGTGGGCAAGGTGGAGCAGCAGGCCAAGGTGTTTAGTAAGGGGGATGGGCCGGGGGTGGCCAGGCATTGGGATGCGCTGATTCGGCAGTTGGAGCGTACGGATACGGATTACAAGAACTAGGGTGTATATCCATTATTTGGGTGATGGCTGCTTATGGTTCCGCCCTGACGGCGGGTCACTTTGGAAAA
>NZ_MSDF01000065.1 GCF_002022275.1 Pseudomonas fluorescens
CGCATGACCGCTGCGTTCATGCTGGTGGTGTGCTGGCTGGTCGCCACGCTTAATCCGAGCATTCTCGGCATGATCGAGACCCTGGGCGGCCCGGTGATCGCATCGATCCTGTTCCTGATGCCGATGTACGCGATCCGCAAGGTGCCGGCCATGGCCAAATACCGTGGGCAGGCGTCCAATGTGTTTGTGACGGCTGTTGGCTTGGTGGCGATTACAGCGTTGGTGTATTCGCTGATTGGGTAAGGTCTGCCGCGATCAAAACTGTGGGAGCTGGCTTGCCTGCGATAGCGGTGTATCAGTCACTAAAGAGGGTGATTGAACTACCGCTATCGCAGGCAAGCCCGCTCCCACATTTGTTTTGTGGTGTTGCTGATACCGTATTCCTGGCATAAAAAAACGCCGCGTATCGTGAGATACGCGGCGTTTTTTTATTGCATCAACACCTTAGGCTTGAATCACCGGGATGTTGGCGCTTGCTGCGATTTTGCGGAACTCGGCGATCTGGTCGAAGTTCAGGTAGCGGTAAACGTCACTGGCCTTGGTGTCC
>NZ_MSDF01000019.1 GCF_002022275.1 Pseudomonas fluorescens
CGAGCCTAGGCGAGGTGCCGAGTGGTGGGGCAAGAGCCCTTTTGGTTACTTTTGGGGCTCTTTTCCAAAAGTGACCCGCCGTAAGGGCGGAACCCATGTCAGCCATCACCCAAACAACGGATATACACACCAACCCAAGAGCCCACGCAGGCGATCAGCTATAGTGCCCGACGACTCTGAAACGGGAGACCCCCAGGTGCGAATTGCACGCCTACTATTATCAGCTTGCCTACTCAGCCTGACCGCCCAGGCCGCGCCTGTCGATGTAGCCAGCCTCGACCGCGGCACCTGGCCCGAAAAGCTCAGCAGCCCCGCGTTGTTCGACGTCGCCTCACGCGCCGAAATCCTGATGTTCGCCCACAGCCTCCTAGCCAGCGAAAACCTGGACGAACCCACGCTCAAGCAACGCCTGGGCCTGAAAATCATCAACCTGTCCGCCATCGACGACCTGCGCCGCCAACTGTGGCAACGCCTGCTGGAAAACTACACCTTCGCCCAGCAAAGCTGCGAAGAAGACGCCTCCTTCTGCTACCTGGTCGAAAGCATGGACGATCTGCGCGAACAGGCCGGCAAGTTCCAGGTCAGCGACAACTCCTTCTATATAGGCTGGGCTGGCCCCAGCCATGCATTCCACGAGCGCTACCTGGACGAGCTGCTGCGCAAAGCCGCGCTGTTCCCGCAAATCAGCAGCGAAATCGCACGCTTCGGCGACCACGAGCGCAATGGCGATGAATTCAAGGACCGAATGTTCCTGCTGACCTTCGACGGCGGCCCCGCGCCCGTCAGCGGCAATACCGACTGGCTCACCGACTACCTGCGCAAACAAAAGATGAACGCCACCTTCTTCGCCCTCGGCAGCAGCTTGCAAACGCGCGTGGAGCGCAGTTCCGCCGCCGATGTGCAGGCGTTGTATCAGGGCCAGTGCGTGGGCACTCAGGGTTGGCAGTACCGTTCCCACAGCCATTGGGTCGACTGGCAAAGCTCGATCACCCGCAGCGCATCGCTGGCGCAAAACCTGATGCCGGAAAACTACGTGCCGCTGTTTCGCCCGCCCTACGGCCAGCGCCGTGCCGACAGCCAGGGCTTCTTTCAGTCGCAAGGCTTGCAGGTGGCGTTGTGGGACATCGACTCCCAGGACGACCCCGGCAAACTCAAGGCCGATGAGTCAGAACAACGCGTGCTGACCCTGATGTTGCTGTGGCGCAAAGGGGTGATTGTGTTTCACGACACCCAGGACAAGGCGCGCATAGCATTGCCGCTGTTGATGCAGGCAACGGCGCAAAGCGGGCTGGGTTGGCAGGACTGCCGGGAAGCGTTTCGTTAAAAAGATGAAGTGCCCGGCCCTGTTGGGGATGAGGCATTTTTGGGGTGATTTTGTGCGACAAATCGATGCAGGCGGACTTCCGACTTTAACGGGGTGGCTGGCACTCGGCTAGTGCTATTCGTCATCCTGAAAAATAAACTTCAAAAAAGCGTCAAAGTGCTTTTTCCTGTCATGTGTTTTGCGGTATTACGAAGTCAGATCGCCGAAACCTGCAACACAGGTGGCGTCTTCCAAGACTCCTCATGTGGGCATGCACTTGACGTCCCTCAGGTGCATTCGGTGGTCGAATCGAGGCGCAGCACCGCCCAGGTATTGCGTCGACTGGCTCCCACAAAGGTGACCGAGTATGGATGATCATGGACGTAACCCTTCTTCCGACCAGCCAATCCTTTATGTGCTTGATACCAACGTACTGATCCACGATCCAAACGCACTGCTTAACTTCGAAGAACACCACGTCGCCATCCCGATGATCGTGCTTGAGGAGCTCGACAAACTCAAAAGCGGGCACCACAGCGTTGCCGCTGAATGCCGCCAGGCCATCCGCCTGATCGACAAGACCCTGGGTGAAGCCTCGCCCGAGGATGTTGAAGTCGGCGTGCCGATCCAGCGCGGCAAAAGCGGGCCCAAGGGCTTGCTGTCGATTCTGATGAGCAAGCGCAGCGAGCCCAACAGCTTGCTGCCGGAAAATCTGAACGACAACAAAATCATCAACCAATTGATCGACCTGCATGCGCGCGACAAGGACCTGCGCCTGGTGCTGGTGACCAAAGACATCAATATGCGCCTCAAGGCACGAGCGTGTGGGATCGCTGCCGAGGACTACAGTACCGACCAACTGGTCGACGACGTGTCGATGTTGTCGCGTGGTTATCACACGGTGACGGGCTCGTTCTGGGACCTGGTGAGCAAAGTCGAAACCCGTCAGGACCACGGCCGCACCTGGCATCAGGTACAGCTGATCGACAACCTGCCGGCGGTGCACATCAATGAATTCATCATCGACGAACAGGGGTTTGTGGGCTGGATCAAAGAAATCCAGGTCGACAAGCTGCTGATCCTCGACCTGCATCAGGAACCCCTGTTGCACCAGGAAGCCTGGGGCCTGAAACCGCGTGATATCTACCAGAGCCTGGCGCTGTATGCGCTGCTCGATCCGGACATCCATCTGGTCAACCTGACCGGCGCCGCAGGCTCGGGGAAAACCATCCTCGCCCTGGCTGCCGCCATCGAGCAGACCATGGTGACCAAGCGCTATCGCCGCATCATTGCCACCCGCAGCGTGCAGGGCCTGGACCAGGAAATCGGTTTCCTGCCCGGCACCGAAGCGGAAAAAATGGAGCCGTGGCTGGGGGCGATCACCGACAACCTCGAAGCCTTGCACATGGATGACGAAAACACCCATGGCAGCGTCGATTACATCCTCAGCAAAGTGCCGTTGCAGTTCAAATCCCTCAACTACATCCGGGGTCGCAGCTTCCAGCAAAGCCTGATTTTGATCGATGAATGCCAGAACCTCACGCCGCACCAGATGAAAACCATCATCACCCGTGCCGGCGCCGGTTCCAAAGTGGTGTGCCTGGGCAACCTGGCACAGATCGACACCCCTTACCTGTCCGCGACCAGCTCCGGGCTGACCTACCTGACGGAACGCTTCAAAGACTTCCCGAACGGCGTGCATATCGCGCTGCAAGGGGTTCCTCGTTCGATTCTGGCCGAGTACGCCGAGTCCCATCTGTAAACACGTCATGTCGTAGTTAGTGGCTAAATGCCACGAACCACCCCGGATTTTTCACGAAATCCGGGGTTTTTGTTGTGGGCGACATTTGCCTTCGTTAATGCGCCGTGGGTGCTTGTGGGCTTTGTATTTATTTTGTTACATTTTTTATCGCCGAAAATAATAAGAACCCCCGTCGGAACACCACCTCCTTGATTCGACGACATTTTGAAGACCCCTTCGGGTTTTCCGCGTGACCCTGCCTAATACAAAAAGCCCGATACATCGCTCATTGACGACGCACTTATCCAAAGGGAAAGGAAGAATGGACGCAGCAGGTAATGGCTTCACTTTGTCTGAAAAACCCAAGCGCGCTACTGGCGCCAGATCGATCCCCCTCACACCCATCGCACTCGGCCTGGCGTTATGGCTGGGCCAAGGCACCATGGCCTGGGCCGATGAGGCTAACCCCTACACCTCTCAAGTGCTGGAGTCGGCCTTCAGGAAAGCCGTTGCTTCCTTCGGCCCGAACACGGATGTGTATAAAAACCTGCGGTTTGCCTATGCGGATATCGTTGATCTTGCCGCCAAGGATTTTGCCGCCCAGTCCGGCAAATTCGATTCGGCCCTCAAGCAAAATTACGAGCTGCAACCGGAAAACCTCACCATTGGCGCCATGCTTGGCGACACCAAACGCCCGCTGGACTACGCCTCGCGCCTGGATTACTACCGCAGCCGCCTGTTCAGCAACAATGGCCGCTACACCACCAATATTCTCGATTTCTCCAAAGCGATTCTGGCCAACTTGCCGGCAGCCAAGCCCTATACCTATGTGGAACCGGGCGTCAGCAGCAACCTGAACGGGCAACTGAATGCGGGGCAATCCTGGGCGGGTGCCACCCGTGACTGGAGCGCCAACGCGAACACCTGGAAAACCCCGGAAGCCCAGGTCAACTCCGGCCTGGACCGCACCAATGCGTATTACGCCTATGCCTTGGGCATGACCGGCAAGGAGGTAAATGTGGGCGTGCTCGACTCGGGCATCCTCACCGAGCACTTCGAATTCCAGGGCAAGAATGCTCAGGGCCAGGACCGGGTGCAGGCGGTGACGTCCACCGGCGAGTACTACGCCACCCATCCTCGGTATATCCATGACGCCCCGGACGGCGAGTTCCAGAAGGGCGAACACTTCAGCATTTCCGGTGAATACGACCCGACCATCAACGACGGCCACGGCACCGAAATGTCCGGTGTGCTGGGCGCCAGCCGCAATGGCACCGGTATGCACGGCATTGCGTTTGACGCGAATATTTTTGTCGCCAACACCGGCGGCACCGATGACAACCGCTTCCAGGGCTCCAACGACCTCGACTACAACGCATTCATGGCCAGCTACAACGCGCTGGCGGCGAAGAATGTGTCGATCGTCAACCAGAGCTGGGGGCAGAACTCGCGCAATGACGTGGAAAACCACTTCGGCAATGTTGGCGACAGCGCGGCCGATAACCTGCGCGACATGACCGCCGCCTATCGTCCGTTCTGGGACAAGGCCCACGCCGGGCAAAAAACCTGGATGGACGCGATGGCCGACGCCGCGCGGCAAAACACCTTCATCCAGATCATCTCGGCGGGCAACGACAGCCACGGTGCCAACCCGGACACCAACGCCAACCTGCCGTTTTTCAAGCCGGATATCGAAGGCAAATTCCTTTCGATCACCGGTTACGACGAGACCAGCGCACAGGTCTACAACCGCTGCGGCACCTCGAAATGGTGGTGCGTGATGGGCGTTTCGGGCATTCCGTCTACCGGGCCTGAAGGTGAAATCATCCCCAATGCCAACGGTACGTCCGCTGCTGCACCGAGCGTCTCTGGCGCCTTGGCGCTGGTGATTCAGCGCTTCCCCTACATGACCGCCAGCCAGGCGCGGGATGTATTGCTGACCACTTCCAGCCTGCAAGCGCCGGATGGCCCGGACACCCCTGTCGGCAACCTGACCGGTGGCCGCACTTACGACAACCTGCAGCCGGTACACGATGCCGCGCCGGGCACGCCGCAAGTGCCGGGTGTGGTCAGTGGCTGGGGTTTGCCGAACCTGCAAAAAGCCATGCAGGGGCCGGGGCAGTTCCTCGGCTCGGTGGCAGTGGCATTGCCGGGCGGTACGCGCGATATCTGGGCCAACCCGATTTCCGATGAGGCCATTCGTGCCCGCCGTGTCGAAGACGCCGCCGAACAGGCGACCTGGGCCGCGACCAAACAGCAAAAGGGCTGGCTCAATGGTTTGCCGGCGAATGCTTCGGCGGATGATCAATTCGAATACGAAATCGGCCATGCGCGGGAACAGGCGACGCTCACACGTGGCCAGGATTTGCTCACGGGCAACACTTACGTCGGCAGCCTGGCCAAATCGGGTGACGGCGAACTGGTGCTGGAAGGCCAGAACACCTATTCGGGCAGCACCTGGGTGCGCGGCGGCAAGCTGTCGGTAGATGGCACGTTGACCTCCGCCGTGACGGTGGACGGCAGTGCGGCAGGCACGCGCAATGCCGATAACGGCGTGGTGACCACATTGGGCGGCACGCTGGCTGGCAACGGCTCAGTGGGCACCCTGACGGTGAACAGCGGTGGCCGCGTGGCGCCTGGGCATTCGATCGGTACGCTGCACACCGGTGATGTGACGTTCAACCCGGGCTCTGTGTATGCCGTCGAAGTCGGCCCCAATGGGCGAAGCGATCAGATCCAGAGCAGCGGCGTCGCCACCCTCAACGGCGGCGTGGTGACCGTGTCCCTGGAAAACAGCCCCAACCTGTTGTCCGCCACTGAGGCTCGCAGCCTGTTGGGCCAGCCGTTCAACATCCTCACTGCCACCCAGGGCATCAACGGGCAGTTTGCGGCGATCTCGCCGAACTACCTGTTCATCGGCACTCAGCTCAACTATCAGCCGAATCAGTTGACCTTGGCGGTGGAGCGCAACCAGACGACCTTCGCCAGCATCGCGCAAACCCGCAACGAGCGAGCAGTGGCGGCGGCAGCCGAAGTATTGGGCGCTGGCAGCCCTGTGTATGAAAGCCTGTTGGCGTCGGACTCGGCCGCGCAGGCGCAGGCCGCGTTCAAGCAGCTTTCAGGGCAGTTGCACTCGGACGTGGCGGCGGCGCAGATGGCCGACAGCCGTTACATCCGTGAAGCCGTGAATGGTCGCTTGCAGCAAGCCCAGGCGCTGGATTCCAGTGCGCAGATCGAGACCCATGACAACGGTGGCTGGGTGCAACTGCTGGGCGGTCGCAATAACGTCAGCGGTGACAACAATGCCAGCGGTTACTCCTCGTCCACCAGCGGCGTGCTGCTGGGGCTGGACACCGAAGTCGGCGACGGCTGGCGTGTCGGCGCGGCGACCGGTTACACCCAGAGCCACCTCAATGGCGAGTCGGCTTCGGCGGACAGCGACAACTATCACCTGTCGATCTACGGTGGTAAACGCTTCGACGCGATTGCCCTGCGATTGGGCGGCGCCACCACGTGGCATCGTATCGACAGCTCGCGGCGCGTGGCTTACGCCAATCAGTCGGACTACGACAAGGCTGACTACAGCGCTCGTACCGATCAAGTGTTTGCCGAAATCGGTTATACCCAATGGAACCTGTTCGAGCCCTTCGCCAACCTGACTTACTTGAACTATCAAAGCGACTCTTTCAAGGAAAAAGGCGGCGCCGCCGCATTGCATGCCAGCAAGCAAAGCCAGGACGCCACGCTTTCGACGCTGGGCCTGCGCGCGCATACCCAACTGCCAATCAGCTCGACCTCGGCGGTGACCTTGCGCGGCGAGTTGGGCTGGGAACATCAGTTCGGCGATACCGACCGTGACGCCTCGCTGAAGTTTGCCGGCAGTGACAATGCGTTTGCCGTGAACAGCGTGCCCGTGGCCCGTGATGGCGCGGTGATCAAGGCCAGTGCGGAAATGGCGTTGACCAAAGACACGCTGGTCTCATTGAGTTACAGCGGTTTGCTGTCGAACCGGGGTAACAACAACGGGATCAATGCCGGGTTTACCTTCCGCTTCTGACGCCCGCTGCTGTTTAGGAAGGGGCGCTTTGCGCCCCTTTTTTTGATGGCATAAACAGCCCTGCGCAAAATTGACTCACGGGTTTACAATTGCCGCTCCTGATCAGGAGTATCCCTGTGCTGACTCATCTCGATTCCCAAGGTCGCGCCTACATGGTCGACGTCACCGACAAAGCCGTGACGTTCCGTGAGGCCGTGGCTGAAGCGCGTGTGCGCATGCTGCCCGAGACCCTGAAAATGATTGTCGACGGCGCCCACCCCAAGGGCGACGTGTTTGCCGTGGCCCGCATCGCTGGGATCCAGGCCGCAAAAAAAACCAGTGATTTGATCCCTCTGTGCCATCCGCTGATGCTCACCGGCGTCAAGGTCGAGCTGAGTGCCGATGGCGTGGACGCGGTGCATATCCTCGCGCGCTGCAAACTTTCCGGCCAGACCGGCGTGGAGATGGAAGCCCTGACCGCCGCCAGCGTGGCGGCGCTGACGATCTACGACATGTGCAAGGCCGTGGACCGTGGCATGACCATCGAAAACATTCGCCTGCTGGAGAAGCTTGGCGGCAAAAGCGGGCATTTCAAGGCGGACCAGGCATGAGCATCAACGTACTGTTTTTTGCGCGTTACGCCGAAGCGGTGGGGTTTGACTCGCTGGAGATGGAAGGCGAGTTCGCCACCGTCGATGCCGTGCGCTTGGCGCTGGCCGGTGACCCGGAGTTTGCAGTGCTCAACGAGAGCAGTTTGATGTGTGCCCGTAACGAAGAGCTGTGTGGCCTCGATGAGCCGGTGCAAGCCGGTGACGAAGTGGCGTTCTTCCCGCCCGTGACCGGGGGCTGACGGTGGCCGTTCGGGTACAGGCCGAGGCGTTTGACCCTGGCGCAGAGGTGAATGCCATGCACGCGGCGAATGTGGGCGTGGGCGCGGTGGTGAGTTTTGTCGGCTATGTGCGCGACTTCAATGACGGCCGCGATGTGTCGGGGATGTTCCTGGAACATTACCCAGGCATGACCGAAAAAGCCCTGGCCAAAATCGTCGTGGAAGCCGAGCAACGCTGGCCGCTGCTCAAGCTCGAAGTGTTGCACCGCATCGGCGCGCTGGAGCCGGGCGAGCCGATTGTGTTTGTCGGGGTTGCCAGTGCTCATCGCCAGGCGGCGTTTGATGCGTGTGCGTTTGTGATGGACTACCTGAAGACGCGGGCGCCGTTTTGGAAGAAGGAACACACTAGCGAGGGGCCGCGTTGGGTTGAGGGGCGGGGTAGTGACCAGGCGGCGGCGGATCGCTGGAAGTGAGTGGGTTGCACACTGGTGAAGGCGGGTTTTGTCCGGTAGATGTGTGTACATATCCGTTATTTCGGTAACGGCTGCTTATGGTTCCGCTCTTACAGCGGGTCACTTTTGGAAGGACCCAAAAGTAACCAAAAGGTCCTCGCCCCACCACTCGGCACCTCGCCTAGGCTCGGTGTGCCCTCACTCCGGCTTGAATCCGTGGGCCGCCGCGATGGGCCATCCTTGGCCCAGCGCGGCTAACCCGGCGTCCTGCCGGGTTACCCACGGATTCAAGCCTGCGTTCGGCCAGCGTGGTT
>NZ_MSDF01000058.1:0-67048 GCF_002022275.1 Pseudomonas fluorescens
GTGGCGAGCAACTCATCGGTGCGGGTGCGCTCGGCCGGGGTCACCAGCAGATCGCGCAGCAACAGCGGCTGTTCAACCCTCACACACCCGGAACTGAACGCCCGTGGCCCTTTGGTAAACAGCGGCTGGCTCGGCGTGTCGTGCAGGTACACCGAGTACGGGTTGGGGAAGCGCATCACGATCTTGCCCAGCGGGTTACGCGGGCCGGCGTCCTGGCGCAGGAGGATGTTGCCGGGGCGCGCCCAGTCGATTTGCTCGGGGGCCAGCGGGCGGCCTTCGGGGTCGAGCACTTGCAGGTTTTGCTGGCGCAGGTACTCGGGGTTGAGGCGGATGGCCGGGAGTTTGTCCTCGCGCATGATGGTCGGCGGGATGGTCCAGGTCGGGTTGAGGGTCAGCCGGGTGATGCGTGATTTGAGCAGCGGCGTCTGGCGCTCGGCGCGGCCGACTTGCAGGCGGGTTTGCCACACCGGAATGCCGCTTTGATAAACGCTGAGCTGTGCAGCGGCGACGTTGACCAGCACGCCTTCGGGCTCCAGGTCCTGGGCCAGCCAGCGGAAGCGTTCGAGGTTGATGCGCAACTGTTCACGGCGTACCGCCGGGCTGATATTGAGTTCGGCCACGGTACCGGCGCCGATCACACCGTCGGCTTGCAGCGAATGGCTGAGCTGGAAGGCCTTGACCGCCTTGACCAGCTCATCGCGGTATTGCTTGCCGCTGGTGGCCTTGGCCAGGTAGCCGCCGCTGACCAGACGCCTTGCCAGCTCCGGCACGCGCGGGTCTTCCATGCCGGGGCGCAACAATGGGCCGGTGGCGACCGGGTCCCAATGCGGCAACGGTTGCTGGCGCACCGTGGAATAGGCATTGCGCAGGCTGCGGTAAAGGTCGGCGCTGGGGCGCGCCTGGTCGAACGCTTGGGCCATGTCTTGCAGGCCGGCGGCGGCGAAGGCCAGCACCTCGGTATTCGGGTCGCGGGTAGGCGGCTGGGAATGCCACAGCGGCTCGAAGCGCGATTGCTGCAGGCGCCCGAAGTGCAAATCCTGCAGGGCCTGGAGGTACTGGCGGCTCACGTCGATATCGCTGCACAGCACGTTCGCCATGGCGTCTGGCGCAGGCAGACTATAGTGAGCGGGGTCCAGGCCGTCGTCGGCCAATAGCTGCAACTGGGAGTGCAAGGCTTGACGGCGCTGATCGTCGGACCAGAGGGGCACATCGCCCTGCTGCTGGTAGAACGCTTGCAAGCGCGCTTGAGCGGCGGGGTCGATGTGCGGGGCCAGGCCGGGGCATACGCCGGGCAGTTGCGCGAGGGCCTGCTGCACCGGGCTGGCGGCTATCAGCGGCACAGGCTCGGCCGGCAGCTCATCAGCCGTCGCGACCAGTGGTGCAACGAGCAGGCAAAGGCTCAAGTAACATGCGTGTTTTTTGAACAATTGACTACGCTCCAATCCACAGTGGGGGGATGTACTGTAGATGCTGACTTTTAAATACCTGCTCGGCTTGTTTGCCGTAAGCCTGGCTACGCTGAGCAATTTTGCGCTCGCCGCCAATCAGACGCCTCCTAACTTGTATAGCAGCCTGGCGCGCTCGGCTCCAGAACTCAATCCAATGGTCTTGAAAAGCGCCCTGAGCGCCGTGCAGTGCGCCGTCAATAATGGTGAAGAACGCTCGGACCGCCTGGCTGTGATTGACTACTCGCAGCCTTCGACCGCCCGTCGGCTGTGGATCTTCGATTTGCGCAAAAAGACTCTGGTGCTACGCGACTTGGTGGCCCACGGCGCCAAATCCGGGGAAAACTTCGCCACCCAGTTCTCCAACCTTGAAGGCAGCCACCAATCCAGCCTGGGCCTGTTCCGTACTCAGGAAAGTTACCTGGGCGCCCACGGCTACTCGCTGCGCATGGACGGCCTCGAACCCGGTTTCAATGATCAGGCCCGCGACCGCGCGCTGGTGATCCACGCCGCCGACTACGTCAACCCGGCCTGGAGCAAGCGCGAAGGCCGCATCGGCCGCAGCCAGGGCTGCCCCGCCGTGCGCCCGCAGGTGGCGCGCCAGGTGGTGGACAAGCTCAAGGACGGGCAATTCATGTTTTCCTGGTACCCGGACCAGCGCTGGTTGAAGTCCTCGACTTACCTCAATTGCAAACCCCAACAGGTGGCAAGTAGTCGTACACTCCGTGGTGGTTAGCCTGTCCCCACCGATAAAAGAGAGCCACGCATGCTTCTACACACGTCCACCTGGATCGAAATTGGGCAGTTTCTGGAGCGCAGCCGCACGGTAGTGATCCCCATCGGTTCCAACGAACAACACGGCCCCACCGGCCTGCTGGGCACGGACTGGATGTGCCCGGAAATCATCGCCCATGAGGCGCAGAAGAACGCCGACATCCTGATCGGCCCGACCTTCAACATCGGCATGGCCCAGCACCACCTGGGCTTTCCCGGCACCATTTCGCTGCGCCCTTCCACCTTTATCGCCGCGATTGGCGACTGGGTGCGTTCGCTGGCCGGGCATGGTTTCGAGAAAATCCTGTTTCTGAACGGCCATGGCGGCAATATCGCGACCATTGAAGCGGCGTTTTCCGAGCTGTACGCCGAGGCGAGTTTTGCCCGTCGCCCGGCGGGTTTTGCGTTGAAACTGGTGAACTGGTGGGACCTGGAAGGTGTGACCGACCTGGCTCACCGCCAATTCCCGGTCGGCCACGGCAGCCACGCCACGCCGTCGGAGATTGCAGTGACGCAGTGGGCGTACCCGGACTCGATCAAGTCAGCCGATTATTCGCCGCAAATCGCCAACACCGGCCCGATCCGCGAAGCACTGGACTTCCGCGCACGCTTCCCCGACGGCCGCATGGGCTCAGACCCGGCGCTGGCGACAGTGGAAAAAGGCGGTGAGTTGGTGGCGTTGGCGGCCAAAGGCTTGGTCCACACCGTGAACAGCTTCAGCAACGAAGCAAAACCTTAAAGCCCTACGAAAATCCAAATGTGGGAGCGGGCTTGCTCGCGAAGGCGGAGTTTCAGTCGATACGTTACTGACTGATCCACCGCTTTCGCGAGCAAGCCCGCTCCCACATTTTTGCTTTGTGTGCGGCTCGGGGTTACTTGCAATCCTGAGCCGACATCTCCAGCCGCGACGGCTTGATCGCCGATGCCAGCGGCTTGCGCTCATACAAGAACACTTTGGTGCCGTCCTGAGACTTGTAGGCCTCCAGCACATCATCGGCGGCAATCTTGCTGGTCAACACCACCTTGGCGTGACGCGAGTTTTGCGTGACGGTGGAGGAAATGCCGTGTTTTTCAAGCTTGGGCACTACGCACTGCAGATAGGCTTCGGGCGTCTTGTCGGTTTGCAGGGTCAGGGTCGGAGCGTTGGGAGCAGTGATACAACCGGTCAGCAACAACGAAGCCGCCGCCAGGGCCGGGACGAAAATAGAGCGCATAAACATTCCTGAATAGAGCAAATAGGGTTCACATCAATCCGCGTGTCATCCCTCGCGGACCAGAGCCTTGAGCGAGGCATCGAACTGCTTCAAGGCATCAAGCTGTACATCACGCTGTTGTTCAATCTGCGCGGCAATCTCGGGCGCCGCCTTGTCATGCACCCACACCGAGGCCACCTGCTTGTGCATCGAGCCTTCAGCCTTGGCGATGTATTGCAGGTCCGCGTCATAGAACCGCGCGGTAAACCTGGCTTCGACCACATCGTTACGCTGGGTCAGCAACTGGTTATGGGTATCGAGCATCACCACCACGTCCGGATGCGCCTGCACTAGCTCATCCAGGCTGCTATAGACCGTCACCGATAAAAAAGTGCCCTGCAACGAATTCATTAACCAGTCTATGGCCAGTTCCGGATCGGAGCTGTCGACGAACGCCTCACGGATGCGCCCGTCGAGGTCATTCTTGGCGCCGTTCAAGGCCATGGCATGGTAGCGCTCAAGGTAGCTGAGGTTGTCGCGGGTGTTTTCGCTGTACAACACCCCCACCGACTGCGCGCGCGCCAGGGAGTCTACGCTACCGACGAGAGGCAGCAAATGGCCTGTACGCAGATCATCGGCAATCGCCGGGTTGGTCAGCACCGCTGTGCCGAACATCAGAATCATTAAACCCAGCTGAATTATCGTCCTCATCGCGCATTTCCTTGAGCAGCGTCGTGATGCTGCAATTTTGCGCTGTTGGCGAAAAAACAGAACTTGCGATTCGTGATGGTGACTATTATCTGAACCGATAGTGCTCACATAAAATCGATAAGGACCACGCCATGAAGCCCCACCAGAAAACCTTCGACCGCATCCGCGAAGCCGTATTACCGGAGTTTCGCGAGCGCGTCGCCGATTACCTGGTCGACTATGAAAACGTGCTGCAGGATGAGGCCGCCGGCGCCGATCAACGTTACGCCAGCGCCCAGCAACTGCGCGGCTACCTGCGCGGTTTGAACACCACGCGGGTGTTGGGCATGGCCGATTGGGAAGACCTCGACCGGCGCGTGGCTCAGGAATGGCTACAGGTGCTGGAAGCCGAATAACCGGCTGGGGGTGTCGATCAGCAGCGCCTGCTCCGTTTGCGCCGAGAGCCGCAGCGCCTGGCGTTGCAGCACTACGCTGGCGTAGTCGATCCTGGTTTCGTGCTGCGTGTGCGGCCAGTCACTGCCCCACACCAGGCGCTCAGGGCCAAAGCTCTGCGCCAGCAGGGGCATGGCCTGGCGGGCAAACGCCAGGTTCTGCGCCGGGGTGCCGCCCAAGCGGTAGATACCGGAGACTTTCAGCCACACCTGCCCGCTTGCTCCCAACGTCAGCAATTCGGCAAACGCGGGTTGATCCACGCCGCGCCGTGCATCGGGGCGCCCGAAGTGGTCAATCACCAGTTTGACGTCGAACGCCATCAACTGGCGCACCAACTGCGGCAGGTCGTCAATGTCGCGGTGCAGCTCCACGTGCCAGCCCAGCTCAGCGATGCGCTGGAAAAACACGCGCCAACCGGGCTCGGTAAAGTCCGGCAACGGTTGCCCGACCAGATTCAATCGCACACCCACCACACCGAGCCGGGCCATGGCCTGCAAGGTGTCGACACTCACCTGCCGCTCAACCACCACCACACCGCGCAGCTGCTCCGGCGCCTGCGTCAGGGCGGCCAGCAGATAGCTGTTGTCGGTGCCCAGAAAGCTCGGCTGCACCAGCACGCCGTGGCTCAAACCACTGGTGTGCAGGTGCTGCAGGTAGTCGGCCAGAGTGGCATCGTAGCCGGGGGTATAGCGGCGTTCGCCGGCAAGGGTCAGCGCTTGGCTGAATACATGGGCGTGGCCGTCAATGCCGGTGATGGGTGGGGAGCCGTTATCAAGCATGGTTTTATCTTTCACGGTGAATGGGGTTCAAGCCTGGACGCGCTGGCCAGCAGGAGCATCGGCCGCAGGCGTTGCTTCGAGGACGCGACCACGGGTTTCCGGCAGGCACAGTGCGGCGATCACTGCAACGCCGTAGGCAATCCCGGCATCAATGCCAATCGCCGAGCCCAGGGACATGGAGGCACTCATGTGCCCTACCAGAAACGGGAACACCGCCGACAACACGCGCCCGAAGTTGTAGCAAAAACCCACGCCGGCACCGCGCACGTCCGCCGGGTAGAGCTCGTTAAACAACGCTCCCAGACTGGCCGGAATACCGGCAGCGAAAAAGCCCAGCGGGAAGCCGAGGAATAACATCTGCGTGTTGGTCAGTGGCAGGAACACATAGGCCTGCACGGTCACCACGCAGCACAGGGCGAACAGCACGATATTCTTGCGGCGGCCAATGCGGTCGATCAGAAACCCGCTGACCACGCAGCCACACCAAAAGGCGAAGATGATCACCGCCAGGTAGCCACCGGAGTTAAGTACCGACAGGTTGCGTTCGGTCTTGAGAAAGGTCGGCAGCCACGTCATCACCGCGTGATATCCGCCGTGGGCGCCCAGGCCCAACAGCCCGCCAAACAGCGTGACGCGAATCAGCTCGGGGCGAAAAATACCGGCCAGCGACTTGAAAAAACTCTGGGGAATCGCCTGTTCTTTTTGCAGGCGCTGGAAGCTGTCGGGCTCCTCGACATTGCGCCGCACCCAAATAATCAGGAACGACGGCAGCAGGCCCACGACGAACATCACGCGCCAGGCCATGTCCTGGGGCACGAACGAATAGATCAGCGCAAACACCCCCACCGCCACGCCCCAGCCTACCGCCCAGGCGCTTTGCACGGTGCCCATGACTTTGCCGCGATACTTGGGGTTGATGGTTTCGGCCATCAGCACCGCGCCCGCTGCCCACTCACCGCCGATGCCGAAGCCTTGCAGCGCCTTGACGATCAGCAACTGGTTGAAGCCGGTGACAAACGCCGACAAAAAGGTGAAGAACGAAAACCACACAATCATCCACTGCAGCGTACGCACACGGCCGTAGCGGTCGGAGAGCGTGCCGCCGACCCAGCCGCCGATGGCTGAGGTGACCAGCGTAACCCCGCTGATAAGGCCCGCATCGCCCTTGGTGAGGGCGAACGCGGCGATCAGCGCCGGGATCGCCAGCCCAAACATCTGTACTTCCAGTGCATCAAGGGACCAGCCGCCGAAGCAGGCCCAGAATGTTTTGCGCTCCCGAGGAGTGACGTGGCGATACCAACTGAACATGATTTCTTATCCTTATAGGTGAAACGCAAGGCAGCCGAACGCGAACCGCGCCGTTGCCGGGCCAGGTGTGGCAAACAGCCTGGGTGTGGGGCCAGAAGGTTCTGGCCCCTGGTGTCAGCGAATGTCCACGCGGTAACGGAAATGCTCGGCATGCCCACGGGAGCGTCGCCACTCCAGGGGTTGCCCGGCGTAATCACGGGCCAGCCGTTCGATCACCACCACCGGGCTATTGACCGGCACCTGCAACAGGCGCGCGTACACCTCGTTGACGGCTTCGGCGGTGAGGGTTTCCTCGGCCGAGGCCACCACCTGCCCGCACACGCTTTCATAGACCGGGTAGAGCAACGGCCCCTGCTCAGCCAGGTCGACTTCAAGCAACGCCTGAAACCGTGTGCGTGGCAGCCAGATTTCTTCGGCCAGCAGAGGCTGCACGTCGAGCAAACGGGTACGCACAATGCGTATCACCTGAGCGCTTGGCGCCAGCCCCAGAGCTTCACTCACCGCCGACGGTGCGGGCACGGATTCAACCGACAGAATCCGGCTTTCCGGCACCTGACGCTCGCCCGACGGGCCTTGAAAACGAAAGAACCGAAACAGCGAAGATTGAAACTGCGGGCGCCGCACGAAAGTGCCACGGCCTTGCTGACGCTCAAGGATGCCCTCGCTGACCAGCGCGTCCACGGCCTTGCGCACCGTGCCGGTAGACAACGCGTACTCGGCGGACAACACCGCTTCGGTCGGGATCGGTTCACCGGGGCGCCAGCGATTGTTGGCGATCTGCTCAACCAGGTGGTCACGCAGGCGTTGATAGAGCGGCAGACGGGCATCACTGGACAAGGTATTCATCGGGCCACATTCACTTTGTTATTTAGTCATCTATATGAATATGGCGTGAGTATTTGCCCGCTGGGTGACACCTGTCAAGGGTGCCACCGCTCACGGATGATGAATGGTCGGGTTACAGCACAGGGCGTTGTTGGCGTACCCACTCCTGCACCGATGGCCGTTGCCACTGGCGCTGCGCGTAGGCCACCAGCTCTGCGGGCACGCTGTCGCCATTGAGAACCAGGCGATTGAGCATCACGGCCAGGTCCACATCGGCAATGCACCACTCGCCAAACAGGTTCGGCGGATCGCCCGCCAACAGCACTTGCGCCGCACTGATCAGCTTGTGCGCGGCAGCCTCGGCCACAGGCGTCAGCGGCGGCATCTTTTGCCCGTAAAACACCACCAGCGTCGAGCGCTCCTGACGAATCGGCAGCAAATCGCTGCGCAGCCACGCCTGCACCTGCCGCGCCCTCGCCCGCTGTTTCGGGTCGGCCGGGTACACCGCCGTGTCGGGAAAAGCCTCGTCCAGGTATTCGCTGATCGCGGAAGATTCCGACAGAGCAAAGTCACCGTCGACCAAGGTCGGCACGCGCTGGGTCAGGGACAACCGGGCGAAGTCAGGCTCTCGATTTTGTGCGGTGTCCAGGTCCACGGTCAGCGTGTCGAACGCCAGGCCTTTCTCGCGCAGGGTGATAAACACCGACATCGCGTAGGGGCTGGTGAACTGGGCATCGACGTACAGGCGCAATTGGGGGCGGTTCATGGCGGGGCTCCTTGGGTAGAAGCCCACGCTACGAGATCTGCGGCCGGAATGACAATGCGCGGTTTTTATGGGGGCATTCCTGGCGGGAATGGCGACAGTAATGGCAATATCATAGCGATTAGCTACCCTGCGGCAGCCTCCCGCCTTTTGTCGTTTTCAAGGAATGATCACCTCATGAAACAAGCAGTTGTCGTCATCCACGGCATCGGCGAACAGCGCCCGATGGACACCCTGCGCGGCTTCGTCGAAGCAATGATCCCGGCAGACACCCCCGACGGCACGCCGTTTTACTGGAGCAAGCCGGACCGCCTTTCACGCAATTTTGACCTGCGCGTATTGAAGTCATCAGGCCGCACCAGCACGGATTTCTACGAGTACTACTGGGCGCACAAGATGCAGGGCACCAAGGTTGGCCACTTGCTGGGCTGGCTGTGGGACATCTTCAAACGTCCGCGCCGCGACATTCCCGACGCCATCGTGCCGATCTGGCGCACCACGCGCTGGACGGTGATGGTGCTGTTGCTGCTGATCGCCACCGGCACCCTCGCCACGGCGTGGGGCGCTTTCAATCACGACACCAACCCCTTCGCGTTCGTGCCGTTGTTGCTGGGCGCCATCGGCCTGGGGCTGCGTTATTCCGCGCTGTCTTACCTGGGCGACGCCGCCCGCTACCTCAGCCCCAACCCGCAGAATGTGGTGGTGCGTGAGCAAATTCGCGCCGATGGCGTGGCGTTGCTGCGCGCCTTGCACAACAAGGCGGCCTACGACCGCATCATCGTGGTGGGCCACAGCCTGGGCAGCGTGATTGCCTACGATATCGTCGGTTACCTGTGGCATGAGCATCACGACCAGTTGACCAAAGTCATCCCCAGCAACCTTGAACTGGCAGCGCGGTACGCCAAGGGCGAGCCGCTGCAGCCGGTGATCAAGGACGCACTGCACAAGGCTGGCGAAGCCCTCGACGGCAGTTTGAGCAGCACCTTGAAGTTTCGCGAACTGCAGACCCAAGCGTTTATCGAACAGCGCGACCTGGGCAACCCGTGGCGCATCACTGACCTTGTGACCGTCGGCAGCCCGATGGCCCACGCCAGCCTGTTGCTGGGCCGCAGCGTCAGCGACTTCAAACAGCGCATGGAACGCCGCGAAGCCCCGGCCTGCCCGCCCACCGAAGACACCAAGGGGTATGGCTACAACGCCCGCCAACCGGTGATGCTCGGCCAGAAAGCCTTCACCCCGCAGTACCTGCACCACGCGGCAGCCTTTGCCGTCACGCGCTGGACCAACCTGTACTTCCCGGCGCCGTACGGCCTGTTCGGCGACCTGGTGGGCGGCCCGGTCAAGCCAGTGATGGGCAATGGCGTGCTGGATTTGCCTGTGACGGTAGACAAATGGAAAGGCTGGCTCGCCAAGTCCTGGCTCAGCCACACCCACTACTGGAGCGAGCGCGGCGGCGCGCAGGGGTATCTGGGTTCACTCGGCCGGGATGAACAGGCCATCAGCCACGGCCCGCGGCCTTCAGCAACAGAAGCCTTGCGCTGGGCGGTGGACCTCAAGGGGTTGCGGCGTTTTCGCCCGGTGGGTGCCAGAGAAACCTTTGTGCCTGCCGAGGCCTAGAGTGAATTAGGTTCAAACTGTGGGAGCGGGCTTGCTCGCGAAGGCGGTGTGTCAGTACCAGATGTAGTAGGTGACACACCGCTTTCGCGAGCAAGCCCGCTCCCACATTTTTGACCGTGTTCAGCCTAAAGCTACGGAGCTTAGCCGGCGAAGCCGCCGGACTGGAGAAATTCCAGCTCCTGTTCGGTACTGGTCCTGGCCAACACCGCATTACGATGAGGAAACCGCCCAAACCGCTCAATGATCACCGCATGCTCCTTGGCCCAGTGATAGGTGTTGGCATCCAAACGTTGATTCAACACTACTGAACGCTGCTGATCCGCCGCATCCTCCGAGTGCTCAAACGGCAAATAACAGAACGCGCGCAGCTCGGGCTCTATCAACTGATCAAGCCCGGCATCCACCATGCGCTGGGCATACACACGCGCCAGCGGGTCAGTAGCAAACATGTGCGCCGTATCGCGAAAGGCGTTGCGCGGGAATTGATCGAGCAAAATCAGCAGGGCCAGCGCGCTCTGCGCCGAGTCCAGCCAGCCTTCCAGCTCACGCCGGGCCGCCTGCATATGGGTGGCGTAAAAGGTGTCGCGAAAGGCTTGGTCAAAACCATCGTCCTTGGCAAACCAGCGTTTAGGCCCTGCCTGTTTCCAGAACGCGATCACCGCCTCGGCCGGCTGTTCCTTCATGCTCATGTTTATTCCTCTGGTTAAACCCGCAGATTTCATCATCGACGCCGACGGAATCCATTAAGTTTCCTCGATGTGCCGCAATTCAACAAAGGGTTTACCTGATGATCCACCGTCTCGCCCAGGTTTTCAGTGATTCCAACCGTGAAGTGCGCAGCAAGTTGTTTGGCATTTATGGGGTGTTGATCGCCATCAACGTCGGCGCCTGGCTCTGGGCGCTGGTAGCGTTCCATGACCACCCGATTCTGCTGGGCACCGCCCTGCTCGCCTACAGCTTCGGCCTGCGCCATGCGGTGGACGCCGACCATATCGCCGCCATCGACAACGCCACCCGCAAGCTGATGCAAGAGAAAAAACGCCCGGTGGCAGTGGGGTTCTTCTTCTCGCTGGGGCATTCGTCGGTGGTGGTGCTGGCATCGATTGGCGTGGCGTTTGCCGCTGCGACCATGAAGGAACATTTTGACGGCTTCAAGGCCATCGGCGGCGTGATCGGCACGTCAGTCTCGGCGCTGTTTTTGCTGGTGATCGCGCTGATGAACCTGGTGATCCTGCGTTCGATCTACAAAGCCTGGCGCCATGTGTGTCAGGGCGGTGCCTACAAGGAAGACGATTTCGACCTGCTGCTGGCCGACCGGGGTTTTATGGCGCGGATCTTCCGCCCGCTGTTTCGCCTGATCAGCCGCAGCTGGCACCTGTATCCGCTGGGTTTTCTGTTTGGCCTGGGGTTTGACACGGCCACTGAAATCGCCCTGCTGGGCATCTCCGCCACCCAAGCCGCGCAAGGCTTGTCGCCGTGGTCGATCATGGTGTTCCCGCTGCTGTTCAGCGCCGGCATGTCGCTGGTGGATACGCTCGACGGGCACTTGATGCTTGGCGCGTATGGCTGGGCGTATATGAAGCCGATCCGCAAGATTTACTACAACATGAGCATCACCCTGGTCTCGGTGGTGGTCGCGGTAATCATCGGCAGCATCGAGGCGCTGGGGCTGATCGCCGATCAACTGGATTTGAAGGGCGGATTCTGGGGGTTTATCGGCAGCCTGAACGACAGCTTCGGCATGCTGGGGTACATCATCATCGGCATTTTTGTCGCCAGTTGGGCGGCGTCGGTGTTGTTGTACAGGCTGCGCGGGTTTGACCGGATTGAGGTCACCCGCACGTGATCGTTCCCACGCTCCGCGTGGGAAAGCAGCCAGTGACGCTCCGCGTCACACAGTGCACACATTCAAGAATGTACGCGACTGACGGGACGCGGAGCGTCCCAAGAGGCGTTCCCACGCGGAGCGTAGGAACGATCGGGGGGTGGTGTCAGGCCAGTTCGGCGCGCAGTTGCCGGGCCGCAGTGACCATGTGAACCAACGCCGCTTCCGTCTCCGGCCAGCCACGGGTTTTCAGGCCGCAGTCCGGGTTGACCCACAACCGTTCGGCCGGAATCCGCTGGGCCGCCTTGCGCAGCAGGTTGGCCATTTCCGACGCCTGTGGCACGCGTGGCGAGTGGATGTCGTAGACGCCCGGCCCAATGTCGTTCGGGTAAGCGAAGGCTTCGAACGCGTCGAGCAGCTCCATGTCCGAGCGTGACGTTTCGATGGTGATGACGTCGGCGTCCATCGCCGCGATGGACTCGATCACATCGTTGAATTCGCTGTAGCACATGTGCGTGTGGATCTGGGTCTCGTCACGCACGCCGCAAGCGCACAGGCGGAACACTTCGGTGGCCCAGTCCAGGTAGTGCTGCCACTGCGCCTGGCGCAACGGCAAACCTTCACGGAACGCAGCTTCGTCGATCTGCACAATCTTGATGCCGGCGGCTTCGAGGTCGACCACTTCGTCGCGAATGGCCAGCGCCAGTTGACGCGCTTGCACCTCGCGGCTCACGTCTTCACGCGGGAACGACCACATCAGCATGGTCACCGGGCCGGTCAGCATGCCCTTCATCACCTTGTGGGTGAGGCCCTGGGCGTAGCGGATCCACTCCACCGTCATGGCGTTCGGGCGGCTCAAGTCGCCAAAGATCACCGCCGGTTTCACGCAGCGCGAACCGTAGCTCTGCACCCAGCCAAAGCGGGTGAACACATAGCCGTCGAGTTGCTCGGCGAAATATTCGACCATGTCGTTGCGTTCGGCTTCACCGTGTACCAGCACGTCCAGGCCGAGGTTTTCCTGCACTTCTACGGCGTGCCTGATCTCGCTGTGCATGGCTTCGACGTATTCGGCTTCGCTCAATTTGCCGGTCTTGTAGGACTGGCGCGCCAGGCGGATGGAGGCGGTTTGCGGGAACGAACCGATGGTGGTGGTCGGGAACAGCGGCAGGTTCAGGCCGGCGCGTTGCTTCTCGATGCGTTGGGCAAACAGCGACTGGCGTTGGCTGTCCTTGGCAGTGATCGCCGCCACACGGGCTTGCACGGCCGGTTTGTGAATACGCGGCGAGGCAGCACGGGCAGCTTGCACGGCGCGGCTTTCAGCCAGAGCAGCCAGCACATTGGGCGCTTCTGGTTCATTCACCGCCTGAGCCAGTACCGCCACTTCGGCGCACTTTTGCACGGCAAACGCCAGCCAGCTTTTCAGCTCGGCATCCAGCGCGTCTTCACGGCCCAGGTCCACCGGGCTGTGCAGCAGCGAGCAGGACGGCGCAACCCACAGGCGATCACCCAACTTTTCATGGGCGTGTTGCAAGGTGGCCAGAGCGTTTTCCAGATCGCAGCGCCAGACGTTACGGCCATTCACGACGCCCAGGGACAAGACTTTATATGCAGGCAAGCGGTCGAGGATGGTCGGGTATTGGTCCGGCGCACGCACCAGGTCGATGTGCAGGCCATCCACCGGCAGGTTGGCGGCCAGGCCGAGGTTCTCTTCCAGGCCGCCAAAGTAGGTGGCCACGAGCTTTTTCAGCGGGTCACGCTGGATCTGGTTGTAGGCGCGTTCAAAGGCGTTTTTCCACTCCTGAGGCAGATCCAGAACGAGGATCGGCTCGTCGATCTGCACCCATTCCACGCCCAGCTCGGCCAGGCGCTGAAAGATCTGGCCATACAGCGGCAGCAGGCGGTCGAGCAGGTCGAGCTTGTCGAAGTCGCCGCCCTTGGCCTTGCCCAGCCATAGATAAGTCAGCGGGCCGATCACCACCGGCTTGACGTTGTGGCCGAGGTCGCGGGCTTCCTGCACTTCCTCGAACAACTGATCCCAGCCGAGGTGGAACTGCTGGTCTGCGCTGAACTCGGGGACGAGGTAGTGGTAGTTGGTGTCGAACCACTTGGTCATTTCCTGGGCGTACGCACCGCCGCAGCAGCTGTCGCTGACGCCACGGGCCATGCCGAAGAGGGTCTGCAAGGTGGCGTGGCCGTCCGCCGGGCGGAAACGCTCGGGGATCACGCCGAACATCAGCGAGTGGGTCAGCACCTGGTCGTACCAGGCGAAATCCCCGGCGGGCAGCAACTCGATACCGGCTTGTTGTTGCAGCGCCCAATGGGCCTTGCGCAGGTCACGGCCCACGGCGCGCAGGCCGGCTTCGTCGAGTTCGCCCTTCCAGAACGCTTCCTGCGCTTTTTTCAGTTCACGATCGCGTCCAATGCGCGGAAATCCAAGGGAATGAGCGACTGCCATGACTTACAACTCCAATAGGTACGTTTATGGGACCCATTGTCGACAGACGGCCATCGTGAGACAAACTCATTTAATTATAGATGATCACAAAATCTCCTCATGTTGAGACGGCATGCAAATAGAACGCGTGGAACATGAAACAGGCGCACGCAGCCAGTGCCAGCCCCATGCAGCGGTTAAACACCACGAACGCCGACGCGCCGGTGATCCTGCGGCCCAACACCGCGCCGAGCAACGCATACACCCACGGCGCACCGACGGCACCCAGGCCCAGAAGCACCGACACCCCGGCGATCGAAGCCCCGGTAATATGCGCCGCCGGCAGCATCACACTTGTAATCGGCAGCACCGCCACGATGCCCTTGGGGTTGAGCAACTGGATCACCAGGCCATTCCAGAACGTGAGGGCTTTGGCGGGCGCGTGTGAAGGTTCTTCAACCACCGGCCGTGCGGTGAACACCTGCCACGCGAGGTACAAGGTGTACAGCCCGCCCGCCAGGGAAATGTATGGCAGTGCCGCCTGGGAGATGACGGCCTCACCGGTGTAGCCAAACAGCACGAACAGCAACAGCATCGCGCAGCCCACGCCGATAAAGAACCCGGTGGAGCGGCGAAACTTGCCGGTGAGCCCGGCATTGAGCCCCATGAAGTTCACCGGGCCGGGGCTGTACATGACGCTGAAGGCGTAGAGAAAGATGTCCATGAAGCAACCCGCAGTAGAAGAAGGTCCGGCGAGTCTACTGAGGGGTTTGCGCTGAATCTTGTACGTTTGTGGTCACCACCGCTGGCACCGCCCCTGAGATTACGCCTACCATGTAATGACTTGCCGCCTTAGACAGTGACCCATGCTCAAAGCCAGTCTGCGTACTCACCTGACCTTGTGGTTTGCCGGTTTATCCTTACTCATCCTGCTCATCGTAGGCTTCTACGTCGGGCATATCGCCACCGAACAGGTCAAGCAGGCCAGCGGTAATGCCCTGCTCAGCACCGCGCGCTCGAGTGCCGCGCTGCTGGCCGTGCAGTTGCGCGAGCGTCAGCTGGAAGTGTCGCTGCTGAGCAAGGCGCCGCTGTTTCGTCGGGGTGACCTGGACGCGCCCGACGTGATGACGCTGATGGAACTCCGCACCCAGTCGCGCGCCGAGTACGCGTGGATGGGCGTGGCCGACGCCGAAGGCCGTGTGCGCCAGGCAGTGAATGGCTTGCTGGTCAATCAGTCGGTTGCACAGCGCCCGTGGTTCCAGGCCGGCCTGCGCGGCGAGTACACCGGTGATCCCCATGAAGCGGTACTGCTCGCCAAGTTGCTGCCTGGCTCAGCGAATGGCGAGCCGTTGCGCTTTATCGACTTCGCCGCGCCGATCCGCAACGCCAACGGCGAGACGATTGGCGTGCTCGGCGCCCACGCACACTGGAGCTGGGTGACGCAGATTGTTGATTCGGCGGTGATGCAAAAAGACGCCGCCCCCGACATTCAAGCGCTGATCATCGATTTCGACGGCAAGGTGCTCTACCCCGAGATTCTCGCCGGCCAGCAAATGCTCAAAGGCAGCCTGGACTCGCCTTCCGGCTGGACCACCGGCAACGGTTACGTCACGGCCTCGGTCGCCGTGCCGAGCCCGTCCAACGCCAGCCTGCCCTGGTACATCGTGGTGCGCCAGCCGCTGGACATCGCGCTGCAACCGGCGCGGGTGCTGCTGTATAAATTGCTGATCCTTGGCGTGCTGGCCGCCATCCTGATTACCGTGGTGGCTTACTACCTGTCGCTGACGTTGAGCAAACCGATTGAGCGGCTGGCCCGCTCGGCCAAGCAGGTGCAGGAGCAAAAGCCAGGCGCGGTATTTGCCCAGGAGCATTCGGTGCTGGAAATCGCCCAGCTGGGCCAGTCCATTAGCAGCATGACCCAGTCACTGCTGAGTAAGGAACGCGAGCTGCAAGAAGCCAACGCGTCCCTGGAAGCCACCGTGCTGCAGCGCACCGCCGACCTCACCCAGGCCAATGCCGACCTGCTCAAACTGGCCACCCACGATGCGCTGACCGGCGTTTACAACCGCCGCCGCTTCGACGAGAAACTCGCCGAAAACAGCCTGCTGTTCCAGCGCACCGGCCGCACCTTCGCCTTGCTGTTGATCGACGCCGACTACTTCAAACGCGTCAACGACACCTACGGCCACGCAGTCGGTGATGACGTGCTGTGCCAACTGGCGGCGCTGATCGAAACCACCACCCGCGCCACGGATTTTGTGGCGCGTTACGGCGGTGAAGAGTTCGCGGTGCTGCTGCCGGAAGTCAAAGAGCCGGACACCCCGGAGGTGGTCGCCGAAAAAATCCGGGTTGCCGTCGCAGCCGCTCGCTTTCCGAGCGTGGGCCAGGTGACCGTGAGTATCGGGGTTGGCGTGGCCGAGCCGTCGGATCGAGATTCATCGGCACTGCTCAAGCGCGCGGACATGCGCTTGTATGAAGCCAAGGCGGCGGGCCGAAATCAGGTGGCGTAAACCTAGCGATTTGCTTATCACTGAAATATCCACCCGCGCCTGTATCAGCACCCCGCCGCTTTCCATAATGGCGCTTCCCGAATCCCCAGGAAGCCCATTCATGCAACCGCTGCCCGTTCTACTGGCACACGCGACTGCGCTCGTCTTCACCCTGCTCTGCATGGGTAGCCTGGCGCTGTTGCTGGCGTACTTCGGCCACCTGATTTTCTAACCGCCCACCTGTGGCCAGCAGGCTTCTTGTGGCGAGCGGGCTTGCCCCGCGTTGGGCTGCGCAGCAGCCCCATTCAGGATCAACGCGGTGTGCCAGACATATCAGGGGGCATGGTTTTGGGGCCGCTTCGCAGCCCAACGCGGGCAAGCCCGCTCGCCACAGGGGATGTGCGCTAGGCCTCAGCCTGCTCGGGATTGTTAGCCTGGCACTTTTGCTCGCGTGCCTGGGCCACCTGATTTTCCAGCCGATCACTTGTGGCGAGCGGGCTTGCCCCGCGTTGGGCTGCGCAGCAGCCCCATTCAGGCTCAACGCGGTGTGCCAGACATATCAGGGGGCATGGTTTTGGGGCCGCTTCGCAGCCCAACGCGGGCAAGCCCGCTCGCCACAGGCAGGCCTTAGTCAATCAATCCATTCGCGTCGTAAAACGGATACGGTCCCGGGTAATCGCCGAATACGCCGTTATGACTGACCAACCCTTGCCCGTCCCAACGATGCAGCAGGTACCCCGCCGGCTCCAGGTTGAAATGCGCCGGCGCGGCTTCTTGCAGGTCGAGCACGATCTGGTGGGAGGTGCCAGGGCACACGCAGCTCACACTGCCGCCGAAGCGCCGCTGCATCGGCCGGTGCAAATGCCCGCACAGCAGGCGCTCGACTTGCGGATGACGGGCGACGACGCGTTCAAAGCTCGCGGCATTGATGAAGGGTTCGCGGTCCATATGGCCAATGCCGCTGATAAACGGCGGGTGATGCAGAATCAGCAACGTCGGCACGTCAGGCCGCAGCGCCAACTGCTCATCAAGCCACTGCAATTGGCTGTCGAGCAACTGCCCGCCGTGGCTGCCGGGAATGGTCGAGTCCAGGCCGATCAGGCGCAGCGGATGTTCATCTACCACCCAGTCCAGTGGCGCATCGGCGGATGCCGGCAAGTAGCGGTGGTCGCGAAACGCGTCGAGCAACGGCCCGCGCGCGTCGTGGTTGCCGGGCACCAAATAGCACGGCATGTGCAGCCCCGCGAGTTCGGGGTGCAGCACGGCGTATTCATCGGCACGGCCAAAATCCACCAGGTCGCCGCTGATCACCACGATATCGGGCCGTGGGTGGCTGGCGTTCAGGTGGTCGACGGCGCGACGTAGCGCGCTCAGGGTGTCGACCACGCCATAGGTCAGGCGCTGGCCGGCTTTGAGGTGCAGGTCGCTGATCTGCGCGACCAGAAAGGGACGATTCAACATAAGTTCTCACGCATTCAGGGTGAACAGCATGTGCGGCGCAATGGCCAGGGCAATCGGCGCACCGACGCGGTGCAACTGGTTGTCGCTGCTGTCCACCAGCAACGGTTGCGGGCCGCCGACGTCCACCAGCAGACGGTTTTGCGCGCCCTGGAAAAATTGCGCAACCAGATGGCCGTGCAGGTGCCCTTCGCTCTCCATCACCCGCAGGTGTTCGGGGCGGCAGTACACGGTGTTTGGCACATCAGCGTCATGCCACGGCAATTCGCCGCCGCAGACTTTCAGGCCATGGGCTGAATGCTCGATCACCGTGAAGGCATTCAGGTTGCCAACGAAGCCTGCGACAAATGCATTCGCCGGTTGCTGGTAGATTTCCCGTGGGCTGGCCAGTTGCGCGACACGCCCTTGCTCCATCACGAGGATGCGGTCGCCCAGGGCCATGGCTTCGCCCTGATCATGGGTGACGAATACCGAGGTAATGCCCAGGCCGCGCAGCAATTGGTCCAGCTCGCTGCGCAGGCGCTCACGCAATTGCGCATCGAGGGCGGCCAACGGTTCGTCCAGCAGCAACACCTTGGGCCGTGGCGCCAAGGCACGGGCCAGTGCCACACGTTGACGCTGCCCGCCGGACAATTCATGGATGCTGCGTTTGCCGTGGTTTTCCAACCCCACCAATTCCAGCAACTCTTCGCAGCGCTTGTTGCGCTCGGGCGCAGGCACGCCGCGAACCTTCAAGCCGTAAACGATATTCCCGGCCACATCGAGGTTGGGAAACAGCGCGTAATTCTGGAACACCATGCCCACGTCGCGGCGCTCGATGGGCAGGCGCGTCACGTCCTGATTCCCGAAAAACACCTGGCCTACATCCGGGCGCTCCAGACCAGCAATCAGGCGCAACGTCGTGGTTTTGCCGCAGCCTGACGGGCCGAGAATCGCGAGGGTTTCGCCGCCTTCGACGGTCAGGTTCAGGTCATGCACGGCCACGGTGCCGTCGGCGAACGCCTTGCGACAACCTTGCAGGCGGATAGTGATAGCGGTCATCGACGCTCTCCACGGGACAAACGGGCGCTGATGGCCTGCAGCGCGATCAGCAGCGGCACGATCATCAGCAAAAAGATAAGGGTGTAGGCACTAGCGATTTCCAGGCGCGCCGAGGCGTAGCTGTCGGCCAGGCCCACGGGCAAGGTTTTGGTCAGCGGCGTGTGCAGCATCCAGGTCAGGTTGAATTCACCCAGGGACAAGGTCACCACCATCAGCACGCCCGCCAGAATCCCTGCGCGGCAATTGGGCACCACCACGCTGAAAAAGCGCTTGATCGGGCCGGCACCGAGGCTGGCCGCCGCCTCTTCCAGCACCGGCAGTTGCTGGCGTTGCATCACCGCCATCACCGGCCGCACCAGAAACGGCAAGGTGAACAACACATGGCCGACGAGGATGAACAGCCAACTGCTGCGAAAGCTGCCGAACTGGCCGTAGGTCAACAGCAAGGCCAAGGCACTCGCCAACCCCGGCATCGCGACCGGCAGCACCATCAGTTCCTCGAAGGCGCGACTGAAGCGGTTGTTCATCCGCACCAAGGCGTAAGCCGCCGGCACGCCGATGACACAGACACACACCGCGCAGGCCAACGCCAGTTGCAACGACAGCCACACGGTGGGCGAATAGGCCTGCCACACCTGGATCAACCAGTCGAAGGTCAGGCCGCTGGACAGGCCGACGAAGAAGTTTCGGGTCACACCGGCCAGCAGCGACATCACCACGGGCACCAACATGAAGGCGCACACCAACAGGGTGAACAGCAGTTGAATCACGAACAGCGATGAGCGCTTCACAGGACCGTCCCCGCGTTTTTCACCAGCCGGCGCGTGAGCAGCAACACCGCCCACGTCACGGCGCCGAGCACCACCGACAGCGCGGCGGCGACGGCAAAGTTGGCGTAGTTGGTGAACACGTTATAGATCGCCACCGGGGTGACGTTGAGCCGCGTGCCGAGCGTAAACGCGGTGCCAAAGGCGCCCATGGATGTGGCGAAACAGATCGCCCCGCACGACGCCAACGCAGGCGCGAGCCCGGGCACGATCACGTCACACACCACGCGCCAATGCCCTGCCCCGAGTGAATGGGCGGCTTCTTCGAGGCTGCGGTCGAGGCTTTCGCAGGCGGCCATGACGGTGAGGATCACGCGAGGAATCGAGAAGTACAGATAGCCCACGAACAGGCCTGCCAGCGAGTAGGCGAAAATCCAACGTTCACCCACCAACTGCAGGCCGAGTGAAGCAAACAAACCCTGGCGCCCGGCCAACAGGATCACCAGAAAGCCCACCACCACGCCGGGAAACGCCAGCGGGAATGTCAGCAACGCCACCAGCGCCGAGCGCCCGAAGAACTGTTGGCGGGCGAGGAACACGCCGCTGATGCCGCCAATCACTAAAGCGACCAGCGTCACCACCACGGCCAGCACCAGCGTTTGCCCCAAGCTACCCAGATATTGCGCGCTGCTCAGCACCTGCCAGTAGCCGCTGCCGTTGCTGTCGCGGGTCTCGGTGCCAAGCACGATCAGATGCGCCAACGGCAACAGCCAGAACGCGAGCAGCACGGCGAACGCGGGGGCCAGTGCCCAGCCTGCGTGTTTGGCCACTTACTTGACCTCGTTCAAGTAACGGGCGGCGAAGGCTTCCTGCACGGCGGCCATTTTCTCGTAGTCCACTACACCGGCGCGGGCGTAATCGCTGTCGGGCAGGAACTGCGCGGCAACCTCGGCCGGCATTTTCATCGGACGCACCGGGCGTAGGTAGGCTTTGGCCCAAAGTGCCTGGCCCTCATCGGACAGCACAAAATCGAGAACCTTTTCGGCATTTGCGCGGTGCGGCGCGTTGACCACCAGGCTCATCACGTAGGGCACGCTGATGCTGCCTTCTTTGGGAATCACGAAGGCGACGTTGGCGTTGTCTTTGTAGTGGGCGCGGTAGGCGTTGAAGTCGTAGTCCACCAGAATCGGCAGTTCACCGGACAGCACCCGCGCATAAGCAGTTTGTTTGGGCACGATCGGCGCGTTTTTCGCCAGCTTCTGGAAGTAGTCGATGGCCGGCGCGAAGTTGTCGAGGTCGCCGCCAAACGCGCGGTTGATCGCGACTGCCGAGACGTAGCCGACGAACGCGCTGGACGGGTCGAGGTAGCCGACCATGCCTTTGTATTCCGGCTTGAGCAGGTCGGCCCAGCTTTGCGGTACCGGCAGCCCGCCCAGCGCATCGACGTTGACCATGATGCCCAAGGTGCCGGAGTGAATCGCGAACCAGTGGCCGGCCGGGTCTTTGAGGCCGGCCGGGATTTGCTCCCAGCCTTTGGGTTTGTAGGTATCGACCACCTCGGCTTTTTGCGCCTGCAAGCCGAAGGTCACGCCGTAATACACCACGTCGGCCACCGGCGCAGCCTTCTCGGCCACCAACTGGGCCAGGGATTGGCCGGAGTTCTTGTTGTCCAGCGGCACTTGCACCCCGGTGCTGGCGGCGATGGCTTTGAGTTGGGTGCCCCAGTCGGCCCAGTCTGGCGGGCAGTTGTAGCAAATCGCAGTCTCGGCGGCCTGGGCCAGGCTGGCCACGCCGCACAGCAGCACGGCTGCCAGGGTTTTACTGAACGCGCGCATCAAGCGTCTCCTCATGGGGTTGAGTGCTTTCGCCGGGCCGGATATGGCAAGGCAGGCAATGGGAAATCGGAGCTTCGCCGGCAATTTGCGCCAGCAGTTGGTCAATCACCGTGCTGGCAAGCAGCGCGATGGGCTGCACCACGCTGCACAGGGTCGGGTGCATCTGGGTGCCGAGGGCGATGCCGTCGAAGCCCATCACCGAGAGTTGCTCGGGGACGTTCCAGGCATTGCGGCGCAGTTCGGCGATGAGGCTGATGGCCAGGAAGTCGTTGGAGCAGACCAGTGCGGTGGGCGCTTCTGGACCTTGCAGGCAGGGCGCGATGGCGGCGAATTCGGCGCTGGTATGCGCCGGCATTTCGATCACCGGGCGGCTGTCGAGGCCGTATTCGTTCATCGCATCGCAATAACCGGCATAACGCAGGCGCGCACGGTCGGACTGCAACGCCGGCCCCGCCACCATGCTGATGCGCCGGTGCCCGGCCTCCAGCAGGTAACGCGTGGCCATCGCCATACCGGCGCGGTTGTCCACCGACACGGCGCTGTAATTGGGGTTGCCCGGTTGGTGATAGGCCAGCACGAACGGGGTTTTTTCGGTGTTCAGGCTGCTGAGCACGCTGTTGCTTTCGGCATCGGTCACAGTCAGCACCAGGCCATCGACGCGCTGGCGCAGCAGTTCTTCGACCACGATGCACTCACGCTCGCTGCTGTAGTCGGTGGTGGCTAGCAGCAGGCTATAGCCCCGCAATCGCGCGGCGCGCTCCATGGCCTGGAATTGCTCGGCGAACACCGGGTTGAGCAGGTTGGGGACTACCACGCCGATCAGTTGGGTGGTTTGCAGGCGCAGTTGGCGGCCGAGCAAGTTGGGCCGAAAACCCAGCTCACGGGCGGCGGAAAACACCTGCTCGCGGGTGGTTGGCCGCACTTGATCAGGTGAAGCAAAGGTGCGCGCGGCGGTGGCGCGGGATACGCCTGCCAGTCGGGCGACGTCTTTCAGGTCAGTCATTGTGTCTCGCTTGAGATCGATCTCATTGGCGAGGACAGTAGCGGGGGAATGTGGCAATTCGGAGGTGAGGAGATGACAGTTTGATGGCAGCTAGTAGCGGCGCCCTCTTCTGTCTGGAGGAGATCCAGTGTGGGAGCTGGCTTGCCTGCGATAGCGGTGGATCGGCCAATATAGCCGGCACTGAAAGACCGCTATCGCAGGCAAGCCAGCTCCCACATTGAACGGGGGCATGGCTATAGATGGTCATACTTAGCCGCTACGCTTGAAAACCAAGGGCAGCATTTTCCGCCCGCTAACCTTTCGATTCGATCCAAGTGCGGGCACAATGCGTGTCCTTTTTTGGCAGGCACCGCCGCAGGCTCTCAAAAATGATCAAAACGCCGTACTACCTCATCGATAAACAGAAGCTTCTGGTCAACATGCAGAAGATTGCTTACGTGCGCGAACAGTCCGGCGCCAAGGCTCTGCTGGCGCTCAAGTGCTTTGCGACCTGGTCGGTGTTCGACCTGATGCAGGAATACATGGACGGCACCACGTCGTCGTCGCTGTATGAGTTGAAGCTCGGCCGCCAGAAGTTCGAAGGTGAAGCACACGCCTACAGCGTGGCCTGGGCCGACGATGAAATCGAAGAGATGCTGCAGAACTGCGACAAGATCATCTTCAACTCGATCAGCCAGCTGCAGCGTTTTGCCGAGCGGTCCGAGGGCAAAACCCGTGGCCTGCGTGTGAACCCGCAGGTGAGCAGCTCCGACTACCTGCTGGCCGACCCAGCGCGCCCGTTCAGCCGTTTGGGCGAATGGGACCCGGTGAAGATCGAAGGCGTGATCGAGCAGATTTCGGGCTTCATGTTCCACAACAACTGCGAGAACGGTGACTTCAACCTGTTCGACCAGATGCTGAACACCATCGAAGAACGCTTCGGCGCGCTGCTGCACAAGGTCAACTGGGTCAGCCTCGGCGGCGGCATCCACTTTACCGGTGAAGGCTACGCCATCGACGCCTTCTGCCAGCGCCTCAAGGCGTTCTCGCAGAAGTACGACGTGCAGGTTTATCTGGAACCGGGCGAAGCGGCAATCACCAACAGCGCTTCGCTGGAAGTGACCGTACTCGACACCCTCTACAACGGCAAAAACCTCGCCGTAGTAGACAGCTCCATCGAAGCCCACCTGCTGGACCTGCTGATCTATCGCCTGAACGCCAAGCTGGCGCCGAGCGATGGTGAACACACCTATATGGTGTGCGGCAAATCCTGCCTGGCCGGGGACATCTTCGGCGAGTATCAATTTGATCGTCCGCTGACCATCGGCGATCGGCTGTCGTTCATCGACACCGCGGGCTACACCATGGTCAAGAAAAACTGGTTCAACGGCCTGAAAATGCCGTCCATCGTAGTGAAACAACTCGACGGTACAGTCGAAGTGGTTCGTGAATTTGGTTACGACGACTACCTGTCCAGCCTTTCGTAAGCTGGCGGATAAAGGAGAGATAAAGCAATTGAAAAAGAACGTTCTTATCATTGGTGCAGGAGGTGTCGCCAAGGTGGTGGCCCACAAGTGCGCGCAGCACAACGACGAACTCGGTCGTATTGCTATCGCGTCGCGCAACATCTCCAAATGCCAGGCCATCATCGACAGCGTCAAGGCCAAGGGTAGCCTCAAGGTACCTGCGGACATCCAAGCCTTCGCGCTGAACGCCCTGGACGTGGAAGCGACCAAGGCCCTGATCCGCGAGACTGAATCGCAGATCGTCATCAACGTCGGTTCCTCGTTCCTCAACATGTCGGTACTGCGTGCCTGCATCGACACGGGCGTGGCTTACCTCGACACCGCTATCCACGAAGAGCCGGGCAAGGTCTGCGAGACCCCGCCGTGGTACGGCAACTACGAGTGGAACCACCTGGAAGAGTGCAAACAGAAGAACATCACCGCCATTCTGGGCGTGGGCTTCGACCCGGGTGTGGTCAACGCTTATGCAGCGCTGGCAGCACAACAACATTTTGACCGCATTGATTCGATCGACATTCTCGACGTCAATGCCGGTTCCCACGGCAAATACTTCGCCACCAACTTCGACCCGGAAATCAACTTCCGCGAGTTCACCGGGCAGGTGTGGAGCTGGCAGAACAGCCAGTGGACCAGCAACACCATGTTCGAAGTCAAACGCACCGACGACCTGCCGGTTGTCGGTTCGCAGAACCTGTACCTGACCGGCCACGATGAAGTGCACTCGCTGTCGAAAAACCTCGACGTGCCCAACGTGCGTTTCTGGATGAGCTTTGGCGAACACTACATCAATGTGTTCACCGTGCTGAACAAGCTCGGCCTGCTCTCCGAAAAACCGGTCACCACCGCTGAAGGCCTGGAAGTCGTGCCGTTGAAACTGGTCAAGGCCGTGCTGCCCGATCCGTCTTCGCTCGCCCCCGGCTACACCGGCAAAACCTGCATTGGCGATCTGGTCAAAGGCACCAAGGACGGCAAGCCGCGCGAAGTCTTCATCTACAACGTGGCCTGCCACGAAGAAGCCTTCGCCGAAACCGACAGCCAGGGCATCTCCTACACCGCCGGCGTGCCGCCGGTAGCCGCTGCGCTGCTGGTTGCGCGTGGCGAGTGGGATGTGAAGCACATGGCCAACGTCGAGGAACTGCCGGCTGAGCCGTTCCTCAAAGCGCTGGACGTGATGGGGTTGCCGACTCGGATCAAAGACGAGAACGGTGATCGGGCTTGGGATGCGATTGCCTGACAGGCGATAGCTGACTGAACAAAAAAATGCGCCCTCAGGGGCGCATTTTTTGTTTGGGCTCGCACAATTCTCAAACCCAATGAAGATCCAAATGTGGGAGCGGGCTTGCTCGCGAATGCGGTGTGCCAGTCAACCCATTCGGTACTGACCCAGCGCTTTCGCGAGCAAGCCCGCTCCCACACTTGAATCTTTAGCGTCACTACTGCTCAACAGCTCGGATTGAAGTAACTTCCTGCGGGGGTAGTAACCAATGCCGCGTCGTTGTCCATCCCAGAAAAACTCTCGCACCGTCCTCAGTTGGAGCGCGCTGAGGCAATACTTCGCCAGCACAAGCCTTGCGCAAGCCGCTCATCAGCGGCAGGAATCTTTCTCGAAAAGCCACTGGCTGAATAGCGAAATAAGCCTCAATAGACGCCAAAGCATCTCTGCGATCATCTTCATCGAGCATCGCCAGGTAGAACACCATCTGGCGCCAGGCATAGGCGGTATTTTTTAGCATTATCAACCGAGCATGATAATGCTCGATCTTCACCTGATGCCGTCTACATATCCACTCAAAACACGCCTGCACCATGCTGCCTAATTTAGACCGTAGCAAAACCTTCAACCCAAGCGATTCAAACAATACCGCAAGGTTCTGCGTGGTTAAAATCTGCTGCTGCTCAAGAATGGTGCCATTGGTTGCCGGATGCCAAGCGCCTAACTCAGCTCCCGCACGCCTCGCGCACAAGGCCGCGAACGCATCGCTCGCCACTCGCGCTTGTCGCCGCCCTCGGGTGACGAGGCCGGCCAGCTCGTCGGTATCAATGGCGTAGTAACGTATATAAAGTGACCCTGCTATCACCGGCCCCGCTCGCCTGGCAGCGTCAGCGAACTTACTGGAAAACTGCCCCATGAAGATATCTGCAGCGACCTCTTCCACGAAGGGAAGATCTAGTTCCGCAGTGTCCGCCAGTGCTCCATACTCCTTGAGAAGCTTGTTAGGAAGGATAGCGTAAGGGAAGGCATGAAGCGTTAATGCCGCTGACTCAACGAGGGATTGTCTGGCGACACTGGCTGCACCAATGCCTGACTGACGGTCGCGCTCAATTGCAGCAATCCAGGGCAACTCACTCAGGCCAACCTGACGCTCAAGATTCAACAGCAATAATGAACGCCGCCGACGGAACGCCCGGTAGGTCGAGGCGTAGACCATCCTCAACGCTTCGTCCCGCAACCCCGAGCTACTAAGCTGAGCGGTCATCGCGGGCAGCACCCGTGCGACTGTGTCACCCGAAGTGATCAGCCCATGCTTGATCAGTTCGCTAATAGTCCCGCTGCGACAGCGTTGAATACGGCGCAGGATCGCCGTTGGTATCGCGACACCCTCGGCCTGTGCACATTCCGATGCCTCCGCAGCAGTGAGCGGCGCGGCCAAATCGACAAAATCCGAAATGCCACTTTGCGCTGGATACTTGGACAGACGCTTTGCCACGACACGCGCAATTAGATGATGCTCTGGCCCCGCCACCTGGCGAAGCTGGTTCGCGCGGAACGCTAAGTGAGAGGCAGAGTCCGGAGTGCCATGTTTGCGCACGAAGTCATCGACAATTCGTCGTATACGACCTACCTGACGCCCTGTGAGCGATTCAGCATTGCGGGAGCATTGCTCCAGTAAAGAAAACAGTTCCGCCAAGCGGTCAGGGGAGCACCTGTCGATGCCAAGTTTTTTATAATTTTCCTCCAGTTCGGCCGCCTGCTCGTGCCACTGAGGTGGGTAATGACGGCAAGGCCAGCCAGCCTGATAAGTCAGGAGGAAATGTGCGATGGCTGAATCATAAAGGGGTATCCGTCTTGTGATCGCCTGTTTCTGCACAGCGATCTGAGTCTGAGCAGGCAAGGTTATAAGAGACTGCTTCACCTCACCCGCGTCAACGACATGTACCTGCGTGGCGCAGATCGGAAGCTGCGTAGAGATAGACGGAAAGAAACGCAATCGGTCAAAAAAAGGAACAATGGCCTCTATGAGGGCACGCGCCTCGTCAGTACGCCGCTGGCCTGACAACCAAGCCACGGTCAGTAACGCTGCCTCTTCCGGGACATCTACTCGATAGTCACAACTGGCCAGAAGCTGATGCAGCGCATCAAGACCGTCATCTGTGAGATGCCAGGCATTGATATCCAACCGCTCAAACCCTCGACGAATCCCCGGGAGGGAGGCGGCCAGTTCACGCTCATAGTCGGTCAATTCGCCACCTGCCAACAGATTACCGGTAGCGAACCCCCCTGTAGTTACTTCCAGCGTAACCCAGGCGGGAACCTCAGCAATCGGGGTACGAGAGCCATACTCTGCGGTGCTTTGCAGAATGCGCGCAATAACCTGTTTCCAGCGCGAGATGCGTCTGCGGGCATTAAAACGGGCGAGAGGGCTACAAGTTTGATCGTGCGCAAGCAGTGCCCTGGACAACTGGAAGACTGCATAACCTGCATCCATGCTAGTCACTCCATGTGATCTGGAAGTATGTCCAGACTGCTGTGTAATGGATGGGTCCGGAGGCTGGATTCGAACCAGCGCCCACCCGGTTAAGAGCCGAGTGTTCTACCGCTGAACTACTCCGGAACAGTGGGCGCATTGTCGAGCAATGCCTTGAGAATGTGAAGGACCCCTACCCTTATTAAGATTTAACTGACATAGATGTTTGCTTTCCTACAGGCACCCATAAATTTCAAAGAATACTGAAGATCAAAATGTGGGAGCGGGCTTGCTCGCGAATGCGGTGTGCCAGTCACTGCACCTGGCGACTGATACATCGCTCTCGCGAGCAAGCCCGCTCCCACATTAAATTTGCTGTGTTCTTGAGAATGGGGCTATTCAAGATTGCGCGCAGAATTGCTCAACGCCCTCGAACACTGCAACAGTGCCGGCGCCAGCTGCTTCTCCGCATCCGCCCTGCTCCACCGACTGGTCGGCGCCACCACATGCACCGCAGCCACTGGCCGACCATTCGCACCCAGAACGGGCGCGCCGATGGTCATGTCGCCGAGGAACAGCTCCTGGCCATTCACCGCGTAGCCCTGCTCGCGCACTAGCTGCAACGACTCCAGAATCTGGTCAACTTCAGTCAACGTCTGGCTGGTATGAGCAATGCGCTGGCTGTTCTCGATCAACACCAGCGCCTCGTCATGCGGCAACGCGCTCAAATACGCCCTTCCCGACGCCGTGCAATACATCGGCACTCGCGACCCGATCGGCATGTGCACCGGCACAAAGCCCGAGCTGACAAACCGCGCGATGTAGGTCATGTCGCAGCCCGCAGGCTCGGTCAGGCACGAGGTTTCGCCGGTCAAACGCGTCAACTCCGACAGAAACGGGTTGGCCACCTCGATCAACGAATGCGCATCCAGATAGCTGAACCCCAACTCCAGCACCCGCGGTGTGAGTTGGTAATGCCGTGTGCGCGAGTGTTTCCGAAGGTAACCCAGGCTTTCAAGCGTAAACACCATGCGCTGGGCCGAGCTTTTGGTCATGCCGGCGGCCTCGGCCACCTCTGCGAGGCTCATGCTGCGGCGCTGGGCGCTGAATGCCTTGAGCACCGACAGGCCTTTTTCCAGGGATTGGTTATGCAAGCTGCTGCGTTCTTCAGGCATGGCGAACTCGTGGTCAGGTCGATCCGGATGGCGATATTTCTACCCTAAATTACAAAAATAGACCACTAAATATCGCATATCGATACGAATGGTTCATTTAGTCTGTTTTCTGTAGCGACATACGATTTATATCAATCGAAATGGCACAGAGCTTGCGATTTCATTGGCAGCCGCTCGCGGTACTGACTTTCCGTTTTCCTTCTGGAGTAACCCGATGAACAGTCTTTCGCCCTTGTTTCGCCGCTTCGCCTTTGGTCTGTGCGCCACGCTTTGCGTAACAGCAGTGCACGCAGAAAGTGCGTCCTCGTACAAAGTCGGTGCAACCGCCAGCGGCTCGCCGTTTACCTTCCTCGATATCAAGAGCAACAGCATTCAGGGCGTGATGGTCGATGTGGCTAACGCGGTGGGCAAGGCCGGTGGCTTCACCAGTCAGATTGAGCAGACCAACTTTGCCGCGCTGATCCCCTCCCTCACCTCCGGCAAACTCGACTTCATCGCCGCCGGCATGCTCAAGACCGAAGAGCGCACCAAGGTCGTCGATTTCAGCGCCCCGGTGTACGCCTACGGTGAAGGCCTGATCGTCAGCGCCGACGACACCACCGCCTACCCGGACCTGATGCCGCTCAAGGACCAGATCGTCGGCGTGCAGGTCGGCACCGTGTTCTACGACCAACTGAACAAGCTCGGCATCTTCAAGGAAATCCGCACCTACGACTCCATCGGCGAGATGGTCCGCGACCTGTCCCTGGGCCGTATCAAAGCCGCTGTCGGCGACCAGCCAGTGGTGGCCTACCAGATCCGCCAGAAGCTGTTCAAAGGCGTGAAACTCGCCCCTGACTACAAGCCGACCAACGTTGGCGAAGTGTGCCTGGTGGTGCGCAAGGGCGATGCCGAAACCCTCAACCGCCTGAACACCGCCATCGCTGGCATCAAGGCCGACGGCACGCTCGCCGCCATCCTCAAGAAGTGGGGGCTTGATACCCATGAATGAGTTTCTGCAAAACGCCCAGGACTTCCTGCCGATTTTGCTGCAAGGCGCCCTGGTGACGATCCAGATTACCGTGCTGTCGTTCCTGCTCAGCAGCGCCATCGGGCTGGTGCTGGCGCTGCTTAAACTGTCGCCGATCCGCGCGCTGTCGTGGTCGGCCAGCACCGTGATCAACGTGATCCGGGGGCTGCCGATCATCGTGCAGCTGTTTTACATCTACTTCGTACTGCCGGACATGGGCGTGCACCTCACCGCGTTTTATGCGGGCGTGATCGGCATGGGCATCGCTTACTCGGCGTATCAAGCGGAGAACTTTCGCACCGGCATCATCGCCGTCGAACAGGGCCAGCGCGAAGCCGCCGAAGCGCTGGGCATGCGCTCGGCGTTGATGATGCGCCGAGTGATCCTGCCGCAAGCGTTTCGCATCGCCCTGCCGCCCTACGGCAACACGCTGGTGATGATGCTCAAGGACTCCTCACTGGTGTCCACCATCACCGTTGCGGAGATGACCCGCCAGGGCCAACTCATCGCCTCCTCGACCTTCCAGAACATGACCGTCTACACCTTGGTCGCCCTGCTCTACCTGCTGATGAGCCTGCCGCTGGTGTATGGCCTGCGCCGCATGGAACAGCACCTGAGCCGGAGGAAAAAAGCATGATCGAGATACGCCAACTGCAAAAACATTACGGCAGCCACCGCGTGCTGCACGGCGTGGACCTGGACGTGGCCAAGGGCGAAGTGGTGTGCCTGATCGGCCCGTCGGGCTCGGGCAAATCCACCCTGCTGCGCTGCATCAACGCGCTGGAAGCGTATGACGGCGGCACCATCAACGTGTTCGGTGAAACCGTGCAACGCGCCAGCAAAACCGTGCACGCGTTGCGCAGCCGCATGGGCATGGTGTTTCAGCGCTTCAACCTGTTCCCCCATCGCACCGTGCTGGAAAACGTGATGGAAGGCCCGGTGTATGTCAAAGGCGAGCCACCGAAACAAGCGCGTGAAGAAGCCTTGGTGCTGCTGGAAAAGGTCGGCCTGAGTGCCAAGGCCGATGCTTACCCGGAACAACTCTCCGGCGGCCAGCAACAGCGCGTCGCCATCGCCCGCGCCCTGGCGATGAAACCCGAAGCCATGCTGTTCGACGAACCCACCTCGGCGCTGGACCCCGAACTGGTGGGCGACGTGCTGGCAGTGATGCGCACCCTCGCCGATGAAGGCATGACGATGATCGTGGTCACCCATGAAATGGGCTTCGCCCGCGAAGTGGCCGACCGCGTGTGCTTCCTGCATGGCGGCTACATCGTCGAAAGCGGCGCGGCCGAGCAGGTGCTGGGTAACCCGCAGCATCCGCGCACCCAGGACTTTCTGCGGCGCGTGCTGCACCCCACTGGCGATACGCGGAGCCTGTCATGAAGTCATTGTGGTCGGCGACAGCCCCGTCGGTGGTTTCAACGCCTGCGTTGAGTGAGTCGGTGAAGGTGGATGTGGCGATTGTCGGCGCGGGGTATACCGGGTTGTCCACGGCGCTGCATTTGGCCGAGCGTGGCGTCAGTGTGTGCGTGCTGGAGGCCAATGAACCGGGCTGGGGCGCATCAGGGCGTAATGGTGGGCAGGTCAACCCCACACTTAAATATGACCCGCAGCAACTGGTGCAGATGTATGGGCCGGAACGGGCTGAGCCGTTGATTTCGACGGTGTCGAATTCGGCGGATCTGGTGTTCAGGTTGATTGAGCGCCACGGCATCGATTGCGCACCGGTGCGCAAGGGCTGGATGCAGGTTTCGTACACTGAAAAAGGCGTGGCCGGGTTGCATGCGCGCGCGGAACAATGGGCCCGCCGAGGTGTGCCCGTGCAGACGCTGGATGCCACAGCGGTCGCTTCGCGCATGGGCAGTGAAGCGTTTGCCGGAGGCTGGTGGGACGGTCGCGCTGGAGCGATTCAACCGTTGGCGTATGCCCGTGGGCTGGTCGGCGCCGCATTGGCGGCCGGCGTACAGATTCACGGGAACAGCGCCGTGACAGGAATGCAGCGAATCGGGTCTGGCTGGCAACTGCATACGGCTGGCGGCGCGCAGGTCAACACCGATCAAGTGGTGCTGGCCACCAATGGCTACAGCGGCAATTTGTGGCCGGGGATGGCGCAGAGCATTCTGGCGGCGAACAGTTTTATCGTCGCCACCAAGCCGTTGAGTGGGCGCGCGGCAGAGCGCATTTTGCCGGGTCAGGAAACCGTTTCGACCGCGCAGCGCTTGCTGCTGTATTTTCGCAAGGACAGTCATGGGCGCTTGCTGATGGGTGGGCGTGGCCTGTTCAACGACCCCACCGCGCCGGCAGATTTCGCGCACCTGGAGCGTTCGTTGGCGTTGCTGTTTCCGCAGTTGGGGCCGCTGGAGTTTGAGTATCGCTGGGCCGGACGCATAGCGATCACACGGGACTTCATGCCCCACGTACATGAACCCGCACCGGGGCTGACGTTGGCGTTGGGCTGCAACGGCCGTGGCATCGCACTGTGTACCAGCCTGGGCCAGCAATTAGCTGGGCGTTTGTGTGACAGCCAGGCCGACTTTGCCTACCCGGTGACACCGTTGCAGCGCTTGCCCATGCACGGCTTGCAGCGGTTTTACATCGGCGCGGGCGTGGCGTGGTACAGCCTGCTGGATCGACTCAATATCAACTAACCCACCGCCCCTGATTGGAACCGGCCCTCTGTGGCGAGGGAGCTTGCTCCCGCTGGGCTGCGCAGCGGCCCCACCACCTGCAAGCACAGTGCGCCTGATACACCGAGAGGCTGACAGAGGGGCCGCTTCGCGCCCCAGCGGGAGCAAGCTCCCTCGCCACAGGTTTTTTGCCCGGCTTATCGACCGCGTTTCGCGCATGGCTCGCGGTCTTTATCCTCGTCGCTGAATAAGCAGATGAGTACGAAAATCGAATAATTCAGGGTGGCGATAAATGGTGCGCCGGGTTTGCGACTCTCGGAAATTTCCGACAAGGGATTCAGGTTGTGGCTCGGAAAGGTGCTGACTAACCTCTCCGCCGTCGCTGCCAAATCAGCGATCGGATTTGACCGTCCGACTTCAAAGAGCAAGTGCGCCAACACCGATCTTGGGCGTTTTTTTTACGCCTGATGTATCGTGTCGCGGCAGCTGTACGCGGGATACCTTCGGGTATGCCGGTTTTGCTCCTTGGCCGGTCGGTCAACCCGCGTATAGCTGCCACCCTATTTCGTTTGACCGCGAATCGTGGCAGCTCCATTTATAAAGGAGCCATACCATGATTAAAGACAGTCCAAATCCCCCAGGCCACCCAGACTTCGACACCAGCACCCTGCACGAGGTGGCCTACCGCGCAATCAATCACTACCTAAACCCCGGCAAACCCATCCCCGAATCCAGCGAAGGCCTCTTCACCGTGCGCGCAGATCTAGGCACGGAAACGCTGCTGGTCAACGCGTCCCAAGACCTGGCGTCCCTCTGCGATATTGCCAACCACATGGCCTTTGAAATCGAGGGTTCCCAACGCAATGTCGCGCTGGGCATCTGCCGCATGCTGGAAGGTGTGCAGTTGCTGGTAGACAAGGCGCTGAACGTCGCGCACCCAACGACTTGAAACAGATCGTTCCCACGCTCTGCGTGGGAATGCCGCCCCGGACGCTCCGCGTCCTGCTCTGCGTAAGGTGACGCGGAGCGTCACGGGATGCATTCCCACGCAGAGCGTGGGAACTATCAGGCGTACCTTGAGATGGCGGAGTGTCAGTCACGTAATGCATCGCTGATCCATCGCCTTCGCGGGCAAGCCCGCTCCCACGGGGGAATGGTGGTGTGGGTAGATCGCATTCCAGCAGGTCAGCGCCAGCACACCTTAGAACACCGACCACCCAATCCGCTCACTCAACAGCTCCAGCGCCTTCATCCCCGCCAGCGAATTCCCCGCCGCATTCAGCTCCGGCGACCACACGCACACCGTAAACTGCCCCGGCACCACCGCAACAATCCCGCCGCCAACCCCGCTCTTGCCCGGCAACCCCACGCGATACGCGAAATTCCCCGCTTCGTCATACAGCCCGCTGGTGGCCATGATCGAGTTGACTTGCTTGGTCTGGCGCGCGGTCAGGATCTGCTCACCGCTGTGGGCGCTCACGCCTTCATTGGCAAGAAAGCTGAAGGCTCGGGCCAGGTCCAGGCAGCTCATCTGCAGCGCGCAGTAGTTGAAGTAACTGTGCAGCACCGCGTCCACGTCATTGTGGAAGTTGCCGAACGACTTCATCAGGTAGGCCATGGCCGCGTTGCGTGCGCCGTGCTGGGCTTCGGAGTCGGCGACGACGCTGTTGACCAAAATCTGCGGGTTGCCCGACAGGCGACGCACGAAGTCGCGCATCGACAGGATCGGCACGGCAAAACGTGACTGGTTGATGTCGCAGATCACCAGCGCACCCGCGTTGATGAACGGATTACGCGGGCGGCCGCGTTCGAATTCCAGCTGCACCATGGAGTTGAACGGTTGCCCGGACGGCTCGTGGCCCAGGCGCTCCCAGATGGTTTCGCCGCCGTGGTCGATGGCCTGCACCAGGCTGAACACCTTGGAAATGCTCTGCACCGAGAACAACGTGTCGGCGTCGCCTGCGCAGTAGGCCGCGCCGTCGTTGCCGTACACGGCGATGCCAAGCTGGTTGGCCGGCACATCGGCCAGCGCAGGGATGTAGTCGGCGACTTTGCCGAGGCCGATCAGTGGGCGCACTTCGTCGAGAATCGACTCCAGCAACGCCTGCATGTCTTGTCCTGTCATCTGTCTTTGAATCGGTGATAAGCGGGGCGCGGAGGATACCTGAAACACAAGGGTGTGCGGTGGGGCGCTAGCGCACGTGAAGCCCGTCCTGATCCCGGTAGTACATCAGCGACTCGAATTGAAATGACACCACAAAAAAAGCGACGGAGCGGGCCGTCAGCTGCTCTACCAAGGCTCTGATCTCAGCGAAGGGATCGGCGTCTTCTGGTGCAGAACCTTTTATTCGTAGATAAATACGAGTGCTCACTGGAAACGCCAAACCATGATTACCCTCCGCGCGAATATCGGGGTCATCCACTTCATCGCTCGCGGTCAGGTAAAGGCCAGAATGAAATCGGGCGTACATAGGCCATTCACTCAGATACATCTCAGTAACACCAACGGCCTGCACAGCATCCGCCAATTGAGCCCTGGACAACCGCTTGTCCGCTTCAAGATGAATATCAAGCCCCATGCCCTTCGCCCTCCAACATCGTGAGAAGGCGTTGCCCATCAGCCTCGCAGGCGTTTTCATCGAGAAATAAAAGATCTTCAGAAAGCCCCGACTTCAACGTGATACCCACCACAAAATCACGCCCCGTAGCGCCAGCCAAGCCCTTTGCGCAAGCGATCAACTGCGTGATTTGAAGTGGGCCAACCTGATTCAAGGGAAGATTGAGACCGATAAACCAATCACTCAGGTCATCGTGTCCCATCTGAAGTGTATGTGCTTGCTGGTCATTCACCAGCACGGCGCGATACGGTGCCCAATTGGCAACCAACGCGCTGAAAGCGTCGATCAGCAGCGGTTCGATCGTGTGATTATCAGATCCATCGACGTAGCAATAAAGCATCTGCATAGTGTGCATCCCCCGTCAGCGCAGGGGCGATTCTAGCGCAAACCCTGCGATATCCAGGCATAACGGGAGCAACTCAATGCGCTCGAAAGCCCCACACTATCTCTACCACCCGCTCGGCAATCACCAGATAAACCAGGATCAGCACCCCCTGTAGCGCGAGGTGATAGCGCAGTTTGGCCAGCCGGCGAATGCCGTCGCTGACGTTCAACAACATCAGCACCGTGGACAGGATGATCAAGCCCCAGCCCGCCACGCTGGAGGCGAACACACCGATGAATAATTCACGCTGGCCGAGCAAGGTGTTGGTCCCCGCAGCAAACAGCAGCGCGCACACCAGCAGGTTCTTCACATTGTCGAAGATCTGCGTGCTCAGGTCGTTTTCCAGCAGGTTCAGGTAGCGCTTCCATAACGTATGCATGGGTCAGTTCCGGGTAGGGATCACTCGTCAGTCAAAGTAGCCCAATAGCCCGTACACTGCACCGCTGCGCTTACTCCACGAGGACTTTTGCATGAAATTGATGATTGGCTTGGCCGCCCTGCTGCTGGTTTCGGCCTGCTCAAGCAACTCGCACACTCCCGCACTGGACGCCACTGCCTCCGCTTGCCTGGCGGGCGGTGGCACGATGAAGCAGGTCGGCAAGTTGCAGCGCTGGCAATGCATCACGCCGTACAAGGACGCCGGCAAGGCCTGCACCGATTCAAGCCAGTGTGAGGGTGAGTGCCAAACCAGCGTGACCACGCAATCGGGCAAAGGCCCAGTGACAGGCGCGTGCCAGGTTGATAACAGCCATTTCGGCTGCTCGGCGACTGTAGAAAAAGGCCAGCTTGGCCGGGCGATTTGCGTGGACTGAGCCACACCTCGGTTCAATGTGGGAGCTGGCTTGCCTGCGATGGCGGTGGGTCAGGCGGCATCTCTTTTAGCCATGCCGCCGCCTTCGCAGGCAAGCCAGCTCCCACAGAGAATTGCAGTGCCGGCAATTCACCTCAAAAATACGCCACATCCGACACCTGCTCATCCAGCACATCCCGCGCCAGTGCCCAGGCGCGGTCTTTGGATTCCACCACCAGCAGCGGGTAGCCCCAGGCCTTGCCGAACGTCACGGCAAAGGGTTTGAGCGCCAGGCGTTTGGCTGCGCTGGGTTCCACCTGGATCATGCCTTTGACGAACGTGCGCAGCGCCGGTTTGTTCTTCTTCATCCAGATGGCTGCCTGTTTACGCTCTTCGTGGGAGTGTTCGTGGTTACTTTCATCCACGGCTTTTTCGTGCAGCAGCAGGAAGGGTTGCTGCCGCGCGAGCAGGCCTGCGAAGGTGAGGAAAGTATCGTCTGGGCCGCCTTCGTTGGGTGCATCGAAGACGATTTTGACCACAGGGAAGGTTGTGCTGTCGAGTCGCATGGCAGAGCTCCTGAATGAGAGTGGATCTCACTATAGTGATCACGCCACTGGACGGCATTGCACAGAATAGCCAGAATGTTTCGCAATTCAGCCAAGCTGTGAATTCGCCATGAAACGCCACCGCCTCGACCTGCGCGACCCGCAAATGTCCAAAGACGCCGACCTGATACCCCGCGCCGTGGTTGCCGTGGGCGCTACGAGCACGGCCGAAAGCTGGGAGCATGAACAGCATTCCCATCGCAAGGCACAGCTGATGTACACCCTGCGCGGGGTGATTCATTGCGAAATCGAAGCGGGTATCTGGATCGTGCCGCCGCAGTGCGCACTGTGGATTCCTGGCGGCATGTCTCATGCGGCGCGTGGTTCCGGCGAGGCGCACGTCTATTGCCTGCTGGTTGACCCGGACGCTTCGGACACGCTGCCCCGGCAATGTTGCACGTTGGGCGTTTCAGGGTTGTTGCACGAGTTGATCACCAAAGCCGTGAGCTTCCCGCAACTGTATGACGTTGAAGGCGCCCAAGGCCGTTTGATAGACACGCTGCTGGATGAGCTGGCGCAAGCGCCGATCGAAGACCTGCACCTGCCCATGCCCCAGGACGCACGGCTGCGCCGCCTGGCGGACAGCCTGCTCGCCAACCCGGGCGACAAGTCCACCCTGGGCCAATGGGCCGTGCGTATCGGCATGAGCGAGCGCAGCATGACGCGGTTGCTGTTGGAGGAATTGGGCTTGAGTTTCGGGCGCTGGCGCCGGCAGTTGCATGTGATCCTGTCACTGCAACGCCTGGCCAAGGGGGAAAGTGTGCAGCGTGTGGCGCTGGACCTCGGTTATGAGAACGCCAGCGGCTTCATCACCATGTTCCGTAAAGCCGTGGGGCAACCCCCGGCGCGTTACCTGGCGGACCGCATGGGCTCGAACGACAATGCCGGGCTGCCCGGCATTGCCATGGATTAAGGCGTCGGGAACGCAGCGGCGTCGGTGATCTTTGCCACATCGACACGATGCGGAAAGATCTTCTTCTCGACGAACAAATCGTCCACCTGCTGCAACGCCTGCACATCCCGCGCTTCCACCGGCTGCAAGGTCTCATCGCCCCATTTGCGCAGCAACTTCGATACGCCCAGCGGAATGTCGTTGGCCTTGGCAAACACCCGCGCGTATTCGTCCGGGTTCTTCTGCGCCCAGTCGAAGGCCTTGGCAAAGCGTTGCAACATGTCGCTCAGGGCCTTGCGCTTGAGCGGGTCGGTGAGCACTTCGTCAGAGGCGGTGATAAACGTCAGGCCCGTGTTGATGCCCTCGCCCGTGATCAGTACGCGCGCGCCCTGCTCCTCCGCGAAGGCCTGATACACGCCAAAAGTGGCCCAGGCTTCGATCTTGCCGGCATTGAATGCAGGCAACGCATCGGTGGGCAGCACGAAGCCGACCTTGACGTCCTGCTCGGCAACACCCGCATCGGCCAGTGCGCGAATCAGCAGGTATTGGGAAATGCTGCCGCGTGCCGACGACACCACCACATTGCGCCCTTTCAGATCCGCCACGCTGCGGATCGGCGAGTCGGGCGGCACCAGAATCGCAATACCGCGCGATTGGCTGCGACGCACCGCAACAATGCGCAACGGCGTGCCGCCAGTGGCAGCGGCCAGAACTGGCGTATCGCCTGCCGGACCGAGGTCCACAGCGCCTGCGCGCAGGGCTTCAAACAGCGGTGCGGCGCCCTGGAAGTTGGCCCATTCGACTTTGTAGTCGATGCCATCCAAGGCGTGGGCGGCTTCGACCACCGTGCGCAAGCCTTTGGCCTGGTCGCCCAGAATCAAGGTGACGCCGGATAAATCCGAGGATGACTTCGGCGCCTCAACGGCCTTATCGCAGCCACCGAGCAACAGCGCAGCGCCCAACAGCGCAACGATTTTCAAATCAACCATGAGCGAACCGCCTTACGTTATCGCTGACCGCTCGCGCCGCCAGCGCATCCACCTCAACGCCGAGCAGGCCCAACAGCCGTGCGCGAATCGCCTGAAAACCGTCCTGACCCGTGTCGCGAGCACGGGGCAAATCGATGGTCAGTTGCTCGGCAATCTTGCCGTCGGCCAGCACAATTACGCGGTCGGCCAGCAGGATCGCTTCGTCCACGTCGTGGGTCACCAACAGCACCGCTGGCGTGTGTTTGCGCCACAGTTCGATGATCAGCCGATGCATCTTGATGCGTGTCAGGGCGTCCAGCGCGGCGAAGGGTTCGTCGAGCAGCAGCAACTTGGGCTCGCGCACCAAACCTCGGGCCAACGCAACACGCTGGGCTTCGCCACCGGAAAGGGTCGCCGGGTAAGCGTCGAGCCGATGCGCCAGCCCCACTTCGGTCAGGGCTTGCACCGCGCGCGCCTTGGCGTCGGGAATGCGCAGGCCGAGGATCACGTTTTTCCACGCGCGCTTCCACGGCATCAGGCGTGGTTCCTGAAACACCGCCGCCCGCGCCTTGGGCACCAACAACTGGCCGCTGTCGATGCTGTCGAGCCCGGCCAGGCTGCGCAGCAAGGTGGTTTTGCCCGAGCCGCTGGCGCCGAGCAACGCCACGAATTCACCGGGCGCAATGTCCAGGTCCAGGCCGTCGATGACCCGTTGCTCGCCGAATTGGCGCACCACGTTTCGCAGTTGCACCGGCGCTTCAAGTGTCGACATATCAGTTCCTCACAAAGGATGGGCGCCAGGCCAGCGCGAAACGTTCGAGGGTGCGGATCAGGCCGTCGATCAGCAGGCCGAGCACGCTGTAGATCAGCAGGCAGATAACGATGACGTCGGTGCGCATAAAGTCCCGCGCATCACTGGCCAGGTAGCCAATACCGGCGGTGGTGTTGATCTGTTCGACAAACACCAGCGCCAGCCACGAGATGCCGAGGGAATAGCGCAGGCCGACAAAAAACGACGGCAACGAACCCGGCAGAATCACGTGCCAGATCAGCTCGCGGCGGTTCAGCCCGAGGGTGTTGGCAGCCTCGATCAGTTTGGGGTCGATATTGCGGATACCGGCGAACAGGTTGAGGTACACCGGAAAAGTGGTGCCGGTGACGATCAGCGCGATCTTGGTGAACTCGCCAATGCCGAACCACAGGATAAACAGCGGCACCAGCGCCAGCGACGGGATGGTGCGCAGCATCTGCATCGGCGAGTCGAGGATCACTTCACCACGCTTGGACAGCCCGGTAATCAGCGCCGCCACCACGCCAATGCTGACGCCGATACTCAAGCCGAACAGCGCGCGTTGCAGCGACACCAGCAAGTGCCTGCCCAATTCTCCGGACACGATCATGGCCCACAAGGTGCCGCCGATCTGCGAAGGCGCGGCGATGATGCGCGGCGGTATCCAGCCCAGCTCCGAGGCCAGCTCCCACAGCAGCAACAGCACGACGGGGCTGATCAGGCGCAATAACACGTCGGGGGTGCGCCAGTTGCGCAGCCACCCCGGCAGCAACCGTGCGGCCACGCCCGGCTGCGTCTCGACCTTGTTGATGGAGAACGAGCTGGCGTTCAAGGACTTCTCGGTCATCGGCTTCCTTCCTCAAAAGACACGGCCAGGAGCGCCGTTGCGAGGTCATGCTAATCGCATAAAAAACCGCCGTGAAAGTCTTTCTAGGAATAACCTAATAAACTTAAAATGCACATTGCTGATATTTAATCAAAACAATGATTCTATATTTTAATAATTAGGTTAGAACAAAACGGCATTTTACAGCGCCGCGCCCTGCCCCTACTTTCGACTCCCACAGACCGACCCCGATACCAGGCGGAGGCTTGACTCACGCCTCTCTATCGCCTGAAAACGGAAGTCGTCTCGATGCTTGCAACCCCTTTCAAACGCTCCCCCCTGTTAGTCAGCCTGGCCGCGTGCGGCATGGCCCTGAGCAGCCCGGCGACCTTTGCCGACACCGCCGAAGACACACGCTTGGATAAGGTCACGGTGATCTCCACCGGCGTGCGCGGCACACAGCGCACCGTGGCCGAAAGCCCGGCACCGATTGATGTGGTGACCGGCGAACAACTGCTGAAAACCGGACGCGCCGACCTCACCGAAGCCATTGCCAAGTTGCTGCCGTCGTTTAACTACGGGACCAATATCGCCGGCTACAACTCCACCATCCGGCCTCTGTCCAACCGCAGCCTGGCACCGGCCTACACGCTGGTGTTGGTCAACGGCAAACGCCGGCACAACAGCGCCTTGCCCGCCAACGGTTCCACCGACAGCAGCGGTGCGAACTCGGTGGACATCGACATGATCCCCATCAGCGCGGTGGAACGCATCGAGGTGCTCAAGGACAGCGCCGCCGCACAGTACGGCTCCGACGCGATAGCCGGGGTGATCAACGTGATCCTCAAGTCCAGCCCTGAAGGCGGCCACCTCGGCGTGAGCTACGGCCAGCTCTACAACGGCGAAGGCGATGTGACCAAAACCGAGGGCGATGTGGGCTTTGCTTTGGGTGATGGCGGGTTTCTGCACCTGTCTGGCGATGCGCGCAAACGTGGCGATGCCAGCTGGAATGACAAGGCCACCAACCAGGCCTACTTTCCCGGTGACCCGCGCAACGCCACCTGGGACCGCGTCGGCGTGAAGAACGGCGACCCGCAGATCAAGGCGTTCAACCTTGGCTACAACGCCGAACTGCCGCTGGACGAGCAAACCAAACTGTATTCCTACGCCACCTACGGCGAGCGCAAGGCGGTGATCAACAACTACTTCCGCTACCCCAACGGCAACGCCAACATCCCCGAACTGTTCCCCGACGGCTACTACCCGCTGAACAACCTCAACGACAAGGACTATCAGTTTCTGTTGGGTGGCAAAGGCCAGGCAGCAGGCTGGGATTGGGACTTGAGCACCACTTACGGGCGCAACACCAACCACCAGTTCAGCGACCTGACCATCAACCCGTCACTCGGCCCAGCCTCGCCCACCTCGTTTGATGACCTGGCCACGTATCGCTTCGACCAGTGGGTGAACAACCTAGACATCACCCGCGCCTTCGACGGGCTGTTCGGTTTCCCGCTGCAAGTGTCGGCGGGCCTTGAGCATCGTTGGGAGCGTTTCAGTACATTCGCTGGCGACCCACAGGCCTACGCGGTGGGCGGTTATCGCTTCCCGGCGACGCTGCCCAATGGCCAACGCAACCCACTGGCCGGGCAACTCGCGGCGATTGCCGCCCAGGCAGCAGCCACCATCGCGCCGCAGGATGAAACCAGCATCAAACGCAATAACTACGCGGCTTACGTGGACTTTGGCATCACGCCGGTGGAGCGTCTGTTTGTCGACCTGGCGGCGCGGGCCGAGCACTTTGACGACGACTCGGGCAACACCGTCAGCGCCAAGGTCAACTCGCGTTATGAACTGACCGACACCGTGGCCGTGCGCGGCACCGTGGGCAGTGGTTTTCGCGCGCCGTCGCTGACGCAGATCGGCTACAGCATCACCGACAACCGTGTCGGCGCCGCACCCGACGGCACCATCGTGCCCGCCGTCACGCGCATCGCCCCGGTCAATTCACCCTTGGCCAAGGCGCTCGGCGCCAGCAGCCTGGACCCGGAAAAATCGCGCAACTACGGGCTGGGCGTGACCTGGCAACCGGACAAGCGCACCAGCCTGACCGTGGACGCCTACTGGATCGAAATCGCCGACCGCATCGCCCGCACCGAAAGCCTTTACGGCCCGGCGCTCACGCCGACCCTCACCGGGCTGGGCATTGACCCCTCGACCTGGACGTCCTACTACGCCAACGCCTTCGACACGCGCACCCGTGGCGTGGACGTGGTGGCCGACCACTTCACCGATTTTGGCGCATTTGGCGAGGTGCGCTGGAACGCCGCCTTCAACTACAACGACACCGTGATCACCAGCCTCAAGCAGCCGCCCGCCGCACTCCAGGGCCTGGGCAATAACACCGGCGGCAGCCTGACCTGGGTTGGCCGCGCGCGCCAGGGCGACCTGACCGACGCGCAGCCGCGCACCAAGTGGATCCTCGGTGGCAACTGGCGCCTGCACGACTTGGCGGTAAACCTGCAAACCACCCGCTACGGCAAGGTCAAGACCCTGCAACAACTGGAAAGCGGCGACCGCAGCTTCGGCGCCAAGTGGATCACCGACCTGGATATTTCCTACACCCTGCTCGAGAACATCACCTTGAGCATCGGCGGCACCAACATTTTCGACATCCGCCCCGACAAACACGCCGTGCCCTCGGCCGTGGGCCTGAACCTGTACGGCAACCCGCCGTTCTACCCGGGCGGCGGCTTCTGGTACAGCAAACTGGCTTACGACTTCTAACCCCCACCCCACGCAAAGGAACTGACCATGAGCATTGAATTCATCGGCTACATCGGCGGCCACCAGGCTTCCGAAATTCACCCGCGCAGCGGCCCGGTGTTGCAACCCGAGTATGTGGAAACCGTGGCCCGCGCCCATGAGGAAGCCGGCTTCGACCGCGCGCTGGTGGCCTTTCACTCCAACAGCCCGGATAGCACCCTGATCGCCTCCCACGCCGCCAGCGTCACCCAAAAGTTGCAGTTTCTGATCGCCCATCGCCCAGGCTTTGCCCAGCCAACCCTGGCAGCGCGGCAATTCACTACGCTGGACGTGTTCAACGGCGGCCGTACGGCCGTGCACATCATCACCGGCGGCGATGACCGCGAGCTGCGCGCCGACGGTAGTTACATCGGCAAGGACGAACGCTACGCGCGCACTGACGAATACCTCAGCGTGGTGCGCCAGGAATGGACCAGTGAAACGCCCTTCGATTTCGCCGGCACCTACTACCAGGTCGAAGGCGCGCATTCGACGGTGAAGTCGCCGCAGCAGCCGCATATTCCGTTGTACTTCGGCGGCTCCTCGGCCGCCGCGATTGCCGTGGCGGGCAAACATGCAGACGTGTATGCGTTGTGGGGTGAAACCTATGAGCAAGTGCGCGAAATCGTGACCCAGGTGCGCGCTGAAGCGGCGAGGCACGGGCGTACGATTCGCTTCAGTTTGTCACTTCGCCCGATTCTGGCCGAAACCGAAGAACTGGCTTGGGCGCGCGCCGACAGCATCTTGCAGCAGGCCACCGCGTTGGCTGAGAAAAACGGCTTTGTGCGACGCGAACCGCCCAATGAAGGCTCACGCCGTTTGCTCGCAGCGGCAGCACAGGGCTCGCGACTGGACAAACGCCTGTGGACCGGCATCGCCGGGCTGCTCGGTGCGCAAGGCAACTCCACCTCACTGGTCGGTACCGCCGAGCAAGTCGCCGACGCACTGCTGGACTACTACGACCTGGGCATTACCACCTTCCTGATTCGTGGCTTTGACCCGCTCAATGACGCCATCGACTATGGCAAACGCCTGATCCCGCTGACCCGCGCGCTCGTCGCGGAGCGTGAGCGCCAAGCGGCGGAACAGGTTGCTTGACGATTTTGTAGAGGTATCTGAAAAACCTCAGCCGCCGATATTGAACAGCTTCATGTGGGAGCCGGGCTTGCCCGCGATGGGCATAGGTATCTGCAAACTTCAGCTAACGCTTAAACCGCAGGAGATAAAGCTGTTGTGGCGAGCGGGCTTGCCCGCGTTGGGTTGCGAAGCAGCCCCAAAACCAAACTCTGCGGAATATCTGGTACACCGCATTCCTCTTACTGGGGCTGCTGCGCAGCCCAACGCGGGCAAGCCCGCTCGCCACAGGAAGATTCGACAGCCTGTAAATGTTGTGTAGATACCTATGGCTATCGCAGGCAAGCCAGCTCCCACACAAAGCCAGCTTGAAGATCAGGTTGAATGCTCCGAGCGACAACCAAGCACATCCGTACAAGCCCTTCGTCGGGTTTGGGGCAATAGTGAGGCTGAGCGTTTTAGCCCCTCAACCCAGGAGTTTTCCATGAGCACATTCGTTGCCAAAGACGGTACGCAGATCTATTTCAAGGACTGGGGCAGCGGCAAGCCCGTGCTGTTCAGCCACGGCTGGCCGCTGGATGCCGACATGTGGGAATACCAGATGGAATACCTGAGCAGCCGTGGCTTTCGCACCCTTGCGTTTGACCGCCGGGGTTTTGGCCGCTCGGACCAGCCGTGGACCGGCAACGACTACGACACCTTCGCCGACGATATCGCACAGTTGATCGAACACCTGGACCTTAAAGAGGTGACGCTGGTGGGCTTCTCCATGGGCGGCGGCGACGTGGCACGCTATATCGCCCGCCATGGCACCGCGCGTGTAGCCGGTTTGGTGCTGCTCGGTGCGGTAACGCCGTTGTTCGGCCAGAAACCCGACTACCCGCAAGGCGTGCCGACTGCCGTGTTCGATGGCATCAAGGCCGGGCTGCTGAAGGACCGCGCGCAGTTCATCGCCGACTTCAACACGCCGTTTTTCGGGATTAACAAGGGCCAGACCGTCTCCAATGGCGTGCTGACCCAGACCCTGCAGATTGCGCTGCAAGCGTCGCTCAAATCCACCGTGGATTGCGTTACGGTGTTCTCCGAAACGGATTTCCGTCCGGACATGGCCAAAATCGACGTGCCGACCCTGGTCATCCACGGCGACGGCGACCAGATTGTGCCGTTCGAAACCACTGGCAAAGTGGCGGCCGAGATGATCAAGGGTGCCGAACTCAAGGTGTACAAGGACGCGCCGCACGGCTTTGCCGCCACCCACACCCAGCAGTTGAACGAAGACCTGCTGGCCTTCCTGAACCGCTAGGGTTTAGTCGCCCGTGCCGGCAAACGCCGCGACGATTTCATCGATCACCACCCGCACCCGGGCGGTGTGGCGCAGGTCGGCGTGGGTCACCAGCCAGACGTCGTAAGGCAAAGGCCGGGTGCGTTCCGGCCACAGCCGCACCAACCCGTCACGCTCGCCGCTGTGCACCGGGATTTCACCAATGCCAAGGCCGGCGGCAATGGAGCGGCGCACCAGCAGGCTGGAACTCAGCGCTGCCACAATACGCCCATGGCCCAAGGGTTCGCAGACCAGGGTCATGTCTTTCTGGTGTTGCAGGTGCGGTTGGTAAACCACCAGATCATGCCCTTCAAACAGGCTGCCGGGCTGCGGCACGCCATGGCGGTCGATATAACGTTGGGAGGCAAACAACCCCACCGGCCAGCGGGCGATGCGGCGGGCGATCAGGTCCGGGTTGTCGGGGCGGGAGTTGCGTACGGCAACATCGGCTTCGCGCTTGGCCAGGCTGATCAACTGCGTGGAAGCGTCCAGTTGCACGCGCACATCGGGGTGCTTGTCGTGCAGGCTGGCAATGGCCGGGATCAGGAAGTCGATGGCCATTGAATCGGTGGTGCTGACCCGCACCGTGCCGGTCAGGCGATCATCCAGGCCTTGAATCTGGCGCTCCAGGTCCAGCGCTGAACGCTCCATTTTTTCCACCGAGAGCAAGGCGGCTTCACCGACGGCGGTGAGCACGTAGCCTTCGGAGGTGCGTAAAAACAACGTCGCGCTGAGAGACTTTTCCAGGGCGTTGACGCGCCGACCGACCGTGGCCTGGTCCACCCCCAGCACGCGCGCTGCGCCGCGTAGCGTCGACTCGCGGCACACCGCCAGGAACACCCGTGCATCGTCCCAGTTCATCGTTGCTCTCCTGATGCGTTTTTGCATCGCTTTGCAGTGTAATCGCAGCATTATTGCATCAGCGCTTCTGGGTATGCTGCTCGTCAGCAAAAATTACTCAGAACCGTCGCCAACTCAGCGCGGTCCCACCTCGTACGCTCATCGCTAAAGGAACGCTCAAATGCCCCTTCCCCACGACATGACCCTGATTGAAATCACCACCCCTGGCGGCCCCGAGGTGTTGAAACCGCGCCAGGCAGACCTGCCCTCCCCGGCGGCCGGCGAGATTCTGATCCAGGTGCACGCCGCCGGGGTCAATCGCCCCGACGCCCTGCAACGCGCCGGCAAGTACCCGATGAAACCCGGCATGAGTCCGATTCCCGGGTTGGAGGTGGCCGGTGAAGTAGTGGCGCTGGGCGATGGCGTGACCCAATACCGCGTGGGCGACAAGGTCTGCGCGCTGACCAACGGCGGCGGCTACGCGCAGTATTGCGTGGTGCCCGCCAGCCAGGCGCTGCCGGTGCCTGAAGGGATGGAATGGATTCAGGCCGCGGCGATCCCGGAAACCTTTTTCACCGTGTGGGCCAACCTGTTCGGCCTCGGCGGCGCGCATAAAGGCCAGCGCGTGCTGATCCACGGCGGCACCAGCGGCATCGGCACCACCGCCCTGATGCTCTGCCGTGAGTTCGGTATCGAGGCCTTTGCCACGGCCGGCAGCGACGATAAATGCGCCGCCATCCGCGCCCTCGGCGCCGAGGCGATCAACTACCGCGAGCAGGATTTCGCCGAGGTCATTGCCGAGAAAACCGGCGGCAAAGGCGTGAATGTGATTCTGGACATCATGGGCGGCTCCTACCTCAACAATAACCTCAAGGCCTTGGCCATGGACGGGCGCCTGGTGATGCTGGGCTTCCTGGGCGGCGCCAAGGCCAATGACGTCGACCTGATGTCGATCATGGCCAAACGCGCAATCATTACCGGCTCATTGCTGAGGGCGCGCACCAAGGACGAGAAAGCCGCCATCGCCGAGCAATTGCGCGAACACGTGTGGCCCGTATTGTCGGCGGGGCGTTGCTTGCCGATGATCGACCAGGTGTTTGATTACACCCAAGCGGATCAGGCCCATGCACGGATGGAAGGCGGCGATCATATCGGCAAGATTGTGTTGCGGGTCGTTTGACTGACTGATTCTGTGGCGAGCGGGCTTGTTGTATTGAGCCCGCTTGTTGAGGCAAGCCCGCTCGCCACAGGGGCCCGCTCATCACAACAAGCCCGCCCACCACAGTGAGCTATTCGGCGTACGCCGGGTAATCGATATACCCCGCCTCACCACCACCATACATCCCCTCAGCCCGCAGCGGGTTCAATGGCCAGCCGTTGAAAAGCCGTTGCGGCAGGTCCGGGTTGGCGATAAACGGCCGCCCGAACGCAATCAAATCCGCCAGCCCGGCGTCCAGCAGCTTTTCGCCGCGCTCAGCGGTATAACGGCCCGCGTAGATAATCCGCCCGCGGAAGGTGTCGCGCACCGCGCGGCGGAATGTTTCCGGCAGTTCAGGCGCATTGTCCCAATCGGCTTCGGCAATGGAAACATAGGCGACCCCCGCAGCCTGCAGCACCTTGACCGCTTCGAGGTAGGTCTCATGCGGGTTTTCTTCCACCAGGCCGATGTATACGCGGTCCTGGTCGGTGCCGCTGAACAGCGGTGAAAAGCGCACACCCAGGCGTTGCGGCCCGACGACAGCACTCACAGCCTCGACGATTTCGCGCAGAAAACGCAGCCGGTTGTGCAACGAGCCACCGTATTCGTCGTCACGTTGATTGGCATGGGCCGAGATGAACTGATTGACCAGGTAACCATTGGCCGAGTGAATTTCCACCCCGTCAAACCCGGCATCCACTGCATTGCGTGCAGCCTGCGCATATTGCCCGACCAGCGCTTTGACTTCGGCAGTCGTCAACGCACGGGGGACCGGCGGTTGCACCAACTCACCGGCACCCGGCGCGGTTTCGATGAAGGCTTTGACTTGCGTCGGCTGGATCGCAGACGGTGCCACCGGCGCCGCACCGTCGGGTTGCAGGCCGTGGTGGGACACGCGCCCGACATGCCACAACTGAGCAAAGATCACTCCGCCCTCGGCGTGTACCGCGTCGGTGACGGTGCGCCAGCCATCGATCTGCGCCGGGCTGTAGATCCCCGGCGTCCAGGCGTAACCCTGACCACGCGGCTCGATCTGCGTGCCTTCGCTGACCATAAACCCGGCACTGGCACGCTGGCGGTAATACTCGGCCATCAAGCCTGTGGCGATATCGCCAGGCTGTGCGCTGCGTTGACGGGTCAACGGCGGCAACACAACACGGTTGTTTAACGTGTGATGACCCAGTGTTACGGGGGTACTGAGAATACTGTTAGCCATGTAAGGTTTTCCAAATTCCGGGCGAGCAGAAACATCAGCGGCTCTTGAGAGCCGCCAATGAATTAAAAGGGTTAAGTAACTTAGGCGGTGAGTTTCAGCAGTGCTTTTGCGACGTCGCTGGAACTTCCAGGGTTTTGCCCGGTGACCAGCAAACCATCTTCAATGACAAAGGATTGCCAATCGGCGCCCTTCTCATACTTGCCGCCGAGTTTCTTGAACTCATCCTCAATCAGGAACGGCACCACATCAGTCAGTTCGACCGCTGCCTCTTCCGAGTTGGAGAAGCCCGTCACGCGTCGGCCCTTGATCAACGGCTCACCGTTGACCGCCTTGACGTGACGCAGCGCGCCCGGTGCGTGGCAGACAAAGCCGATGGGCTTGCCGGCACGTTCGAAGGCTTCGATCAGGGCAATCGAGGTCGCCGACTCGGCCAAGTCCCACAGCGGCCCGTGGCCACCTGGGTAGAAAACAGTGTCGAAATCGGCGGCGTTAACGGTTTCCAGTTTTACCGTGGTAGCCAGGGCCTGCTGCGCAGCCGGGTCGGCGGCGAAGCGGTGGGTCTGTTCGGTCTGGAAGTCCGGCAGGTCGCTGACCGGGTCCAGCGGCGGCTGGCCGCCGGCCGGGGATGCCAGCACCACGTCGGCGCCGGCGTCCTTGAATGCGTAGTAAGGTGCCGCAAATTCTTCGAGCCAGAAGCCGGTCTTGCGGCCGGTGTCGCCAAGCCGGTCGTGAGAGGTCAGTACCATTAATACTTTCATTTTCCAGTGCCTCGATCGATGTGGATGTCAGTGTGTTCAGGGCCGCCCAGCAGCTGTCGGGTCAGCAGCAGCGCCTCGTCAAAAGGCGCGGTTGTACGGGTAATCTTGTTCATCACGCTGGTCCCCAGCCACAACGCATACAGGCGCTGAGCCAGGTTTTCGGGGAAGTGCGCAGTTATCACCGAGCCCTCTTCAACCCCTTGGCGCAAGGCCTCGGCCAGCAGTGCAATGGTGCGCGCAGTGCCGCGTTGCAAGGCCAGACGCATCGGCTCCGAAAGGTCTGACACCTCGGCACCCAGTTTGACGGCAAGGCATTTGCCCGCATCGGTGCAGCCGGTCTGGTTGTCGATCCAGAGGTGCCAGTACCCCATCAACTTGGCATGCCAGGACACACCCGGCTGGCGAAAGAGTTGCTGCACGCCCAGCAGGTAGTGATCGAAGTAGTTGTCGAGCAAGACCACGCCGAACGCATCCTTGGAGTTGAAGTAGTGATAAAACGAACCCTTGGGTACATCAGCGGCTTGCAGTATTTCGTTCAAGCCCACCGCAGAAAAACCCTTACGGCCGACAATCACTTGCGCCGTTTCCAGAATGGTCTGCCGCGCACCTTTAGTTGAATCGTTCATCGCTTACCCCGTCCGATTAGACCAGTCGTCTAGTTCGTTGAGGGGATGTTAGGCGTCGGGCCAATCCTCAACAATGTCATATCCGCAAGGATTCCGGACACGGCGCACCGCCGGTTGCCGTTTACCCGGCACACGCCGACAATCGCCCCACTGAACGCCCCTGGAGAAACACGATGCACAGCGTTGCGCTGCTGGTTTACCCCAATTTCGAGTGCCTGAGCCTCAGCACAGGGTCGGTGTTCGAGTGCGCGAACCTGCTGCGGGGCGAGCCGGCCTACGAATTTCACCTGGTGTCGCAGAACGGCGGCGCGGTCTCGACTTCACAGGGGTTCTCGGTGAACACCACGCCCATTCGAGCGCAGGGCTATGACACCTTGATCGTCAGCGGCTATATGGATTTTCGCCTGCCCGAGGCCAGCCTGCTGGAGCTGGTCAAGGCTGGCGCCGCGCAATCGCGGCGCGTGGCCTCGTTGTGCATGGGCATTTTCGTGCTGGCCGAGGCCGGGCTGCTCGAAGGCAAGCGCACGACCACCCACTGGATTCACGCGCCAGCGTTTCGCAAGCGCTACCCGGCGATTCATCTGGAAGAAGACAAGCTGTTCGTGGTCGACGGCCAGATCTGGACCTGTGCCGGCATGAGCGCCGGTGTGGACCTGGCGCTGGCCATGGTGGAGAGCGACTTGGGCGGCGACCTCGCGCGGCGTATCGCGCGCAAATTGGTCATCGCCCAGCGCCGCGGCAGTGAGCAATCGCAGCTGTCGGCGTTGCTGGAACTCGACCCCAAGTCGGACCGTGTGCAACTTGCGCTCGCCTACGCCCGTGAGAACCTTACCCACGACCTGTCGGTGGAAGCCCTGGCCGATGTCGCCAGACTCAGCCCGCGCCAGTTCAGCCGGGTGTTTCGTGAAGAAACCGGACAAACCCCGGCCAAGGCCATCGAGTCACTGCGGGTGGAGGCGGCACGGGCGATGATGGAAACCAGCCGCCACCCGGTTGAAGTGGTGGCCCGCGAAACAGGCTTCGGCGACCGCGAGCGCATGCGCCAAGCCTTTCTGCGGGCATTCGGGCAGCCGCCGCAGGCGATGCAGCAGGCGTTTAATGCAGCGCCGCCCGCGTAATCAGGTAATTCACCAAGTGCGGGTCATCGTCCAGTTCCAGGGTCTGCACCGGGCGCGGCAGGTTGTCCAGCACCGTGCGCCAGAACGCCTGGGACACCTCGTCCTGGTCAAAGAAACGCACCATCCAGTTGGCCTCAGCGCTGCACAGCACCTGGGTGGCGATGGCGCGGCCAATGCCCTTGCGACGGTAGCGTTTAAGGATAAACAGATCAGCCAGTTCCAGCGCATCGATGCCGGGCAGTTCGCTGCTTTCGATCAGCAGGAACCCGGCAATGTACCCATCCACCAGCAATAAGTTGGCGCTCCACTGCGGGTCTTGCCAGTAACGGGCCAGATGTTCGTCATGAATGTAGAAGCGGCCATCCGCCTCGACATCTTCCTGCTCCCAGTCCGAGGACTCATAGGCGTAGTACTGGTAAAGGTTGCGGATCAACTCAGCTTCTTCGGGGCCGGTCTGGATCAGTTCGACGGTGGTTTCAGGCATGGGGCTCTCGGTCAAAAAACGCAGGGCGCCATTGTTCACAAAACCCCGGCGCAGGCCAATACATTGCATAACCTTTCTGTTTGCTGAACCGATTGCGGATTTGTCCTGTCCCACCCAAAATCCTGAAACATTTAGAATAAACTTTCTCAGCTCCCCCCTATTGCTCAAGGACACTTATTTTGACCAACGTCTGTTCCGCCGGCCTGGATGTAGGCTTTGCCTCCCTGGATTATCTGCAGATCTTCATCCTGGGCGTGATCCAGGGCATTACCGAGTTGCTGCCGGTGTCGTCCACGGCGCACATGCGCGTGGTGCCCGCCCTGCTCGGCTGGCAGGACCCGGGCTCGGCGTTTTCCGCGGCGATGCAGTTGGCGGCGCTGGCGGCGGTGGTCAGTTATTTCTGGCGCGATGTGCGCCAGGTCACCACCGGCAGCATCAGTGCGGTGCGTCGCGGTGACTACAACGACCGGTGGTTCAAGCTGGCGGTGGCGATTGTGCTGGCGACTATCCCGATTGGTATTGCAGGCCTGGCCCTGTCTTCGACCTTGAATGCCTGCAACTCGCCGTTGCGCGGCCTGATGGTGATCGGCATCTCCTGCGTGGTGATGGCGGTGTTGCTGGCAGTGGCCGAAGTGCGCGCCCGGCACACCCGTGAAATGGGCGAAATGCGCCTGCGTGACGCGTTGATCGTCGGCATCGCGCAAATCGGCGCGTTGATCCCGGGCGTGTCGCGTTCGGGCTCGACATTGACCGCTGCGCTGTTTCTGAACTTCAAGCGTGAAGAAGCCGCGCGCTTTTCCTTCCTGCTCGGCTTGCCGGCCATCGCACTCGCCGGCCTGAAGGAGCTATGGATGCTGTTGCACGTCGACATGCCCGCCCACGCCTGGCCGCACTTGATCTTCGGCCTGGTGGTCGCGAGCATTTCGGCGTTCTTTGCGATCTGGGGCCTGATGAAGTTCCTGGAACGTTTCTCCACCTGGCCCTTCGTGATCTACCGCGCGCTGCTGGGGATCTTCCTGATCGTGGCGGTCAGCACGGGCCTGTTGAGCTGATCCGGCACCACGCTCAAGCCCCAGTAGGCGGGGCTGTTGTGGCGAGCGGGCTTGCCCCGCGTTGGGCTGCGAAGCAGCCCTGAAACCAGCCTCTTCGAAATGCCTGACACACCGCATTCTTCTTTACTGGGGCTGCTACGCAGCCCAACGCGGGGCAAGCCCGCTCGCCACAAGGATATGCGGCAGCCTCTGATCCCACACTAGCGGATCACTTCTGACAGCTGCGCCACACCTCACGCATCAACGCCTGCATCTTTAACGCCTCGGCCCAGCGGTCGCTGATTTCGCGGCCATCGGCGCCGGTGATTGCATAGGGCGGCGGGCCCAGTTCGCAGGTGAAGGACAGGCTGTGCGGCGCGTCAGGGCGCGCCAGCCAGTGTTCGATCCCGTAGCGCCACCAGCCGGTGAAGCGCTCCACCCAGGCCTGGTGCTGGGGGAAGTCCAGTGAGACCTGCACCTGCTCGCTGGTGGCCACGCGGCCGTGAAAGCCCCAGCTGTGACGCAGGATTTCGTGTATCTGCGCGTCATCCTCGCAGGCGCCAGGCTCGGGCAACTCGCGGCCAACGACGTAATGCGAGAGGTCGGCCAGCAGCTTCAAGTCCGGCAGTTGCGCGAGCAGGTCGAGGGTGAACAGCAGGTCGTTGGTGAGGCGGTAACGGTGGGTTTCCAGCAGCACCGGGAAGTCCACCTGTTCGGCCAGGCGCTGCCAGCCTTCGACGAGTGTGGCTGCTTGCGATTGGGAGCGCGGTCGCACGTCGGCCTGCAACGTGAGGTGGTGACAGCCATAACGGCTGATCACGTCCAGTGCCGCCGCCAGGTCATCCACCGATTGCGGGAACAACTGGCCTTCAATCTGCAAGCCCCTCGCCGTGGCGGCAGCGTGCAGGCGCGCGACGTCGGCGGGTTTCCAGTAATGGTCGGTGATGCCGTCAAAACCGGCGGCCTTGATGCGGTCCAGCTGGGCTTCAAGGGGACCCGGTTCGGTTTGCATGGCCCAGAGCGATTGGAACACCAGGAATTCGCGCATATCAGCCTCGCAGCAAGTGTTTGAGGGAGCAGTCAGGGTCGGCCAGGCTGGCTTCGCTTAACGGGATTGCGGCGCTGATCAAGCGCTCGCACAACGCGATGTCCTTGGCCACGCTGTTGCCGGGCGCCCAGCCGCACGCGCCTTGAAGGCGGTGATCGGCGTCGAGATAGAACAACAGCAAAGCGCCGCCGGGGAGCGGGCGACTGACCATCAGCGCAGTGATCACGCCCACTGTCCTCACACACCAGTCGTACTGATCCGACCAAAAACCCGGGACCGCCTCGAACGGCAGTTCGCGCCCCAGCAGATTCAACGCCGCATGCCGCCCCTGGGCCTCGGCGTTGCGCCAGGTTTCCTGGCGTTGATACACGCCGTCCCGACGAAACTCGCACACATCACCTGCCGCATAGACACTCGGCGCACTGGTGCGCAAATACGCATCCACGCGAATGCCCTGCCCCACGTCCAGCCCCGCCGCAGCGGCCAGTTCGAGGTTAGGCTGCATGCCAATGCCGACCACCACCTGGTCACACGGCAGCCGTTCTCCGTCAGCCAGCACAACGGCGTCGGCCTGAAGGGATGCCAGTGCCACATTCAAACGCACCTCCACGCCCTGCCGGCGATGCAGATTCAACAATGCCTCGGATATGATCGGCGACAACACGCGACCCGCCAGCCGGGGCCCGGCTTCAAGCACCGTGACCTCACAGCCAAGGCTGCGCGCCGACGCCGCGACTTCCAACCCGATAAACCCGCCACCGACAATCACCAGCCGGGTGCCCGGGCGCAAGGCGGCGCGCAGGGCCAGTGCCTCGTCATGGGTGCGCAAATACAGCACGCCCGCCGGGCCTTGGGGCAAGCGCCGCGCGCGGCCTCCGGTGGCCAAGAGCAGCCCGGCATACGCCAGCCATCGACCGTCGGCCAGTTGCAGGCGCTGTTGCAACGGTTCCAGCAGCGTCACGGGGTTACGCGAGAGATGCTCGATGTTCAACTCGGCCAATCGCGCGCTATCGCACAGGCTGCAGCCTGCCAAATCTGCCGTGCCCTGCAACACGCCCTTGGACAGCGGCGGCCGTTCGTAGGGCAAGTGCGGTTCATCGCCGATCAGGATCAGGCGCCCGCTGTAGCCTTCTTCGCGCAAGGTCAGCGCCGCCCGGCCACCTGCATGGCCGGCACCGACAATGATCAGAGCATCGTCCATCATGGCGCCGTGACCGCGAGCAACACCCGCCCCGCTTCAACCCGCACCGGGTAGGTCTTGAGGTTGACGCACACCGGCGCGCCGAGGGCCTTGCCGGAGCGATAATCAAAGCGCCCGTTGTGCTTGGGGCATTCGATGACGTGGTCCATCACCAGGCCGTCCGCCAAGTGAATTTTTTCGTGGGTGCACAAGCCGGCGGTGGCAAAAAATTCATTCTCGGCCGAACGGTACACCGCATAGGTGTGCGGCCCGTGGTCGAAGCGCAGCACGTCTTCTTCGTCTATTTCGCCCACGGCGCAGACGTCGATCCATTGATCGTTCATGGCGTTTTCTCTTGTTGTTAAGCGGGATCAGCCAGCAGTGGCGTGTGCAGGTACCGGGGCGGTGGTTGCTGCCTGGGGCGTCAGGGTGCGCTGCACGAAATAAGCGGGATCGCGACGCTGCCGCCAGATCGTCGGGATGATTTCCCGGTAGGCCTCGAACAGGTTGGCGTACGGCGGCGGGCAATCAGCGCGGATTTCTTCGTGCAGTTGCGCCAGGGCGTGGTACGGCACCATCGGGTACATGTGGTGTTCGAGGTGGTAGTTCATGTCCATGTAGATAAAGCGCAGCACGCGGTTCATGTAAATCGTGCGGCAGTTGCTGCGGTGGTCGAGCACATCTTCAGCCAGGCCCACATGCTGGGTGAGGCCAAACAGGTAGCCAAGCCAGGCCCCATAGAGACTCGGCAGCCCCACCAGCATCAACGGCAGCCAGCTGTGCAGGTACAAAGCGGTGCCGATCACGACCGCGTAAACGCCGACCCAGATCCGCGCCGCGCGGAACACTTTGGGCCACTCGGATTCGGGAATGAAGTCTTGCTCCTGAGCGCTCATGCGCCCGCTGACATGGCGCGCCACGCCGCTGAAGGTCTTCCAGGCCAGGGGCAGATTGAACAGGCTCAGGCCCATCATCAACAGGCTCGGCGGGCGCGGCTCGACGATTTCCGGGTCACGGCCGACCACGATGGTGTCGGTGTGGTGCCGCGCATGGCTCCAGCGCCACACATGGGGTTCAAAGATGCACATGAAGCTCGCTACCTGATACAGCACGTCGTTCATCCAGCGGGTCTTGAACGCGGTGCCGTGGCCGGTTTCGTGCCAGCGCGGGTTGGACGCCGTGCCGTACAGCACGCCATAGACCATAAAGAACGGCACACAGGCCCAGGAGCCCCAGAAGAAGTAGCCGCCAAACCCGCTGGCAAACAGCGCAATGAACCAGAGGGCGGTGTCGAGCAAGGCCGGGGCGTCGCGGCGTTGCATCAGCTCTTTCATGCGTTTACGCGAGATGGGCGACTGGTACCACTGGGCCGAGACCAGGCCTTTTTCTGCCGCGCGGGCAGCTTCCGGGCCTGTCAGGCTGTAGTCGCGCCGGGCGGGATGAGCGGTGGATTCAGGCATTATTATTGTTCTCCGCAAGCGTGATGTTCAGGTGCTTTGCGAAACAAACGATAGTGAACCGGCAAATCCCCCTCAAGGCCTTGAATCCATTCCCTATCAAGCTATCATCGGGTCCCAGCGGGGCTTGATAGTTTTCTATCAAGACGCTCATGGGGCCTGTCATGAACAACAATAAACGCCCGACCATCGCCACCGTTGCCGCGCAGGCGGGTTTAAGTGTCGCCACCGTCGACCGGGTATTGAACGCGCGTGCGCCGGTCAATCCAGAGACCGCCGAGCAGGTGTTCCAGGCCGCCGAAGCCGTGGGTTACTTTGCCGCGCGGCTGATCGGCCAACGTATTCGTGAACGCCGCCCCACTTACCGTTTCGGCATCCTGTTGCTGGGCACCGCCCAAGCGTTTTATGCCAACCTCGCCCAATCGATCAGCGACGCGGCGCAGCAGCACGCCAGCGCCAACCTGACCTGCCAGTTCGACTACATTGTCGACCGAACGCCAAGCGCCATCGTCACGCAAATCGAACAACTGGCCGTGCAGTGCGACGCCCTCGCGGTGGTCAGCTTTGCCCACCCGCTGATCAACGCGTGCCTGGCGCAAATCCGCGAAGCCGGTGTGCCGGTGGTCGCCCTGCTCTCGGCTATCCACGAGCACGCCGCGGAACCCTATGTGGGCCAGGACAACCGGGTGGTCGGACGCACCATGGGCTGGCTGCTCGCACGCATGTGCGGCGCGCGCAAAGGCAGCGTCGGGATTCTGTTGGGCGGCCATCGCTTTCTCGGCCATCAGGCGCGGGTCGAAGGCTTGCACGGCTACCTCGCCGAACACGCCCCCGGGCTCAAACCGCTGGAGCCGCTGATCAACCTCGACAACAGTGACATCACCGAAGAAGCCACCCTCGATCTGCTCAGCCGTCATAGCGACCTGCGCGGCCTGTGCGTGGTCGGCGGCGGCGGTGACGGCATCATCAACGCCCTGGCGCAGCTGCCCGTGCGCCCGGCGTTGTGCTGCATTTTGCAGGAGTCCACCGAGCTGTCGCGCCGGGCCTTGCGCCAAGGCCTGATCGACGTGGTGATGGACTCCCAGCCGCGCCAGACGGCCACCGCGCTGGTGCAGTTGCTGGTGGAATTACAAACCGCCGAGGCGTTCGACCTCTTGCGGCATCGGGTGTATATCGCACCACAGATCGTAACCTCGGAAAACATGGCGGGCGGATGATTATGAAGCGCGCCTTCAAAGCCTGAACAGGCGCGGCCCGATTGTGTGCCTGAGGTTAAAAGCGAAAGATCCCAGGCACACTCACAGGAGGTCACCATGCCTGCACCCTCACAGAAAACCTGGCTTATCACAGGCGTCAGTTCCGGCTTCGGCAAGGCCTTGGCCGACGCCTTGCTCGCCGCCGGTGAACGCGTCGTCGGCACCATGCGTAGGCCCGAAGCCATCGAAGCCTTTGATCGCATCAAACCCGGCTATTCCTTTGCGCGGCTGCTGGATGTCACCGACAGCCTGTTCGTGCCCGCGGTGGTTGCCGAGATCGAGAAAAATATCGGCGCCATTGATGTGCTGGTGAACAACGCCGGTTATGGCTATGAAGGCGTGCTGGAAGAGTCGCCGCTGGACGATGTGCGCCAACAGTTCGAGGTCAATGTGTTTGGCGCGGTGGCGATGATCCAGGCGATTTTGCCGTTCATGCGCAAACGTCGTCGCGGGCACATTCTCAACATCACCTCGATGGGTGGCCTGACCACCTTTCCCGGGTTGGGCGTGTACCACGGCAGCAAATTTGCGCTGGAGGGCATTTCCGAGGCGCTGGGTAAAGAAGTGAAGGCGTTTGGCATTCATGTCACGGCCATTGAGCCAGGCGGCTTTCGCACCGATTGGGCCGGGCGTTCGATGGTGCGGGCTGAACGCGCGATTGCCGACTATGACGCCTCGTTTGACGCGGTGCGTGCCTCGCGCCAGGCCCGCAGCGGCCATCAGGACGGTGACCCGGCGAAAGCGGCACTGGCAATGATGCAGGTGGTGGCCAGCAGCAAGCCGCCCGCGCATTTGCTGCTGGGCAATGATGCGGTGGACCATGTGACCGCCAAGCTCGACGCCCTGCGCGCGGAGATTCACGCCTGGGAGCCGGTTTCGCGCGGCACCGACTTCACTTAGGCAGCGCACTGAAACCCGCCACCCCCGGGCCGGCCTCGTCGCCGTCCCGGTCAATGCACCCGCGACATATGCTCACTGATTCGCGCCCGTAACCAGCGCTCCGCCGGATCGTTGTCATGCACCCCACTCCACACCATCGACAACTCCGCCGCCTCGATCTCGAACGGCGGATCCTGCGCCCGTAACGCCGTGCCCTCGGTCAATGCACACGCCGCATAATCCGGCACCGTCGCAATAATCTGCGTTCCCGCCAGCAACGCCCGCAACCCGCTGAACTGCGGCACCGCCAACACCACCCTGCGCGCCCGGCCGATGCGGGCAAGGTCCAGGTCGATATTGCCGCTCAAGTCCCCTGAAAACGAGACCATCGCATGGGGTCGCGCGCAATACTCATCCAGTGTCAGCGCGGCCACACCGTCATCCCCGCGCAGCACCTTGCACGGAATATCCCGCAGTTTTTTGCGCTTTGCATTCGCCGGTAACTCCGTGGTGTAACTCACCCCCACCGAAATCTCGCCACTGGCCAGTAGCGCAGACATCAACAGGTAATTGGCGCGGCGCACCACCACGATGATGCCCGGTGCCTCCTCACGCAGTTGGCTGAGCAACGGCGGAAACAGCCCGAACTCGGCGTCATCCGACAGGCCGATACGAAACACCGCGCAACTGGTAGACGGGTCGAAATCCTTGGCGCGGCTGACCGCGCCGGAAATGGTGTCCATGGCGGGCTGCAACTCCTTGAGGATCGCCATCGCGCGTGGCGTGGGTTCCATGCCGCGCCCGTTGCGCAGCAGCAACGGGTCGTCGAACAAATCGCGCAGACGCCCCAACGCCGCACTCACCGCCGGTTGGCCCATAAAGAGCTTTTCGGCGACCCGGGTCAGGTTCTTCTCGAACATCAAGGCTTCGAAAATCACCAACAGGTTCATGTCGACGCGGCGCAGGTCGTTGCGGTTCATGGCGCTATCCAGACGGTTTTCAAGGCGTCAGATAAGCATGCAAAGCGGTGCTGCGATTGCATGCCTGTGCTGTCTTTTACGCGCGCATACCTGGCGAAATTAACAACGATTAACTCGTCAGCCAGACGGTCCGGCGCCAAGAATGAAGCGGTCTACACTGCATCCATTCACCGGGAACGCTCCCATCGACTGCGGATATTTGTCATGGCCCGACTTGAGCCCTGTGCCCCCCGTTTATCCGCTACCGGCGGCCTATGCCCCCGGCGCGAGCGTATTGCCAAACAATTGATCCTGGCCAACCTCGGCGAAAGCCTGGCGATTGCCGACCTGGCCCAGGCCTGCGCGCTGTCGCGCAGCCATTTCTCGCGGGCCTTCAAATGCAGCACCGGGCTGTCGCCCCAGGAGTGGATTCGCCAACAGCGCATCCTGCGCGCCAAGGAATTGATCACCGGTTCAGCCCTGAGCCTCACGCAAATCAGCCTGGAGTGCGGGTTTTGCGACCAGGCGCACTTCTGCCATATGTTCACCCGCAGCGAAGGCGTCAACCCGATGACCTGGCGAAACCACCAATCGCGGCACACCTCTCAAGTGATTGCGGCCTAGTGGTCTGCCCCCGCCTGCCCTATGCTGCCCGGACCCTTTTCCCGGAGCATGGGCCACCATGAGTGACCTCAGCGACCAGGCCGTGCAGTTCGGCCCCTACCGCATCCACCCGCGCCAGCGCCTGGTGCTGGAGGCCGGTCGCCCGTTGCGCCTGGGGCGGCGCGCGGTGGACATTCTGCTGATCCTGCTGGAACAGGCCGGCAACGTGGTGAGCAAGCAGGAATTGATCGCGCGGGTCTGGCCGAAAAGCGTGGTGGAAGACGGCAACCTGCGCGTGCATATGGCGGCGTTGCGCAAGGCCCTGGGCGATGGCCAGGCCGGGCAGCGCTATATCGTGACGGTGGCCCAGCGAGGCTACAGTTTTGTGGCGCCACTGAGCATCGAACCCATGACGCTTCCCGCCGACGGCCTGCCCCAAAGCCAGGGCCATAACCTGCCGCTGTGTCGCACGCGGATGATCGGCCGTCAGGCATTGATCGACGCACTGGTGCAGCAACTGCCCCAGCAGCGCTTTATCACCCTGACGGGCGCGGGCGGCATCGGCAAGACCACCGTGGCACTGCGCGTAGCGGAGTTGCTGATCGGGCATTACCGCGACGGTATCCGCCTGCTGGACCTGGCACCGCTGAGCGCGCCGTCGATGATCCTGCCCAACCTCGCCGCCCTGCTTGACCTCACGCCCGCCGAGCATGAACCCCTGGTAACGTTCGCGCGCAACCTGCGCGAACGGCAGTTGCTGCTGGTGATCGACAACTGTGAGCACCTGCTCGACGACATCGCACTGATCAGCGAAACCCTGCTGCGCCATGCGCCCCACCTGCACATCCTGGCGACCAGCCGCGAAGCGTTGCGGGCCGAAGGCGAGTACGTGCAACGCCTGGAACCCCTGGCTTGCCCCCCCGCCACCGGCAACCGCGCCCAGGCCCTGGGCTACCCGGCGCTGCAATTGCTGGTGGAGCGGGCGATGTCCCACCAGGACAGCTTTGAACTGCGCGAAGCCGAACTGCCGCTGGCCATCGACCTCTGCCAGCGCCTCGACGGTATTCCGCTGGCGATCGAGTTGGTGGCCGCGCAGATCGAACGCTTCGGCCTGGCCGAGTTGCTGGTGCAGATGGAAGACAACCTGCGCCTGCTCACCCAAGGCCGACGCAGCGCCCTGCCCCGTCAACAAACCCTGCGCGCCACGCTGGACTGGAGCTTTGATTTGCTCACGCCCTGCGAGCAAATTTGCCTGCGCCGCCTGGCGGTGTTTCGCGGCGGTTTCAGCCTGGCCAGCGCGGCAGCGGTGATCGCCGGGGAACACATCGCGCCGAACGAAGTGCTGGGCTCAATCAGCCAATTGGTGGCCAAATCACTGCTGAACGTGGAGGCCGGTGATGACGATATGGTCTATCGCCTGCTGGATATCACGCGCACCTATGCCCTGGAAAAACTCAGTGCCGCGGATGAACTCGACACCACCCGTGAGCGCCATGCAACACGCCTTCTGGCGCTGATGGAACAGGCGCAGGACGACTGGGAACTGATCGCCACCGACTGCTGGATCGACCGCTATGCGCCGCTGCGGGAAGATATCCGCGCCGCGCTCGACGGGTGCCTGAGCGACCACGGCGCGCACCTGCTGGGCATTCGCCTGACGGTGAGCGCGATGCCGCTGTGGCAAGAGTTGTCGCTGCTGCGCGAACACGGGCTCTACGTGGGCAAGGCGCTGGCGCGGCTGGCCCAATCGCCTGCGCCGAGTCAGCGGTTGCACATGGCGCTGCAATTGGCCCTGGGCAGTTTTTCCTACCACAGCCAGGGCGGCACGCCGCAGACGGTCGAAGCGTTCGCCTGCGCGCGACGCCTGGCGGAAGCGGGCAAGGACCTCGCCGGCCAGTTACGCGCCGTGTCGGGCCATATGGCGGTCAACCTGTGCAGCGGCAACTATCGCGAGGCGCTGGCGCAAAGCCTGCACTTTGATCAATTGGGCCCGCAAACCGAGCCTTTGCTGGACCTCAGCGCCCAACGCCTGCGGGTGTTGGCGCAACACTTTGCGGGCAACCAGGCGCTGGCGTTGCACAACGCAGAGCAAGTGATTCAGCGCATGGCTCACAGTGGCCACCTCAATCGGTTTACCCATGGCTTTGGCGTGCAATACGACCAGAGCGTGGCCTCGCTGACGATCCTGGCGCGCATCCTGTGGCTGCGCGGTTTTCCGGAGCAGGCCTGGCGTAGCGCGAACCAGGCGTTGGAGCTGGCGCTGCAGATCAATCATGGCACCTCGATCTGCTACACCCTGGCCTTGGCGGGCGTGGTCATCGCCCGCTACAACGGCGACAGCGCATCCGCGCAATCACTGCTGGAGCTGTTGCTGCAACAGGCCCAGAAACACTCGGTGCAGCTGTTCCACACCTGGGCCCGGCACTATGAAGGCACGGCGCCGCCGGAACAGCTGCTGGGCCTGGGCCTGGTCCAGGATATTCTGGTGACCTTCAATGCCGCCCCGGTGGACGACGCCCTGTTTGAACGCGCCAGTAATGGCGCCGCCGGTTGGTGCACGCCGGAGATTCTGCGGGTGCGGGGCGAGGCGATGCCGGATGCTCGCGCGGGCGAAGCGCTGTTGCTGGAGGCTCTGGGCCTCGCGCATCAGCAGGGCGCGCTCGCCTGGGAACTGCGCAGCGCAACGTCCCTGGCGTTGTTATGGCAACGCCAGGGCCGCGTGAGAGCGGCGCGCGACGTATTGAACTCGGTTTACAGTCGATTTACCGAAGGCTTTTCCAGCGCAGACCTAGCTCGCGCACGCCGCCTGCTCGACGAGTTGCAGGACAAACGGCCGGCCTGAAAACGGTCCCAGATAATGCCCATATCCCTGCTGCAAACGCGCGATCTGTACCGGGTCCTGCAGTTGCGCCAAGGCGTGACTGCGCGCGCTGTTGAGCAGGCGATAACGCCGTGCGCCGGGGCCGGGCTCCACTTCCAGCAACGACACACTTTCCAGCCGCGCCAGCAGATAGGCCAAATCGGCGTGTTCCAGCTCGGTACCCCGCACCAGTGTGCCGAGGGTTTGCAGGGTCACAGCCATTTTGATCAGCGCCAGTTGCAGGAACAGCCAACGCTCGGGCAGGCTCAAACGTTCACAGGTCCAGTCCAGCGCTGCGGCCATGGATTGGTGGCGCTCTACGGCGGTGCGGCGGCCACGGGCCAATACCTGCTGGCCCCTTCGCAATTGCGCATGCACGCCCTGCACACCCAGGGCATCGACCTGAGCCGCGGCCAGTTCCAGGGCCAGGGGAATACCGTCGAGACGCCTGCAGATGTCGCGCAATGGCGTCAGGTCCTGCAGCCGCAAGGCAAACCCCTGCTGCCCGGCGCGCACCCTTGCGACAAATAACTGAACCGCCGGAGACACCAGCGCCTGCTCGACACTGGCCCACGCCGACGGGATGGGCAGCCGCAGCCCCGGCACGCGCTGCACCCACTCGCCGGGTACCTGCAAGGCTTCACGGCTGCTCAACAGCACTGTCACCTGCGGCGCACGCCGGCGCAGGGTCAGCACCAGGTGACGGCAGGCCCCGAGCAATAAATCGGCACCGTCGAGCACCAGCAACAGCTGACGCCTGGCCAATTGATCGCACAGTTCGGCGGCATTGCCACAGGGCGTCAGATTCATCGCCTGGGCCAGGTGGCGCAGCATCGTCACCGGGGCTTCGACGGTCGCCAGGTCCACCCACCACACACCGTCGCGATAACGTGGCAACACGCGCTCAGCCAACGCCAGCGCCAGGCTGCTTTTGCCGACGCCCGCGCTACCGGTGAGCGTCATCAAGGTGTGCCCGGACAACCGCCGTGCCAATGCGCCCAGCAACTCATCACGGCCGATCAGTGGGCTGAGCCGCGCGGCCAGGTTATGCCGGGGCAGCGCGCTTGGGAGCGTCGCAGGCGTGAGGAAGCAATAGCCGCGCTGCGGATCATTGAGGATATAGCGCGCGCCCTCCAACGCACGGCGCAGCGCCGCGATGTGCACGCGCAGGTTGTTTTCTTCCACCACGCTGCACGGCCAGACGCGCGCGATCAGCGTGTCTTTACGGACAAACTCGCCCGGGGTTTCCAGCAACACCGCCAGAATATCCAGCGCGCGCCCGCCCAAAGGCACCGGCAAGCCCACCTTGCTCACCAGGCGCTGCTGCCGGTGAAAGGTGTAGGGGCCAAAGCTGACTGCAGAGGGGGTATTCATCTGTGCAAAAGCGCTGAAACGCCCGGTCTCTGGCGTTTGCGCATCCTTGTCCGTGGGCCTTGGGCTATCTTGCCAGCTGGCTGTGACAGGACAATGCCGGCACGGGGAGAGAGACGGACTTTGGAGTGCGCGGGACGGACATCCGGCCGTTAACTGAACTGTTGGCGGTACTGGGTCGGGTTGAGGCCGAGCTTTTCACTGAACAAAAAGCGCATATGCCGCACGCTCCCGAAGCCTGCGTGGAACGCCACGGTCTTGAGCGGCAGGTCAGTGGTTTCCAGCAAATGGCGCGCGCGGTCGATACGCGCGCCTTGCAGGAACGCCATGGGCGTCATCTGCACCTCTTTGGCGAACAGCCGCGCAAAGTGCCGCGCACTCATGCCCGCCAGCGCCGCCATGGAATCAATGCTGAACGGTTGATCCAGCTGCGCCAGCACGTGGTTCTGCACCCGTGTGATTGCGCTTTCATGGGGGGCGACGGCGGCGGTCATCGGGCTGAACTGGGCCTGGCCGCCCTGACGCTTCATCACCACCAGCAGCACCTTGGCGACTTCGACCGCCACGTGCTTGCCGTGGTCCTGGGCGACGATGGACAGCGCCAGGTCGATGCCTGCCGTGACGCCGCCCGAGGTGATCAGGCGACCGTCCTGCAGGTAAATGCGATCGGTCTCGACGATCGCTGCCGGGAACGCCTTGATCAGCCGCTCGGTGTAGTGCCAGTGCGTCGTCACGCGGTGGCCGTCGAGCAGCCCGGCATGCCCGAGCACAAAGGCACCGGTGCAGATTGAGCCGAAGCGCCCGGCCCTTGGCGCGGCGGCCTTGAGCCATGGCAACAGGTCGGGGTGGCATTCGTTATAGGCACCCGGGCCGCCCGGCACCAGCAACAGGTCATATGCATCCCTCGCGTCGCACAGCAGCAAGTCCGGCTGCACGCTCACGCCATTGGAAGCGCGCAGCGGGCCGGGCTCGGTGCCGAGGGTGAGAATGACATAGTGGGACGCCGCCGGCAGGTAGCGATTGGCAATCGAAAACACTTCAAGCGGCCCGGCCATGTCGAGCAGCAGAAAGTCCGGAAACAGCGCCATGGCCACGGTTTTCATAAGGGGGAAGCGTCCATCGAGAAGAAAGGCGGCGAGCATTATGACACGCCCTTAACTGTCAACTCACAAGAGACAGTTATTCAAATTCAAGCTTCTTAATGAATATCCCAGTAACCAGTAACCTTCTTCTCAACGCAAGCGCTCTGCATCTCGCAGCCCACGCTCACTTGAGGACGAAATCATGCTGACCCTTCGCAAAGCTTCCGAACGCGGCGCCGCCAATCACGGTTGGTTGAAGTCGTTTCACACCTTCTCGTTCGCCAACTACTGGAACCCCAACGAGCAAGGTTTTTCCGACCTGCTGGTGATCAACGATGACCGGGTGGCGGCCGGTAAAGGCTTCGGCCAGCACCCGCACCGCGACATGGAGATTTTTTCTTATGTGCTCGAAGGCGCCCTGGAACACAAGGACACCCTGGGCACCGGTTCGGTGATTCGCCCTGGCGATGTGCAACTGATGAGCGCCGGCAGTGGCGTGGCCCACAGTGAGTTCAATCACAGCCAGACCCGTGGCGTGCACTTCCTGCAAATCTGGATTGTGCCGAGTGAGGCTGGCGCCGAGCCACGCTATCAGCAGGAGCATTTCAGCGAGGCGCAGAAACGCGGGCGCTTGCAGTTGATCATCTCGCCGGAAGGCACCGACGGTTCGCTGCATGTTCGCCAGGATGCGCGGGTGTATGCCGGCCTGTTCAACGGCGACGAAAGCGCGAGCCTGGATCTGCCGCCAGATCGCCACGTGTACATCCATGTGGCGCGGGGCAGCGTCGAGGTCAACGGCCAGCGTTTACACGAAGGCGACGGTGCCCGCGTGCGCGATGAACGTGAGATTCGCCTGAGCCACGGCGAGGACGCCGAGGTGCTGGTATTCGACCTGCGCCCTCAGGAAGTACCGCAGATGCCTTGACCGTCGGTGCGATGGCCCGCCCCAAAACGGGTCATCGCTGGCATCGATAGTCACCATCAGTGCAATGAAGTTCTCTAAAAAAATCCAGCGCGTAACATCAAACCCATACAGAGCGACACCCAACTAAAACACTCGGAGCACACCACCATGAAACGCCAAATCTTGCTTAGCCTCGCTTTCTCGGTACTCGCTGCAAACGCTTTTGCTCACCCGGTTGTCGCTGAAGGCGGCGCGGATCGCCTGATGGAAAGTCGTGTTGCCGAAGGTGGTGCAGACCGCCTGCAAGGTAACCGCGTCGCCGAAGGTGGCTCTGATCGCTTGCTGGAACGTCGTGTTGCCGAAGGCGGCGCTGATCGCTTGCAGGAACGTGGCCTGGCTG
>NZ_MSDF01000058.1:67073-156599 GCF_002022275.1 Pseudomonas fluorescens
GCGGTGCTGATCGTCTGCACAGCAACAACGCATAACCCTCGCTGTTGGCGAGGCACCCCAAACCGGCCTGATCAGCCGGTTTTTTTTCGCCTTCGATTAATCCACGTCGCGGTCAACCCACAGCACCGCCTTGCCGATCTGCTGCCGCGCTTCGATGCGTGCGTGCACCTGCTGCACCGTTTCCAGGGTGTAGTGACCTGCGATGTCCACAGTCAGCGAACCTTCCAGCATCGCCGCGAATACTGCGTTGGCACGCCGTTGCACGGTCGGGCCGTCAGCCATGTGGTCGGCCAGTCGCGGTCGGGTCAGGAACAGCGAACCCGCCTCCCCCAATTCAATCGGGTCCAGGTCGGTGAGAGAGCCGGAAACATTGCCGTAATTGACGATCAGCCCGCGTGTACGACAAGCGCGGAAACTGTCGCGCAGTGTGGACTTGCCCACCGAGTCGAAGACCACATCCACGCCTCTACCGTCCGTTGCGTGCAGAACACGTTCGGCAAACCGGCCTTCGTCATACGTCCAGGCTTGATGAGCACCACGTTGCAGCGCAATCGCACATTTTTCGACGGTGCTGCCCGTGGTGAATACCGTCGCGCCCAATCGACGCGCCATTTGCACCAGCAACTGACCAATGCTGCCGGATGCAGCGTGAATCAAGCAGGTGTCGCCGGCCTGCAGCCGCGCCACATCATCAATCAAATAGTGGGCGGTGCAACCTTGAAACATCGCGGCTGCGGCCTGATCGAAGGCAATTGCGTCGGGAATCTGCGCCACTTTCTCAGCCGGTACATTCGCGTATTCGGCATACGCCCCCCAAGAGATACACCAGGCGACCCGGTCGCCAACCGCCAGATGGCTGACACCCGCGCCCACGTCCACCACCACGCCTGCGCCTTCCATGCCCAGGGTGCACGGCAAACGCACCGGGTAGGTCGTCGACTGCGCGTATTTGCCTTGGCGGGTATGAATGTCCATGAAATTGATGCCCGCACAGGCCACCTTGACCAGCACGTGGCCGGGTGAAACCTGAGGTCTGGGTACGTCAAGGCGCAACTGTGCGACTTCCGGGCCGCCGTAAGCTTGCAAAGTGATGGCTTTCATCGGGGAACAACTCCGTTTGCACTGGGAAGCGGCCATGGTAAAAGGACATTCTCAGTAGGAAAATTCCCCAATACCTCCCAGCCTCTGTGCGGAAATAACCCGATGTTTGATTGGCAGGATCTGTATTACTTCACCGTGCTGGCACGCACCCAGTCGTTATCAGCGGCTGCCCGCGAATTGCAGGTAGAGCACGCCACCGTCGGGCGGCGCGTCGACGCACTGGAAAAAGCCCTGGGCGTGAAGCTCGTCGACCATTTGCCGCGCAGTCGACCGCTCACTGCACAAGGTGTGGCACTCGCGGAACTGGCGGCCGGTATGGGTGAAATGGCCACCGACGTCCTGCGCCTGTCGCGGGCAGCTTCCATCGAAATGGCCGGTACGGTGCGGGTCAGTTGCCCGCCGTCGATTGCCAACCACTGCATCGCGCCCCGTGTGGCGCGGTTGCGCGCGCATTACCCGCAGCTGAATCTGGTACTGATGCCCTCCACCCAACTCGCCGCACTGGACAAGGGTGAAGCGGATATCGCCTTGCGCACCGTGCGCCCGGATGAAGACGCGCTGGTACGGCGCAAGGTCGGCGCGGTGCGTTTCGGCCTGTATGGCTCACCCGAACTCCAGCAAAAGCCTGCCGCACACTGGACGTTTATCGCCTACGACGGCAGCCGTGACCACTTGCCCCAACAAGCCTGGATGCATCAATTACGCGGCCAGCGCCCGATTGTATTTGCCGCCAGCGAGCTGATCACCCAGCAAATGGCCGCCCGCGCTCACGTCGGCGCGGTGGTGTTGCCGACGCTGGTGGGGGACCACGATCCGCTACTGGTCCGGTTACCCACCGCCAGCGACGGGCCGGTGCGTGATATCTGGCTCACGGTGTACCCGGATATGCGTCGCTCGCCTTCGGTGAAGGTGGTGATGGAGTTTTTGGTGGAGTGTATTGAGGGTGAACGTCAACTGCGTCGTTGAGGACGAGGAATTCTCGCACTACGCTGCTAATTGCACTCCCAAGACACCGCACCACAGGCATGCAATCAGGACTCTGGAGCGTACTGCTCCTCGCCCACCTGTTCCAACCAGTCCACCACCTTGCCCTCCAACACCTCGGCAATCGCGATATGGGTCATGGCCGTGGTCGGTGTGGCGCCGTGCCAGTGCTTGACGCCAGCGGCGATCCACACGGTGTCGCCGGGGCGGATCGAGCGCAGCGGTTGCCCCCATTCCTGAACCAGGCCCGCGCCGGCGGTGACGATCAGGGTTTGGCCCAGCGGATGGGTATGCCAGGCAGTACGAGCGCCCGGTTCAAAGGTCACGGTGGCACCGCTGACGCGAGCGGCATCGCTGCCTTTGAACGGGGCATCCACGCGCACGGTGCCGGTGAACCAGTCCGCCGGGCCTCTGACTGAAGGCTGTGAACCGTTGGGGGTGACGGTGAGCATGGGGGTCTCCTGTGCGTGTGAGTCCTGGGCGAGCAGTGCCAGTGAAAGTGCGGTGGCGGCGAGCGGTTTCATAGGCCGGTCATCTTTTCCAGGGCCTCGGGGTAGCGCTCGCCCTGGACGCTGATATGGGCGGCGGCCACGTCGAGGTCCTGCAATTCGCGGGCGCTGAGTTGTACCTGGAGGGCACCGAGGTTTTCGGTCAGACGTGTGGCTTTGGTGGTGCCTGGAATCGGTACGATCCAGGGCTTTTGCGCCAACAGCCAGGCCAGGGCGACCTGCGACGGTGTCGCGTTGTTGCGTTGCCCGACCTGACGCAGCAACTCCACCAGCGCCTGATTGGCCTTCAGTGCTTCGGATGTGAACCGTGGCAGGCGACTGCGGAAATCGCCACTGTCGAACGTGCTCTGGCTGTCGAACTTGCCGGTCAAAAAGCCTTTGCCCAGCGGGCTGTAGGGCACCAGGCCAATACCCAACTCTTCGAGCAGCGGCAGAATCTCGGCTTCCGGCTTGCGCCACCACAGCGAATATTCGCTTTGCAGCGCCGTGACCGGTTGCACAGCGTGGGCGCGGCGAATGGTCGAGGCACCGGCTTCGGACAGGCCGAAATGCTTGACCTTGCCTTCCTGAATCAAATCTTTCACGGCACCGGCGACGTCCTCGATCGGCACATTCGGGTCAACCCGGTGCTGATAGAACAGGTCGATCACATCGGTTTTCAAGCGTTTGAGGGAAGCTTCGGCGACCTCGCGGATATGTTCCGGGCGGCTGTTGAGGCCCGACCATTTACCGTCACGGTCCGGCGCAAAACCGAATTTGGTGGCGATCACCACCTGATCACGCACCGGCGCCAGCGCTTCGCCGAGCAGTTCCTCGTTGATGAACGGGCCATAGACTTCGGCGCTGTCGAAAAAGCTCACGCCCTGCTCCACCGCACCGCGCAACAGGGCAATCATTTGCTGCGTGTCGGCGGGCGCGCCGTAGCCGAAACTCATGCCCATGCACCCCAGGCCCAAGGCCGAGACTTCGAGCGCGTTGTTGCCAAGTGTGCGTTTAAGCATGGTGGTTCTCCGATTGAAGGGCTGATTCAATCTAACAAGAAGCCATTGATATGATTAGACGCTAGAATTCGAAAATACTTATGAATAGGCCTCATCAATGCTCAGGGAAAACGCTAACGACCTGCTCGCCTTCCTGACCGTGGCCCGCGAGCGCAGCTTCACCAAAGCGGCGGCCAAGCTTGGCGTGTCGCAATCTGCGCTCAGCCACACGATCCGTGGGCTCGAAGCCCGGCTGGGGCTGCGCCTGCTGACGCGCACCACGCGCAGCGTTTCGCCGACCGAAGCCGGGCAACACCTGATCGATACCGTGGGGCCGCACTTCGATGAGATCCAGATCGGTCTTGAAGGCCTGAGCAACCTGCGCGATACGCCCTCCGGCACGATTCGCATCAACGCCATGGACCATGCGCTGGAGCATATTCTGTGGCCGGTGCTCAAACCTTTCCTGGCTCAATACCCGGATATCGCCGTAGAAGTCTGTTGCGACTACAGCTTCGTCGACATTGCGGCTCAAGGTTTCGACGCAGGGGTGCGCCTGGGCGAAGACGTGGCCGAAGGCATGATTGCCACCCGGATCGGCCCGGATATGCGCATGCGCGTAGTCGGATCGCCCGCCTATTTCGCCTGCAACCCCGTGCCCGATTCGCCGCGCGACCTCACCGCCCACGCCTGCAATAACCTGCGTTTGCCCACCAACGGAGGGCTGTATGCGTGGGAGTTCAAGAAGGACGATGAAAGCTTGAATGTGCGCGTGTCGGGCCAGGTGACATTCAACGGCGTGTACCAATTGCTCAAGGCCGCGCTGGAAGGGTTTGGCTTGAGCTACATCCCCGAAGACATCGTGGCGCCCTACCTCGTCGATGGCCGCTTGATCGCCGTGCTTGATCCATGGTGCGCGCCCTTTGCCGGGTTTCACCTGTACTACCCCAGCCGCCGCCAGGCCTCTCCGGCGTTTGCCTTGCTGGTGGAAGCGTTGCGTTATCGCGGCTGAAGAAAGGCCGTCAAGGCAGCGGCCAATGCATCAAACGTCGCCGCAATGCGCGGCACGCGGCGCATGTCCTGGTGCATGGCGATCCACACATCCACATCAAAAGCCACCTCGGGCAACACCTGCACCAAGCCATGGCGCTGCGCCAATTGGCGCGGGCACACGCCGATGCCGAGGCCGGCACGCAGGGCGGCGAACTGCGCCAGATGGTCGTCGGTGCGAATAACGGTGCGTGCAGCGCTGCAGTCGAAACCGTGCTGCTGGAGAAACTCAATGTCTTGCCCGTTGCGGTCCGGCCCGATCAACGGGTAGCCCTGCAACTGCGCCAAACCGCTGGGCGTGCCCAATTCCGCGAGTAATTCAGGGGCGGCGTACAGGCCGACGTGCAGGTCGCCGACCTTGCGCGTGACGACCGTGGCTTCGGTCGGCCGATGAATGCGCACGGCCACGTCGGCTTCCTGTTGCGCCAGTGCTTGCAAGCGATTGGAGACACTCAGCTCAACCGCCAGCTGCGGATGGTCGCGCCTCAACGTGCGCAGCATCGGCGGCAACACTTCAACACCCAGTAAGGGGCCACTGGTGAGCCGCACGGTCCCGCCCGCAACGGCCACGTCTGCCGAAGCGGCGCGGTTAAAGGCATTGGCGGCGACGGCCATCGCCTCTACATGGCCGATCAGCTCGCGGGCCATGTCCGTGGGCAGCAACCCTTTGGGCGAACGCACAAACAGGCTGACCCCGACACTCTGTTCCAGCGCTTCAATGCGCCGGCGTGCCGTGGCCTGGGCGATCCCGAGCAAACGCGCCGCCCCCGACAAGCTGCCGGTGCGCAGCACGGCGAGAAAGGCACGCTGGGTTTCCCATTGCAGTTGAGGGGCGTTCATACATTTCCTGTGAGCCGCTGGGCAGTTTTGGCGAATGTTCATCGAACGCTCGCTGGGGCATGCTGGCGAGCATACCTGATGGGCCTTGCGCCCTCTCATGCCTGAAGGATCAAACTCAATGATTTTCACTGGTCAATGCCGCTGCGCCGCCGTCACCTATCAGCTGCACCTGGACGCGTTACCGGCGATCTACGCCTGCCATTGCAACCACTGCCAGACCTGGAGCGGCAGTGCCTTCGCCCTGCATGCGCTGTTGCCAGCGGATGCATTGCAGCTGGCGGGCCCCATCACGCACTACGCCTATGAGGCTGACGGCCAGCGGTCTGAGCATCAGGTGTGCGCCGTGTGCCATACCCGCATCAGCAACACCACCACCGCCGCGCCGGGGTTGCGGGTGCTGCGCGTGGGCACCCTGGATAACAGTTCGGCACTGCAACCGGTCGCGCATATTTGGGTTAGCCGCAAACAGCCGTGGCTGGCCTTCCCGGACAGCGTGCCGACCTGGCCGCAAAGCCCCACGCCTGAAGCCTTTGCCAAGGCGCTTACGCCTCCCGCGCCTTGACCTTCAAGTGCCGCGCGTACCAAGGCCGCTGCGGCACACGCTTGAATAATCCCTTGAGCACGTCCTCGTCCGACCCAAAGGTGATGCGAAGCGCCAGTTTCATGATTTCCGGGTCCATCTCCATGGACCGTCCCACCTGCAAACCCGGCGTGGTGCTGCAGCCGTGGGTGTCCGGGCCCAGCCACGGGTCGCTCACTTCCACCCAGCGCCCCGGCGCAAACCAGTGCACGCCATTGACCTCAAGCCGGCTGACTTCGCCCGGGTTGAAGCGCTCATGGGCGCGAAACCAGTCCTCAACCCGGTCATCAATCCAGCCATGGAAGTGCCAGAACACCGGGTTGACGTGGGAGGAAAACGGGTCGCCGAGAAAATCGTTTTCCGGCGCGTACCAGCGCGCGGCAAAGTCCGCCGGGTCGCGCGCAAACGGCACCGGGGCGCCGTTGGACGGGTCGCGGGGCACCGAGGCCCAGCGCATGTGCAGCCAGTCATGCAGGCCCAGTTCCATCTCGGAGCCCAGTTGGCCGAGGGTGAGTTTGGCCAGGTAACGCGGGTCGCGGTATTGCGACTCCCACACTTCAAAGTTGCTGTGGTAAGTCTCGGCCGCCTTGATATCGCTGACCCACTGGGTGTAGTCGCTGTCGTCGGGTGCCGTCCAGGTGGGCGGCAGCGCGTAGCCGTCGCTGTTGTCGAAGTAGCGCAAGAACCCCAGGCGGTCACGCTCCAGCGCAGGTTGCGGTTCGGGGAAGGCCGGCCAGGACGGCAGGTGCTGCATCGAGCGCGCGGTACCGAGCATATGCCGGTGCATGAAGAAGAAGTCGATGCCCGAGCCGTTACGGTCCTTGAGCTTGCCGCGCGCGTCACGTTCCTGGCCGCGTGGCCCGGGTTGCCAGCCGATACCCCGCAGCGCGTCGCGTTTTTCCTCGGAGAGTTTGTGCCACTGGTCACGGGTGGCATGCCACAGTTGATGGAACAGGCGATGCTCAGGCGCGATCAACCAGGCCAGCAGGGTCGGGTTGAGGCCGATGCGCTGGCGGGCTTCGGGAAACAGCTGTTTGTGGGCGATAAAACGGCTGTCGCGCTCGGTTAACGCCAGCGGGCGGTCCAGGTCCAGAACCTGCCCGCTGAGGGTGCCGCTGCCCGCGTTACCGAAATCGGCCCAGACTGCATCAAGGGTCATCTTGAATTCATAGGCCGGCACGCCGGTTGCCGAATCGCGATCGATCAGCCGCCAATACAGCACCTTTCCATCGCCCGTGAGCACGTCGCCCAGCACCCGGTAGCGCGGCTCGCCGTCAGCGCGCAGGTTCTCGGCGGTGTCCAGGTAACCGCGCAGGCCACGGCCGCGCGGGGCGATGTCGAGCAGCAATTCCAGGCCGTGCAGCGGCAAATGCTTGAGGCCGGCATCGGCGCCTTCCAGGCGCAAGCTCCACACACCCCGCAGGGTATTTGCCAGGTGCTGGCCGGCCGTATCGGCGAGGTCCACCGTGGCTTCGCCGGGCGTGATCGGGAATTCTTCCTTGCGCGTCAGCTCGCGATGGGCATAAAAGGCCGCCGGCACAGCAGCGCCGGTCAGTGCCAGGCCTGCGATGAAGCCACGTCGAGAGAGGGTCATTGTCTACCTTAGGAAACGGCTTGATCAGAGCTAGAACGTTTGCAGCCGCGCAAAATTTACCGCCTCCCCCTCCCCGCCTAAATTTCCAGCGCCATGGCTCGTTCCTCCCTGATAGCAAAGGCCTCAACTGACTGAGATGGCGATGACAAAACCACGTTCGAAAAAGGCGCTGTATCTCGGCCTGCCGCTGGCACTGGCCGTTTGCGCCGGGGCTGGCTTCCTGGTCTGGGATCACTGGTTCAAAGGCAATGCTGGCTACCCGCTGGAGGTGATCAAGCAAGCCAATGAAATGCAGGACCGTTTGCTGTCCTTCGACAGCCATATCACCGTGCCCCTGGATTTCGGCACCGCCGGCAATGAGGCCGACAAGGACGGCAGCGGCCAGTTCGACCTGGCCAAGGCCAGTCGCGGGCGCTTGTCCGGCGCGGCCCTGACGATTTTTGGCTGGCCGGAAATCTGGAGTGGCGCCAACGCGCCCCATCGCCCTACGGAGGGTTTTGTCGAAGAGGCCCGGCATGAGCAGGAAGTGCGCTACAAGATCATTTCCGGCATGGTGCGCGACTACCCCAACCAGGTCGGTATCGCCTATACCCCGGACGATTTCCGGCGCCTGCATGGCGAAGGCAAGTTTGCGATTTTCATCAGCATGCTCAACGCCTACCCGCTGGGTAATGACCTGAACCAGCTGGACCTGTGGACGGCGCGCGGCATGCGCATGTTCGGCTTCAGCTATATCGGCAACAACGCCTGGTCCGACTCGTCGCGCCCGCTGCCGTTTTTCAATGACACCACCGATGCCCTCGAAGGGCTCTCGCCGATCGGCCAACAAGCAGTGCACCGCCTGAATGATCTGGGCGTGATTATTGATGTCTCGCAAATGTCGACCAAGGCCCTGGAGCAGGTTGCGCAGTTGAGCCGCACGCCGATGGTCGCCTCTCACTCGGCGCCACGTGCCGCCGTGGATATCCCGCGCAACCTCAGCGACAAGGAATTGCAACTGATCAAGAACAGCGGCGGCGTGGTTCAGGTGGTGGGCTTCCCGGCGTATTTGCGCCCGCTGAGCCAGCCGACCCAGGACAAACTCAACGCCCTGCGCGCACGTTTCGATTTACCGCCACTGCCGAACCTGGCCATGGCTTTGATGCCGGGCGACGCGATCATCACGGCGTGGTCCGAGCAGAAGTTCGGCCAGTACGCCAGCGCGCTGTACGCCATCCTCGAGGAAGAACCCAAGGCCACCCTCAAGGACTTCGGGGACGCTATCGATTACACGGTGCGCAAGATCGGTATCGATCACGTCGGCATCGCCTCGGACTTCAACGACGGCGGCGGCATCCAGGGCTGGGAGAACGTTGGCGAAGTGCGCAACGTCACTGCCGAGCTGATCCAGCGCGGCTACTCCGAAGCCGATATCGCCAAGCTGTGGGGCGGCAACTTCCTGCGCGTGTGGGACCAGGTACAAAAAGCCGCCAAACCATTGGCCAACCGCTAATCAGCCGTGAATCAAGTCCATGACCGACCGCCGTACGTTTCTCAAGCAGGCTGGTGTCTTTGCCGCCAGCCTGCCACTGGGCGCTGCCATTCTCCCCGAAGCCATGGCCGCCAGCCCGACCGACAGCCCTTGGACGGGGCTCAAACAGCTGTTCAATCAAGACCCGAACTACCTGCACTTTTCCAACTTCCTCGTGGCTTCGCACCCCAAACCGGTGCGCGAGGCCATCGAGCGCTACCGCGTGCAAATCGACCGCAACCCCGGGCTTGCGATGGACTGGGACCTGCAGGAAACCTGGAAGCGTGAAGGTCAGGTGCGCGAATGGGCAGGCCGTTACCTGGATGCCAAACCCGCGCAGATCGCCCTCACCGGCAGCACCTCCGAAGGCCTGGCGATGATCTATGGCGGCATCAAGGTGCGGCCCGATCAGGAAATCCTGACCACGGTGCACGAGCACTATGCGACGCAGAACAGCCTGGATTTTCGCGTGCTCAAGGAAGGCACCCAGGTGCGCCGCATCAGCCTGTTCGAGAACGCCGCCCAAGTGTCCGTCGACGAAGTGCTCGGCAACATCCAGCGCAATATCCGTCCCAACACCCGCGTGCTGGGCATGACCTGGGTGCAGTCCGGCAGCGGGGTGAAGCTGCCGGTCGGTGAAATCGGCCAATTAGTGGATGAACATAACCGCCAGCGCGACGACAAGGACCGCATTTTGTACGTGGTCGACGGTGTGCATGGCTTTGGCGTGGAAAACCTCGATTTTCCGGCCATGCACTGCGATTTTTTTATCGCCGGCACCCACAAATGGATGTTCGGCCCACGCGGTACCGGGCTGGTGTGCGCACGTGACGCCGAGAATAAATACGTCACGCCGATGGTGCCGACGTTCTCTGAAGACACCAATTTCGCCACCACCATGACCCCCGGCGGCTACCACGCTTTCGAGCATCGGTGGGCCGCCGACGAAGCCTTCAAACTGCACCTGCAATTAGGCAAGGCGCAGGTACAGGCGCGCATTCACGCCCTTAACACCGAGCTGAAAAACCAGCTGCTCGCCCACCCGCAGATCGAACTGGTGACACCGCGCAGCCCCGAGCTGTCGGCAGGTTTTACCTTCTTCCGGGTCAAGGGCCAAGACAGCGGCGCCGTCGCTGCCTACATGATGAAAAACCGCGTGGTGATCGACGCCGTGGACCGCGATGTCGGCCCGGTGATTCGCACCTCCCCCGGCCTGCTCAATAGCACCGATGAAATCCAGCGCTTTATGGCGTTGCTGAGCCCACGCCTGTGATCGCCCTTTTTTCTTTGAACGAGATGCCCACATGAATCCATCCCGACTCAAGCCCCTCGCCGCCCTGGCCTTGACCGCCCTGTGCGCTGCGCTGCTGCCAAACCTCGCCCAGGCGGCCACGCCGCAACCTGGCAAGGTATTCAAAGACTGCAAGGACTGCCCGGAAATGGTGGTGCTGCCCGCGGGCACCTTCACCATGGGCACGCCGGAAGATGAAGTCGGCCGCGAGCCGGACGAAGGCCCGATGCACGAGGTGACCTTCGCCAAGGCCTTCGCCATGAGCCGATTCCACGTCACCGCCGGTGAGTGGGACAGCTACGTGCGCCAGACCGGCGTGAAGATCGCCAATGGCGACGATCGCCCCGGTCGTGAATGCATCGCCAGCAAGCCGCGCTACCCGCAAGGTCCGCGTCAGCCAGCGGTGTGCATGGACATGGACGATATCAAAAACTACGTGGCCTGGCTGTCGAAAAAGACCGGCCAGCGCTACCACATGGTCAGCGAAGCCCAGCGTGAATACGCCGCACGGGCAGGCTCCACCGGGCCTTTCCCGTTCCCGTTCGATGCGGGCAAGGGTTACAGCATCGCCGAGCACGCCAACACTTATGGGCCGGCGGACGGTTATAGCTACTCATCGCCAGTGGGCAGTTACCCGCCGAACGCATTCGGCATGTACGACATGCACGGCAACGTCTACGAGCGTGTTGCCGACTGCGAGCACCCCAACTACATCGGCGCGCCTACCGACGGCAGCGCGTGGATGGAGCCGAACTGCGAGTCCTATCAGATTCGTGGCAATGACTGGGGCGAAGCACCGGTGTTTTCGCGCTCGGGCAACCGTAACAATATCTACCCGCAGACGCGGGGGGACTGGATTGGCTTCAGGGTAGTACGCGACCTCTGATTCACCCGCCCCACCCGCAAGAACGCCGCCTGCCGACCATCGCCGGGCGGCTAAATTTAGCGCCGGGCCAGACGTTTTACCTGGTATCTGTCTCGATCCCAAGGAACTCATTCCTCATGTCCCAGCCCAAGCGCGGTGCAATTCATGAATTGTTCACCCTCCTGAAACCCTTTCGACTGGTGGTCGGCCTGTCCATCCTGCTGGGCATGGTGGGCGGCCTGAGCGTGACCGTGCTGCTGGCGACAATCAACAGCGCGCTGCACTCGGAAACCGGCCTGACCAACGCCGTAATCCTGCTGTTCGGCGGGCTGTGCCTGATGGCGTTGTTCAGCTCGATCTGCTCGGACATCGGCACCAACTATGTGGGCCAGCACATCATTGCCAAACTGCGCAAAGAGCTGGGGGAGAAGGTCCTTTCGGCACCGATCGAGCAAATCGAACGCTACCGCAGCCACCGGCTGATTCCGGTGCTGACCCACGACGTCGACACCATCAGCGACTTCGCCTTCGCCTTCGCACCACTGGCCATTTCGCTCACCGTGACCCTGGGCTGTATGGGCTACCTAGCGATGCTGTCGTGGCCGATGTTCCTGCTGCTGGTGGTGGCGATCATCATCGGCACCGTGGTCCAGTTCCTGGCCCAGGGTGCGGGCATCAAGGGCTTCATGGCGGCTCGCGAGGCCGAGGACGAGTTGCAAAAACACTACAACGCCATTGCCGAAGGTGCCAAGGAACTGCGCATCAACCGGCCCCGTCGCCAGCGCATGTTTGTGTCCGGCATCCAGGCCACGGCGGATTTCATCTGCAAGACCCAGGTGCGCTCGATCAACACATTCGTGATCGCCAAGACCTTCGGCTCGATGCTGTTCTTCGTGGTGATTGGCCTGGCACTGGCCCTGCAATCACTGTGGCCAAGCGCGGATAAAACCGTGATGAGCGGTTTTGTGCTGGTGTTGCTGTACATGAAGGGCCCGCTGGAACACTTGATCGGCACCCTGCCCATCGTCAGCCGGGCGCAGATTGCCTTTCGCCGGATCGCCGAGTTGTCCGAGCAGTTTTCTTCGCCGGAACCCCACTTGCTGCTCAACGACCAGGGCGCGCCCGCCGGCGTGGTAGAGCGGCTGGATCTGAGCAACGTCAGCTATGCGTTTCCAGCGGTGGAAGGCAATGCGCCGTTCACCCTCGGCCCGATCAACCTGAGCATTCGCCAGGGTGACATCGTGTTTATCGTGGGCGAGAACGGCTGCGGCAAGACCACCCTGATCAAACTGTTGCTGGGGCTTTATGCGCCGCAACAGGGGCAGATTCGTTTGAACGATCAGGTCATCGACCCGACCAACCGCGATGAATATCGCCAGCTGTTCACCACCGTGTTCGCCGATTACTACCTGTTCGATGATGTGGTGCAAGGCGATCAGCAGATTCCCGAAGACGCCAACAAATACCTTGAGCGCCTGGAGATCGCGCACAAGGTCAGCGTCAAGGACGGCACCTTCACCACCACCGATCTGTCCACCGGCCAGCGCAAGCGCCTGGCCCTGGTCAACGCCTGGCTGGAAGAACGCCCGGTGCTGGTGTTCGACGAATGGGCGGCGGACCAGGACCCGACATTCCGGCGGATTTTCTACACCGAGCTGTTGCCCGACCTCAAGCGCCTGGGCAAGACGATCATCGTGATTTCCCACGACGACCGTTACTTTGACGCGGCCGATCAACTGGTCAGGATGGAAGCCGGGCGCGTGGTCGTCGAGGCGCAAGCACTGGCCTGACCGCTCACCTGCCCCCTGCCAAGCCCCTGAAAACAACGTTTTCAGGGGCTTTTTTGTGGGCGGACTAAATTCCTGTGCAGCGGTTTCGTATTCACTAGCAGCGAAGAATTAAACCGCCGCCCGCGCCCGCCCTTTCGACTGATTCTTACCCCTTGCATGGATTTTTTCGGTTTTTGTGATCCGGTTTTACTGACGCGATGCGTCTAATAATAATTCTTATTAACTAAAAGTCTGCCAAGACACTCTGGAGCCTTCTCAAGCGATGAACACCCCAAACCTGCGCCGTTTGGCGACCCCCGCCTCGCGACCGGCATTCAAACGCACCCTGTTGTCCTGTGCCATCCTGGGCATGGTAGTGGCAGCCAGCCCGTCCCATGCCGCGCCAGTGCCCTTGAATATTCCTGCGCAACCGCTTGCCAGCGCGTTGCAGGCGTTGGGGCGCCAGGCTGACGTGCAGATTCTCTACGGGCCGGAAACCGTGCAGGGCCTGCAGTCCAAACCGGTCAACGGCACGCTGGAGCCGGCACAGGCACTCGAAACCCTGCTGGGGAGCAGCGGTATCAATTATCAGCAAACCGGCAACACCCTTTCGCTGACACCGGCGAGCACAGGCTCAACCCTGGAGCTGGGGGCCATCAGCATCTCCGGCAAAGCGCCCGGCTCCACCACCGAAGGCACCGGCTCCTACACCACGTACAACTCCAGCAGCTCGACGCGGCTGAACATTCCGGTCAAGGAAACGCCGCAGTCGATCACCGTGATCACCCAGCAACGCCTGCAGGACCAGCGCCTGACCAACCTCACCGACACCATGGAAGCAGTGGCGGGCATCACCGTGGTACGCGAAGGCCTGGGCGCCGACTCGGACGCCTACTATTCCCGCGGTTTCCAGATCAACAACTATGAAATCGACGGCGTACCGACTTCGTCGCGCCAGGACAACTACACCCAGAACACCGCCATGTACGACCGCATTGAAGTGGTGCGCGGTGCGTCCGGCCTGATCAGCGGCATGGGTGACCCGTCCGCCACCATCAACCTGATTCGCAAGCGCCCCACCGACACCGCGCAAGCCAGCATCACCGGCGAAGCCGGCACCTGGGACCGCTACGGTGCAGGCTTTGACGTCTCCGGTCCGCTGACCGATGCCGGCAACATCCGCGGCCGTCTGGTCGTGGACTACAAGGATCAGGGCGCCTGGGTTGACCGCTACAAGCAAGACAACAACCTGATCTACGGCATCACCGAGTTCGACCTGACGGAAAACACCCTGCTGACCATGGGTTTCAGCTACCAGACCCAACACACCAACCAGCCACCGCGCAGCGGCTTCCCGCTCACCTACAGCGACGGCAGCAGCACTAATTTCAAGCGCTCGTTCAATACGGCCGCAAACTGGAACTACTACGACCACGAGCAGACCACCTTCTTCACGTCTCTCGAACATCAGTTCAACAATGGCTGGAGCGGCAAGGTCGAATACAGCCGCAACGAGAACAAATACGACTCCGAGATCGTTTACTTCGCCGGCAGCGTCGACAAGAGCACCGGCCTGGGTGCGTTCGTGATGCCCAACAAATTCAAGGGCAACCCGATCCAGAACTCGGTGGATGCCTACCTCACCGGTCCGTTCCAGTTGTTCGGTCGCGAACACGAGTTGATCACGGGCGTGACCTTGTCCCAGATCCGCAACGAAGACGCGCCGAACTACGGCGGCTGGGTACGTCCCGGCGGCGTCTACGACGGCACCCTGGGGCCCGTCGACAGCTGGAACGGCGACGTCGCGAAGCCAACCTTTACCAACAAGGGAAGGGAAGACTTCAAGGAAAACCAATACGCGGCCTACATGACCTCGCGCTTCCACCTCAATGACGACACCACGCTGATCCTGGGCGCCCGGGTCATCAACTGGAAGCAAAGCGACGAATACACGTACTTCTCCGCTGCCGACGGCGACAACAGCAAAACCTCGCGTACCGAAACCGGCGTCACCATCCCTTACGCCGGCCTCGTCTACGACCTCAGCGAAATCTGGTCGGTGTACGCCAGCTACACCAAGATCTTCAACCCGCAGACCTTCCAGTCCACTTCGGGCTCCTACCTGGACCCGCTGGAAGGCACCGGCTACGAAGCCGGGGTCAAGGCTGCGTTCAACGACGGCCGGCTCAACACCAGCCTCGCACTGTTCAAACTCGAGCAGGACAACCTGGCGGTCTACGACGGTAGCAACCTGACACCGCAAGGCTCGCAAGCCTACAAAGCGGCACAAGGCACGACTTCCCAGGGCGTGGAATGGGAATTCAACGGTGAACTGGCTGAAGGCTGGCAGGCCACCGGCGGTTATACCTACAGCGTCAGCACCGACAAGGACGACAACCGCATCGCCACCCAGATTCCTCGTCACAACGCCAAGCTCTTCACCACCTACCGCCTGAGCGGGCCGCTGGACAAATTGACCGTAGGCGGTGGCGTGAACTGGCAGAGCAAAACCGGGTTCGACCTGCACACCTATGAGCAGAAAAGCTACGCGATCACCAACCTGATGGCGCGCTACGACATCACCAAAAACCTGTCGGCCGCCGTCAACCTGAACAACGTGTTCGACAAAGAGTATTACACCACCACCACCGCTGGTGTCTGGGGCGCTCCGCGCAACCTGATGACCTCGTTCAAGTACAACTTCTGATAACACCGGGCTCCGATGGTCGAGGAGCCCGTTCAATAAAAAAGCGCATCAGCCCGGCTGATGCGCTTTTTTATTGGCCGCAATACGCCCGTTTATCGCCCCGAAACCCCCCCCCGCAATGCCTGCGCTATCTGCTCCTGCGCCTCCTCTGCCTCGTCAATGATTGCGCCCATGCGCAAGAAGTCATGGGTCATGCCCGGGTACACCGTCAGGTCCACGACGGCGCCCCCTTCGCGCAACTGCGCGACGTACGCCAGGCATTCGTCGTGCAACGGGTCGCACTCGCCCAGGATCATCAGCGTCGGCGCCAGGTCGTGCGGGACGGCTCCCAGCAGCGGTGAAAAACGCGGGTCCTGGCGGTCGGCGTGGTCGCGTGCGTAGAGCCCGTAGAACCATTGCAGGGTGTCTGTTTCCAGCAGGTAACCCGAGGCGTAGCGCTCCAGCGAAGGTGTGCTGCGAGTGGCGTCGGTGACCGGGTAGATCAGCACTTGAAGCTGTGGCTGGACAGCGGCGCCTTCCCGCGCCAACTGCGTCGCCAGTACCGCGACCAGGCTGCCGCCAACGCTGTCCCCCGCCAGAGCGAGCCGACGGGTGTCGATACCCAGGCCTGTGCCCTGCGCTACCAGCCAGTGCCAGGCGTCCTCGGCGTCGTGGGCGGCGGTAGGGAAGCGCCATTGCGGTGCCAGGCGATAGGCCACGGACACCACTGCGCAGCCCGCCAGTTCGGCCAATGCGCGACACAGTGAGTCGTGGGAATCGAGGCTGCCGACCACGTAGCCGCCGCCATGGAAATACAGCAGCGCCGGCGCGGGCGCAGCCTGGCTTAACGGGCTGGCGCTGTAGAGTCGCGCCGCCAGGCGTTGGCCATCGCGGGTCGGAATTTCAAGGCTGTCGACCTGATCCAAGTCGGCAGCACCGGCGTCCATCATCTGTGACGACAGATCGAACTGCTCGCGCGCCTGCTCGGGCGACAGTTGGTGCATCGCCAGATTTTTGCCGGCGGCGCGACCGCTGTTTACCAGCTCAAGGAAGGCCGCGATATCAGGGTTCAAAGACATACAAAACACTCGCTGAGCCGGGCGGGCGTATGGCCTCGCCCGGCATTGATTCAAAGGGTTAGATGACGGCAGCAGGCTGTGCCAGTGCGTTGACCAGCCGCTTCAGCACCGTCTCGTCACGCGGCACCTCGAAGTGACCGCAGTCAAGCAAATGCCCCGTGGTGCCCTGCCCCAGCTGCACGCCCAGGCGCAGCGCCTCTTGCGCACGGCCGTCGGTCCACCAGCACTCAGGCCGCACCGGCAACGCTTCACACGCCGCCAGTTGCAACGAAAGTCGCTTGAGGTGACGGGCCACCATGAACACCTGGGCCAGCTCCTCGGCACCGAACCCCGGCCGATTAGCGTCGCCTCCTTCACGGGTCAGTGCGTCGCTGAACAGCTGGCGCAGGTTGTCGGGAGTTTCTCCACCGGCCGGGTGCAGGTGCGGCGCCAGGCTGGAACGGGTCACGTCGACGAACTCACGCAAGTCGGCTTGCCAGTCATCTACCGAGGTGGCCGATTCACCCGGCACGTAAGCGTCGAGCAGGCCGAGCCATTCCACGGTTTGCCCCTGACGCTGCAGTTCCGCCGCCATCAACGCCGCCAACGTGCCGCCCAGGGACCAACCCACCAGGTGGTAAGGCCCCTCGGGCTGCTGCTGACGCACATAACCGACATAGTCACGCGCCATGCCCGCCAGCGATTCATCCTTCCACAGTGGGTCAAGCAGCATCCGCGACTGCACGGCAATCACCTGCCGCGCCGTGCCCAACGCGCGAGCCAGCGGCTCATAGTCAAACACCGTACCGAACCCGGCATGGATGCAGAACAACGGTGTACGCCCCGCCACCGCCGGGCTCAGCGCCAGCAGCGGCGAACGCTGTTCTGCCGGCTTGCCGGTGGCCGCTTCGGCGGTCAACTCGCCAATGGTCGGTTTCTGCATCAGGTCGCGCAGCTTGAGGCTGAACCCCTGGCCCTTGAGCGTCCGCGAACGGGCCACCAATTGCAGGCTGAGGATCGAGTCACCGCCCAGTTCGAAGAAGTTATCGTCCAGGCCTACCCGCTCCACATTCAGCAAGGTTTGCCAGATCAGCGCCAAGGCTTTTTGCACCTCGGTCACGGGCGCCACGTAGCCTCCGTTCGCGAGGCTGGCCGATGGCTCCGGCAGCGCCTTGCGGTCGAGCTTGCCATTCGGCGTCAGTGGCAGCTGCGCCAGCACGATCAAGTGCGTCGGCACCATGTAGTCCGGCAGCGCCCGCTGCAACTGTTCACGCAGGCGCTGCACCAGGCCCTGATCTACGGCACTGTCGGCGGCAATCACATAGCCGAGCAATTGCTTGCCGTTGCCGGCGTCACGGGCGATCACCACGGCCTCGCGAACCTCGGCGCTGTCTTTGAGACGCGCCTCGATTTCGCCCAGCTCGATACGGAAGCCACGGATTTTCACCTGCTGGTCGATACGCCCCAGGTAATCAGCCGTGTCATCGTCGCGCAACCGCACCAGGTCGCCGGAGCGGTACAAGCGCCCGCCATTGAGGCTGGAAGGGTCAGGCACAAAGCGTTCAGCCGTCATCGCCGGCCGGTTCAGGTAGCCGCGCGCCAATCCTTCACCGCCCAGGTACAACTCACCGGCCAGGCCGTTGGGCAGCCGGTTGAGGTCCATGTCCAGCACTTGGGCACTGCGATTGCCGACGCGGCTGCCGATCGGTGCATAGGCTGCACCGCAGACGGCATCCGGCCCGGCCTTCCAGATCAGCGGCGTGACCACCGTCTCGGTCGGGCCATAGCCGTTGATGATGAACTGCGGACGCAGGGCACGCTGGGCCAGCTCGAAACTGGCCTGCGGCACGGCGTCTCCGCCGAAGCAATAGATCCGCACCGGCGGGGGGTTGCCATCGCGTTCGGCGTGTTCCGCCAATTGCTGCAGGTACACCGGTGGGAACGCCGCGACCGTCACGCCGTGGGCGTGCATCGCGTCGTAGGTCTGCTCCGGGGTCCACAGGCTGTCATCGCGAATCAACAGGCGGCCACCGTGGGTCAAGGTGGTCAGCCAGCGTTCGTGGGCGCCGTCGAAGGCAAACGACATGAAGTGCAGCTCGCAATCGGCCGGAGTCATTTCATAGCGCTCGCCAATGGCCTGGCAATGCATCGCCAGCGGGCCATGGCTGACCGCAACGCCCTTGGGCAGCCCGGTGGAGCCGGAGGTGTAGATCACGTAGGCGAGGTTGTCGCCCTGCACGGTGATCGCAGGCACTGATGCCGAGCCGCCTTGCAGATTCAACCGGTCGAGCTCCAGCACCTGCACAGCCGCCGGAATCGGCAACTGCCCACGCAACCCCTGCTCGGTCAACAGCAAGGCAATACCCGAGTCCTGCATCATGTAAGCCAGGCGTTCACGCGGGTAACTGGCGTCCAGCGGTACATAGGCGCCACCGGCCTTGAGCACCGCCAACAGCGCGATGATCATGCCTTCGCTGCGCGGCAAGGCCACGCCGACCCGCACATCGGGGCCGACGCCTTGTGCAATCAAGGCATGGGCCAGGCGATTGGCCTGTGTGTCCAGCGCACTGAACGACACTTGGCGCTCGGCGAACAACACGGCTGGCGCATCGCCCTGAACGGCCGCCCATTGGCTGATGCGCTCGTGCACCCAACCCGACTCCCGCACGGCCATCGGCGCCTCTACCGCAGACACGCTGGCCGTCGGCAAGCCAATGGCGCCCAGGCATTGCCCGGCATCGTCTGCCAGGCGCTGCAGCAAGCCTTCCATGTTCGCCCGAATGCCTTCAACCACCGCGTCGTTGAAGTGTTCGCGCAGGTACATGTACTCAATCACCAGGCCGTCTTCGAGGGTCACCATCAGGTCCATCGGGAAGTCTGTGAGACCGGCGCTGGCGACGTCGCCAAACGCCAGGCTGCCGTCTTGCCATTCGCGCAGCGCCTGATCGATGGGCTGGTTTTCGAACACGATGATGCTGTCAAACAGCGCCTGCCCGGCCTTGCCGGCCCAGCGCTGAATATCCGCCAGCGGTGTGTATTCGCGTTCGCGCATGTCCAGGTTGTAGGCCTGCAATTGACGCAACCAGTCGCCCACTGGCTGTTGCGGGGCAACCTCCTGAATCACCGGCAAGGTGTTGATGAACAACCCCAGGATGCGCTCGGAACCCGGCAGGCTGGCGGCACGGCCCGAGACGGTGGCGCCAAAGGCCACGCTGCGCTGCCCGCTGTAACGGCTGAGCAGCAGCAACCAGGCCGCCTGCACCAGCGTGTTCAGGGTCACTTGCTGGCTCTGGGCAAAGCCTTTGAACGCTTCGGTGGTTGCCGCATCAAAGCGGCTGTACTGCGCCTTGTGCCCTTTGCCCTCACGCACGGCCGACAGGGTGTCGGCCAGGTAGGTCGGTTGGTCCAGCACGGCCAGTTGTTGGCGCCAGAACTGCTCGCCGGCCGCCGCGTCCTGACGTTGCAGCCAGGCAATGTAATGCTCGTACGGCAAGGCCGGGGCCAAGGCCTGCCCGGAGTATTCGGCCAACACCTCGCCGATCAGCTGCGAGATGCTCCAGCCGTCGATCAGAATGTGGTGGTAGGTCCAGACCAGTTGGTGGCTGTGATCGTCCAGGCGTACCAGAAGGATCCTTTGCAACGGCGGCTGGTCCAGCTCGAAACCCTGAATGCGCTCTTCGGCGGCCAGTGCCTGCAAGCGTTGCTCCACATCCGCCTCGTCGCGCCAATCCAGCTCACGCAATGGCACGTGCAGGTGGTCCATCACGAACTGCAGCGGCTGCTCCAGGTCCTGCCACACAAAACCGGTGCGCAGGATCGGATGACGGGCGAAGGCCACTTCCCAGGCCCGCTTGAAGCGGTCCACATCCAGGCCTTTGACCGGCAGGCACAACTGGTTGACGTACAGTTCGCTGTCCGGCGCGTTCAGGCCCAAAAACAGCATGCCCTGCTGCATCGGCGACAGCGGGTACAGGCTTTGCACCTGTGCCTGCGGGATCGGCAATGCTTGCACCTGCTCAGGGTTGAGGCTGTGCAACACTTGGCCGGTGACCGGCGCAGGCTCAGGCGCCACCCCGTCCAGGCTGACGGCCCGCAGCGCCAGGGCCGCGAGGGTCGGGAACTGGAACAGGTCTTTGGGGCTCAAGCCCAACCCGGCTTCCCGGGCGCGGCTGACCACCTGGATCGACACGATGGAATCGCCACCCAACGCGAAGAAGTTGTCGGCAAGCCCGACTTGCCCAAGGCCCAACACCGCTTGCCAGATGCTCGCCAGGGTTGTCTCGACGTCCGTTTGCGGCGCGACGTAGACGCTCTGCGCCAGCTCGGGTGCAGGCAGTGCCTTGCGGTCGAGTTTGCCGTTGGCCGACAGCGGCAATTCAGCCAGCGCCAGCCATTGGCCGGGCACCATATAGTCCGGCAGGCAGCCGAGCAGGTAGTGGTTCAATACGGCTTGCCAATCGGCATTGGCCTCAGGCTCCAGCACCACATACGCCACCAGTTGCTTGCCATCGCGGGCGACCACCACGGCTTCACGCACGGCGGCGTGTTCCAGCAGACGCGCTTCGATTTCACCCAGCTCGATGCGCAAGCCGCGGATCTTCACTTGATGGTCGATGCGCCCGGCGTATTCGATCACGCCGTCTGCACGGTAACGCGCCAGGTCGCCGGTGCGGTACAGGCGCTCGCCGGCCACGAACGGGCTGGCGACAAAACGCTCGGCCGTCAGGCTTGGGCGACGATGGTAACCGCGCGCCAGGCCGATACCGGCCAGGTACAGCTCGCCGGTCACGCCCGCCGGCAGCGGCTCAAGGCTGCTGTCGAGGATGTAGGTGGCGAGGTTGGCGATCGGCTGGCCGATCGGCACGCTGTCGCGGCCTTCGTCGACGCAGGTCCAGTAGGTCACGTCGATGGCGGCTTCGGTCGGGCCGTACAGGTTGTACAGCCCGGCGTTTGGCAACTTGGCGAAGACTTGCTGCTGAATGTCGACCGCCAGTGCTTCACCGCTGCACACGATGCGTTTGAGGCTGCTGCACGTGCCGACGGATTCATCCTGCAAAAACGCCTGCAGCATTGATGGCACAAAGTGCAGCGTGCTGATCTGCTCGCGGGTGATCAGATCCACCAGTTTGGCTGGGTCACGGTGATCACCCGGTGCTGCAACCACCAGACGCGCGCCGGTCATCAGCGGCCAGAAGAATTCCCAGACCGACACGTCAAAGCTGAACGGAGTTTTCTGCACAACCGTGTCGCTGGCGTTCAGGCCGTAGGCTTGCTGCATCCAGCACAGGCGGTTGGTCAGGGCCACGTGACGGTTGCCAGCGCCTTTTGGTTTGCCGGTGGAACCGGAGGTGTAGATCACGTAGGCGAGGTTTTCGCCGGTCAATTCAATCACCGGATTAGCGGTGCTGTAGCCGTCGAGCCAGTCGCCCGGTTGATCCAGCGCCACACTGCGAATCGCCTCAGGAATCGGCAGGCGTTGCAACAACGCGCCTTGAGTCAGCAGCAACTGAATGCCGCTGTCTTCAAACATGTAGCTCAAACGATCCTGCGGATAATCCGGGTCCAGCGGCACATAAGCGCCGCCTGCCTTGAGGATCGCTACCAATGCCAGCACCATTTCGATAGAACGCTCAGCCGCCACACCCACCAACACGTCCGGGCCAACGCCTTGCTCGATCAGGTAATGGGAGAGCCGGTTAGCGCGCTCGTTAAGCTGGCGATAGCTCAAACGGGTCTCACCAAACGCCAGTGCCGGGGCATCCGGGGTCTTTGCAACCTGCGCTTCGATGAGTTGCTGCACAGTGGCTGGCGGATAGTCCGTAGTGGTGTCGTTCCATTCGTTGATCAGCACCTGACGCCCACTGGCGGGCAACAGCTGCATATCACCGAGCAACGTGTCGCCGTCCAGGCAACCCAGCAGGTTGAGCAATCCGTCGGCAATCTGCTCGATAGCTTCCTGGCGGAAACTGCCGAGGTCGAAGCTCAGGTGCAATGACAAGGTTTCGCCCAGGTTGACCAGTACGGTCAGCGGGTAGTTAGTCTGCTCATGGTTGGCCACCGTGCCGAAGCTCAGGCCGCCGGTTACACCTCGCTCCAGGGCCTCGGACACCGGGTAGTTTTCGAACACCAGAATGTTGTCGAACAAGGCGGCACCGCCCTGCCCGGCCCAACGCTGGATATCGAACAGCGGCGTGTGTTCCTGCTCACGCAGGGCGAAGTTCTGAGCTTGCAACTGCGCCAGCCAATCGGCCAGGCGCTGTTCCGGTTGCGGGCTCGCCACCACCGGCAAGGTGTTGATGAACAGGCCGATCTGTTGCTCCACGCCGACCAACTCAGCCGGGCGGCCCGACACCGTGGCACCGAAGGCCACGGCATCCTGGCCGGTGAAGCGTTGCAACAGCAGCAACCACGCGCCTTGCACCAGGGTGTTGAGGGTGACTTTTTGCTGGCGGGCAAATTCGCCCAGGCGCTGGGTAAACGCTGCATCCAGCACACGTACATGCTCGGCGTGCCCGTGGCTCAAGGCGACGCCCGCCTGGCTGACGCTCTGCGCCAGGCGAGTCGGCTCGCTCAACTGTGCCAATTGGCGAGTCCAGAAGGCTTCGCTGACGCTACGGTCCTGGCGTTGCAGCCAGGCGATGTAGTCGTGATAACGCCCGGCAAACGCGGGCACCGTCGCACCGCTGTAGCGCTGCAACACTTCGCCGAACAACTGCGCGTTACTCCAGCCATCGAGCAGGATGTGATGGTTGGTGTAGATCAAGTGATAGCGCTCGGCGGCGGTTTGCACCAGCGTCAGGCGCAGCAAGGCCGGATGCTGCAGGTCGAACGGCTGCAAACGTTCGCGTTCGGCCAACGCCTCCAGCGCCTGCTGTTGCCCGGCTTCGTGCTGCCAATCATGAACCGTCAACGGCACAGACACGTGGTGGTGGACCACTTGTACCGGCCGCTCGAACGCACCCTGCCAGAGGAAACCGCTGCGCAGAATGTCGTGTGCATCCAGCGCCGCCTGCCAGGCGGCGCGGAAGCGTTCGACCTGCAAGCCCTGCACATCCACGCGCAACTGGTTGATGTAAGCCCCGCTGTCCTGTTCGTACAGGCTGTGGAACAACATACCGTGCTGCATCGGCGACAACGGGTAAATATCCGCCACCGCATCGGCCGCCCACGGCAGGCTGTCGAGTTGCCCCTGGCTGAGTTGCGCCAGAGGGAAGTCCGACGGCGTGACAGCGCTGTGGGCGCCGTCGCAGCAATGGGCGATCAGCGCCCGAAGTTCTTCGGCATAGTCATCGGCCAGGGCCTGGATGGTGTGGGTGTCGAACATCGCTGCGCTGAAGGTCCAGCTCAGGCTCAATTCGCCGCCGTACACCTGGCTGTTCAGGGTCAGCCAGTTGGCGAGGTTGGCCTGCGGGCTTTGCTCGGCACCCGCCGATTCGCCTGCCGGGACGAACAACGCCTGCTCATCGAACTGACTGTCGAACTGGCCCAGGTAGTTGAAGGTGATCCGTGGCATTGCCAAGACCCCCAGGGCGGCCTGGCTGGCTGCGTCGCCGAGGTAGCGCAACGCACCAAAACCGATGCCTTTGTGGGGGATGGCGCGCAGTTGCTCCTTGATTGCCTTGATCGAGGCTCCGAGGTCGTCGCACGGTTGCAGGCGCACCGGGAACAGGCTCGTGAACCAGCCCACGCTGCGGGTCAGGTCAAGGTCATCGAACAGGTCTTCACGACCGTGCCCTTCGAGGGCAATGCTGGTCGCCCCGTGGCCGGTCCAACGCCCTATCGTGCGCGCCAGCGCCGTCAACAACAGGTCGTTGACTTGGGTGCGGTAAGCCGCAGGCGCCTGTTGCAGCAGTTGCCGGGTAAGGCCGGCGTCCAGGTGGCTCTGCAAGGTCACGGCGTGACGGTTCAACAGGGCACCGTCAGGGCGATCGCTCGGCAATGCCTCGTTGCCTTGCAACTGCGCCTGCCAGAACGGCAGTTCGGCTTGCACGGGCGCACTGCGGGCATACGCCTGCAAGCGCTCGGCCCAGTGTTTGACCACCGAGGTCTTGGCTGGCAAGCGCAGGGTGTGCGAGGTCTGTGCCTGCTGGTAAGCCAGTTGCAGGTCTTCCAGCAATACACGCCAGGACACGCCGTCTACCACCAGGTGATGGACGATCAACAGCAGGCGCTGGCTGCCATCCGCCAGAGTCGCCAACAGACCACGCAACAACGGGCCGTCCTGCAGGCTCAGGCTGCGCTGGGCCTCAAGGCCGGCTGCGGCCAGTTCATCGGGGTGATCGAGCGTCGCTTGCCACAGCAGCGAAACCGGCGCCTCGGCAAAGCGCGCGGTCCAGCCAGTGGCCTGTTCGGTAAAGCGCAGGCGCAAGGCATCGTGGTGCGCACACACAGCGTCGAGGGCGCGCTCCAATGCGTCGGCATTCAGGGTTTGCCGGGGTTTGAGCAGCACCGACTGGTTCCAGTGATGACGCTCGGTGGTCACCGCCTCAAAGAAATGCTGCTGCATCGGCAACAGCAACGCGGCGCCCGTGACTGGCGACTGATCGATGATCAGCGCTTCGCTGCCGGTCTTGGCCACCGCCGCCAGGCTCTGCACGGTCTGATGCTGGAACAGGTCCTTGGGCGTGAAGCGAATGCCCGCCTGGCGAGCCCGGCTGACCACCTGAATCGACACGATGGAATCGCCGCCCAGGGCAAAGAAGTTGTCGGTCACACCGACCTGCTCAACGCCCAATAAGGTTTTCCAGATCGCCGCGAGTGCGGCCTCCACGTCGGTGGCAGGCGCCACGTAGGCTTGAACGTGCGCCGCCTCAGGCGCGGGCAGCAGGTTGCGCGCCAGTTTGCCGTTGGGGCTTAACGGCATTTCGTCGAGCAGCATGATTACCGCTGGCACCATGTATTCAGGCAGTTCCTGCAACAGATGTTGTTGCAGCAGCGTGAGGTAATCCTGTTCACCCAAATTTGACTGGGTCGGCACCACATACGCCACCAGTTGCTTGCCATCGCGGGCAACCACTACAGCTTCACGCACGGCGGCGTGTTCCAGCAGGCGCGCTTCGATTTCACCCAGCTCGATGCGCAAGCCGCGGATCTTCACTTGATGGTCGATGCGCCCGGCGTATTCGATCACGCCGTTGGCGCGGTAACGCGCCAGGTCGCCGGTGCGGTAAAGGCGCTCGCCGGCCACAAACGGGCTGGCGACAAAACGCTCGGCCGTCAGGCCTGGGCGACGATGGTAACCGCGCGCCAGGCCGATACCGGCCAGGTAGAGTTCGCCGGTCACGCCCGCCGGCAGCGGCTCAAGGCTGCTGTCGAGGATGTAGGTCGCGAGATTGGCGATCGGTTGGCCGATCGGCACGCTGTCGCGGCCTTCGTCGACGCAGGTCCAGTAGGTCACGTCGATGGCGGCTTCGGTCGGGCCGTACAGGTTGTACAAACCGGCGTTTGGCAGCTTGGCGAAGACTTGCTGCTGAATGTCTACCGCCAGCGCTTCACCGCTGCACACGATGCGTTTGAGGCTGCTGCAGGTGCCGACGGATTCATCCTGCAAAAACGCCTGCAACATCGACGGTACGAAGTGCAGCGTGCTGATCTGCTCGCGGGTGATCAGATCCACCAGTTTGGCTGGGTCACGGTGATCACCCGGCGCCGCTACTACCAAGCGTGCGCCGGTCATCAACGGCCAGAAGAACTCCCACACCGATACGTCAAAGCTGAACGGGGTTTTCTGTACCACCGTGTCACTGGCGCCCAGGCCGTAGGCTTGCTGCATCCAGCACAGACGGTTAGTCAATGCCACGTGACGGTTGCCGGCGCCCTTTGGTTTGCCTGTAGAACCGGAGGTGTAGATCACGTAGGCGAGGTTTTCGCCGGTCAGTTCCACTGACGGATTGGCGGTGCTGTAGCCGTCGAGCCAGTCGCCTTGTTGATCCAGCGCCACGCTGCGAATCGCTTCCGGAATCGGCAAACGTTCCAGCAACGCGCCTTGGGTCAGCAGCAACTGAATGCCGCTGTCTTCAAACATGTAGCTCAAACGATCCTGCGGATAATCCGGATCCAGCGGCACATAAGCCCCGCCTGCCTTGAGGATTGCCACCAGCGCCAGCACCATTTCGATCGAGCGTTCAGCTGCCACACCCACCAGAACGTCCGGGCCGACGCCCTGCTCAATCAGGTAATGGGAGAGCCGGTTGGCGTGCTCGTTGAGCTGGCGATAGCTCAAACGGGTCTCGCCAAACGCCAGTGCCGAGGCATCCGGGGTCGTTTCAACCTGGGCCTCGATGAGTTGCTGCACGGTGGCAAGCGGGTAATCAATGGCAGTGTCATTCCAGCCGTCAATCACGGTGTGACGCGCCGCTACCGGGACCATCTGAACCTCGCCCACGGCACGCTCGCCGGAGTCGGCCAGACGTTCCAGCAGCGTCTCCAGGCAAGCCGCCAAACCGCTGATGGCCGAACCGTTGAACTTCGCCTCGCTGTAGCTGAACTGGAAGCCCAGTTGCTCGCCCACGTTGACCAGCAATGTCAGCGGGTAGTTGGTGCGCTCATGGCTTTCTACCGCACCAAAACGCAACTGCTCAGGCTCGCTGTGCTGCAAGGCTTCGGACACCGGGTAGTTCTCGAACACCAGGATGTTGTCGAACAAGGCGCCACCGCCCTGCCCGGCCCAGCGCTGGATATCGAACAGCGGCGTGTGCTCATGTTCACGCAACGCTAGGTTGAGTGCCTGCACGGTTTGCAGCCACTGGCTGACACTTTGCTCGGCGGTCGGGCGGGCGATCACCGGCAAGGTGTTGATGAACAGGCCGATTTGCTGCTCGACGCCTTTGAGTTCAGCCGGGCGCCCCGATACCGTGGCACCAAACGCCACGGCCGCGTGGCCGACGTGGCGCTGCAACAGCAACAGCCAGGCCGCTTGCACCAAGGTGTTGAGGGTCACCTTGTTGGCGCGGGCGAAGTCGCTCAGGCGCCGGGTGTGGGTGCGGTCCAGTGTGAGGAAGTGGTCCGCGTGCCCGTCGGCGGACACTGCGGCCTGCTTGTCATAGGCCAGGGCATCGGCCAAACGCGTCGGCTCATCCAGAGCTGCGAGTTGCTCACGCCAGTAGTGCTGGCTCAAGCCGCTGTCCTGGGCTTGCAGCCAGCCGATGTAATCGCGGTAACGCCCGGGCGACGTCGCGGGCGCCTGGCCGCTGTAGCGCTGCAGCACCTCGCCCAGCAACTGCGAGTTGCTCCAGCCATCCATCAGCAGGTGGTGGCTGGTGAAGATCAAGTGGTAACGGTCCTCACCCAGGTGCACGACCTCCAGCCCCAGCAGCGGTGCCTGGGCCAGTTCAAAACCTTGCTCGCGCCGGGTGGCGGCCAGTTGATCAAGCGCCACGGGCAGGTGCTCAAGGCCCTGCCAATGATGCAGGGTGTAGGGCAACTCAACGTGCTTGAACACCACTTGCACCGGGTGCTCGATGTCGCCTTGCCACACAAAACCACTGCGCAGGCTGTCGTGGGCATCAAGTGCCGCTTGCCAGGCCTGGCGGAAACGCTGCGGGTCAAGCCCGCTCACGTCCAGGCGCATCTGGTTGATGTAATCCCCTGTCGATTGCTCGTACAGCGTATGGAACAGCATGCCCTGCTGCATCGGCGACAGCGGGTAGATGTCCTCGATATCAGCCACCGCCACCGGCAGCGCGTCCAGCTGCGCCTGGCTCAGGTGCGCCAACGGGAAGTCCGACGGCGTCACGCCCTGAGCCTGGGCACAGTGTTCGATCAGCGCAACGAGTTCGGCCTGCAGGTCGTCAGCCAGGCACTGGAGGGTCTGGGCGTCAAACATCTGCGAACTGAAACGCCAGTCCAGGCTGAGTTCACCGCCATACACCTGGCCATTGAGGGTCAGCCAGTTGCCCAACGGCGCATCGGCACTGTGCTCGGCGCCGGTGTCCTCCGGCGCCGGCGCAAACAAGGCGCCATCGGCCTCGTCGAAGCTGCCGTCAAACTGGCCGAGGTAGTTGAAAGTGATGCGCGGTGTCGGCAATTCGCGCAACGCGTTTTGCACCGCCTCATCCCCCAGATAACGCAGGGCGCCATAGCCGATGCCCTTTTGCGGAATGCTGCGCAGTTGCTCCTTGATCACCTTGATCGAGTCACCCACCTGCCCGGCGGGCGTGAGGTTGACCGGGAACAGGCTGGTGAACCAACCCACTGTGCGGGTCAGGTCAACCTCATCGAACAGCTCTTCACGGCCGTGGCCTTCCATCTGCACCAGCGTGGAAGCCTGCCCTGTCCAGCGGCAGATCACCCGCGCCAATGCCGTCAGCAACAGGTCGTTGACCTGGGTGCGATAAGCGGCTGGCGCGACCTGCAGCAGTTGCCGGGTGCGGTCGCTGTCCAGGCGCGTTTGCACCGAACTTACGTAGCGACTCTGCAAACCACCCTGCGCACGGTCACACGGCAGCCCCGCCACGGCACCGGCCAGATGCGCCTGCCAGAACGCCAGCTCGTCAGCCAAGACCTGACTGTGGGCATACTCATGCAGGCGCTCGGCCCAGGTTTTGAAGGCGCTGGTCTTGGCCGGCAAGTGCAGCGGCTGACCGGCTTCCAGCTGTCGATACCTGTGTTGCAAGTCCTCCAGCAGGATCCGCCAGGACACCCCGTCCACCACCAAGTGATGGACCGCCATCAACAGGCGCTGGGAGCCATCCGCCATCGCCACCAGCACAGCACGCGCGACCACGCCAGCGTTTAGGTCCAGCGAGCGTTGAGCCCTCTCCGCCACGGCAAGCAGCGCCGTGGCATCGGCAGCCTCGGCGAGCCACAGCAATGGCGTGGCCTGCGCATGCTCGGGGCTCAGGTAATGGGCGCGACCCTCTGCGGTGAAGGCCATGCGCAATGCATCGTGATGCGTGACCAGTGCCTGCAACGCCGCTTCCAGGCGCGCGGCCTGCAAGGTGACGGCAGGTTTGAGCAGCACCGATTGGTTCCAGTGGTCACGCTCAGGAATCACCTGTTCAAAGAACCATTGCTGCACCGGCAACAGCGGCGTTTGGCCGGTAACCGGGCCTTGATCGATCTGGACCCGCTGGCTGTCCGTCTGTGCCACAGCAGCAAGGCTGTGCACGGTCTGGTGCTGGAACAGGTCCTTGGGTGTGAAGTGAATGCCGGCCACCCGGGCGCGGCTGACAACCTGAATGGAGATGATCGAGTCACCGCCCAGCTCGAAGAAGTTGTCGTTCAGGCCGACCTGATCCAGGCGCAAGACTTCCTGCCAGATCGCGGCAATCCGCTGTTCCAGTGCACTTTGCGGGGCCTGGTAATCGGCTTGCGCCGCACCTGCCGCAGGTTTCGGCAAGGCCTTGCGGTCCAGCTTGCCATTGGGTGTCAGCGGGAAAGTGCTGAGCAGCACCAGATGCGCCGGCACCATGTAGCCCGGCAGCTGCTGCTTGAGGTGCGCCTTGATCGCCGCTGGCAGTTGAACGTCCTGCACATGCGTGGCATCGGTTGGCACCACATACGCCACCAGTTGTTGGCCGCTCAGCCCGGGCTGAGCCACCACCACCGCTTCACGCACCCGCGGGTCGTCTTGCAGGCGCGCTTCAACCTCGCCCAGCTCGACGCGGAAGCCACGGATTTTGACTTGATGGTCGATTCGCCCGATGTAATCGGTGGTGCCGTCTTCGCGCTGGCGCACCAGGTCGCCGGAACGGTAGAAACGCCCACCCGGCGCACCGAAAGGGTCGGGTACAAAGCGCTCGGCGGTCATTCCCGGGCGGTTCAGGTAACCCCGCGCCAGGCCTTCGCCACCCAGGTAAAGCTCGCCGCTCAAGCCTTGGGACAGCGGGTTGAGCTGGTCGTCCAGCACGTAGGTGCTGCGGTCACCGATGCGGCTGCCAATAGGCGCGTAGGCCGCGCCGCAGGCCTGTTCCGGGCCGGCCTTCCAGATCAGCGGCGTGACCACGGTTTCCGTCGGGCCATAGCCGTTGATGATGTACTCGGGACGCAGTGCACGCTTGGCGAGCTCGAAACTGGCATGGGGCACGGCATCGCCACCGAAGCAATAAATACGCACGCGCGGCGGGTTGCCGTCGCGCTCGGCATGCTCGGCGAGTTGTTGCAGGTACACCGGCGGGAACGCCGCCACGGTCACGCCATGGCGATGCATGGCCGTGTACGTCTGCTCCGGCGTCCACAGGCTGTCATCACGCAGCAGCAGGCGAGCGCCGTGGGTGAGCGAGGTCAGCCAGCGCTCGTGGGCGCCGTCAAAGGCGAAGGACATGAAGTGCAGTTCGCAGTCTGCGGCGCTCATTTCATAGCGTTCGCCAATGGCCTGGCAATGCATGGACAACGGTCCGTGCGCCACGCTGACGCCTTTTGGCTGGCCGGTCGAACCGGAGGTGTAAATCACGTACGCGAGGTTATCCGGGTGCAGGTCAACGACCGGCGCGGTGGCGGGCCATTGGCTGAAGTCCATCTTGTCCAGCTCAAGGGCATGCAGGCCTGCCACCTGCGGCAGTGCGTCGACAAGGCTTGAGTCCGTCAGCAACAACGCGACGCCGGAGTCTTGCATCAGGTACGTCAGGCGTTCTTCGGGGTAGCTGGCGTCCAGCGGCACGTAAGCACCACCGGCCTTGAGCACAGCGAGTAACGCCACCATCAGTTGCTCGCCGCGCGGCAGGGCGACGGCCACACGGACTTCCGGCCCCACGCCTTCGGCGATCAGCACGTGCGTCAGGCGGTTGGCACGGTCGTTCAATTGCCCGAAGGTCAGGCTGTGTTCACCCATGATCAGCGCGACGCGGTCGGCGGTTTGGGCACCGATGCGCTCGTGCACGTAGGGCTGCGCCGGGTAAGGTTGCGGGGCATTGCTGGCGCGCAAGTGTGCCCATTCAGGGGGTGTCAGCAGTTCAAGGGAGCCGGTGGGGCGCTGTGCCGAATGGCTGAACTGCTCAAGCAGGTGCAGCAGCTGCGCGTTGATCCGCGCAATGGCCGGCGCCGAAAAATTCTTCAAGGCATAACCGTAGTGCAGCGTCAGGCGCTCTTCCAGAATCACGCCGAGGGTCAGCGGATAGCTGGTTTGCTCCAGGCTCGACACTTCACCGAATCGCGGCCCGGTGCTCTGGCTTTGCTGCAAGGCCTCGGAAATCGGGTAGTTCTCAAACACCAGAATGCTGTCGAACAAGGCTTCGCCACCCTGCCCGGCCCAACGCTGGATATCGAACAGCGGCGTATGTTCCTGCTCGCGCAAGTTCAGGTTGAGGGTCTGGATGGTCTGCAGCCATTCGCCGACAGATTGGCGCGCATCACTGCCAGCGATCACCGGCAGGGTGTTGATGAACAGGCCGATCTGCTGCTCGATGCCTTCCAGCGCCGAAGGCCGACCCGACACGGTCGCGCCAAACGCAACGGTGGCGTGGCCGGTGTAGCGTTGCAACAACAGCAGCCAGGCGCTCTGCACCAGGGTGTTGAGCGTGACTTTCTGCTCGCGGGCGAACGCATTCAGACGGCCGGTAGCGACTGCATCCAGGGTATGGACCAGTTCGCCATGGCCCTCTGCCGCGGCGTCACCGCTGGCCAGGCTGTCGGCCAGACGCGTCGGCGACTCAAGGGCCGCCAGTTGCTCGGTCCAGAATGCTTCACTGGCGGCGCTGTCGCGGCCTTGCAGCCAGGCAATGTAGTCGCGGTAACGCCCCGCTGAGGGGCTGACGGGCAACCCGGCATAGCGCTGCAGCACCTCGCCGAACAACTGCGCGTTACTCCAGCCATCGAGCAGGATGTGGTGGTTGGTGAAGATCAGGTGGTGACGCGCCTCGCCGGTCTGGATCAGGCACAGGCGCAGCAACGGCGCGCGGTCGAGCACGAAGGCACTGCTGCGCTGCTCCAGCGCCGCGGTGTCGAGGGCAGTGGCGAGGTCATTGTGAGTGCGCCAGTCGTACGTGCTGAACGGCACCTCGACGTGTCGCGCGATGACCTGTATCGGTTGCTCGAAGACACCGTGCCACAAAAACGCACTGCGCAGGCTTTCATGGGCCGCCAGCGTGTCTTGCCAGGCCGCCTGGAAGCGCGCGCAATCAAGCCCGTCGACGTCAACGCGCAACTGGTTGATGTAGTCGACGCCATTGTGCTCATACAGGCTGTGGAACAGCATGCCCTGCTGCATGGGCGACAGCGGGTAAATGTCTTCAATCGTGCGCAGCGCAAACGGCAGTGCATCCAGCTGCACCTGGTCAAGTTGCGCCAGCGGGAAGTCCGACGGCGTGACGCCGCTGTGCGCCAGGTCGCAGCAATGGTTGACCAGCGCCTGGAGTTCCAGCGCATAGGCATCGGCCAACTGCTGCACCGTGGCGTCCTTGAACATCTCGCGGCTGAAGCTCCACTCCAGGCTCAGCTCGCCGCCATAGACCTGGCCGTCGACGGTCAGCCAGTTACCCATCGGTGCCTCGGCACTTTGCTCGGCACCCGATGGCTCACTGGCAGGCACGAACAGTGACGCTTCATCAAACTGGGCGTCGAACTGCCCCAGGTAGTTGAAGGTGATACGCGGCTGCGGCCGCTGGGCCAGTAATGCGCGCTCGTCGGGGCCCGCCAAGTAACGCAGCAAGCCATAACCGAGGCCCTTTTGCGGTACGCCGCGCAGTTGTTCCTTGATGGTTTTCAGCGACTGGCCAAGATCGGCTGCCGGAGTGAGGCGCACCGGAAACAGGCTGGTGAACCAGCCGACGGTACGGCTTAAGTCGAGCTGTTCAAACAGGTCTTCGCGGCCGTGCCCTTCCAGCTGGATGACGCTTGAGGTGTGGCCGGTCCAGCGGCAGACAACGCGCGCCAGTGCCGTCAGCAACAGGTCGTTGACCTGGGTGCGATAAGCGGCGGCAGCGTCTTGCAGCAGACGCCGGGTCAAGGTGGCGTCCAGGCGTGTCTGTACGGTGCCAGCATGCCGATTCTGCAAGCCACCTGCAGGGTTGTCACACGGCAAGTCATCCGCGTCATGGCCAAGCGTCTGCAACCAGTAGCCCAATTGCGCTTGCACGGCGTCACTGGCGGCGTAGTCAGTCAGTTGCTCGGCCCAAGCCTTGAAGGCACTGGTTTTGGGGGCAAGCTTGACGCTACGGGCGGTAGCCAGTTGTTCGTAGGCGCTTTGCAGGTCTTCCAGAAGAATCCGCCAGGACACCCCATCCACCACCAGATGGTGAACGACCACCAACAGGCGCTGGCTGCCATCCGCCATTTGCACCAGCAGGGCGCGCAGCAAAGGACCTTGCTGCAGGTTCAGCGACTGCTGGGCTTCATCACAGCGGGCTTGCAATTGCTCATCATCACAGGCCTCGGCCTGCCACAGCAGTGTCGCGGCCTGGTCGACAGGACCATGGCTGGCCTGCCCGTGCGGGGTGAACTGCAAACGCAGCGCATCGTGGTGAACCACCAGCGCCTGTAAAGCCTGCTCAAGGCGCACCGGGTCGATAGCCTGTGCGGGTTTGAGCAGCAATGACTGGTTCCAGCGCTGACGCTCAGGGATCTGCGCTTCAAAAAACCATTGCTGAAACGGCAACAGCGGCGCGCTGCCAGTGACGGCGCCTTGATCGATCAGCAAGGTGTTGCCCAGCTTGGCCACACGCGCCAGGCTCTGGACGGTCTGGTGCTGGAACACATCCTTGGGCGTCAGCAGGATACCGGCCTGACGGGCGCGGCTGACCACTTGGATCGACACAATCGAGTCGCCACCCAGGGCAAAAAAGTTATCGGTCACGCCGACCTGTTCACGTTTGAGTACGTCCTGCCAGATGGCGGCGATACGCTGCTCAAGCGCCGTGCTCGGCGCGGTGTAAACGGCGGCTTGCTGACTGGCATCCGGGGCCGGCAGCGCCTTGCGGTCCAGCTTGCCGTTGGGGCTCAGGGGCATTTCATCCAGCAGCATGATCACCGCCGGCACCATGTACTCAGGCAACTCTTGCAACAGATGCTGTTGCAGCAGCGTGAGGTAATCCTGCTCACCTAAATCCGCTTGATTCGGCACCACATACGCCACCAGTTGCTTGCCATCGCGGGCAACCACCACAGCTTCGCGCACGGCGGCATGTTCCAGCAGACGCGCTTCGATTTCACCCAGCTCGATGCGCAAGCCGCGAATTTTCACTTGGTGGTCGATGCGCCCGGCGTATTCCATCACGCCGTCTGCACGGTAACGCGCCAGGTCGCCGGTGCGGTACAGGCGCTCGCCGGCCACAAACGGGCTGGCGACAAAACGTTCGGCCGTCAGGCTTGGGCGACGATGGTAACCGCGCGCCAGGCCGATACCGGCCAGGTAGAGTTCGCCGGTCACGCCCGCCGGCAGCGGCTCAAGGCTGCTGTCGAGGATGTAAGTCGCGAGGTTGGCGATCGGTTGGCCGATCGGCACGCTGTCACGGCCTTCGTCGACGCAGGTCCAGTAGGTCACGTCGATGGCGGCTTCGGTCGGGCCGTACAGGTTGTACAAACCGGCACTCGGTAGCTTGGCGAAGACTTGCTGCTGGATATCGACCGCCAGCGCTTCACCGCTGCATACGATGCGTTTGAGGCTGCTGCATGTGCCGACGGATTCATCCTGCAAAAACGCCTGCAGCATCGACGGCACAAAGTGCAGCGTGCTGATCTGTTCGCGATTGATCAGCTCGACCAGTTTGGCAGGGTCACGGTGATCGCCCGGCGCAGCAACCACCAGACGCCCGCCGGTCATCAGCGGCCAGAAGAACTCCCACACCGATACGTCGAAGCTGAACGGGGTTTTCTGTACCACCGTGTCGCTGGCGTCCAGGCCGTAGGCTTGCTGCATCCAGCACAGACGGTTGGTCAGGGCCACGTGACGGTTTCCGGCGCCCTTCGGTTTGCCGGTGGAGCCGGAGGTGTAGATCACATAGGCGAGGTTTTCGCCGGTCAGTTCAATCGCCGGATTGGCAATGCTGTAGCCATCCAGCCAGTCGCCCGGCTGATCCAGTACCACGCTGCGAATTGCCTCAGGAATCGGCAAACGCTCCAGCAAGGCGCCCTGCGTCAGCAGCAACTGAATTCCGCTGTCCTCAAACATATAGCTCAAACGATCCTGCGGATAATCCGGGTCCAGCGGCACATAAGCCCCGCCAGCCTTGAGGATCGCTACCAATGCCAGAACCATTTCGATCGAGCGTTCAGCCGCCACACCCACCAGCACGTCCGGGCCAACGCCCTGTTCAATCAGGTAATGAGCGAGCGCGTTAGCGCGCTCGTTGAGCTGGCGATAACTCAAACGGGTCTCACCGAACGCCAGTGCCGGGCCATCCGGTGTCTTCGCAACCTGCGCTTCGATGAGTTGCTGCACGGTGGCTGGCGGGTAGTTCGTGGCCGTGTCGTTCCAGGCGTTGATCAGCACGTGGCGCTCATCGCTCGTCAACATCGCCAGCGCTTCAACCTTCTGACCTGGCGCCGCGAGCATCGCATCCAGCAGGGCCAGCCAATGTCGGCTCATACGCTCGACAGTGGAGGCGTCAAACAGGTCCGTCGCATACACGAACGACGCACTCAGCCCGCCGAGGTACTCGACCGTGTTGAGCGACAGGTCGAACTGTGCCGTCGGGCTCTCCCATTCCAGGCCCTCCACACGCATGCCCGGCAATTGCACCGAGGCGCCCTGAGTGTCATGGGCCTTGTGGTTGAACATCACCTGGAACAGCGGGTTGCGGCTCAGGCTGCGCTCGGGTTGCAACACCTCGACCAACTGCTCAAAGGGCAGGTCCTGATGCGCCTGGGCGTCAAGGGCATGTTTGCGCACCTGTTGCAGCAGGCTGCGTACGCTGGCCTGGCTGTCGATCTCGGTGCGCAGCACCTGGGTATTGACCAGAAAGCCAATCAGGCGCTCGGTCTCCGCGCGATTGCGGTTGGCGATTGGCACGCCGACACGAATATCCGACTGACCGCTGTAGCGCTGCAACAGCACCTGGAAGGACGCCAGGAGCACCATAAAGCCGGTGACGTTTTCCTGCTGGGCCAGGCGCTTGAGCGCCTCGACGCGTTGCGCCCCCAACTCGACCTGCAGCGTGGCCCCGGCAAAGCTCTGGACGGCCGGACGCGGGTGGTCCGTGGGCAATTCCAGCACCGGCTGCTCGCCCGCCAGTTGAACCTGCCAATATCCCAGTTGACGCTCGCGTTCACCCGCCTCCATCCAGTGGCGCTGCCACAGCGCATAGTCGGCATATTGCACCGGCAACGCCGGCAGGCTGCCCTGCCCGCCCCGGCTGAATTCGGCGTACAGGCGCACCAGGTCATCGGCCATCACTTGCAGCGATGCACCGTCACAAATGCTGTGGTGCAATGTCAGCACCAGTACATGTTCATCCGGCGCAAGGCGCAGCAAACGCGCACGCATCAACGGCCCGTTGGCCAGGTCGAACGGCGTCCCGGTTTCCGCTTCCACCACCGCCTTCAAGCCCGCTTCGCCGTCGGCGAGCCACTGGGCTTCATGGGCTTGGGCGCTCAACGGCTGGGCCGTCGGCGCGCCGATGTGTTGCAGCACTGCGTCACCGTCCTGGATAAACGTCGTGCGCAGGCTTTCGTGGCACGCCACCAGCGCCTCAAGGCTGCCTTGCAGGGCATCGACGTTCAGCGCGCCGGACAGGCGCAGAGCCTTGGACAGGTTATAGGCCGCGCTGTCGGGCTCCAGTTGCCACAAAAACCATTGGCGCTGTTGGGCGTAAGAAAGCAGCAGAGGCTCGTCGGCGTCACGCTTGAAGATTGGCGCGACACCGAACAGGTTAATTCCCTTTTGCTTGAGCAGGACGGCCAGCGCCTTCCTTTCTTTCGCAGAAAGCGCTCCCACCGACTCGATTAACTTTTGCACGCCATAGCCCTCAATTAAGAAATGAGTTTCTCAAGATCATTGGCTGATAGACGTTTGAGGGCCTCCAGAGATTTAGTCAGTTCATCCTGCAAGGGCTGTAAATCGCCCTGCAGCCCCTGCAGCTCATCACAGAAACCCTGCAGGTTGTCGGTGGTGAACAGCACTTTAAGTGGCACTTCCAGGTTCAATTGCTCGCGAATACGCATCACCACCTGGGTCGCCAGCAACGAATGGCCGCCGAGGGCGAAGAAGTTGTCATGGCGCCCTACGCGTTCAACCTCCAGCACCGCCTGCCAAATGCCCGCCACATCGCTTTCAAGCTCGCCTTGTGGGGCCACAAAAGCCTGCTGCATCAGGCTGGCGTCCGGCTCGGGCAACGCCTTGCGGTCCAGTTTGCCGTTTGCCGTCAGTGGCATTTGCTCCAGCAATACCCAATGTGCAGGCACCATGTAGTCCGGCAGGTCGGCTTTCAGCGCTGCGCGCAGTTCATCACGCCAAAACGCGAGGTCATCCACCGGCATGCGCGGCACCACGTAGCCCACCAACTGCGTACCGCCGGCGCCTTCCCGCGCCAGCACGACGGCCTCCCGCACGACAGTCTGGGCCAACAGGCGCGCCTCAATTTCGCCCAACTCGATGCGAAATCCACGCACCTTGACCTGGTGGTCGATACGCCCCACGTAGTCGATCACACCGTCGGCGCGGTAGCGCGCCAGGTCGCCGGTGCGGTACAGGCGCCCGCCGTCGGCGCCGAACGGGTCCGGTACAAAGCGCGTACTGGTGAGGTCGGCACGGTTCAGGTAGCCCCGCGCCAAACCCGCGCGCCCCACGTAAAGCTCGCCAATGCAGCCCCGGGCGACCGGATTCAGTTCGGCATCCAGCACGTACCAGGACAGGTCCGCAATCGCCACACCAATCGGGCTGGACGCCCCTTGCTCAAGGTCGGCCAGCGACAGCGGGCGGTACGTCACGTGCACCGTGGTTTCGGTAATCCCGTACATGTTGATCAAGCGTGGCGCCGCATCGCCAAAGCGTTCGAACCAGGGACGCAGGCTGCTCACCTCCAGGGCCTCACCGCCAAACACGACGTACCGCAGCGACGTCGCTTGCGGCGCGGCACAGGCCTCTTGCATCAATTGCTTGAAGGCCGACGGCGTCTGGTTCAGCACCGTGACCTGTTGCGCTTGCAGCAAATGCAGAAACGCTTGTGGCGAGCGGCTGACCTCCTGCGGCACGATCACCAGGCGCCCGCCGTAGAGCAACGCGCCGAAGATCTCCCACACCGAAAAGTCGAACGCGTAGGAGTGGAACAGCGTCCAGCAGTCCTGCGGACCAAATTCAAACCAGCCCTGGGTGGCCTCGAACAAACGCAGCACATTGCGATGTGGCAACAGCGTGCCTTTGGGTTTGCCGGTGGAGCCTGAGGTGTAGATCACGTAGGCGAGGTTATCCGGCCCAACATTGACCTGCGGGTTGTGCTCGGCGCCAGCCTGCGCGCCGTCGATCAACAGGCTGTCAACGCCCTGGGGAACCGGCAGGTGTGCCTGGGTCAACAGCAGGCTCAGGCCGCTGTCCTGGATCATGAACTGCAAGCGCTCTTGCGGGTACGCCGGGTCAAGCGGCACGTAGGCTGCGCCGGCCTTGAGAATCGCCAGCAAGCCCACCAGCATGTCGAACGAACGCTCCACCGCCAGACCCACCCGAACTTCCGGGCCAACACCCCGCGCAATCAGCGTGTGGGCCAGGCGATTGGCGCGCCGGTTCAGGTCGCCATAGCTCATGCGCTGGCCTTCAAACACCAGCGCGACCGCGTCCGGCGCTTTCGCCGCTTGCGCTTCGATCAGTTGATGAATCGCGGCGGTTTGCGGGTAATCCACCGGTTCGCCATTCCACTGCTGCAGCGTGCGCTCGCGCTCATCGTCGGCCAGCATCGGCAATGCGGCGAGGCGTGCCTGCGGCTGCGCGACAATGCCTTGCAGCAAAGCCTGCCAATGGTGCGCCATGCGCTCGATGGTCGAGCGCTCGAACAGGTCGGTGGCGTAGGTCAACGAAGCAGCCAGACCGTGCTCGGTCTGCGTGGTGTCCAGCACCAGATCGAATTGCGCCGTGCCGCTGTCCCACGCCAAACCTTCAATCTGCAGCCCCGGCAATTCAACGGTGCGACGCTCGGCGCCCTGATGGTTGAACAGCACTTGGAACAACGGGCTGTAGCCGAGGTTGCGTTCCGGCGCCAGCGCTTCCACCAGCTGTTCGAACGGCAAATCCTGATGAGCCTGGGCCCCCACGGCAGCGGCCTTGACCTGGGCCAATAACTGGTTGAACGGCAGGCTCCCATGCACGTCGGCACGCAGCACTTGAGTGTTGACGAAGAAGCCCAGCAACCCTTCGGTTTCGATCCGGTTGCGGTTGGCGATCGGCACGCCGACGCGCACGTCCTGCTGGCCGCTGTAGCGGTGCAACAAGGTCTGGAACGACGCCAGCAGGAGCATGAACACGGTCACGCCCTCACGCCGGGCAACCTCGTGCAGCTCGGCGGTGAGTGCCGCCGCCACGGTGAAGTCCAGGCGCGCCCCCTTGAAGCTTTGCTGCGCCGGGCGCGGGCGGTCAAACGGCAACTCCAGCACCGGTTGCTCGCCAGCCAGTTGAGCGGTCCAGTAATTCAACTGTCGCTCACGCTCGCCCTGCTCCAGCCATTGCCGCTGCCATACCGCATAGTCGGCGTACTGCAGCGGCAAGTCGGCCAATGCCACGTCTCGTCCGAGGCTGAACCCCTGGTACAACGCAAACAGCTCATCGACCAGCCGTTGCATTGACCAGCCATCGGAAACGATATGGTGCTGGGTGATAACCAGCACGTGAGCCTCGGCGCCCACCGACAACAGGTCGACGCGCAGTAACGGCCCATTGACCAGATCAAATGGCCGGCGTACCTGGGTTTCCACCCACGCCTGAAGGTCTTGCCCGGCCGCTGCAGAGTGACGCTCGACCGATACCGGCCGCGTCGGGTGAATCACCTGCAGCGTTTGCGCGCCCTGTTGCACAAAGGTCGTGCGCAGCGGCTCATGACGCTCAACCACACGGTCAAAGGCCCGTTGCAACGCGTCGATATCCAGCGCGCCCTCTATACGCAATGCAGCGGGCACGTTGTAGGCGGCGCTGTGCGGGTCGAGTTGCCAGAGAAACCACTGGCGCTCCTGGGCAAACGATAACGCTAGCGGTTGCGCACGCTCCTGGGCCAGCATCGGCACCTCGGGCACTTGTTGCAGATCGCTGCAGGCCTGGGCAAACCCGAGAAGCGTCGGTTGCTCGAACAGCGCACGCAACGGCACATCCAGGCCCAGCACGTGACGCACCCGTGAAATCACTTGAGTCGCCAGCAGCGAGTGACCGCCGCGCTCGAAGAAATGATCATTCAAACCCACTGCGTCAACCTGCAGCACGTTTTGCCAGATGGCGGCCAACTGGATTTGCAGCGAGCTTTGCGCCGCTACATACGCCACCTGACCTTGATTGATCGTCGGCTGCGGCAGTGCGCGGCGGTCGAGCTTGCCGTTATTGTTGAGGGGCAAGGCCTCAAGCATCACCCAGTGGGCAGGCACCATGTAGTCCGGCAAGGACTGGCGCAACACCGCCGCCAAGGCTTGCGCTTCCAGAGCTGCGGACTGCGCCACGACATACGCGACCAACTGCGCGCCGGTGGGCCCCTCCAGCGCGATCACAGCCGCCTCGCGCACCTGAGGCAGGGCTTGCAGGCAGGTTTCGATTTCGCCCATCTCGATGCGGAACCCGCGGATCTTCACCTGGTGGTCAATACGGCCCACGTACTCCAGCGCCGCCTTTTCGTTGTAGCGAGCGAGGTCACCACTGCGATAGAGCCGCGCGCCCGGCACGCCGCAGAACGGATCAGGCAGGAAGCGTTCGGCGGTCAGCGCCGGGCGATCGAAATAGCCCTGGGCCAGGCCCGCCGAAGCCCCGATACACAGCTCACCGACGCCACAGGTCGGCAGCAATTCAAACGCGCTGTCGAGCACATACAGCGCGCGCCCTTCAATCGCCCGGCCGATCGGCATGCCATAAGCGTCGTTGGCGTCCGCTCGCTGGCAGTCATGCACGCTGGACACGACGGTGGCTTCGGTCGGGCCATAGGTATTGAGCAAACGCACCTTGCCGAGCCCGGCCTCATGCCAGGCGCGCACACCTTCCACCGCCATGGCTTCACCGCCCACATGCACCTGGCGCAGGTCGCCCAGGGCGCGCCCGTCGACGGCACACTCCTTGGCCAGCAAATACCAATAGGCCGCGGGCAAGTCGGCCAGCGTGACGCCGTGCTCAACGATCTCCCGCGCCAGCAGCCCGGCGTCCCACAACTCGTCACCGCGCATGATCAGCGCTGCACCAACGCACAGGGGTGGGTAGCACTGCTCGACAAAGCCGTCGAAGCTGAAGGTCGCGAACTGCAACACCCGGTCGGCGGGCGTGAGCGCACTGTAATCTGCCGCCGTGTCGCAAAACTGGTCGAGGGCGGCATGGTCGATGGCCACGCCTTTGGGCTGACCGGTGGAGCCGGAGGTGTAGATCACATAGGCCAGGTCGCCGGGGGCGGCCCGGTTTGGCGGGTTGGTCGCCGGGTAGCCCGCCAGCTCTTCGCCGCGCGCGCTGAAGTCCACGCGAGTCAGCCCCTGAGGCAAAGGCAGGTCGGCGAGCAAACCGGTTTCACTGAGCAACAGGTTCAAGCGGCTGTCCGCCAGCATGTAGCCCAGCCGTTCGGTCGGGTATTTCGGGTCGAGCGGTACGTAGGCAGCGCCGCTTTTAAGGACCGCCAGCAGGCTGACGATCAATTGCGGCCCGCGCCGGGACGCCAGGCCCACACGCTGGCCCGGGCCTACGCCGAGCTCCAGCAGGCGATGAGCCAGGCGGTTGGCGCGCGCATTGAGTTCGGCGTAGTCAAGGCGTTCATTGCCCGCCTGTACCGCGAGAGCGCCAGGGGTGGCCTGGGCCTGAGCGGCGATACGCTCATGCACACGCACCTGCCGCAGAGCCGTGCAAGGGGATTGGCTGACCGCAAGCAGCGTGCGTTGCGTACCGTCATCCAGCAATTGCAGATTGCCGAGCGCCACCTGCGCATCCGCTACCAGTTGCGCCAGCAGGTGCTGCAGGTTGGCACTCAACTGCGCGACCTGTGGCGCGCTGAAGCGCGCACGGTCGTAACTGAATTCCAGGCGCAGGCTGGCACCCAGCTCGATGCCCAGGGTCAGCGGGTAATGGGTGCGCTCATGGTTGTGCATCTTGCCGAAGGTCAGCCCGGCGGGCGCGCCTCCCTTGAGCGCCTCGGCCACCGGGAAGTTTTCAAACACCAGCAAGGTGTCGAACAGCGCCGCGCCTTGCTGGCCGGCCCAACCCTGGATGTCGTAGAGCGGTGTGTGTTCATGCTCGCGCAGGCTGAGGTTGAGGGCTTGCAGCTCAACGAGCCAGTCGGCCGCCAACTGAGCGGGCGAGGCCGCGCTGATGATCGGCAATGTGTTGATGAACAGCCCCAGTTGCTGCTCGATGCCCGGCAGTGGCGCTGAACGCCCGGCGACGGTGGCGCCAAAAGCTACGCAATCCTGGCCGGTGTAGCGTTGCAGCAGGAGGCTCCAGGCACCTTGCAGCACGGTGTTCAGGGTGACTTTATGCTGACGGGCGCACTCGCCGAGGGTGCGGGTGAACACGCTGTCCAGCGTCACGTGATGGTCAGCCATGCCCACGCCGTCAACTGGCGCGCGCAATGCTTCAGCCAGCAAGGTCGGCGCTTGCAGCGGTGCCAGGGCGCTCTTCCAGAACACCTCGCCCGACGCTTGTTGTTGCAGCCAACCGAGGTAATCACGGAACTGCCCCAACGGCGCCGGCAGCCCAAGACCGGCGTAATGGGAGATGACTTCGCCGAGCAACTGGGCGTTACTCCAGCCATCCATCAGGATGTGATGGCTGGTGAAGATCATGTGCCAGGTGGCGCCCGTGGCGCGCACCAGCATCAGGCGAAACAGCGGTGCCGTATTGAGTTCGAAGCCGCGCTCACGCTCGGCGTCGGCCAGGGCGTCGAAGTCGGCGGCCGGGTCCTCGATCACTTGCAGCTGCAAGTCAATCTGGCGGTGGATCACCTGATGGGCGCCGTCCAGGCCCTGCCAATGGAAGCTGCTGCGCAGGATGTCATGCCGGTCCAGGGCGGCCTGCCAGGCACGCCCGAAGTTCAGCAGGTCGAGCCCATCAATGTCCAGGCGTAACTGGTTGATGTAGGCCTGAGCCTCGGGCTCATACAGCGTGTGGAACAGCATGCCTTGCTGCATCGGTGACAGCGGGTAGAGATCGGCAATGGCCGGGCCAGGCACCGGCAAATCGTCCAATTGCTGCTGGGTCAGACGCGCCAACGGGAAGTCAGACGGCGTCACCTGCCCGGCGGGCGTGGCGCAGCAGTGCCGGATCAGCGCCTTGAGTTCGGCCGTGTACTCATCCGCCAGGCGCTGGATGGTCGAGGCCTGGAACATCTCGCAACTGAACCCCCATTGCAGCGACAACTCACCGCCATACACCTGCCCTTCGACTGTCAGCCAGTTGGCCAATGGCGCTTGCGGGTCCTGTGCCTGGCCGCTGCCTTGGGTGGCCGGAACAAACAGCGCCGACTCATTGAACTGACGGTCGAACTGGCCGAGGTAATTGAAGGTGATGCGCGGCGGGGCCAGACCTTCAAGGGTTTCGCGCACTTCGGGCGCAGCCAGGTAACGCAGCAGGCCGTAGCCCAGGCCCTTGTCGGGCACCGCGCGCAGCTGCTCCTTGATCGATTTGATCGCCGTCGACAGCTCGCCATTCGCTTGCAATCGGACCGGGAACAGGCTGGTAAACCAGCCGACGGTACGGGTCAGGTCGAGCGCGTCGAACAGGTCTTCGCGGCCATGTCCTTCGAGCTCGATCAACGCGGCTGCCTGCCCGCTCCAGCGGCAGACCACGCGGGCCAGCGCCGTCAGCAGCAGGTCGTTGACCTGAGTGCGGTACGCCGCCGGGGCGTCTTGCAGCAACTGGCGGGTCAGCTCGGCGTCGAGACGAGTTTCGAGCTTGCGGCCCAAATGGTTGTGCAACGCGCCCTCGAGGTTGTCACACGGCAGCTCGAAGTCGACGGACTGCGCCTGCCAATACGGCAGTTGTGCGTTGAGGGTGTGTGCATGGTCTTGCAGGTGTTGCGCCCAGTGCTGATAGGCGCTGGTCCGGGCCGGCAAAGGCGCCTGCCGATACGCCTGTTGCAGGTCTTCCAGCAGAATGCGCCACGAGACGCCGTCCACGACCAAGTGATGCACCACCAGCAGCAAACGCTGGGTGCCATCGGCCATGGCAACCAGAGCGGCGCGCAGCAACGGGCCTTGCGCCAGGTCGAGGCTGCGCTGAGCCTCATCACACAGTGCGGCGAGCTCGGTGTCGTCGGTTGCCTGGGACTGCCACAGTGCGGCCTCGGTGACAGGCGCCGCATGGGCTTGCTGCCACTCGCCCGCCTGCTGCACAAACCGCAGGCGCAGGGCGTCGTGCCTGTTGATCAACTGCGTCAGCGCCGCTTCCAGGCGCACGGGTTCCAGGACCTCACGCGGGGTCAGCAACAGCGATTGGTTCCAGTGGTGACGCGCAGGTATCGCCTGGGCAAAAAAGCGCTGCTGCACCGGCGTCAGAATCACTTCGCCGCTGACCGGGCCTTGATCGATCACGCTGGCCTGCTCACAGGTTGCGACCAGGGCCAGACTGCGGATGTTCTGGTACTGAAACAGGTCGCGCGGGCTCAGCCGGATGCCCGCCTGGCGGGCGCGGCTGACCACCTGAATGGAGATGATCGAATCACCCCCCAGCTCGAAAAAGTTGTCTTCCAGGCCGACGTGTTCGACGCCGAGCACATCGCTCCAGATCGTCGCCAAGGCTTTTTGCAGGTCATTTTCCGGCGCGACAAACGCCTGTTGCGGCGTTGCGTCCGGCAAGGGCAAGGCTTTGCGGTCGAGCTTGCCGTTTGCCGTGACGGGCAACCTTGCCAACGTAACCCAGTGCGTCGGCACCATGTAGTCCGGCAAGCTCTTGAGCAGCCAGGCTTTGAGGTCCGCGGGTGCATCGCTTTCGAGCACCAGGTAGGCGACCAACTGTTTGCCGCCCTGCACCAACACCACGGCCTCACGCACCGTCGGATGCTGCATCAGCCGCGTCTCTATTTCGCCCAGCTCAATGCGCAAGCCGCGCAGCTTGACCTGATGATCGAGGCGACCGAGGTATTCAATCACGCCGTCGGCTCGCTGGCAGACGCGGTCACCGGTGCGGTACAGGCGCTCACTCGCCAAAAAGGGGCTCGGCACAAAGCGCTCGGCGGTCAGTGCCGGGCGGCGGTGGTAGCTGCGAGCCAGGCCGGTGCCGCCAAGGTACAGCTCGCCGGACACGCCAGCGGGCACCGGGTTGAGTTGGGCGTCGAGCACGTAGGTGACGAGGTTGGCGATCGGCCGACCGATGGGCACGCTGTCGGCACCTTCGTCGATGCAGGTCCAGTGGGTCACGTCGATCGCGGCTTCGGTCGGGCCGTAGAGGTTGTACAACCCGGCGCCCGGCAACTTGGCGAACACCTGCCGTTGCGCGTCCAGCGGCAAGGCTTCGCCGCTGCACACGATGCGCTTGAGGCCCGTGCAGGCGTGCACGCCCGGCTCGTGAATAAACGCCTGGAGCATCGACGGTACGAAGTGCAACGTGGTGATGGCGTGACGGCCAATGGTCTCGATCAGGCGCGCCGGTTCACGGTGTTCGCCTGGTGCTGCGACGACCAGACGTGCGCCGGTCATCAACGGCCAGAAGAACTCCCACACCGACACGTCAAAGCTGAACGGGGTTTTCTGCAACACGGCGTCGCCGGCATCCAGGCTGTAAGCCTGCTGCATCCAGCACAGGCGATTGACCAGCGCACGATGGCTGTTGCCGGCGCCCTTGGGTTTGCCGGTGGAGCCGGAGGTGTAAATCACGTAGGCCAGGTTGAGCGCGTGAACCTCAACAGCGGGCGGCTGCGTACTGTAGCGGTCGAGCCAATCGGGTGAGGCGTCCAGGGCGATGACGGTATGGGCGCCCACCGGCAGCGACCCCAGCAGGCTTTGCTGGGTCAGCAGCAGTTGAATGCCGCTGTCTTCGATCATGTAGGCCAGGCGGTCCCAGGGGTATTCAGGGTCCAGCGGTACGTAGGCGCCGCCGGCCTTGAGAATAGCCAACAGGCCCACCACCATTTCGATGGAGCGCTCGATACAGACACCCACCAATACGTCCGGCCCGACGCCCTTCTCACCCAGGGCGTGGGCCAGCTGATTGGCGCGGCCGTCGAGTTGGGCATAGCTCAAGGTGGTGGCGCCGAACACCAGCGCCGGCGCATTCGGCGTGCGCTGCACTTGCTCTTCGATCAACTGATGGATGCCGCGCTCGGTCGGATAAGGTTCGGCAGTCCTGTTCCAGTCGTGCACCCATACACGCTGTTCGTCGACACCCAGCATCGGCAATTCGCCGACACGCTGTTCGCCATCGCCAACCATGGCGTGCAACAGGCTGATCCAGTGCCTGGCCATGCGCTCGATGGAGGGCGCATCGAACAGGTCGTTCGCGTAAGTCAGCGCGGCGTGCAGGGTGCCGGATTTCTCGTAGGTGTCCAGGGTCAGGTCAAATTGGGTGGTACGGGCGTGCCATTCCACCAGGGCGAGTTTCAGGCCGGAGGCGGTGCTGACGGAGGCGATGTCCGCTACCACCGGCTGGTGGTTGTACATCACCTGGAACAGCGGTGTATGACTGAGGCTGCGCTCGACTTTCAGCGCCTCCACCAAACGTTCAAACGGCAATTCCTGATGGGCCTGGGCGCCAAGGGCGTGCTCCTTGATGCCTTGCAGCAACTCGGCAATCCGCGTTTGCCCGGTGAGCTCGGTGCGCAAGACTTGAGTGTTGACGAAGAAGCCGATCAGCCCCTCGACCTCACTGCGATTGCGGTTGGCGATGGGTACGCCGATACGGATATCGCCCTGCCCGGTGTAGCGATGCAACAACACGTTGAACGCGCCAAGCAGCAGCATGAATAACGTCACATTGTGCTTTTGCGCACAGCTGCGCAGTTGCGCGGCCAACGCCGAGTCGATCGCGAAGGTGTGCCGCGTGCCTTGATAGCTGGGCATGGCCGGGCGCGGGCGATCAGTTGGCAACTCCAGCACCGGGTGCTCATCGCCCAGGCGTGCCTGCCAGTACTCCAGCTGACGCGCCTGCTCACCCGCCTCCAGCCAACGGCGCTGCCACAGGGCGTAGTCGCTGTACTGGATCGGCAGCGCTGCCAGTTGCGGTGCCTCATTGCGCTCATGGGCGTCGTAAAAACGGATGAACTCGTCGATCAGCACGTTCATCGACCAGCCATCGGAGACGATGTGGTGCAGGGTCAGCAGCAAGACGTGCTCCTGATCATCGAGCTTGAGCAACTGCACACGCAGCAGCGGGCCGTGTTCCAGGTCAAAGGGCTGCAGCGATTGACGGGTGGCGGCTTCGATGACGGCCCGCTCGCGTTCGAAGGGGGCCAAGGCGCTCAAGTCCAGTCTATCGATTGCCAATGAAGGATCGGCGGCGACTTGCGCCAGGCGGTCGTCTGCCTGGCGCTGGAACACGGTGCGCAGGGTTTCATGGCGCGCCACCAAGCTGGCGAAGGCTTGCTCCATCGCACCGAGGGTCAGCGCCCCCGTGAGTCGCACCGCGCCCGGCAAGTTGTAGGCGCCGCTGGCCGGGTCCAGTTGCCAGAGAAACCACATGCGTTGCTGTGCGTAGGACAACGCCTGGCGATCCTCCACCTCGACCCCTGCCGGAATCGGAAACCTTGAAAAATCCACCCCTTCTTTCTGCAAGGCTTGCAGGAACAAATGGCGTTTTTCCAGGGGCAACCCGATAAACCGGCGAGCAAGTTTCAAGGAGTCTTCAGCATTCATTTGGTGAGGTCCGGAGCAATAGGCAGGAAGCACAAAGGCACGTCGTCCCTATAAAACGAACCGGGGAGGGAAAAATTAGCGAGGGATGGGAGGCGCGAAGCGAGGTGTCATCAAGGGTTACATCAATCCCAGGAAAGACTCGCCCACACACGCTAGGATTGACGGACACCACTTTTTGCAACTACATTTAGTTACAGGCAAGGATCGCCGTGTCAAAAAATGAAAAGCTGCTCGCCAAACTGCTCAACGAGCACATGGCATTTACCTGGCCTGAGCTCGTAACGCTGCTGCGTTGGCTGGGCTACACACAGATTGAAGGGGCCGGAAGCCGCGTCAAATTCGACATCGGCGACCCCAGTGCAATGATTACCTTGCACAAGCCTCACCCCGGCAACGAACTGAAACACTACATTCGGCGCCAAGTCATCGAACAATTGAAATCAGGAGAACTGATTCAGTGAATAACCAACTGAAACACCAAGGCTACATCGGCTCTATCGAAGCCAGCCTCGAAGACAATTGCCTGTTCGGCAAGGTCCTGTTCATCAAGGCGCTGGTCAGCTATGAAGGGAAAACTGTCGCGGAACTGGACGCGGCCTTTCGTGAAGCCGTAGACGACTATCTCGCCACCTGCCACAGCCTGGGGCAAACACCGGAGAAGCCTTGCAAAGGCTCATTCAACGTACGCGTCGGCCATGACCTGCATTTGGCTGCGGCCCTGGCAGCCACCCGTAAAAAGGTGACACTCAATGACCTGACACGTCAGGCACTGAATGAGTTTTTGCAGCACCACAGCGCGGACCCTTGCCCGGCAATCAGCTGACTATCCAAGCCGTCGATACCCCAAAACCGCCGCACCCAATACCACTGCCCCCGCCACCAACGCCACCCAGAACCCGCTGGTGGCGCCAAAGTGGTCGATCATCCAGCCGGAACTGGCGGCACCAATGGCCACGCCGATGCTCAGGCCGGTGATCAGCCAGGTCATGCCTTCGGTCAACCGGCTGGGCGGGACGACTTGCTCCACCAGCGCCATGGACACGATCAGCGTGGGCGCGAAGAACAGGCCGGAGATAAAGATCGCCCCGGCCAGCCCGGGGATGTTGGTCACCAGCAATAAAGGCAAGGTGGTCAGCGCCGTGGCCACCCCGCAGAACAGGAACTGTTGCGGCAGCGGCACCTTGAGTTTGAGCGTGCCGAAGGCCAGCCCCGCCAGGCACGAGCCAATGGCGTATACGGACAGCACGATGCTCGCCGCTGCCGGTTGGCCTTGATGCTGGGCGAAGGCAACGCTGACCACGTCCACCACACCGACAATCACGCCCATGGCCAGCAGCAGGATCATAAGGATCAATACCGAGGGTGAGGCGATGAGCCAGCCGCCGTGATGATCCTCATGCTCATGCACCGGCGGTTCTGTCTCGCGTTGCAGCACAAAGGTAGTAACGCCCACTGCCAACAGCAGTGCAGCCACCAAAGGCCCTGCTTCGGGAAACAGCACCACGCTCAGGCCTACGGAAATCGGCGGGCCGATAATGAAGCACACCTCATCGAGCACCGACTCCAGAGCAAACGCGGTTTGCAGCCTGGGCTGGCCGCGATACACCTCGGACCAGCGCGCCCGCACCATAGCCGACATGTTCGGCATGCAGCCAGCGAGTGCAGCGAACACAAACAACAGCCAGCTTGGCGCCTGCATGCGCGTGCACAACAGCAGCATCAAGAGAGCCCCGCCGCCGATCATGGCAGCAATCGGCAGCACTCTGCCCTGGCTATAACGGTCGACCAAACGTGAAACCTGCGGCGCACAAAACGCCGTGGCCAGCGCAAACACCGCCGCCACCGCGCCGGCCAAACCATAGCCGCCATGCACCTGCGAAAGCATGGTGATCAGGCCGATCCCGGTCATGGACACCGGCATGCGTGCAAGCATGCCCGCCAGCACAAAAGCACGAGCGCCCGGAACCTGGAACAACTCGGCGTAAGGGTTTGCCATCCTGCTTAACCTCTTCCTAAGTGCCTTGAAACTTGCTATCTCACAGTATCAGGGCAAGATACTCGTGGCCCAGCCCGACGGCGAAATGGACGCGCAATTGCAACTCACCGATAAGGCATGCAGCGCCTACACACGTGAAACAGCTCGTCCGCCCTTTTCCCGGAGCCCATCATGCAGCGCATCGGTTTCATCACCTTTCCCGGTTTCGGCGTCATGAGCTTCGCCGCGCTGTCCGTCTTTGAGAGTGCCAACAACGCCGTGGGAAAAGCCCATTATGATGTGAGGCTGCTCTCCGAAACGGGCGGGCCAGTACGCAGTTCCCTGGGTGTGGTCGTGCACACCGAAGGCTTCGATGACACCGCGTTCGACACGGTGATCATCGGCGGCGGCAATGATCGCGAATTTACCGCGCCACTGCTGACTTATCTGCGACACGCCGCCGTGCACAGTCGCCGCCTTGCGGCCACCTGCTCGGGTACATTCTTTCTGGCTCAGGCGGGGTTGCTCGACGGTATGCGGGCGACCACCCACTGGTTTTTTGCCGACGAGTTTCGCGCGCGCTATCCCAAGGTCCAACTGGAAGAAGAGCGATTGTTTGTGATCGACGGATCTATCTGGACCAGCGCCGGCATGACCGCAGGCATTGATCAGGCATTGGCCATGGTTGAAACCGACCTGGGGCCGGCAGTCGCGCGCGCCGTGTCGAAAAACTTCATTCTTCAGAGCCGCCGCGTCGCAGGCCAGCCACAACGTTCGGTGCTGCTGGATATGGAACAGCAAACCGACCGGATTCAGGCGGCCATGGCCTATATGCGCAACAACTTGCATCGTGCGTTGCCCCTGAGTGAACTGGCAGACGTCGCGCACCTGAGCCTGCGCCAGTTCAGCCGGGCGTTTCACGCGCAAACCGGGCTTTCACCGGCCAAAGCCGTGGAAAAGCTACGCATTGAAGCCGCCGTGGCGCTGATCCAGGATGGACGTCACCCCCTCGACAACATCGCCCGCCAAACCGGATTTGGTGACAGCGAGCGTATGCGTCGCGCGTTCATTCGCCAGTTCGGTGAGCCACCACGGGTGATACGACGCACGGCGAGAAACCCCGCCGATGCGAGCGCAATGTCCAGAAACGAGGGGTAAATGGCCTTCGCTGGCGCTCGGGCTGGCCTAAGCTTGATCTCAGCGACCATCCCTGAGGAACCCTTATGAAACGTTGTGCACTGGCCTTCTGCGCCCTGTTTTCGCTACTCCCCCTCACGCCCGTTTTCGCGACCCCTCAAGAGGATGAAACCCGCGCGTTTTTTACCCGGTTCGTCGAGGCGCAGAACGCCCATGACCTCGTCCAGATCAAAGCCATGCTCTGGGACTCACCGAAAATGCTTTGGTTTGCCCGCGGCGAAGCCAACTGGGGCCCCGACGGCGTCGTCAGCAAGCTCAAGGATTACTATAAGGGCACCTGGCAACTGAAACCGGACATGAGCCATTTCAGCGTGGTGATGGTGAACGACGAGGTCGCCCAATTGATGGTCCCGGTGGCCTTTACCCGCGGCCACCCTGGCGAAGCGCCGCAGGTCGACACGTTCCTGATCAGCCAGACGCTGTTGAAAGACAAAGACGGCTGGCATGTCGCAAGCATCCTGCCGGTCGCCGATACCCACTTTAAATAATCACACCAACCGCTTGATCTGCTTGTGCCGCCACACCAGTCGGTAATACGCCGTCTGCAATGCCAGCATCGCCAGGTAGGTCACCGGAAACGCCATCCACACGCCTTCAAGGCCGAAGTGTGCGTTGAGCAAGTACGCCATCGGCAGCTCAACGCACAGTACGCAGAAGATCGAAATAGCGACGGGCATCAGCACCACGCCGCTGGCGCGCATGATCCCGCCAATCACGGCCTGGAAGCCGAACACCAGAATGCTCCAAAGCATGATGTGCAAAAGGTGTTCGGCGTTGACGCGCGCGGCGTCGTCGGTGATGAACAAGCCAAGTAGCCAGTGCGATAACAGGTAGCCGAGTACGATCAACCCGCCGGTGAGGCACGTGTTGATCAAAAGCCCCGTGCGCAAGATCGGCCCGATGCGTTCCAGACGCCCGGCGCCAATCGCCTGGGCACCGAGGATCGATGCGGTGATCGCAATCGACAGCGCCGGGAACTGCACGTAATTGACGATCTGCGTGACCGCGCCATACGCCGCCGTGGCTTGGGAGCCGTGGCTGTTGACCAGGGCGAGAATGACCAATTCCGACAACGACAGCACCACCATCTGTAAGCCGGTGGGCAGGCCGATGCGCAGGACTTTGCCGAGAATCGCGCGGTCCAGGCGCAAAGCTGCAAACAGTTCACGGTCCGGCGCCATCACGTGTTTTTTATGACGCAGGCGCAGGATCAGAAACAGCATGGCCGACGCGTTGCCCACCAAGCCTGCGTACACCGCACTCTGGATGCCCATGGGCGGCAGGCCGACCCAGCCGCGAATCAGTGCCGGGGTCAGCAGCAGGCCCACCAGGGTTGAAACCATCAGCGCCAGCAACGGCGAAATCGTATCGCTGACGCCCCGCAGCAACTGGGTGTAGAGGATAAACACCAGCAGCAGCGGCATGATCAACATCATGACCTGGGCGTAGCCCACCGCATCGTCCAACACATCGACCGGCGTGCCCAACGCCTGCAAGGCCGGGCGCGCGAACAGGCTGCCGAGCACTGCCGCAATCAAACCCACCAGCGCACCCAGCGTCAAGGTTGCGCCAGTGATCACCTTGACCATCGCGGTTTCCTGAGCGCCCCACGCCTGGCCGATCAACACCGAAGCGCCCGCCCCCAGTCCGATCACCAGGGCAATAAAGAAAAACACGATGGGGAACATCCCCGACACTGCCGCCAGCGCCTGGGTGCCGAGCATTTGCCCGACATAGATGCCGTTCAACGTGCCGGAAAAACTTTGCAGGAAGTTGGACAGCACCATCGGTGCCAAAAAGATCAGGTAGATCTGCCACAACGGCCGATTGGGAGTGACTTGCATGGTGGTTCGGGTCCCGGAATTATTGTTAGACGGGGAAAGCATTGCGCGACAGCCAGGCCAGGTACGTCTGCACGTCGTCGGGCCAATGCGCAATCTTGCTGGAAAAAACCGCTGCATCACTGCCAAACAACGCCCTTGAGGCGTCTTCAAAACCTGGCAGGTCGCCGCCGATGGCACTCATGAAACGATAGCTGGCTTCTTTGGCCAGGCGCATCTGATCACGGGCCGCATGGGCGCTGCGAGCTTCATCGACCAACCGGCGCAACGCCGCCGAGGCGCCGCCACGCTGCTGGCCCAGCCACTCCCAGTGGCGCGGCAACAAGGTGATTTCCCGCGCGACCACTCCCAGTTTTGGACGGCCGACAGACGCAATTGCGGGGGGCTCGTCATCCAGCTCAACCTGCGCCGCCGGCTCGGGGGCGTAATCAGGCGGCCAAGGGTAGTCGACTTGGCTGCCGGTGGCGTCATCGAAGACCAGAAAGCTGCCAGCTGGCAGTTCGAAGTGTGAAAGGGCGTCAGCAACGGCGCGATAGCTGCCCGTCGCCACGCGCTGATGGCGGACAAATGCGCTGCATAAGGGAACAGTTGACGTAGGTATCATTTATTACCCGGGTGTTATTTGTTTTACCCGGGTCATATTAGTCGCACTGTCAGGGTTTGCAAGGCTATTGCGAAGAAACCTCCAATTGTTCCTCGCGAAGGGTCGCGCACATCCGTTGCACAGAGGGTTCTCGCAGCACACATTCGGCGATGGCGGGCTCCAGCTCCACCCGCAAGCGGCGGCCCAACGCCCTCGCGCCAAACCGCACATCATGCTGACGGCACAACCAGGCCCTCGCCCGTTCATCCACACTCAACGAACGCTGCTGCAAGGCCAGGCGCTGATTGAGTTTGCCCAATTCCACGTCCAGCAACGCGTCCAGCCAGTGATTGCCAATCGGTTCGAACACCAGGACACGGTCGATACGGTTGAGAAATTCCGGCTCAAAGTGCGCGTGCAACGCCTCTTCCAGCACCGTCGCCTCGCCCCGCATGAATACTCGCAACAAGCGGCGCCAGCCATAAGCAAACCGCTGGCGATGACGCCGCGCCTGTTGCGCGCCGATATTGCTGGTCATGAAGATCAGGCTGTTGCGAAAGTCCAGCGTACGCGTGCCGCCGGCCAGGGTCAGTTGGCCGTTTTCCAGAATACCGAGCAGGCTGCGCACCACTTCCTGACTGGCCTTTTCCAGTTCGTCGAACAGCACAATGCCGGGTCGGCTGTAAGTGCCCTGGATCAGCTCGCTGTTGAACAGGCTGATGCCCTCCTTGCTGCCCACATACCCCGGCGGCGCGCCGGTGAGCGCTGCGGCGTAATGCTCCTGGGCCAGGGTGTGCATGTCGATGCGGCAAAAACTGTCGGCGCGACCATGCAGTGCCTGGGCGAGCAGGCGCACAATTTCGGTTTTGCCGACGCCGGTCGGCCCCATGAACAGGTTGACGCTCAGGGGTCGGTCACGCTCGCCGATGTCGGCCTTGACCACTTTCAGCACCCCTTCCATTTGAGCCAACGCAGCGTCCTGCCCCACGATCCGGCTGCGTAACAACGCCATCACCTGGGCCGGATCAAAGGTAAAACGCATGCCCTACTCCGCCGTCTTTTCTTGGCCGCCGTGTGGCAACTGCCCCACCGGGCACTCGGCGACCCCCACCGTGCTGCGGGTGAATTGCTCGACGTTCTCCTGAGCCTTTTGCGCGTCGAGCACCCAGGTGCGGTAGAACTCGAACGGGCAGTCGGCCACGCCTTTGTCGCCATCGCCCGAGGCATGCAGGCCGGTGTAGCCCCGGTGCAGCAGTTTGAACAGATGGTTCTGCGACTGATCATTGGCCCGCGCATCGCGGATCTGCGACACCGACAACTGCGCGTACTGAATGCCCATCTCCTCCTCGCCGCATTCGCCCAGGGTACGCCCGTCAAACCCGATAATCGCCGAGTGCCCGAAGTACGAATACACCCCGTCGAACCCGGCGGCGTTGGCCACCGCGACGTAGCAGTTGTTCGCCCAGGCCATGCTCTTGGACATCTGCACCTGCTGCTCCTTGGCCGGGTACATATAGCCCTGGCAGCGCACGATCAGCTCGGCACCTTTCATTGCGCAGTCGCGCCAGATCTCCGGGTAGTTGCCGTCGTCGCAGATAATCAGGCTGATCTTCATGCCCTTGGGGCCGTCGCACACATAAGTACGATCGCCCGGATACCAGCCTTCGATGGGGCACCACGGAATGCATTTGCGGTAACGCTGCACGATTTCGCCAAGGTTATTGATCAGCATCAGCGTGTTGTACGGGGCCTTGTGCGGATGCTCTTCGTGGCGCTCGCCGGTCAGGGAAAACACGCCCCAGGTATTGGCTTGGCGGCAAGCCGCGGAAAAAATCGCGGTCTCCTCGCCGGGGATGCTGGCAGCGGTCGCCATCATCTCGTCATGGTCGTACATGATCCCCATGGTGCTGTATTCGGGGAACACCACCAGGTCCATGCCCGGCAGGCCCTGCTTCATGCCAACGATGATTTCGGCAATTTTGTTCGCGTTTTCGATGACCTCGGCCTTGCTGTGCAGGCGCGGCATCTTGTAGTTCACCACCGCGACACCGACGGTGTCAGGGCTGCTGGAAATGTCGCCATGACGCATAACAACGCTCCTGGTCTAGTGACTGATCATCCACGGCCGTGGCCCGGTTTTGGTCTTGAGGCCCAATGGGTTGGCTTTGCTCGGTTCCACCTTCTTGCTGGTGCCGCAGCAACTGCAACCCGCCGGGTGTCGGCGACTCTCCTGATATTCACCCACCGTTTGCGGCGCATGCGCGCTGCGCTCGTTGCCAGCGATGGCTTTGCGCTGGTTGGCAGAAAGAATGCTCAGCGCCGGTGCCGACACCAACAGTTGCCCGCCGGCCGAGGCGCAGTACGGGCATTCGCTGGGGTCGTGGCGCTGGGAGATGGGCCGCAGCATGGTGAAGGTGCCGCAGGTGTCGCAGCTGTATTCGTAAGTCGGCATGGCTACAGGTCCGGGGCGATGGGCAGGTCGATGCTGCCGTCGAGGAACTTGGTCGGGCCATTGGCGTTGGGGTTGATGTCGAATTCAAAGATTTCCGTGGGCAGCCACAAGGTCGCACACGCATTCGGAATATCCACCACGCCGCTGATATGCCCTTGCACCGGCGCCGAACCGAGCAGCGCATAGCCCTGGGCCGGCGAGTAGCCGAACTTGGTCAGGTAGTTGATCGCGTTCAGGCACGCCTGGCGGTAGGCAACGTTGACGTCCAGGTAGTGCTGCTGGCCCTGTTCGTCCACCGAAATGCCTTCGAAGATCAGGTAATTCTTGTAGTTCGGTGTAATCGGGCTCGGCTTGAACACGGGGTTCTTGATCCCGTATTTGGCCATGCCGCCCTTGATCAGCTCGACTTTCATGTGCACCCAGCCGGCCATCTCGATGGCGCCGCAAAAGGTGATTTCGCCGTCGCCCTGGCTGAAGTGCAAATCGCCCACCGACAGCCCGGCACCGTTGACGTAGACCGGGAAGAAGATCTTCGAACCCCGCGACAAATCCTTGATATCGCAGTTACCGCCGTGCTCACGCGGCGGCACAGTGCGCGCGCCGGTGGCAGCGGCGTCATCGCGGGCCTGACCCTTGAGCTTGCCCATGTGCGCGGTGGCCGCCAGCGGCGCGTTGGCCAGCGGCGGCACGCGGGTCGGGTTGGTGTCGATCAGTTCCTGCTCGCGACGGTTCCAGTCGGCAAGCATCACCGGGTCAGGCAGGCAACCGATCAAACCGGGGTGGATTAAACCGGCGAAATTGACACCCGGAATGTGCCGTGAGCTGGTGAACATCCCCTTGAAATCCCAGATGGCTTTTTGTGCGCTGGGGAAGTGATCGGTGAGAAAGCCGCCGCCGTTCTGCCGCGAAAAGAACCCGTTGAAGCCCCACTGGGAATCCGCCTTGGCGCCGATATCGAGCAGGTCCACCACCAGCAAATCACCGGGTTCTGCGCCGTGCACACCCACGGGGCCCGAGAGGTAATGCACGGTGGACAGGTCCACATCGCGCACGTCGCTGGCGTCGTCGTTGTTCTTGATCGCGCCGGCGGTCCAGTCGTAGGTTTCCAGGATGAAATCATCGCCCGGCTTTACCCAGCAGGCCATCGGGATATCCGGGTGCCAGCGGTTATGGATATTTTCGTTTTCGGTGACGGGCTGGTTGAGGTCGACTTTGATCAGCGTTTCGGTCATGGGCTGGCTCCTGGACGGATGACGTGTTGCGTTCAATCCAGTCTCAGGCGCACAGGGCAAACGGAAAATACGTTGGATGACGTATAAAACCCGAGGGCCGGGTTTTATTCCATCAATTCGCTCAATGTCAGGGTCAGCAATTACTGATTGGACGCACCGGCTGAGGGTGTTTAGATTCCGCGAGACAGATAGCTTTTAGCCATCACTCTTAACCCTCTGATTATCGGGCCTTTCATGAAAAAACCTGTCTCGTTAGCGATGCGTATCGGATTGGGCTTTGCGTCCACGCTGTCGTTGCTGGTACTGATCACTGCCGTCGGTATCCAGCGCGTGGGTTTTATCGACAACACCCTCAAGGACGTCGCCGAACAAGCCGCCGTGGCCCAGCGCTACGCGATCAACTTTCGAGGCAGCGTGCACAACCGCGCCATCGCCATTCGCGATGCGGTGCTGGTCAAGGACGAGCCGGCGTTAAACGGCCACCTGGCTGAAATCGATCAGCTCAAGCGCGATTATCAGGATTCCGCGGTCATGCTTGACCGCCTGTTCGCCACCAGCGCCAGCGCCGAAGAAACCCGCCTGCTGAGCGATATCAAAGCCATCGAGGTCCAGGCGCTCGCGTCCTCCGAGCGCGTGATCAACCTGCGTCGCGCTAACGATATCGGCGCCGCCCAAGACCTGTTACTCGCGCAAACCTCGGGCTATTACACCGAATGGCTGAAACGCGTAAACGCACTGATCGACTTCGAAGAAGCCCAAATCAAACACAGCCTGGGCACCGTGCAGACCGCCGCCAGCCAGTTCGCGCTGCTGATGATCGCCGCCAGCACGGTGGCAATCATCTTGAGCGTGCTGGTGTCGCTGCTGATCATCCGCAAGGTCAAGGCCACCCTTGGCGCAGAACCTGAGGAAGTCGCCGAGGCAATCCGTCGCCTGGCCAATGGCGAGCTGAACCAGCCGATTGAAACCCGCTACCCCGACAGCGTAATGGGCATCCTGAAAAACGCCCTGAACCGCCTGGGCGACACCATCACCGAGGTGCGCGCGGCCGCCCAGGCCTTGCGCCATTCTTCGGTCACTCTATTGTCGGTGGCCAGCGAAAACCGCCAGCAGATCACCCTGCAAACCAGCGAAGCCCAGCATGTGGCTGCCGCCATCACGCAAATGGCGGCCTCGGTCAGCGAGGTCTCGGGCTACGCGTCCGCCGCCTCCAAAGCGACCAGTCTGGCAGACGCTGAAGTCAACAGCGGCCACCGCCTGGTGGGCGAAGTGAGCACAGCGATCGAAGAGTTGGCGACGATTCTTGAACAGGCCACCACGCGCGTCAATCAAGTGTCCAGCGACAGTGAAAACATCGAAACCGTGATTGAAGTGATCAACGCCATTGCCGCGCAAACCAACCTGCTGGCGCTGAACGCCGCGATTGAAGCGGCCCGTGCCGGCGAACACGGCCGTGGTTTTGCGGTGGTGGCTGACGAGGTGCGCTCACTCGCCACACGCACTCAGGAATCCACTCAGGAAATCCGCGAGATGATCGGCAAGCTGCAAAGCGGCACCCAGGACGCCGCCGACATCATGCAACGCAGTCGCACGCTGGCACAGGTCACCGTGACGCAGACCCGCGACTCCCAAGTGGCGCTGGGCAAGATCAGCCAGGAAGTCGGTGCGATCAACGCCATGAATGCACAGATCGCCAGTGCCTCGGTGCAGCAGAGCGCGGCGGCGGAAGAAGTGGCGCAGAACGTCACGCGCATCCACAGCTCCACCGTGCAGTCGGCGGCCGGCTCCGAGGTGGCGGAAAGCTCCAACCGCGAACTGGCGGATCTGGCAGACCGTTTGAGCACCAAGGTGGCGTTCTTTAACGTGGCATGAACGCTGGCGCCGTCTTACCTCAGGCCGGGAGGCGCTTGAAAACCGCCGACGACTTCGGCCAGGCACTCGGCGAACTTGATCGTGGTGCGATCCTCAAAAGGCGCGCCGATAATCTGCACCCCTACCGGCAACCCCTGGCGGGTGAGGCCGATGGGTGCGCTGGTCGCCGGCAGGCCCATCAGGGTGGCAGGCGAAATCCATTGGTAGAGGTCGGCGTAGTGGCGTTTTTTACCGTCCACCTTCAGGCTGCGCAGGCTGATGACTTTGTATTGATCATGGGCAAACGCCGTGGTGAAGGTGGGCGGTGCGAGCACCACGTCAAAATCGTCAAAGGTCTTGAGGAAGGCTTCGCGCAGGTGAAGGCCTTGCTCATGGGCCTTCAGCCAGTTGGCGTGGCTTATGCCGGTGCCTTCATAGAACTTGTCGGCGTGCCGGGGCATGTCCATCACCTGTGCCAACCCGCGCAACACCGGCGCGATCAGGCCCATGAAGCGGCGGCTCGTGGCAGACAGCGACGCGCCCAGCTTGGCGCCCAACTGCACCAGATAGGCAGCAAACAACCGTTCCAGTGACGCACCGGCAGGCGCGCCCTGCACCACCTCCACCCCCGCTGCCTCCAGCTTCAGGCGCAACTGCCGATAGGCTTCGGTCATGTCGCTGTCGAGGGGGCAGTCGGCGTCTTCGGTCCACAACAACACACGAAAAGCCTTGAGGGACGCGCGGCGCGGCGCGGCCAGCTGCACCTGCCCGCCTGCGATCACGTCCAGCATCACTTGCAGATCAGCCGCGGTGCGCGCCAACGGGCCGATGACATTCAGGTGCCCCTCTGCCAGTTCTCCCGGCGCCCCCGGAATATGCCCGCGTTGAGGCACGAGGCCATACGTGGGTTTATGCCCGTACACCCCGGTAAAGTGCGCCGGAATACGGATCGAACCGCCAATATCACTGCCCAATTCCAGGGGCGTAAACCCTGCCGCCAGCGCAACGACCGCGCCCCCCGAGGAGCCACCCGGGGTCAGCGCCAGGTTCCACGGGTTATTGGTGGTGTCAAACAGGCTGTTGTAGGTCTGGATATCCCCGGCCATCATCGGCACGTTGGTCTTGCCGTAGACAATCGCACCGGCATCTTCCAGGCGCTTGACCGCCGCGGCCGATTGCTGCGGGCGATGCTCGCTCAGCTCGGGGGCGCCGGCGGTACAAGGCATGCCGAGCACCTCAAAGGTGTCCTTGATGGTCATGGGCAAGCCATGCAACGGGCCCAGTGGCAGGCCGTTGCGCACGGCCGTGTCGGCCAGATCGGCCTTGAGCCGCGCGTCTTCCAGGTTCCACGCCACAATGCCGTTAAGCATCGGGTTGAGCATCTCCACGCGGGCGATATAGTTTTCGAGCAAGGCGCGGCTGCTCAGGCGGCCAGCGGCGATGTCGGCAAGCAACTCAGTGGCACTGCGGTAGCCGTTGTCGGGACTCATGGCGCTTCACCCGCAACGTGCAGCGTGTCGAGGGGAGAACAGGTGGCAGGTCTTGTTGTTATTCATCCGGGGAGGCTCGGTGTGTGGTCAGGTATTTCGGTAAACACCTGAGCCTATCCGGTTATTCCATGGATTACCTCACATAATGTTTCAGACTGAAAGGTAGCGGCTGATCGTCGCCTCATCTACCCGGTCGCGGGTCTCTTCGATCACGAAGCGGCCCTTTTCGATCACCAGGAAGCGGTCGGCGATTTCAAGGGTGAAGGACAGCACCTGCTCGGATACGACGATGGTCAGATCCCGCAGGTTGCGAATCTCTTTGAGGGTACGCGCGATGTCCTTGATGATCGACGGCTGAATCCCCTCCGTCGGCTCGTCCAGCAACAACACCTTCGGATTGGTCGCCAATGCGCGAGCAATCGCCAACTGCTGCTGCTGCCCGCCAGACAGGTTACCGCCCTTGCGCGACTGCATGTCATGCAGCACCGGAAACAATGCGTACAAATCCTCCGGCACTTTGCCCCGCGCAGAAGCCGGCAGCCCGGTCTGGATATTCTCGAGCACAGTCATGCTCGGAAAAATCATCCGGCCTTGTGGCACATAGGCAATTCCGCGCGCTACCCGTTCGTGGGTTTCCAGCGCCGACACGTCGTGCCCGTCGACCGTCACATGGCCTTTCCATTGCGGCAAAATCCCCATCAGGCTCTTGAACAGCGTGGTCTTGCCCATGCCGTTGCGGCCCATCACCGCGACGATCTCGCGCTTGGCCACGTTCAGGTCCAGGTCGTGGAGGATCTGGCTCTGCCCGTAGCCACAGGACAATTGGTCGATCTTGAACATGCCGGATTCCTCAGTGGCCCAAATACACTTCGATGACTTTAGGGTTGCTTTGCACCGACTCCATGCTGCCCTCGGCCAGCACCTTGCCCTGGTGCAGCACCGTGACTTTGTGGGCGATGCTTTTGACGAACTCCATGTCGTGCTCGATCACCAGCACCGAACGGCCCTGGCTGATGCGCTTGAGCAACTCGGCGGTTTGCGCCCGCTCGTTGACGCTCATGCCCGCCACCGGTTCGTCGAGCATCAGCAGCTCAGGGTCTTGCATCAGCAGCATGCCGATTTCCAGCCACTGCTTTTGCCCGTGAGACAGCAGGTCTGCCTGTTGTTGCAGCAGGTCGCCGAGGAAGATCTCCCGCGCCACCTCCTCGACCCGCGCGACGACCTGGGCGTTACGCTTGAAGAACAGCGCGCCCCAGACCTTGCGCCCGGCGGGATAAGACATCTCAAGGTTTTCAAACACCGTGAGGTTTTCGTAGATCGACGGGTTCTGGAATTTGCGCCCGACGCCCGCGCGCACGATGTTGTACTCGCGCATTTTGGTCAGTTCCTGGCCGTCAAACTGGATGCTGCCGCTGGTGGCGCGGGTTTTGCCGCAGATAAGGTCAAGTACGGTGGTCTTGCCCGCGCCGTTGGGGCCGATCACTACACGCACTTCATTGCGGTCGATGTAGAGGTTGAGGTTATCGACCGCCTTGAAGCCGTCGAACAACACGGTGAGGCCTTCGATGGCCAGCACCGGTTTTTTCATTTCAAAGCCGACGGCGGTCATGGCTGGGTCTCCAGGATTTTCGCTTCAGTCTTGGGCTTGACCACGGGTGCAGCGGCTTTCACCACCGGCTCACGCCGCAGCAGCCGGGCCAACGCCTGACGCCCGTGGCTCTCCCACAACCCCGCCAAACCGTTGGGGAAGTACATGACCACAGCGATGAACAGGCCGCCCATCAAGTACAGCCACAACTCGGGGAACGACTCGGAAAAGTAGGTTTTGCCGTAGTTCACCAACAGCGCGCCATACACCGCGCCGAGCAGCGACATGCGCCCGCCCACGGCGGCAAAAATCACCATTTCAATCGACGGCACAATGCCGACGAACGACGGCGACATAAAGCCCACCTGCAAGGCAAACATGGCCCCGCCAATCGCCGAAAACGCAGCAGCCACGCAGAACACGAAGATCTTGAAACTCGCCACGTCGTAGCCGGAGAACCGCACGCGCTCTTCCTTGTCACGCATGGCCATCAGCAGCCGACCCAACTTGGAGGCGAGGATGAAGCGGCCGATAAAGATGCAGCCAAACAGCAACCCGGCGTTGATGAAGTACAGGATCAGCTTGGCGCTGTCGGTGCGCAGGTCCCAGCCGAGCAGGGTCTTGAGGTCGGTGATGCCGTTGACGCCGCCGGTCAGGCCTTGCTGGCCGACGATCAGCACGGTGAGAATCAGCGCAATCGCCTGGGTGACGATGGAAAAATACACATCGCCCACTCGACGCTTGAACAGCGCGATGCCGATCACAAACGCCAGCAGTACCGGCACTGCAACCACCGCCACCACGGTAAACGTGAAGCTGTGGAACGGCTGCCACAACAGCGGCAATTCGGTGATCTGGTTCCAGTCCATGAAGTCCGGGATGCCCGGCGTCGACTGGATCTTGGTGCTTACCGGGTCCGACGCTTCCAGCTTGAGAAACATCGCCATGCAGTAGCCGCCGACGCCGAAAAACACGCCCTGCCCCAGGCTGAGAATGCCGCCGTAGCCCCAGCACAACACCAGCCCCACCGCGACGAACGCGTAAGTCAGGTATTTGCCGACCATGTTCAGGCGAAACGCATCCAGGGTCAGGGGAAATACCACCAGAATCAACAGCGCCAGCAGCACGATGCCGATCAGGTTTTGCTGGCCGCCCAGCAGCTTGTCTAAAGCCTTCATCTGCTCGCCTCTACTTGCGCACTTTGATGGAGAACAACCCTTGCGGGCGCAGCATCAGGATCAGAATCACCGACGACAGGGTCAGCACCTTGGCCATCGAGCCACTGAGGAAAAACTCCGACAGCGATTGGGTCTGGGCGATCACGAACGCCGAGGCAATGGTGCCGAACAGGCTTTGCGCGCCGCCGAACACCACCACCAGAAAGGTGTCGACAATATATTGCGAACCCGCCGTGGGGCCGGTAGAGCCAATGGTAGTGAACGCCGCGCCCGCCACACCGGCCACGCCGCAGCCGAGGGCGAACGTCATGCGGTCGACCTTGCGCGTGTTGATGCCCACCGCGCGGCTCATCAGGCGGTTCTGCACCGTGGCGCGCACCTGCAAGCCCCAGCGTGAGCGGTAGAGCATCAGGAAGATGGCGGCGGTGAGCAGCAAGGTCAGGCCCATCATGAACAGGCCATTGCGCGGGATTTCGATGGCGTCGGTGAAGTTCACCGAGCCCATCAGCCAGGCCGGCGGTTCGGCGCTGACTTCACGGGCGCCAAATACCGAACGGAAGGTTTGCTGCATCACCAGGGACAAGCCCCAGGTCGCCAGCAGCGTGTCCAGCGGCCGCTTGTACAAACGGCTGATCATCGCCCACTCCACCAGCCAGCCGACGGCGCCGGCGACGAGGAATGACAGGGCGATGGCAAAGAAGAAGTAATAGGGTTGGAAGCTCGGCGCAAAGTGCGCCGTCAGGCTGGAACACACGTAAGTGGTGTAGGCGCCGATGGTCAGGAACTCACCGTGGGCCATGTTGATCACGCCCATCTGGCCGAAAATGATCGCCAGCCCCAATGCCATCAGCAACAGCACGCAGAACACGGACAAGCCGTTGAACCCCTGCATCGCCGCGATGGCTCCAAATTCCGATAGCCATTCCATGATGATGGTCTCCTACAGAGAGATGAAATGCTGACTGCTTTTGCTTTGCTCTATGTGGGAGGGGGCTTGCTCCCGATAGCAGTGGGTCAGTCAACTTACCGGCTACTGATACACCGCCATCGGGAGCAAGCCCCCTCCCACATTTTGAAACCCTGTGTGCCCGAAGGTTATTGGTAGCCCTTGGGAAACGGGTTCGGCTCGATCAGATCGGACTCGTAGATCACCTTGAACTGCCCATCAGGCTGCACCTCACCAATACGCGACTTGCTCCACAGGTGATGGTTTTCGTGAATCTTCACGTAGCCTTCCGGCGCGTTTTTCAGCTCGATGCCAGGCGATGCCGCCACGACTTTATCCACGTCAAAACTGCCCGCCTTCTCCACCGCCGCTTTCCACAACCATGGGCCGAGGTAGGCAGCCTGGGTTACGTCGCCAATCACCGCATCCTTGCCGTATTTGGCCTTGAACGCTGCGACGAAGGCTTTGTTGTTCGGGTTGTCGAGGCTCTGGAAGTACTTCATCGAAGCATAGAAACCGGCCATGTTCTCGCCGCCGATGCCGAGCAGTTCATCCTCGGTCACCGACAGGGTCAGCAGGGTCTGCTTGGACGAATTCACACCCGCCGCGTTGAGTTGCTTGTAGAAGGCCACGTTGGAGCCGCCCACCACCGCCGCGAACACCACGTCAGGCTTTTTCAGCTTGACCTTGTTGATCAGCGAACCGAACTGGGTGTTGCCCAGCGGGTAGTAGTCTTCGCCGACCACGGTGCCGTGCAACACGTTTTCAATGTGCTTGCGCGCGATCTTCATCGAGGTGCGTGGCCAGATGTAGTCCGAGCCGACCAGGTAGAAGGTCTTGGCGCCTTTGGTCTTGGCGATCCAGTCGAGGCTGGCGAGAATTTGCTGGGTGGCTTCTTGCCCGGTGTAGATCACGTTTTTCGACTGTTCCAGGCCTTCATAGAAAGTCGGATAGTAGAGCAAGCCGTTTTCTTTCTCGAAGATCGGCAGCACGGCTTTGCGCGAAGCCGAGGTCCAGCAGCCGAACACGGCGGCGACCTTGTCGTTGACCAGCAGTTTCTTGGCTTTCTCGGCGAAGGTCGGCCAGTCAGAGGCGCCGTCTTCCTGAATCACCTTGATCTGCCGTCCCAGAATCCCGCCCGAGGCGTTGATTTGGTCGATGGCCAGGCGCTCGGCCTGAATCGAACCGGTTTCGGAAATCGCCATGGTGCCGGTCGCCGAGTGCAACTGGCCGACGGTGACTTCGGTGGGGGTCACGGCCAGGCCTTCGTTATCGGCCAGCACGCCCTGGCTGAACAGAGCGGCCGCCAGCAATGACAGGGCCAACAAGGGTTTGGAGCGGATCAATCGTGGTGCCATGGGGCGACTCCTCTGCAATGAGGGGGTCAGCATGGCGGCATGGGGCCAGCGCGGGTATACGCAGCCTGACGTAACGGAGTACGTCATTTGACGTATGCCGCCGCGCACCATTTTCGCGCAGGATCCCGCCCGCCCCGACACCGCATACCCCTGTGGGAGCTGGCTTGCCTGCGATGGCGGTACATCAGGCGACATCTGCAGTGGCTGACCCAGCGCTATCGCAGGCAAGCCAGCTCCCACATTTTGAATCAGGGCATGGAACTTGCTCACCTATCATGCCCACCCCCCGGAGCCTCCCACCGTGTACCCTCCTTCCGGCACTCAGCGCATCGTCAAGATTCGCCGCGACTACAACTCCTGGGTCGCCGACGAGACCATGGAAGACTACGCCCTGCGCTACACCCCCAAGTCCTTTCGCAAATGGTCGGAGTTGCGCATCGCCAACACCGCCCTCGGCGCCGTGTCATTCCTGGCGCTGGAAGCCATCGGCGGCGTATTGGCCTTGAGTTACGGGTTCACCAACACCTTCTGGGCAATCCTCGCCATCAGCCTGGTGATCTTTCTCACCGGCCTGCCCATCAGCTACTACGCCGCGCGCTACGGCGTGGACATGGACCTGCTGACCCGTGGCGCCGGCTTCGGCTACATCGGCTCCACCATTACTTCATTGATTTACGCCAGCTTCACCTTTCTGTTCTTCGCCCTCGAAGCGGCAATCATGGCCCTGGCGCTGGAGCTGTATTTCCATATCCCGTTGGCCATCGCCTATGTGATCTGCTCACTGCTAGTGATCCCGCTGGTGGCCTACGGCGTAACCCTGATCAGCCGCCTGCAATTGTGGACACAACCGGTCTGGCTGCTGTTGCTGGTGCTGCCCTACGGCTTTGTCTGGTGGAAAAACCCTGACGCCTTCACGGACTGGACCAGTTTTGTCGGACGCAGCGGTGACAGTGGCGGCTTTAACCTGTTGTCGTTCTGCGCCGCCTGCACCGTGGCGTTGTCGCTGGTGACGCAGATCGGCGAACAGGTGGACTACCTGCGCTTCCTGCCGGAAAAAACCGCCGCCAACCGCAAGCGCTGGTGGGCCGCCCTGCTCTGCGCCGGGCCTGGCTGGATCATTCCCGGCGCGTTGAAAATGTTCGCCGGGGCGTTTTTGGCGTTTCTCGCCCTGCAACATGAAATCCCCATGGAACGCGCCGCCGAGCCGACCCAAATGTACCTGGTCGCGTTCCGCTACGTGTTCAGCTCGCCGGAATGGGCCCTCGGCGCGATGGTGCTGTTTGTGTTCATCTCGCAGATGAAGATCAACCTGACCAACGCCTACGCCGGCTCGCTGGCCTGGTCGAACTTCTTCGCCCGCGTCACCCATAGCCACCCCGGGCGTGTGGTGTGGCTGGTGTTCAACGTGGCCATCGCGTTGATGCTGATGGAGTTGGGCGTGTTCGACGTCATCGACCAAGTGCTGGGGCTTTACGCGAACATTGCCATCGCCTGGATTGGCACACTGGTGGCGGACCTTGTGATCAACAAGCCGCTGGGGCTGTCGCCCAAGCACATCGAATTCAAGCGTGCGCACCTCTACGATATCAACCCGGTAGGCGTCGGCTCGATGCTGATCGCCTCGTTGCTGTCGATCCTCGCCCACTTCGGCCTGTTCGGCGCCCTGGCCCAGGCAGCGCCGCCGTTTGTGGCGCTGGGCACGGCATTGATCATGGCGCCGTTGTTGGCCTGGTTGACCAAGGGCAAGTACTACATCGCCCGCACCAGCGCCCTGCACCTGATTCACCCGGTGGCCCCCGCCACCCACGCGGTGTGCGGGCTGTGCAGCAACCCGTTCGAAACGGCGGACATGGCGTTCTGCCCGGCCTACAGCACGCCGATCTGTTCGCTGTGCTGCTCGCTGGATGCGCGGTGTGGCGACCGCTGCAAACCCCACGCGCGGCTGGTGACGCAGTTTGAAGGCGTGTTGCGCCTGTTACTGCCCAACACAGTGATGCCGCGTCTGCACACGCGCTTGGCACATTACCTCGGGTTGCTGCTGGCGTTGGTGCTGATGCTCGCGGGCGCGCTGGCGTTGATCTACGTGCAGGCGGCGCAAGGGTTGCCCCATTCAGAAACCCTCTACCAAGCCTTCTTCAAGGCCTTCCTCACCCTCTCGGTGCTGGCCGCCGTGCTCGCCTGGTGGGTGGTGCTGACCCGCGAAAGCCGCGGCGTGGCCCAGGAAGAGTCCGACCGTCAGACCCTGCTGCTGATGCAGGAAATCGATGCTCACAGCCTCACCGATCAAGCCCTGCAACAGGCCAAGGAAGCCTCGGAAGCCGCGAACGCCGCCAAGAGCCGCTACGTCACCGGGCTGTCCCACGAGTTGCGCACGCCGCTGAACAGCATGCTCGGTTTCACCCAGATCCTGCAGCGTGACAGCGCCATGCCCGAACAGCATCAGGACGCACTGGCGACCATCCTGCGCAGCGGCACGCACCTGGTGTCGCTGATCGACGGCTTGCTCGATGTGGCCAAGATCGAAGCCGGCAAGTTGCGCCTGGAACTCACTGAAATCCCCTTCCCCGAGCTGATTCATGATCTGGAGCAGATGTTCACGCCCCAGGCCCAGGACAAGGGCCTGCGCTTTCGGCTGGATTGCGTGGGCAAGATCCCGGCGGTGGTGCGTGGCGACGAAAAACGCGTGCGGCAAATCCTGATCAACCTGCTGGGCAACGCAGTGAATTTCACCGACAGCGGCGAGGTATGTCTGCGGGTCAGTTACCGGCACGAAACCGCCAATTTTGAAATTATCGACACCGGCATCGGCATTGACCCTGCACAGATCGAGCAGATTTTTCAGCCGTTCGAACGCGGCGACTTGATGCGCCAGGACAAAGGCGTGGGCCTGGGGCTGACCATCACGCGCATGCTCACGGCCTTGATGGGCGGCGAGTTGCGGGTGACCAGCGAACTCGACAAAGGCACCTGTTTTCAGGTGCGCTTGTTCCTGTCCCAAGTGCGCGCGCCGCAAGCCGTGGTGCATGTGGAACACGACATCATCGGCTATCAAGGCGAGCGCCGGCGCATCCTGGTGGTGGATGACCATGTGGACCACCGCAAGGTGCTCAGCGGCATGCTCACGCCGCTGGGGTTTGAGGTGATTCAGGCCAGCAATGGCCAGGACGCGATCCGCCAAGTGGCGCTGCTGGCGCCGGACCTGATCCTGATGGACCTGTCGATGCCGACGCTGGACGGCTACGAAACCAGCCGGTTGATCCGACGCAATGCGCTGTCCACTGCGCCGATCATCGTCATCTCGGCCAACGCTTTCACCGACGACCGCGAGCGCAGCATCGCGGCCGCCTGCAACGACTACCTGGCCAAACCGGTGCGCACGCCCGAGCTGCTCGGGCGCGTGCAACAGCACCTGGGTTTGCTGTGGCTGCGGCGCACCAAAAGCCTTGTCCCGCCGCCGCCGCCCAGCGTGCTGCCGGGTCCTGAAGACCTCGCCGCGCTGATTGAACTCAGCGCCATCGGCTATGTACGCGGCCTGCACGAAAAACTCGACACGATCCTGGAACACACCCCGGACACCGGCCCTTTCATCACGAAAGTGCGCGGCTTGCTCAAGGGTTTCCGCCTGGATGAACTCAACCGAACCCTCAAGGAGGCCGAAGATGAATGCACTCACCCGCAGCACTGAACCCGGCGTGGTGCTGATCGTCGACGACACCCCGGACAACCTCGCCATGCTCTCTGACGCTCTCGACGACGCGGGCTACATGGTGCTGGTGGCCCTCGACGGCCTCAGCGCGCTGAACCGCGTGCAACGCCGGCGCCCGGACCTGATTTTGCTCGACGCGATGATGCCGGGCCTGGACGGCTTTGAAACCTGCCGCCGGCTCAAGGCGCAGCCCTCAAGCGCGGATATCCCGGTGGTGTTCATGACCGGACTGACCGACAGCAAGCACGTGGTACAGGGGTTTGAGGTGGGCGGCAGTGATTACGTGACCAAGCCGATTCAGACGGATGAGGTGTTGGCGCGAGTGGCGGCGCATTTGCGTACGTCGCGGATTTTGTTGTCGGCACGTGAGGCAAGCCAGCCCAGTGTGTTGACGCTGGAGGATGCGCCGGCGCAACGGCTATTGACGGCGCGGTTTCAATTGACCGAGCGCGAGGTTGAGGTGCTGCGCTGGGTGGCGTGCGGGAAGACCAATCGGGATATTGGGGATATTTTGGGGTTGAGCCCGAGGACGGTGAATAAGCATTTGGAGCATGTGTATGTGAAGCTCGGTGTAGAGACCCGCACCGCCGCGACATCGGTTGCGTTAGCTGCGATATGAAAATGTGGGAGCTGGCTTGCCTGCGATAGCGGTAAGTCAGCTTGCATCTTCGGTGACTGTTACTCAGCCATCGCAGGCAAGCCAGCTCCCACACTTGATCTGCGATGTTGCGGATATTTGCTACCCGCCAAAGGTTTGTGAAGGCCGGCGCAGCGTCGGATCGAACGGGTTGATCCGCGGCCCGATCGCCGCCGCTTCGCGCTTGAGCAACTCCACCACCATCGGCAACCGCGTCGGTCCCAGCCGGTCACTGATGGTCGCCACACTCAACGCCGCCACCGCATGCCCGTCGCGGTTCAGGATGGGTACCGCCAAGCCTGCCATGCCTTCCAGGACGCCGGTATTGCGCGCGGCGTAGCCAAGTTTGCGCACGTTCTCCACTTCCGAACGCAACAGCACCTCGTCATACAGGTGAAAGTCCTTGAGCCGTGGCAGGTTGTAGCGAATCACCGTCTCACGCTCTTCCTCCGGCAAGAACGCCAGAATCGCCAAACTGCCCTGCCCCACGCCCAACGCCACGCGCCCGCCGATATCACCGGTGAAGGTGCGAATAGGATAAGGGCCTTCGCTGCGGTCCAGGCAGATCGCGTCAAAGCCGCTGCGCGCCAGCAGGAACAGCGAGTCGCCCAATGACGCACTCAGCCGCAACATGCTCGGCCGCACCAAATCGCGCAGGTTGCCGGTCTTGCCCGCGTTAGCGGCCAGGGCGAAGAACTCCAGGCTCAGGCGATAGCGCTTGCTACGCGCGTCCTGCTCAACCATGCCCTCGTCCATCAGGCTGCGCAGCAGTCGGTGGGTCGTGGGCTGGGACAGGCCAACCTGTTGCGCAAGTTGAGTGACGCGTTCGCCGCCTTCAGGCACAGCGCCCAGCACACGCAGCAACGCAAACAGTCGAGACACACCACCGGCGCCGACTTCCTTACCGTTTTCATTCCGCTCAGTGGAATCCATAACAGCTTATCTCTAAGTATATTCTGGTGAGTGAATAAAACTGAAAATAATAGTCCATTCAGTGAAATTCCATCTTCCGCCCATCCTAGTCTTCGTCCTAATCTGCGTCCACAGGGGCGAAATGAACAACTAACGGCAGCCGACTCCAGATCGAGCGCCACCGCACCCGCAACACCCTTTTCGCATCTGCCCAAAACAAAAAAGCGCGTTTCGACGCGACTCAAAAAGGTGGAACGCAACCATGGCTTTTCTCCAACTCAACGCCTTGAGCAAACGCTACGGCGCCGTCGACGCGGTGGTCGCCACCGACCTTGCGGTGGAAAAAGGCGAATTCGTTTCCCTGCTCGGCCCCTCGGGCTGCGGCAAAACCACCACCCTGCAAATGATCGCCGGCTTCGTCGATGTGAGCGGCGGGCAGATCCTGCTCGACGGGCGCGACATCACCCACGCCAAACCCGCCAGCCGTGGCCTGGGCGTGGTGTTCCAGAGTTACGCGCTGTTCCCGCACATGACCGTGCGCGACAACGTCGCCTTCGGCTTGAAAATGCGCAAAGTCCCGGCAGGCGAGATCGCCAGCAAAGTCAAAACCGTGCTGGAGCTGGTGCGCCTGGCGCCCCACGCCGACCGTTATCCGCGCGAACTCTCCGGCGGCCAACGCCAACGCGTGGCCCTGGCCCGCGCGCTGGTGATCGAGCCGCCGGTGCTGCTGCTGGATGAGCCGCTGTCCAACCTCGACGCTAATTTGCGCGAAGAGATGCAGTTTGAAATCCGCCGAATCCAGTGCGCCGTCGGCATCACTACCTTGATGGTCACTCACGACCAGGCCGAAGCCCTGTCGATCAGCGACCGCGTGGTGGTGATGCAGGCCGGGCGCGTGACCCAGATCGACACGCCGTACAAGCTCTACGAACACCCGCGCACGCGGTTCATCTCGGACTTCGTCGGCAAGGCCAATCTGCTGCCCGGTGATTACGACCAGCTTGGCATCCCGCAAGTACGCCATGAAGCCGGCAACGGCGAACTGACCCTGAGCCTGCGCCCGGAAAAAATCCAGCTGGTGGGCGCCGGCACGGGTCGCCTGCAAGGCAAGGTCCTCGACAGTTACTTCTTCGGCAGCCAATGGCTGTACCGCATCCACACCGGCCTCGGCGAAATTACCGTGGTACGCGGCAATGACGGCAGCGCGCCGCTGGGCTGCGGGGCACTCGTGGGCCTGGACTGGCACGCCGACCTGTTGCGAGTACTGGCGGCCGATGAGGTGCGCGCATGAGCCGGGGTTATCTGCTCTCGTTACCGGCGCTGGTGCTGTTCAGCGGCCTGTTGATCCTGCCGCTGCTGATGACGTTGGTGCTGTCGTTCAACGTGTTCGACTATCAGGTAGGCGTGAAGGCCGATGAGTGGACCTTCGCGCATTACCTGTCGCTGTTCAGCGATTCGTACTTCTACGAGATTTTCTGGCGCACCTTCTGGATCAGCGCGCTGGTGACCTTGCTGTGCGTGGTGATCGGTGTGCCGGAGGCCTACATCCTCAGCCGCATGGGCACGCCATGGCGCTCGATTTTCCTGATCCTGATCCTTACGCCGTTGCTGATTTCGGTGGTGGTGCGCGCCTTTGGCTGGAGCCTGTTGCTGGGTGCCGACGGGTTGGTGAACCAGTTGATCCAGGCCCTTGGCGGCCGCCCGGTGAAGCTGCTGTACACGCCGTTTGCCGTGGTGATCGCGTTGGTGCACGTGATGCTGCCGTTCATGATCATCCCGGTGTGGACGTCCCTGCAAAAACTCGACCCGTCGGCGGAGCAGGCGGCGTTGTCGCTGGGTGCCAGCCAGGCCACGGTGATGCGCAGAATCGTGTTGCCGCAGGTGATGCCCGGCGTGTTGTCCGGCACCTTGATCGTGTTTGGCCTGGCCGCCAGCTCATTTGCAATCCCCGGCCTGCTGGGCGGGCGACGCCTGAAAATGGTCGCCACCGTGGTGTACGACCAGTACCTCTCGGAACTCAACTGGCCGATGGGCGCGACCATCGCGGTAGTGCTGCTGTTGGTCAATTTGCTGATCATGCTGAGCTGGAACCGCATGGTCGAAAGCCGCTACAAAAAGTCCCTGGGGGTTTAAGCGCATGTCCAGAAACGGTCCTTTGGCCCTCGGTTTCCATGGTTTGGTGGTGCTGTTCATGATGGCGCCGCTGGTGGTGGTGTGCCTGGTGGCGTTCACCCCGGAAAACACCCTGAGCATTCCAACGTCGGGCTTTTCCCTGCGCTGGTTTCGCGCGGTGTTCGAGCGGGCTGATTTTATCCAGGCGTTTTATAACAGCCTGATCCTGGCGTTTACCGCCGCCAGTTTGGCGACGTTAATTGCCGTACCGGCCGCCTTGGCGATCAGCCGATATCAGTTCCCCGGCCGCAACTTTTTCAGCGCGTTGTTTCTGTCGCCGATCATCATCCCGCACCTCGTGCTGGGGGTGGCGATGCTGCGGTTGTTCGCGCTGATGGGCGTCAATGGCAGCTTCACCTGGCTGATGCTGGCGCACGTGGTGATCATCACGCCGTATGTGTTGCGCCTGGTGTTGGCGGCGGCCATCGGCATTGATCGCAGTGCCGAGCAGGCGGCGGAATCTCTGGGTGCCAGCCGCTTTACGCTGTTTCGGCAAATCACTTTGCCGATGATTTTGCCGGGCGTTGCGGGCGGCTGGTTGCTGGCGTTTATCAACAGTTTCGACGAGGTGACGCTGTCGATTTTTGTCAGCTCGCCCGCCACGCAAACCTTGCCGGTGCGCATGTATGTGTACGCCACCGAGTCGATCGACCCAATGATGGCGGCGGTTTCGGCGCTGGTGATTGCGCTGACCGCCGCGACGATGATTCTGCTCGACCGGGTCTACGGCCTGGACCGCGTGCTGGTGGGGAAACACTGATGGCCTTGTTCAAACGTCTGGCCGAGACCGGGCGCCCTGTCGTGACCTTCACGCTGGATGGTCAACCCGCCAGCGCCTTGCTCGGCGACACCCTGCTGACCGCCGTACTGACCAGCGCCGAACACCTGCGTGGCAGTGATTTCAGCGCTGAACGGCGTGCCGGTTTTTGTTTGATGGGTGCCTGCCAGGATTGCTGGGTACGATTGGAAGATGGGCGGCGAGTGCGCGCCTGCTCGACCTTGCTGGAAGAAGGCCAGGCGATCAGCCGAGATCCGGGGCGCCAGCCATGAAGCCGGTGGTGATTGTGGGCGCAGGCCCGGCGGGGATCAGTGCGGCGCGCACGCTGCTCGACCATGGCATCAAAGCGTGCCTGGTGGATGAAAGTTTGCGTGGTGGCGGGCAGATTTACCGCCGCCAGCCGCAAGGCTTTCAACGCACGGCGGCGCAGATTTATGGATTTGAAGCGAGCAAGGCCGAAGCGGTGCATCGCACGATGGATGAACTCGCCCCCCTGATCGATTACAGGCCAGAAACCCTGGTGTGGAATGCCGAGGACGGTCGTCTCGACATGCTCAATAACGGTCGCGCCGAAAGCGTCGAATATTCTCAGATCATCGTCGCCACCGGCGCGACCGACCGCATCCTGCCGGTGCCGGGCTGGACCTTGCCCGGCGTGTATAGCCTCGGCGCGGCGCAGATCGCCTTGAAGTATCAGGGTTGCGCCATCGGTGAACGCGTGGCGTTTTGTGGCAGCGGGCCGTTGCTGTATCTGGTGGCTTATCAATACGCCAAGGCGGGCGCCAAGGTCGTCGCGGTGCTCGACAGCGCGCCGTTCAGCGCCCAATGCCGTGCGCTGCCGGCATTGCTTGGGCAACCGGCGACATTGGCCAAGGGCGTGTATTACCGCGCCTGGCTGACGGCCCATGGGGTTGCCGTGCACCAAGGCGCAACACTCACGCAGATCGACGGTGAACAACGCGTCAGTGGCATTCGCTGGGGCAATCAGGCCCTGGAATGCGATGCCGTGGCCTTCGCCCATGCCCTGCGCAGCGAAACGCAACTGGCGGATTTGCTCGGCTGTGAATTCGCCTGGAATGCCTTGAACCGCGCATGGTTGCCGCAGCGCGACAGCGCCGGGCGCAGCAGTGTCAGGGGCGTGTACCTGGCCGGCGACGGTGCCGGAATCATGGGCGCCGATGCCGCGCAAATGGCGGGTGAACGTGCGGCGTTGGCGGTGCTGGAAGATTCAGGCATCGCCATCGATCATCGCCGCCCTGCGGTGCTGGAACAGCAATTGGCAGGCATCCAGCGTTTTCGTCACGGCCTGGAAACCGCCTTTCCCTTCCCCGAGCAGTGGGCTGCACAAGCACCGGATGAGTTGATGCTTTGCCGCTGCGAAGAAGTCAGCGTGGGCGATGTGCGCGCCGTGGTAGATGAAGGCCACTGGGAAATCAATCGGGTCAAAGCGCATTGCCGCGTCGGCATGGGCCGCTGTCAGGGCCGCATGTGCGGGCTGGCGGCTGCGGAAATCGTGGCTGAGCGCAGTGGTCGCGGGATTGAAAACGTCGGGCGGATGCGCGGCCAGGCACCGATCAAGCCGCTGCCGTTTGGCGTGGAGGTGCAGCCATGATCGACGTCATCGTCTTGGGCGGCGGAATCGTCGGTGCGTCAGCGGCCTTGATGCTCGCGCAAAAAGGCCAGCGTGTGGCGCTGGTCGAGCGCGATTTCTGCGGCTCGCATTCCAGTGGCGTCAACTATGGCGGCGTGCGGCGCCAAGGGCGACCTTTACACCAATTGCCGTTGTCGCAGCGTTCACATGCGTTGTGGGCCGACTTGCCGGGGTTGATCGGCATCGACGGCGAATACGTGCGTTCCGGGCATTTGAAACTGGCGCGCAGTCAGGCGGATTTCGCGGCCTTGCAGGCGTACGCCGAGCACACCCGTGGCTTCGGCCTGGGCTTGCAGCTGCTGGACTACGCCGAGCTGCGCGCGCGCTTCCCCTGGGTCGGTGATATCGCGGTGGGCGCCTCGTTGTGCCCCGAAGACGGCCACGCCAACCCGCGCCTGGTATCGCCCGCTTTCGCCCGTGCAGCGCAACGCCTCGGTGCGTCGGTTTACGAGCAGGCGGAAGTGATTCGCATCGAACACGACGGCTGCGAGTTCCAGGTGCACTGCGCCAACGGTTTGCATCTGCAAGCACCGTGGCTACTCAACTGCGCGGGCGCCTGGGCCGGCACGGTGGCCGAACAATTTGGCGAGCCGGTGCCGATCACCTCGGCGCACCCGGCGATGCTGGTCACCGAGCCGTTGCCGGTGGTGATGAACGTGAGTACCGGCGTCGAAGGCGGTGGGATTTATGCGCGGCAAGTCGCCCGGGGCAACTGCATTTTGGGCGGCGGCCGCGGCTTTGCCCTTGGCCCGCTGCAGGCTCGACCGGGCCAGGCAGCGGTGCTGGAAATTCTGCGCAATGCCGGTGAGCTGTACCCGTTTCTCAAGGGGGCACAGGCGATTCGCACCTGGAGCGGCACCGAAGGTTACCTTCCCGATCATGAACCGGTGATCGGTCCCAGCAGCACACAACCCGGCCTGCTCCACGGTTTCGGCTTTGCCGGCGCCGGGTTCCAGCTCGGCCCCGCCGTCGGTGAAGCCCTGGCAGAGATCGTCTGCACCGGGGCCAGCCGACAACCCATCGAAGCGTTTTCCATCCGTCGTTTCCAAGCCTGAGAGGAAAAACATCCATGAACACACGTATCGCGCTGTCCTGCTTGTCCCTCGCGTTGCTCGCGTCCACCGCCCACGCGGCACCTACGCTGTACCTGGGCATGAACGGCGGCACCATGGAACGGGTCTACGCCGACAAGGTGCTGCCCGCGTTCGAAAAAGCCAATAACGTCAAAGTGGTGATCGTGCCTGGCACCTCGTCGGACATCCTCGCCAAAGTCCAGGCCAACAAAGACAACCCACAGATGCACGTGATGTTCCTCGACGACGGCATCATGTACCGCGCCATCTCCATGGGCCTGTGCGACAAGCTCACGCCAAACCCGACCCTTGAGCAGATTCCGTCCAAGGCGAAAATCAAGGACGAAGCCGTGGCCGTGACACTCGGCGTCACGGGCCTGGGCTACAACGCCAAGATGTTCAAGGAGAAAGGCTGGGCCGCTCCCACTTCGTGGATGGACCTGGCCGACCCGCGCTTCAAGGATAAAGTGGTGTTCCAGTCCCTGGCCTCCTCCACCTTCGGCCTGCACGGTTTCCTGATGTTCAACCGCATTCAGGGCGGCTCTGAAACCGACGTGGAACCGGGCTTCAAGGCCTGGCCAAAAACCATTGGCCCGAATGTGCTGGAATACATCGCCAGCTCCGCGAAAATCTCCGAGATGGTGCAAACCGACGAAGCCGCAATCTTCCCGCTGACACCGACCCAGGTCACCACCCAGAAACTGCTCGGCGTGCCGATGGAATACGCGCAGCCCAAAGAAGGCGCGGTGGTGCTGAACGTCGCCGAATGCGTAATCGCACGCAATGACCAGCCGGAACTGGCACAGAAACTTGCAGCGTTTCTGCTGACGGCTGAAGCCCAGGCGCCCGCGCTGGAAGAAGGTGATCAGATTCCGTCGAACCCGACTACGCCGACCACTGACAAAACCCGTGCACGGGTTGAAGCGATGCAGGGGTATTTGCAGACGGCGATTTCGATTGACTGGGACCAGGTGAACCAGGCGCGGCCGGAGTGGAATGCGCGGTGGAGCCGGTCTATCGAGCGGTAGACTGGAATAACGGATCGCTCCCACGTTTTTGGGTGGGAGCTGCTGTTACCGTGCGTTGCGCGCTTTGGCCTTGAGTTTATTGGAATGTGTTTTGTAAATCGCTCTCGCCGCATTCCGCTGAATACGGACTTCAAACAACTTCTGCCGCATTTCTCGATGGCGGTGAGTATTGAGCAGCAGCAATCCGAGCAGTGGAAACGCAATACCCAATGCATACGCCAGTGTATGCGGGCTGTACTGAATCGTCGGCAATACCAGCAGCAAGCAAAAAGCGAAATAGCCTGCCAATAAGCCAGCGGCCCATCTGCGTCCTCGCGCAATCAGGAAATTGGCGAACCCGAAAAAAACTGTCAGTGACAGAAGGCCCCAACCAGACAGCTCAGCTCTCAGCGACGGGTCAAGCCTGCGTAAGTAGCTCTCCTCAACCACGACGGTCAACATAGCGGTTGAGAAGATAGCCATGAATATCGTGCCCATGAAGACGGGAAAGTAACGAGTGAGAAAGCTGATAAGCGAATCATTCACTCTGCAATCTCCTCGTACACGCCAATAACGATGGTCGCTGCGTTTCCAACGTGACCGTTTTGATAACTTCCAGCGAGCCCCAAGATCCCGCCAAGAACATCTTTCAACTGAGTAAAAGTGGCATGTCGAATTTGCCCGGCACTGTAACTTTTTGGAATCACGCCTGCTCGTTGTTTTAATTTGAGTATCTTTGCGGTCAAGGCTGGATCTCTCAGAGCCAACAGCTCATTGGTCAATTTTTTGCGTTCTTGACGAGACAGCCCGCGCAGAAGCTCAAGCCAGCTTTTACCCAGCGAGTTCCTGGCGGTTTTTAATAGCCGCACGGTCGTCAGCGTACTGGTTCCAATTCCAATCAGCGAAACGCCATCCAGTATGGGCGTGACCGTGTTGTACCAATCGGAATCATCCATACGATCATTTTCGCCCGGACGGTAATGTTCGTTAAAGGTTCGAATCGATCCAATCACGCATTGGGCAGAACTGGCAATTGCCGCGGAGACGCCTGCGGCAACGACAAAGCTGCTGAAACCTGCGGTAAACGGAATCGCCACTGAGCCACTCAGAACAACAATCCACCCCAACACTGCGGCTCCACAGGATAAGGAGGTGTTGATCGCCTCAAATACAAGCTGCGACTCCCTCGGTTCCTCCTCCAGCGCCCTCATAAAATCCAACCGCGCCATTGACCGGGGCATCTCACGCAAAATCAACCGTTTGGGCAATACACTGCAAATCGGCTGAAACTCACGCAATGTTACCGGCCATAGTTGGGCATCGAGATACACCACCCCCGCCCCGGCAATCGCCGGATCGGCGTCAATGACAGCAAACAATCGACGCAGATCAATACTGCTTTCCACCCGCTCACGCGTAGTGAGATGGGCGCTTGGGAAACCGTCCCTGAAGACACTGGAAGCCATTCCTTTACTCCTGAACTCACGAGAGCGCAGAGCGTATCCGGCAAGAATGTCGGAAAGTTTCCTTTTTCCGGACGGGCACTTCCCATTCTCCTCTCAGCCTCTTGTAGTCAATCGCGGGTAGGGGAAAAGTACGCCCCACGCCACTGCCGGCGAACGTTCAGACAGGGAATGAAGATGGCTACGGATATATTTTTGAAGCTGGGAGACATCAAGGGCGAGGCCAGGGACCAGGCGCACCGTGATGAAATCGACATTACCCGCTGGGGCTGGAGCATGCGGCAATCAGGCTCTATGCATACCGGTTCAGGCGGTGGAGCGGGCAAGGTCAATATGGCCAACATCGCCATCGAGAAGACCCTCGACAAATCCACGCCCAACCTGATGATGGCCTGCGCAACCGGAAAGCATTATCCAGAAGCGCGAATCGTCGTTCGCAAGGCCGGCGGCGAGAGCAATCTTGAGTATCTGGTGATCACCTTGAAGGAAGTCATGGTTGCTTCCTATGACACGCGCGCAGCATCAACAGGTGACGTACTCATTGAAGAAATCAGTCTGAATTTTGCCAAGGTTGAAGTCAGCTATCAGCCGCAGAAAGCCGACGGTGGAAAAGACGGCGGGCCTATCCGGTTCGGCTGGAATATTCGAGAAAATATCAAAATCTAATTGCAGGTTCAGTCGGGAACGGCCGGCAGCGCACGCTTATGCGCGGTCTTGCTGTATGCCCCTTCGACGATCGCCCTCACCCGCTCACTGACCGGCTTGCCCATCAGGTACGCATCGATCTCTTCATAACTGCAACCATAGGCCTGCTCATCCGCCTTGCCCGGCGCCAGCTCTTCAAGGTCGGCAGTGGGCAGCTTATGGACCAGATGTGCCGGTGCTCCGAGGGCAGCAGCCAACAGCCGCACCTGGGTTTTGGTCAGGCCGGACAGCGGCGCCAGGTCGCAGGCGCCGTCGCCGAACTTGGTGAAGAAACCCATCAAGGCTTCGGCGCCGTGGTCGGTGCCGACCACCAAGCCGTTATGCAGATTGGCCACGGCGTATTGCGCGAGCATCCTCGCGCGGGCCTTGACGTTGCCTTTGATGAAATCGATCTGCTCGGCACTGGCTGAGTCGGCCGACAGGCTGGCCATCAAACCGTCGACGCTGGCGGCGATGTTCAGCGTTTCACTGTGGTCCGGGGTGATGAAATCCAGGGAGGTCTGGGCGTCCCTTTCATCCGCCTGGGTTTTATAGGGCAAGCGCATGGCGATAAAGCGCGCGGCGTGGCCGTTATTTCGTAATTGCTCAACTGCCAACTGGCACAACCGACCCGCTGTCAGAGAATCCACCCCGCCACTGATGCCCAGCACCAACGCCTTGCAGCCGGATTGGCGCAGCGTGTGCGTGATGAAGTCGATACGCCGCTGGATTTCCCTGGCCTCACCGCCTTTGACCAGTTGCCGATTGATGTTCAGCTCCTGCGCGATACGCTCTTGCATGTCACACCTCCACATTATCAATGTTGAACACTTTGGCTGCGTACTGCAAAAACGACGGGTCTTCGCAGACGTTCTTGATCGGGTCATCGGAGAATTTCACCACCGGCTCGCCGTGCACGCGTACCAGTTTCATCACGATACTCAGCGGCTCCACACCCTCGACATCGCAGGCCAGGCTGGTGCCCATGCCGAAGCCGAATTTGGCCTTGCCGCGCACGTGGCGCAGGATCGGCAGGCATTTTTCGAAGTTCAGGCCGTCGGAGAACATCAGGTCCTTGGTCATCGGGTCGATGCCCAGCTGTTTGTAGCGGGCCAGGACTTTATCGGCCCAGACGATAGGGTCACCGGAATCCTGGCGCAGGCCGTCATAGAGCTTGGCGAAGTACAGGTCGAAGTCCTTGAGGAAGAAGTCGGTGCTGATGCAGTCAGTCAGGGCGATACCGAGGCGGCCACGGTATTCACGCACCCAGTTTTCCAGTGCGGCATTCTGGCTTTCGCGAAGGCGGCCCAGTTGCTGATGCACCATCAGCCATTGGTGAGCCATGGTGCCGATCAGCGGCAGGTCAAATTCATAAGCCAGGTGCGCATTGCTGGTGCCGACGAACTGGCCGGGGAAGTCGCGGCGCATGATGTCGATCACTTCGCGCTGGGCCTTGAACGACAGGCGCCGGCGGGTCGAAAAGTCGGAAACACGCAGGTCGGCCAGTTCCTCGCGGCTGAGGTTTTTCTCCAGCCAGTCGAACTTCTGATAGAGCTTGCGGGTGACGTCTTCCAGGGTCACGTCGGGGTATTTATCGCGGTTGCGCAACTCGCTGACCAGCGCCAACACCGGCTGCTCGAACATGATGCAGTGCAGCATCGGGCCGACCACGCGGATGTTCAGTTGCCCGTCGATTTCGCTGACGTGGAGGTAACGCAGGTTGAAGCGGAAAAGGCCGAGAAAGCGCTCGTAATCCGGGGTCAGGTATTCGCGAAAGCGAGGGTTGAACAGAAAGCGCAGCTCACCTTCACGCATGTGCAGGCCAGCGAGCTTTTCCAGCTCATCGCGCAGTTGCAGAATCAGGTGGCCGAGTTTTTCCTTCGAGCGGACGATGAAGTTGTATTCCACGTCCACGTTCGGGTGCTGGTGCAATACGGCTTGCATCATGGTGAAGGTGTAATAGTCGGTGTCGAGCAAACCCTGGATCACCGGGGATTCGTAGTCGTAGGCACTTTCCATACGGTGACTCCTTAACGCGCGGCCTGTGCTGCCAGTTCTTCGCGGGTGCGGCTGATGACGGCACCGGCCTTTTGCAATTCATTGAGGGCCTGTACGCCGCCGTCCTGCGTGATGCCTCGGCAGGCCGGCAGGTGCAGGACGACTTCCAGACCGGCTCTGAGCAGTTGCAACGCAGTGGTTTTGACGCAGTAGTCCAGGGCCAGGCCGCCGACAATCACGCGGGTGACGCCGTGGGCTTTCAGGTATTCGATGACGCCGGTGGAGAGCTTGTCATGCAAGTCGTGGTAGCAGGCGCCGTAGGGGTGCAGGTCGGGTTCGACGCCTTTCCAGATGAAGTAATCGTAGTCATACGGGGCGGGCAACTCGTCCAGCAAGGTGAAGCCTTCGGTGCCCGGTACACAGTGGCTGACCCAGGTGATATCCGCATGCGCCAGGCCGGTGGGCCGGTACATGTCGCTGCGCTCGGTGACCACCCACGGCGCCTGCGGGGTGTGCGCGTCTTTGCTGCCGACGCGGTGGCCGGCAAGGCTGGCCATGTAGTTGAGTTCGGCACCGATCTGGTCGCCACCGGCCACAGGCAACTCATCCGGGCACAACGGCGTGAAGCTCTTTTGCGGGTCAACGTCGAATGAAGCGATGGCAGTTTTCGAGAGGGTCATGGTGGTTCTCCTGTGGCCTGAAAACAAAAGTACACGTCATGTACTTTCATTGCAAGAAACATTTGGTTATCTATCCTGGTGTCAGTACATGACATCGCTGTTCGATCCGTTAGACTGTGCCTTGCCACCGTTCATAAGGACCTCACATGCCACTTAGCGCCTACCTGCACACTGTCGACCTGTGCGTGCTGTTTTACTGCCGCGCCTCGGGGGAATTAAAGCTGCTGCTGAACAAACGTGACGCCGAACCTTTTGCCGGGCATTGGGCGTTACCCGGCGTGGTGGTGAATGGCGGCGTGCAAGATCTGAGCCTCAAGGATGCCGTGGAGCGTTTGCGCGCGAGTGACAAGGTAGGCCTGACGCTGGCGTGGAGCGAGCAAGTCGGCACGGTGGGTGATGCATTTCGCGACCCGCGCTGCTGGTCGTCGTCCACCTACTACCTGGCGATCGTGGCGCACGAGGTCGCGCTCGGTGATCATCAGGCCTGGTATCCGCTGAAGGCGGTAGCCGATGGCAGCATCAAGCTGCCGTTCGATCACAACCTGATCGTGGCGTCGGTGCAGGAACGGCTGTTCTCAAAGTCGCTGTACAGCAGCTTGCCGCTGATGTTCCTGGGCGATGAGTTCAGCGCGCCGGAAGCGACAGCGATTTTTTCCCTGGTGCTGGCGCGGCCGGTGTTGAAGACCAGTATTCGTCAGCGGTTGTTGAAGCTGACCGAGGCGGGGTATTTGCGTGAGACGGGGCGTAAGAAAAATGGTGAGGGAGGCAGGCCGCAGGCGACGGTGCAGGTGTTAAAACCGGGAGAGGTCTACTTCTTCGATCGCAGCTTTGCTGATTAGCCCCTCCCCCACAAACGACCAAAATCAAATGTGGGAGCTGGCTTGCCTGCGATAGCATCACTGCGGTCCACCAGCCATACCGAGGTGTCTGCATCGCAGGCAAGCCAGCTCCCACAAAAGCCAGCTCCCACAGGAGATTTCCTTTGACTGAAGAGGCTCAGTTCATCCAGTTGCCGCCGTCGACGTTGTAGGTCTGGGCCACCACGTAATCAGCCTCTTTCGACGCCAGAAAAATCGCCATCCCGGTCAAATCCTCCGCCGTACCCATCCGCCCAAACGGCACCTCGGCCCCTACCCGCTTCTTCTTCTCGCCCGGCGCCAACCCTTCATGCCTGGCGAACATCGCATCCACCCCGTCCCAATGCTCGCCATCCACGACACCCGGCGCGATGGCGTTGACGTTGATGCCCCGCTTGATCAGGTTCAGCCCCGCCGACTGCGTAAGGCTGATCACCGCCGCCTTGGTCGCGCAGTAGATCGCGACCAGCGGCTCGCCACGGCGCCCGGCCTGGCTGGCCATGTTGATGATCTTGCCGCCGTGGCCCTGGCTGATCATCTGCCGTGCTGCAGCTTGCAGCGTGAACAGCGTGCCGGCGACGTTGATCGAGAACAGCTGGTCAAAGCTGTCGCGGGTGATGTCGACGATGGGCGCCAGGTCGAACAGCGCGGCGTTATTGATCAGGATATCCAGCTTGCCGGCCTGAGCCACCACGGCGGCAATCGCACCGTCGATGGAGGCTTGGTCGGTGACATCCATCGCCACGGCGTAGGCCTGCGGACCGAGTTCGGCTGCGGTGGCCTGAGCGCGTTGCAAGTTGATATCGGCGATGGCAACCGTCGCGCCTTCAGCGATATAAGCCTGGGCGAAGGCGCGGCCGATCCCGCGCGCAGACCCCGTGATCAGCGCGCTTTTACCTTCCAGTCGTTTCATGGGGAGTCCTGTCAACGTTATTTAGGGTAGCCGGCGCGTTTCATCTCGCGCTCGGTGGTGGACTGGGCTTCCAGCAGCGCCTGATCAACCGTCATGCCACCGGTCAGTGCCGCCGAGAACAGCTTGCCGACCGAGGTGCCAATCGCCTGAAACTCAGGGATGGTCACGTACTGAATGCCCACGTACGGCACCGGCTTGGCCGAAGGGTGGGCGGGGTCAGCGTGCTTCATCATTTCCAGAGTGACTTGGGCAAACGGCGCGGCTTTCAAGTAAGCCTCGTTATAGGTGGACTGGCGGGTACCCGGCGGTACGTTGGTGATGCCTTCTTTATCGGCGACCAGCTGAATGTAGTCCTTGGAAGTCGCCCAGGTGATAAAGGCCTTGGCGGCGTCCTTGTGCTTGGAGGTGGCCGGAATCGCCAGCGACCAGGCGTACAGCCAGGAGGAGCCCTTGTCGGTGACTTCCGTCGGTGCGGCGGCGAACCCTACGCTGTCGGCGACCTTGCTCTGGCTCTTGTCGGTGGTGAAGGACCCGGCCACGCTGGCATCGACCCAGATTGCGCACTTGCCACTGTTGAACAGCGCCAATGTTTCATTGAAACCGTTGCTGGAGACGCCCGGCGGACCGTATTTTTTCAGGGTATTGACATAGAAGTTCGCGGCGGCCGTCCACTCGGGGCTGGTCAGTTCAGGCTTCCACTGCTCATCGAACCAGCGCGCGCCAAAGGCGTTGGCCATGGTGCTCAGCAGCGCGACGTTCTCACCCCAGCCAGCCTTGCCGCGCAGGCAGATGCCGTATTGGTCTTTGTCTTTAACGGTGAGTTTGGACGCGAACTCGCCGAGCTGGGTCCAGGTCGGGTGCGCAGGCATGCTCAACCCGGCCTGCTTGAACAGGTCAGTACGGTAATAGGTCACGGTGCTTTCGCCGTAGAACGGCAGTGCATAAAGGGTGTTGTTTACCGACAGGCCCTGGCGCACGGCGGGGAAAATATCGTCGGTATCGTAGGCGGCCGGCAACGTGGTCAAGGGTTCCAGCCAATGCTTGGCGCCCCACAACGGGGTTTCATAAGTGCCAATGGTCAACACATCAAACTGCCCGCCCTGGGTGGCGATATCGGTGGTGAGGCGTTGGCGCAGCACATTTTCTTCGAGCACCACCCAATTGAGCTTGATGTCCGGGTGCTGTTCCTCAAACACCTTGGACAGGCGCTGCATGCGGATCATGTCGCTGTTGTTGACGGTGGCGATGGTCACGGTGTCGGCGGCGTAACTGGGCATGGCCAGCGCCAGGCCGGACAGCAGGAACAGCGCTTGCGGGAGCTTGCCTTTGCAGATCGGGAACATGGCGGTTTTCACCTGTTGTTTTTGTTGTTGAGCGCCGATTACAGCAGCTCTGCCAAACCCTAACAAACGAATGGCGAATGCCCGACTGATACTTTTTTAACCCGGGGTCCAGGATCAAAAAAGTATCAGTACCGGGCGAAACCTGGGGTAGCGCGCACACGTCGCAGGCGCGTATTTTGAGGGCATTCCAAGTACAACAAAGAAGCCTCGCCATGCCTGTCAGCCGCGCCAAGCTGTTCGAGCACCGCCCCGCCGAACTCGAAGTGATCCTGCCCGAACCGGACCATTGTTTTCGCTGGTTCGAACACGACTACCCCTATGACCTGGCGCGCTGGAACCACCACCCTGAATTTGAAATTCACCTGATCCGCAAAGGCAGCGGCAAGTTGGTCGCGGGCGACTACATCGGCGCCTTCTGCGCCGGGCATGTCGCGTTGATCGGCCCGGACCTGCCCCACGACTGGATCGGCGACCTGGCTCCCGGCGAATACCTGACCGGGCGCGATGTGGTGCTGCAATTCGACGGCGCCGCCCTCCTCGCCCTGCGCAAAACCTTGCCGGAACTCGGCGACTTGCAGCAATTGTTTGAAAACGCGCGACGCGGCCTCGCGTTCAGCGGCCACACCGCCGTGCAGGCGGCGCGCTTGATGGAAGACATCGGCAGCGCCCACGGTCTGCAACGGCTGATACTTTTCCTGCAACTGCTGGATACGCTGAAAAATGCTCCGCCCCAGCACAGCCAAGCGTTAGCCAGCGCCTGCTACGCCCCCACACTGGACGCCCGCAGCGCCGAACGCATCAACAAGGCCTTCGACTACCTCATGCGTGAACTCACCGGCGACTTGCGCCTGTCGGTGATCGCCCAGCAACTGGACATGAGCGAGCCGGGCTTTTCGCGTTTCTTCAAACGCAACACCGGCCACGGGTTTATCGACCTGATGCGCAAGTTTCGCGTGCAACGCGCCTGCCGCCTGTTGCTGCAAAGTGACATGTCGGTCGCGGACATTTGCTTTGAAGTGGGCTACGCCAATCTGTCCAACTTCAACCGGCATTTTCGGATCGAAATGAACCAGACGCCGAGTGAATACCGACGGGAAACCGCGATGCACCTGTTCAACCGCCTTGAGAAATGACACCGAGTCATTTCTGATCAAAAGGTCGACTAATCTCGATTTTTTTCAACCTGATCAACTGATTGAGCAAAGTTGGTACAGCCTGTGCAAACGTTTGCGGAACGAACTTGGCCGCCAAGTTCACCCTTACCCGCTGAACCGGGTCTAAACCGCGTACGAACAGGGATTTTCAATGCACCCCACCTCAAGGCGTCATGCTGGCTTTGGTGTTTCTTTGCTACTGGCCGCCGTTACGGGAGTACTCAGTGCGCCCATTTTGGCGCAGGAACACCCCACCGATGATTCAGCACAGGGCGAAACCCTCAGCCCGGAAACCAAAAAGCCGGAAGCCAACCCACCGAAAAAAGGCCCGTACCTGTCGGACTGGTTCAACCAGGACCTGACCTTGATCGGCAGCAAAGACATCAGCTTCGGCCCCAAACCGCAGGATGACGTCTACCTGGAATACGAGTACTTCGGCCGCAAAGGCCCCTTCGAGTTATATGGCTATATAGATGTGCCGAAGATCCTCGGCATCGGTAACAGCAATGACAAAGGCGCGTGGGATCATGGCTCGCCGGTGTTCATGGAGCACGAGCCGCGTATCTCCATCGACTACCTGGCGGGGCGCAGCCTGGCGATCGGCCCGTTCAAGGAATGGTATGTAGCATTTGACTGGATCTATGACCACGGCAGTAACAAGGCAAACCGTGCCAACACGCTGTACAGCGGCCTGGGCACCGACATCGACACGCACTCGCGGGTCAACCTGTCGGCCAACTTCTACGGGCGCTACCAGTGGGAAAACTATGGCGCGAGCAATGAATATTCGTGGGATGGTTACCGCGCGCAAATGAAGTACATCGTGCCCATCACCAGCTTCGAGAACGGTGCTTCGCTGACGTACATCGGCTTCACCAACCACGACTTCGGCTCAAGCCTGCACAAGGACAACCCCGCGCGTACCGCCACGTCCACGGTGGCCACCAACGTGCTGCTGTATTCGTTTACTCACCTGCGCTTCACTCTGGTCGGCCGTTACTTCCACAACGGCGGCAACTGGGAAGACGGCAGCGAGTTGAATTTTGGCGAAGGCAACTTCCGCGCCCGCTCCGACGGCTGGGGTTACTACGCCGGCGTGGGCTACCAATTCTGATAAAGGAGCATTAGATGAAAGCGTTTACACGACTCTCGATCGCCGTGGGCCTGGCCCTGCTGCCCCACGTGGTGCTGGCGGATACCGCGCCGATCAAACCCAAGGTCATGCTGATCACCATGTTCGCGCCCGAGGCGCAAACATGGATCGACCGCCTGGAACTCAAGCAAGAGGTGCGCGTGCCGGGCCTCTCCGCCGAATACCCGGTGATCCGCTGCAACACCCAGGACGTATGCCTGCTGGTGACCGGCATGGGCCAGACCAACGCAGCAGCGTCCACATTGGCGCTGGCCTTGTCGCCCAAGTTCGACCTGCGTCAGAGCTACTTCCTGATCGCCGGGATCGCCGGCATCAGCCCTAAACACGGAACCATCGGCACCGCTGCCTGGGCACATTACCTGGTGGAATTCGGCACCCAGTGGGAGCTGGATTCGCGCGACGCGCCGGAGGATTGGCCGACCGGCTACATCGGCATCAACACCAAAGGCCCCAACGAGAAACCACCGTTGGACTACAAGACCGAAGTGTTTGAGTTGAACCCCAAGCTGCAGGCCAAGGCATTCGCCCTGTCGCAGAAGGTTGAGCTGACGGAAAGCAAAGAATCCACCGCTTGGCGTAAACACTACCCGGCCGCACCGGCCAACCAGCCGCCGCAAGTCACACGCTGCGACACGCTGGCGGGCAACACCTGGTTCTCCGGCACGCGCCTGAGCGAACGCGCTGAAGTGTGGACCAAGTTGCTGACTGATAATAAAGGCGAGTACTGCACCACCCAGCAGGAAGACAACTCCACCTACGAGGCCCTGTTACGTGCGAGCCACGAAGGCTTGGTGGATATCCAGCGCCTCGCTGTGGTGCGCGCCGGTTCCGATTTCGACCGCCCGTACCCGGGCTACAGCGAAGTGGATAACCTGCTGAAATATGCGGACCAGGGCGGGTTTGTGCCGGCGCTGGAGAACCTGTATCGCACGGGGAACCCGCTGGTGCAGGCAATCCTCAAGAACTGGTCAGCCTGGGAAAAAGGCGCCCCCGAAGCCTGATGAAGATCAAAGTGTGGGAGGGGGCTTGCT
>NZ_MSDF01000034.1 GCF_002022275.1 Pseudomonas fluorescens
TAAGGGCGGAACCAATCCAAGGCATCACCCAAATAATGGATATACACCCCCCAAAAGCCCCCCCCCGACTGACGGCTATTGTCAGAAATTTCCCACAAGAGTACAAATGTACTCCATGACAACCCTGACCCCCCGCCGCACCGCCATCCTGACCTTCATCCGCGACCGCATCGCGCTACAAGGCCAACCCCCCAGCCTCGCCGAGATCGCCGAGGCGTTCGGCTTTGCCTCCCGCAGCGTCGCGCGCAAACACGTGGTGGCCCTGACCGAAGCCGGTTTCATCGAGGTCAACCCCAACCAGGCCCGAGGCATCCGCCTGCTCAACCAACCGCCACGCCCCGACTGGCTGGACATCCCCGTCCTCGGCCGAGTCGCCGCAGGCCTGCCTATCGGCGCTGACGCCGAAGTCCACAGCCGCCTGCAACTGGACCCCGCCACCTTTGCGAAAACCCCGGACTATCTGCTGCGGGTGCAAGGCGACTCAATGATCGAAGACGGCATCCTCGACGGTGACCTGGTCGGCGTACGCCGCAGCGCCGAAGCCTTGAACGGGCAAATCGTGGTGGCACGCCTGGACGGTGAAGTCACCATCAAGCGTTTCGAACGCAGTGGCGATCATGTGCGCCTGCTGCCACGCAACCCCGCGTATCAGCCCATCGTGGTAGGCCCCGACAGGGACCTGGCGATCGAAGGGGTGTTCTGCGGCCTGGTGAGGCAAGGCTGATGGGCGCCGTGGTTGCCCTGGACTCGCTGTTCAACGGCGGGCGAGTCTGGAAAGGCCGGCCCGCCGCGCCACCGGCCAGTGTGCACCCCACGGGGCTGGCGGCGCTGGACGCGGTGTTGCCCATGGGCGGGTGGCCGGAGTCGGCGTTGAGTGAAATCTTGATGGCCAAGGAAGGTGTCGGCGAGTTGCAGCTGGTGCTGCCAACCCTGTCGCGCTTGTCAAAGGCCGGGGAGCGCATTGTGCTGGTGGCGCCGCCCTATACACCGTACCCCCATGCCTGGCAAAACGCCGGGGTGGATTTGCGTCTGCTCTCGGTGATCCAGGCCGAGGAGCGCGATGCCTTGTGGGCGGTAGAACAATGCTTGCGCTCGGGCAGTTGCGGCGCGGTGTTGTGCTGGCCGCGCAAGGCCGATGATCGGGCCTTGCGCCGCTTGCAGGTGGCGGCGGAAACCGGGCAGACCCTGGCGTTTGCCTGGCGTTCTTTAAGTGAGGCGGTCAATTCGTCACCCGCCGCCTTGCGCCTGGCGGTCGAGGCAAAACCTGCGCAAGTGCGGGTGCTCAAGTGCCGGGGCGGGTTGGCCCATCCGGCGCCGATTGCGCTGGCGGGGCACTGAGGTTGCCATGCGCTGGGTGTGTATTGTCTTCCCGCAATTGGCGCTGGACGGGGTGCAGCGTGTGCATCCCGACCCGTACCAGCCGCTGGCATTGCTCGCCGGCACACCGCAGCGGCGCGTGCTGCAAACCGTCAACGATGCCGCGCGCGCGTTAGGCCTGCACCCCGGTCAGTCGCTGACGGCGGCGCATGCTCTGACCAAAACCTTTGCCAGCGCCGAATATGACCCGGTGGAAATTGAACGCTGGCAGCAGTTTCTCGCCGCCTGGGCCTACTGTTTCAGCTCCCAGGTCAGTGTGTATTACCCGCGTGCCTTGCTGTTCGAGATCGAATCGAGCCTGGGGCTGTTTGGCCCGTGGTCGCAGTTTGAAGCGCGCTTGCGCAAGGAGTTGACCGAGCTGGGCTTTCGCCACCGTATCGTCGCCGCGCCCAACCCGGCGGCAGCGCGGGTGCTGGCGAATATCTACGATGGTCTGGCTGTGGCCGATGAGGATGCGTTGATGCAGGCCCTGGCGCCGCTGCCCATCGACCGTGCCGGCCTTGACCCGCAGGCCGCCACCGCCTTGTCGCGCATGGGGCTGCGCACCCTGGCTCAGGTGCAGGCGTTACCCCGGCATACGTTGGCGCGGCGCTTTGACGCCAGCGTGCTCAAGCATCTGGATACGCTGAGCGGGCAACGGCCGTTGGCCCTGGCGTTTTATCAGCCGCCGGACCAGTTCGATGTGCGTATCGAGCTGAATTTCGACGTGCAATCCCACCAGGCGCTGTTGTTCCCCTTGCGGCGTTTGACCGGTGACCTGTCGGCCTTTCTCTGCGGCCGCGACAGTGGCGTGCAGCGTTTCGACCTGCACCTGGAACACGCCCAGGCGCCCGACAGTGTGATCAAGGTCGGCCTGCTCAGCGCCGAGCGCGAACCGGCGATGCTGTTCGAACTGGCCCGAGGCCGCCTGGAACAGGTGCAAGTCAGCTCACCGGTGCGCGGCTTTCGCCTGGTGGCGCAGGACCTGCCGGTGTTCGTGCCGCAACGTCAGGACCTGTTCGACGACCGCCCGCAACAAACCTTGCCGTGGGAACAATTACGCGAACGCCTGCGCGCACGCCTGGGCGATGAGGCGGTGCAAGGCCTGCGCTTTCACGCCGACCATCGTCCCGAATGCGCCTGGCAAGCGGCCGCCGACCCGCGCCCGTGCGCGAGTTTGAACAAGGTGCAGCGCCCCGGCTGGTTGCTGCACGAACCCACGCCGCTGGCTGAACACGGCGTGCAGATATTGATGGGCCCGGAACGCATCGAGTCCGGCTGGTGGGACGGCGCCGATGTCCGTCGCGATTACTACCTGATCCAGACCCGCGCCGGCCAGCAAGGCTGGGCCTATCGCACCGTGGGGCAAAGTGACGGGTTGTGGCTGCAAGGCTGGTTTGCATGAGCTACGCCGAGCTGCATTGCCTGTCCAACTTCAGCTTTCAGCGCGGGGCGTCGAGTGCGCTGGAGTTGTTCGAACGGGCCAGGCGCCAGGGCTACAGCGCCCTGGCGATCACCGATGAGTGCACCTTGTCGGGCATCGTGCGTGCGTGGCAGGCGGCGAAGGCGGTGGCGTTGCCGCTGATCATCGGCAGCGAAGTGCGCATCGAAAACGGCCCGAAACTGGTGCTGCTGGTGGAAGACCTCAGCGGCTATCAGCACTTGTGCCGCTTGATCACCCTGGCCCGTCGCCGTGCCGAAAAGGGCAGCTATCGCCTGTTGCAGGAAGATTTCGAGCAGCCGCTGCCCGGCCTGCTGGCGTTGTGGGTGGCCGACGACAGCGACACCCAGGCCTCGATCCAATGGCTGCACCGCACCTTCGCCAAGCGCCTGTGGCTGGCGGTGCACTTACATTGCGGCCAGGACGATGCGCGCCATCTGGAACAACGCCTGGCCCTGGCTGCCAGCCTGAAAATCCCGGCGGTGGCCTGTGGTGATGTGCACATGCACGCCCGTGGCCGCCGCGCGCTGCAAGACACCATGACTGCCATCCGCCATCACGTGCCGGTGGCCGAAGCCGGCACGCGCCTGCATCCCAATGGCGAGCGGCATTTGCGCGGCCTCGACGCCTTGGCCGCGCTGTACCCGCCAGCATTGCTCGACGAAACCCTGGCCATCGCGCGCCGCTGTACGTTTGACCTGAGCCAGTTGCGCTACCACTACCCGCGCGAACTGGTGCCCGCCGGGCATGACGCCAAAACCTGGCTACGCGCGGTGACCAAAGACGGCATCGCCCGGCGCTGGCCGAAGGGCGTCGACGCCAAGACCTTGCGGCAGATAAACAAGGAACTGGGGCTGATCAGCGAGCTGGGGTACGAGAGCTATTTCCTCACCGTGCACGACATTGTGCAGTTTGCCCGCAGCCGCTCGATCCTGTGCCAGGGCCGGGGTTCGGCGGCCAACTCGGCGGTGTGTTTTGCCTTGGGCATCACCGAGATTGACCCGAGCCTGACGGACATGTTGTTCGAACGCTTCCTGTCGAAAGAGCGCAACGAGCCGCCGGATATCGATGTGGACTTCGAACACGAGCGCCGCGAAGAAGTGCTGCAATATGTGTTCAATCGCTATGGCCGCACCCGCGCGGCGCTGACGGCGGTGGTCAGCAGTTACCACGCGGCCGGCGCAGTGCGCGACGTGGCCAAGGCCCTCGGGTTGCCGCCGGATCAGATCAACGCGCTGGCCGAATGCTGTGGGCGCTGGAGTGAAGAGGCGCCGCCTCTGGAACGCCTGCGCGAAGGTGGCTTCGACCCGCAAAGCCCGATCCTGCGCCGGGTGCTCACGCTGACCCAGCAATTGATCGGCTTTCCCCGGCACCTGTCCCAGCACCCCGGCGGTTTTGTGATTTCCGAATACCCACTGGACACGCTGGTGCCGGTGGAGAACGCCGCGATGGCCGAGCGCACCATCATTCAGTGGGACAAGGACGACCTCGACGCCGTCGGCCTGCTCAAGGTGGATATCCTCGCGCTGGGCATGCTCAGTGCGATTCGGCGTTGCTTCGACTTGTTGCGCCGCCATCGTGACCGCGACCTGTCCCTGGCCACGATCCCCAAGGAAGACCCGGCCACCTACGCGATGATCAGCAAGGCCGACACCATCGGCGTGTTCCAGATCGAGTCACGGGCGCAGATGTCGATGCTGCCAAGGCTCAAGCCGCAGAAATTCTATGACCTGGTGATTGAGGTCGCTATCGTGCGGCCCGGGCCGATTCAGGGCGGCATGGTGCACCCGTACCTGCGCAGGCGTAATAAGGAAGAGCCGGAAACCTACCCGTCGCCACAACTTGAAGCGGTGCTTAAACGCACCCTGGGCGTGCCGCTGTTTCAGGAGCAAGTCATGCAGATCGCCATGGTCGCTGCCGATTACAGCCCTGGCGAAGCTGACCAGTTGCGCCGCTCCATGGCCGCCTGGAAACGCCATGGCGGCCTGGAACCGCATCAGGCGCGCCTGCGCACCGGCATGCTGAAAAACGGCTACACCGAAGCCTTTGCCGCGCAGATCTTCGAGCAGATCAAGGGGTTTGGCAGCTATGGCTTTCCCGAATCCCACGCCGCCAGTTTTGCCTTGCTGACCTACGCCAGTTGCTGGCTCAAGTGCCATGAACCGGCGGCCTTCGCCTGTGCACTGATCAATAGCTGGCCCATGGGGTTCTACAGCCCGGACCAGATCCTGCAGGACGCACGACGCCACCACTTGCAGATTCGCCCGGTGGACGTGCAGGCCAGTGACTGGGATTGCAGCCTGGAACCCATTGAAGGCCAGCAACCGGCGATTCGCATGGGCTTGCGCATGATTTCGGGGTTTCGTGAGGACGACGGCCGACGGATTGAAGCCGCGCGCCAGCGCCAGGCGTTCAGCGATATCGCCGACCTCGACGAGCGCGCCGGGTTGGATGCGCGCACCCAGGCGTTGCTGGCCGATTCCGGCGCCCTGCGCGCGCTGGCGGGCAACCGGCACAAGGCGCGCTGGGAGATCGCGGGGGTACACAAGCAACTCGGGCTGTTCGCCGGTTTGCCCAGCCCCGACGAAGCGGTGGTGGAGCTGCCGACCCCTTCGGTCGGCGAAGACCTGCACGCCGACTACGCCACCGTCGGCACCACCCTCGGCCCGCACCCCTTGGCATTATTGCGCGACGAACTGCGCAAACGACGTTGCCGCAGTTCCCGCGAACTCATGGCCGTGGAGCATGGGCGCAATGTGAGCATCGCCGGGCTGGTCACGGGTCGTCAGCGCCCGGGCACGGCCAGTGGCGTGACCTTCGTGACCCTGGAAGACGAATTCGGCAACCTTAATGTGGTGGTCTGGCGCGATCTGGCCGAGCGTCAGCGCCAGGCACTGGTGGGCTCGCGGCTGCTGAAAGTGGACGGGCGCTGGGAGGCGGTGGGCGAGGTGCGGCACCTGATCGCCGGGCGTTTGACCGACCTGACGCCGCTGCTGGAAGGGATAAATGTGCGCAGCCGGGATTTTCACTGAGACCAGTGGTTTGCGCGCCCGTTTCCCCCTAACGTATACACGTTGAAACGATCTACGCGCGGCGCGCTCCAAACTTTGCCGATGTCCTCTTTTCGCACAGAGTTTAACCATGCAGTTTTTATCCAACCCCCACGGCTGTGAAGGTTGGGCCGGTGAAATGGCCCAGCGGATTCGCGGTTTCGATTGGTCGACCACCGACCTCGGCCCGATCGACCGCTGGTCCACCAGCCTGGCCTGTACCGTGCAGATGATGCTGGCCTCGCCCGTGCCGATGGTGATGCTGTGGGGGCGGGCGGGGTACATGATCTATAACGACAGCTACTCGGTGTTTGCCGGGGGGCGCCATCCCTATCTGTTGGGCACGGCCGTAGAGCTGGGCTGGCCGGAAGTGGCCGAGTTCAACCGGCAGGTGGTGAACACCTGTCTGGCCGGTGGCACCTTGTCGTTCAACAACAAGGATTTGGTGCTGCTGCGCAACGGCAAGCCGGAAACCGTGTGGCTGGATCTGTATTACAGCCCCGTCGCCGGGGACGATGGGCAACCGGCCGGGGTGCTGGCGATTGTGGTGGAAACCACCGAGCACGTGCATTCCGAGCGCTTGCGTCAGGAACTGACGCATAACCTGGAGCAGCGGGTGGCCGCTGAAGTGCAGGCGCGCTCCTCTGCCGAGGACCAGTTGCGCCAGTCGCAGAAACTCGAAGCCATCGGCGGCCTGACCGGTGGCGTGGCCCACGACTTCAATAACCTGCTGCAAGTGATCGCCGGCAACCTGCATCTGCTGGCCCGGCATGAGCCGGACAATGCCCAGGTGCAACGCCGCGTCACGGCGGCCATCGCAGCGGTAGACCGCGGTGCCAAACTGTCGTCGCAGTTGCTGGCGTTTGCGCGTCGCCAGCCGTTGTCGCCCGCGGTGTACAACCCGCAACGCATCTACGCAGGGTTAGGCGAGCTGTTGCAGCGGGCGCTGGGGGAGACCATTCATATTGATGTGCAGTTGTCGCCCGATTCGTGGTGTATCAACGTCGACCGCAACCAGCTGGAAAACGCGCTGCTCAACCTGGCGATCAATGCCCGGGATGCCATGAACGGCGAGGGCGTGATTCGCATCACGGGCGAGAACGTCATCCTCAACCCCGACGACTGCGCCGGTAAAAGCATCAAACCCGGCGAGTATGTGCGCCTGGCGGTGACGGACACCGGGGTGGGCATGCCGGTGGCGGTGCTCAAACGTGCCTTTGAACCTTTTTTTACCACCAAGCGCGAAGGGCAGGGCACCGGCCTGGGCCTGAGCATGGTGTTCGGCTTTGTGCGCCAAAGCGGCGGGCATGTGGACATGTGGAGCGAGGAGGGCAAGGGCTCGGTGGTGCAGATGTATTTCCCCCACAGCCTGGAGCCGGAAAGCCTGGATACAGACAGCGAGCTGGCGCTGCACAGCGGTGGCCAGGAAACCATCCTGGTGGTGGAAGACAATGAAGGCGTGCGCCTGACCGTCGTCGAGTTGCTGCAGCAGTCGGGTTACACCGTCGTCACGGCCGAGGACGGCGACCGGGCGATGCTGGCGTTGCAGGGCGGTGTGTCGCCGGACCTGATTTTTACCGACGTTGTCATGCCCGGCCGCGTCAAAAGCACCGACCTCGCGGATTGGGCTCGCCGCCAGCATCCTCCCGTGGCTGTGCTGTTCACCTCCGGCCACACCCGCGACATCCTCTCGACCAACCACCTGCTAAGTCCCGACATTCATCTGCTGAGCAAACCCTACAGCCCCGAAACGCTCACGCATCGGGTGCGCAGCGTGCTCACCGCCAGACAAGGTTGCCCATGACGTCACAGCGCAACATCCCCCCGATCACTGCCCAGCGCCCAGGGTTTGTACAGGTGCGCGGCGCCCGCGAACACAACCTGCGTAACGTCGACGTGGACATTCCCCGGGATGCCCTGGTGGTGTTTACCGGTGTTTCCGGCTCGGGCAAATCCTCCCTGGCGTTTTCCACGGTGTATGCCGAGGCCCAGCGCCGTTATTTCGAGTCGGTGGCGCCGTATGCGCGGCGCTTGATCGATCAGGTCGGCGTGCCGGACGTGGATTCCATCGAAGGTTTGCCGCCTGCCGTGGCATTGCAGCAACAACGCGGCACGCCGAGTGCGCGGTCGTCGGTGGGCAGCGTCACCACGTTGTCGAGCCTGATCCGCATGTTGTATTCGCGCGCCGGCAGTTATCCGCCGGGGCAGGCGATGCTGTACGCCGAGGACTTTTCGCCGAACCTGCCCCAGGGCGCGTGCCCTGAGTGCCATGGCTTGGGCCGCGTGTACGAAGTCACTGAGGCGCTGATGGTGCCCGATCCTTCGTTGACGATCCGCCAGCGCGCGGTGGCGTCCTGGCCGCTGGCGTGGCAAGGGCAAAACCTGCGCGACATTCTGGTGACCCTGGGTTATGACGTCGATATCCCTTGGCGCGACCTGTCGAAAAAGCAGCGCGACTGGATTCTGTTCACCGAAGAAACCCCGACCGCGCCGGTGTACGCAGGCTTCACGCCGGAGCAAACCCGCGAGGCCTTGAAACGCAATGTAGAACCGAGCTACCAGGGCACCTTCAGCGGCGCCCGACGTTACATTCTGCACACCTTCACCCACACCCAAAGCGCGCTGATGAAAAAGCGTGTTTCGCAGTTCATGCAGGGCAGTGCCTGCCCGTTGTGCGAAGGCAAGCGGCTGAACAAGGCCGCGCTGTCGGTGAAGTTTGCCGGGGTGGACATTGGCGAGTTGTCGCAGCTGTCACTGGCGCAGCTGGCTGAACTGTTGCGCCCGGTGGCGGCGGGGCAGGACACGATGAAGCTGTCGGTGGAAAAGCGTCTGGCTGCGCAGCGTATCGCCCAGGACCTGCTGGAACGGGTCAGTACCCTGACCGAGCTGGGCCTGGGGTATTTGTCGCTGGAACGCAGCACGCCCACCTTGTCGTCCGGAGAGTTGCAGCGTTTGCGCCTGGCCACGCAATTGGGCTCGCAATTGTTCGGCGTGATCTATGTGCTGGACGAGCCTTCGGCCGGCCTGCATCCGGCCGATGGTGAAGCGTTGTTCACGGCGCTGGATCGGCTGAAAGCGGCGGGCAACTCCTTGTTTGTGGTGGAGCACGACCTGGAAACCATGCGTCGCGCCGACTGGCTGATCGACGTGGGCCCGGCGGCCGGTGAGCATGGCGGCCAGGTGCTGTACAGCGGGCCGCCTGCGGGGTTGGCAGAGGTTGAGGCATCGCAGACGCGCGAGTATTTGTTTGCCGAACAACGCCAGGCGAGTTCGGTGCGGCGTGAACCCTCTGGCTGGCTGCAGCTGGAAGGCGTGACGCGCAATAACCTCAAAGACTTGAGCGTGGACTTCCCGTTGGGCTGCTTCACGGCGGTGACCGGGATTTCCGGCTCGGGCAAATCCAGCCTGGTCAGCCAGGCGCTGCTGGAGCTGGTGGGGTCGGGGCTTGGGCGGGTGCTGGAAAGCGACGAAGAAACCAGCCTGGAAGACGCTGCGCCGCAAACCAGCGGCGGGCGTATCAGTGCCGGGCTGGAGCAGATCCGCCGCCTTGTGCAGGTGGATCAGAAACCCATCGGGCGCACGCCGCGCTCCAACCTTGCGACCTACACCGGGTTGTTCGACAACGTGCGCAAACTGTTTGCGGCCACGCCGGCGGCGAAGAGGCGTGGTTACGATGCCGGGCAGTTTTCCTTCAACGTCGCCAAGGGGCGTTGCCCGAACTGTGAGGGCGAAGGGTTTGTCAGCGTGGAGTTGCTGTTTATGCCCAGCGTGTATGCGCCGTGCCCGACGTGCCACGGGGCGCGTTATAACCCTGAGACTCTGGCGATTCAATGGCAGGGCTTGAGCATTGCTCAGGTGCTGGGGTTGACGGTGGAACAGGCGGTGGAGGTGTTTGCCGAGCAGCCAGGTGTGTTGCGTTCGTTGCAGGTGTTGCGGGATATCGGGTTGGGTTATTTGCGACTGGGGCAGCCGGCGACTGAGTTGTCTGGCGGTGAGGCGCAGCGGATCAAGTTGGCCACCGAGCTGCAGCGTAACGCGCGGGGGGCGACGTTGTATGTGTTGGATGAGCCGACGACCGGGTTGCATCCGCGGGATGTGGATCGGTTGCTGAGCCAGTTGAATCATTTGGTCGAGGCGGGGCATACGGTGGTTGTGGTGGAGCATGAGATGCGTGTGGTGGCGCAGAGTGATTGGGTGATTGATATCGGGCCTGGGGCTGGAGATTTGGGGGGGAAGGTGGTGGTTTGTGGTACGCCGCAGAAGGTTGCCAGAAGCAAGGCCAGCCGGACTGCGCCGTTTTTGGCTCGGGAGATGGTTTGAGCGCCAGCACCTGTCGACTGTGGGAGCTGGCTTGCCTGCGATAGCGGTTTGGTGGGGTACATATCCGTTGCTGCGGTAACGGCTGCTATTGGTTCCGCTCTTACA
>NZ_MSDF01000048.1 GCF_002022275.1 Pseudomonas fluorescens
CGAGCCTAGGCGAGGTGCCGAGTGTTGGGGCAAGAGCCCTTTTGGTTACTTTTGGGGCTCTTTTCCAAAAGTGACCCGCCGTAAGGGCGGAACCAATCTCAGCCGTTACCGCAGCAACGGATATACACCCGTAAAAAATCACAACCCCTGACTCCCCCGAATCAAGTCATAAGCCTTACGCGCAATCGGATTCGCCGTATTCGGCCGAATCCACAAATAATACGTAACCTCCGGCATCCGCGGCAGCCCATCCGTCTCCCCCAACACCCGCATATCCGGCCCCAGCATCTCCATACTCCGCGGCGTCACCCCCAACCCCGCGCGAGTCGCGGCTTTAATCCCTATCAAATTCGACGCCAGATACGCCTGCCGCCAGGGAATATTCGCCCGCTCCAGCGCCTCCAGCGCATACCGCCGGTAAATGCTCGGCTCATCCACCAGAATCAACGGCAGCGGCTCACTCGGCTGGTGAATGTATTGCGCCGAACAAATCCACCACACCGGCGAGGTACGCAACGCAAACCCCTCCAGGTTCGGATCAGATCGCGTGGAAATCACCATATCCACCTTGCCCCGGTGCAAGTCATCCATCAGAAACGGGCTGCGGCCCACATCAATCTCCAGCCGCAAACGCGGCGCCGAACGGGCGATGTGGCTGAGGATCGGCGGCAAAATCGTGTCAGCAATATCGTGCGGCGAGCCAATACGCAACACGCCGCTCAAGCTGCTCTCACGCAGGGAGTTCAATGCGTCGTCATTCAGCGAAAGCATCTGCCGCGCATGTCGCAACAGCTGCAAACCCGGTTCAGTCAGTTGCTTCTGGCGCCCGCGTTTTTCAAACAGGCTCACGCCCACTTGCTGCTCCAGCCGCTGCATATGCTGGGTCACGGACGACTGGGTGCGCGCCAGGTGGGTGCCGGCGCCGGCGAAGCTGTGGTGGTCGACCACGGCGATAAAGGTGCGCAGAAGTTCTAAATCGAGGGTCGACATGGCCATATCCAGAGGCGTTTTTATATCAACGGTGTGAAGTTATACATTACAGATATTGATGTGTTGTTGCGGCGACTTTTTATAAAGGCCAACAAATCATGGTTTATTCCTAAATGGCAGGACGTCCTCACACAGCAAGTTATAACGATATGAGATATTTGCATTTCCGTTGCCCTTGCACTCTCCCTAGCATGCCCCTCCATCAGGTCGGGGTACGCCGATCATTCGCCAGGGGGAAGTCCAATGATGTTCAAAAAATGGTTGCCGGTGGCCCTGGGGTCGCTGATCGCAATGGGCGCCAGTGTGGCGGCGCAGGCCGATGCAACCCTGGACAAGATCGAGCAGCGCCATGTGCTGGTGGTCGGTGTGCTGTTGTCCGGCGGGCCGTTTGGCAGCATTGACCCGGCGACGCAGAAACCCAAAGGCTTGAACGTCGACCTCGCCAACGAACTCGGGCGTCAACTCAAGGCCGAGGTGCAGTTGGTGCCGGTATTGCCGGCCAACCGCGTGCAGTTCCTGCAACAGGGCAAGGTCGACCTGCTGATCGCCAATATGGAATGGACCGCCGAGCGCGGTGAAATCCTCGGCTTTGTGCCGACCCCGTTCTACCGCGTTGGCGGCACCGCTGCGGTGCTTAAAGACAGCAAGATCACCCGCTGGGAAGACCTCAAGGGCCAACCCGTGTGCACCTCCCAAGGCAGCAGCTACGTGAAGCCGTTGACCGAGTTCGGCGCACAGATCAAGGCGTTCAAAAGCTCCTCCGAATCGCTGCTGGCCCTGCGCGGCAACAACTGCGTCGCCGCTGTGCATGACGCCACACTGATCAACCCGCTGATCAACGACAGTGCCGAGTGGAAGGACTACCGCGCGATCAGCCCGGAACTCAACCCCGCGCCGTCGGTGATCTGGACCCGTCGCGGCGAAAGCGACACCCAGGCCAAACTCGACCCGATCATCAAGGACCTGCACCGCAGCGGCTGGCTGATCGAGGCGCAGACCCGCAACCACATCAGCCCGGCATCGCCTGCGCTGGTGGAGCTACAGCAACAGTTCAAGGGCGCCTGAACATGCATTTCAAAACCCTGACCGCACTCAGCCTGCTGCTGTGCGCCGGCTTCGCTCATGCCGACGCGACCCTCGACAAGATCCAGCAACGCCATTCCATCAGCGTCGGCGTGATCCTCAGCGGCCCACCGTTTGGCACCATCGACCCGAAGACCGGCGAGCACCTGGGCTACAACGTCGAACTGGCCAAGGGCATCGGCCAGGCACTGGGCGTGGAGACCAAGACGGTTTCGGTGCTGGCGCCCAACCGCGTGCAGTTCCTGCAACAGGGCAAGGTCGACATCCTGATCGCCAATATGCAGTTCACCGAAGAGCGCGCCGAGATTCTCGACTACGTGCCCACGCCGTACGAAGAGGTGGGTGGCGCGGCGTTGATTCGCAAGGGCGCCGGGATCACGCAATGGGCGGACCTGAAGGACAAGCCGGTGTGCGTGTCCCAAGGCAGTAACTTCATCAAACCGCTGCAAGAGACCTACGGCGCGCAGATCAAGGCGTTTCGCAGCCAATCCGAATCGCTGTTGTCGCTGCGTGGCAATGGCTGCGTGGCCGCCGTGCACGTCAGCCCGACCATGCACGCGCTGCTCAGCGATGCCGAATGGCAGGGTTATGAAATCCCGCTGCCGGGCGACCTGATCCCGTCCAAATCGGTGATCTGGATTCGCAAGGGCGAACACGACACCCAGGCCAAACTCGATGCCATCGTGCGCGAGTGGCACAAAAGCGGTTTCCTGATCGCCCTTGGCGAGCGTACCGGCATGGCGCCGTCCCAGGCCCTGCGTGACCTGCACGAGCAATACAGCCATGAGTGATGCGCTTTTCGCCACTTTGCAGCAACTGCTCGGCACGGCTCATGTGCAATCAAGTGTTGAGGCCGCGCACTACCTGACGGACAAGCAGGGCCGCTACACCGGCAATGTGATCGCAGCCGTGCACCCGGCCAACACCGAAGAAGTGGCGGCGGTGGTGCGCGCTTGCGCAGCATTGAATGCGCCGATCGTGGTGCAGGGCGGCAACACCGGTCTGATGGCCGGTGCCACGCCGGATGCCAGCGGGCGTTCGGTGTTGCTGCTGCTCGACCGCATGAATCGCGTGCGAAACGTCGACACAGACAACGACACGCTCACGGTGGAAGCCGGCTGCATCCTGCAAACCGTTCAGGATGTGGCCCGTAACGCAAATCGCTTGTTCCCGCTGAGCCTGGGCGCCGAAGGCAGTTGCACCCTTGGCGGCAACCTCGGCACCAACGCTGGCGGCACTGGCGTGCTGCGTTATGGCAATACCCGCGAACTGACCCTGGGCCTTGAAGTGGTGACCGCCGAAGGCGAGATCTGGCATGGCCTGCGCGGTTTGCGCAAGGACAATACCGGCTACGACCTGCGGGATTTATACATCGGCAGCGAAGGTACGCTGGGGATCATTACCGCCGCGACCTTGAAGCTGTTTCCGTTGCCCAAGGCGCAGACCACCGCGCTGCTGGCCTTTGATGAGCTGGCCCAGGCTGTGGCCTTCCTGTCCCATGCCCGCGCCGGTTTCGGCGCCAGCCTCACGGCGTTCGAACTGCTCACCGCCGACTGCCTTGCCCTGTTGCGCGACCAATTTCCCGACGGCCCGCAACCGTTCAAAACCGCCAGCCAGCCATGGTTTGCCTTGATTGAGCTGTCTGACAATCACAGCGAAAGCCACGCGCGCGAAGCCTTCGAACAGGTGCTGGGCGATGCCTTCGAAAAACACCTGATCAGTGACGCCCTGATCGCCGAAAGCCTGGCGCAAAGTGAAGGCCTGTGGCTGCTGCGCGAGAACATGAGCGAGGCGCAAAAGCGCGCCGGGCGCAATATGAAGCACGATATCTCGGTGCCGATTTCCCAGGTCGTGGCGTTCGTCGCCCACACCGACGCGCTGTTGCAGCAGCATTTTCCCGGCGTGCGCAATTTCACCTTCGGCCATCTGGGGGACGGCAATCTGCACTACAACGTGGCCCATCCGCTGGATTCGAGCGTGGACGCGCACATGGCCCATTACGCCGAACTGAGCGCATTGGTGCATGACAGTGCCCACGCCCACGGCGGTTCGATCAGCGCCGAGCACGGCATCGGCCAGCGCAAGGTCGGCATGCTCAGCCGCTACAAAAGCCCGGTGGAGCTGGACCTGATGCGCCGCATCAAGCGCGCGCTCGACCCGCACAACCTGCTCAACCCCGGCAAAGTCCTTGAGGTGCAGCCATGACCGTTCGCTTGTCCAAACGCGTGCAGCGGGTGTCGTTGTCGGCCAATGCGGCTGCCAAATCCCGCGCGACTGAACTGCGTGAAGCCGGCCGCGATATCCTCGACCTCACCACCGGCGAGCCGGATTTCGACACCCCGGAACACATCAAGCAGGCGGCCTATGCCGCCATCGCAGCCGGTGCCACCAAGTACACGCCGACGCCCGGCGTCAAGGCGCTGCGGCTGGCCGTGCAACGCAAGCTGGTCGAGGAAAACCGCCTGGACTATCCGCTGGCGTCCATCGTGATCGCCAACGGCGCCAAACAGATCATCTTCAATGCCTTTGCCGCCACGCTGGATGACGGCGACGAAGTGCTGGTGCCAACGCCGTACTGGCCGTCGTTCCCCGACAGTGTGCGCTTCAATGGCGGCGAACCGATTTTCATCGAATGCGGGCTGGAGCAGGGCTGCAAATTGTTGCCTGCGCAGCTGGAACAACACATCACCGAGCGCACGCGCTGGTTGATCCTCAATGGCCCGGGTAACCCGAGCGGCGCGGTGTACAGCGACGCCGAGTTGCGCGAGTTGGCCGACGTGCTGCGCCGCCATCCTCAGGTGCTGATCCTGCTGGACGAGCTGTATGAACACATCCGCTTTGACGGGCGCCCGCCGCAAAGCCTGCTGAATGTGGCGCCGGATTTGCTGGACCGCAGCCTGTTGGTGGGCGGGGTGTCCAAGACCTACGCCATGACCGGCTGGCGCATCGGCTTTGGCGCCGGGCCGAAAAACCTCACCGACGCAATGGCCGTAGTGCAATCCCAATCGACGTCCGGTGCCTCATCGGTGGGGCAGGCGGCGGCGTTGGCGGCCTATAAGGGCGGCCTGGGTTTCCTCGCGGAGCAAGTGGCGGCCTATCAGTTGCGCCGGGATATTTTGGTCAAGACACTGGAAACCGTTGAAGGCCTGGAAGTCCTCGAACCCCAAGGCGGCTTTTTCGTCTTCGTGCGTTGCGCCGGCTTGCTGGGGCGTCATCGCCCGGACGGCCTGCGCATCGACAACGACGAAGATGTGGTCGCCTGGCTGCTGGAAGAGGGCGTTGCCGGTGTGGCAGGCAGCGCGTATGGCCTGTCGCCGTGGTTCCGCCTGTCCATCGCCACCGCAACCGACAGCGTGGCCGAAGCCGGGCGGCGGATCGCGACAGCCTGCGGAAACCTTCAATGATGGAATGGTTCGTCCACTGGGCTGCCGGTATCGGCCTGAACTACAACTTCCTGCTGGATGCCTACCAGCGCGGCACGCTGGTACAGGGCGCGTTGACCACTGGCCTGCTCTGCGTGTTTACCATCATCGGCAGCCTGGTCGCGGGTATATCCCTGGCAGCGATGCTCACCTCGGGCAACCCGTGGCTGGCCAAACCGGCGCGGGTGTTTATCGAGGTCACGCGCAACACGCCAACGCTGGTGCAACTGTACTGCGCGTTCCTGGTGTTGAACATGCTGCTGACCCAAGCGGTCGGCGCGGCCAACCCGCTGACGCCGTTTGCCTGGGTGGTGATCGTGATTTCCCTGCACAAGGGCGCGTTTCATGCCGAGGCTCTGCGCGCCGGTATTGAAGCGGTTCCAGCCGTCACCCTCGAAGCCGCGAGCTCACTGGCCTTCAGCAGCCGCCAATTATTGTGGAATGTGCAGCTACCCTTGGCGCTGCGCTTCGCGTTGCCGTCTCTGATCAACAACCTGATCGACCTGGTGAAAATGACCGCTGTGGCCTCAGCCATTGCCGTGGGCGACATCACCTACGCGGCGATCATGATCTGGACCCAGAGTGACAACGTGCTGGAGCTGATGATCCTGATCCTGAGCTTTTTCGGGCTGCTGAGTTTTATCGTCAATTGTGTGGGGCGCTGGCTGGAAGCGCGCCTGAGGATGCCCGGCTATGGCCATTGATACATTCCCGGTGCTGTCGGCGCTGCTGCAATGGTCGCCGGCGCTGGTGGCCGGTTTTGGCCAGAACATTCTGATCAGCGTGGTGGCGATCGCCATCGGCTCGGCGCTGGGCCTGTTGATTGGCGCACTCGCGTTGTCGCCGGTCGGAGTGGTCGCGCGGGTGTGGGTGCAGGTGTTTCGCAATGCGCCGTGGCTGGTGCTGATCTATTTCACCACCTACGTGTTCCCGTTCGAGATCCATATCGGCAGCAGCTACGTATCGTTTCCCGATTGGGTGAAAGTCACCATTGGTTTGGCGTTACCGGCGAGCGCCAATGTGGCGGAAATTTTCCGCGGCGCCATTGGTTCGATCCCGAGTACGCAATGGGAAGCCGCACGTTCGTTAGCCTTTAACCGCGGCCAACTGTTCCGTTCGATCATCCTGCCGCAGTGCTTCAAACGCATGTTGCCGCCGTGGATGAACCTCTACGCGGTGGTGACCATGGGCACCGCGCTGGCCTCGCTGGTGGGCGTGCATGACGTGATCGACACCGCGCAGATCGCCAGCAACACCGTGAACATGACCGGCTTTACCGTGGTGATTTACCTGAGCCTGCTGGTGCTGTTCTTCGCCTATTGCTACCCGATTTCCCGCCTGACTCAACACCTGGAGCGCCGTTATGCCTTCTATTGAACCGCTGGTGAGCCTGCGCGATGTGCACCTGGCGTTCGGCAGCAACCCGGTGCTCAAGGGCATCGACCTTGACGTGCTCAAAGGCCAGGCCGTGTCGATCATTGGCCCGTCGGGCTCGGGCAAGTCGACGATTTTGCGTTGCATCACCGGGCTCTTGCAGCCGCAGCGCGGCAACATTCGCGTGGGGCAAACCCGGGTCGACACCCTGACCCAGGAAGCTCAGCGCATCGAACTGCGCAAGCGCGTCGGTTTTGTGTTTCAGCAGTACAACCTGTTCCCGCACCTGTCGGTGCTGGAAAACCTGGTGATCGCCCCGCGCAAAGTGTTGGGCCGCAACCGTGCCGATGCCGAGAAAGACGCGCGTGCCTTGCTCGCCAAAGTGCGCATGGAGCACAAGGCCGACGCTTACCCCGGCCAACTTTCCGGCGGCCAGCAACAGCGCGTGGCGATTGCCCGCGCGCTGGCGATGCGCCCGGAGCTGATCCTGTTCGACGAAGTGACCTCGGCGCTCGACCCGGAAACCGTCGGCGAAGTGCTGACGGTGATTCGCGAGCTGACCGAAGAGGGCATGACCTGCGTGCTGGTCACCCATGAAATGCGCTTCGCCGAAGAGATCAGCGACGTGGTGTATTTCACCGAAAACGGCGTGATTGTCGAGCATGGCAGCGCCGCGCAGATTTTCCAGAACCCGGCCAGCGAACGCACCCAGACGTTCCTGCGCCATGCGTTGGGCGATACCGGGCGCCGTGGCCCGATCAAGCACGACCCGTACCTGTTGACCAATTTGAGCCGTTACAGCCTGTCTGTCTGATAAGAGGAAAATCGTGATGAGTATCGAAAACCGTGCCGACGTGATCGAGGCGTTCCTGCAGCAGATCCGCGTGATCAATGCGCGTGGCGTAGACCGCGCGGCCCTGGTGGAAATCGTCAGCCTGCTGGAAATCCTGGCCGAGCGCCGCGACCTGTTCAATTTCGACGAATTCCCCGCGCCAGTGCCGGGGCAGGGCAGCACGGCGTTTCGTTATCGCCTGAATGACAACGGCGACACGCCGACCCTGTACCTCAATTCCCTGTTGCCGGGCAAAAGCACGATCGCGCACAACCACGAGACGTGGGCAATTATCAGCGCCATCGAAGGCCAGGAAATCAACTACGTCTACGCGCGCAATGATGAAGGGCGTGAGCCGGGTTTCACCACGTTGAGCCTGGAGAAGGAAGTGATTGTGCAGCCGGGCACGTCGATCTCGTTCCTGGGCGAAGACCTGCATGGCATCAAGGTTGAAGGCGAGCAGGCGACCTTGCATTTCCACCTTTACGGCTTGCCGCTGGAGTCGCTGAACGGCCGGTATGGCGTGGAAGCGGACGGCCGCATCCTCAACTACAACGCCTCGCAGATGGCGCCGTCGATCAAGGCCTACGCCTGACACAACACCGTCCAATGTGGGAGCTGGCTTGCCTGCGATAGCGGTGTATCAGCCACCACCGCTATCGCAGGCAAGCCAGCTCCCACAGGGTGGACCGCATCTCTTCAGGGGTTTTTATGATTGATCTGTATTACTGGCCCACGGGCAACGGCTTGAAAGTCGGCATCCTTCTGGAAGAGCTGGGGGTCGACTACCGACTTGTGCCGGTAAATATCCGCGAAGGCGAACAGAAGCAGGCCGACTTCCAGCGCATCAGCGCCAACGGGCGCATCCCGGCGATTGTTGACCATCGCCCGGCCACACCGCTGAGCCTGTTCGAGTCTGGCGCAATCCTCAATTACCTGGCCGACAGCGCCGGGCAATTTCTGCCGCCCGCCGGCAGTGCCGAACGGCAAAAGGTGCAGGAATGGCTGTTCTGGCAAGTCGGGCATATCACCCCGTACCTCAGCCAGTTGCAGGTGTTCAAGGAGAAGGCGCCCGAGCCGATCCCGTTTGCCCTTGACCTGTTGAATGCCGAAGCCACGCGCCTGTACCGCGTGCTGGAACAGCGCCTGGCTGAGGTGCCGTATGTGGCAGGCGAATATTCGGTGGCGGATATCGCCATCTTCCCCTGGATTCAGCCGCAACGTCAGGGCCAGGACCTGGCGAACTACCCGCATCTCCACGCCTGGCGCGAGCGCATCAAGGCGCGGCCGGCGGTGCAGCGTGCCTATGCCAAGGGGCGCGACGTGGCGCCGGGCGAACGTTCGTTGGCGTTGCAGTAACTCTTTTCTAACTTTGTTGGGACTTCCATGAGCCAGACCATCACCCCAAGTCAACTGCAGCAATGGCTGTTCGACGGGCAGGAAATCGCCGTATTCGACGTGCGCGAACACGGGCAATACGGCGAAGCCCACCTGTTCCACGGGGTGAACCTGCCCTATAGCCGCCTTGAGCTGGAAGTGCGCCGCCTGGCGCCCAGCCCGCAGGTGCGCCTGGTGATTTACGATCAGGACGGCGGTGAAGTGGCGGCGCGCACCGCCGAGCGTTTGCACGCGTTGGGCTACAACCAGGTGCACGTGCTGGAAGGCGGCGCGGATGGCTGGAAGGCGGCTGGTTTGCGGCTGTTTGCCGGGGTGCATGTGCCGTCAAAAGCCTTTGGCGAGCTGGTGGAAGAGGCCAGCCACACCCCTCACATTACCGCGCGACAGTTGGCCGAATGGCAGGCAAATGGCGAGCCGCTGGTGTTGCTGGACGGTCGGCCGTTTGATGAATACCGCAAGATGACCATTCCCGGTTCCATCTGCTGCCCGAATGGCGAGTTGGGCTACCGCGTGCATGACCTGGTGCCGGATGACAGCACACCCATCGTCATCAACTGCGCCGGGCGCACCCGCAGCATTATCGGCGCGCAGACCCTGATCAATCTGGGCTTGAAAAACCCTATCTACGCGCTGGAGAACGGCACCCAGGGCTGGTACCTGGAAGACTTCAAACTCGAACACGGCAGCACCCGGCGCTACGCCGAGCTGGTCAGCACAGACCTCGCTCAACAGCGTCAGGCCGCACGGCAATTGGCCGAGCGGGCAGGGGTGGTAAATGTCTCGGCGGATCAGGTGCGTCAGTGGGCCGAAGACGGCCAGCGCAGTCTGTTTCTGTGCGATGTGCGCACCGCTGAGGAGTTCGCTCTTGGCACGCTGCCTGGCGCGCAGCACACACCGGGTGGACAGTTGATCCAGTCCACCGACCTGTACATCGGCGTGCGCCAGGCACGGGTGGTGCTGGTGGACAGCGACGGCGTGCGTGCGCCGATTGTAGCCAGCTGGCTGCGCCAGTTGGGGCATGAGGCCTATGTATTGAACGGCGGTATCGCCAGCGGCCTGGCGTTGCCGGTGTTGCAGCCGGTGGCGTATACGCCGCTGCCGTTGATCAGCGCACAGGCGTTGGCGCTGGAGTTGAACGACGTCAACCTGATCGACTTGCGCCCGAGCATGGTGTTTCGCAAGGGGCATATTCCGGGTTCGCAGTGGTCGATTCGTTCGCTGCTCAGCACCGATCATCGCCCGTTGGTGCTGGTGGCGGATGATCCGGCCCTGGCGGCGTTTGCTGCCGAAGGGCTGGAGGCCAGACTGCTGGACGGCAGTTTCGCGGCCTGGGCCGCTGCCGGCCTGCCGGTGTTTGAAGACGCGCAAACGCCGCCCGACGCGCAGTGCATCGACTTCCTGTTTTTCACCCACGACCGCCACAGCGGCAACAAGGACGCCGCGCGCCAGTACCTGGCCTGGGAAATCGGTTTGCTGGCGCAGATGAGTGAAGCGGAAATTGCCAGCCTCAAGCCGCTGACCGCGCCCTCGCGCGTGCGCACCCGCCTGGTTCACGCCGCGCGCACTGAAAAGGGTAACGGCGCCCGTGCGGTCAACGTTCCGGTCACTCGCCTGAGCACCGTATTGTTCGACAACCTTGCGCAAATGCGCGACGCCCGTGCCCGTCGTGACGGCGAGCGCATGCTGACCTACGGCGCGCGTGGCAACCCGACATCCCACGCGCTTGAAGACCTTGTGACCGAACTGGAAGGCGGCCATCGCACGCGTCTTTACGGCACGGGGCTCGCGGCTGCGGCGCAAGTATTGCTCGCCTATCTGCGCCCCGGTGACCACGTACTGATCACCGATGCGGTGTATTCGCCGGTGCGCAAACTGGCGCGCGAGTTTCTCCAGCCTTTCGGTATCGAAGTGAGCTATTTCGCGCCGGACGGGAAGGGGCTTGAAGCGCAATTGCAGGCCAACACCAAGCTGGTTTACGCCGAAGTGCCGGGCTCGTTGCTCTACGAACTCTGTGATCTACCGGCGATTGCCGCCCTGTGCAAACCGCGCAATATCCTGTTGGCCGTCGATAACACCTGGGGTTCGGGCTACCTGTACCGGCCGCTGGCACTGGGCGCGGACATTTCCATCATGGCCCTGACCAAGTACCTCGGCGGCCACAGCGACGTGATGATGGGCAGTGTGTGCACCACCGAAGCCGCCTGGGCAGCGCTGAGCCGGATGAGCGACACCTTCGGCAATGCGGTGAGTGCCGATGATGCGTACCTGATCCTGCGCGGCGCGCGTACGTTGGCTTCGCGGTTGGATGTGCATGAGCGTCAGGCGCTCGACATCGCCCAGTGGTTGCAGGCGCAGCCGCAGGTCAAGTGCGTGTTCCATCCGGCCTTGCCCGAGCATCCGGGCCATGCGTTGTGGCGTCGCGATTTCACCGGCAGTAATGGTTTGTTGTCGTTTGAGCTGAGCAGCCTCGACCCCGCTTACATCGAACGTTTTATCGATGGTTTGCAGCTATTCGGGTTGGGCGCGTCGTGGGGTGGCTATGAAAGCCTGGTGACCGTGGCGAATACGCAAGACCGCGACAGTGCGGCGGATCGCTCGCTCAATCCGGTGGTGCGCCTGCATATCGGTCTGGAGGACGTGGCGGCGTTGATTGAGGACTTGCAGCGCGGGTTCGCCTTGGCAGACTGAGTGAAGATCGCTCCCACCCGAGGTGGGAGCGATCAACCGGTCAGTGTTTGACCGGGGTTGGCAGCGTCACGAGGTTGACGTAGTCGTCCCAGAATTTCTTCTGGTCCACGCCGAACACCACTTTGGCTTTCTGCGTGCCCACCGGTGCGCCTTTCTTGTAGCCCAGCGCGCGGCCGTAGTCGGCGCCGAACGTGGCATCCACATCGACCCACAGATCGCGGGACTCGGTGACGATGTCCGGGCTGACCAAAAACAGTGCCGGCAAGCTGTCCCACGTGAAGCTGTGGTAGCTCGGGTCTTTGTCGAACAGCGGCCCGAACTCATGCTTGTACAGGTCGGCAATCGCGCCTTGTTTTGCGATCACGCGCTGGTACACCGACTTGTCGAAGGTGACTTTCTCGCACACATCATTCGGGAAAATCACGTGTTCGATCGGCGAGCGCAACACGATCTTTGCGGCCTCCGGGTCGAACCACCAGTTGAATTCCGCCGCAGGCGTGGTGTTGCCCGGGATTTCCAGGGCGCCGCCCATGTACACGATGCGTTTGATCAGCGGCACGATATCCGGCGCCGAGCGAATCGCCAGGGCGATGTTGGTCAGCGGGCCTACTGCCAGAATTGTCACCTGATGCGGGTTGGCGCGCACGCTTTGCACGATGAACTGCGCGGCGGTTTCGCTGCGCAGTTTCGTGTGAGTCGCCAACCCATCCGGTGGCGCGACCAACTGCGACGGCGAAGTAGGGCGTGGGTTTTTGAATGCCCCCGGCCAGCCCGAGCCGAACATTGCCTTTTCCGCCTCGTAGGTGGCGTAGTCATGCAGCAGCGGGTAGGCGGCGCCCGAATAGACGCCCACCTCTTTCTCCACGCCCATGCGTTCCACGGCCTTGAGCGCGTCGACCTGTTCCTGGTCGACCCAGGCGTTGCCACTGACCAGTGTCATGCCAAGCAGATCGATGCGTTTTTGCGCATGCAGCTGGGCAAGCATGATGAAGGCCTGGCCGTCATCGTTGAGGACGTTGAAGTCGGTATCAAAAATGACTTTCTCAGCAGCTTGCGCCGTGCCTGCACACAGGCCGACGGCGACAAGCAGCGCGCAGCGTTTCAGGAAACCTTGCATGGTGATTCATCCGAAAAATTATTGTTGTTAACGGTTCACCAGTTTCGCCGGCAAGGCGATGACCAGGAAGCTGCTGAGGATCAGGCAGCCAGCGAAAAACCACAAGGCGCCTGCGCTGCTGCCTGTGACGTCAATCGCAACGCCCATCAACGAGTTGCTGACCAGGCCGGCAATGTTCGCCACCGAACAGGCCAGGGCAAAGCCTGTAGCGGCGGCGGTGCCTTTGAGAAAGGTCGCCGGCAGGCTGAAAAATACCGGCACGGCGCCGATGATTGCGGCTGAGGCAATCGCGAACAGTGCCACGGTGGCCGCGACGTTATGGGTGAAGAAGGTGCTGGTGGCCATCGCCGCCGCGCCGACGAAAAACGGCACGATGATGTGCCAGCGGCGTTCGCGGTGTTTGTCGGAGCTGGCGCCGATCAGCAGCATGCCCAGCAGTGCCGCGACGCTTGGCAAGGCGGTAAGGATGCCGATATGGAAGGTGTCGGTGACCCCGGCGTTGCGGATGAACGTCGGCATCCAGAAGCCCATCGCGTAGGCGCTGAGCAGGATCGAGAAGTCGATACCGCCGAGCATCCACACTTTGAGGTTGAAAAAGCCGTCGCGAAAGCTGTGCTTGCTGCCGGAGTCGCCGACTGCGTCCTTGCGCAGTTCGCTTTCCAGCAGTGACTTTTCTTCGTCCGACAGCCATTTGGCTTGCTGGAAGCTGTTGGGCAACGCCCAGAACGTCAGCACGCCGAGCAATACGCTGGGCACCGCTTCAATCAGGAACAGCCATTGCCAGCCGTGCAGGCCGCCGACATTGTCAAAGTGCGACATGACCCAGCCGGACAGCGGGCCGCCGATCACGCTGGACAGCGGCAGGCCGATCATGAACAGCGCGATGATGCGCCCGCGACGGTGGGTCGGGAACCAGGTGGTCAGGTAGTACAAAACGCCCGGCAAAAAGCCGGCTTCGGCGGCGCCGAGCAGGAAGCGCAGGATGTAGAACTGGGTGGTGGACGTGACCAGCATGGTGCAGGCCGAGAGCAGGCCCCAGGTGATCATGATGCGCGCGATCCAGATCTTCGCGCCGACCCGCTCCAGCACCAGGTTGCTCGGCACTTCAAAAATGATATAGCCGACGAAAAACAGCCCGGCGCCAAGGCCGAACGCGGTTTCGCTGAAGTGCAGCTGGTCGAGCATCTGCAGCTTGGCGAAACCGATGTTGATGCGGTCCAGATAGGCGGCCAGATAGCAGAAGCACAGGAACGGAATCAGCTTCCAGGTGATCTTGTGGTAGAGCGTGTTGACGGGATCGGCGACCGTAGTCGCGGGCGCTGCATTCGCAATGGGCATTGGGTGTCTCCTGGCGGTGACTTATGGTTTTTATACAGCCGCTTTGTTCCAGCACTTCGGAGTGCTGTAGAAGCGACTTCCAAAGGCAGTGTCAGAAGACTGGGAGCTGCGCCGGTTTTCTATTGTGGGAGCTGGCTTGCCTGCGATTAGGGAGTATCAGCCAGCAAAAATGTTGCTGGTCTACCGCTATCGCAGGCAAGCCAGCTCCCACCTTTAACCGGGGGGCGGCTCACAGTTTTTTCCGGACCACGCTCTGCGTCGTGGTTCCTGGTGAATCCTTATTGCTCCCTGAATTTGCTCATCGCGTCCTGCTTGCTCACCACGTCTCCGTACTTGCTGTCGATATCGAACAAGTTGGCTTCATGGGGCGCCGGGTGCCGGTCGCCGACGCATTCGCGCACGACGATGGTGCGAAACCCGTGTTGCACGGCATCCACCGCCGTGGCGCGGATGCAGCCGCTGGTGGAGCAGCCTGCAAGCACTACGGTGTCGATGCCCTGAGCGTGCAGCATCGAGGCCAAACTGCTGGCGAAAAATGCACTGGCGTACTGTTTGGTGATCACCACTTCATCGGCCTGGGGCAGCACCTCGGCGCAGAATGCAGCCAGTGGATTGCCTTCGACCATGTCCTTCATCACCGGAGCCTTCTTGACCCAGATACCGCCGTCGGCGAAATGGCCGGGATGGTAGCGGATATTGGTGTGCACCACGGCAATCCCATGCTGGCGCGCACAGGCGAGCAATTCGACGCTTTCGGCCACGGCGCTGACCACGCCCGGTGCAAACAACGGCGCACCTTCAGTGGTGTAGCCCTGCATGAAATCAATCATCAGCAGCGCGGCTTTTTTGCCGAAGCCGATGCGGTTGCCCCACACGCCCTGGTAGTTGGCGTCGGCGGATTGGTCGCTCATCTTTTCAACCCCTCAATTTTTTGACCCTTTGGCGAGCGGGCTTGTTGTGGCGAGCGGGCTTGCCCGCGTTGGGCGGCGAAGCCGCCCCAATAATGCCGCCGCGTTTTTCCAGGCAATTTGCGGTGACTGGTTTTGGGGCCGCTACGCGCCCCAACGCGGGCAAGCCCGCTCGCCACAAAAGCCCGTTCTCCACAACAAGCCTGCTGGCCACACAACGGCGTCAGTAAGCGCCGGACAGCAAGGCGCCGGCGCCGGGCACGATCGGTTCCAGGTCCAGCGCCTTGAGCATTGCGTAGGTGGTGGCGATGGCGGCGGTGAGCACGGGCTTGCCGGTTTGCGCTTCGACCTTGGCCACCACCGGCAACGACTGCATCTGCACGCAGGCCGAGAGCACGATCACGTCGACGCCTTCGAGGTTCATCCCGGCGACGATGGCCGGCAGGTTGGCCGGGTCGTGGCGGGCGACTTCGAGGTTGTCGGGGATCTCCAGCGCGCGCCAGTCCACCACTTCAAAGCCTTCCTCGCGGATGTAGTTCACCACCAGTTCGGTCAGCGGCTTCATGTACGGTGCAACGATGGCGATGCGCTTGGCGCCCATCACCTTCAAACCTTCGATCAAGGCGCCGGCGCTAGTGATCACGGGGGCGTTGGCGTCGTTGTCGGCAGTGGCCTTGCGCAGGCGTTGTTCTGAATTGCGGTGATAACCCAGCCCCATCGCCATGATCGCCACCAGGCATGCATAGCCGAGTACATCCACTTTGGCGTCGGACAGCTCGACGGCGCAACGGTCGGACTCGCCGTCCATCGCCGCCAATTCTTCCTTGCGCACTTGCTTCATGCGCATGCGGCTGGAGTGAAAGGTGAAACGCTCAGGGCGGATCGCCTGGCGCGCGGTCAGCATCGCCGGGATCTCGGTTTCCATGGTGGTGTTGGAGCTCGGCACAATCTGGCCGATGCGGTAGAGCTTCTGCATGGTGGTGTCCTTATTCTTGTGTGAGGAAGTCGCCGAGGGCGTCGAAAAAGCCCTCGAAGTCGTCCCAGGGAATCATGTGCCCGGCATTTGGCACTCGGGCGACCTGAATCGTCGGTTGCAGGTCCTGGATCTCGGCCACGTCTTCCTCAAGGATCACGCCGCCACGCCCGGCCACCAGCAACAGGGCAGGGGCCTTGAGGTGAGGCAGGTCTTGGTGGAAGTCGACGGTGTGGAAGTCGTTGAAGGCGCGCACGATGGCGGGCCCAAAGCAGGTGTGCAGCCACTCGGCGCGCAGTTGCAGTTGCTCCTCGGTCCAGGTGGCGCAGAAGGCGCGCATCGCCTCGGCGTCCATACCGATGAGCGACTGGCGGATCGAATCGACGTACCACGGCAGTTTGCTCGGGTATTCACGGCGGCCCGGGCCGGACACCGGCGGGTCGATCAGCACCACGCGGTTTACGCCTTGGGGATGTTTGACAGCACTGCGCACGGCAAACCTCGCGCCCATGGAGTGGCCCATCAGGTGGTAGCTGTCGAGGTTGAGTGCGTCGGCAAAGGCGCCAATGTCATCGGCGCAGGTGTCGGCGCTGTAATCCAGCTCTCGCCCGGTGGACGACAGCCCGCGACCGCGTACATCCAGCACATAGGTATCGAATTTCGCGCCCAGGCGTTCGGCAACAAACCCCCAGGTGATCGCCGGGCTGGTGATGCCTGGAATCAGGATCAGCACCGGACCTTTGCCGCCGTAGCGCAGGTAGTGCTGGCGAATGCCGTTGGCCTGCACATTGCCGCCGTACAAAAAGGTGCTCACGCGGCCACCCCCGATTTCAGTTGCTGGGCGTACAGGTCGTAGCCGTAGACCCAATCCGGATCTTCCTGGGTGCGCAGCCAAGTGTTGGCGTTGGACACCGCCTGCACGCGGGAAGCGCGTTCCTTGCGGTTGGCTTCGTAGAGCTGGAACGCGGTGCGGTAGTCGCTGATCCCGGTTTCTTGCAGGCAACGTGTCAACATCGCGGCATCTTCGATGGCCATGCCGGCGCCCTGGGCCATGTGCGGCTTCATCGGGTGGCAGGCATCGCCCAGCAACACCAGGCGGCCACGGCTCCACAGCGGCAACGGGTTACGGTTGCGCAACGGCCATTTGGTCACGCTTTCGGTGGACTCGATCAGCGCCTGCACGGTGGGGTGGTAGCCCTTGAACGCGTCAAACATCTCTTCGCGGCTGCTGTCGACGAAGGCGCCCTGGAAGTCCCATTCAGGATGGGGCACGCCGGTGACGTAGTAGTACTCGTCACGCTTGCCGGTGGTGTAATACACCATCATGTGGCGGTCTTCGGTCCACCACTTGATGCAATCTTCAAACTTCAGGTCGTACTTGGCCAACTGGTCGCCACGGATCAGCGCACGGTGTGCGACCCAACCGCTGTACAGCGGTTTTTCTGCGCCCAGCAGCTCTTCACGGATTTTGGAGTTGATGCCGTCGGCGCCGATCACGATGTCGGCGTAGGTCACCTCGCCATCGGCAAAGGTCAGGCGCACCTGGGTGTCGGTTTCTTCGAGGGTTTCCAGGCGCTTGTTGAAGTGCAGGGTGCCCGGCTTGAGGGTGGACATCTGCAGGGCATGCAGGTCGCCACGGTGCACGGTGATATAGGACGCGCCGTAACCGGTGAGGGGGATGCGCGAGAGGTAGTCGCCGGTTTCGCCGCAACGGCTGAACCAGTGCTCGGGGTGCGAGCCCATCAGGTCCAGCTGCTTTTCGATGCCCATGCGGCGGAAGATTTTCATGATGTTGGGGCCCATGTGGATCCCCGCACCCAACCGCGAGAACTCCGGCGCCTGCTCGTAGATGGCGACGTCGAAGCCGGCTTGTTGCAGCAAGGTGGCGGCGGCGGCGCCGCCAAGGCCGGCGCCGACGATGGCGATTTTCTGAGTGCTTCCCATGGGGCGTGATCCTCTGTCTTTTGTTGGTTTTGGCGGTGTCTGTCCGCGAAGTATTTAAAGTGTATACGCTCATTTTTTGAAATGGGAAGCCCACACTATAAAATTTATTTTCTGGCCGTATTTATCCTGTGTAACCGCCAGTAGCCTTTAATTACTGGTTATTTGTGAATTGGTAACGCTTTGGCTCGACGCTTGCAGTCCGTCGTCAATTCAGGTCTTATCGTTATTAATTGGCGTATACGCTATAAAAGTGCACTAGAGTGAAGCGCAGTGCTTGAACTTGGTGCAGCCCCACAGGAGACAGGAAAATGCCGGTAAGCGATTGCGAACTGACCCAGATGTTTGAACACGTGCTGAAGCTGTCGAAGGTCGACCCGACCCAGAGCGTCGCCGTGCTCAAGAGCCATTACTCCGACCCGCGTACCGTGCGTGCCGCGATGGATGCCGCGCAGCGCCTGGGCGCCAAGGTGTATGCGGTGGAGCTGCCGTCGTTCAACCACCCCAAGGCCATGGGCAATGACATGACGGCCTACTGCGGCGATACCGCGCTCACCGGCAATATCGCCGCGCAACGTGCGCTGGAAGCGGCGGACCTGATCGTCGATACGATGATGCTGCTGCATTCGCCGGAGCAGGAGCAGATTCTCAAGACCGGTACGCGCATTCTGTTGGCGGTGGAACCGCCGGAAGTACTGGCGCGCATGCTGCCTACCGAGGAAGACAAGGTGCGTGTGCTGGCGGCCGAGCAGTTGCTGAAGAAGGCGCGTTCGATTCACGTCAAATCCCGCGCCGGCAGCGATTTTCGCGCTGCTTTGGGGCAGTACCCGTCGGTGACTGAGTATGGTTTTGCCGATGAACCTGGGCGCTGGGACCATTGGCCCAGTGGTTTTTTGTTCTCCTGGCCCAATGAAGAAACCGCCGAGGGTGTGCTGGTGCTGGACATTGGCGACATCCTGCTGCCGTTCAAGACGTACACCCGCGAGAAGATCACGCTGGAGATCGAGAAGGGTTTTATCACCAAGATCCACGGCGGGTTTGAGGCTGAGTATCTGCGTGATTACATGAAGTATTTCAACGACCCTGAGGTGTACGGCATTTCCCATATCGGCTGGGGCCTGCAACCGCGCGCGCAGTGGACGGCCATGGGGTTGCACGACAAGAACGACGGTATGTGCATGGACGCGCGGGCGTTTTATGGCAACTTCCTGTTCTCTACCGGGCCGAATACCGAAGTGGGCGGGACGCGCAAGACGCCTTGCCATATGGATATTCCGCTGCGTAATTGTGATGTGTATCTGGATGATGAGGCGGTGGTGATTGGCGGGGATGTGGTTGCGCCATTGGACTCCCTGGCGCGCTGAAGAAGCCAGTAATGGGTGTACATATCCGTTGCTGCGGTCAGGGCTGATATTGGTTCCGCTCTTACAGCGGGTCACTTTTGGAAGGACCCAAAAGTAACCAAAAGGTCCTCGCCCCACCACTCGGCACCTCGCCT
>NZ_MSDF01000063.1 GCF_002022275.1 Pseudomonas fluorescens
CAAAGCCGGAGTGAGGGCACACCGAGCCTGGGCGAGGTGCCGAGTGGTGGGGCGAGGACCTTTTGGTTACTTTTGGGTCCTTCCAAAAGTGACCCGCTGTAAGAGCGGAACCCATATCAGCCTTCACTCAAATAACGGATATGTACTCGCACAATCCCCACCACCAACTAAGCTCAAACCCCAACAAAAAGACACCGAGCACCCCCAAATGCCCCACCCGACCGAAACCTTCCGCGCCCATTACCGCGCCCAAATCAACCCCCGTTACAACCCCTGGCTCCACGCCACATTCGTACTCACCTACGGCATCACCTGCATCACCCTGGCCTGGTCCTCCACCGACAACATCACCCCACTCCAGTGGCTCACAGTCCCCCTGACCCTGATCTTCTTCAACCTCTGCATCTACCTCGTACACCGCCACCTCGGCCACCACAAACACACCCTGGGCCGGCTGTTCTACGCCCGCCACACCGGCGACCACCACAGCTTCTTCACCCCCGGCCACATGACCTTCGACAGCCCCCGCGACTGGCGCGTAATCCTCTTCCCCGCCTGGCTCATCGTCCTGCACAGCCTGGCCATCACCCTCCCCGCCTGGTGGCTGCTCAAACAGCTGAACCCCAACATCGCCGGCCTGTTCGCCGGGTGCATGATCCTCGGCTACCTGCTCTACGAAGTGTTCCACGCCTGCGAACACCTGCCCGCCGACCACCCCGTGGCGCGGTTGCCATGGATTCGCCAGATGCACCACCTGCACGCCCTGCACCACCGCCGCGAACTGATGCAGGGGCGCAATTTCAATATCGTCCTGCCCGTGATGGACTACCTGTTCGGCACCCTGCACTGGGAACCGAACGCCCACGACAACCGGAAGTCGTCATGAATACCCGCCCCAAAAAATTACGTCATTTATTCTTTGTGCTGTTTCTCGCCGTGATCGCCTTTCTGCTTCAGCGGGTTGCACGACGGCAGCGCGGGCAATCACTGGCCTGTCGCCACCGCCCGGGAATACGACGACTGGCTGTACCTGGGCTCGCTGAAAGGCACGAGCATGGCGCGGCTGCCGTCGAAGCTGGCGTTGGCGTGTGAATGACGAAAAGATTCAGAAAACAAGCTACCTCTAGAGCCAGGTAAACCAATACCCCCAGCTGATTGACCAAATCAGCACAAGACGAAATGGCCATACGGCCCAACGCTTGAGTGCCAACGGAATGGAAGCCAATTCTGCCTCGGTCACGAGGCCTGTTTTCACAGAGTCTTTAGGCGTGCGCAGGATGCCAATCATCAACCCCATGCGATTAAATCTGTCGACCCGCCGATTTCTTGTCCAGCGCTGCTGACGTTTACCAACTTCTGCGTTTTCACTGAAGTAACTTTCCAGCTCATCAAGCTTCGTACGCCCGGCATAAAACATCAGTGCCAAAACAACGAACGTCCCAATAATCATCACAATGGTGTAGGCAATAAAAAACGACATCGTTAAGCCCCCTCGGCTTGAAAGATAAAAACACCTTCCATCTCTATGATTTTGCCGCCCAGAAACGCCCCACCATCGCCACCCAGACTGCCTCCTGCGTAGCCCCCTGCAGCGCCCCCAATGACTCCACAGGTCAAAGCACCACTGCCTTTAGTCGCGAAACCTAAAAAGAGAGTGCATACACGCCGGCCTATTTCAGCGCCTAAAGCTCCTCCTCCAGCCGCGCCAGCCACTCCAAGCGCCAGTCGGCCCGACTCCACATATTTCGCCCGCCGACACTGAGCTTCCCTTCCCGTCACACACGCCTCCTTTATCTCCAACCCCGCGGCCGTTGTATCCATCACCAACCCGACATAAGTCCCCTTCCCCAGCAGGTTCGACATCTGCGCAATCCCTTTCATCCGCTGCGCATACCCCACAATCTCCCCCTTATGCAGGTAACTCTTCGTCGAAACCCCCAGCACCTTCTTCAACGACTGATTCCCCCGCAGCCCACTCCCAAACCGCGCAGCCCCTTGCAACTGTGTATCCAGTTGCCCAAACAACACCTGGCGCTGCCGAACAAATTCGCCCCGGTCCACCCCACCGCTTTTCAACCGCTGATGCAGTTGTTCGATCGCCTCCAACGTAGCCGCCACTTCCTTCAAGTGCCGCCCCCAGGCAGAACTCGCACTGCCCACACCGATCGAGCCATACGTCAGAAAGCTCTGTAACAAGTCATAGTTATTGATGACTGCCGAGCCCGCCGATGCATCCAGGTCCCGTCGAACCTCTTGGGCATACCGCATCAGCCAGGCTTCCTCCAGCGAACAGCTCACGCTGTAGGCATCCGGCACAATCACCAATTGCCCCGGCGTCACCAACCCTGGCCGCAGATGCCGGTTCAGTACATCGAAGTGGTCCAGACGCTGGCGGCTTGAGGTGCTGCCCATCAGCCTGTTTTTCAAACTGAGGTAGTCCGTAGTGCGCTCATTCACGTATCCCTGCGCCATGCCTTACATCCCGGTAGCAATGAAGATGGCGTCGGAATATAGGCAAGCGGATACGCCCCGGACACAAGTCCGGGAGGGGAAAATCACATTTGGGAAGAGACCTACATCGCAGAAGACAAGCGCCTACAAAAAAGGCGCTTTAGTACCCCGTCATCTCCAAATACCCCACCCCACCGTCAAACTTCACCGGCCCTTCCCAGTAGGGAATGCTCAGGTTCATCCAGGCGTTCGGGTTGACGGCTTCGGTGGTGATATCCAGCTGCTTGGCGGGAATTTTCAGCGACCAGCGCGTAGGAATGTGGCGTCCGTCGATGTCGGTAGTCGCCAGTGGTGCAAGCTGAATATCGGCATTGTGCAGGGTCTCGGTGTGGCCGTCCTTGTCGATCCAGGTGCCGGTCAGATAACCCGCGCCGTCGGTTTGCCGTACGCGGAAGAGCATCAACTGCTCGCCGCGGTCCAGGTGCAGGGAAAACCAGTCCCAACCGGTCTGGCTGGCGGCCAGCGGTTGGCTGCTCCATTCGCGGTCAAGCCAGGCCGGGCCGCTGACCTGATAGGTTTTGCCATCAATACTCACACTGCCGGTCGCCGTGAAAAACGGTTGGCTGTAGTAGTAAGACGCCTGCCCCTGATCGGACTTGCGGCTGTAGCCGTTATCGCCTTGCAGCACCAGCGGGCGGCTCGACGTCAGGTGCAGGTCGTAGGCGAATTGCGGCCCGCCGGCCTTGAGTTGCATGTCCGCCAGGGGGCTTGCGGCGCCTGGCCGAGTGGCGAAATTCCAGTCGTCGATCCAGGCGTTAAAGGGCTGCGCCTGCGCGCCGGCCTGGCCGACGCCGCCACGCGCAAAACGTTCAGCGGCGTAGTGCCGGGTCGCCGAGGTGACGGCGGCGTGCCCGAGCCACACCGTCGAATCGTGCCAGCCGGGTTGCGCCGCTCCCGCCTTCAAGGCGTTGCGAAACAACGTCCACTGCACGCCGAACACATTGCCTTGGGCATCCTTGAGGTTGGCGGTGACGTACCACCATTCAATGCGAAAGCCCTCGTGAGGGCCGTGGTCCTCGGGAAAGCTGAAGACTTTACCCGGCACCACCTGGGCAAAGTCCGCGGCATCGCTGCCCAGCCCGGCGAAACTCGCTTCAGGCGCAGGCGCTTTGTCGCACCCGCTGAGCAGCAACATCGCCGCCCACACCAGCGCTTTAATCCTCATGGGCAAAGGTCCTCAACAAATCCGCCGGACGGCTGCGGTACAACTGCCACAGCGGCAGGGCCGACGCCAGCAACGTGGCGAGCATTGCCAGCCCCAACAATTGCGCGAGCTGCCACGGGAACACCTGCAACGGCAGGCGCCAGCCAAACGCCTGTACGTTGATCACCGCATCCAGGCACCAGGCCAACAGCAGCCCCAGCGGTAATGCGAGAACCAGCGTGAGCACGGCCAACAGCCAGGTCTGGCCGAGGTTCAACAGCATCAGTTGCCGCCGCGTCACCCCCAGCGCCCACAGCGGCGCAAGCTGGCCGAGACGGCTTTGGCTCTGGGTCAGCAGGCTGATAAACAGCGCCACACCGGCGACGCCGAGGGTGAGGCTGTTCAAGGCTGCGGTGGCGGCGAAGGTGCGCTCGAACACCTGGCTCGACCAGCCTTTGAGTTGCTGTTGATCGACGATGCGACTGTCTTCCAGGCCAAACGTCTTCTGCACTTCGCCTACCAGCGGCGCTACGTTTTGCGGCAGTACCCGCAGGTTGAAGCGTGCAGGCGACAGCGTCGGCCAATGCGCCAGCAGATGCCGGGAATTCACCAGCAAGTGGCCCTTGGGGTTGCCATAGTCGGCGTAAATGCCCACTACGCGCGGCGACCAGGCACCTTCAGGCGTCGGGATGTTTACCACCTCACCCAACCGCACCTTCAACCGCCGGGCGAGCTGTTCGCTGAGCATCACGCTGTCGTCGTTGAGCAACTGGTCCCAAGGTGCGTTGGCAGCCTCCAGCAACGGCCAGTGCTGGCGATAGGTCGGGTCGTCGACCACGCCAAACACGTCCGCCGGCCAGCCCTGTAATTGCACCGCGACCTGCCAGGTCGGCAGTACGGTTTGCACCTGCGGCTGCTGCGCGAGCCACGTGCCGAGTTGCTCCGCCTGCGCGGGGTTTTGCGGGTTGATGTACAGCTCGGCGGTGAGGCGTTGTTCGAGCCAGTTGTTGAAGGTCTGGCGAAAGCCCGAGGTCATGGAACCCGCGCCGATATTCGCCGCCAGCGCCAACAGCAACGCCATCAGTGCCAGGCTCAAGGCGGGCAACTGCTGTCGGCAATCGGCGAGAAACCATTGGCCCAACACTGAGCGACTGCGCCCCAGCAGCGCCTTCAGCAAACCGTTGAGCACCACCGGCAGACCCAGCGCAGCGCCGAGCAGCAACGCGGCCATCAACACAAACCCGGCGGCCAGGCTGTCGCCCAGCCACAGCGCCAGCAGCGCAATCAACAATGCCGTCGCCGCCACCCATCCCTGACGCCGCAACCAGCGCCCATGGGCTTCGTGCCAGGCCTGGGCGTTGGCCAGCGCCAGCAGCGGCAAACGCGCCGCCCGCCACAAGCTGCTGGCGCCGGCGAGTAACGCGCCCAGCAGGCTCAGGCCCAAACCGGCGATCCACCACCACGGGCTAAGGCTCAGTTGGCCCGGCACTTCGGCGCCGTATAAACCGCGCAGGCTGGCGGCGACATCCGGCAGCAACAGGCTGGCGAGCAGGTAACCGCTGGCGACGCCCAGCACGCCGCCCAGCAACGACAGTGCGCCAAGCTCTACGCCCAAGCTGAGGATCAGCATGCGCGCGCTGACCCCGCAAGCGCGCAGGGTGCGCAGCAACCCGCGCCGTTGTTCCAGCGCCAGGCCGATGGCGGCGTGGACGATAAACAGCCCCACCACAAAGGACAAAAAGCCCAACGCGTCGAGGTTCAGGTGAAAGCTTTCGGTGAGGCGCGCGAGGTTATTGTCTTCACCCCTTTTGAGTTGCAGCGAAGCGGGAGGCGTGGGATGGCTGGCCGCAAAGGCATTATCGAGCAACAGGCGCGACAGCTGCCCTTGCATCGCCAGCAAGGGTTGAGCAAAACCGATGTCCGTCAGCAGCAGGCCGGGGGCCATGTCCTGCTGAACCTGCAACGGCGGCAAGGCCTGGCCGCTGACCGTGAGTGGCTGCTCACCCTCATGCAGCCCCAGCGCCTGCAAGGTTTGCGGTGCAATCCAGGTGCGTCCCGGCGGCTCGAAAAACGCGAGCATTTGCGCCTGGCTCAAGCGTTGCCCCGCCACAGCGCCGGTGCCGGGCAGCGACAGCGGGTCGATGCCCATCAATTGCAAACGCTGGTCTTCATGCCCCTTGAGCGCCAAGCGCCCCTGCACCACCGGCGACACCGGCCACCCGGCGCGACGCAGTTCGGCAAACACCGCCTGCGGGAAGCTGGCCGCATCCGGTGCATTGAGGCTGGCTTGCGGTTCGCCGCCGATCAGCTGACTGGCGCGTGCATAGCTGTCCCGCGCCTGGCTGTTGAGGGCTTGCACGCCGGTCAATAGTGCAGTGGCCAGCCACAGGCCAGTCAGCACGCTGAAAAACTGCACAGGGTGACGTCGCCAATGGCTCAGCAGCGCGCATAACGCCCAATAAAACACCGCCACCTCAGCGCGCGTCCGCGGGCACGACACGCCCGCGATGCAACACCACCTGCCGGTCCAGCCGCGCGGCAATTCGGGGGCTGTGGGTGACCATCAACAAGCTGGTGGGGCTGTCGCGCAACAGGTCGAGCATCAGTTGCAGCACCTCATCGCTGGTGGCTTCATCGAGGTTGCCGGTGGGCTCGTCCGCCAGCAGCAAGCCCGGGCGCGAGGCCAGCGCGCGGCCTACCGCGACCCGTTGCTGTTGGCCGCCGGAGAGTTGTTCAGGATAGCGTTTAAGCAAGTCACCCAAGCCCAGACGCTCAACCAACTGCGCCTGCCACTGTGGATCGAAGCGCCCGGCCAAACGCGCCTGGAACGCCAGGTTGTCGTCGACACGCAAACTGCCGATCAGGTTGAACTGCTGAAACACCAAACCGATTTCGGTGCGCCGCCAGTGGGCCAGTTGCGACTCGTTCAACTGATCCAGGCGTTGCTCACCCACCTGGATACGGCCGCCATCTACCCGGTCAAGCCCAGCCACCAGGTGCAGCAAGGTACTTTTGCCGCTGCCCGACTCGCCCATCAGCGCCAGGCTCTGACGTTCACCCAGATGCAAGTCGACACCTGCGAGCACCGTCAGCGGGCCTTGGGGGGTGGCGTAGCGTTTCAGGACATCTTGCACCTGCAACATAAGCACGCTCGTTTGAAGGACTGCAAACGAGAATAACGGCTGGCCGCGCAGCCCACGCAAATTTTTCACATTGATTTCACTGCTTGCCCACCCGCCCCCCTCTAAATTGCCCGCCAAGCGTCGGTCTCCGGCAACTAATTAGTTGCCGATCCCGGCAACTTCTACCCGCTGAATGTTCAGCGAAAAGACAGCAGCCCTGTGACAGGCTTTCCCTTAAATGCGGGCACCTGTCAACGCGCTGCGCCTACTCAAATAACAAATGCAGACCGTACCCATGGTGAAAGATGTGGTTGACCTTACCCTGACCAAACCGCGCTCACGCCGCGCTGTTATCAAGCGCTTGCGAAAGTGGGGCGCAGGTGTCGCCGTTGTCGGTCTGCTGCTGGCCGGTTTCCTGCTGTGGCCCTCATCGCCGCGTGACCTGAGCGTGGGTGATCGCTTGCTGACGTCCAAGGTGTTGCCCGCCTGGCGCGATGGCGATCTGATTGTTCTGGTACGCCACGAAGAACGCTGCGACCGCTCGTCAAACCCCTGCCTCGGCCCACTGGAAGGCCTGACGGTTATTGGCAATCAACAGGCCGAAGAACTGGGCAAAGCCTTCAAGGCACTTGGCATGCAGAGCAGTGACGTGGTCGCCAGCCCCGTCGTTCGCACCCGCCAGACTGCCCACGCCATGTTCGGCAATACCGAGCTGACTTCCAGCCAGCAAGCCATCTGCGGCGCGGCCATCGGCGAGGAATTGCTCAGCCGCAAACAGGCCGGACGCAACCTGGTATTTGTCACCCACAGCGGTTGCATCGCCGACTTCGAAACCACCCTCGGCTACCCCCACGCACACTTTCCCGAGTACGGCAGTGCCTTGTTTGTGCGTGTGCTCCCGAACGGCAAGTTCGAGACGCTGGGCATTATGAAAAGCCAGGCCTGGCTGGATGTTTTGAAGAAGTTCTAGACACTTTTTTACTTATATTTTCTTTCATGTTCAGCAAAACGACAGGCCTCCTCTGGCATGTTTAACTGCGCCCGTTATTTGGCGGCGTCATGAATAATTTCAGCGACTTAGTGAACTTTGTGATTCTTCCTTCTATTACTTTCATCCCTCAACACCCTTCCATTGAACGTCAAGGAGCGACGTTTTCATGACCCGTTTGAAACCCTTGCATCTACTGCTGCTGGCCTTCGCTGTGTTTTATCTGTTGCCCATGGGCCTGCACGGTTTATGGATCCCGGATGAAGCCCGCTACGCTCAGATCAGCCAGGAAATGCTGCTGAGCGGCAATTGGGTCGCGCCGCATTTCATGGGGGTGCGCTACTTTGAAAAACCTGCCGCCGGCTATTGGTTGATCGCTCTGGGCCAGGCTGTGTTCGGCGAAAACCTGTTTGGCGTGCGCATCGCTTCAGCCCTGACCACCGGCCTGAGCGTGGCGCTGGCCTACCTTATCGCACGGCGCCTGTGGAACGACCCGCGCAAAAGCTTTGCCTGCGCCCTGCTCTACATGAGTTTCGGGTTGGTGGCCGGCCAAGCGGGGTATTCCAACCTTGATCCGCAATTCACCTTTTGGGTCAACCTCAGCCTGGTCGCGCTGTGGTTTGCCCTCGACAGCCCCACGCCCCGCCGCCGGCTGGGCGCCTGGGCACTGGTGGGGCTGGCCTGTGGCATGGGCTTCCTGACCAAGGGCTTTCTTGCCTGGCTGTTACCCGTGTTGATTGCCCTGCCGTACGTGCTCTGGCAACGCCGCCTCGGCGAGTTGTTGCGCTGTGGCCCACTGGCGATCCTGGTAGCAGCGCTGGTCTGCCTGCCGTGGGTGTGGGCGGTGCATGTGCAGGAACCGGACTACTGGCGTTTCTTCTTCTGGCATGAACACATTCGCCGCTTCTCCTCCGACAATGCGCAACACGCAAGAGCCTGGTGGTTCTTCCTGCCGATCATGGTGGTTGCGTGCCTGCCATGGGCGGCCTTGTTGCCGGCCACCCTGCTCAAAACCTGGAAAGACAAAGGCCAGCCGGCAGTGGTGTTTCTTGCGCTGTGGCTGCTGTTGCCCCTGGCCTTTTTCAGTATGAGCCGCGGCAAGTTGCCGACCTACATCATGCCGTGCCTGCTGCCGCTGGCGCTGTTGATGGGCCACGCGCTGATTGACCTGATCAAGCAGGGCGAAACACGTTCACTGCGCGCCAACGGCCTGCTGAACCTGATCATCGGCGTGGGCGCGATGGCCGGCCTGATTTACCTGCAAATCGATAACCCGCTGTACAGCAACAGCCATGCGGAGATGTTCAGCCTGTCCTTGAGCTTTATCGTGCTGCTGGGCTGGATCCTCGCCAACCTGCTGCAAGCCTTCCGACCGCTGACGCTATGGGCAATGCCCGCGCTGGCCATCGGCGTGCTGGTGGCTCTGTTGCCTGCCGGCATGCCGGAAGAAATCACAAACACCGAAATGCCCGACCAGTTTGTGCTGGAACATCTGGATGAACTGCAACAAACCCATGCTCTGATCAGCAACGAACTGGGTACGGCATCTGCATTGTCCTGGCGCCTGCGCCGGCCTGAGGTGGCGTTTTACGACACCGAAGGCGAACTGCGTTACGGCCTCAAGTATGCGGGTGCAGCCCACCGCAAGGTCACCCTGGACAACGTCCAGCCGTGGCTGAGTGAAGCGCGCAAACAGGGCTCGGTGGGCGTGTTGATGCGCGTGCGCAGCACCAGCGAGCACCGCGAAGAAGGGCAACTGCCCCCGGGCGGCAAGCGTTATCGCAAGGGCCCCATGCTGATGATCATTTACCCGCAGCTTCCTTAACGTCTGGCTTGCCACAGGAACAACCCGATGAGCTACTGGAAAACCGAACGTGGCGCGCTGGTGTTGCTGCTGGGCGTCTCGGCGCTTCTCCTGCTGCTGGGCCTGGGCAGTCGTGACCTGTGGGGGCCAGAAACCCGCTGGGCGAATATCGCCCTGCAAATGCTGCAAAGCGGTGACTATTTCGACCCTTACCTCAAGGGCGCGCCGTACTACGACAAACCGCTGCCCTCCTACTGGTTGATCACAGGTTTTGCTAACCTGATGGGCGGGCTCGGCCCGTGGTCGCTGCGCCTGTCCTCGGTGATCTCGGCGTGGCTGAGCATCTGGCTGGTGTACCTGATCGGCGAGCGCCTGTTTCGCCAAGGCACCGGGCTGATTGCCGGATGGATGCTCGCCACCAGCTTTTACTTTCTGTTCTGGGCGCGCGTGGCCACCGCCGATGTGCTGACCGTGTGCGGCGTGCTGGCATCGGTGTGGTGGTATTGGCGCGGGCCGGACGACACACGGCTGGGGCGCTACACCGTATTTTTCCTGCTGTTGGCCGCGACATCGCTGCTCAAAGGCCTGATCGGTTTTGTATTGCCGGGCCTGGTGCTGCTGCCGCATCTGCTCAGCGAGCACCGCTACAAACGCCACCTCAACCTGCGCCTGCTGCTGGCCCTGCTGATCGCAGCGGCGTTCTATGCGATCCCCTTCGTGCTGTCGCATATCTACGGGGCGCCGACCTATGGCGAAAGCGGCCTGCAACTGGTGTTCAAGGAAAACGTCGTACGCTTTTTCGACCCCTTCGACCACATGGGGCCGATCTACACCTACCTGATCTACCTGCCCGCCTACACCTTGCCGTGGGCGCCGTGCTGGGTGCTCGGCCTGTGGCTGGCGCTGCGGCACTGGCGCCAGACGCCGCCCAACGTGCGCTGGCTGGTGTGGGGCCTGGGCCTGCTGTTTGTGTTCTTCACGGCCAGTGGCAGCCGCCGCAGTTACTACGTGCTGCCGTTGGTGCCGTTTGCCCAACTGTTGGCGGCCTGGTGGCTGAGTGAACGCCTGCAGAAAAACCCGGCCCGCTGGCCGCGCTGGCAGAAAGGCTTCGGCTTCACCGCAGGCCTGCTGTTGCTGGTGCTGGGAGTGATCTACCCGTGGACCACCGGCAACGGCGGCGTGACCCGTTTTGCCGAAGACGTGAAAGCCCAGGCGCAACACACCGCGCCCTGGAGCGACTGGCAGATGGTCATGGTGGAAGTCGACAACAAGCTGCCGATGTACCTGCAAAACGGCGGCAAGCCGTTCTATTACGTCAGCGAAACCCAGGACTTCCCGCGCCAGGGCGACAGCGCCGCCTTCATGGCCTGGCTGGAAAAAACCAGCGGCCGACGCTTCGACCCGCAACACACGATTATCCTGGCGCAGTATTCCAGGGAAGACCCGACGCCGCTGGCCTACCTGGGTGCGGATCATCAGGTGATCACCACACAACCGGATAACGGCGAGCGGTTGTTTCAGAAGCGTGAGGGTGGGAGTGTGGCGTTTATCCCCACGCCGCGCTGACAGTACGGGCCTGAGCGCGACGGCGGATAAAATCGGTCCGCCCCTGGTGAAGCACCACCGCACGGCTCGTCACCCGTTGCAAGTCCGCGACGCGCTGCGAGATGCACAACACTGCCATCCCACGGCTGCGCTGGCGGTCGATCAGGCCCAGCAGGCGTTCGGCGTCGGCGTCTGACAGAGCGGCCGTCGGCTCATCGAGAATCAACAGCCGTGGCTGCAAGGCGAACGCCCGGGCCAGCAACAGTAACTGTCGATCAGCCTGGCCCAGGCGTTCCACCGGGTGCTGCAACGGCAGATCGAGGCCCAGCACCGCGGCGATGGCTTCGGCGCGTAGCAGCAGGTTTTTACGGTTGAGCAGGAAGTCCGCACCCGGCAGGCACAGCTCGTCGAGCAGCAGGTTCTCGGCCACGCTCAGGCCGGGGGCGATGCCTTCGTCGGGGCGCTGATGCACGGCGACGATGCCCACGCGCCGCGCCGACAAGGGTGACGTAAAACGCTGCCGCTGGCCGTCGACCCACACTTCGCCGCCGTCCGCCGCCAACCGGCCGCCGAGGACTTTCACCAGCGTCGATTTGCCCGCACCACTGGCACCCAGCAAGGCCACGCCTTCACCGGGATAAATCGCCAGGTCGACCTGATCCAGGGCCGTGACGGCACCGAAGGTTTTGCTCAGGTCGCGCACGCGGACCAGGGGCTCGGGGATGTGGCTCATGGCAAATCTCTAGAACGAAACAATGAGTCACTACAACGCATCAGCGCGTCGGTTTATTCCGTCAACGTGCTGAAAGCTTTAAGCACGGCCTCGGGTTTCTCCAGCATCAGTTGGTGGCCGCATTGGGCAAGCACCTGGAACCGCGCGTTTGGCAACTGCTCAGCCAAAGCCTGCCCTGCGCTGGCGGGGGTCAGACCGTCGCTGTCACCGGCCAGAATGCTGACGGGCAAAGTCAGGGTGGGGATTTGTCCCGCATCCGGCCAACTGGCGTTTTTCATCAGGGCCTTGAACATGTACAGCGGGTTGCGTTCGGTGAGTTTTTCCTCGTACGCCACCAGCGCCGGGTCAGCGGTGGAATGCCAGGCGCGCTCGCGGAAACCCTTGGCCAACAACGGGCGCAGCCATTCGAGCAGCCACGCGGGTAACGACAGCAAGCCGCCGCTGGTCGCAGGGCGATGCAGCAGCGTACCCAGCAACAGCGCCGCTTCGACAGGCACGGCAGGTTTGGTCAGCAAGGTACTGAGGGTCAGGCCCGTGCCGAAGGAGTGCGCCACGATCAGATTACGTGGGCCCGCGTAGCGCTGCAGGATCGCCGTGTAGTCGGCCACCAGTTCCGCCCAGGCGTAGGCCGATGCCTTGCGGGGTTTGGCGCTCTCGCCGTGGCCCAATAAATCCCAGGCGACCAGGCTGTAGCCCTGCGCCTGGAGCGCTTGCCATTGCAGGCGCCATTGGTCCTTGTTGCCGCCGGCGCCGTGGCAGAAAAACACCACGATGTGCGCCTGGGTGGTGCCCGGGTGGAGGGCAATGCTCAGGTGGCGGTTGGGGCGGATTTCCACAATTTGGCCGCGTACCACGGGCAGTTCTTTGAAATTGGCACTCATAAACACCCATTCCTCAATGAAGAAACTCGGTAAAACCTGTGGGAGCTGGCTTGCCTGCGATGACGGTGGGTCAGCTGCATCTCTATCAACTGACAGGCCGCTATCGCAGGCAAGCCAGCTCCCACATTAGATGGCATCAGCCGGCACACACTGCAACAGCGTTCGAGTGTAAGGATGCCGCGCATCCGCAAATAAACCCGCCGTCTCACCCTGCTCCACCACCCGCCCGTTCTGCATCACCGCAATGCGGTCACACAACCTTGCCGCCACCCGCAGGTCGTGGGTGATAAACACAATGCTCAGTTTCAAGCGTCGTTGCAGGGATTCCAGCAGCTCCAGAATCTGCACCTGAATCAGCGCATCAAGGGCCGAGACACACTCATCGGCGATCAATATTTTCGGTTCTACCGCCAACGCGCGGGCAATGCCGATACGCTGGCGCTGGCCTCCGGAAAACTCATGGGGATAGCGTTCGAAAGCCGTGGCCGGCAAGCCCACCAGCGTCAGCAACTCGCGTGCACGTCTTTCGGCGTCGGCGCTGGAATGCCCCTGCACCAAAGGCCCGGTCATGATGATGCGGCCCACGGTCTGGCGTGGGTTGAGGGAGGCGAACGGGTCCTGAAAAATCATCTGCACGTCACTGCGCAGCGGGCGTAAACGCCTTTCCGACAGCCCGGCCACGTCCTGCCCCAGCCATTGAATGTGCCCGCTGTCAGCCCGTAACAAGCGTACAAGGCAACGTCCCAGGGTGGATTTGCCCGAGCCGGACTCCCCGACAATCCCCAGCGTTTCACCCTCGCGCAGGTGCAACTTGACCGCGTCGAGCGCCTGCGTGGTGCGTCGCGTCCACCAGCCGCTGCGGGTGCTGAACACCTTGCTCAACTGCTCGGCGCTCAGCACCACCGGGCCTGACACCGCAGCACGCGGCGCCAGTGGTTGTGCCGACACCGCCGCCAGCAATTGCCGGGTATACAGCGCCTGTGGCTCGCGCAATACCTGGCGGGCGCTGCCCTGCTCCACCACGTGGCCCTTTTCCAACACCAGCACGCGGTCGGCAATCGCCTCGACCACGGCAAAATCATGGGTGATGAACAACAGCGCCATACCCTTGTCCCGCTGGATTTTGCGCAACAGCTCGAGGATCTGCGCCTGGGTGGTCACATCCAACGCCGAGGTGGGTTCATCGGCGATCAACAGCGCCGGATCAAACGCCAGCGCCATGGCAATCACCACGCGCTGGCGCTGGCCGCCGGAGAGCTCGAAGGGATAGGCCAGGCGCAGACGCTCGGGGTCGGGCAGGCCGACATAACCGAGCAACGTCACCACTCGCCGACGCCTTTCGCCTGAGGATTTCACGCCATGGGCTTGCAGGGTTTCATCAATCTGTTCACCCACGCGCATCAAGGGGTTCAGGGCGCTCATGGGCTCTTGAAACACCATGCTGATGTCGTGCCCGCGCAGTTGACGCATGGCCTCTTCGCTGCGCGTGGCCAGGTCCTCTTCGAGGAAAACCAGGCGCCCGCTTTCCACCGTCAACGGCAGCGGTAATTGGCGCAACAACGCCCTGGCCAGCATCGATTTGCCCGAGCCGGACTCGCCCACCACGCACAGGCATTCGCCGCGGTTCAGTTGCAGCGACAGGTCATACAGCGCATGGCTGCGGTCCGCGCCGGGCGGCAAGGCAATTCGCAGGTTTTGCACACTCAATAACGTCATACCGACCTACCCGGCTCAAAGGCCACGCGCAAGCCTTCGCCCACCCGGTTGACCGCCAGTACGCACAACACAATGGCCAGGCCCGGCAGGAAACTCATCCACCAGGCATCGCGTAACAGTCCACGGGACGCGTTGATCATGTAGCCCCAGCTCATGGCCTCCGGGTCGCTCAGACCAAGGAACGCCAGGGCGGCTTCGGTGAGGATCGCCGTGGCCATGACAAAGGTCATCACCACCAGCAACGGCGCGAGGGCATTCGGCAGGATTTGTTGGGTAATGATCCCCAGCGGCGACTGCCCAAGCACCCTTGCGGCCTGCACAAATTCGCGCTGGCGCAGGGTCAGGAATTCACTGCGCACCAGCCGCGCCACCGCCGGCCAGGCGACCAGCGCAATGGCCAAGACGATGGTGCCCAGGGACGGCTCCAGCACCGCCACCAGAATCACCGCCAACACCAGTTGCGGAATGATCTGGAAGAACTCGGCGATGCGCATCAGCACGCCGTCAAGCCAGCCACCGAAGTAACCGGCGAGCGCGCCGACAAACAGCCCCACCAGCAGCGTCGCCAAGCTGGCCAGTGCGCCCACGGCCAGTGAAACGCGTGCGCCGTAGAGCAAACCGCTGCCCAGGTCGCGGCCGAGCAAATCACTGCCCAGCCAATGGGCCGAGTCCTGGAACGGCGCAAGCATCGGCCGGGTGTTCATTTCCCATGGCGAACTGCTGGTGAGCCACGGCGCAGTAATCGCCAATGCCACCAGCGCCAGTAAAAACACCGCGCCGGCCACTGCGGACGGCTGGCGAATAAAGCGTTTGAACACCGCCATCAGCCCTGCCCTCCGGCGCCGATACGCGGGTCGAGCACGCGGCAGATCACATCAGTCAGCACGTTAAAGCCCACCACCAAAATCGAAATCACCAGAAAGCCCCCCATCAATACGCCGTAATCGCGTTGGGCCAGGGCGTCATACATCAGCCGGCCAATGCCGGGCCACGAATACACCACCTCCACCAGCAGCGCGCCGCTGGCCAGTTGGCCGAGTTGCAGGCCAGCAAAAGTCACCACCGGCAGCAACGCATTGCGCAGCACGTGCACGTACAGAATCCGCCGGGGGCGCAAACCCTTGGCGTGGGCCGTGCGCACGTATTCCTGAGCAAGGGCGTCGAGTACGGCGGCGCGGGTCAGGTGGATATACAGGGCAAGAAACAACACGCTCAACGACAGGCACGGCAGCAGCAGGTGCTGTGCACGGTCCAGCAGCGAAAAGTCCTGGCCGACGGTTTCCATGCCGAACGCCGGCAACCAATCCAGGCTCACCGAAAACAGCAGGATCAACAGCATCGCCAGCCAGAACGGCGGCATCGCGTATAGCAACAAGGCGCCGTGGGAGATCACACCGTCCAGCCAGTGCCTCGTCTGCCGCGCCCGCGCCGCCAGCACGCCGAGTGTCACGCCCAGCACCGACGACAGCACAAACGCCGAGCCCATCAGGGCCAGCGTCGCCGGCAAACGCTCGGCGATCAGCGCCCACACCGAGGTCTGGTTGCGGTAGGAATACCCCAGGTCCATATGGGCGATATTGCCCAGGTAAATCAGCAACTGCTGCAACAACGGTTTATCCAGGCCCATGGTCTGGCGCAGGTGCTCGATGAACTGCACGTCGTCCACCCCCGCTTCGCCGGCCAGCAACAGCGCCGGGTCGCCCGGCGCAAGGTGAATCAACACAAAACTCAACACCAGCACCGCCACCACCATCAGCAACGCCTTGAGCAGGCGCCCGCTGAGATACAGCACGCCGTTCATGGCGCGGGGGCGTCGAGGTAGACGCTTTCGTAGTCTTCGTTAAGGCTGGTGGCGGTTTGCAGCAGGTTTTTCACTTGCGTGTGAAACAGCGTCTGGTTGCGCATTTCAAAGATCGGCGCGATCGGCAGGTCGTTGTTCAGCACGTTCTCCAGTTGGCTGTAGAGTTGGGTGCGCTCAGGGCTTACTGGCGTGTTGGCGATTTTCGTCCACAACGCATCGGCCTCAGGACTGCTGTAGCCGCTGACGTTGGCGAACGGCGAGGTCTTGAGGATGTAGTCGGAGCGGTACAGGTAGGCGCTGGTCAGGTAGGGGTCGCCGATCTGGAATATGAAGTTGTAGGTCAGATCAAAGTCCCAGTCGCTGACACGCTGGAACCAGGTGGCCGCATCCGACGTCACCACCTGCACTTTAAAGCCCAGCGGTTGCAAAGCTTGCTTGGTGTATTCGGCCAGGCGCTCCCACGCGCCACCTTTCTCGCCGTTGAGCAAACGGATACGCACCGCGCCCACGTCCACACCGGATTCGGCAATCAGCGCCTTGGCCTTTTTCACGTCATAGGCGTACTGCGGCAACTGCGGGTCGTGGTAGGGGGTGGTCGAGACAAACTCGCCCTGGGCGAGCTTGCCCGAGCCGAAGAAGATGTTGTCGACGATGAACTGGCGGTTCAGCGCATACAGAATGGCCTGACGCACCTTGGGGTTGTTCAGCGGCGGCTTGCGCGTGTTGATTTGCAGGAACGCGAGGCCGGCGTAAAGCTCCCAGCCTTTTTCCGACGATTGCACATTCGGCAAGGCGCTCAGGCGTTTGAGGTCGGAGTAATCGGCATCGCCGCTGCGCAGCACTTGCACGTCATTGCGCTCAAACGCGGCGGCGCGCGAGGAACCGTCGGGGATGACGTGGAAGACAATGCCGTCCAGATGGGGCAGGCCTTTTTTCCAGTAGTCAGGGTTCTTGGCCAGCTTGATGTAGGCGCCGCGCTTCCACTCCACAAACACAAACGGGCCGGTGCCGACCGGCTTGAGGTTGTAGGGGTTGTTGCGAAAATCGGTGTTCTCGTAAAGGTGCTTTGGCACCACCGGGCGCAGGCCGCTGCCCAACGCCGACAGCAGCGGCGCGAAGGGTTTCTTAAGGTGGAAGACCACTTGCAGCGGGCCTGTGGCAGTGATGTTGTCGACGTACTCGGTGATGATCCCGCCGAGACGCTTGTCCACCTCGGGGTAGAAAGTCTTGAAGCTGAACACCACATCATCGGCGGTGAACGCCGGGCCGTCATGCCAGTGCACGCCGTCCTGCAGGTCGAAGGTGTAAGTCAGGCCATCCGGGGAAATAGTCCAGGCCTTGGCCAATACCGGTTTGGGCTTCAGATCCGTGTCGAAGGTCAGCAGGCCCTGCAGGATCTTGCCGCTGACGTACTGGGTGGACACATGGCTGACCACGCCGTGCATCAGCGACGGCGGTTCAGGTTGGGCGACGAGGTTGAGCACCCCGCCGTCATGGGGTTGCGCCTGGGCCTGACCGGCCAGCAGGACGGTGCACAGCCCCACCGACGAGAGGACGCGGCGGAAAGAGAATGAGCGCATGGAGTCTCCTCGACTTGAAAGGTATGCGAGGGATTTTGCAAGGGCTGTGCCATGGGCGGTTTGGCCGGAAATGCAGGGGCAGCGCGCAGATGAAGTGATGAAAAAACCACAGCGGCCTGCGCGACTGTGCAAAAAGCAACAGCCCCGCAGTTTCAATGTGGGAGCTGGCTTGCCTGCGATAGCAACCTTTCAGTTAACAGAAATGTAGCTGACCCACCGCTATCGCAGGCAAGCCAGCTCCCACATGGATTCCAGGTTGTCAGGTGGCACAAGGTTTGCCCCTGCAATGGCATCCGAATCAATGAGCCTCTCCACCATGTCACTGGATTACCTGGGCAACCCCATCGACACCCAAGACCCCGCCACCCGCCAGGGCCTGGACGATTTTATCGGCGGCTTCCTCGGCTATCAGCCCCGCGCCGAGGGCATCCTGGCCGCCGCTGATGCCGACGCCGACTCCGCGCTCGCCAATGCCTTCGCCGGTGTACTGCTGATGTTTATCGAGTCCCCCGAAGGCCCCACGCTGGCCGAGCACTACCGACTGCGCGCCGCTGCGGTCGATACCGACCACCCGCGCGCGCAGCTGTATCTGGCGTTGTTGGAAGCGTGGATACGCGATGACCTCGATCACGTGCTGCACCTGAGCGAACACGTTCTGGAGCGTTACCCCCGCGACCTGTTTGCGGCCAAGCTCAATCAGTACCTGGAATTCAACCGGGGTAACTGGCCGGCGCTGCTGCGCATCGGCCTCAAGGCGGTGGCGGCCGCGACGGACATCGCCCACAGCCATGGCCTGCTGGCCTTCGCCTATGAACAATGCCACCTGATCGAAGAGGCCGAGGCCAGCGCATTGCAGGCCCTGCGCCTGCAACCGTCCGAGCCTTGGGCACAGCACGCATTGGCCCACGTGATGCTGACCCAGGGGCGTATCGAGGAAGGCACGGCATTTCTGGAAAGCGTGGCCCATCACTGGGCGGGCTTGAATTCGTTCATGTACACCCACAATTGGTGGCACCTGGCGCTGTTCTACCTGGCACGCGGTGAGGACCAGCGGGTACTGGAGATTTACGATCAACACGTGTGGGGAATCTTGCCGGAATACTCCCAGGACCAGGTGGGTGCGGTGTCGTTGCTGGCCCGGCTGGAACTGGCGGGGATTGATGTGGGCAAGCGTTGGCAGGACTTGGCGCCGTACCTTCAGCGGCGGGTGGGGGATACGGTGCAGCCGTTTCTGAGCGTGCAATACCTGTATGGCCTGGCGCGGGCGGGCAAGCCTGAGGCCGACACACTGCTGGCGGCGCTTCGGCGGCATAGCTTCGACGCCAGGCCGGTGTGGGGCGAAGTCACTTTGCCGCTGGCCAAGGGTTTGCTGGCCCACGCACGCGGTGACTGGCAGCAGGCGCTGGAACAGTTGAGTATCGCCCTGCCCCGCCTGAACGAGATTGGCGGCAGCCACGCCCAGCGTGACCTCTTCGCCCAGGTGGAACTGGATGCACGCTTGCACGCGGGCGACTGGTTTGGCGCGCAGCAGACGCTGGAGTTGCGGCGCCGGTATGACGGCTGGGATGTGCCGACGAATCGGAGTCTGGTGAGGGTGTATGAGGCGTTGGGGCTGCCGGAGCAGGCGGCGACAGCGCAGGCCCGAGTGTCACGATTCACCTGATACACAAAGAACCAATGTGGGAGCTGGCTTGCCTGCGATAGCGGTGGGTCAGCTACATTTGCCGATCGTTCCCACGCGCAGCAAAGGAATGCATCCTGTGACGCTCTGCGTCACCTGGCACAGGACCTTAACTACCCGCCGACTTCGGGACGCGGAGCGTCCAGGGCGGCATTCCCACGCGGAGCGTGGGAACGATCAAACATCGCAGGCAAGCCAGCTCCCACATTTACACCGAGTCTGGCTCAAACGCCTCTGGCAGCGAACACGCCTCGGGCAATCGCCCGCGCCACACAATCCGCCGCCGCCGAGCCAACCCTTCCAATCTCCACCTGCCGCCGCGGCCCATCGGTCAACTCCACCGCCGCCGACGCCAAGGCAAACACCGTGTCCCCATCAAACGGCAAATGCGCCGGCCGCACCGCCCGTGCAATCCCGTCCTGAGCCATGATCGCCACGCGCTTGCACTCCGCCACGGTCAGCCGCGCGGTGCTGGCGACCACCACCAGTGTGGTATTGGCTCCGGCCTGCAAACGCCCCATGGAATCCAGCCGCGACAGTTCCGGCATCGGGTCACTGCAATCCATGACGTCCACCGGGCGATGCCCGCCAAACTCCCCGGCCACCTCCCAGGGCCAGGCCCAGAAGGTTTGACCGTCGGGCATGTACACCGAGCCAATCGGGTTGGCGACCACCAGCGCGGCGACGATCAACCCGTCGCCCAGGTCAAGCGAGGCCGTGCCCAACCCGCCTTTCAACACGCCGGCCATGGCGCCACGGCCAGCGCCGGCCGAGCCGAGCTCAAAGTCGTTGCCTGCATTGGCCAGTGCTTCAAACCCCAGGCGTCGGTACGGTGGCTCCAGCCCCCATGCCTTGTCGCCGCCATTGGCCAGGTCATGCAACACCGCAGCGGGCACGATGGGAATGGCCGGGGCGCCCGGCTTCAAGTGCAGCCCCACTTCGTCCTGAGACAACTTGGCCGCCACGGCATCCGCCGCGCCAAGGCCGAACACCGAGCCGCCGCTGAACACCAGCGCGTGTAACTGGCCGACCATGTTTTCCGGTTCAAGGGCGGCGGTTTCGCGCCCGCCGGGGCCGCCACCGCGAATGTCGATGCTGGCGGTCCAGAAACCATCGGGGCGGATCACCGTGACGCCGGTGTCGACGTGCAGGTCCGTGGCGTGGCCGACCGTGAGGCCTGGGATATCAGTGAGGGCGTTGCGTGGGCCGGGTCTGGGCATACAGAAAAAACTTCCTTGGGTTCAGGTATGGCGTGGGGAGAGCAAGCTGCATGCCACAGTGATCGTTCCCACGCTCCTGCG
>NZ_MSDF01000023.1 GCF_002022275.1 Pseudomonas fluorescens
CCCACATTTGGATCTCCATTTTGTCTGGGGGAACGCGGTCTGCTCTAGCAAAAACAGCGCTTTGATCCAACCACTCAGGTCGGCTCTCAGGCCGCCGTGCTTTAGATTTTGATTTTGATCTGAGGCGCCCCGTAAACCACGCTGGCCGAACGCAGGCTTGAATCCGTGGGTAACCCGGCAGGACGCCGGGTTAGCCGCGCTGGGCCAAGGATGGCCCATCGCGGCGGCCCACGGATTCAAGCCGGAGTGAGGGCACACCGAGCCTAGGCGAGGTGCCGAGTGGTGGGGCAAGAGCCCTTTGGTTACTTTGGGGCTCTTTTCCAAAGTGACCCGCTGTAAGAGCGGAACCAATATCAGCCATCCCCCAAATAACGGATATGCCCCAGGCCCGTAATAAAACCGTCACCCCCCTCGTCTAGCCTCGCGGGCACGAATGCCCCCTTGATTGAGTTAGCGTCCATGCTAAGAGGCCTGCTGCACATCGCCCTACTGCTTGCCACCGTCACCCTAACCGCCCACGCCGAAACCTGGCCCGATAAAGAATGGGCCAAGGGCACCGCACTCACAGGCCCCGCCGTCGACGCCCTGGACGCCTACGCATTCCCAACGCGTGACGACACCACCCGCCAAGGCATCCGCACCGACGCGCTGCTGGTGATCCGCGACGGCGAAGTCATCTACGAACGCTACGCCACCCCCAACACCGCCAACACCCCGCACCTGACCTGGTCCGTCAGCAAAAGCCTGATGGCCACCGTGCTCGGCGTGGCCTACGGCGAAAACCGCTTCAAACTCACCGACCCCGCCGCGCGCTTCTACCCGCCGATGAAACAACATCCCAACATCACCATGGCCGACTTGCTGCACTGGGCCTCCGGCCTCGACTGGCAGGAAGACTACGAATACGCCCCGCTGAAATCCTCAGTGGTGGCGATGCTCTATACCCGTGGTCGTGCGGATATGGCCGAGTTCGCAGCCGACACCGAAGCCGCTGCCGCCCCCGGCCAGGCCTTCCGCTACTCCAGTGGTGACAGCAACATTCTGTCCGCCACCCTCAAAGGCATGCTCGGCCACAAGGCCTACATGAGCTATCCGTGGGATGCGCTGTTCAAGCCACTGGGCATTCACAACGCCACCTGGGAAACCGACGCCGACGAAACCTTTGTCGCCTCGTCCTACGCCTACCTCACCGCCCGCGACCTGGCGCGCGTCGGCCTGTTGATGGCGCGGGAGGGGCGCTGGGGTGATCAACAGTTGCTGCCCAAAGACTGGGTCGCCTTCAACCGCCAGCCCTTCGATAAATACAAAGCCGGCCAGGACGAAGCCGTACCCGGTGGCCAATGGTGGCTCAACCGCGAAGTGCAGGGTGCCGCCCGCCCGTGGCCCGACGCGCCCGCCGACACCTTCGCCGCCCTGGGCCACTGGGGCCAGGCGCTGTTCGTGATGCCCGACGAACACCTGGTGATCGTGCGTTACGGCGACGACCGCGACGGCACTTACCGCCACAACGAACTCCTCAAACGCGTGCTTGAGGCGGTGCAACCATGATCCGTCGTCGCCCGTTTACCAGCGTCTTCCTGCTGCTGTTGCTCGCCCTGCTTGGATGGGTGTGGCACGAACGCGTCAACCTGCAAGCCTTTCCGGACATCATCGCGGCGTACACCGCCAAGGAGTACTGCTCGTGCCGCTATGTGGAAAACAACCCGGCCGAGTATTGCCGCGGGTATGTGAAGCAATACGTGCCGACCAGCGCCTTCAGCGATCACCCGGAGCGCAGTGAAGTGACCGCGAGCGGGTCGGGTCGTACGCATACGGCGCGTTGGTTAGGCGACCGTCAAGGCTGCCGCCTCAACCCGTGACACACCACACAAGCAGGCTCCTACATTGGATTTGCGCCGTTCATGACATTGCGCTTAAGGTTCGAGCAGGTTTTTTGCCCCATGAGTCTCTATGTTCAATGTCAAACCCCTGGCCTTCGCGTTAGTGACGTGCGCCGCCGTACCCGCCCATGCCGACTGGTACCTGGATAACGAATCCTCGCGTCTCTCTTTCGTCACCACCAAAAACACCGAGGTCGCTGAAGTCCATCGCTTCCTGGTGTTGCACGGCAAGGTCGACAGCAAAGGCGCGGCGCAGTTGGAAGTGGAGCTGGAGTCGATCAACAGCGGCATCCCGTTGCGTGATGAGCGCATGCGTAATGGCCTGTTCGAGATCAAGACTTTCCCCGAAGCGCTGATCGGTGCCCAGATCAACTTGCAACCGATCAACGACTTGGCCCCGGGCGCACAATTGGAATTGCGCCTGCCTTTGTCCGTCACCCTGCATGGCAAAACCCAGACCTACAGCGCCGAGCTCTTGGCCACGCGGCTGGATGACCGTCGCTTTCAAGTCGTGACCCTGGAGCCCGTGGTGCTGCACGCCGAGGATTTCGACCTTGTGCGGGGTGTGGCCGCGTTGCGCAAGGCGGCCGGTCTGGCGTCGATCAGTTTGTCGGTGCCGGTGGGTGCGGTGCTGATTTTTACGGCGCGCTGACATGAGCGGCGCAGTGTTCCCATGGCGCAGCGCCAACCGCTTCGAGCTGTTGATCGACGGCCCGAGTTTCTTTCCGCAGATGCTGGTGGGCATCGCCCGCGCCGAGCAGCAAGTCGACCTGGAGCTGTACCTGGTGGAGGCCGGGGCCTGCGCCGAAGCCATGGTGCAGGCGTTGGTACTTGCCGCCGAACGTGGCGTACGGGTGCGTTGCCTGTTCGATGATTACGGCAGCCTCGCGTTTACATTGGGGTTGCGCAAGCGGTTAACGGATGCTGGCGTGGAGCTGCGGTTCTACAATCGCCTCAGTTGGCGGCGCTGGATGCGCAACCTGTACCGCGATCACCGCAAGCTGTTGCTCATCGACCAACACGTCGCCGTGGTCGGCGGTACTGGCGTCACTGATGAGTTCTGGACGCCGGGCCAGGACACCGCCGACTGGCATGAGGTGATGGTGCAAATCAGCGGCCCCCTGGTGCTGGACTGGCAAGCGCTGTTCGACCGCCAATGGCACGCCAACGTTGCGCGCCGCGAGTGGAAGCCTGCCAAGCATTTCGGTTTGCCACGTTTGCCAAAGGTGCCGGCGACCGGGCCGGGCCTGGGCCGTGTGGCCTATGCCGATGCGCGTCAGCACCGCGATATTCTGCAATCGTTGATCCGCGCACTGAACAGCAGCCAGCAACGCATCTGGCTGGCCACGCCGTATTTCCTGCCGACCTGGAGCGTGCGCCGGGCTTTGCGCCGTGCCGCCGGGCGCGGCGTAGACGTGCGTTTACTGTTGACCGGGCCGCGCACCGATCACCCGTCCGTGCGCTACGCCGGCCACCGCTATTACCCGCGCTTGCTGCGCGCTGGCGTGCAGATTTTTGAATATCAGCCGTGCTTTCTGCATTTGAAAATGGTGCTGGTGGACGATTGGGTCAGCGTCGGTTCGTGCAATTTTGACCACTGGAATCTGCGCTTTAACCTTGAGGCCAATCTGGAAGCGTTGGACCCTGAATTGACGCTGGCCGTGGCCGGCAGTTTTGAGCGGGACTTTGTGCAGAGTCAGGCCGTGAGCCTTGAGGCCTGGAAGGCGCGGCCATTGTGGCGGCGTGTGAAGCAGCGGGTGTGGGGCTGGATTGATCGGTTGGTGGTCAACTTGTTGGATCGGCGGGGGTAAGGCACCCCCGCCTTCAGTTTAAAACTGCAACGAGTACTGTGCCGTTAGGCTCTGGTCCCGCGAGCGCTCACCGCGTTGTTGGCTGAAGCCGACATCCAGTGCGCTGTCGCGTGTCAGGCGGGCGGTGGCGCCCAGTTCCAGCCGGGTGCTGAGGCGATCCAGCGGTGCGCCGCTGACACCCATCACATGCCCGCCATCCCAAGCCGTCTGAGCGGAGGGTTGCAGGTCGCCGCTGGCATGGGTGTAGGCCAGGCCGCCGCGCAGGCTCAACCATGACGGGCCTATCTGTGCCTTGCCCAAATCCATGTTCAAACGTACGCCGCCAGTGGTCAGGTTTACGCTCTCCTTCGAGCTTTTGCCACGCAATGCCGCCATGCCGCCCCGTTCGGTGAACCCGTCGCTGCGCTGTTGCACGTTGGCCAGTTGCAGGTACGGCTGCCAATCCCAGAAGCCGTGGCTGAACAGGTAGTTGGCCTCGGCAAACGTCTGCACGGTGCGGCTGGCGTAGCTGGCAGACAGGCGATTCTCTAAGCCGGGGAAGCTGACGCGGCGTTTTGTCTGGACTTGATGCTGCGCGTAGGCGATGCCGCCGTACAGACCGAAAGCGTCCCAGTTGTGGCCCGCGTGCAGGCCCAACTGATAGCTGTCGATACTTGCCTTGCCTCGCGTCCCGGCCTTCACCTCGCTGCTGCCGCTGCCGGCCATCACACCCAGGCGTGTGCCCTGTTCCAGCCGGTGATCAAAGCCGACCAGCAGGCCAGTGCCGGTATAGGACGTGCGCGCGGTGTTGCCATCGCCTCCGAGCTGGCCGGATTGGCGGGGCAGTTGCACCCAGGCGCCGCTGTTCAATGCTTCGGGCTGAGCGGCGCGATTGCCTTGCCGGCCGAGTACCACCTGGCGCACTGCGCGGCTGCTTTCGATCAGCGCTGCCTGAGTGCTGGCATGCAGTTCGCCGCTCAATTGGTCCAGGGCCGAAGGTGCCTGGTCGGGGAATAGCGCGGTCAGGCGTTGCAGCAGCGGGGTGGGCAGGGTTTGCCTATCGGCGGCATTGGCGACAGCGCGTTGGTTGGCGGTGTTTGCCGCCGAAACCAGTGACCGGCCACGACCGAATTCCACCAGCAAGTCATTGCCTTGCCTGACCTGGAAGGCGCTGAGGAAAGGCGAAAACTCCCGGCTGTCGATACTGGAAAAATCGCCGCTTACTGCGCCTTTGGCCTGAAGGATGCTGTAGCGCTGGCCCAGGGGAAAGCTGTTGGGTTGCGCGCTCAGGTACAGCGTGCCGCCGTTGATGGACGCGTTGTTGCTGACCTGCAGTTTCGCCGGGCCGCCTTGGGAAACCAGCCCGGTCATCAGGGTTGAGCCAGCGACTTGTGTGTAGTCGCCCTCGACCGCCAATGAACCGTTCAGGCGCAAAATGCCGCCGTCGAGATTGACGTCGCCCTTGAGGTTATTGGTGCCGTCCAGTTCCAGAATGCCTTCCTTGAGCGTGGCCCCGGCAAAACTGTTGTTGCCGCTCAAACGCAGCCAGCCGATGCCCGACTTTTCCAGACGGCCTGGGCCGCTGATGTCGTTGCGCCAATCGTCCCAGGCGCCGCCCTGCCAGACTTTCGCACCGCCGGCGGGGCGGTCCATGTTGACGTTAGTGTCGACCCGCAACTGGCCAGGCCCGTCGATGGCTTTTTTCAGGTCCATCAGGCCCCAGCCGTAGACGTCATCAACGCCGGGCTCACCCAGGTCGGTGGCTGTCGTCAGCAATACATCGCGGATTTGCGGGTTGTCGAGGTAGGGGAAGCGTTCCATCAGCAGGGCCAATCCACCGGTGACGTGGGGCGCGGCGATGGAGGTGCCGGAGGCGGTCAGCTCACCAAATTCGGGGTTGTCGCCAGTGACCGTAAAACCATCGGCTTCACCGTCTTCGTCATAGTGGGTCTGGGTGTCTATCGAGCCCGTGACCCAGGCTGAACTGATATCCGTTCCCGGTGCGGCCAGGCACCAGTTTTTGGTGAAGCCGCAGCGGTAGGAGCCTTCGCTCAAGGCCAGCGCCTGGTTCACGTTGACCACGCTCAACCAGTAGCGTTCCAGCTCGGCGATGGCGCGTGGCAGGCTGGCATGGATCTCGGGAAACGGTGCGGTTTGCGGTGTTTCGTTGGGTTTTTGAGTGTTTCCCGCCGCCCAGACTTGCAGCATGCCGTATCTGACCGCGCCGTCGGCGATGGCGTTGAGTTCCTGATAGTTACGGCCATGGGTTTGGCTTAACGCCACGTCCAGCGCGGCTTCATCGGCAAGCGGTGATGAGGTGCCCCAACTGTGATTGACCACGCGCACATTTTGTTTGTGCAACTGGGCGTAGGCGGCTTCGACTGCCTCCGGTGTGGCATTGGTGACCCTGTCGATGGTGGCCCCGGGGCCTGCCTCGTAAGTATTGCTGAACCTGCGCACCACGCTTGTGTTGGCCGCGTAAGCCACACCATGGGAGCCCTCGCCATTGCGATTGGCAAGTACGGTGGCGGCAACGAAAGTGCCATGGGGGCTGTACCGGGCCCCCATGTTTTTCAGGTAATCATCGACCTGCTCCCGGGTGAGATCACCGTTGGCAATGGCCTCCTCCAAGGCGGGCAAGGCTTCGGGTGGCAGAGCGTCAAGCAGATTGACTTCGGAGCGATCGCCCTCGCTGAAAAAACAGCCGCCGGACAGCACCGTTTCGCTGACACACCCGGGGTCCGCCAGGCGCACGCCGGAATGCGCTTTGCCGGCAAACTCGCCATGGCGTAAATCGGTACCGGAATCGTAAATCCCCACCTGCACGCCTGCGCCGCTCAAGCCTCTGGCATAGGCGTAATCCGCTCCGATCGCGCTCAGCCCCCAGCTTTTTTGGAACTCGGCACTGCGCCAACTGGCGGCGTCGTGCAGCCGGCCTCTTTCGCTGTAGCTTGCGGCTTCAACGGGTATGTTCGGCAAGCCACCGAGCATGCACAGTGCGATTGCGTTTCGCCTGAACGTCGATTGGGTAGGCGCCTTTTTGGCTGCCGGTTGGGGGTTTTCCCTGGGCGACATGGTCCACTCACCTGCACATTGATTTCGGGGTGACAGGGTGTGCGAGTGGGCGGGGGGAGGGATGTAGGACGTGGCTTGGAGAGGGGAGGGAAACCTGACTTTTTGCTACTGAGGCCGTTGAGGCCGCAGCCCCTCTTCAAAAAAGAGGGGCTGCGGGGGCTTACAACAACTCGAACGTCTGCTGTTGCACATCCTGGGAATCCAGCCCGATCTGCACATTGAACTCGCCCGGCTCTGCCGCGTACTTGAGCTGGGTGTTGTAGAACTTCAAGTCTTCCTCGGTGATGGTGAAGTGCAGCGTGCGCTCCTCACCGGCCTTGAGCATGACTTTCTGGAAGTTTTTCAGCTCCTTGATCGGGCGGATCATTGAGCCGGCCACGTCCTGGATATACAGCTGCACCACGGTTTCGCCATCGACCTTGCCGGTGTTTTTCACGGTGACACTGGCGTCGAGCTTGCCGGTCTTGTTCAGGGTGGTAGACGACAGTGCCATCTCCGACAGGCTGAACGTGGTGTAGCTCAAGCCATAACCGAACGGAAACAGCGGCCCGGTGACGTCATCGAAGTACTGCGAGGTGTAGTTGCCCGGCTTGCCCGGCGTGAACGGCCGGCCAATGGTCAGGTGGTTGTAGTAAGTAGGAATTTGCCCCACGGAGCGTGGGAACGTGATCGGCAACTTGCCCGACGGGTTGTAGTCACCAAACAGCACGTCGGCGATGGCATTACCGCCTTCGGTACCGGCGAACCAGGTTTCCAGAATCGCGTCAGCCTGTTGGTTCTCGTCGACAATCGACAGCGGGCGGCCGTTCATCAGCACCAGCACCAGCGGTTTGCCGGTGGCTTTGAGGGCCTTGATCAGGTCGCGCTGGCTTTGCGGGATGTTCAGGTCGGTGCGGCTGGAGGACTCGTGGGACATACCACGGGACTCGCCCACGGCGGCCACGATCACGTCGGCATCCTTGGCGGCCTTGACGGCCTCATCGATCATCACCTGCGGCGCGCGGGTGTCATCCACCACTTCCGGGGCATCGAAGTTGAGGAAGTTGAGGTAGTCCACCACCCGCTTGTCGTTGGTGATGTTGGCGCCACGCGCATAGATCACTTTGCCTTTTTCACCGATCACAGCGTTCAAACCGTCGAGCAGGGTCACCGATTGCTCGGGTTTGCCGGCGGCGGCCCAGCTGCCCATCATGTCGATCGGCGCCTTGGCCAGCGGGCCGACCAGGGCGATGGTCGCGGATTTTTTCAGCGGCAGGGTGTCGTTCTGGTTTTTCAGCAAGACCATGCTGCGGCGCGCAATATCGCGGGCATCGGCGCGGTGCAGGCGGCTTTCGGCGTAAGTGTCGGCCGGGTCATCTTCGGCCTTGCCGATGCGCAGGTACGGGTCCTTGAACAGGCCCATGTCGTACTTGGCGCCGAGCACTTCACGCACGGCGTTGTCGATATCGCTTTGCTGGATCTCGCCGGATTTGAGCAAGCCCGGCAATTCCTTGCCGTAGAGCGTGTCGTTCATGCTCATGTCGATGCCGGCCTTGATCGCCAGCTTCGCCGCTTCACGCCCGTCTTTGGCCACGCCGTGCTTGATCAGCTCGAAGATCGCACCGTGGTCGCTGACCGCCAGGCCCTTGAAGCCCCAGTCGCGGCGCAGCAGGTCGTTCATCAGCCAGGTATTGGCGGTGGCCGGTACGCCGTTGATCGAGTTCAACGCCACCATCACGCCGCCGGAACCGGCCTTGATCGCCGCGTGATACGGCGGCAGGTAGTCCTGGTACATCTTGACCGGGCTCATGTCGACCACGTTGTAGTCGCGACCGCCTTCCACCGCGCCATACAAGGCGAAGTGCTTGACGCTGGCCATGATGCTGTCGGCATTCGCGGGGCTGGTGCCCTGGAAGGCCTTGACCATGACTTCGGCAATGCGCGAAACCAGGTAGGTGTCTTCGCCGAAACCTTCGGAGGTGCGGCCCCAGCGCGGGTCGCGGGAGATGTCGACCATCGGTGCAAAGGTGATGTCGAGGCTGTCGGCGGCGGCTTCCTGGGCGGCAATGCGCCCGGAGCGGCCGATGGCGTCCATGTCCCAGCTGGAGGCCAGGGCCAGGCTGATCGGGAAAATCGTGCGATGGCCGTGGATCACGTCATAGGCGAAGAACATCGGGATCTTCAACCGGCTGCGCATGGCCGCGTCCTGCATCGGACGGTTTTCCGGGCGGGTGATAGAGTTGAACGTGCCGCCGATGCGGCCGGCGGCGATTTCCTTGCGGATCAGCTCGCGCGGCATCTCGGGGCCGATGCTGATCAGGCGTAATTGGCCTATCTTTTCATCGAGGGTCATCTGCTTGAGCAGGTCGTTGACGAACGCGTCCTTGTCCTTGAGTACGGCGGGCGCTGTTTCGGCCCAGACGGGGTGGCAGGCCAATGTGGCCACTAGGCCGAGCAAACACAGCTTCTTCATGAATTTCCTTTCGTGGCGTACTGCGCAGCGACAAAGGGCACGCTGCTCGGCCAAAGTGTTTGGAACATATGTTGTTGTTCGGGTGTTACGTCAGACAAATGCAGCACACAGCTGAACTCTGGTGCGTGACTGGCATCTTTTAGCTGATTGGCTGCAAGCACGCCAGTGGTGGCGGATTATGCCCCAGGCGCAGGTTTTACAGGGTTATCTAATTTCACAGGAAGGTCGCGGAGAAACATATGTCTACAATTCAAGGATATCGCTGGGGTTTCAAGGCGGCTGCTTTGTTGCTGATCAGCACGGTGCTGAGCGGCTGCGGCATCAATAACATCCCCACGCTGGACGAACAGGCCAAGGCGGCCTGGGGCCAGGTGCAGAACCAGTATCAACGGCGTGCCGACCTGATCCCCAACCTGGTGGAAGTGGTCAAGGGCTATGCCGCCCATGAGCAAGACACGCTGACCGCCGTGATTGAAGCGCGGGCCAAGGCCACCTCGATCCAGGTCGACGCCAGCACCCTCGACAACCCCGAGAAGCTCAAGCAATTCCAGCAAGCCCAGGACGGTTTGAGCGGTGCACTCAGCCGTTTGATGGTGGTATCCGAGCGTTACCCGGACCTCAAGGCCAACCAGAACTTCCTGGCCCTGCAATCGCAGCTGGAAGGCACCGAAAACCGGATCGCCGTCGCGCGTCGCGACTTTATCCAGGCGGTGCAGGCCTACAACACCGAAATCCGCACGTTCCCGGGCCGTTTGTGGCACAGCGTGATGTACAGCGACTTGCCGATTCGCGCCACGTTTGAAGCCACCAGTGCCGATGCTGATAAAGCGCCGCAAGTGAAGTTCAAATAAGGCTTCATTGAGGTGTCGATGCGTTTATTACGGATAGGCCTGGCGCTGTGGCTCCTGGCATGTGTGGGCGCGGCCCAGGCGGCGCTGACCTTCCCGGCATTGACCGGCCGGGTGGTCGACACGGCCCAGATGATCGACCCGGCGGTGCGCGAGCAACTGACCCAGCAATTGCAGGCGCTGGAGCAGACCACGGGCAATCAGGTCGTGGTGGTCACGGTGCCGGACCTGCAAGGCGTGCCGATTGAAGACTTCGGTTATCAATTGGGCCGCCAGTGGGGCATCGGCCAGAAGGGCAAGGACAACGGCGCGCTGTTGATCGTCGCCCGCGATGAGCACAAATTGCGCATCGAAGTCGGCTATGGCCTGGAGGGCGTGCTGACGGATGCGCAGTCGTGGGTGATCATCAACCAGGTGATCGCGCCCAAGTTCAAGGCCGGTCATTACAGCCAGGGCATCAGCGATGGCGTGGCGGCGATGCTGCAAGTGGTGGGCGGCGAGCCGCTGGCGGTGCCGGCGCATGTGGCGGATGCGAATTTTGCCAAGGATAATCCCGGGTTTTCCATCGGCCTGTTTATTCTGCTGATCGGCGTACTGTGGTTGTGCAATCGCCTGGGCCTGCCGGTTGGCGCTATCCTGCTGGCCATTCTCAGCAGCAGCAGCGGACGTGGCGGCGGCGGGGGAGG
>NZ_MSDF01000055.1 GCF_002022275.1 Pseudomonas fluorescens
ATCCTCTTCAACCCCAACACCATCAACCCCGCCCCCCCCCCCATCGCCAGCAAAAACAACGGATACGACACCCACCAAGGCGTCCCCGCCGTCATCATGCTGAACTCCGACATCCCGCCCACACTGGCAATCAGGTTAAGCGGCAAAAACACCACGTTGATCAACGTCAACTTGCGCAACAGATTATTCATACTGTTGTTCATCAAATTCCCACGCGCATCAATCAACCCGGAGAACACATTCGAGTAGATCTCCGCCTGCTTGTAGCACTGATGATTCTCAATGATCAGATCATCAATCAGCCCCAGAATCTCAGGACTGAAATGCTCCTTCTCGCCATGATTACGCAACCGCGACAACACCGCGCCATTGCTGTGCAGCGCATTGATGTAATAGATCAAACTCTCACTGAGGCTGAACATCTGCATCAAGTGATGATTACTCATTGAAGCGTTGAACTGCTGCTGCAACTCCCGCGCAACCAGCTTGATCACCTTCAAATGGCCCAGATAGTGGTGGATGTTGTTGAGCAACAGGTCGAGCAACACATCCAGCGGCGTATGCAGTGGCCGGCGTGCGCCGAGCCCCGACAGCGGGGTTTCATCCGTGGCAATTACCAGCAAACGGCCCGGCGAAAACAACAGGCCGCAGGACGACACCTCAAACACCAGGTTGCCACCGCCGGAATAATTCTCCGGGCGCTTCCAGATCAGGAACAAGTAGTCGGGGTGAAACTCGATCCGTGAGACTTCATCCGGGTCGAGCGCCGAGGCCAAGGCGTGTTCGTCGAGTTTATGGTGCTCATGCAGCCACGCGCGTTCAGGCAAGTCCGGGTTGTTGAACAACATGACTGGCGCATCGTCACGCTCCCCACGGCACAGCTTTCCATCGGCCAATTCAAAACGCTGGATCATCGCGCGTCACCACACCTGACCTTGGCGCTTCAACTCCAGGCGCCTCACGAACTCCTCCAGTACCAGGGCATACAAGTCATCCTGCAAATAGGCGTCTTCAATGCCGGCGTCCATGTTCGGGTTGTCGTTGACTTCAATCACCACCACCTTGTCGCCGGATTGCTTGAGGTCCACGCCGTAGAGGCCGTCGCCGATCAGGTTGGCGGTCTTCACGGCGAGTTCCACCACGGCCTTGGGCGCTTCGTGGACCGCCAGGGTGCGGCACTCGCCGTTGATGTCCTGGCCGATGGCCTTGTGGTTATAGATCTGCCAATGGCCTTTGGACATGAAGTACTGGCAGGCAAAGATCGGCTTGCGGTTGAGTACGCCAATGCGCCAGTCGTACTCGGTGTAGAAAAATTCCTGGGCCAACAACAGCACCGAATGCTCGAACAGCTCGGCGGTGGCCTTGAGCAGCGCTTCCTGGCTTTCAACCTTGATCACGCCCCGGGAGAAACAGCCGTCGGGGATCTTCAGTACCAGCGGGAAGCCCAGCCGCTCGCCAACCCGTTCGAAATCTTCCGGTCGCTCCTTGTAGAGAATTTCGGTGGCGGGCATGCCCAGTTGATGGCTGTTGAGCAGGTCGGTGAGGTAGACCTTATTGGTGCAGCGCAGGATCGACGCCGGGTCGTCCATCACCACCAGGCCTTCGCTTTCGGCTTTCTTGGCAAACCGGTAGGTGTGGTTGTCGACGCTGGTGGTCTCGCGGATCAGCAAGGCGTCGTACTCGGCGAGGCGTGAGTAATCCTTGCGTTCGATCAGCTCCACATCGATGCCCAAGCCCTTGCCGACCCGTACAAAATTTTCCAGGGCCTTGGCATTGGAGGGCGGCAATTGTTCCTGCGGGTCGTGAAGAATCGCCAGGTCATAGCGGGCCAACCGGCGTGAGCGTGGCTGGCGCCAGATCTTGCGGCTGAAGTTGTCGAGGGCGTGGGCGAACTGGTCTTCCTGGTCGTCGCGCAACTTGTGCAACACGCCGGACTTGACCCCTTCGATGTGCCAACCGTTATTCTTGCGAAACTCAACTAACAATATCGGGCACGGAAAGGTTTCAAACAACTGACGGGCCAACTCCTGCAACGGCTCTATATTCGTCCGACCAAAATAAAGTGTCAGGGTAAAACTTTCGGTATTGCTGTAAAGATGATGACTCAAGGCTTTATCGAGGGTTTTATCCAGATCATCAAGGGACAGACCGTACAGCGATTTTTTCGTCAGTTCGCTGATGGTGCGCACCGACGGAATCACCTTGTGCCCCCGCGCCTCCGCCAACAGCGAGCAGTAATAACCGTGCCCCAGGTACTTGTAGCTGCGGCACAGGTTGATCACCTGCACGCGCTTGCCCGTCTCGCTTTCGCGTGTTTGCTCGAGGTATTCCTGGGCGGTGACAATGTCTTCGCTGGGAAAGTAGGAGGCCCAATCTTCCTTGCGTTCGACAATAATCACGACTTGACTTGAACCTCTGGGAAGCGCAGAAAAATAACCGCTGGAAGTTATTGTCGCCGCGACTGTTTGCTCGGATACTTCACGCCAATGACCTTGTACCGCCGACATAATATTTGATCCGCTTTAGAGAACTCGACCTTTTCTATTAAGCACGATCTTTTAGAGAAGTCCCGTTTCGTTACGCAACTTTTACGGCGGTCATATGGCTCTTTCCTTTCGCGTTGCAACCCCCACGGATGTGCCCGAACTGGTGGCACTGGAACAGCACTGTTTCACCACCGACCGGCTCTCGCCGCGCAGCTTTCAATGGATGGTCAGCCGCGCCCACGGCCAGTTGCTGGTGGCGGAAAAACACGGGCAATTGCTCGGTTACGCCTTGGTGCTGTTTCATCGCGGCACCTCGCTGGCGCGCCTGTACTCCATCGCCATCGCCGAACAGGCGCGCGGCCTGGGCTTGGGCAAGCAATTGCTGGCACACACCGAGGCCTGCGCCGTCGAGCACGATTGCGCCTACCTGCGCCTGGAGGTGCGCACCGACAACCCCGGCGCCCTCGCCCTGTATGAACGCAATGGCTACCGGCGCTTTGCGCTGATCAACGACTACTACGAAGACCACACCGCCGCCCTGCGCCTGGAAAAACGCATCGTCCAGCATCAGGACGCGCGCCCGCAAAGCGTGCCCTATTACCAGCAGACCACCGACTTCACCTGCGGCGCGGCCTGCCTGCTGATGGCCATGGGCGCGCTGGTGCCCGACCGCGTGGCGCAACGACGCGAAGAACTGCAGATCTGGCGCGAAGCGACCACCGTGTTCATGACCGCAGGCCATGGCGGTTGCAGCCCGCAAGGCCTGGCATTGGCGGCCTGGCGCCGGGGCTTTCGCGTGCTCATGCAGGTGAATGTGCGCGGGCCGTTGTTTCTGGATGGCGTGCGCGATGCACATAAAAAAGAGGTGATGCGCGTGGTGCACGAGGCGTTCGAGGAGGACCTGGCCACCAGCGACGTCGAGCAGGCCCTTGGCGGCGCACTGGACTTACCCCAGGTGCTGCGTGACGGCGGGCAGCCACTGGTGTTGATCAGCAGCTACCGCCTGACCCGCTCCAAATCGCCGCACTGGGTGATGGTCACCGATTGCGACGACGACTTCGTCTACCTGCACGACCCGGACGTGGACCACAGCCAGCACCGTCAGCCCCTGGACTGCCAGCACCTGCCGGTCAGCCACGGGGAGTTCGAACGAATGTGCCGGTTTGGCAACAACAAACTGCGGGCGGCAGTCGTCGTCTTCACCCGGTAAAGGCTCAGGCGACTTGCTTGATCCCGGCCTTGGCCTCCAGCTCGCGCACCAGCGGCAGCACGCGCTGGCCGAAGTACTCGACTTCTTCCTGAAAGTGCAGGAAGCCGGCCAGTATCAGGTCCACGCCCACCGCCTTGAGCGCGACGATGCGCTCGGCAATCTGTTGCGGGGTGCCGATCAGGTTTGTCTTGAAGCCATCGTTGTATTGCACCAGGTCCTCAAAGCTGGACTTGGCCCAGTTGCCCTCGCCTTCCGGTGACGACTTGCCCGCCTGTTTGGCCGCGTCGCCAAATGCGTTTACGGCCTGCGGGTCGGCCTTGTCGATGATTTCTGCGAGTACGGCACGCGCTTCTTCCTCGGTGTCGCGGGCGATCACAAAGGCGTTCACGCCGACTTTGACCGAATGGTTATTCGCGGCGGCCTTGGCGCGAATGTCATCGACCTGGGCCTTGATGCCTTCCGGGGTGTTGCCGTTGGTGAAGTACCAGTCCGACACGCGTGCGGCCATGTCCCGCGCCGCCCTTGAGCTGCCACCCTGGAACACTTCCGGCTGCCCCAGCGGCTTGGGCTTGAGGGTGTAGTTGTTGAAGCGATAGAAATCGCCCTTGAAGGTGAAGTCGTCCTGGGTCCAGATGCCTTTCAGCGCGCGGATGAACTCTTCGGAGCGGCGATAGCGCTCATCGTGTTCCAGCCAGTGTTCGCCAATCGCCTGGAATTCGCCCTTGAACCAGCCACTGACGATGTTCACCGCGATACGCCCATTGGTCAGCTGATCGATAGTCGCCAGTTGCTTGGCCGCCAGTGCCGGTTGCCAGGGGCCGGGCAGGATCGCCGCGATCACTTTGAGCGTGGTGGTGGCTGCGAGCAGCGCATGGCTGAACGCCACGGATTCGTGCTGGTTTTCCGCACCGTAACCGGCGGTGAAGCGAATTTGCGTAAGGCCGTATTCAAAGCCGGCGGCTTCGGCCAATTGCGCCAGTTTGCGGTTGTAGTCGATCCCCCAGTCGGTGCGCTGTTCGATCTTGCTGACCACCAGCCCACCGCTGACGTTGGGCACCCAATAGGCAAATTTCACGGCTTGCTGACTCATCTGGCAGTACCTCGCACAAAGGGATGTGCAAGGGCATGGAGCAGCAAGCGTGCCAGCCACGGGCAAAGGCCCGAGGCGCAAGCGCTGCGGCTTAAAATCAGGCCGTGCAGCACTTGCCTGTGAATGTCGTGGATCGCGCCGGTTTGTCGATCCACTGTTGCTGGAGCAACAGCAAACCACGGCGCTGCAACGCAAATACAGGCCGCAAGGCCCGGCACGGACTGTGCAATAACTCGAGGACTTGAACACTGCCAAGGAGCCGTTCCCCATGACCGAGCAACACGTGATCAACCCGCTGTCCACCGGCGTCGATTACCCCACCCTGGCCGCGCGTTTCCGGCCGATCTTCCAGCGCATCGCCGAGGGTGCCGTGGAACGCGAACACACCCGCGCCCTGCCCTATGAGCCCATTCAATGGCTCAAACAAGCCGGTTTTGGCGCGGTACGCGTGCCGGTGGAATACGGCGGTGGCGGCGCTTCATTGCCGCAGCTGTTTGAACTGCTGATCGAACTGGCGGCTGCCGACTCCAATGTGCCCCAGGCCCTGCGCGGTCACTTTGCCTTTGCCGAGGATCGTCTGAACGCCGCGCCAGGTGCCGGGCGCGACCTGTGGTTCAAGCGCTTCGTGGACGGCGATATCGTCGGTTGCGCCTGGACTGAAATCGGCAATGTGGCGATTGGCGACGTGGTCACACAGGTCAGCCCTGACGGCGACAACTGGAAACTCAACGGCGAAAAGTTCTACAGCACCGGCAGCCTGTTCTCGGACTGGATCGACGTGTACGCCCAACGCAGCGACACCGGCGGCGACGTGATCGCCGCCACCCGCACGCGCCAGGCTGGCGTGGTGCAAAGCGATGACTGGGACGGTTTTGGCCAGCGCACCACGGGCAGCGGGACCACACGGTTTACGGATGCGGTGGTCGAAGCGCAAAACCTGATCGATTTTGCCACCCGCTTCAAATACCAGACGGCGTTCTACCAGTTGGTGTTGCTGGCGAGCCTGGCCGGGATAGGCCGCGCCGCGCTGAACGACGTGGCGCATCAAGTGCGCAGCCGCAAGCGCATCTACAGCCATGGCAATGCGGCACATGTCAGCCAGGACTCACAGATTCAGCAGGTGGTCGGTGAAGTCGCCGCCCTGGTGTACGCCGCCGAGGCCAGTGCGTTGAAAGCCGCAGTGCCTGCGCAACGGGCGTATCTGGCGCGGTTTGGCGGGGACGAGGCGCTGGAGCGTGAGGCCAATGTGGCCGCCGAGATTGAGTCGGCAACGGCGCAGGTGGTGGTCTCGGAGTTGATTCAACGCGCAACCACGCAGTTGTTTAACGCGCTGGGCGCGTCCGATGTGCGCCAGGGCAAGGCCCTCGACCGGCATTGGCGCAATGCGCGGACGGTGTCGTCGCACAACCCGGTGATCTACAAGGCGCGGATTGTGGGGGATTGGGTGGTCAACGGGACCGAGCCGCCGTTTGTGTGGCAGATCGGGAATGGCCCGGCCAGGACCTGAGGTCAACACAGTCAACTTGTGGGAGCTGGCTTGCCAGCTCCCACATTTGGACCGCGTGTACTTTAGAACGCGAGCTTGTAACCAATAGTCATCAACATGATCGCCAGGCACGGGCGCAACACAGCGTCCGGTACCTTGCCGGTCATGTGGCTGCCGAGGTAAATCCCCGGCAACGACCCCATCAGCAAGAAGCCAAGCAAGTGCCAGTCCATATTGCCCATGCTCGCATGGCCCAGGCCCGCCACCAGCGTCAGCGGCACGGCATGCGCAATCTCGGTGCCGACCAGGCGCCGCGTGGCCAGGAATGGATAGAGGATAAACAACGCCACAGTGCCCAATGCCCCCGCACCGATTGACGTCAACGCGACCATGGTGCCGAGAATGGCACCCGTCACCACCGTCAGTGCATTCAGGTTGCGCGGGCTCATGTGGTAGTCATCGCCCGCATGGCGCTGGGCGAAGGCCAACAGGCTTTTCTTGAACAGGATGGCCAGGGCGGTCAGCAGCAACACCACGCCGAGGGCCTGTTTGATCACCGCGTTCATTGCCGTGGGGTCGGTGTGCAGGCTCGCGAGGAACCACAGGGTTAGCAACACCGCGGGCACGCTGCCCAGGGTCAGCCAGCCGGTGATGGTCCAGTCGATGTTCTTGTTTTTGCTGTGTACCAGCACGCCACCGGACTTGGTGATGGCCGCGTACAACAGGTCGGTGCCCACGGCGGTCGCCGGGTTGATGCCAAACCAGAGCAGGATCGGTGTCATCAACGACCCGCCGCCTACCCCGGTCATGCCCACGATAAAACCAACGATCAGGCCGGCAACCACGAAACCAAAATTACCCACATCCATTACAGCTACCTGCGGCCATATAAATTTCTGGCCGCAGGATAGCGATTTTTCTTATAACGACTTATATCAATATGATCTGACTTTATGCCTTTTAGCTCAATCGCTGACAGACATAGGCCTGGGTCTGATACGGGAACGCAACGGTGTCACGCCCCTTCAAGTCGGGATGGGTATCGATCAATGCCTGTAACTGCGCCGTGACCGTGGCTTTTTCATCGGCGGGCAGCGCTGCAATAAAGCTGACCGAGAGAAAGCGATCCATGATCACTTCCTGAGGACTGCCCACATGCTGATAGGGAAAACAGGTCATTTCAGGTGGGGAAAACAGCTCGCCCGTGAAGGCGTCGCGCCAACGGCCTGTATGAAAACGCGGCGTGTCGCCCTCATACGGCGTGATGATTTCAGTAATCGCCGCGACCCAATCCACCGACTCGTCACGCACATTCCACACCAGCCCCAAACGGCCATCAGACTTGAGTACACGGTGAATTTCCGCCAAGGCAGCCTCGGTGGAAAACCAGTGGAACGCTTGCGCGCAAACCAGCGCATCGGCGCTGGCGGCCTCCAGCGGGATGGATTCGGCGGTGCCGTTCAGCAGGCGCACATCCGGCAGCAGTTTTCTCAACTGCGCGCCCATCGCCGCCACCGGCTCGACGGCAATCAGTGTCGGTGCCAGGGTGCTGAGCATGCGGGTGAATTTGCCGGTGCCGGCGCCGAGGTCAATCACGGTGGAGTGCGCATCGATGTGCAGCGTTTCGGCGAGCCAGCCGGTCAGTTGTCGCGGGTAGTCAGGCCGGCCCTGGGCGTAGGTGACAGCCTGGGTAGAGAAACCTTGTTGAGCAGACGTGTGGACACCAGTCATTGCCAATCGCTCCTCGGGTAGTGCGGGGCGCACAGTGTGCGCCCTCTTGAGTTTATTTTCTAACCCGTGCATCCAATCGTGCGCGTGGTGGGTAGTCCTTTCAGTCACCCCGCTGTTTTACTGAAATGGAGAAACACCCATGAACGCTAAAGCACTGCTCTGCCTGACCGCGCTGTTGGCCACCCCCGCCGTTTTCGCCCAGACCGGCTTGCCCGACAACATCAAGGTGCCGGACGGCCACAAGGTGGCGCTGGAGACCACCGGTGTCGGCGAAATCACCTACGAGTGCAAGGACAAAGCCAACGCCGCAGGCCAGACCGAATGGACCTTCGTCGGCCCCAAGGCAGTGTTGAATGACCGCAGCGGCAAACAGGTTGGCACCTACTTCGGCCCGCCGGCCACCTGGCAAGCAGAGGATGGTTCGAAAATCACCGGCACCCAACTGGCTGTAGCGCCGTCGAGTGCGGGCAACCTGCCCTATCAACTGGTCAAAGCCAACCCGGCTGAAGGCAAAGGCGCCATGAGTGGCGTGAGTTACATTCAGCGCGTCGCGCTCAAAGGCGGCGTGGCGCCAAGCAGCGCATGCACCGCGGCCAACAAAGGCGCGCAGGAAGTGGTGAAGTACCAGGCGGACTACATCTTCTGGGCGGCCAACTGAGTAAAGTCGGCTACGCTGCCTGTGGCGAGCGCGCTCGCCACAGGGTTCAGCCACCAAGGGATGCCGTGTTTGTTTGATTATGAAGCTTGTCTCTCGGCCTGCGCCCGTGGCGATAGCCGCGCCCTGCGCCAACTGTACACACAGGACAGCAGCCATTTGCTCGGCGTGGCGCTGCGCATCGTCCGCGACAAAGCGCTGGCCGAAGATGTGGTGCATGACGCGTTCATCAAAATCTGGCGCGGCGCCGGCAGTTTCGACCCCGAGCGTGGTTCGGCGCGTGGCTGGGTGTTCAGCATCACCCGGCACCTGGCGCTGAACGCCGTGCGCAATCAGTACCGCGAGGTGGCGCTGGGGGATGAACACGAACAGGTCGCCGCACCGGGCGTCACCTTTGAATTCAGCGCACGTGAAGGCCGGATTTATCACTGCCTGGAACAGCTCGACCCCACCCGTCGCACGTGCATTCTTCACGCCTATGTCGACGGCTATTCCCACAGCGAAATCGCACAGAAACTGGACACGCCCCTGGGGACCGTCAAAGCCTGGATCAAACGCAGCCTCGCCGCGCTGCGGGAGTGCATGGCATGAACAGCCCACTGGATGAACTCGCCAGCGAATACGTGCTCGGCACCCTGCCCGTTGATCAACGCGCCGACGTGGAACACCGCCTGAAACACGACCCCGAATTGCGCGCGGCCGTGGACGCCTGGGAACAGCGTCTGTTGCCATTGACCGCACTCGCCGAGCCGGTGCCACCGTCTGCGCTGCTCTGGCGGCGCATCGAGCGCAGTGTGGCGAGCCCCGACAGCGGCGTGGCGTGGTGGAACCTGCTGGCGCTGTGGCGTGGGTTGGCCGGCGCAGGGCTGGTGACCACCCTGGTGCTGGCGGCGTTGCTGCTGACCCGCCCACCCGTTGCTGAGCCAAGCTTTGTGGTGGTGTTGGTGGCGCCACAGAGCCAGGCCCCCGGCTGGGTCATCCAGGCCAGCAATGATCAGCAGATCCAGCTGATTCCCTTGGGCGTGATGGAGGTACCCAGCGACAAGGCCCTGCAGTTCTGGACCAAGGGCGATGGCTGGCAAGGCCCGGTATCACTGGGGTTGGTCAAGCCGGGGCAAACGCTGTCGGTGCCGCTGGACGCGCTGCCGCCGCTCACGCAAAACCAACTGTTCGAACTGACCCTGGAAGACCCGCGCGGCTCGCCGACCGGCAAGCCTACCGGGCCGATCCAGGCCATCGGCCGTGCGGTGAAGGTGCTCTGATCAATCGACGCTGGGCAGCCACAGGCGAAACCGTGCGCCGCCCAGCGGTGAGGCAAGCGCGATCAAACTGCCGCCCTGGGCCTCCATCGCGCGTCGGCTGATCGCCAGCCCAAGACCAAAACCACCGGTGGCACGGTCGCGGCTGCGGTCCAGGCGGTAGAACGGCTCGAAAATGCGCTCACGCTGGTCCACCGGAATGCCGATACCGTCATCGTCCACCCAGATCTGACAGCCCTTGGCGCAGACTTCAACCCCCACTTGAATGCGTTTGTCGCAGTAACGCGTGGCATTGCGCAGCAGGTTCTGCAAGGCGCGGGCGGTCAGGCGCGGGTCGAGGCTGAAGCGTTCGACGCTGCAGTCGAGTGCCACGTCGATAACGATTTCCGGGTTTTCCAACTCGTCATCGACGCTGCCCAGCACGCTGTCGATAAATTCGTCGAGCACCACCTCGACCCGCTCCGGCAATTGCGCCGGGTTTTGCAGGCGGCTGTAGGACAGCAGTTCCAGCACCAATTCATCCAGCTCGCGAATGTGCGCCACCAGGCTTTGCAGACGCTCGCGACTGGCTGGCGGCAAATCTTCGGAAAGCGCCAGCGCCAGGCCGAAATCCAGACGGGTCAGCGGCGTGCGCAGTTCGTGGGACACCGCATTGAGCAAATCGCGCTGCTGATTGAGCAGCTGTTCGACGTCATCGGCCATGGTATCGAACACCGACGCCAGGCTGCCGATGTTGGAGCTGGCAGGAATCTGCGTGCGCTCGCTCAAGTTGCCCCGGCCCAACTGCGCGGCGGTGCTTTTCAGGCGTTCCAGGTCACGCCAGTGCGGGCGCAGCCAGATCAGCAGGCAGGCGAGCAGCGCGGCGACGATCAGTACGTTGATCGCCCAATACAGCACGTTCATGTCCATGGGGTCGGGCGGCAGCGTCAGCTTGACCACAAACTGCTCGTTGATCGGCGAGCTGATTTCTTCCATCCAGCCCCATTCGCCGAGGCGCACCACCGACTTGCCCTGCTCCAGCAGCTTTTCTTCGGCGGGCGTGTAGCTGGCGTCCTGGCGCAACAGCAATTGCACCTTCAAGGGTGCAAAGTCACGCCCCAATTGCTGGGTAACCTGCGACCAGTGCTCCACCGGCGCGCGCAGGTATTGCGTGACGATCAGCTTTTGCTGGCCGCGCGTCTGCTCGATGTTGTAGTCCATGTAACGGTGTTCGAACACCAGGATCACCAGCTTGGGAATCAGGTAGATCGCCGCGCTGTAGGTGACGATGGTGATCAGATAAAGGCGTAGCAGCACACGAAACATGGTTCAGCATTCCCACTCGGAACGGCTGAACAGGTAGCCCTTGCCCCACACCGTCTTGATCTTGCGCGCCTCCCCAGCGTGGTCGTCGAACTTGCGGCGCAATTTGGAGATGGCCACGTCCACCGAGCGGTCGGTGCCGTTGAACTCGATGCCGCGCAGGCGTTGCAGGATCTGGTCGCGGCTGAGCACTTCACCGGCATGCCGGGCCAATACCACCAGCAGGTTGTACTCACCGCTGGACAACTCCACCGCCTGCTCGCGCCAGGTCACGGTGCGTTCCGACAGGTCGATGCACAGGTTGCCCATGATGATCTGGTCATTCGCCACCTGAGGTTCGGACAGGCTGCTGCGGCGCAACAAGGTGCGTACGCGAGCCAGCAACACGCGCGGCTCGCAAGGCTTGGTCACATAATCGTCGGCGCCCATTTCCAGGCCGAGCACCTGATCGTGGCTGTCGTCGCGGGCGGTGAGCATCAGAATCGGCAGGCCCGCCGAGTCGGCGCGCAACAGGCGGCACACTTGCAGGCCGTCGAGGCCGGGCAGCATCAGGTCGAGGATCACCAGGTCCGGCGGGTTGAGGCGCGCACGTTCGCGCACATGGTCGCCACGGCTGAGCACGCTGACGTGGTAGCCATTGCGCTCCAGGTAGCTGGCAATCAGCTCGGAGAGTGCGGCGTCGTCTTCCACCAGGAGGATGTTGGGCATGGTGTTTCCAGATAATACGGTTTGTCGGTGTGTTGCAGGATTGTGCAAGGATATACGCCCTCGGCGCCCAGCGCGCCGCACCTTACATTTCTTCACAGACGAGCTACACAGCTTCACAGCACCACGGCGCAGGTGACTTTAGGATGCGCCAGTCAATATTGGGATATGAGCATGTCGAAGAATCTGTTTGCGCCGTTTTGCCTGCTGGCCTTGGCGTTTGCCCTGAGCGCCTGCGACAAGTCGGCAGCGAAAGCGCCGGAAACGCCCCTGACCAAGGTCCGCACCGAAACCCTGCAAGCCAAGCCCCTGGCCATCACCAGCGAGTTGAGCGGGCGTATCGCCGCGCCGCGCATCGCCGAAGTGCGTGCACGGGTCGCCGGCGTGGTGATGCAGCGGGTATTCAAGGAGGGTCACGACGTCAAACAGGGCGACGTGCTGTTTCGCATCGACCCGGCACCGTTCAAGGCCGACCTCGACAGCGCCCAGGCCAACCTGAGCAAGGCTGAGGCCAACGCGTTCCAGGCGCGCCTGCAGGAGCAGCGCTACAGCCAGTTGGTGGAAGGCAACGCCATCAGTGGCCAGGACTACGACAACGCCCGCGCCAACCTGCGCCAGACCAACGCCGAGGTGGCGGCCAACAAAGCTGCCGTTGAACGCGCCAAACTGAACCTGGGCTACGCCACCGTGACCGCGCCGATTTCCGGGCGCATCGGCCGCGCGCTGGTCACCGAGGGCGCGCTGGTCGGCCAGAACGAAGCCACGCCGCTGGCGATCATCCAGCAGCTCGATCCGATCCACGCCGACCTCACCCAGTCCATCCGCGAGCTGAACGACCTGCGCCGCGCCTTCCGCGCCGGCAGCTTGAAGCAGGTCGGCCAGGACCAGGCCAAAGCCACGTTGATCCAGGACGACGGCAGCCTGTACCCGCTGCCGGGCAAGTTGCTGTTCTCCGACATCAGCGTTGACCCGGGCACCGGGCAAATCATCCTGCGCAGCGAGTTTCCCAACCCGGACCTCGACCTGCTGCCCGGCAGTTTTGTACGGGTGCGCCTGGAGCAAGCGGTCGACAAACAAGGCCTGAGCGTGCCGCAACGCGCCATCACCCGCGACAGCGCCGGTATTCCAATGGTGTTGCTGCTGGACGCCGAGCAGACCGTGAGCCAGCAACCGGTGGAGTTGGGCGCGGTGATCGAGGACCGCTGGATCGTCAGCAGTGGCCTCAAGCCCGGCGACCGCATTGTGGTCGAAGGCCTGCAACACGCGCGCCCCGGTGAAAAAGTCGAGGTGGACGACAGCCCAGCCTCGGGCCAGCCAGTCAAGGAATAACCCGCCATGCCGCAGTTCTTTATTGACCGCCCGATCTTTGCCTGGGTGGTGGCCCTGTTTATCCTGCTGGCCGGCGCGCTTGCGATTCCGCAGTTGCCGGTGGCGCAGTACCCCAACGTCGCGCCGCCAAAGGTGGAGATTTACGCGGTGTACCCGGGCGCCTCGGCCCAGACCCTGGATGAAAGCGTGGTCAGCCTGATCGAGCAAGAGCTCAACGGCGCCGATCACCTGCTGTATTTCGAGTCTCAGAGCAGCCTCGGTTCGGCCACCATCACCGCAACGTTCCAGCCGGGCACCGACCCGGAAATGGCCCAGGTGGATGTGCAGAACCGTCTTAAAGCGGTGGAGCCGCGCCTGCCGCAAGCCGTGACCCAGCAAGGTTTGCAGGTGGAGAAAGTCTCCGCCGGCTTCCTGCTGCTGGTCACCCTGACTTCCAGCGACGGCAAGCTCGATGACGTGGCGCTCAGCGATTACCTGGCGCGCAACGTGATGAACGAACTCAAACGCCTGGACGGTGTGGGCAAGGCCCAGCTGTATGGCGCCGAGCGCGCCATGCGGATCTGGATCGACCCGCAAAAACTGATCGGTTTCAACCTCACGCCCGCCGATGTGAACGCTGCGATCAGCGCGCAGAACGCCCAGGTGTCGGCGGGCAGCATTGGTGATCTGCCGGGGACCAAGACCCAGGAAATCACCGCCGCGATTCTGGTCAAAGGCCAGCTGTCGACCCCGGCGGAATTCACCGACATCGTGCTCAAGGCCAACCCTGACGGCTCCACCGTGCGCGTCGGTGACGTGGCGCGGGTGGAAATCGGCAGCCAGGAATACCAGTTCTCCACGCGCCTGAACGGCAAGCCGTCCACCGCAGTCAGTGTGCAGTTGTCGCCGGGGGCCAACGCGCTGAAAACCGCGACCCTGGTGCGGGCGAAGATGGACGAGCTGTCGCGCTACTTCCCGGCCAATGTGGAATACAAGATTCCGTACGACACTTCGCCGTTTGTCAAAGTCTCGATCACCAAGGTGGTCTACACCTTGCTGGAAGCCATGGCGCTGGTGTTTGCGGTGATGTTCCTGTTCCTGCAGAACGTGCGCTACACCCTGATCCCGACATTGGTGGTGCCGGTGGCCCTGATGGGCACCTTTGCCACCATGTTGCTGCTGGGCTTTTCGATCAACGTGCTGACCATGTTCGGCATGGTGCTGGCGATCGGCATTCTGGTGGACGACGCGATTGTGGTGGTGGAGAACGTCGAGCGCATCATGGCCACCGAGGGTCTGTCGCCCAGGGACGCCACGCGCAAGGCCATGGGCCAGATCACCGGGGCCATCGTCGGCATTACGCTGGTGCTGGTGGCGGTGTTTCTGCCGATGGCGTTCATGCCGGGTTCGGTGGGGGTGATCTACCAGCAATTCTCGCTATCGATGGCCACCTCAATCCTGTTCTCGGCCTTCCTCGCCCTGACCTTGACCCCGGCCCTGTGCGCGACCTTGCTCAAGCCGATCGCCAAGGGCGAGTACCATGCCAAGGGTGGTTTTTTCGGCTGGTTCAATAAACGCTTTGATCAGTTAACCAATCGCTATGAAGGCTGGGTCGCCTATGCGCTCAAGCGCAGCGGGCGCTACCTGCTGATCTATCTGGTGTTGCTGGTGGGTCTGGGCTGGATGTTCAGCCGCCTGCCCTCCTCCTTCCTGCCGGTGGAAGACCAGGGTTACACCATCACCGACATCCAGCTGCCACCGGGCGCGAGCAAGAACCGTACGGTGCAGGTGGCCGAGCAGATCGAGGCGCACAACGCCGGGGAACCCGGGGTGGGCGACACCACCATGATCATGGGCTTCAGTTTCTCCGGCTCGGGGCAGAATGCCGCGCTGGCGTTTACCACGTTGAAGGACTGGTCCGAACGCAGCAGTAAAGATTCGGCATCCGCCATTGCCGACCGCGCCAACGCAGCCTTCAGCGAGCTTAAGGACGCGATTGCCTACGCAATTCTACCGCCGCCGGTGGACGGCCTTGGTACCTCCAGCGGTTTCGAGTTCCGCTTGCAGGACCGTGGCGGCGTCGGCCACGCGGCCCTAATGGCGGCGCGCAGCGAGTTGCTGGCGAACGCCGAGAAGAGCCCGATCCTGGCCAACGTGCGCGAAAGCGCCCTGGCCGAGGCACCGCAAGTGCAGCTGGAAGTGGACCGCAAACAGGCCAACGCCTTGGGCGTGTCGTTTGCCGACGTCGGCAATGTGCTGTCTTCGGCGATTGGTTCGGCCTACGTCAATGACTTCCCCAACCAGGGCCGCATGCAGCGGGTGGTGGTGCAGGCCGAAGGCGACAGGCGCAGCCAGGTCGAAGATTTGCTGAAAATAAACGTGCGCAACGACGCCGGGAAGATGGTGCCCTTGTCGGCGTTTGTCGAGGCCAAATGGACCCAGGGCCCGGCGCAGTTGACGCGTTACAACGGCTACCCCGCCATCGCCATCAGCGGCGAAGCGGCGCCGGGGCACAGCACGGGCGAGGCGATGGAGGAAATCCAGCGCCTGGTCAGCCAGTTGCCGGCGGGCCTGGGCCAGGAATGGACAGGGTTGTCGTTGCAGGAACGCTTGTCCGGCTCCCAGGCGCCGTTGCTGCTGGGGCTGTCGCTGCTGATCGTGTTCCTGTGCCTGGCCGCGTTGTATGAAAGCTGGTCGATCCCGACCTCGGTCTTGCTGGTGGTGCCGCTGGGTGTACTGGGCGCCGTATTGGCGGTGAGCTTGCGCGGCATGCCCAACGATGTGTTCTTCAAGGTGGGCCTGATCACCATCATCGGTTTGTCGGCGAAGAACGCGATCCTGATCATCGAGTTCGCCAAGGACCTGTATGAACAGGGTGAGGACCTGATCGACGCCACCTTGAAAGCCGCACGTTTGCGCTTGCGGCCGATCATCATGACGTCGCTGGCGTTCATTCTCGGCGTGGTACCGCTGGCGATCGCCACGGGCGCCAGCTCGGCGAGCCAGCAGGCAATTGGTACCGGCGTGATTGGCGGCATGATCACCGCCACGCTGGCGGTGGTGTTTGTGCCGGTGTTCTTTGTGGTGGTCATGAAACTGGTGCGTAAAAAGCGCTGAGGCCTGAGCTGAACGGGCCTGTTGTGGCAAACGGGCTATTGTGGCAAACGGTCTTCCTGTGGCGAGCGGGCTTGCCCCGCGTTGGGCTGCGAAGCAGCCCCAGTAAGGCTGGCGTCATAGTGTCAGGCGAAACTCGGTGGCTGTAATGGGGGCTGCTTCGCAGCCCAACGCGGGGCAAGCCCGCTCGCCACAACAGCCCGCTCGCCACAGAAAGCTGCAGGCCACAACAGCCCGCTCGCCACAGGAGGCTCTTCAGTCACGGATGCGCTATGGTGTTCACAACCTCCCCTGCTGTGAGCACCTATGGCCTTCCTCGCCCGCACCCACCCTCGCCTGTCCGCTGCTGCCATTCTGGGCGTTGCCGTGGGCATCCTGGCACCGGCAGACACACTTCTGAGCAAAATCCTCATCGGCTGGAATGCCGGGGTCTGGACTTATCTGCTGCTGATACTGTGGCTGGCCAGCCGCTCACACGCCGACGATGTCAAACGCATCGCCGAAGTCGAGGACGAAAACGCCGGGCTGGTGTTGTTCATGGTGTGCATTGCGGCAATAGCGAGCCTGGCCACCATCACGCTGAACCTGGTGGGCAGCAAAGACCTGGACAGCACGGCGCGCCTCCTGCATTACGGGTTTACCGGGCTGACCGTCGTGGGTTCGTGGTTGCTGATCGGGGTGATTTTCAGCGTGCATTACGCGCGCATTTTTTACACCTGGGACAGCGATGAGCCCGCGCTGCGCTTTGCCGAAGGCCTGCGGACCCCCAACTATTGGGACTTTCTCTACTTCTCCTTCACGATCAGCGTGGCGGTGCAAACCGCCGATGTGGGGGTTGCCACGCGAGGCATGCGCAAAATAGTGCTGGGGCAATCGCTGATCGGTTTTCTGTTCAACACCGCGATTCTGGGTTTCTCGATCAATATCGCTGCCGGGCTGTTCAGCTAAATGCAAAAAGCCCCGGTCTTGCGACCAGGGCTGTTTTTTTACACACGTTTGCTGCGGTTAGAACGCGTAACGCACACCCACATTGGCACCGAACTTCTGGTCGATCTTGTCACTGGCACTGGTTTCCAGGTCAGCGTGCATTTGCAGGTTCTGCGTGAACTTCACCGCCACACCGGCGCCGAACTTGGTGCGAGAGCCCGACAAATCGTTGTTGAAGGTCTGGTTGTTGACCGACACCTTATTGTCGTTGGCAAACTCATGCACCATGGCCGCGCGCAGGTACGGCTGCACGATGGTGCCGCTGTCGAGCTGGATATCACGCCCAACGCTGGCGCCCGCCTCGGCGACCCTTGAACGGGTGCGTTCACCCTCAACTTGCAGCCCGTTTTTCAGGCTGTAATTGCCGCCTTGCACCACGATGGTCGACAGGCGGGCATAAGGTTCTACATACCAGCCATCATCGAGCTTGATGTTGCGACCGAACTCGGCCGACACACTGCCGCCCACGTTGTTGTAATTACCCTTGGTCGTGGTGTTGTCGCTGAGCGTTGCCTTGGCCTCGTTCTGGAAACGGTTGGCCTTGGCCACCGCATCGAAGTAGAAGCCGCTTTCCTGATCCATCCATGTGGCATAAGCGCCCACAAAGTAACTCTTGACCGTACCCGACGAGCCGCGCGCCAGGCTGAGGTCAGAGGTGCTGTGACCGGCCATCACGCCCACCAGCCATTGGCTGTCTGCCAACGGCATGTCGGCCCCGATCGAAAAACCGTGCTGATTCTGCTTATACGCGGTACCCGCACTTTCAGACACTTCGTATTTATTGCCGAAACCACGGATCCAGAGGCCGGCGACGCCCGGTTCGAAACGCAGCTCGCCCATGCGCGCGCGCAGTGAGGCTTCTTCGCCGTACATAATCGTCGGTGCGGTGTTGAACACAGCCATGGCCACGCGGGTGCTGCGGCTGGCGACGCGTTTTTCAGTATCGAGGAACCAGTCAGTCCCTTCTTTTTTCAGGTCGTAGGCATAGGCGCCCATGTCGACCGGGCCGCCCAGCAGGGAAAACGCGGCATCACCACCACCCGTGTGCACGACCTGGGTCTTGACCACTTCAGCACCGCTGGCGGCCAGCGCCAGGTTGTGATTACCCGTCGCTTCGCCGGTGACATTGATGAAGTCGGTCTTGCCTTGGGCGAAATCGGTGCCCATGACAAAGGTGCCGTCACCGGACAGCGTGTTGACGTTCAGTTGATAGAACGCGTTAGCGGCGCCCATCGTGACGGTACCGCCGGCCATGTTCAGTGCGCCGACCTGGCTGTCGCCCGTCATGTTCCAGCTGGACGCGTTACCCACGCTCAAACTGGAAACGTTCTGCAACTGGCCGGTGAGTTCGGCCTTGTTCTGCAGGTTCAGGTGGGCGGTGCTGGTGCCGTCGACCACCACGTTACCGAACAGGCGGCTGTCGTCCACGTTCATGCTTGCCGAGGCACCACCGGTGACGCTCAACAGGTTGCCGTTGCCGCCCTTCAATGTGGAACCGTTGACCACATCAATGGCCGCTACGGGCGCGCGACCCGGCGTACCTCTGACCGTCAGGGCCGAACCGCTGAGGCCTTCTACGTGAGTACGATCCAGGACGAGTTTGGGGTCAGTGCTGTCCAGACGACCGCGAGTGATCAGTACCCCACTGGTAGCGCCCGTGACAGTACTTTGGCTGGCCGTTGCCGTAGCACCGATCAAGGACAAACCAAAACTGCCCGCGCCGGTACCCTGGACAACGCTGTTATTGAAGTGCAGCTCGCTGCCGCTGGTCGCTTCGGCACCGCCTATGGCACCACTGATCGTGCTACCGGTCACCTGTGCAGACGAGCCGCTCGCCGGCCCGAGGCCCCTGAACGCCTGTAACCCTACGCCGTTGCTGTTGGTGACCGTGCTGTTGTTGATAAAGGCATTGCTGCTTTCAAGACGCACAGCGCCAAAAAGAGGGTTGCTCGACGAAACCTGTGCGGAGTTGAGGTTGACTGTGGAGCCGGCTGTCGCCCGAATATCATTGGCCAGGCTGCCGCTGTTCATGTTCAGCGTCGAGGATGCCAGGTCAATGGTTGTGGCTGCTGCGCCGTTCATGTTCAGGGTGGACAGATCGAATAATTGCCAGTCTCGCACCGGGGTACTCGAGCCAATGGTGCGTTCTTGACCGCTCAACTGATCCGCCTGCACATGCCCCTGTACGGCAACGAGCAAGCAGAATGTAATGGTAGGGACCTTCATCATCGCGCTCAAAGGCTTGAGCTCGAACGTGTTCAGTGCCGACATCGTCAATCACTCTCTGGGTTTGGCCTGGGAAAACGGTTCAGCTCATTCCTGGCGGAGGGAGCCTTACCTTTGAGGCGCAGAGAGTAGGGATTAAACGGGGCGCGCTATGTAGGACAAATCCTTAAAATAAACGCAAAAAATAGACACACATGCAGCCATTCAGAAGCCCCTCCCCTCGGTTAGAGGGAAGGGGGAGCCTGCCGGTGTATACGGCTCTGATGCTTTAGATCGGATCCCTGTTGCAGTACACAGTGAACAGGATGGTGCGCAGGCGACTGGTCGCGCTGCCTTCCCCGACCTTGCCGTCGGCCAGGGTGGTTCGGCTGGTCACATCCACAGCCCCGATCGGGACTTGCTTGAGATGGGAGAATGGAATCAAGAACGTAGTGCCGGACGCTTTTATCGAGTCGTCGATTCGCACCTGTAACGTCAGCGTATTTGAAAACGTCGCTGGTGCGGGCAAACGAGGGCTGTAAACACGTACGTCCAGGAACAGCGTCTGGCCCACCACAAAGTTTGCGTTCCCGGGCACAAAAACCCTGCCCTCATAGGTCTGAGGACCAGTTGCCGGCTGAGTGATAAACGAGTCACAGATCAACTGCGCGCTTATTTGTTGCGGGAATTGAGGCGCAGGCAGAGGCGACGTTACCGCGCCATTGACCGTCACGTCCGTATCGGTTGAGGTGTTGACGTTGTCGGTGGGCAAAGGCGTTGCTGATGCGGCAATAAAGTAGTGAACTTTATGGGGGCCGTTACCCGCTGTTTCCCAATTTGGCCAGGTAACCGGAACGTTGATAATCGCGCCTGCTATTTGCGTGCTGATGTCAAACCCTGGAGTGACGGTAACGCCGTCTATCACGACAAAAACGTGCTGCCCTACTTCTGGCGTAACGGTCGTCGGCAATGTGATTCTGGCATTTGTCAGTTGGTTGGCATCGCTTCGTTCCAGTGTATTCGGCACTGTAGAAACGGCACCGATGATGTCCAGCTTGTTCAAGTTGATGTTTGGGCTGCCCGGTTCCCCAGGGTTGGGCAGACCAGGCACGCTGAAGTCGACTTGGATCGTGTTGGTCGGAGAAGGGGTAATTTGACCGTTACTCTCAACGTCATAGCGGATAACGACCGATTGAGGACCGGTTTGATTGCCGTACGCAGCTACGAGGGCCGCGTTTATCGCAGCTTTAATCGCAGGAACCTGTTGACTGAAAATGAGCGGACTCGTGGTAAGCGGCAGCCTGATAGGACCCTGTGAGCCAATATACAGAGCGATGGTGTCCACATTCAGCTGCGCGTTCACGTAGTCTGGAATGTGGATATCAACACCTGTTTGGTAGTCAGTATTGTTGATCAGGGTATCGCCAGCACCCTGCGCCAGAGGAAGCTCAGGACGCAGAGGAATAGGAGCCGCTACCAACGATAGGTTTATGGTAAGTGGGAAAGACTCCGCGCTTTGGTTATCCGACAAGTCATTCAGGAAATAAGTAAGAACGATCTGGCCGTTAAGCGTGCCCAAATCAGTTGCCGAGTAGGTAACCGTGTCACCCGCCTGCGGGAAAAGCCGATGCGGAATGCTGGGCGCCAACTCTGATTTAACGGGTGGCGTTGTTTGTTGGGCAAACACCTGGCTCGTATCGCCGGGTGCCCACTGGCCGCTACGAATTCCGTAGGCATTGGGCGGAATTCTGAATCTCAGGCCACCATTGGCAACAATCTGCGCCAGCGTAGTGACCCCCGTCACTGGCCAAGGGTTGTCCCACACCAGCGCAGGAGGCCGATCTTTGCCGCTCAGGCGTTGATAGGGAGAGTACCAGTCAACACTCAGAGGTCCCGGAAATGATTGTTCGCTTTGGTCCGAGGGCCTGTCTGGCTGGATGCCCGTCGGATCGAAAATATTTTCATACAGAATGAACGTGTACTCACTCGTGCCATGCGGGAACGCCCCCGTATTCGGGTCTGCCCCAATGAACAGTGTCGCTATATTGCTTTGAGTGGGGTTGGTGGACAAAAGAGGCCCGACTTTTACAGGCACGCCCAAACTCACCCAGTTGGTATTCGGATTAGTATTTCGTGAAAAAAACTCAATCCAGGCGTCGGGATCTTCAAAGCCAGGCTGAGGGGCAACAGTGCTGTCAAGGTTAATACCAAAGTTTGCCGTATTATTACTAATAAGGCCTTGAGTATTGACGCGCTCTCTCACCTGAGGTGCCGGAAGCGTAGGTGGAACAATGCCGGGTACTGCCTTTACTGAAATAGGGGTGCTCATTTCATATTCTCCATGATCACTCGATCGTTGTGCCGGATACATAAAAACGTGCAAAGTGCATCAATACATTCACTTTTGATTTGCTGTCATACCACGCTTCTCGCCCACCAACAAAACTGTCAATGAGTAAAGAACTTGATTAAACCAACACTGTAAGAGTGCTGGCACCAGGCATTCAATTTGGCGCTTCCTTTAAGCTTCTCCAGGACCAATACCGCTTGGCCCGCAAAAATTACCCGACCCGGGATACTTTCGATCCAACTGTGCATAACCAGGAATAGACTCCGCGACCACACTGCCATTGTGTATGACTTGGTACGTCACCATCACGCCGGAGAAGTTATTCAACGGCCGAATCAGAATATTATAATCTGTCACCACGAAATTCTGGGTGGGAGCGCCTTGCCATGCAAAGTTGAATTCTCTAAACACCCCTGGAAGTAGATTACGGTCCGGGTAGTTTTTATACCCTTGCCACTTCATTTTAATCGTGGCGCCAACAGGGGGAATATAAGGTCTGGGATCGAACAACAAATTAATACCCTTCCACAGTTCCGGCCTTGTCGCGCAGGTGTACATCCTGTTGGGGTGTTGCGCTGTATCTACAAAAATGACCCGAGGTATCCTGGCGGGCGGAACAAGATTGACGATTAACGTCCGATCAGGTGATTGGTGCTGGTTCACGCCATTATCGATCACATAATGCGCGCTCGTACTGGGCGTCGTGCCGCCGCCCATAAAAGCCAGCCAAGTAATCGGAGAATCAAAATCTACAACCGTTCCTTCAGCATCACCCAGTTTCACCCTATAGGTGGTTACCACGCTTGGCCCGCTGGACAAGATGAGTGACACCACTTCACCGACTTTGGGGTTTTTATGCAACTTGAATGACGCACGCAGGTTTTTATTGACATCGGTGCTGTCTATCTCATTAGCCTTGTTGGACACCGCGCCAAAAATATCGACCAACCCGAACAGTTCATTAACCAAGGCCGGTGCCTTCGGGTTTTCAATGCCGGGGGCGATTTGATTCTCATTGATCAACGTTGAGGGCGAGGTGATACCGGAGGATATAGGGTCGTTCTCGCGAAACACGGTGTAGGTCACAGGCACGTTATCGAGCCTGACGCTGTCGGCACCGTTAAAAATCAACACGAGCCAGCTGACATCCACTCGAAAAGGAACCGACGGGACAGTAAAGACGGGCGACGTATACTTACCCCAGTGGTAAACACACTGGTCCCGGGGTTTGTAGTTGGTGTAATTGATCGTTAAAAATACACCTTCCCGAGCTGCAGCCCGATGAATAAGCCCATATTTGGTTTGGGCCGGTATATCAGGCGCTAACAGGCCGGTGGGCCGATCGGCGAGCACGTTGACTTTACCGACCAGAGAAAATTGATGGGAGGTATTTAATGATTCATCCATTACCTTATAAAACAGGTAGAGAACCGGCGAAGCAGACAATCTGGAAATCTCTGCGACCGGCACGTTTACAATCATTTCTCCGACATCCGAAGCAAATGTTTGCGTATGTATCGGCACGCCCGTCGGCAGCGTATTGCTGGAACTTGCCCAAAATAAAACCGTGTCCCCCTTATCACGCCCCCAATAATCACCCAGCACTCTAAAATCTATCGTCGAGCGGGTAGCCAAGTCCAAACTTGTAATAGGATCAAGCACAGACTCAGGCGCACTCAGATCGCCGTTTGCACCCGGCGCAAGGGTGTCAAACTTTAACCTTGTAGAAAGTGAATATTCATAACTCTGACTATCAGGAAAATCAGGATGAACCTCGTATGACAAATTGACCATTTCATTTTTTTGAAGAAAGTGAGGCGGTATGACGACCGGTTTGGTGATATCGACGGGGCCCTCAAGCTCAATTGGCGGTAATTTGTAGGGGGCGGCCCCGTCAGGTGCCCAGACAAATACAATAAAGTCAGAACTGCCTAAACCTGCCGAATTACTCCAAAGTTTGGTGATAAAAACATTCAACCCCTTGGCTATTAGAGGCGCCGGAACAACTCCACTGGCGGGCACGCCTTCGACCACAGGTGCATCCAGAGTTGCGGGAAACGATGCGGTCAGACTGGCTGGCGTCGAGGCATTAATCGTTGTCATGTTTTGGGTACCCGCTGAAGTAGTGTGCCCGCGATTTCAATAGTAAGGTCGCGCGTCTAAAGAGCGTTTGTAAGAGTGAGCCCTGGTATTGATTGAATCCCCAATGTCGCTATCCGGATACTGTCAGAACTAACAGGTAGGGCTGCCATTCGTCGGAACCCAGCCCCGCCAACCGCGCTTGGCGACGAAAACACGCTTGACGCGCCAGCGCCGTTGAGTTCTCCTGAAACCGGTTTCAACGCTGCATCACATCCAATAAGAAAGGCCCGCCACCGTGACTTCATTTTCCGCCGCCCAGCGCAGCCGCGTGACCATGCTCGACGTCGCCGAGCGCGCCGGTGTGTCCAAGGCCAGCGTGTCGCGCTTTATCGGCGATGACCGCGCCCTGCTCTCCGACGCCATTGCGCTGCGCATCGAACAGGCCATCGATGAACTCGGTTACCGCCCCAACCAGATGGCGCGCGGTCTGAAACGTGGCCGCACGCGCCTGATCGGCATGCTCGTTGCCGATATCCGCAACCCTTATTCCATTGCCGTGATGCACGGCGTCGAAACCGCCTGCCGTCAGCACGGTTACAGCCTGGTGGTGTGCAACACCGACCGCGATGACGAGCAGGAACGCCAGCATTTGGCGGCGCTACGCGCGTACAACATCGAAGGGCTGATCGTGAACACCCTCGGCCATCACCTCGACCAATTGCTGCAATTGCAACAGGAAATGCCGCTGGTGCTGGTCGACCGCAAAGTCGCGCCGCTGCACAGCGACCTTGTAGGGCTGGATAACCCCGCCGCCGTGCGCATCGCCATGGAGCATCTGCAACAACAGGGCTATCGCGATGTGTTGCTGGTCAGCGAGGCCGCCGACGGCACCAGTTCGCGCGTTGAACGCCAGCAGAGCTTCAACGGCGAGATCGCCCGCCGCCCGGCATTGACCGGCGCCGTGCTGGAAATGGACGGTGAATTGGAAAAGCATTTGCACACTTTTCTGGCAAAGCCCGGCCCCAAGGCGCTGTTCTGCGCCAACGGCATCGCCGCGCTGGCCTGCACCCACGCCCTGAAAAACCTGGGTTGCAACCTGTTTGATGACATCGGCCTGATTGCCCTCGACGACCTCGACTGGTACCCGCTGGTGGGCAACGGCATCACCGCCCTCGCCCAACCCACCCAAGCGATTGGCGCCAGCGCCTTCGACTGTCTGCTCAAACGCTTGCGCGGCGACGAGGCGCCGACGCGCACCCTGGATTTTTTGCCCGAGCTGATTGTTCGCGGCTCAACCGGTGGGCACTGACCTTCCTGACACACCGCTATCGCAGGCAAGCCAGTTCCCACATTGACTGATTCTTTCGTGAAAAAATGAAACCGGTTTCAGAGGTACACAACAATGCATAAATACCCCGTCTCCATAAGCCTTTCCAGCTACGGCGCCGAGTTGGTTCGCCAGAGAGGCCAGCAGAGTTTTGTCGAGCTGCTGAGCGCTGCCGGCGCGCAGCGCATCGAATGGCGTGAAGAACTGCTGACCGACGAGCAACCCACCGCCCTCGCCCAGGCCGCCGCCGACCAGAACCTGGAATCCGTGTACTCCTCGCCTCTGGAGCTGTGGGTGGCCGGGCGCGCCCAACCCAATGCAGAACTTACCGCCACGCTGGACCGCGCCCAGGCATTTGGTTCGCTCTGGCTGAAAGTCTCCCTTGGCTACTTCACCGATACCAATGACCTGCAAAGCCTGCACGCGCTACTCAGTCGTCACCCGGTCCGCTTGCTGGTGGAAAACGACCAGACCCTGCACGGCGGCCGCATCGAGCCGATGCAACGGTTTTTCAGCGAGGTCGAGCGTCTGGCCCTGCCGGTGAAAATGACCTTCGACATCGGCAACTGGCAGTGGCAGGACCAGTCCGCCCTGACCGCCGCACGCCTGTTGGGCCGCCATGTGGATTACCTGCACTGCAAGGCCGTGGCGCGGCGGCAGGACGGCAAGCTGGTGGCGCTGCCGCCCGGCGCCACCGACCTGCATCTGTGGGAACAACTGCTCAAACATATGACTCAAGGTATTACCCGGGCCGTGGAATTCCCGTTGCAGGGCGATGACCTGATTGCGGTCACCGCGCAACAGGTCGCCTCCCTTGCCCTCCTTGGCCAGCCGCGTGCGGAGAATGCTCATGTCTGAGATCGATATCCTGTCGTTTGGTGAAACCATGGCGATGTTTGTCGCCGAGCAGACCGGTGACCTGGCCCAGGTGGCGCAGTTTCACAAGCGCATCGCCGGGGCCGACAGCAATGTCGCCATCGGCCTGTCGCGCCTGGGTTTCAACGTCGCCTGGCTGAGCCGGGTCGGCGATGACTCCCTGGGGCGGTTTGTGGTGGACACCCTGGAAAGCGAAGGCCTGAATTGCCGTCACGTGGCCGTCGACCCTCTGCACCCCACAGGGTTTCAGCTCAAGTCCCGCGAAGAAGCCGGCGCAGATCCCCACGTGGAGTACTTTCGCAAGGGCTCGGCGGCCAGCCATCTGTCGGTAGCCGCCATCAGCCCTGCGCTGTTGCAGGCGCGGCATCTGCATGCCACCGGCATTCCGCCCGCTTTGTCCGAGGCCACCCGCGAGCTGTCCACCGAACTGATGGTGCACATGCGCAAGGCCGGACGCAGCATTTCGTTTGACCCGAACCTGCGCCCCTCACTGTGGGCGAGCCAGGCGCAGATGATCCGCGAAATCAATGCCCTCACAGCCCATGCCGATTGGGTGTTGCCGGGCCTGAGTGAGGGTCGCCTGCTCACCGGCTTCGATGACCCGGCCGACATCGCCGCGTTCTACCTCGACCTGGGCGCTGAAGCCGTGGCCATCAAGCTGGGGCCGGACGGTGCCTATTACCGCACCCAAATGGACCAGGGCTTTATCGCCGCCGTGCCGGTGGAAAAGGTCGTGGACACGGTCGGCGCCGGCGACGGCTTTGCCGTCGGCATGATCAGCGCCCTGCTGGAAAACCTCAGCTTCCCCGAAGCCGTACAGCGCGGTAACTGGATCGGCAGCCGCGCCGTGCAAAGCCGTGGCGATATGGAAGGCCTGCCCACCCGCGCGGAGTTACCCACTCGATCCGTTGCATGACCACACCCTGTTGCCACAACTACAACAAGCTCAGGAGCAACCCCATGGAAACGCTGAAACTCGCCACCCGCCGTTGGTGGTACATCATGCCCATCGTGTTTATCACGTATAGCCTGGCCTACCTGGACCGCGCCAACTATGGCTTCGCCGCCGCTTCCGGGATGGCCGAAGATCTGATGATCACCCCCGGCATGTCGTCGCTGCTGGGTGCACTATTTTTCCTCGGCTACTTTTTCTTCCAGGTACCGGGGGCGATTTATGCGCAAAAACGCAGCGTCAAAAAGCTGATTTTCGTCAGCCTGATCCTCTGGGGCGGCCTGGCCACGCTGACTGGCGTGGTGTCCAACGCCTATATGCTGATCGCCATTCGCTTCATGCTGGGCGTGGTCGAAGCGGCAGTAATGCCCGCGATGCTGGTGTACCTGTGCCACTGGTTCACCCGTGCCGAACGTTCACGCGCCAACACCTTCCTGATCCTCGGCAACCCGGTGACCATGCTCTGGATGTCGGTGGTCTCGGGCTATCTGGTGCAGCATTTCAGCTGGCGCTGGATGTTTATCATCGAAGGCATTCCGGCCGTGCTCTGGGCGTTTATCTGGTGGAAGCTGGCCGATGAGAAACCCGCCGACGCCAAGTGGCTGAGCGAGCAGCATAAAAAAGACCTGGAAAGCGCCCTGGCCGCCGAGCAAGTGGGGATCAAGGCGGTGAAGAACTACGGCGAAGCCTTTCGCTCGCCCAAGGTGATCATTCTGGCGCTGCAGTTTTTCTGCTGGAGCATCGGCGTGTACGGCTTTGTGCTGTGGCTGCCGTCGATCCTCAAGGCGGGTTTGCAGATGGACATGGTTGAGGCGGGCTGGCTGTCCGCCCTGCCGTATCTGGCGGCGGTGATCGGCATGCTGGCGGTGTCCTGGGGGTCGGACAAGTTGCAAAAACGTAAACGTTTTGTGTGGCCGCCGCTGTTGATCGCCTCCATCGCCTTCTACGCGTCCTACGTGCTGGGCGCCGAACATTTCTGGTGGTCCTACACCCTGCTGGTGATCGCCGGCGCCTGCATGTACGCGCCGTACGGGCCGTTTTTCGCCATCGTGCCGGAGATTCTGCCGGCCAACGTGGCCGGCGGCGCCATGGCGCTGATCAACAGCATGGGCGCCCTCGGCTCGTTCGGCGGCTCTTACCTGGTGGGTTACCTCAATAGCAGCACCGGCTCACCCGGCGCCTCCTACCTGCTGATGAGCGGTGCGCTGATGCTGTCGGTGGTGCTGACGATTTTCCTCAAGCCCGGCGCCAGTGATCGTGTGCGGGCGCCAACCCTGGAGTTGAAGGTAAAAACCTCATGAAAAAGTCTGTCGTACTCTACAAAAAACTCTCCGCCCCGCTGATGGCCCGCCTGCATGAACAGGCTGACGTCACGCTGATCGAAGCGCTGGATGACACCGGCCTGGCCAAGCTACGTGATGCGTTGCCCACCGCCCACGGCCTGCTGGGTGCCAGCCTGCGCCTGGACGCCAAACTGCTCGACCTGGCGCCCCACCTTGAAGCCGTCGCCAGCGTATCGGTGGGGGTCGATAACTACGACATCGACTACCTGACCGCGCGCGGCATTCTGCTCAGCAACACCCCGGACGTACTCACTGAGACCACCGCCGACACCGGCTTCGCGCTTATCCTCGCCACCGCCCGGCGCGTGGTGGAGCTGGCGGACCTGGTGCGTGCCGGCCAATGGAACAAGAACATCGGCCCGGCGCATTTCGGCACCGATGTGCACGGCAAAACCCTGGGCATCATTGGCATGGGCCGCATTGGCGAAGCCCTGGCCCAGCGTGGGCATTTCGGGTTTGGAATGCCGGTGATCTACCACAGCCATTCGCCCAAACCTCAGGTGGAAGCGCGCTTTGGCGCGCAATACCGCAGTTTGGTTGAGTTGCTCAAGGAAGCGGATTTTGTCTGCCTGACACTGCCACTGACCTCTGAAACCGAGGGGTTGATTGGCGCCGAAGAATTTGCGCTGATGGGCCCGGAGACGATCTTTATCAATATTTCGCGCGGCAAGGTGGTGGACGAAGCGGCTTTGGTCGAAGCCTTGCAGCAACGCACCATTCGGGCAGCGGGGCTGGATGTGTTTGAGCGCGAGCCGCTGAATCATGACTCGGCGTTGCTGCGTTTGAACAATGTGGTGGCGACGCCCCACATTGGCTCGGCGACCCATGAGACGCGCGAAGCGATGGCCAGGTGTGCGGTGGATAATTTGCTGCAGGCGTTGGCGGGGGAAAGACCCAAAAATCTGGTAAACCCCACTGCCTTGAAGCAGTAACCCCTGACACCCCACAAAACCAATGTGGGAGCTGGCTTGCCTGCGATGCAGGCACCTCGGTGTGTCAGGCTTACCGCGGTGATGCTATCGCAGGCAAGCCAGCTCCCACACAAGCCGGCTCCCACCCTTGGGATGAGTGGCGGTTAAATAACGAACCTGGCCACCATCGCATTTAAATCCACAGCCAAACGCGACAGCTCATGGCTCGCCGCGCTGGTCTGGTTGGCACCCGCCGCTGACTGGGTCGCCAGGTCGCGGATGTTCACCAGGTTGCGGTCAACTTCGCGGGACACCTGGGCTTGTTCTTCCGAGGCGCTGGCGATCACCAGGTTGCGTTCGTTGATCAGGCTTATCGATTGGGTAATCTGCTCCAGCGCCACGCCTGCAGCACGGGCCATTTCCAGGGTGTTTTGCGTGCGCTGATTGCTTTGCTGCATCGACTGCACGGCTTCACCGGTGCCGTTCTGAATGCCGGCGACCATTTTTTCGATCTCCTGGGTCGATTGAGCCGTGCGATGGGCCAAGGCTCGCACTTCATCCGCCACCACCGCAAAACCGCGCCCCGCTTCCCCGGCACGCGCCGCTTCAATCGCCGCGTTGAGCGCCAGCAGGTTGGTCTGCTCGGCAATCGCGCGGATCACGTCCAGCACCTTGCCAATGTCACGGCCCTGGGACGCCAGGCCCTCGATCAGCACGGAGGTGTTCTGCACATCCTGGGTCATGGTCTGGATTGCGCCGACGGTTTCCACCACACGGTCGCGGCCTTCGCGCGCGGCCTGGTTGGACTGGCTGGACGCTTCGGAGGTGGACACCGCATTGCGTGCGACTTCTTCCACCGCGGCCGTCATCTCGTTGACTGCTGTGGCCGCCTGGTCGATTTCGTTGTTCTGCTGCTGCAAGCCTTTGGAGGCTTCTTCGGTGACTGCGCTCAGCTCCTCAGCGGCCGAGGCCAACTGGGTGGCCGAGCCGGCAATGTGTTGGATCGTCTGGCGCAGGTTGGCTTGCATAGCCGCCAAGGCACCCAGCAAACGCGCGGGTTCGTCCTTGCCGTCATCCTCGATGGTTGTGCTGAGGTTGCCACCGGCGATGGTTTCGGCCACCGCCACGGCTTTGCGCAATGGCGTGACGATACTGCGGGTCAGCAGCCAGGCGAGCAGGACAGTGAGCAACGCGGCGGCGACCGCGAAGACAATCACGCCGGTAATGGCGCCCTGATAGCTGGCTCCGGCTTCAGTGTCGGCGTCCTTGGCGTCCGCTGCGTTGATAGCGATCAGCTTGTTCAACTGCTCGCCCATCTGGTCGGTGCCGTCCTTGATGCGCGTATTGATCAGCACGCGCATTTCATCGAGCTTGCCTTGTTTGGACAGGGCCAGCATCTCCGCCTGTGCCTTGAGGTAGCTGTCCAGCGTGCTGACAAACGTCTTGTACAGCGCCGCTTCCTCCGTACCAGCGGGCAACGCCGCGTAGCCGGCCTGGGCCGTTTTGACCTTGTCGGTCAGCACGCCCATGCGGGTTTCAGCTTCTTGCAGGCCCGCCGGCTCACGGTTCACCAGCACGCGGAACGACAGGATACGCAAGCGCAGTACGTTTTCCGTGATGTTGCCAAGGTAAGTGACGCTGGGCAGCTGCGTGCTGGTCATGTCCACCGACGACTGGCGGATCTGCGTCATGCGGTTGACCGCAAACACCCCCAATAACACCACTAACAAAGCAATGAATGCGAAACCGAGAAACGCTCGTGGAGCAATGTTCAGCTGACGGAGGGACATAGGGGGTGCTCTCTGAAGTAGTGTTTGCGAGCGTCCATGCCGCGAAACGATCAGTCGGCGTCAACGCGCCGCTCTGACCTTTGGTCACCACTGTTATGGTTGGAATGTGGGCCTATACGAGGTATCGGCAGCGCGCGGGGTTTTGCGCAGGGCGTCCATAAATATATTTTTACACTTCTGACGATCGGCAGTTTCTGGCATCCTGCGCCTCCTTTTTCTGACCCGAGCCCGCATTGTGTCTGACGCTCAAGCCCCTCGCCCGCGCTATAAATCCGACCTGATCTATGGCCTGGAAGACCGCCCGCACTTCACCGCCGCGATCTTCGCCGCGCTGCAACACGTACTGGCGAGTTTCGTCGGCATCATCACCCCGACCCTGATCGTCGGCGGCGTGCTCGGCCTGGAAAGAGAAGTGCCGTACCTGGTGAGCATGGCGTTGTTCGTGTCGGGGCTGGGCACTTTTGTGCAGGCGCGCACGTTCGGGCCGATCGGTTCGGGGCTGCTGTGCCTGCAGGGCACCAGTTTCTCATTTATCAGCGTGATCCTCAGCGCCGGCTTTATGGTCAAGGCTCGCGGTGGCGGCACCGATGAAATCCTCTCGACCATTTTTGGCATCTGTTTTTTTGCGGCGTTTATCGAAGTGGCGCTGAGCCAGTTCATCGGCAAGCTGCGCAAACTGATCACCCCCGTGGTCACCGGCACCATCATTACCTTGATGGGTTTGTCGCTGATCAAGGTGGCCGTCACCGACATGGCCGGCGGCTTTGGTGCCAAAGACCTGGGCGCCGCCAGCAACATGGGGCTGGCCGCGCTGGTGCTGCTGACCATTGTGGTGCTCAACCGCTTCAGTAACCCGTTCCTGCGCCTGGGCTCGATCGTGATCGGCCTGACCCTGGGCTTTGTCGTGGCGTGGTCCATGGGCCGTGTGGACCTGGCCGCCCTGCCCCAGGTGCCGCTGATCAGCGTGCCGGTGCCGTTCAAGTACGGTTTCTCGTTTGACTGGGTGGCGTTTATCCCGGTGGCGGTGATCTTTCTGATTTCGCCCCTGGAAGCCGCCGGTGACCTGACGGCCAACTCGATGATTTCCCAGCAACCGGTCAAGGGCCCGCTGTACATCAAGCGCATCAAGTCGGGCCTGCTGGCGGACGGCCTCAACTCGGCCATGGCCGCCACCTTCAACAGTTTGCCAATGGTGACCTTCGCCCAGAACAACGGCGTGATCCAGTTGACCGGCGTGGCCAGCCGTTACGTGGCGTACTTCATTGCCGGCCTGCTGGTGCTGCTGGGGTTGTTCCCGATGATCGGCGCGGTGCTGCAACTGATGCCCAAGCCGGTGCTGGGCGGCGCGACCCTGATCATGTTTGGCACCGTGGCGGTGGCGGGCATCAAGATTCTTGCCGAAGCCGGGCTGCACCGGCGCAACGTGCTGATCGTGGCGATCTCCCTGGGCATGGGGCTGGGCGTGGCGGCTGTACCGGAAGTGCTGCGCGATTTACCCAAAGCGTTGCACAACATCTTCGAATCGCCGATCACGGTGGGCGCATTCTGTGCAATCTTGCTGAACATTTTCCTGCCGGAGGAGTTCATAGAACTGCAAGAAGATGAATTTGAGCCGGAGTCCTCTACCCTCAAAGTGATGCAGGACCCGGACGTCACGAAATAGGAGCAACTCTTAATGCGCAAGCTCATGGTTCTATCGCTACTGCTGCTGACCTTGAGCGCCTGCGCGCTGTTCCCCCAGCGCGACCCGGTCAACATCAACGTGGTGGGCATCGAGCCGCTGCAAAGCCAGGACCTGGAAGTGCGTTTTGCCGTGAAACTGCGGGTGCAAAACCCCAATGAAACGGCGATCGACTACAGCGGTGTGGCCCTGGACCTGGAGGTCAATGGCAGGCCGCTGGCCTCCGGGGTGAGTGATCAGGCGGGTTCCATCCCACGTTTTTCCGAGACGGTGCTGACCGTGCCGGTCAGCGTTTCCGCGTTTTCCGTGTTGCGTCAAACCCTGGGCCTTAGCCAGACCCAGAGTTTGAACAACCTGCCCTATACGCTGCGCGGCAAGCTGGCGGGTGGTCTGTTCGGCACCATGCGCTTCGTGGACCGTGGCACGCTGGACTTGCCGAACACCGCCACCTGGTAAAGACCATGCAACCGACCTTGTTCACCCAAAGACTGATCCTGCGCCCACTGACGCTGGACGACGTCGAGGCTACCCAGCAGCAATTTGCGCATTGGGAAGTGGTGCGTTACCTCAACGCCGAGGTGCCCTGGCCCTACCCGGCCGACGGCGCTCGCACCTACCTGGAACAGGTCGCCTTGCCGGCCATGGCGCGGGGCGAGCATTGGCATTGGTCAATCCGCCTCAACAGTGCACCGCAACAGTTGATCGGCAGCATCAGCCTGATGGACGAGCAGGACGACAACCGCAGCTTCTGGCTGGGCCCGCAGTGGCAGGGCCAGGGTTTGGCGGGCGAAGCCAGCGCGGCGGTGACCGAGTACTGGTTTGAAGTACTCAAGCGCCCAGTGTTGCGCGCGCCCAAGGCTGCGCCCAATCTGGGCTCGCGACGGATCTCCGAACGCACGGGGATGCGCCTGATCAGAACGGATGAAGGCAGCTTTGTAGGCGGCAAATTCCCACGGGATATCTGGGAGATCACCCGCGAAGAGTGGCTGGAATCCAAATCCGCCAAACAGTGAAGATCCACTGTGGGAGCTGGCTTGCCTGCGATGGCGGTGTGTCAGCTTGCCCACCCTTGACTGATACACCGCCATCGCAGGCAAGCCAGCTCCCACATATTTTGACCGTGTTTCAGTCGGTGAGGTAGCGCACTTCCGGGCTGGCGCACGGCGGCAGCGCAGGAGCCGATGCTGCAAAAGGTGCGCGAAGCGATCGTGGCGAGCTTTACTTCGCCGCCGCCATCAGCTTGTTGACTTCACTGCGCACCATGTTGGAAAACTCCGGCGGCGACATGCCATCGAGCTCGGCACGTACCCATTCAGCCCACTTGCCCTTGCGCTTGGCGCGCTCGCCGAACAAGCGCGCCGCTTCGCCCTTGGCCTTGCCCAGGTTGGTTTGCCACAGGTCGTAGAGACGGGACTTTTCATCTTCCAGCTCGGCGCGTTCGGCGAGGGTCTTGTTGGCGAGGTTGAAGCTCATGTTGAATTACCTGCGGCACAAATAGGTGACATCTTACACGCTAGGTCAGCATTTCCCGATCCGGTTTTTGCCCAGCGCAAAAAATCTGCAACTTTTGCCGCAGCCCGACACTCCATTGTTCACTGTCACATTCACCTGCAAGGAGTCACACAATGGCCCGCAAATCTGCCGCCCAAGCTGTCGAAGAACAAATCAAGGATCAAGCCTTCAGTGAGCTGACGGCGTTGATCGAAGAGTCGGACAAACTGCTCAAAAGCAGCGCGTCACTGGTGGGTGAGGAAGGCGAAACCCTGCGCGAGCAGGTCGCCATCAAGCTTAAGCAAGCCCTGGACTCGGTGTCCAACGTGCGCGAACGCAGCAAGCCAGTGGTGGATGCCACCGAAAATTACATCGGTGGCCACCCATGGCAGACCGTGGCGATTTCCGCCGGTTTTGGCCTGGTAGTCGGCCTGCTGCTGGGCCGTCGTAACTGATCCTTGAGGGCAACGCCACCGGCGTTGCCCTTTTTACCCGTTGGCGAGTGCCTGCAACTGCTGCCAATCCTGTACCTCGATCACAATCCCCTCCTGCTCCGACTTCGCCCGTGTGCGATGACGTCGATCCCCCGGTAACCGCCGCAACCCTGCCGCATGCATCTGCCGCACCAGCTCCTGACTGCGCTCGGCGAAGCTTTGCCCGGCGGTTTTGCTGGGGTCGATCACAATCAGCAACTGGCCGGTCCAGGGCGTGCGTGCGCCGGGATGATCCGCCCAGTTGAACTCAAACGAAAAATTCCCGCCGGTCAACGCGGCCGCCAGCAGCTCTACCATCATCGAAAGTGCCGAGCCCTTGTGCCCGCCAAATGGCAACAGCGCGCCGCCTTCGAGGATGGCTTTCGGGTCTTGGGTCGGCTGGCCCAGGCTGTCGACGCCCATGCCCGGTGGCAGGCGTTCGCCCTTGCGCGCAGCAATCTGTACGTCGCCGTGGGCAATGGCGCTGGTGGCCAGGTCGAACACAATCGGCGCACCATCCGCGCGCGGCGCGGCGAAGGCGATGGGGTTGGTGCCAAACAGGGGGCGGTCGGCGCCATGCGGCACGACGCAGGTCATGCTGTTGACCACACTGAGGGCCACCAACCCTTCTTCGGCGAAGGGTTCGACGTCAGGCCACAAGGCAGCGAAGTGATGGGAGTTGTGGATGGCCAGCAAGGCAATCCCGGCGCTGCGCGCTTTTTCTACCAACAGCCCTCTGGCGGCTTCCAGCGCCGGCTGGGCAAAGCCGTTGCCTGCGTCTACCCGCACGAAGCCTGAGGCCACATCCGTCACCTGCGGCACCGCACGGCCATTTACCCAGCCACTGGCCAGAGTGCTGAGGTAGCCGGGCATGCGAAAAATGCCATGGCTGTGGGCGCCATCACGCTCGGCGCTGGCGCAATTGAGGGAGAGGATCGCCGCCACCTCAGGCGAGGTGCCGTGCCGCACAAAGACCTGGTGCAGCAACGCTACCAGCTCAGGGAAACCAATGGAGACACAAGACCCTTCAACTACCTTGGACGGCGTAGACATCTGAAGCTCCGATTTTATGATTGGAAGGCGCGACAAGACGAGAAACCAGACCTGCGATTAAACAACGCGCCCTGCATCTGCTGTCAATCGGCGTTTGCGGGCGCGTGTTTTTTTTGCAGCAGTTATCTACCGCAGACGGCAAGTCCTGCACTTTTACGCTGGCGCTCACTTGGCTGATCCGGGCCATGATGGAGAGCGATAGATGACCAGCGTCAGCCCACCTTATTTTTTCAAGGAGTTTCACCAACCCGTACGCAGGAAACAACCTACGCCGCGAGAGCGCGCCTTGGGGCTGACCCTCAAGGACCTGGATTGGCTGGACACGCTGTACTACGCCACCGATGACGCACGCCAGGACAGCGTGGCGCGCAGCTTTGCGATGGTGGTTGAACAGATGACGCTGGAGCTGGCGGACAAATCCACACTGGCGCTGGCAGGCGCGTTCTTGATGAGCCCCAGCCCTGACGATAACAAAGCGCTGCTCTACACCCCCTATGGAGGAATCGAAGTATTCAACAGCCGGGCAACCTTGCTTTCCAGCATTACAAGTCGCCTTAAAAACAACTCACAACGCATTGATTTACTGTATTTTTTATCTATAAACCAACACAAAAAATTCACGCTGGACACCGAGTTTTCCCTCACGACGGCAACGATTCCCGGTGCCGTGTTTGAAGCCCAGCAAAAAACCATTGAGGCCAGCCAGCAGCGCAATGTGCAAGACATGCTCGATGCGCTTCGCACTACGCCAAGCTTGCCCTCAATGCTGGAAACGCTGTTGGGCATAATGGCACGTTCATTTTTTCCAGGCCTCGATCAGCGCGACACGCGAGTCAACAGTTTCAATGCCTCTTCAGAAGGACACGCTCGCGGCGTGGACCAATGGTTAACCTCGGCCACTCTGAGCGAAACGTTACTGCAGTACTACCTGGACCAGGCTTGGCCGGCGGGTCAGGCCCGCACCTTTACCAACCCCAAACACATCACCGCAGGGTTCAGCGCAAACGCACGCCAACAAGATCGCGAGCAGTGGGAGAGCCTGGTGGAACAAACTGCCGGCATCCTCTCCAAACTGCTTGGCAGCCTGTTAAAGACCTGGTGGAACGAAGACATCGGCCACGGCCAATCGCGTCAGGCGCTGTTTGCCCAAGTGATGAGCGAAAAATTCCGCGCAGACTTGTTGTTCAAACATCAGGGCGACATTGTGTCAGCTGAGGAAAGCCAGCACTTGCTGGCCGTTTTTCTCCCCGATCAGGCGGCACGCACGGCCTGGCGCGCGCCGCTGCGAATCGAAAAAGTCAGCATCCACGCTCCTTATCAACACTATGTGGAACTGGCCGCCACCCTGATGATCAGCGACACCCATGCCTACCTCTACACCCAGACGCGTGGACTGCAAGTGCTCAAGGATCTGGCCGACCTCAATGACACGCTGCTGAGCATGCTCAAAGCCGCCGGGCATCAGGACGAGTTGTTGAATTACCTCTCCCTTGAGGAGCGCAGCCTGTATATCGCCATGGACGCGGTGCAGGTCAGCGGGCGAGCGGTACACGGCAGCGTTTTTGGCTCGATGGTCGAAGACATCGCCGCCAAACAATTGGCCAATCTGGAACATGCCTTGGGGTTGTTTCGCCGCAGCGGCGGCGCAGTCGATCTGGAGGCCCTGCTCGATTGCGCCCTTGATGTGCGCGCGATGCTCGACAGTCGGCTGTTGAGCATGGACGCCGCCGGGCGCTGGAGCCTTCACCCGGTCAGCGCCGACCATGGCGGGCCGTCCACGGTGCAGGCGGAACGGGCCAAGCAGCAGTTAGTGACGCTGCAAGCCGCCGAGGCTGCCTTGAAAGTGCAACGGGATAACCAACCCACGCTGCGCCGGCTGGCCCTGCACGCGCTGAATCAGGAATTGAACAAGCGCCTGCTGGATATCGACGCCGCCGACGTGTACGCCAACACCTACGCCACCCAGGCACTACAGGTGGAAGACCGTGTCCCGAAACAATCCCAAAGCATGGTTGAGCACTTTATCGCGCGCCTGGCGAAAACCGGCAGCCCGGTGGGCGACACACCCGACCTCGGTCTGTACAGCGGCCGTCACGAAGGCACGGCCAAACGCTGGAACGCACTGGACAGTCGCACCTTCAACGCGGTGATTGATCGCGCTCTGATTCCGTTTGTGGAGCATGACATCCGCACACTGCCCCGCCAGTTCCTGGAAAACCATCGAGACCAGATAGGTTATGCCTTGATGAACGGGCTGCGCAGCGAGGCCGAATTGCGCGTGCTCAACAAGACACTGAGCCCGCGCCACCATTCGATTCTCGACACCGTTTTGCGTAGCGACAGCATGACCCGCGAAAAACGCCACGGGTTGCAAGGCTTTCTACCCGATGCCTACGGCTTGACGCTGAAGGTCGGCGACACATTGCACCCCCTGGCCAACTGTTTTGTGCTGACGGAACGCGGCGGGACCGATGTCCAGCGCTCCGGCCATGCCGTGCTATGGACACCGCAGCATGGTCACGAACCTTTTATCTCGGTGCAGGCTCTGCGCGACAGGCTCGAACAGCGTTTGGCCGACGCCGATCGCCGCATCGCCCTGTTGCAAAACTTGCCCATCAGCCATCGCCGCCCCCATCAAATGTTCACGCTGGGACCACTGCAACGCATCGACGAGCATTTGCTCAATAACCGCCAACAGAGCTACCTGGACTACCAGCTCGATAGCCTGGACCGCTGGCTCGCCATGCCGCTGGGCCCCCATCAGTTGCAGGATTGCCTGGACGCCGACATGCAGCAGATGTCGCCGTCCAACCTGGGCCGGGCCAACGCCATTGCCCAAGCGATTATCCAGCAGCACGCTTTGCCGGTCTGGCTGGGCATGGCTTCCCCCCAGGAGCAGATCCTCCACGCAGAACTCGTCGAGCAATACCGCCTCAGCGCACCGGACGAGCGTGACTACCTGCACAGCGTGCCAACCCTGCGCGAGACCGTTACCAGCCGCCTGCAGACGCTGCTGAAGAAACGCTTCCCTGACGAGGACCTGAACCCTGACGACATCCTGATTCCGCCACGCGTGGTGCTTGACGGGCATACCTTGAGCCTGACTGATTTTGCCATGCGCCACCTGCCCGACCTGCAAGCCGATAACCTTCGACCCTATGCGCGCGGCGCCACTGCGCTTCCATCGACCCTCGACGGCGCGGCGGTGGAACAACTGGTGCGCCAGGTGGACATCGGCAAAACCTACCGTGATGTGCTCACGCCGCTTCTGACCTCGACCTCTGAGGACACGCGCCAACGCCAAACCCTGTTTTGTCAGCAATTGCCATGGCAACTGCTGCGTCAGGCCCATGAAGAAAAACTCGAGGAACGCCTGAGTGACAAGGCCTGGGGCTTTCTTCAGCAGGTGTTGGATATGCCCGATGGCGAGGCGCGCCAGGCCTGGAGTAACACTGCAGCGCTGGTGCGCCCATTGGAACTGGTGGCCACGGCTGGCGCGTCGCCAGTGAAAGTGCCCGGTTTGTACCTGATAGGTCCGCCACCTCCACTCACAGGCCCCTGGGTGCTTTACGCGCCTTACAGCCCGTTACGGGTGATAAAGGAATACGTGCAGGAAAAGGATCTGCTGGCCGAGATCAATCGCCCCGGCCCCTTGCAGGCGTGGATCATCCAGCAACTGGATGACCCGCATCAGGCCATCTACCGCAACTTGTTCAGCCCCCCGGTGACTGCCGACGGTACTGAGATCACCCTCACCTCGTCGCCCGTCATGGGCAATATTCTGCTGCGCCTGTTTGCCGATAACGCCCAACAGTTGCTGAAAATGCTCGCCTGCCAATTCGACAAAAACGGCAAGGACCAATGGGACGGCGTTACCAGTTTGTTACACAAAGGAATTCCCAAGGCGCTGCAGTTTCTCGCCGGCAAACTAAAATTCCCGCTGGTGGTGTGGCGCAGTTTCAAAGTGTTTGAAGCCTCCGCCCAAGCCTTGCAGGACCAGCACTTCGGCCTGGGTTTGAAGAAGTTCGCCCAAGGCCTGGCCACCCTGGCCTCCTTGCGCAGGGAACTGGACGCCCTGCTGCCCGCTGACAGTGCGCTGGCACCCACGGTCACCGTCAGCACCCCGGATATCACAGCACCTTTGCGCACCCGCATGCGGCACTTTGAAGACGCGACAGTAGCCCTGGCAGATTTGCAGGAAAGCGCCAACAATCATCTGTATACACACAGCACCAGCAACCGCGATTTTGTGCCGGTGGCAGGCAAGGTCTACCCGGTGAAAAAAGCCGGCGAGCGCTGGCGTGTCAGCAAGGGTTCCGAGCTGGGCCCTCATGTAGAACGCAATGCCAAGGGCCAATGGGTGCTTGACCTGACCCGGCAGGAGCCACAGTTCGGGCCAGCCCTGAGTCGCCCTATAAACCGCTTGAATACCCGCCGGGCGATCCGCGAGGCCATCAATGTCGAAGCGCAGGGCATGGAGAATATCCGTGCGCTGTCACCCTTCATGGCTGAGTGCATCAACGACGCAATCAATGTGGCGCTTTACTACACGGTGACCGGCCAGCGCAATTTGGCGCTTTTTGAGCAACAACGTGACCCTGATTCGCGAGTGGGCCGCTTCCTGACGGAGATGTTCGGTATCCTCAACTTCAACCCGGGTCAGGTTGCACGGATCCAGGTGCGGGTGATGGAAATCCTTAACGGGCTCTGCGATCACACACTCAGCGCCCATGATTCTCAACGATTCGTGGTCGGTACAGCCAACTGGGCTTCACACGAGACCTTCGCCTTTGTAATACCCAATGACCGTGAACGGAGAATCTTTTTACTGGATCCCTTCTTCAGTCCGGGCATGCATATCTACCAGCCGTACCTGAACGCGCCCTTTGACGTCAATCATCATGCACGCGCGGCATCCTTGATCCATGAGTTGGGTCACTTGACGTCCCTGACCGAAGACATTGCCTATCTGGACAGCATGCGCCCCTTCCAGGATCTGATCAGCCAAGGCACCGCAGATGGCTTGAGACTTCACACGTCGCTTTCCAACCTGCGCGACACGGCGCTCTCCACACTGACCCCGGCCACTATGTTATTCAAGGCGCAAGATGAGCTGACGGCACGCTGGGAAGACCTTGGGCGCGCCGGCTCGACTCATGCTCGCGACAAGGTGCTGAAGGTGACGGGAGCAAAGACGCTAAACGACGCCCGATCAGTGTTTATGAGTGACCCGGACCGACGGCTTGACATCATCCTGGCCAATACGGATTCGGTGACGTATTTGATTACACACTTGGGGAGGGTACTGGATCCGGGGGCCTGAACAGGCCCCCGAGAAGGTGAATCAGTCTTTCTGGTCACGCAGAACGTTACCGGACGCACCATCGATTCGCGCCTCATACACCACGCCGTCGGACTTGCGTCCTTTGACTTCCCAATAGCCATCGTTGTCCGCCTCGGCGGCATACACCTCGATGTAGCCGGCCTTGGTCTTGGCGACCTCAATGGCTTTTTCGATCGGAATCCAGCCGGCACCCGGCTTGTCGGCCAAGGCCGCGCCGGCACTGAGCAGAGCGGAGGTTGCACACAGGGCGATTAAGGTTTTCTTCAACATAGTCGTACTCCATTGGGCAATGACTGATTCAGTCCTGAATTTTTTAGGTGCTCTCAAACGAGAATAAGTTCCAATTGATGTGCAATCGCCATGACTGCTGTTCTCGCCATCCACCTGTGGAGGTTAGAATGCACGAAATCAGGATGCGTAAATGACCGAAAAGTCCCTTTCAGAAGCCGAATATGACGCCATCACCGACGCCGCTGCGCATTGGTGCATGCGCCTGCACGCGGGCGATTGCACGAGCGTTGAGCGGGAGGCTTTTGATCAGTGGCACGACGCGCATCCGCTGCATGCATTCGAATACGCCGCCATGCTCGAAATCTGGGACGTGGCCGACCATCTGCCACGCAGTGAGCCCGCCTCAACGGTCATACCGCTGAAACCTCGAAGCCGCCTGCGCACCTATGCCGTCGCAGCCACGGTCTGCCTGGTTGCCTTGCCACTGGCCGCATTCACGGGTTGGGAAGCGGGTCTGTTGCCCAACGCTTATGAACATGTTGAAGCCACCAGCGGTTTGCGCAAGGTCACCCTGAGTGATGGCAGCCAGGTCGAGCTGAACCTGGGCACGGAACTTGTGTACAGCAACTACAAAAATCAGCGCCAGGTCACCTTGAAAAAAGGCGAAGCGTTTTTCAAGGTCAGCCATGACCGCGAGCATCCCTTTATCGTGTATGCGGGCGAGGGCAAGGTGCGCGTGACCGGTACTCAATTCAACGTCTGGAAGTACGAAGACCAGGTGCGGGTCACGCTGCTCGAAGGCTCTGTGCAAATTTCCAGCGACAAACAGCATGCCAGTGTTGCGCTGAGCCCCGGCATGCAGGCCAGCTACCATCGGGGCGATACCACGCCCGAAGTCCAGGCCGCCAGGCCGGACGACAGCGCCGTGGCCTGGCGAAGCGGCAAGCTGGTGCTCGACAACCTGGCCCTGGCGGACGCGTTGCCACTGATCAACCGCTACCTGAGCAAGCCGGTGATGCTGGCCGATGCCAGTACCGGCGCCATCCGCATCGGCGGCATTTACAACATCAACGAGGTCAACAACCTCGTCCCTTCCCTGCCCAAGGTGCTGCCGGTCTGCCTGACCCAGAACCAGGACGGCAACCCTGTGCTCAATTCCATCCCGCGTAAAACCCCCAAGAGCTGAACCGCCTGCCTGCAAGCCCCGGGCACTTTCGTGCCTGCAGTGTCCACTTTTGAAACACCTCCTGCGCCTGAACCGCCCGCGTGCTGCGGATTCATCGTTTTGTCATGGGCACTGTTACAGCGCTGATACAGCCTGAGGTTTGCCATGCAGCGTTGCCGGGCATACGTGCTCGCGTTAAGTCTGTCTCAGCGGTGAAACACCGCCGGTATGGCTATGCCTTTATTTATGCTCAACCTTTTGAATAACAACAATAAATAAAAAGCGGCACGCGTTCTGCTCCTTCTCTTACAGCGCTGTTTAGGGTCAGCGCGACGAATAAGGAACATTGCCGTGGACACACATAATCCAGGCTCACTGAGCCTCCTGCTGATCAGCTGTGCATTGACTGCCAGCGTGAGCATTCCGGTGCTCGCCGCAGGTGATGGCGTGATCGTGATTGAACGCCAGGTTCAGCCTTATGTGATTGGCCGCTCACGCGGCACCGACCCCTACCCCACGACTGTGAATGCCAACCCATCGGCGCAAGTCCTGCGCGCTGCCAACAATGAGCTCAGCGACAACGACATCGCAGGCATCAGCACCGGCGCAAGCATCACTCGCAGCATCATGCCCAACGGCGACATTACCGGCCTGAACACGATCGGCAACGGTAATGGCCTGGGTGCCGGTGCCGCAGCAGGCCTGGGCGGCGGCGGTGCCGGCGGCATCTCGGGCACCGTCAACGGCGCGGTCTCACGTGGTCTTGCCCCGCTCAACAACCTCGGCGGCATGATCGGAGGGGCGATGAAATGAACCGTTCCCTGCTCCTTCTTGCAGCGCTCAGTTGCACAACCGCAATGGCCGACAGCAACAACAGCTCGACTATTGATAACACCGGCAAGCAGTACAACGGCGTCGTCCTGATCAACCAAGCCGCCGGCGACCAGCAGCAACTGAGTAACAACCTCGCCATTTCGACTGGCCACAACGCCCAGACGAACATCGCCATCACGCAAAAAATCAGCGGCGCTCCCGCCGACCGCTCCCTGAACGCCAACACCGCGATCCAGGGCAACTCTTTCAGCAATGGCAACGGTGCACTGAGCGTCAACCAGTCCGCCGGGGCCCAGAACCAGATGATCAATGCCGTGCGCATCAGCGTGAATGCTGGGCCGCAGAGCATCGACGACAGCGTCATGTCGCAACAGAACGTTGCGCTTGCAACAGACTCGGGATTGACCTCTACCACTGGCAGCCGCCAGGTCGTGACAAGCGACCAGGCCTTCACCGGCAACCGTGGAGTGGTACAGGTCAACCAGAGCGCCGGGGTGGGGAACCGAGTGGCTAACACCCTGAATCTACGACTCAACTGATGGAGCTGGGTCGACTGCTGGAAAGTACCAACACTTAACCAACTAATTAGAAGCAAGGAGATACACCATGAAAACTACAATGGCTCTTAAACCACTGGCTTTCGCTCTCGCTGCGCTCATGGCTGTTGCTGCTCAAGCGGGTCAACCTCACCATGGCGGCGGTGGCGGCCCACAACCTGCGCCTACCACGGCTGCCGCGACCACACTGGACGGTCAAAGCAACCATGGCAACGTGGTGCTCAACGACAAAACCAAAAACAACGCCTCAATCAATGACTCCAACAACCACAACAGCGGCGTGACCAACAGCAACGCCTTGAGCGGTGACAACAACCAGGGCAAAAACGACGTGGCTATCGTTTCCGGCGATGCGGACTTCGTGTTCGCCAGCACCGGCACCGCACAGTCCAACTCCGGCAACCTGGTGATCAACAGCGGCACCAAAAACAACGCGTCCCTCAACGACAGCGGCAACAACGCTTCGGGCATCGTTCAGTTGAACGCAGCAGCGGGCACCTCCAACCAAGCCAGCAACAGCGTTGCGATTGCCTCGGGCAATGGCGACGGTGGCGCCGCGGCAGTCACTGGCGTACAGGATGTGTCGGGCAACCTGACTCTCAACCTGAGCTCCGGCCACGGCTGGAATACCAAACCTGTCGTGAACAACGCCAGCATCAACAACTCGATGAACTACGGCAGCGGCGTGATGAACTCCAACTCGCTGGCCGGCAGCAACAACCAAGGTCAGAACAACGTAGCAATCACTCGCTTCTGATCCAGATCGGGCCTTGGAAACAAGGCCCTTTTTTATTCCAGTGTCCAACAGGTCATACGATCATGCGCCTCGTTGCCGTCCTCCTTTTACTCGTACTCACCGGCCAGACGTTGGCAGGGCAAGTGGCTATCGTCATGCCCGGCGGTGGGTTGATGTACAAAAAGGTCGAAAGCATCCGCGAGCGCAAATTCGCCAACCTGGTGGAACAGAAAACCGATTTCAGCTGCGGCGCCGCCGCACTGGCGACCATCCTGCGCCAGGCCTACTGGATGGACGTGGATGAAGACCACGTCATCAAAGGCATGCTGGTCAACGCCGATCAGGACCTGGTACGCACCCAGGGCTTCTCGATGCTCGACATGAAGCGCTACCTGGAAAGCATCCACATGCGCGCCAAGGGTTATCGCATCACGCCTGAAGTGCTGGTCACGGTAAAAGTCCCCGTCGTCGTCCTGCTGGATATCCGCGGCTACAAACACTTCGTGGTGCTGCAGCGTACCGACAAAGACTGGGTGTACATCGGCGACCCGGTGCTGGGCAACAAGCGGTACGCCAAAGACGATTTCGTCAAAGGCTGGAACGGCATCGTGTTCGCGGTCATCGGCGAGGGCTACGACAAGGCCAACGCCCTGCTCACCCCGCCCAACCCACTGACCGCCAAGGGCCAGTTCAACGAATTCAGCCCGGTACGTGACAGTGAATTGATGGACTTCGGTTTTATCCAGAGCGACTTCTTCTAGAAGCGCAATAAGGGGCAGGACGCTCCAGGAGCAAACGATGAACACTCGAAGCTGGCTGACGGTCATGTGCCTGGCAGCCTCAGCACCTGCCTTTGCGTCGTCGGTGTTCAAGCCGATCGAGCTCAAGGACGCGGAAATGGCCGAGCTGCGCGGACGCTACGTGATGCCGGGGCGCATCGTCAGTTTTGGCCTGGTCATGAGCACCACCTGGACCAACGCCGCCGGCGCAACGGTCACCGGCACGGCCAACATGCAGGTCAGCTCGTCCACGGTCACACCCCAGTTCTACGTGCAAATCAGCGGGCATGACGGCACCGGCGTGGTTAAACAGCCTGACGGTACCGGCACCGTTGTGGGTGGCTCGGGCCTGGGCAGCGGCCAAGGCGTCGTCCAGAGCGTACGCGCCGCCGGTGATGGCAACAGCGCTACCAACGGCGTCGACATCAATGTCACCAAAAACGGTCTGGCCCCCGCCAACTACGCGCAATCAGGGCAAGCGTTGATGGCTGGGCAGCCAATCACCGGTGGCACGGCGGCAGGCCAGGTGACGGTATCGGCCCAGAATGGCGGGTTGCAAATGGCGCTTCAAGCCAATAACAACCAGGGCAGCGTCCTGCAACAGATTGGCGGCGGCGCCGTCAGCCAAGGCACGATTATCAAGGGTGACTTCAACGCCATTTCAAACTTGACCCAACTCAATGTTGTGCTGGGCAATAACGGTTTGAACAACATCACTCAGAACCTGAATCTGGAACAACTCAAAGGCCTACGCACTTCCGGTTATTGAACTACGCTGAGCCACGACACTTACGCATTAGAAAGGGACGGCTTATTTCATGCATCGATCGTTATCGTTACGTGCCGTGGTTTGTTTGAGTACGCTCCTGCCAGCATCCGTTCTTTATGCTGCACCGGATGCCGATATCGAGACCTTGAAAAAGGAACTGCTGGAGCTCAAGCAACGTTATGAAGTGCAGCAAAAAGCACTGGCCGTATTGGAGCAACGCGTACGACAGGTAGAAGATCAACCGGCAACACCCGCCCCCAAACGTCTGGCCAAATCACCCGCCGACTTCCAGAAAGGCGGCACCAACGTGGCCGCTCACACCACAGGCGTCGGCACGGCGGCGGCCTCGGGCGGCGCGGGCGGCGGCAGTTCCTACGGGCAAAGCCTCAAGGACGACTCGGCGCCGGCGCAAAGTGTGAGCAACCTGTACAACGAGGCCAGCGGCTTTTTCGGCAACGGCAAGTTCAGCCTTGAAACCGGCATCACCTATGCGCGCTACGACGCGCGCCAATTGTCCCTCAACGGCTTTTTGGCGCTGGACTCGATCTTCCTGGGCAACATCAACCTGGACCGGATCAAGTCTGACAGCTGGACACTCGACCTGACTGGGCGCTACAACCTCGACAACCGCTGGCAGTTCGACCTCAACGTGCCCGTGGTCTACCGCGAATCGACCTACCAGTCGGGTGGCGCAGGCGGCGACTCCAATGCCACGTCGGAAGGGTCAGTCACGCGAGACCCGACCATCGGCGACGTCAACTTCGGCATTGCCTACAAATTCCTCGATGAGAGTGCCAGCCTGCCGGATGCGGTGGTTTCGGTGAGGGTCAAGGCCCCGACAGGCCAAGAGCCCTACGGCATCAAGCTGATCGAACAGGCCAATAACAATAACCTGGCCATACCGGAAAGCCTGCCGACGGGTAACGGTGTGTGGTCGGTGACACCAGGGATTTCCCTGGTCAAAACCTTCGACCCCGCCGTGCTGTTCGGCTCGCTTTCGTATACGCACAACTTTGAAGAGTCGTTTGACGATATCAGCCCTAACGTCAATCAGAAAATCCCCGGCAAAATCAGCCTGGGCGACAGCTTCCAGCTCGGTTTGGGGGTAGCCTTTGCGCTCAACGAGAAGATGAGTATGTCGTTCTCGGTGTCCGACCTCGTGCAGCGTAAAAGCAAGATCAAGCAGAGCGGCGGCGACTGGCAATCGGTGGTGTCCAGCGATGCCAACGCCGGGTATTTCAACGTCGGCATGACGATTGCCGCGTCGGAAAACCTGACGATCGTGCCGAACCTGTCGATCGGCATGACGGATGATGCGCCGGACTTTACGTTCAGCCTGAAATTCCCTTACTACTTCTAGTGATGGCGGGACGCGGAGCGTCCCATGAGGCATTCCCACGCGGAGCGTGGGAACGATCAAGGAAAAGCCCCGCAACGATAAGGGTCGTTGCGGGGCTTTTCGGTTTACCCGCCCTAGCGGATCTGGTGTTTGTGCAGCAACCGGTAGAACGTCGGCCGGGAAACCCCGAGCACGCGGGCCGCGACACTCAAATTGTCGCTGTGCCGGTTGAGCACATCGCACAGCGCCTGACGTTCGGCACGGTGTTTGTAATCTTCCAGTGTAGCCATCGGTGGCGCGATTGCCTGTTCGCCCTGCAATCCCAGATCAACGGCTTCTATCTGCCGCCCTTCGGCCAGCACCAAGCCACGGCGCACACGGTTGGCCAGCTCCCGCACATTGCCGGGCCACGGGTGTTGGCCCATGGCGACCAACGCATCTTCACTGAAACTGCGCGGCCGACGCCCGGTTTCCTGGCTGTAGAAGCGTGAAAAATGGTTGGCGAGCATGGCCACGTCACCATGGCGCTCGCGCAAGGGGGCCGTGACCACCTGCAGTACATTCAGGCGGTAATACAAATCTTCTCTGAAAGTGCCCTTCTCGACCGCGGCTTCCAGATCGACGTGGGTCGCCGCCAGCACCCGCACATCCACCGGGATGGGTTGGCTGCCACCGACGCGTTCAATTTGTTTTTCCTGGAGAAAGCGCAGCAGGTTGGCTTGCAGCTCCATCGGCAAATCGCCGATTTCATCGAGAAACAGCGTGCCGCCGTGGGCCGCCTCAATGCGCCCGACCTTGCGTTGATGGGCGCCGGTAAACGCCCCCTTTTCATGGCCAAACAGCTCGGACTGGATCAGGTGTTCGGGAATGGCGCCGCAATTGATTGCCACAAAGGGCTTGGCATGGCGCTGGGATTGGCGGTGCAGGGTTTTGGCCACCAGTTCTTTACCGGTGCCGCTGTCACCGCGAATCAGTACCGGCGATTCGGTGGGGGCCAGCTTGGCCAATAATTTGCGCAGTTCACGGATGGGCCGGCTGTCACCGAGCAATTCATGTTCGGGCGCGTCGACCAGCATGTGGCCCTTGCCGCGCAGGCGCGCCATGCCGAAGGCGCGACCCAGGGTGACCTGTACGCGTGCCACGTCAAACGGCAGGGTGTGGAAGTCAAAGAACCATTCGCAGACGAAGTCACCGACGTTTTGCAGGCGCAGCACGTCCTGGCTGAGCACGGCGATCCATTCGGTGCCACTTCGGCTGATCAGTTCCTTGACCGCTTCGGGGCGCTCCAGATGGTACGGCTGCAAACGCAGCAGCCCCACATCACACGAGCGGTCTCCCACCGCGCCCAGGCCACAGCTGTCGACTTCCCATCCAGCGGTGCGCAAGCCGGGCAGCAGCCCGTGACAATCGTCACAGGGGTCAACCACAAGCAAGCGACGCTGGACAGGTGTAACAACCATGACTATTCCTTGGCGCCAAAATTGTTAAAGTTATTTAGAAACAACAGTTTGTAAAGCCTGCGGCTAACACTAGCAAGGTATTGACGCTTTCCTTGTACCGTTTCGCTATAAGTGTTGGCAAAAAGCCACTTCCGCGCGTCACAGAGTAAACAGTCGAGCACTGTTGAAGCATTCATGGCGCGTTAAGAACAGCCGCTTACATGACATCAATCACGGAAAGTTGAAATTTTTTGTCCTAATATGTGACCCGTACCCCGCCATCGTGCATCAGTACAAGTAACTCGCCGCACGGTCAGCCCAACCGCCGGCACTTCACTTGAATGGGCATTGAGAGAGAAGACCCCATGAACGCCCCGCTCCGCATCAACGAAGCTCTTTTGATCGCAGACCGTGCTTTCCAGCCCTTTCAGTGTGTGGCCTGGCACGATGGCAATGGCGCCCTGAGCCTGAGCGTCATCGACCGCACCAATACGCGTATTGGCAGCAAACAGCTGTCTTCGAGCACTTACAGTGACCCCGCGCAACTGGAGGACTTGTTGTTGCAGGCACGCGCCGAGCTCGATAAAGATGGCTATCAGTTGCAATCGTGGGCCATGCCGAAGTAAGTAACCGCAACAACTTCCGATCATTGCCTGCCCCTGCAAACAATGATCGGAAGTGTGGGTTGAAGCGACGTTTATTGCGTCGTAAGAATAAACCGTTCAATGGCTTCAGCAGCGCCATCGTCGATATTGCTGCCAGTGACGACACTGGCTTGACGCTTGACGCTTTCTTCGGCCTGGCCCATGGCAATCGACAACCCGGCCACGGCAAACATCGCCGGGTCATTGCCACCATCACCAATGGCCACGGTTTGCTCCAGTGGCACACCCAGATGGGCCGCCAGGGTCTTCAAGGCGTCGCCTTTGTTGGCCAGCATGGCAGTCACGTCCAGGTAAATCGGCTGCGAGCGCGACACATGCGCCAACCCTTGCACCTTGGGCTGTAACTGCGCTTCCAGTTCGACCAGCAGCGGCGCGTTGTGGCTGGCCGCGACGATCTTGTTGACCCGGTCCAGGTAGGGCTCAAAACTCTCCACGACACGCGGCCCATAGCCCAGGCCGGCGGCCTCGACGGCGACCATTGGCCCGGGCGGATCACGGCGCAGCCATTCCCCGTCGGCAAACACCCAGACTTCTACATCCGGCTCGGCTGAAAACAGTGCCAGTGCCACCAATGCAGCTTCTGCCGGCAAATGATGCGCGAGCAACACGGTGCCGTCAGGGTTGACCAGCGTGCCGCCATTAAACCCGGCGATTGGCACGTCAACACCGAACGCCTCGGCCATCTGCATCATGGCCCGTGGCGGTCGCCCGCTGGCCAGGCTGAAGAACACACCGGCGTCACGCAGCGCGCGCACCGCGTCAATCGTGCGTTGGCTGGGTTTATGGTCGGGACGCAGCAGCGTCCCGTCCATGTCACTGAGCACAAAACGGATGGGGTGGATCGCGGCATCACTCATCCCAGGCTGTGCCAGGTTCGGCCATCGCGAGCCAGCAAGGCGTCGGCGGCCGCTGGGCCATCCTCACCCGCCTTGTAGGCCTGAATCCCGTCGTCTTCCTTCCAGGCATCCAGGAACGGCTGCACGGCGCGCCAACCGTTTTCAATGTTGTCGGCACGCTGGAACAAGGTCTGATCACCGGTCATGCAGTCGTAAATCAGGGTTTCATACCCGGTCGACGGCTGCATTTCGAAGAAGTCCTTGTAGTCAAAACCCAACTCGATATTCGCCATTTCCAGGGTCGGCCCGGGCTTTTTGGCGAGCAGGTCGAACCACATGCCTTCGTTGGGCTGGATCTGGATTTTCAGGTAGGTCGGTTTGAGTTCATCCACATCGGTGTCGCGAAACTGCGCGTAGGGAGCGGGCTTGAAGCAGATCACGATTTCGGTGTCGCGAATGCTCATGCGTTTACCGGTACGCAGGTAAAACGGTACGCCGACCCAGCGCCAGTTATCGATCATCACCTTGAGGGCGACAAACGTCTCGGTGCTGCTGTCAGGTGCCACGTTGGCCTCCTCACGGTAGCCCGGCAACGACTTGCCACCGATTTCACCCGCCGTGTACTGGCCGCGTACCGAGTTGGCCCGCGCATCTTCCAGCGACCAGGGCCGGATGGCGCCGACCACCTTGGCTTTCTCACCGCGCACCGCATCGGCGCCAAACGCCGCGGGTGGTTCCATGGCTACCATCGCCAACAACTGGAACAGGTGGTTAGGCACCATGTCGCGCAGGGTGCCGGTTTTCTCGAAGAAATTACCGCGTGTTTCCACGCCGACGGTTTCCGCGGCGGTGATTTGCACGTGGTCGATGTAGTGATTGTTCCAGAACGCTTCGAACAGCACGTTGGAGAAACGGCTAATGAGGATGTTCTGTACGGTTTCCTTGCCCAGGTAATGGTCGATGCGATAAATCTGCTTCTCGCTCATGACCTTGAGCAGGCATGCGTTCAGCGCTTCGGCGGTGGCCAGGTCGGAGCCGAAAGGCTTCTCGATGACCACGCGACGAAAACCGTCATCGGTTTCATTGAGCAAACCGGCGCTGCCCAAACGCTGCACCACTTCACTGAAGAAGCGCGGCGCGGTGGCCAGGTAGAACACCGCATTGCCAGTGCCGCTGTCGGCAATCTTCCTGGCGATGTCGGCGTAGGTGCTGTCGTCGAGGAAATCGCCCTCGACGTAGCTGATGCCTTTGGCCAGTTGCGCCCACAGTTCAGGGTCCAGGGCGTTGTCACCATTGCCCTTGACCTTGCTCGCGGCTTCGGTGCGAATAAAGTCCTCGAGCTTCTTGGCAAAGTCGGCGTCGCTGACGGCGTTGTGATCAACGCCGACAATGCGCAGGCCTTCGCCCAGCAGCCCGTCGCGACTCAGGTTGTACAGCGCCGGCATGAGCAGGCGCTTGACCAGGTCGCCATGGGCGCCAAACAAAAACAGCGTGGTAGGCGGAGCAGGTTCGGCCTGGGGTTTCTTGCCGTTGACGGTCATTTTTTGGAAGTCTCCACATGGCCGCCAAAGCCGAAGCGCATGGCAGAGAGCATTTTGTCGCCGTAGGTGCTTTGCTGACGGGAGCGGAAGCGCGCGAACAGCGAAGTGGACAGCACCGGCACCGGCACCGCTTGTTCCATGGCGGCTTCGATGGTCCAGCGGCCTTCGCCACTGTCGGCCACGGAGCCGGAATAGCCGTCGAGTTTCGGGTCGGTGGCCAGGGCGTCGGCGGTCAGGTCCAGCAACCAGGACGACACCACGCTGCCACGGCGCCAGACTTCGGCGATGTCGGCCACATTAAGGTCAAAGCGCTCGTGTTCCGGCAGGCTGTCTGAATTCTTGGTCTTGAGAATATCGAAGCCCTCGGCGAAGGCCTGCATCATGCCGTACTCGATGCCGTTGTGAATCATCTTCACGAAATGCCCGGAACCGGCCGGGCCTGCGTGGATGTAGCCGTGCTCGGCGCGTGGGTCAGCGCTGGCGGAACGGTCCTTGGTGCGTGGGATGTTGCCCAGGCCCGGGGCCAGGCTTTTGAAGATCGGGTCGAGGCGCTGCACGGCGTCGACGTCACCGCCGATCATCATGCAATAGCCGCGCTCCAGGCCCCAGACGCCGCCGGACGTACCGACGTCGACGTAGTGTAGACCTTTTTCCGACAAGGCTTTGGCGCGACGGATGTCATCCTTATACATGGAGTTGCCGCCGTCGATGATCACGTCATCGGCGTCCAGCAGTTCACTCAGGGTATTAATGGTGTCTTCGGTGGGTGCGCCTGCCGGCAGCATGACCCACACAGCGCGAGGCTTTTGCAGCCCGGCGACCAAGGCTTTCAAGTCGGCAACGCCGGTGGCGCCCTCTTCGCTCAAGCCTTTGACGAAGGCTTCGTTACGGTCGTATACAACGGTGGTATGCCCATTGAGCATCAGGCGCCGCGCAATGTTACCGCCCATGCGGCCTAGTCCGATAATCCCCAGTTGCATGTGCTGATGCTCCTAACTGCTAAATAAATGTGTGACATAGTTTATAGCGCAATGAGGCTAATGAGGGTTAGTCCAGAGCGGATCCGTGGAGTTTCATGACAAAAAGTGGCCATCCTTTCACCATCACTGCCGTAAAAGTCACAACGACCATCAAAAATAAAAAAGTTCCATTGATTCAAAAAAGAATTCAGAATTACCTCGACTGTTGCCGGGAACCTCAATTCCAGCGTTCCGGCACCGCGATCTACCGGCTATTTGCGAGGTAAGCAATGAGCACATCACAGATGACCCGCCCGCCACAGACCCTCTACGTCACCGTCCGCCGTGATGAATGGCGCCAACTGAAAGACGAACGCGATCAGTTGCAGCAGGAAGTCCTGCGCCTTCGCTCACATCTTCAAGCCCAGGTCAATCAGGCATCCGGCACCCAGCCTGCCCTTTGCTGAACCTGAGCTGAACGAAGCATTTAGAAATAACTCACAAAGTTTTCACATCCTCCTCACGATACTCCCGCCGAGAATAGGGCTGCCCACGCGCGGTAGCCCTCTGTTGCGCGCAGCCCTGCGCGGCAACTGAGCAATTATGGGTTGGAGTACTGGATGGCGATGTTCAAACGCAGCACCAAGTCTGCGAAAGGTTTTGATTGGGCCGGCCTTGGTTGGCTTTTCCTGTTTTTCTGGTACTTCTCGGGTATTACCCAGTTCCTCATCCAGCTGACCGGCACCTCCGGCTTCAGTGGCTTTCGCCAAGCCTTCTTCCTGAGTGCGCTGTGGCTTGCGCCGATGCTGCTGTTTCCGCGCCGTACACGCCTGCTCGCCGCCCTGATCGGCGTAGTGCTGTGGGCCTGTTCCATGGCCAGCCTGGGTTACTTCTTTATTTACCAGCAGGAATTCTCGCAAAGCGTCATCTTCATTATGTTCGAGTCGAACATCTCTGAAGCCGGTGAGTACGCCACCCAATACTTCGCCTGGTGGATCGTGCTGGCGTTTATTGCCCACACCGCGATGGCGGTTTTCCTGTGGACCCGCCTGCGCCCGGTGTACCTGCCGCGTGGCCAATCGATTCTGGCAGCGACCGCCATCGTATTGGCGGTCGTCGGTTACCCGCTGGTGAAACAGATTGCGACCAACCCGACCCTGGGGCTGGCCATTGAAGCCTTCGAATCCCGTGTAGAGCCTGCGGTGCCGTGGCAGATGATCGTCGCCTACCATCGCTACACCGAGCAGCTGGAAAACATGCAAGGCATGCTGACCAGCGCCAGCCAGATCCCACCCTTGAAAAACCTCAAGGACAGCATGGCCGGCCAGCCGTCGACCCTGGTGCTGGTGATCGGTGAATCCACCAACCGCCAGCGCATGAGCCTCTATGGCTACCCGCGTAACACCACGCCGGAACTCGACAAGCTGCGCGACCAACTGGCCGTGTTCGACAACGTCATCACCCCGCGCCCCTACACCATTGAAGCGCTGCAACAGGTGCTGACCTTCGCCGACGAAGAGAACCCGGACCTGTACCTCAAAACGCCGTCGATTGTCAGCGTCATGAAGCAGGCCGGCTACAAGACCTACTGGATCACCAACCAGCAGACCATGACCAAGCGCAACACCATGCTCACGACCTTTTCCGAACAGGCCGACGAGCAGGTGTACCTGAACAACAACCGCAACCAGAACGCCCGCCAATACGACGGCGACGTGCTGGCGCCGTTTGCCAAGGCCCTGGCCGACCCTGCCGAGCGCAAATTCATCGTGGTGCATCTGCTCGGTACGCACATGAGCTACCAGTACCGCTACCCGCCGACCTTCGACAAATTCACCGATCGCCAAGGCGTTCCGGACGGCATCAGCGACGCGCAGTTGCCGACCTATAACAGCTACGACAATGCCGTGCTGTACAACGACTTTGTGGTGTCCAGCCTGATCAAGGACTACGCCAAGGCGGACCCGAACGGCTTCCTGATGTACCTGTCGGACCACGGCGAAGACGTCTACGACTCCCCTGGCCACAGCACGCTGGGCCGTAACGAAGGCAAGCCGACGGCGCCGATGTACACCATTCCGTTGATGGCCTATGCCTCGCCAAAATGGCGTGAAACCCATGACTGGAGCTTCGCCAGTGCGCTGCAGCGGCCTTACAGCAGCTCGCAGCTGATCCACACATGGGCCGACCTCGCCGGGTTGAGTTTTGATGAGCTGGACCGTACCAAAAGCCTGGTCAGCGACAGCTTCAAGCCGCGCCCATTGATCATTGGCGATCCCTATATCGCGCAGAAAAAAGGCCTGATTGACTTCAGCCTGATCAAGCCGAAAAAAGCCGACACTGCCGAAGTCGTTAACAAGTAACCCTGTGGGCTCTGTAACAGAAAGATAACAATCATTCTCGTTTGAGCCTAAAGTTCCGCGCCTCCTTTCGTCTTTGAGCCAACGCCTTTTCTTTCCGAGAAGGCGAAAAAGACGACAAGGAGTCTGCCGCGATGTTCGCGCCCTTTACCCGTTCCATGACCTTTACCCTCGGCCTGTTCAGCGTCGCGCTGAGCCCAGATCTGTTCGCCGAAAGCGACCCCGAGCACGCCAGCGCCCTGGAGCTGGGCGCCACCAGTATTACCGCCGAAGGCCTCGGCACCACCACCGAGCACACCGGTGCCTACACCACAGGCGCCATGAGCACCGCAACGCGCCTGAATCTGTCGATCAAGGAAACCCCGCAATCCATTTCGGTGATTACCCGCCAGCAGATGGATGACTTCAACCTCAACACCCTGACCGACGCCTTGCGCCAGACCACCGGTGTAACAGTGCAACACCTGGACTCGGACCGGGCGGGTTATTCGTCTCGCGGCTATTCGATCAACAACTTCCAGGTCGACGGCATGCTCAGCACCTTTGGGCGCATGAAGTCCGACGCCGACACCATCATCTACGACCGCATCGAGGTGGTGCGTGGCGCCACCGGCCTGACGACCGGCGCCGGCGACCCCTCGGCCACCGTCAACATGATCCGCAAGCGCCCCACTGCGCAATGGCAAGCCCAGGCTGGCGTCAGCGGCGCCAGCCATGACAATTACTACAGCTACGTCGATGTCGGCGGCCCGCTGGCATTCGATGGGCGTCTGCGCGGGCGTACGGTGCTGGCTTACCGTGACAGTCAATCCTTCCGTGACAACTACGCGCTGCAACGGGAAGTCGGCTACGGCATTCTCGAAGGCGACCTGACGGACGACACCGTGGTAGCCGTAGGCTTCGACTACCAGAACAAGCACGTGCAGGGCAGTTCCTGGGGCACCCTGCCCTATTGGAACAGCGACGGCAGCAAAGCGCGGCTTTCCCGCTCAGCCAACCTGGCCGCCGACTGGAGTTCCTGGCCGCTCAAAGACAAGACCACCTTCGCCACTATCGATCACAAGCTGTCCGCCGATTGGCGCGTGAAAGCCGCCTGGACCCATCGGCAAAGCGACACCGACGGCAAGGTCTACTACGGCGGCGCAGGCGCGCCCAACCCCGACGGCAGCGGCATGACGGCCTGGACCAGCCAGATGACCGGCACCTCGAAAATGGACGTGGTGGATTTCAACCTTGCAGGCACCTATGCACTGCTGGGGCGCGAGCATGAACTGATGGTCGGGTATGGCGAATCCGAACAGCGCGACGCGTCGCCGTTCCAGCGCTACGACACGCCCAAGGGCTACACCGACATCAAAGACTGGCAACACATGGGCGGCATTCCCAAGTTCCCCGACCGCACCACTGGCCTCAAAGGCGAACACGGCAGCAAAAAACAGAAGGCCGGTTACCTGGCCACACGCTTGAGCCTGACCGACCGCCTGCACGCCGTGCTGGGCAGCCGTTACGGCAGTTGGGAAATTGAAAGCGTCGAACCCGATTACAACGCCAATAACCAACGGATCAGCTCTGCGAAAACCCGCCAGACCCACAATGACATGTGGACGCCGTATGCAGGCCTGCTCTACGACATCACGCCTGAGTACACCGTGTATGCCAGCTATACCGACATCTTCAACCCCCAGGACGAGCGTGATTCCGGCAAGAAATACCTGGAACCGGTAGTGGGCAGCAACTATGAAATCGGCCTCAAGGGCAGCCTGCTCAACGAGCGATTGAACCTCGCCACCGCCTACTTCTGGAGCACCCAGGACAACGTGGCCGAGCTCGACAATTCGGTTGCACCGGACCCGGACACCGGGGAACAGTTCTATAAATCGGGAGGCAAGGGCAACAAGGTGCAAGGCTTTGAGGTGGAGGTTTCGGGTGAGGTCATGCCGGACTGGAACCTCACGGCGGGCTACACCTATACCCACTCGCTCAATGGCGACAAGCAGCGCAATAACACCAACCTGCCAATGAACCTGTTGAAGGTGTCGACAGCCTATCGCCTGCCTGGCGAATGGCGCGGGTTGACCGTGGGTGGCGCGGTCAACTGGCAAAGTGACTTCTACGATTTTGCCAATCGCCCCACTGGTGGCCGCGACAGTGAGGGTTACCTGATCACCGAGCGCACCCGAATCACGCAGCAGGCTTATACGGTGGTCAACCTGATGTCGCGCTACCAATTCGACGAACATGTTTCGGCGTCGGTTAACGTCAATAATCTATTTGATAAAAAATATTACGAGCGCGTCGGCTTTTATAATGGCGTGTATTGGGGGGACCCGCGCTCTATAACGCTTGCGCTGGATTGGAAGCTTTAAACCACCCACCGTGACCACCGCGAAACTTAACGTAATTGTTAAGTTTCGTGGCTGCGCAGTTAAGCCTGCCTTAATCAACCCCTCACATAATCGGCCCCACGAGTCTGATCCAAGAGAACAGACACCGATCACACTTTGATGGAAACACCGACGATGAAACTTTCGACTTTGATGCTTGCCGGCCTTATGACACTGACTTCCGCCGCCGCTTTCGCTGAAGGCGGTTCAGAGCGCTCCAAGCAGTTCTACAAGGACTTCACCTTCGTGCAGCAACAGACTCACGGCACTAATCAACAAACCGCGCTGGCCGATGGCAAGAACGTCAAGACCAACTCCGTTGAACAAAAAACTGCCGAGTCACAGCCCAACAGCTAATTTAATCTTTATTTAATCTTTAGTTAATCCGCATTACCCTGTGCCATCTCGCTCCGTTGGCAAAGGCTAACTTGGCGCCATTTAATGGCGCCTTTTTTTTTGCCTGTCATTTATTAGAGCGACTTGCTCCAGAACAACATACGGCCATGGGCCGGATCAAAGATCGAGTCATCAAAGCCAAACTTTTTATACGCCGACTGCGCCACTTCATTGCCTTCAAGCACTTCCAGAGTGATCTTGCAGCAGCCGCGCTGGCGGGCAATTTCCTCGACCTTCTGCAGCATTTTCTGACTCAACCCCAAGCCACGAAACGGATTCATCACCACCACATCATGGACATTGACCAGAGGGCGACAGGCGAAGGTCGAAAACCCTTCGAAGCAATTGACCAATCCCGCCGGCTCGCCGTCGACGAACGCCAAGACGCTGAACGCATGAGGGCGCTTGGCCAGCTCAGCAGGCAGTTGCTGTAACAGGTCGGCCGGCAGCGTGTGGCCGCCGCCCATCGGGTCTTCAGCGTAATGATTGAGCACCAGGCCAATGGCCTCGGCATGCACGGCGTTGGTGTAGCTGGCTTGCAGCACCAGGATGTCAGGGGTGTCCATTTCCGTCCTCGATAACGACCACAAGGGATTTATCTCCCATCGAAGGGACGATTGTAAGCGGGGAGCCAACGGGAGAAGAAGGAGATTAACGACAAATGTCCGTCAGAAAGTACGAAGACTGCGGGTGTTTTTCTAGGTACCGAATCGCTGCAACTGCATCTCTTGCAGCCGGCTCAGGGTGCGACGAAACGCGAACTTCAGGTAGCCCTCGGTGTAGAGGTGTTCCAGCGGCACCCGGGCCTCGATGAACAGCGGCACCTTGCGGTCGTAGCACTCATCCACCAACGCGATAAAACGTCGCACGCTATCATCGTGCACCGACAGTTCCGGCAACTCGCGATCCCCGGCCACCACACGTTGCGCAGCATCTTCGGTGCCGCGAGCGATTCGTGCCGGGCGTTTTTGCGCGCTGAGGTCTGGCACCTCACCCAGCAGAATGGCCTTGAAACGATCGCACAGCAGCATGAAATCCATCGCAGCCAAGGGCTTCTCGCACAGGTCGGCATAACGGCACCACAACACGGTTTCGCCGGTTTGCACCGCCTCAATCAGACGATGGCCGACGCTGACCGGCCCGCCGCTCACCGCCTGCCCTTCGCTCAACTGCCGGAATACACCCGCAAGCGCCTCCGGCTGATCGACCCAATAACGTTGCACGCCAAGGCCTGGATGCAAGCGGTGATCTTCATCACCGTCCACCGCCACCACGTGCAGGTGCCGCTTTATCGCCTCAATACCCGGCAGGAACCGTTCGCGGTTGAAGCCACCGGCGTACAGCTGGTCGGGCGGCTGATTGGACGTGCAAACCATCACCACGCCCTCCTCAAACATCACCTGGAACAAGCGACCGAGGATAATCGCGTCGCCGATGTCATTGACGAACAATTCGTCAAAGCACAACACCCGCACGTCCGCGCTCAGTTCACGGGCCAGGGCCTGCAAAGGGTCCTGAATACCGGTGAGCTGAAACGAGCGCTGATGCACCCAGCCCATGAAGTGGTGAAAATGCTGACGCCGCGCAGGTACCCGCAGGCTTTGGTAGAACTGGTCCATCAACCAGGTTTTGCCCCGGCCCACCGGCCCCCACAAGTACACGCCCTGAATCGGCGAGCGGCCTGCGTGCAAGGCTTCGTGGCAGGCTTGCAGGACGTCAACTGCGCGGCGCTGAGCCTCGTCGGGCACAAAGCCCTGCTGGGCCATGGCCTGTGTGTATGCGGCGAGAGGAGAGTCAAAAGTCATGGGGCCAGTATGACTTACAGGGAGATATCCAGCCGTGAAATCTTGCCCTGCTCGTTCAATCGAAAGGTGTATCGCAACTCAAGCGGGCTGCCGGGGAAGTTGCCGGAGACCACATTGCTGACCAACACCTTGCCGGTGCGGTGCTGCACATTGAGCACTTCGACCCGAGGCTGATAGCGCAACCCCGTGTCTTCCATCCAGCGAGCAATGGCGGCAGTGCCGACCTGATGCTCGCCTTCATCAAACACATTGGCATCGTCGGCAAAACACTCGGCTACGGCAGACGTGTCGCGGGTATTGGCCGCCGCAATGTAGGCGACAATGGCCGGGGCCAGTTCGGGTACGGACATGGCACATCTCCTTTTTTGATAATTTGTGCTGCCATGCTAAGCCAGGGACGTGTCAGTTTTTGTCAGGAGTAAACGGCCCGCTTTCATTCTGTTCCATCAGTTTGCGCCAGGCCCGCAGCAGGTCACTGCGCCGCCCGGGATAGCGCTCGCCCCTGGCATCGGCAGCCGCCACCCGGTCAGTGCGAAAAGTCCGGTAGGCACCGCGCAATTCACACCAGGCCACGATTACCCGCACTTCATTCAGAAAACCCAACGCCAACGGCCAGATCAAGCGCTGGCTCTGGGTCTGGCTGGCATCGGCGTAATCGATATGCAGTTTGGCCTGGTGGCGGATGGCATCACGAAACACATTCAACGGCACGCGGTTTTCCGGGTAGCCGAAACCGGGCGGCCCGGGTAACAACGTAGGGTTGTGCAGGGCTTCCTGGGCGGCAGGGTCCAGCACATCGGCTATCTTGGCCAAGGCATTGGCGGCAGCACGGCTCAATACGTCATCGCCCCGTTGATCCACATAGCGCAAACCCAGCACGATCGCCTCGGTTTCCTCGGCGTTAAGCATCAAGGGCGGCAAAAACAGCCCGCTGCGCAGCACGTACCCGACCCCTGCCTCGCCGAAAATCGGCGCGCCCAAAGCGGTCAGCTCCGCAATATCGCGGTACAGCGTGCGCTCGGACACTTCCAGCTGCGCCGCCAATACCGCGGCCGTCACCGGGCGTTTTTTGCCGCGCAGGGCCTGCAGCAAAGTCAGTAGACGAGTGGTTCGCGACACGTTGATCCCGCCAGAAAGGAAAAAGTCCCGCAGCTTAGCAGAGCGCCCTGTCAGAAATTGTCAGCAGCAAAAAAGCGTCTTGACGGAATAAATGACACGTATCATATTAATTACATGTTACCAAACATTTAAACAATCTGAAGTGTCAGGAGTCTTGAATGCGCAATACAGTCTTTGGCCGCCGCAGCGGTCTGCAGGTATCAGAGTTAGCCCTGGGCACCGGCAATTTCGGCACCGGTTGGGGCCATGGCGCAGAGCGTGATGAAGCTAAACAGATTTTCGACGGTTACCTGCAAGCGGGCGGCAATTTCCTCGATACCGCCAACGGCTATCAATTCGGCCAGGCTGAAGTACTGCTCGGCGAGTTCATCGCTTCGGAGCGTGACAATCTGGTTGTCGCCACCAAATACACCCTGCGCACCCAGCCCGCGGATGCGGACACGATCAAAATCGGCAACAACCGCAAGAACATGGTCCGCGCCGTCGAAGAAAGCCTCAAACGCTTGAACACTGAGCATATCGATCTGCTCTGGGCACACATGAGCGATAACGTCACGCCGATGGAGGAGATCCTGCGCGGCTTCGACGACCTGGTGCGCGCCGGCAAGATTCATTACGCGGGCCTCTCCAATTTCCCCGCGTGGCGCATCTCCCGCGCCGACTTGCTGGCCGAAGTGCGCAACTTCGCCCCCATCATCGGCATTCAGGCGGAATACAGCCTGGTCGAACGGAGCGCCGACCGCGAATTGCTGCCGATGGCCGAAGCGCTCGGCTTGGCCGCCACCCTGTGGTCGCCGCTGGGCGGTGGTTTTCTCACCGGCAAGTACCGCGAAACCCAGGGTGACAACCGTGCGAGCAAGCTGGGCATGCTGATCCACTCCGAAAAAAGCGCCCGTGAAACTGCAGTACTCGACAACCTGCTGGCGGTTGCCGCCGAGTTGCACGCGACGCCAACCCACATCGCCATCGCCTGGCTGCGCGAAAAAGCCCGGCGCTCTACCACAGCATTGATCCCGATCCTTGGCTCGCGTACCCGTGCGCAACTGGATGCCACCCTCGGTGCATTGGATGTGCAGTTGTCCATCGAGCAAGTGAACCGTCTTGATACCGCAAGCGCCATCCCCCTGGGCGTACCACACGGGATCATCTCGGAGCGTTTCCCCATCGATTACGGCACCGACACGCCCCGCCCTCCCGTTATCTGAGACGAAAAAAAACGGCCTGAACAGGCCGTTTTTTTCATCCACCCACCTTATGCAAGGCTCTTGCTGACCACTTCGAACACATCGCTCGACAGCTCGCCGGATGAGCGAATGCGCTCCAGCTCAGCCTTCATCAGCGCCTGACGCGCGCCGTCATATTTGCGCCAGCGGGTCAGCGGCGCCAGCTGGCGCGAGGCAATCTGCGGGTTAAACCCGTTCAGCTGGATCACCAGGTCCGCCAGGAAGCGATAACCCGAACCATCGGCTGCATGGAAGTTGATCAGGTTCTGCCCGGCAAACGCACCGACCAACGCGCGCACCTTGTTCGGGTTCTTCAGGGTGAACGCCGGGTGCTCCATCAACGCCTGGACCCGCGCCAGCCCGCCCGGCAAGGTGCTGCCGGCCTGCACGCTGAACCATTGGTCCATGACCAACGGGTTGTCCTTGAAGTTCTCGGCAAACACCGCCAGCGCCTGGGCTTTTTCCGCGTCGAATGGCGAGTTGACCAACACGGCCAGCGCCGTGAGGCGCTCGGTCATGTTGTCGCTGCTGTCGAACTGTTCCAGGGTCGCGGCCAGCACTTCAGGCTTGGCGCTGAGCATCAGGTACGACAACGCAATGTTCTGCAAGGCACGACGAGCAAAGTGCTCGGCGGCCGCGACGTAGGCGGTTCGCTTGGACAGATCGCGATTGGCCGTGTAACGCAGCCACAGTTCTTCGTGCAGGCTGTCCGCCAGTTGCTTGCGCGCAAACTCGCGGGCAGCGTGGATGGCATCGACATCAGCCACTTCGCTGATCTCGGTCAGGTAAGCCTCACCCGGCAACGACAGCATTTCAGCAACCATCGCCTGATCCAGGCTTTCGTCGCTCAACACGCTGCGCAACGCCGTAACCAGGCGCTGATCCAGCTTCAACGGCTGACCCGCCTGATGCTGGCCAATCAATTCCTGCAACACCTGCACCGCCAACTGCTGGCCGGCATCCCAACGGTTGAAGCCGTCGCTGTCGTGCTGCATCAGGAACATCAGCTGATCGCGGTTGTACGGGAAGCTCAGTTTCACCGGCGCAGAGAAGCCACGCAGCAGCGAAGGCAACGGCTGCTCAGGGATATCAACGAAGGTGAACGTCTGTTCGGCTTCCGTCACCGAGATCACACGGGACGTGCCGCCAGCAGCGGCTTCACCGGCCAGGCGCAAGGCAATACCGGCGCCCTTCCCGTCCAGCAAGCCCAATTCCACCGGGATCACGAACGGTAGTTTTTCAACCTTGTCCGGGGTTTCCGGGCAGCTCTGGCGGAACGTCAGGCTGTAGGTTTTCGCCGCGGCGTCGTAGGACTCAGTCACGGCCAAACGCGGCGTACCGGCCTGGCTGTACCAGCGCTTGAATTGAGTCAGGTCAGCACCGTTGGCGTCTTCCATGGCCTTGATGAAGTCATCGCAGGTCACGGCCTGGCCGTCATGGCGCTCAAAGTACAGGTCGCTGCCTTTGCGGAAGCCTTCTGCGCCGAGCAGGGTGTGGATCATGCCGACCACTTCCGAGCCCTTTTCGTACACGGTCAGGGTGTAGAAGTTGGAGATCTCGATAAAGCTGTCCGGGCGCACCGCGTGGGCCATCGGGCCTGCATCTTCGGCGAACTGGTGGGTCCGCAGGTACGCCACGTCCTGGATGCGCTTGACCGTGGCCGAGTTCATGTCGGCGGAGAAGCCCGAATCACGGAATACGGTGAAGCCTTCTTTCAGCGACAACTGGAACCAGTCGCGGCAAGTCACGCGGTTACCGGACCAGTTGTGGAAGTATTCGTGGGCAACAATCGCCTCGACGCGCTGGTGCGCGGCATCGGTGGCGGTTTCGGCACGGGCCAGCACGGCGCTGGAGTTGAAGATGTTCAGGCCCTTGTTTTCCATGGCGCCCATGTTGAAGTCGTTCACGGCGACGATCATGAAGATGTCGAGGTCGTACTCGCGGCCGTAGGTCTCTTCATCCCAGCGCATGGACTTTTTCAGGCTGGTCATGGCGTGCTGGCACTTGTCGATATTTTCCGGCTCGACATAGATGCGCAGCGCCACTTCGCGCTCGGTCATGGTGGTGAACGTGTCTTCAACGCACCATAAATCACCGGCTACCAACGCAAACAGGTACGCAGGCTTTTTGAACGGGTCTTCCCAGGTCGCCCAGTGGCGCCCGTCTTCACCAGGGCCGCTGGCGATCGGGTTGCCGTTGCTCAGCAGTATCGGGTAGCGGTGCTGCTCGGCGATCACCGTGGTGGTGAAGGTGCTCATCACGTCCGGGCGGTCGAGGTAGTAGGTGATCTTGCGAAAGCCCTCGGCCTCGCACTGGGTGCAGAACATGCTGCCGGATTTGTACAGGCCTTCCAGCGCGGTGTTGGTTTCCGGGTGGATTTTCACCGTGGTGTCGAGGGTGAAGCGCTCACTTTTCGGATGCACCGTGAGGTGATTTTCAGTCAGCTGATAATCAGCGTCCGTCAGTTCCTGGTCGGCCAGGTTGACGCTCAACAGCTCAAGTTGCTGGCCATCGAGCACCAATGGCGGCAAGCCAGCGCCGCGCTCGGGGTTGCGGCGCATCACCAGCTGCGCGTGGACCAGGCTGTGGTCCTCGAACAACTCGAAGGTCAGGTGCGTCTCTTCGATCAGGTAGTCCGGCGCCTGATAGTCCTTCAGGTAAATCATCTTCGGCTGTTCGGTGCGCATGTCTTCGTCCTTCTACTGATGCACGGCGAGCTGGTAGGCCGTGTATTTACGAATGTTGATAACGCCGGTGTCGAAGATCAGGTATTGGCCCTTGATCCCCAGCAGCGTGCCTTCGGCAATCGGGTTCTTATCCAGGTTGAAGCTGACTATCTTTGTGGGATATTGCTCTACCGGGTAGCGAATTTCGATCGGTTCAATGTCGGTAACAGGTTGGATGGCCTGCAGGCCAAAGCGTTCCTGCAAACTCAGCAAGCCTTCGGCGCAGGAGGCGAACAGCTCATCGCGTACCTGCTTGAGGTCCACCGACTGGGCATCGCCCTTGAGCAATGCGCGCCAGTTGGTTTTGTCGGCCACCTGGCTGCGGAACAGGTCTTCAACAAAACCTGATTGCTGGCGCGTGGCGACGCGCATGATCGGCAGCGCCTGGCTCGCGCCCTGGTCGAGCCAGCGCGTTGGCAGTTGGGTCGCCCGGGTAATTCCGACCTTGATGCCGGACGAATTGGCCAGGTACACCACGTGGTCGGTCATGCAGAATTTTTCGCCCCAACCCGGATCGCGGCAGGTACCGGCGTCGTAATGGCAACGCTCGGGGCTCATGATGCACAGGTCGCACTGGGCCAGCTTGGTCATGCACGGGTAGCAATAACCCTGGCTGAAACTGGTTTTGGTCTTGCGGCCGCAATGGCTGCAATGGATGGCACCGAGGAACTCCAGGCGCACATGCGTGCCGATCAACGGGTTGACCGCCACCTCGGTATCGCCCAGACGAAACGCGTATTGAACCGTCGGCTCACCGAGTTGCGCCGACATTTTGTTGACTGCACCGCGACCGATTTCAATCAATGGATCGCATCCGACTTGAACAGGATGTTCGGTACCGGTGCCGATTTCGACGCGCACTCCTGCGGGCCCATGTAGCCGGTGCGCTGGTCTTCCGGCAGGTTCTGGATTTCCCAGGCGATCACCGCTTGCAGCGACAGCTCGCGCTGCTCGGCGGTGAGCTTGCGGCCATCGGACCACTTGCCGATTTCCACCGCGAGCTTGAGGCTCTCGTAAATGTCCGGGGTGATGTTTTCAATCATTTCAGCAAAAGAGGACATAAGGCTCTTCCTATATCAAATTGAGGCTTTGCGGCGGTTGTACAACCCGCCCAGCAAACCCGTCAGGCAACCGATGACCAAGCCGCTCAGGTGAGCCGCGTTGGCGATTTCGCCGAAACCGATCATCGAGATCAGCCCCGACATGCACAGCACCAGCCAGATCAGCATCATCGCCAGCACCCCACGGGGCAGGCGATAAGCCGGGTTCGGCGAGAGTAATTGAAAGATCCAGCAATGCCCGAGCAGGCCATACAGCACCCCGGACAACCCGCCAAACAGGCTCGGCCCGCCATAGGCGTATTGCGAATAGTTGGAGACCAGGCTGAACAACAGGGTCAGGCCGAGCAGGTTGATACTGCCCTGGCGCACTTCAATACGCCGGCCCAGCTCCCAGTACCACATGCCATTCATGGCCAGGTGCAGGATGCCGAAGTGGATCAGCATCGGCGTGACCAACCGCCACCACTGCCCCGACGCCAGGCTGTTGGCCAGCGGCGTGAACTGGATGTACTCGCCCGCCACGTGAAACGGCAGAAAGGTCAGCCAAGCCATGGTTTGCAGGTTTTCACCGAGCAAGGTCAGCGCGCCGACAAGGATACTCGCCAGCAATACCAGCGCCGTCACCGGGCTGTGGCGTACTTGCTGAACAAAACTTGGGCGCGTCATGGGCGCCTGCTCGGGAATATCCAGTTGTTGGTCCGGATCGCCCGCCGGGAAGCGCTGGTACAACACGCGCACGTCGTCGCTGATGGTTTCAGGCACCCACAGCACCTGCTCACCGGCCTCTTCACTGACGCGATGGGGCACTTGCATGCGTTGCAACAATTTGACGAAACCCGCCAGGTCAACGCTTAAAGGCAAGCGCAATACAGCCACGGTGCTCATGTAATAACCTCAGGGCGCTCAACGTCGACCCATACAAATTTACGCGGATCGAGGCGGGTTTCCTGATCCAGTCGGTACGCCACCAGCTTGCCGTAGAGCACTGCGCTGTAGTCCAGGCAGGCCAGGTTGTCGCGGATCGGCGCCGGTTTCCCGCTGCGCCAGTAATGGCCGACGAACAACAACGGCTCGTCGACGCCATAGCGCAGCAGGGAATTCTTCTGGGTGGACGACAACGGCGTGCGCGCCACCGGCTCCGGCAAGGCGTCGGGCTGGAACACGATGTCGCCGTAAGTCTTCGGGTCGTCTTCCCAGAATTTGGTGCGGAAAAACGAACGCGTCAGCCCGTCACCACCGGTCAGCGTCAGGCCGTCCGGCAGGCGCATATCGGTGCCACGCAGCAAACGGTCGAAGGCGTTGCAGGCAAAACTGCCCGGCACGGCGGCGGCTTGCAGGAAGTGCTGATCGATGCAGCCGTCCGCGAAGGTGGCGCGCAGCGGCTCGATAAAGCCGTCGTCCCAGCACGCATGCACCACGCGAAAACGCCCGGCGTCGACAAACAGCGGCATGTCATAAAACCAGCCGAGAAAATCATGCCAGTCCGCCGGGTGCTGCTCGAACTGGGTCAGGGTTTCCTGGATCAACCGCGCATGCCGCGGGTTGTGTTCACGCACAAACTGCTTGCCACTGCCCGGCGGCGCCGGTGTGGTCCAGCCCAGCGCATTGAACTCGTGGTTGCCCATGATGCACATCGCCTGACCGGCCACGACCATGTCGTGGACAATATGCAGCGCCTCGCGAATGCGTGGCCCACGGTCGATGATGTCGCCGAGGAACACCGCCATGCGCGTGGGATGGCGCCAAGTGCCGCCGCTCTTGTGGTAACCCAACTGTTCGAGCAAGTGCTCAAGGGTATGAGCGCAACCGTGCACGTCACCAATCAGGTCGTAGCTACGCGCGGGATCGAGCATCAGTCGCCTCCACCCCCCAAGCGGCTGCCCCAGCCCAGCTTGGTGCGGCACACTTCGTAGTAGTTGTGGTCCAGTGGGTGAATAAGGCGCAGCTTCTGCGCCTTTTTGCTCACGGTGATGGTGTCACCGGGGGCGCAGGTGAAATGGTTCTGCCCGTCGCAGGAGACTTGCGGGTAAATCTGCATGTCTTTGGACACCACGATTTTCAGCTCACTGTTGCCGTCTACCACAATCGGCCGGCTGGACAACATATGGGGGTACATCGGCACGATCACAATGGCATCCAGCTTGGGATGCATGATCGGGCCGCCTGCCGAGAGCGCATAGGCAGTGGAGCCGGTGGGTGTGGCGACGATCAAGCCGTCGGCCTTCTGGCTGCACACGAACTGGCCGTCGATATACAGCTCGAATTCGATCATCCGCGTGGATTTGCCCGGGTGCAGCACCACGTCATTCAGCGCATCGCCCTGGCCGATGGCTTCACCATGGCGACGCACTTCGGCTTGCAGCAGGAAGCGGTTTTCCACCAGGTAATGGCCGTCGAGTACCTTGGCCACTTCGACTTCCAGCTCATCCGGGCGAATATCGGTCAGAAAACCCAGGCTGCCCCGGTTGATCCCCAGCACCGGCACGTTATGCCGCGCCAGCGCGCGGGCAGCGCCCAGCAGGCTGCCGTCGCCGCCCACCACAATCACCATGTCACAGACTTCGCCGAGCATCTTGCGCGACGAGGTTTGCAGGCCATGGCCCGGCAGGATTTCGGCAATGGTGTCTTCAAGGATCACATGCAGGTGGCGTTCCAGCAGGAATTTTTTCAGCCGGCGGACGGTGTCCAACACCTGGGTACTGCCCAGGCGACCGATAATGCCGATATTGCGAAATTGCTCCATGGGGCTCCTGCGGGATTTGGGGTGTGGCAAAAAGAACGATTATGGGCGAAAGGCCGCGTCAGGCAAAACCCTTTGTCGTCGCAGGGCCCCGATGACAATGGTTCTCAGCCACCTGTAGGGCGTTTAAAAGGCTATGCTCGGACCATGACTGTGTTCCCCGATTTGCGTCACCTGCCCCGCCAGTTGCGCCACCCTGAGGTGCGCGACCTGGCGTGGGTGATGCTCGCCCCGCCGATGCTGGCACACACCCCGTGGCCGCAGCGCCATCCGCTGGCCGGCAGCGACTGGGTGCAGGCGCCTCATCTTCTCGAGCACTGGTTACGCACGCTCGATCACGACAGCAGCCCGTTGCAGCATTGGCTGAGCCTGGCCCGTACGCGGCGCCTGGGCCTGTATTACGAGCGCTTGTGGCAATTCGCCGTGCAGCACGCACCCGGCGTGGAACTGCTCGCGGCCAACCTGCCGATCCGCCGCGCCGGGCATACGCTGGGCGAGCTGGACATGCTCGTGCGCGACCGTGATGGCGTGCATCACCTGGAATTGGCGATCAAGCTTTATCTGGGGCCGCAGGATGGCAATGGCCGCGACAGCGCGCAGTGGCTGGGCCCGGGTTGCCATGACCGGCTCGACCGTAAACTGGCGCATCTGGCCCAGCATCAATTGCCGATTTCGGCACGGCCGGAAAGCCGAGAAGTGCTGGCGGCGCTGGATATTCAGCAATTCGATGCCCATTTGTGGCTGGGCGGGTATTTGCTCTATCCGTGGCCTGGCGACGCTGAATCGCCCGACGGCGCCCACCCGCAGCATTTGCGTGGGCGCTGGTTGCATCAGCGTGATTGGCGGGACTTTGTCAGCGTGAGTCCGCCGGGCCGCTGGCAGCCTTTGCCACGGCATGCGTGGCTGGCGCCGGCGCATTACCCGGCGGCTGAGGTATGGAGTGAAGAGCAGATGCAAGGCTGGCTCGCCCAGCTGGACCCGATGGCGCCGGCACAGCTGTTGGTGCGGCTGGTTCAGGTGGGTGAGGATTGGGAAGAAGCCGAGCGGTTGTTTCTGGTGGCGGATCTTTGGCCGAATGTGCCGGGGGCTGGCTGACAACTTAGTGGTGTGTTTTAAGGCCTCATCGCAGGCAAGCCAGCTCCCACATTTGATGTGTGGGAGCTGGCTTGCCTGCGATGGCGGCCCCACAGCTATCACACCTTATCGATATGCCGATAATCCAGCTGCAACCCAACCGCCAGTTCTTCAGCCCGCCCCAGCCTGATCGGCCCGCGCTCGATATCCACCAGCAAACCCGGACACCCCAGCGATGGCAACCCGGCAATATCTTTCAGCCGCCCATCCGTAATCACCAGCAACCGCTGCTGCTCATTCGGATAACGCTTGCGCCGCACCGCCAGCCATTGCCCGGCCTCGGTCAGCGCCGCCAGCAACGGCGTACCACCGCCGGCCCCCAGCTGTTCCAGCCAACCTGCCAGCCCTTTGGCGGCCTTCAGCCCCTGCACCTGCCATGTCGGCGACTGCCCGCTGGCGGTCAACAACGCCATGCGCGCCCGTTGGCGGTACGCGTCATCAAACAGCTGGGCCAACAGCCCTTTGGCGTCCGTCAACGCACGATGGCGCCGAGTCGAGGCAGAGGCGTCGACAATCACTAACCACAGTTCGTGGGCCGTACGGCTGCGCAGGTGATAGAGCAGGTCCTCACGGGCTTTCGGCCGACCACCGAGCAAGGTGCCGGGCCAATTGATCGAGCCGTGCTTGGCGCTGCGCGCCTTACCGTGGCGCCCCCTGTCGACTCGCCCCGCCTTGGGCCGGGCATCCGCCCCCGCGTCAGGTCGAGGGCGAATGCCTAGGGCTTTTTTGGCCAGGCGGGGACTTCCCGGCGAGCGCCCGTGGGCAGGGCGGGCGCAGGCATATCGCCCCACTGGCCTTGGCCCGGCGAACTGTCGGAAGCGTTGGGCGACTGCCCTTCGCTCGGCGGGCTATCCGGCGGGGATTGCTCTTGGCGGCGATGACGCAGGGCAAATTCGGCCACGGCCTCGATATCCTCTTCAGCAATCGCCGTCACCCCACGCCAGGCCGCATGGGCTCTGGCGCCACGCAGCCAGACCAGGTCTGCGCGCAGGCCGTCGACACCGGCGGCAAAACAGCGCTCGGTGATCTGTGCCAGCGCTTGATCATCCAGCGCAATGCTGTCGAGCCGCGTCCGCGCCTGGGTGCAGCGCTCGCGCAAGGCGGCTTGCGGCTCGGCCCATTGCGTGCAGAACGCAGCAGGGTCGCTGTCGAAATCCAGGCGACGGCGGATAATTTGCCCGCGCTCGGCGGGCAGGGTTTGCCCGCTCAGTGCCACGTTGAAACCGAAGCGGTCGAGCAGCTGCGGACGCAACTCACCCTCCTCCGGGTTCATGGTGCCGATCAGTACGAAGCGCGCGGAATGCCGATGGGAGATGCCGTCGCGCTCGATCAGGTTGGTGCCACTTGCCGCCACGTCCAGCAGCAAGTCCACCAAGTGATCGGGCAGCAAATTGACCTCATCGACATACAGCACGCCGCCGTCCGCCTTGGCCAGTACGCCGGGAGAAAACTGCGCACGGCCTTCGCCCAGCGCCGCGTCCAGGTCCAGCGTGCCGACCAGACGCTCTTCAGTCGCGCCCAACGGCAACGTGACGAACTGGCCGCTCGCCA
>NZ_MSDF01000039.1 GCF_002022275.1 Pseudomonas fluorescens
CGCTGGCCGGAATTCGGCATTGATTTGGGGGGTAAACCGGCAGGGATGCCGGTTTAGCCGCCCCGCGCCATGGATGGCGCGTGGCGGCGGCCCCCCAAATCAATGTCGGATTACGGGCACACCGAAGCGTGAGCGAGGTGCCGAGTGTTGGGGCAAGAGCCCTTTGGTTACTTTGGGGCTCTTTTCCAAAAGTGACCCGCCGTAAGGGCGGAACCATAAGCAGCCATCACCGCAGCAACGGATATATACACAATCAAAAAGCGCCAACCCAAGTCACCACTTCATGGTCATTTATGGAAAAGTCAAAGTTACGCAAACTCGGAATGCTCACCGTATTGGCAGTCGCCATCGGCCTGGTGGTCTATGCAGTACAAGCCCCCGCCGACGCCCCCCAATACCTCACGGCCACCGCCGAACGCGGTGATATCGAGAACGCCGTATTGGCCACCGGCCTGCTCGAGGGCATCAAACAGGTCGACGTCGGCGCTCAGGTCTCCGGCCAACTCAAGTCGCTGAAGGTCAAGGTCGGCGACAAGGTCAAGAAAGGCCAGTGGCTCGCCGAAATCGACCCGCTGATCCTGCAAAACACCCTGCGCAAAGCCCAGGTCGACGAAGAAAACCTCCAGGCGCAACGCCGGGCCACGGCGGCGCAGCTCAAGCAGGCCAAGTCGGTGTATGAGCGCTACAAAGGCCTGCAAATCGACGAGTCGGTGTCGCGCCAGGACTTTGAAGACGCCGAATCCAACTACCAGGTGCAGCAAGCCAACCTGTTGTCGCTGGATGCGCAAATCAAAAGCGCACACATCCAGATCGACACCGCCAAGGTCAACCTGGATTACACCCGCATCAACGCGCCCATCGACGGCGACGTGGTGGGCATCGTCACCCAGGAAGGCCAGACCGTGATCGCCAGCCAACTGGCGCCGGTGCTGCTCAAACTGGCTGACCTGGACACCATGACCGTCAAGGCTCAGGTCTCGGAAGCCGACGTGATCCATATCAGCCCCGGCCAGCAGGTGTATTTCACCATCCTCGGCGAGGCTGACAAGCGCTACTACGCCAAGCTGCGCGGCACGGAGCCGGCGCCGCAGAACTTTCTCGAAACCCAGACCGCCGGCACCCCGAAGCAGAACACCGCCGTGTTCTACAACGCGCTGTTTGACGTGCCCAACCCCGACCACCGCCTGCGCATCGCCATGACGGCGCAGGTGCGTATCGTGCTCGACACCGCCCAAGCCGCCTTGATGGTGCCGGTGGCGGCACTCGGTGCGCGTAACAACGATGGCAGCTACTCATTGCGCGTGCTGGATGCCAAGGGCAAAGCGGTGTCTCGGGAGGTGAAGACCGGCATTAACAACAACGTCAAGGTGCAGATTCTCGAAGGTTTGGCCGAGGGCGATAAAGTGGTGATCGGCGACCCGACACCTGCCGTGGCGGGGAGCTGACGGATGACCCAGCCACTGTTGGAACTCAAGGGCATCACCCGCAGTTTCATGGCCGGTGAGCGCGAATTCATTGCGCTCAAGGGCATCGATTTGACGATCCATGCCGGGGAAATGGTTGCAATCATCGGCGCCTCGGGCTCGGGTAAATCCACGCTGATGAACATCCTCGGCGGTCTGGATTACGCCACCGCCGGCAGCTACAAGATCAATGGCATCGAAACCCGCTCGTTGGGCGATGAACAACTGGCGGAGCTGCGTCGCGATTACTTCGGCTTCATCTTCCAGCGCTATCACTTGCTCGCGCATCTCAGCGCTTTGCACAACGTGGAAATGCCGGCGATTTATGCCGGTACACCCGAGACTCAACGCCACAGCCGCGCCCGCGAATTGCTTGAGCGTCTGGGGCTGGCGGGGCATACCACGCACCGGCCCAGCCAGCTTTCCGGCGGGCAACAGCAGCGGGTGAGTATTGCGCGGGCGTTGATGAATGGCGGCGAAGTGATTCTTGCCGACGAACCCACCGGCGCCCTCGACACCCACAGCGGCAAGGAGGTGATGCGCATCCTCTCCGAGCTGCATGCGGCGGGGCACACGGTGATTATCGTGACCCACGACCCCAAGGTGGCGGCGAATGCCCAGCGCATCGTCGAGGTCAGCGATGGCGAAATTGTCAGTGACAAGACCAACGACAGCGTCGGCCTGGAATTGCCGAGCGAAACACCGATCGAGCCTCGGCGCAGTGGCGCGCGGCGTCTGGTGGCGAGCCTGGGGTTGTTCAAGGAAGCCTTCAACATGGCCTGGGTCGCGCTGGTGTCCCACCGCATGCGCACCTTGCTGACCATGCTTGGCATCGTGATCGGCATCACCTCGGTGGTGTCGATTTCGGCCATCGGCGAAGGCGCCAAACGCTATGTACTCAAGGACATTCAAGCCATTGGCAGCAACACCATCGACATCTTTTCCGGCACCAGTTTTGGCGACAGCCGCGCCTCGGCCATCGAGACCTTGATGCCCTCGGATGTGGAGGCGCTGAACCAGTTGTATTACGTCGACAGTGCCACGCCGGTAGTGGGGCGTAGCCTGTTGCTGCGCATGGGCAATATCGACGTGGATGCGCAGGTCAATGGCGTCAGTGATCGCTACTTCAAAGTGAAGGGCTTGAAACTCGAAGCCGGCATCGCCTTCAGTGAAAGCGATGCGCGGCGCCAGGCGCAGGTGGTGGTGATTGACCACAACACCCGTCATCGTCTGTTCGGGCCGAATGTCGATCCGTTGGGCCAGGTGATTCTGGTAGGCAATCTGCCGTGCACGGTGATCGGCGTGACGGCCGACAATAAAAACATGTTCGCCGCGAGCAAGGCGCTCAACGTGTGGGTGCCGTATGAAACGGCGGCGGGGCGCTTGTTGGGCCAGCGCCATCTGGACAGCATCACCGTGCGCATCAAGGACGGCCAGCCGAGCAAGGTGGTCGAAGACAACGTCAACAAACTGATGCTGCAACGCCACGGCACCAAGGATTTCTTCACCAACAACCTCGACAGCATCATGCAGACCGTGCAGAAAACCAGCCGCTCGCTGGCGCTGCTGTTGTCGCTGATTGCAGTGATTTCGTTGCTGGTGGGCGGCATTGGCGTGATGAATATCATGCTGGTGTCGGTGACCGAGCGCACGCGCGAGATCGGCATTCGCATGGCGGTGGGCGCGCGGCAGTCGGATATCCGTCAGCAGTTTCTGGTGGAGGCGGTGATGGTCTGCCTGATCGGCGGGATCATCGGGATCTCGCTGTCCTATGCCATCGGCTATCTGTTTTCGTTGTTTGTGAAGGAATGGGAGATGGTGTTTTCAGTCGGCTCTATCGTGACGGCATTTGCCTGTTCGACGCTGATCGGGATTGTGTTTGGCTTTGTACCGGCAAGGAACGCGGCGCGGCTGGACCCGATTGAGGCGCTGGCCAGGGACTGAGCGGAGCAGGTCTCACTGACAAATGGAGATCAACTGTGGGAGCGGGCTTGCTCGCGAATGCGGTACATCAGGACCATATGTGCTGACTGACACACCGCATTCGCGAGCAAGCCCGCTCCCACAGGGTTTTGTGCTGACTTACAGGCTTGCGGCGCTACCTTCATCAGTCGAATACATCCACCGCAACAACGAATGCCGCCCGCTGATCCCCAGCTTGATCGCGGCGCGCTTCAGATAGCTTTCGATGGTGTTGACCTTCAGCGCCAGTTGCTCCGCCAGCTCCGGCGCGGTACGCCCGGCCAGCAAGCCCACGCACACTTCCAGTTCACGGGTGGACAGGGTCAGCCCCGACTGCACCAGGCGTTCTTCAATGCGCCGACGCAAGGTTTCGATGCCCTGGTGTTCCGGCGCCACCGGCTCGCTGTCCTGGCGGCACGGTTGAATCGCGGTGATGTGTTTTTCCACCATGGGCAGCAACAGCGTGGAGAAGTCCTGCAGCATGCTGCGCTCTTGCGGTGAAAAGCTTTCGGACTGGTGCGAGCGGTACACCGACAGCACATAACGCACGTCGTCCTTGCGGCGCGTGAGGTGCAGTTGTGCGGCGGGTTGCTCTTCGCCCAGTGCCGCCACCGAATCGGTGTAGACCGGGCTGATCTTGCGGCGGGTGTGCCCTTCGGGGTTCACCCGTAATTGCGTGATATGCGTGGCGTCCACTGCCAGTTGGGTGAGGATCAGGTCATGCAGCATGCGTGGGAAATGGCGACTGCCGGTGCTCGCGATGACCTTGCCTATATGTGGGAACAGGTGTGAGTTCATCAGTTCGTCCATGAGTTTCGAGTGTAGGTATTCAGCCTTATAGCAGCGGGAATTAAGAAGGTAACTGACTTGAATAACCTACAGTGATAATGCTCCCGCCGAAACACATGCTAGTACAGCTTGGCAAAAGCAGGGGGATCCAATCTGCAAAAAAATCAGATTAAAAACGCATAACGGTGATCAGACCTGTCTGACCACCGTTTGTAGGAACGGATAATGCGGAGCGTAGGCCTTATCTCACGGCATGCGCGGCCATCACGGCCTGGCGCGGTACGGCGCGGGCGCATTTGGCCAACGCCTGTTGCACGTCGGCGAGTAGGTCGGCCACATCTTCCAGCCCGACCGATAAACGCACCAAACCTTCGCTGATGCCGTGCTCTGCACGCTCCTCGGGCGTGTAGGTGGAGTGGGTCATGCTGGCCGGGTGCTGGGCCAGCGATTCGGCATCGCCCAGGCTGACCGCACGCGTGAACAGCTTGAGTGCGTTCATGAAGCGCCGACCGGTTTCGAGCCCGCCCTTGAGTTCAAAGGCAATCATGCCGCCAGACTGTTTCATCTGCCGCGCCGCCAATTCGTACTGTGGGAAAGATCGCAGGCCGGGGTAGGTCACCCATTGCACGGCCGGGTGCGCCTGCAGCGCTTCGGCCACTGCCTGGGCGTTGTTGCAATGACGATCCATGCGCAGGGCCAGGGTCTTGAGGCCGCGCATCAGCAACGATGCATCCTGCGGCGACATCACCGCACCGGTCAGGTCCTTGAGCCCTTGCAGGCGAATGCGTTGCGCCAGCGCGTGATTGCTCACGGCGATGCCGGCAGTGATATCGCCATGGCCGCTGAGGTACTTGGTGGCCGAATGCACCACCACATCGGCACCCAGCTCCAGCGGCCGTTGCAGGTACGGCGTGCAATAGGTGTTGTCGACCACCATAGTGACGTTCGGTTGTTGATGGGCGAGCGCGGCCACGGCGGCGATGTCCACCAGGCGCAGGTTGGGATTGGCCGGGGTTTCGCAGTAGATCATCCGCGTGGCGGGCGAGAGCGCCGCGCGCAAGGCGTCAAGGTCGGTGAGGTCGACATGGCGCACGTTGATGCCGAATTCGCCAATGCCATGGTGCAGCAGGGCGAAGGTGCAGCCGTACAGTGTCTGGCTGACGATCACCTCATCGCCGGGGCGCAGCAGGGTCCAGAACGTCGCGGCGATGGCGCCCATCCCTGAGCTGAATGCCACGGCCGCCTCGCCGTTTTCCAGAGTGGCCATGCGCGATTCCAGCAGGGCCAGGGTCGGGTTGGAGATGCGTGTATAGAAGTAGCCGCCGGCTTCACCGGCAAAGCAGGCAGCGCCGTATTCGGCGGTCGGAAACGCGAAGGTGGCGGACAGATAGATCGGCGGTACGAGGGCGCCGTGGTGGTCTTTTGGGTCGTAACCGTGGTGGATGGCGCGGGTGGAAAAGCCGAATGTATTGTGTTTATTGTTCATGTCGGACGCTCCTTATTTCCTACAATGCTATGCTCATAACCACAGATGAATTTTGCAAAAGTTGCCGATAAATCCTGTGTTCCGGGATGAAAACTCCATAAAAATAATGAAATGAGGCAAGACATGCCTGTCAGTCTGGATCGTACCGACAAAGCCCTTTTAAACGCGCTGCAAGGAAATGCCCGCCTGACGGTGGCCGAGTTGGCCGAGCGGGTTTCCCTGACGACCTCGCCGTGCTGGCGTCGGGTGCGGAACCTGGAGGAGAGCGGGGTGATCAGTGGGTATCAGGCGATCCTTTCGCCCAAGGCGTTGGGGTACGGGGTGACGGCGTTTGTCAGCATCATGATGGAGAGTCACACCCAGGAAATTGCCCGGGCGTTTGAACAGCGGTTGCTGGAGATACCCGAGGTGGTGGCGTGTCATAACGTGTCGGGGCGGTATGACTTTTTGCTGGAGGTGGTGGCGAAGGATCTGGAGTCGTTCGGGGAGTTTGCCCGCGAGGTGTTGCAGACGTTGCCGTGTGTTAAGGAGATTTATTCGAGTTTTTCGTATAAGTCGGTGAGGCGGTTGAGGGTGATTCCTTTGCCTGGGTGATCGGGTGTATATCCGGTATTTGTGTGATGGCTGATTATGGTTCCGCCCTTACGGCGGGTCACTTTTGGAAGGACCCAAAAGTAACCAAAAGG
>NZ_MSDF01000035.1 GCF_002022275.1 Pseudomonas fluorescens
AACCCATTTCAGCCGTTACCGCAACAATGGATATGTACCCCGAAAAAACGCCATCGCAGGCAAGCCAGCTCCCACCTGTTTGACCGCGTGTGTTCAGTGAAACCTACCCCACCGGCACCAAAAACGCCGCCTCCAACAACTGCCGCGTATAAGCATGCTGCGGATCAGCAAAGATCGCCGCCGCATCCCCCTGTTCCACCACCTGCCCATGCTTGACCACCATCAACTGGTGACTCAGCGCCTTCACCACCGCCAAATCATGGCTGATAAACAGATACGTCAGGTTGTACTTGGCCTGCAACCCACGCAGCAACTCCACCACCTGACGCTGCACCGTGCGGTCCAGCGCCGAGGTCGGTTCGTCGAGCAATATCAGGCGCGGTTTGAGCACCAGCGCACGGGCGATGGCGATACGCTGCCGCTGGCCACCAGAAAATTCGTGGGGGTAGCGATGCCGTGAATCCGGGTCCAGGCCGACTTCCCTGAGCGCCGCAATAATCGCCGCCTCCTGCTCGGCTGGCGTGCCCATCTTGTGAATGCGCAGGCCTTCGCCGACGATCTCGCTGACACACATGCGCGGGCTCAAAGAGCCGAAGGGGTCCTGGAACACCACCTGCATTTCCCGGCGCAACGGGCGCACCTGTTGCTGGGTCAGTTTGTCCAACTGCTGGCCTTCGAAACGGATGCCGCCCTGACTGCCGATGAGGCGCAAAATCGCCAAACCCAGGGTGGATTTTCCCGAGCCACTTTCACCGACGATGCCCAGGGTTTGCCCTTGAGGCAGGCTGAAGTTGATGCCGTCCACCGCCTTGACGTAATCAACAGTGTTACGCAAAAAGCCTTTCTTGATCGGGAACCAGACCTTCAGGTTGTCGACTTCCAGCAGCGGCGCCCCGACTGCATTGGTCGCCGGCCCACCGCTCGGTTCTGCCGCCAGCAGTTCCTGGGTGTAAGGGTGCTGCGGCGCCTGGAACAGCGTCTCGCACTCCGCCTGTTCAACGATGCAACCTTTCTGCATCACACATACACGGTGGGCGATACGCCGCACCAGGTTCAGGTCATGGCTGATCAGCAGCAACGCCATGCCCAAGCGCGCCTGCAACTCCTTGAGCAACTCAAGGATCTTCAGCTGCACCGTCACGTCGAGGGCGGTGGTCGGCTCATCTGCGATCAGCAACTCCGGCTCGTTGGCCAACGCCATGGCGATCATCACGCGCTGGCGCTGGCCGCCGGACAACTCGTGAGGCAGGGCCTTGAGGCGTTTGTGCGGCTCGGGGATGCCCACCAGTTCGAGCAATTCCAGCGTGCGTTGCGTGGCCACTTTGCCGGTAAGGCCTTTGTGCAAACCCAGCACTTCGTTGATCTGCTTCTCGATGGAGTGCAGCGGGTTCAACGAGGTCATCGGCTCCTGAAAAATCATCGCAATGCGGTTGCCGCGAATATGCCGGATGGTTTTTTCTTTGAGGGTCAGCAGGTCCTGGCCGGAGTAGTGGATGGTGCCGGACGGATGGCGCGCGAGCGGGTAGGGCAGCAGGCGCAGGATCGAGTGAGCCGTTACCGATTTGCCCGAGCCGCTTTCGCCGACCAGCGCCAGGGTCTCGCCGCGTTTGATATCGAAGCTCACGTTGTTGACCACGCGGTGGTGGTTGTCGCCGGTGACGAACTCGACGCTGAGGTCGCGGACTTCGATCAGATTGTCCTGATTCATCTCATTTCCTCGGGTCGAAGGCATCGCGAGCGGACTCGCCGATAAACACCAGCAAACTCAACATGATCGCCAGCACCGCAAAGGCGCTCATCCCCAGCCACGGCGCTTGCAGGTTGGATTTGCCCTGGGCGACCAGTTCACCCAAGGATGGCGAACCTGCCGGCAGGCCGAAGCCGAGGAAGTCGAGCGCCGTCAGCGTGCCGATGGCGCCGGTCAGAATGAACGGCATAAAGGTCATGGTCGAGACCATGGCGTTGGGCAGGATGTGGCGGAACATGATCGCGCCGTTCTGCATGCCCAGCGCCCGTGCCGCGCGCACGTATTCGAGGTTGCGCCCGCGCAGGAACTCGGCGCGCACCACGTCCACCAGGCTCATCCAGGAAAACAGCAGCATGATCCCCAGCAACCACCAGAAGTTGGGCTGCACAAAGCTGGCGAGGATGATCAGCAGGTAGAGCACCGGCAAGCCGGACCAGATCTCCAGGAAACGCTGCCCGGCCAGATCCACCCAGCCGCCATAGAAGCCCTGCAAGGCGCCGGCGATCACGCCGATGATCGAACTGAGCACGGTCAGCGTCAGCGCGAACAGCACTGACACACGAAAGCCATAGATCACGCGCGCCAGTACATCGCGGCCCTGGTCGTCGGTGCCCAGCAGGTTGACGCTCGAAGGCGGGGCCGGTGCGGGGACTTTCAGGTCGTAATTGATGCTCTGGTAGCTGAACGGGATCGGCGCCCACAAGGTCCAGGCGTCTTTGGCTTTGAGCAGCTCCTGGATGTACGGGCTTTTGTAGTTGGCTTCCAGCGGGAATTCGCCGCCGAAGGTGGTCTCCGGGTAGCGTTTGAGCGCCGGGAAATACCAGCCACCGTCGAAATGCACGGCCAGCGGTTTGTCGTTGGCGATCAGCTCGGCGCCGAGGCTGAGCACGAACAGGATCATGAACAGCCACAGTGACCACCAGCCACGCTTGTTGGCCTTGAACCGCTCGAACCGGCGGCGATTGAGGGGGGACAGGTTCATCTCAATGCTCCCGGCTGGCGAAGTCGATACGCGGATCGACCAGGGTGTAGGTGAGGTCGCCGATCAGCTTCACCACCAACCCCAGCAGGGTGAAGATGAAGAGGGTGCCGAACACCACCGGGTAATCGCGGTTGATCGCCGCTTCAAAGCTCATCAGGCCCAGGCCGTCGAGGGAGAAAATCACTTCCACCAGCAGGGAACCGGTGAAGAAAATCCCGATAAACGCCGAGGGGAAACCGGCGATTACCAGCAGCATCGCGTTGCGGAACACGTGGCCGTAGAGCACGCGGTGGTTGGTCAGGCCCTTGGCCTTGGCGGTGACCACGTACTGTTTGTTGATCTCGTCGAGAAAGCTGTTCTTGGTCAGCAGCGTCATGGTTGCGAAGTTGCCGATCACCAGTGCGGTCACGGGCAGGGCCAGGTGCCAGAAGTAATCGAGGATCTTGCCGCCCCAGCTCAGCTCTTCAAAGTTGTTGGAGGTCAGCCCGCGCAAGGGGAACCAGTCCAGATAACTGCCGCCGGCAAACACCACGATCAGCAGGATCGCAAACAGGAACGCAGGGATTGCATAGCCGACGATGATCGCCGAGCTGGTCCACACGTCGAAGTGGCTGCCGTGTCGCGTGGCCTTGGCGATGCCCAAGGGAATCGACACCAGGTACATGATCAGCGTGCTCCATAACCCGAGGGAGATGGACACCGGCATCTTTTCCTTGATCAGGTCGATAACCTTGGCATCGCGGAAGAAGCTGTCGCCGAAATCCAGCCGGGCGTAGTTCTTGACCATGATCCACAAGCGTTCCGGCGCCGATTTGTCGAAGCCGTACATCTTCTCGATTTCCTTGACCAGCGCCGGGTCCAGGCCCTGGGCGCCACGGTAGCTGGAACCGGCCACCGAAACCTCGGCACCGCCGCCGGCAATGCGGCTGGTGGCGCCTTCAAAGCCCTCAAGCTTGGCGATCATCTGTTCCACCGGCCCCCCGGGGGCGGCCTGGATGATGATGAAGTTGATCAGCAGAATCCCGAACAGCGTGGGGATGATCAGCAGCAGTCGGCGAAAGATATAGGCCAGCATTTAATCGCCTCCGCTCGCCGGATCGGCGCTTGTGTCTAGGGTTACTGCCGGTTTCACGTCTGGTTTGGCCCACCAGGTCGCGATGCCGACGTCATAGCGCGGCGGGACCTTGGGGTGGCCCAAGTGGTCCCAGTACGCCACGCGGAAGGTCTTGATGTGCCAGTTGGGAATCACGTAGTAGCCAAACTGCAATACGCGGTCCAGGGCCTTGGCGTGGGCGACCAGGCTTTTGCGCGAGTCGGCGTCGATCAGCTCTTCGACAAGCTGGTCGATCGCCGGGTCTTTCAAGCCAATGTAATTGCGACTGCCCGGTTTGTCGGCGCTGGAGGACTTCCAGAATTCACGCTGCTCGTTACCCGGCGACGTGGACTGCGGGAAGCTGCCGACCACCATGTCGAAATCCCGCGAACGCACGCGGGTGATGTACTGGGACACGTCGACGCGGCGGATCACCAGGTCTATGCCCAAGTCGGCCAGGTTGCGCTTGAAGGGCAGCAGTACCCGTTCAAACTCGGTTTGGGCCAGCAGAAACTCGATGGTCACCGGTTTGCCGGTGGTGTCGACCATTTTGTCATCGACGATCTTCCAGCCGGCGGCCTGCAGCAACTGGTAAGCCTCGCGCTGCTGGGTGCGGATCATGCCGCTGCCGTCGGTTTTGGCGGGTTCGAAAGACTGGGTGAAGACTTCGGCAGGGATTCTGTCGCGCAGCGGTTCAAGGATCGCCAGCTCATCCGGGCCGGGCAGGCCGGTGGCGGCCATTTCCGAGTTTTCGAAGTAACTGCGGGTGCGCGTGTAGGCACCGTTGAACAGTTGCTTGTTGCTCCACTCGAAATCCAGCAGCAGGCTGATGGCCTTGCGCACCCGCACATCCTGAAACATCGGTTTGCGCGTATTGAACACAAAACCTTGCATGCCGGTGGGATTGCCGTTGGGGATTTCTTCTTTGATCAACCGGCCCTGGGTGACGGCCGGAATGTTGTATGCGTTGGCCCAGTTTCTGGCGCTGAATTCCAGCCAGTAATCGAATTGCCCGGCTTTCAAGGCTCCAAGGGACACG
>NZ_MSDF01000033.1 GCF_002022275.1 Pseudomonas fluorescens
CCCGAACCTCCGCACACAACCCCCCGCCGCTGCGATTACTCAAGGTCAACGACCCTCCAACCGCCACCGCCAACTGCTGCGCAATCGCCAACCCCAACCCCGTCCCGCCGGTCCCGCGATTGCGTGAACTTTCCACCCGATAAAACGGCTGCATCACCCGCACCAGTTCATCCTCGGCAATCCCGGGGCCCCGGTCCAGCACCTTGATCGATAACTCCCCATTCGCCGTCGACCCCACTTCCAGCTCGGCACTGCCGGCGAATTTCAAGGCGTTGTCCACCAGGTTCACCAACACCCGGCGCAAAGCGTGAGGCCGCGTATCCAGCACCACCGCGCTTTTTCCAGTGAGGCTGACCCGTTTGTGCATGTCCTGATAGTCAAACACCAGGCTGTCGAGAAACGCATCCAGATCAACCCGATGGCTGGCCTCGGCTGCCCCGTGCACGCTGCGCGCATACGCAACACCTTCGCGCACCAGGTGTTCCATTTCCCCCAGGTCGCTCCACAGTTTGTCGCGCTCTGCACAGTCGTCCATGAACTCGGCGCGCAGTTTCATGCGGGTGATCGGCGTTTGCAGGTCGTGGGAAATCGCCGCAAGAATTTGCATGCGTTCCTTGAGGTAATCGGCGATGCGCTGTTGCATTTGGTTAAACGCCGCCGCGGCGTGTGCCACTTCGGTGGGGCCTTGTTCGTCCAGGGGCGTAGGGTGGGCGTTGGGGTCGAGGGTTTCCACGGCGCGGGCCAGGCGGGTCAGCGGGCGGATGGCCAGGCGCACGGCAATCCAGGTGCAGCCGAGCAACAGCGCCAGTTGCAGCACCAGCACCACCGGCAACCAATAAGCCACGGGCAGGGCGGCGGGGCGCACGTCGACGGTAATGGGGTTGCCATCGGCCAGCGTCAGGTGCGCCTGGAAGTGTTTCTGCAGGCCGGGGATATCGCGAAAGCTCAGCGCGTAGTGTCCGCCCAACGCGTCGGAAATCGACGTGGCAGCCATAGGCACGTCCTCACTGCTCATCGGTTCACCGGTTTCGCCTGCGTTGAGCAGGTAGCGGTAGTTCTGGCGGTCGAGGCGCGGCAGCCAGCTGGCGCGTTCGTTGGCCGGCAGACGGTCGAGAATCGCCACCGACGTGGACACATCGTTCTCCAGGTTGCCGAGCATTGTCGTGCGCGCGCTGATGTAGCGTTCGTAGAACTGCGCACTGAAGGACAAACCATGGGCGCAGACCAGGCTGATCAAAAAGATCAGCGACAGTTGCGACGCCAGGGTGCGCGGCCAACCGAAGCGCCCTTTCATTGTTCGGCCCCGAGGATTTCCACGGCGAGGGAAAATACATAGCCTTCGCTGCGCACGGTCTTGATGCAGGCCGGTTCACGGGCATCATCCAGCAGGCGTTGGCGCAGGCGGCTCACGAGCAGGTCGATGGAGCGATCAAACACATCAGCATCCCGGCCCTGGGTCAGGTTGAGCAACTGGTCGCGGTTCAGTACGCGCTGCGGGTGATCGAGGAATACCCGCAGCAAGCGATACTCGGCACCGCTCAAGGCGACCAGCGTGTTGTCCTCATCCAGCAAGTGGCGAGCGGTGGTGTCCAGGCGCCAGCGGCCAAAACGGATCAAACGCCCGGTTTCGCTGACCACCAGGTTCGGCGGCAGCATGCGCGTGCGGCGCAGCACGGCGTTGATGCGCGCGAGCAGCTCACGGGCGGCGAAGGGTTTGACCAGGTAATCGTCGGCGCCCATTTCCAGGCCGATGATGCGGTCGGTTTCATCGTTGCGGGCAGTCAGCATCAGCACCGGCGTGGCTTTGTGTTTGCCTACCCGTAACTCGCGACACAGCTGCAAGCCATCGTCGCCGGGCATCATGATGTCCAGCACAATCAGGTCCACGGGGGTGGTGTCGAGGAAGCTGCGCATCTGGCGACCGTCGGCGACGACGGTGGTGCGCATGCCGTTCTTTTTCAGGTAATTGCCCACCAGTTCGCGGATCTCCCGGTCGTCATCGACGATCAGGATGTGATCGACATGATCCATGCTGCCTTCCTCGTTAAATACGTGTTGGGGCGCAGTCTAGCCACTGCCGACGCCCTTGCCTTGTGCCCTTTGTATTGCAGTGTATCTGGCGATAAGCAGATACACGGCGACGCAAAATTAACGAGACGGCAGGCCTCGGCACCGCAGAATTTCCGCTAAACGGTTATGTACTAATGAATTTTTAATATTTCTAGTTATATGTACGGCTGGGTAAAGTCACGCTCACTTCTTTATCTCGCCGCCGGGAAATAGCTCATGAACCGTCCCCACGGGCAGCCCACGCCGATCCTGACTTTGCCCCAGGGCGAAAAAGACCCGTTGTCGATCCGCGCCAAGGCCCTGGTGTTTTCCGACCCGCGCTCGTTGCAACTGCTCGACTATTTGAAACGCGTCGGCCCCAGCGAAGCGCCGGTGTTGATCAATGGCGAGACCGGCACCGGCAAGGAGTTGGTCGCGCGTTACATTCACAGTGCCAGCGGGCGGACCGGTGCGTTTGTACCGGTGAACTGTGGCGCGATCAGTGAAACCCTGGCCGAAAGCGAGTTTTTCGGGCATGAGGCGGGGGCGTTTTCCGGTGCGGTGGGCCGGCGCGGCGGCTGGTTTGAAGAGGCTGACGGCGGCACGCTGTTCCTTGATGAGATCGGCGACTTGCCTCTGCCTTTACAGGTGAAGTTGCTGCGCGTGCTGCAGGAGCAGGAAGTGGTGCGGGTGGGCTCGCGCAAGCCGATCAAGATCAATATTCGCCTGGTGACCGCCACCAACATTGACCTGGAACAGGCGGTGGAGGCGGGCAATTTCCGCCTCGATCTGTTTTACCGGATCAACGTCGCGCAGGTGCAAGTGCTGCCCCTGCGCGAGCGGCCGCTGGATATTCTGCCGCTGGTGGAGCATTTTCGCCGGCTGTACAGCGCCAAGCTGAAAATCGCCGAGCCGATGCTCTCGGAATCCGCCACTCAGGCACTGCTGGATTACCCGTGGCCGGGCAATATTCGCGAGCTGGAAAACGTCGTGCACCTGGCCCTGCTGGTGGCCGGTGACAAGCCGATCATGCCCAACCACCTCAAGTTTTCCGCCGGGCTCAGTGCGATGCATGCCAGCGTCAACAGTGCTGCGCCGCGCATCCCGCAAGAGGTGATGCGCGAACAATTGCTGAGGTTGTTCGAGGTGCCGGGGGATACGTTGCTGCACGATATCGAAGACTTGATCGTGCGCGAGGCCTTTGCGTTTTGCGGTTTCAACCAGCTGCGTACGGCGGACTTGTTAGGCATCACCCGTAACGCCATGCGCACCTTGCTGGTCAACCACGGCATGCTCAAGGGCCGCGCACGGCCTTGAGCAACAGCGCTTCAAACACCCGCTGCGCCCGTGGCTCATCCGTGTGCGCCACATTGAATCGCATCAAATCGCGGTGCGCCAAGTCGTAACCAAACAGCGCACCGGGTGCAAGCACCATGCTGCGTTTCAATGCTTCCTGGGCCAGCAGTTCGCCGTCCACCCCGGGCGGCAAGCGCGCCCAGATAAACATCCCGCCTTCATACGCCATCGGCAGTTCGCACCCGCAGCGCTTGAGCCACTGTTCAACGCGCCCGCCAGACTCCATCAAACGCTGCACCATGCGCTTGCGGTGCTTGGCGTAACTGCCTTCGCTGAGCATGCGGTAGACGATCTGCTCGAACAGCTCCGAGGTCACGCCGCCGCTCATCAACTTCATATTGGTCAGGTTGGCTGCCAGTTGCGGCGCGGCCACCACGTAGCTGACGCGGGTGTTGGCGCTGAGGATTTTCGAGAAGCCCGACAGGTAGGTGACCTGGTCCAGCCCGGCGAGGGCGGCCAGGCGCGGCGGCGGGTTGGGGTGCAGGTCGCCGTAGAGGTCATCCTCGACGATATGGCAGTGGTATTGCTGGGTCAGTTGCAGCAGGCGAAACGCCTGGCTGGGGCTGAACGAATGGCCGGTGGGGTTATGCAGCACGCTGGTGGTCAAGTAGAGGCTGGGGCGATGCTCGGCCAGCAGGTGCTCCAGGTCAGTGAAGTTGAAGCCGTCAGGGCGCCGCTGGATGGTCACCACCTTGACGCCGTGCAGGGCCAGGTTGGCGTGAAAGTTGAAATAGCACGGCGCGTCCAGCAGCACCGTGTCGCCCGGGCGTGCGAGCAGGCGCATCAACATGTCGAGGCCTTGCACGGTGTTGGGGGTGGTAATGATTTGTTCTACCGGCACCGACAGGCCTTCGCTGTGCAGTTTTTGTTGCAGGGCTTGGCGCAACGGCAGCAGCCCGGCCGGCGTGCCCAACCCTGCGATGCGCAGCGATGGCGCGCGCACCACGCCGCGCATGGCTTGGCGGATGGCCTCGCCGTTCAGCCATTCTTCCGGCAAGTGGCCGCCGCCGGGGCGCAATTCACCGCTGGCGGTGACCAGTGGGCGACGCAATACGCTAAGCAGGTCCTGGGGCAGCAAATCCACCCAGGCCACCGAGGCTGGGCGCGCGGTGTCCATCGCCACGAAGTAGCCGCGGCCCTGGCTGGACGTCAGCAGGTTGCGCCCGCGCAGGCGGTCCAGCGCCTCATTGAGGGTGAACTTGCTGACGCTCAGGGTCTGGGTCAATTCACGCACCGACGGCAACTTGCTGCCGGGCGCCCATTCGCCGTTTTCGATGGCCTGGCTGAACGCCTCGACGATCTGCTGAACCTTGGGCGTGCCTTCCATAAACGCAATGGCGGATACAAACATAAACCTTCCTCTTCTTTGCCGGTGCTTTTACCGGTGAAGTTAGGCCGGATTAGGCACCACTTTACCTGCCTTGTGCAATGCCACTCCCCTAGACTGCGCGCCATCTCGCCAGGAATTGGCGAACTTTTCTTACACGCGAGCAATGGATTTCGCACTCTTATGAAGACTTATATGTGCGCACCCTGCGGTTTTATGTACGTAGAAGAATTGGGTATTCCCGAAGACGGAATCCCGGCAGGCACCCCTTGGGAAGAGGTGCCGGAAGACTGGACATGCCCGGACTGCGGCGTGACCAAGGCTGATTTCATGGCCATCGAACTTTAACGCTCCCTCCACGAAAGGAATCGCTCCATGGAAAGCAAACTGATCAACCCCACTGTGCCGTTCTGTACCGGCGTGGCCCACCAGAAATACCTGGGCGCCGAAAAAGGCCTGCAAACGGCCATCGAAGGTGACTGCACTCATTGGTACATCGACGGCAGCCTGTTTGGTGAAATGGTCGATGACTGGACCGAAGAGCGCATCGCCAGTTTGCAGGAGCAGATCGCGGCGACGGGCGTGAAGCCGGTCTTCCACGGCAACTTCAAGGCCCCGCTGGGCAGTGACGTTGAGGCGTTCCGTGCCGCAGCGGTGGACTACGTGAAGAAAGAAATCGATATCGCCAGCCGTTTGGGCGCGCCGTTGATCATCCACGGTGGCTGCATCGTCGAGCCGAAAATGGTGCTGATGGCCAAGAAGGTTGCCCTGGAGCACTACCTCAAGTCGGTGCAGGAACTGGCGCGTTACGCCGAAGCCAAGGGCACGGATATCTACCTGGAAAACCTGTCCAACTACGTCAACTACCGGCCGTTCCACTACATCTTCACCCATGAAGCGGAATACGCCTTTGTGTTCGACCGCCTGCAGGCGCACAGCAATGTGTACTTCTTCCTAGACGCCGGCCACGCCAACATCGAGAACGGCCTCCCGGCTGAAGTGGTGCGCAAGTATCACCACTTGATCAAGGGCATTTCTTTCAGCAACAACAATGGTGTGCAAGACCAGCACTTCGGTATTCACGACGGCAACTGCGACTACGCCGACGTGGTGCAGGCCATCGTCGAAACCAACTGGAAAGGCCTGGTGGCGTTTGAAACCCGCAACCAGACGGCCAAGGCTGCGCTGGCTGACCTCGCGTTGATGTACCGCGAATCCCTGACGACCGAAATCGCGGTTGCCTGACGGGCCCCGGGGCGCGCGTTTGCCGCGTGCGCCCCGTTGCTGTTGCTTCTCTCTATCCAAGGTCCCGGACCATGACAAGTGCGTTAACCCTGTCCTCGTTTCTGTATTTTCTGTTGTTTTGCGCCACCATGACGTTCAGCCCCGGCCCCATGACGCTGCTACTGCTGAGCCTGGGTCTGAAGGACGGTTTACGCAGCTCGATTCCCGCGCAGATTGGCGCCAGTGTGTCGTACCTGATTTCAATCCTGATTTTTGCCGTGGGCTTTTCGGAGCTGATCAAGGGCAATATCGCGATTACCCAAACCATTCAGTTTGTCGGCGTGGCCTACATTCTTTACCTGGCCTACAAGCAGTGGACCAGCAGCGGTGTGTCGATCGGCAAGGCCGGTGCCGTGGAAGGCTCGCGCAGCCTGTTCGGCAAAGGTTTGCTGACCGGCTTTTCCAACCCCAAGACCATCATCATGTTCAGCGCCGTATTCCCGCAATTTGCAGGCGCGGGGGAGCACAGCTCTGCGGCGGATATCGCCATCCTCGGGCTGACTTTTCTGACACTGCAATTTGCCAGTGGCTGCCTGTACTGCTATTTCGGCCAGCGCATCAAACACGTGCTGGAAAACCCCAAGCGGCGGGTGGTGTTGCAGCGGATCACCGCCGTATTGTTGCTCGGTGTCGCCGTGATGCTGGCGCGGGGTTTTTCGCACTGAGCGGTCTTATGAGCGGTAGTGGCGATTTGCCGTTCCCCTGATAGACTCCAGGCATTCATCCAGGATCACACCCCACCATGACGGCCGCCGGAGGAAATGGACTTCCGCTCGCTTCACGGTTGTATAAATCGCGCGCCCTGGGGCTGACGCTCGGCTTCGTGTGTGTGGTGTTCGGGATGTACCCGCTGCATCCATCGTTTTGGGTGTGGGCCTGGATGCTGATCAACGCCTTTGTCTGGCCGCACCTGGCTTACCAATCCTCCTTGCGTGCCGCGAGTGCCTTGCGCAGTGAGCGCCGCAACCTGTTGTTCGATTCCTTTTGCGGCGGCTTCTGGGTCGGTGCGATGCATTTCAATCCGTTGCCCAGTGTGACCACGCTGTCGATGATGACCATGAATAATGTCGCCATTGGCGGCCCGCGCTTCATGTTCGCCGGTTGGGTCGCGCAGGCACTGGGTATCGGCGTCTCGCTGTTGATATTCGCGCCGGCGTTTATTGCCGTCACCACCCAGACCCAGCTGTATGCCTGCCTGCCGATCCTGATGCTCTACCCCTTGGCGCTGGGCTGGATCTGCTACCGCCAGGCTGTGACCCTGGCGCGACACAAGCGTGAATTGCTGGCCTTGAGCCGCACTGACAGCCTGTCCGGCCTGCTTAACCACGGCGCCTGGAAAGACCATCTCGAAATCGAGTTTCAACGTTGCCGCCGTAACCAGGCCGGTGCGGCCATCGCGCTGATCGACATCGACCACTTCAAGACCATCAACGACACCTACGGCCATGTGACCGGCGATATCGTCCTGCGCCAGTTGAGCAAAGTGCTGCGCCAGAACCTGCGCGCCACCGACCTTGCCGGGCGTTACGGCGGCGACGAGTTTTGCGTGATTCTCCCGGATATGCCGCTCAACCGCGCCACCGAAGTGATGGATGCCTTGCGCGATCGCTTCAACGCGCTGGCCTACGCCCAGGACCCGACCCTGCGCGCCAGCTTGAGCATCGGCTTGGCGCCGTATCAACCGACGCACGCCGATTCCACCAGTTGGCTCAACGACGCAGACCTTGCCTTGTATGAAGCCAAGAGCAGCGGGCGCAACCGGGTCAGCTCGGTGCAGGGGAGTTGGTTACGGTCGGTTTAGTGGGGTAGGGTGTGGCGTCCCTCCCAACAAAAACAAGGATCGGTTCATGCTCTTCACCTTCTCACGCACCCTCCTGGCCGCCACCCTGGCCTTGTCCTTCGCCGTACCGGCCTACAGCGCCGAACCCCACAAACAAATCCAGGCAGATGCCGAACAGTATAAGGGCGAGGCCCTGAAACTGCTGGAGCGCCTGGTGAATATCGACTCCGGTTCCGGCTACGAGCCGGGCCTGACCCAAGTGCGCGACATCGCCGTCGACGAGCTGAAACAGCTTGGCTTCTCGATTGAACTGGTGCCGGACAAGGCCGCCAACAACAGCCATGTAATTGCCACCCTCAAGGGCACCGGCAAAGCCAAAATCCTGCTGATGGCCCACATGGACACCGTGTTCAAAGAGGGTTCGGCCGCCGAACGCCCGTTCCACATCAAAGACGGCCGAGCCTACGGCCCGGGCGTGATGGACGACAAGGGCGGCATCGTCGCCGGCATCTACGCGCTCAAAGTCCTGAAAAACCAGGGCTTCAAGGACTATGCACAAATCACCTTCCTGCTCGACGCCAGCGAAGAAACCGGCTCCGAGGCGGCTTCCGAGCTGATTCGCAAAACTGCCAAGGGCCATGACGTGACCCTCAACCTTGAACCCGGCCGCCCGGCCGATGGCCTGGTGGTGTGGCGCAAAGGCAGCGCCACCGCCGTGGTCGAAGTCAAAGGCAAAGCCGCCCACGCCGGGGTTGCTCCGGAATTGGGGCGCAATGCAGCGATGGAAGCGGCGCACCAGATTTTGCAACTGGGCAAGTTGGGTGATGCAGAGAAGAAAACCACCATCAACTTTACTGTCATCAAGGCCGGTGACCGAACCAACGTCATACCCGATCAGGCCACGGCAAAGGCGGATGTGCGGGCGGCGTTGCCGGAAGAGTTTGACCGGATCGAGAAGGATCTGGCACGGGTGTCGGCTAATAAGTTGATCCCGGACACCGAGGTGAAGACCACGTTGCTGCGTGGGTTACCGCCAATGCCGCAGACGCCGGAGTCGGACAAATTGGTGGCGATTGCTCAAGGGATTTATGGAGAGTTGGGGCGTACGTTGACGATTGAAGGTAGCGGCGGGGCAGCGGATGCGAGTTTGTCGGCTGGGGTAGGGACACCGACTCTGGATGGGTTTGGGATTGTCGGTGGGAATATTCACACGCCGGAGGAGTATGCGGAGGTGGAGAGTGTGGTGCCGCGGGTTTATTTGTTGAGTCGGATGATTGTGGAGTTGAGTAAGCGGTGATTTGAGTGGGTGGCTCGTTCGCTGAGGGCGAGTACGCCTTTCAGGTCGACGAGTGACTTGTGGCGAGCGAGCTTGCTCGCTCGCCACAGGGGTGGGGCAATGCGGCAGGTGGTGTTCTTACCACGTAGATTGGTCTTCGAGACTGGCTTTTTGGAGGTCGTCTTTCCAAATGATTTTAGCGAGGTGGTAAACATCTTTTAAAAAATCTCTCGGGCTTTCAAGCTCATACCATTCCCTTCTTGGCCAGGAGGCTGCTTCGTTTTCGTCAATTTCGAATAATCCCTGAAAGTCATAAGCCTCATTGTCCAGGCTGTGTTTTAGGGCTTCAATTAAAGCGTATTTATGCCTGTAAGAAAGGCAGTGAACACTCAAAGCGTGAGTTTTTATGAGTTTTTCTCTATCCACTTTTTCATTTGGATTGTATTTCTCAAGCTCTTTACCAAGGTCGTGCTCTCGGTCGTAAATATCAAATGCTCCTATAAACCATTTGAGGCTCGGATCGAATGGCTCATTTAAGAACGGATCTTTCAGCATTACTTTTTCTCGGTGGGGAATGCAGTGAATGGCTTGGTGCTAACTCTATCGAACTTCACCTCGAACCCGTCTAGGTTTTCATTAAGGTGAGGGTTCGCCGCGTCTGCTCTGTTAGGTCGATATCCCCGCCCTGCGCCAGGTAACTCCAGTTTGAGAATGGGGTTTTGATTGTGGTCTCTCCCATTGAACGGATCTAGCCCAAGCGAATCACGTGTCAAGGCCTTGTTCAAGGCGCTCAGTTGCATGCGCCAACTATGAAACTGAGAGCTTAAGTTTCCCCTCGCATCTGGCCTTCGCGATCCAGTGGCCGGATCTGTTCCATCAATTGCCCGTTGTTTCAGATCCGGATCGGTGATTTCTGGGCCGTGTTTGGCGACAGTATGCATGTCATACCTGTCTTCTATTTCGAGTACGCGCCGTTTGGCGTTTGCCTCAGCTAGCTCATCTATTCGTGCCTGTCGATGTTTGCGTGACGGTTGCGGTACTGCTGGCTGTTGCTCATCAACACTCGCTTTTCTGATCGGATTTTCGAACCCTGTAGCGGGTTTACAACCTTCCCCACCTGGACATGGGCTTAAGCCTAGCGGATCCACCCACCCCGTCGGATTGGGCACGTACTGGTACGTATTGATCCCACCCGCCAGCTTCACCGGGTCCGGCGTCAGATAGCGACCAACATCAGGATTGTAGTAGCGATGCCGGTTGTAGTGCAGGCCGCTTTCCTGATCGAAGTACTGACCTTGGAAGCGCAGCGGATTGTCGATTTTGCCTACGTCCAGGCGGCTGATTTTGCCGTAGGCCTTGTAGTGTGCAGACCAGACGATTTCGCCATCTGAGGCGGTGAGTTCCTGCGGGGTGCCGAGGTGGTCGAGTTGGTAGTGGTAGGGCTTGGTTTCTTTTGGGCCGAAGCCTTCCAGCAGGACCAACGGGCGGAAGCTGTCGGGTTCGTAGATATAGCTGCGGTGGCGATCCGCGTGGTGTTCGGCGATCAGCTTGTCGCCTTGCCAGAAGAACTCTGTGGTTATGTCGGCAACGGTTTTGCTGATGCGGCGGCCAAACGGGTCATAGCAATAGCTGGCGGTTTGACCATTAGGTTGGGTGATGCCAATTAGCCGATGCTGGCAGTCGTAGCGATACTCGGTGACTAACCGATGTTCACGCCCACGCCGTTCCCGGATCAGATTGCCAAAGGCGTCGTAGTCGTAATTATGATCGCCCTGTATCGCCAACCGGTTACCGGCCACGATGTCCGGACCGGGGCGGTCCTGCATCAGCAGGTTGCCCGCGGGGTCATGGCCGAAGCGTTCTTGTTCGTCGTTTGAGTGATCGACGCGGGTCAGGCGGGCGAGGGGGTCGTACTGGTAATTGTGTTCGCCTTTTCGGGTGTCGTGGATGCGGCTG
>NZ_MSDF01000041.1 GCF_002022275.1 Pseudomonas fluorescens
GCGTTGGGCTGCGAAGCAGCCCCAAAACCAGCACCGAGTTCTTCCTGAAACAATTCGATGTTTTTCATTGGGGCTGCTGCGCAGCCCAACGCGGGGCAAGCCCGCTCGCCACAACAAGCCCGCTCGCCACAAGAGCCTGCCTTGCGACACATATGGAAATCCAGTAGTACAGGACGGCAGTCCAGCCTTGGCTAACGTGAAGACTCCTCCACACCAAAAGGCGCAACGGAATGCCGCTTCAACCCAACTCTCACCGGCTACGTCGTGGCCGCTATTCAGAATCCGGTCGGGCTTATCTGGTCACCGCAGTCGTACATCGACGCCAGCCCTTGTTCCGTGACTTTCACTTGGGTCGGTTACTGGTTGCTGAACTCAAACGTGTCCATGACAAAGGGCTGGTCAACTCGCTGGCGTGGGTGGTGATGCCGGATCACGTTCACTGGTTATTCGATCTGAAGGATTCCACCCTGCCCGATGTGATGCGTCAGACCAAATCCCGCAGCGCGCTCAGCATCAACAGTGCGCGCGGCAGTAAGGAGCGGTTCTGGCAGCGGGGTTACCACGACCGTGCGGTTCGGGCTGATGAAGATGTTCTGAGAATGGCCCGTTACGTTATCGCTAACCCTTTGCGGGCGGGGTTAGTTGAGCGCATCGGAGATTACCCCTTGTGGGATGCGGCCTGGCTATAACCCAAAGGCGAACGGCTGATCTTTGTGGCGAGCGGGCTTGCCCCGCGTTGGGCTGCGAAGCAGCCCCAAAACCAGCACCGAGTTCTTTCTGAAAGAGCTCGGTGTTTTTTATTGGGGCTGCTGCGCAGCCCAACGCGGGGCAAGCCCGCTCGCCACAACAAGCCCGCTCGCCACAGGAAGCCTGCTGGCTACAGGAACCTGGCTCGTTAGAGTTTCAGGGCGGCCACGGTCTGCTCCAGTGTCATTACGGCCGTATCGATCGTCAGTGGCGGCTCATCCCATGGCTCATACTCATGCGCCAACACCGATTGCCAGCTCGGCGGCGTCAGCCCGGGAATATCTCCGGTACGCGCTTCCACACGTCGCTGGTGCTCCAACCGGTCCGAGCAAATCACCTGAATATTGCGCAATTCAACGCCTGCCGCCAACGCCACCGCCTTCCACGCCTCCCGGCTCTCCCGGACCGGATTCACGCAGTCCACAATCACCCTATGCCCCAAACGCAAATTACTCAGTGCCAACCCATTTGCCACCCCATAACCGCTGGCACCCACCAACACCCCGGCGTCCCGAAGCGCCTGCTCGATCACGTCTATGCGCAGGTACATCGCACCCGTCTGGCGCGCGAGTTCGCGGGCGATGGTGGTTTTGCCGGTGCCGGGCAGGCCGCTGAATACAATGAGCATCGTCAATCCTTTGAGGGGTAAGCCCGGCCAGTCTAGCCGCCCTTATTTCAAATAGCAGGCACTGATCCAGTCCGCCGGGTGTTCTGCCAACTGCTTGGCCACCGGCAGGTAGCGCGTGTCGAGCTGTGCCGCCAGCCAAAACAGCGTGGCGCTGCTTTTGGGTTGCCAGGTGCCGCTGTAACCGGCTTCGCCAACACCTGCGCGGTCTTTGTCGAATTGCACGTGGGTGTGCACGAACTCCTGATGGCTGCGTTGGCCGTTGGCGTAGGGCACCAGCCAATCGAGGGCGGCGGCCAGTGAGGCGCCGTTGGTCTTGAGGTTCAGCCAGTCGCCGCCATAGGGCTTGGCTGCCAGTGCGGCTTGCACCAGCGGTTCCAGGTCGTAGACCACGTAATGCAAGGCGTCGCGGTCCTGGAAGTCGGTCACCGAACCGTCGGGCAGCACGTTGTCGGCGATCTGTTGTTTGAACAGCTGGTGGGCTTGTTCAAGCATTGCCTTGTCGCCCAGCGCGGCGGCGGCCACGGTCACCAATTTGACGCGATGGCTCTGCCAGTTGTTGGTTTGGGTGCCTTTTCTCGGTCCGTGGAATTGCTCGATACGGGCGATATAGCCATTGCCCAGGTTGCTGATCAAACGGCGGCTGGCGTCGCGGGTTTCCAGGCGCAAGTGGTCAGCGGTCAACGCATAAGCGTTGATCAGCATGTCGAGATTGGTTTCGTCGATAGGGTTGAAGTCCGGCTGATACACATCGGCCCACGCCGCCAGGTAGTTGTCGACTTGCTTGAGGTAGCGCGGGTCGCCACTCAAACGCCACGCCAGTGCGGCCTGGCGCATCACCGGCCAGTCCTTTTCAGCGGCGATGCTCTGCTCGCGAATGCCGTGGTGGGGCAGGGTACCTTCGGTGTGCAGATGCGCCAGCGGGTTGGGTTGGTCGGCCAAGTGGCGTTGGGCGGCGGCCATAAAGGCTTGGTTTGCTGGGTTGGAGGCAGTGGGCTGGCAGAGGTTGGCGGCAAGGGCCGCATGAGATAAACCGGCGAATAAAGCAGACAAGACGAAGGTGGTTTTTTTCATGGGCGGCTCAGGTGGGCTCGAACGCGCTTACGCTAGCACGCGGCCAGTTTTGGCTGGATGAAACTGCCATATCCCCCGCAGAGTGCTTTTTTGTGGAGAGCGGGCTTTCTGTGGCAAATGGGCTTGTTGTGGCGAGCGGGCTTGCCCCGCGTTGGGCTGCGAAGCAGCCCCAATACATTCACCGCGTTTTTTCAGGCAAAACGCGTGCGCTGGTTTTAGGGCGGCTTCGCCACCCAACGCGGGGCAAGCCCGCTCGCCACAACAAGCCCGCTCGCCACAAAAAACAAGCCCGGTTGCTACAGGAAGCCCGCTCGCCACAGGTGATGTGCAAGCACCATTCAGCCAAGCGCAGCTTGAAACGTCACGGTAAACGTCGTGCCCTGTGTGGCGCAGGAATTCACCGCCACATCGCCGCCGTGCACCCTGGCCAGTTCGCGCACGATGTACAGGCCCAGCCCGACGCTGCGCACTTCGCTGCCCTGGTCGGTGCCTCGGGTCATGGGCTCGAACAACACCGCGATCAGCGTTTCGGGGATCACCGCACCGTGGTTGTGCACCGCCACTTCGCAGTTGCCGTCGCCCAGCCGTGAGGTAATGGTGATGGGCTGTTGCAGGTCGCCATAGGCCACGCTGTTGGCCACCAGGTTGCCGATGATCTGCTGCACGCGGTCGGAGTCCAGGCACGCATCGCCACGGCCTTCGGCCTGGTGTTCCAGCGTGGCGGTGGGGAAGGCGACGCGCAGCTCGTCCACCGCGCGGTGGATCACCCCGTGCAAGTCCAGCGGCTTGGCCTTGATGGTAATGCCATGGCCAACTCGCGCCTGGGTGAAGTCCAGCAAGTCGGCGATCATGCGCTGGGCGCGCTCGGACGACTGGCCGATATGCCCCAGCAACTGACGCTCCTTGGCCGTGCGCTCGCCACGGCTGAGAAAGTCCGAGGCCATGCGGATGGCCGTCAGCGGGTTTTTCAAGTCATGGCTGACAATCGCCACCATCTGCTCGGCAAACAGCGCGCGGCGCTGGGCGATGGCATAAGCCTCGTTCAACTCGTCCTGGGCGTGCTGCAGCGCCAGTTCAGTCGCGGTTTTTTCCTGCAACAACGCCTCGGCCAGGTTGCGCGCGTTGAGCAGCTCGCGTTCGTACTTGTCACGGTCAGTGGTGCCGAACAGCGCCAGGTCGTACACCGTGCCGTCAGCGCTTTCACGCTTGATGCCATTGAGCAGCACGGTCACTTTGTGGCCGTCCTGGTGCAGCATATCGAGCTTCACTTCGGTGACGCTGCCACGCAGGCGCAGCATCGGCGCCAGGTGCGTCTGGTGGAATATGCGCCCGCCCATGGTCAGCAAGTCCTGGAAACGCCGACGGCAAAGCTCGTCCGTGCTGAAGCCCAGCCAGTCACTGAAACGCGCGTTGGCTTGCAGGATCGTGCCGTCTTCGGCCGTCACGGCCAGGGCGCAGGCCGCGCTGTCGAACAGGTCAGCCGGCATGAGCGACGGCCCACGGCGCCAAAAACGCTTCCATCGCCGCCGCGCAGGCCTGTGGCGCGCTCATGTGCGGGCAATGGCCGACGTTGTCCACCAGGCAATACGTGCTGTTGGGCAACACGCTGTGCAGGTATTCGCCCACGGCCACCGGCGCGATCAGGTCGTCGCTCGATTGCAGGATCAGCACAAGCGTGGTCAGGCCCACCACGTCCTGGCGGTTATCCGACATAAAGGTCACCCGCGCAAACTGCTTGGCGATCTCCGGCTCGGTGCGGCAGAAGCTGTCAGTGAGTTCCTGGCTCAGCGCCGGTTGCCCGGGCGCGCCCATGATCGCCGGGGCCATCGCGCTGGACCAGCCGAGGTAATTGCTGTCGAGGGTGTCGAGCAGGTCGTCGATGTCGCTGCGCTTGAAGCCGCCGACATACCCCGCGTCATCGATATAACGCGGCGACGGGCCAATCATCACATGGGCGGCGATACGCCCGGGCGCCAGGCGGTCGGCGAGGGTGCCGATCATGGCGCTGACCGAATGGCCGACCAGAATCACCGGGCCCAGCGCAAACGCATCGATCAGCTCGTTCAAGTCACGGGCGTAGCCGTCCAGCGTGCTGTACTTGGTTTTGTCGAACGCATTGAGGTCCGACCGCCCGGCGCCGACCAAGTCATACATGACCACGCGAAAACGATCGACAAATTGCGGCGCCAGGTAATTCCACATGGCCTGGCTGCAGCCGAAACCGTGGGAAAACACCAGGGTCGAGGTGCCGTTGCCCATTACGCTGACGTTATTGCGGTGCTGGAGGCTCATGGGCTTCTCGATTTATGGCGTTTTGCTATGCATGCGCGGAGTTTAGATAGTCAGCGGCGTGGGGTCACGCGTTATACGTCGATAAGGTAGAGTCGGCGCCTTAGGAAGACACTTCAGGTAACAAAGCATGATGGCGATTTTGCGGCAAACCGTCTTGAGCCTGGTGGCAATGGTGTTTATCGGCTTGTCGGGCACCGCCCAGGCCGACACTTCGCCCATCGGCGTGGCCCTCGACCAGCGGGTGATCGACCTCACCAACACGCTGGACGCCAGCACCAGCACGCGCCTCAAAGACCAACTCGCCGCCCTTGAACAGCGCAAAGGCGCGCAAGTCGCCGTGTTGCTGGTGCCCACCACCGGCGGCACGAGCATTGAGGACTACGCCAACCAGCTGTTCCGCGCCTGGAAACTGGGGCGCAAGGACATCAACGACGGCATCCTGCTGGTGGTGGCCAAGGACGACCGCAAGGTGCGCATCGAAGTGGGTTACGGGCTGGAAGGCACCGTCACCGACCTGCTGGCCCATCGCATTATCGAAGAACACATCACCCCGGCGTTTCGCCAGGGCGACTACGCGGGCGGCGTGCAACAGGCGGTCAATGACCTGACCTTGCTTGTGGACGGCGGCGACCTGCCGCCGCTCGCCGCGCGGGAAGTTAACCCGCAGATCATTGCCGTGTTGCTGGCACTTATTGCAGGGGCCATCGGCGGGGTGTTGATTGCCGCCGGTAAACTGCACTGGCGCCGGGCGTTGATGGCCTTCGTGGCCGTGACGGCGCTGCTGACGATGTACAGCGGGGGGGATGATTGGCCGGTGTCTCTGGTGGCCTTCCCATTGACGCTTCTGATCGGCGGCGCACTGTTTGGCGTCTTGTGGCTGGCGCGCGTGGCGTTTTACTGCGTGATCGCGCTGTTGGCGTATATCGTCGGGCTGCTGGTGGTGGACCACTTTGTCGAGGTCAATTTCGTGCATTGGCTGGTGTGGCCGTTCGGCAGCGCCCTGGTGCTGGCGTTGTACGTGGGGCTGTTCTTCGTCATGCGCGAATCCTGGCGCAAGAGCCCGCGGTTTTTCATCGTGCGCGTGGTGGCGGTGGCGGCGGTGTATGTGGCGGTGGGGTTGCTGCTGGGGCATGGCTATCAGGGTTGGTTGATCGCGGTGCCAGCGGCGTCGATTGTGGCGTTTATTTTGTGTGTTGCGAGTATTTCCGACGGGGGCTCGGGGGGCGGGTCTGATTCGGGTTCGGGCGGTTCCAGTTCCAGCTCAAGCAGTAGCT
>NZ_MSDF01000007.1:0-84378 GCF_002022275.1 Pseudomonas fluorescens
TGCCGAGTGGTGGGGCGAAGCGTTTTTGGTTACTTTTTGCGCTCTTCAAAAAGTGACCCGCCGTAAGGGCGGAACCAATACCAGCCGTTACCGCAGCAACGGATATGTACTCAACCCATCTAAAGCTGAAACCGCTCCCGCTCCGACTCATACATCGGCCGAACCAAAGCAAACTCATGATCAATCTGATCCACCAACGCCCAAAGATCCCCAGCCGCCGACCCCACAGACTCAACCTCCAACCGCTGACACAACTGCGCCAACCTCACCGCCCCAAGGTTCCCGCTGCTGCCCTTGAAACTATGCGCAATCCGCCCCAACGCCTTGGCATCATCCCGAGACTTACGCAACGCCTCGACACGCTTTTGCGAGTCATCGAGAAAGGTATCCAACAGTTTGGGATACTCACTCTCCATAACCTCCTGCAAACCCGACAACACGTCGGGGTCCAGATGAATCTCGGCCACTTGCTCGCTCCTTGATCAAGAATCGGCGGATTATGCCAGAGCCCCCCAGCAAAACTCCACGCAGACACTGCGCCCGCCATCGGACCAGCGTACATCGCTGCTCAACTGACGCACCAGGCTCAAACCACGGCCAGACAGACGGTCAATATCCAGCGGCCGCGCCAGCACCTGCTCCACATCAAACCCAGGACCACTGTCCTCGATACGCAGCGTCATCTTGCCGCCCATATCGGTGGGCACCACCTGCACATGCACACGCACATAACCGCTGTTCAACTGCGCCAAACGCTCATTCCGCTGGCGATAGTAGTGAGCAAACCCCTGAGCATCCCGCTTGAGCTGCGAATCCAGGCCCAGCACGCCATGCTCCAGCGCGTTGGAATACAACTCGGCCATCACACTGTACAGCGCCCCGCTCTGAGCACGCAGGCCGTGGATCTCCAGCAGCAATTGCAGCAGATACGGCAACGGGTTGTAGCTTTTGAGCGTCTGCGCGCGAAACTCAAAACTCACCGACCAATCCAGCGGGCACGACTGGCCGCTGTCAGCGTACAGAGGCTCGGCCGCGCGCAGCGACTGGCCAGCCTGCAACGTGATTTCCACCATGCTCACATCGTCCCGGGCCTCGCCCCGAAACGCCGCCAGGGCCTGTTCGATGTCTTCAAACAGGCGATCCGGCTCGCGGTTGGCGGCAAACACCTGCTGCAAGCGCGCGGCGCCGAACAATTGGTCATTGGCATCGGCGGTATCCAGCACACCATCGGAAAGCAGAAACACCCGGTCGCCCAGGGCCATCGGCCAGACTTCCGTGCTGTCGTCAAAAGCCTCCGCCGAGAGCACGCCCAACGGCAAATGCCGCGACATCAACGGTGTGCGCTTACCCGTGGCGATTTCATGCACATAGCCCTCGGGCATGCCGCCGTTCCACACCTCCACCACACGCCGCTGGGCGCTCAGGCACAGCAGCGTGGCGCAACAGAACATGTCCACCGGCAGGATGCGCTTGAGCTTGACGTTCATCTCGCGCAGCGTCTGCGCCAGGCCGTAACCCTTGGCGGTCATGCCGTAGAACACTTCCGCCAGCGGCATGGCGCCCACCGCCGCCGGCAAGCCGTGGCCGGTGAAATCGCCGAGCAGCACGTGCATGTCACCCGAGGGCGTGTACGCCGCCAACAGCAGGTCGCCGTTAAACAGCGCATACGGCGATTGCAGGTAACGAATATTCGGCGCGGCATTGATGCAGCCGGAATGCGCGACCTTGTCGAACACCGCCTTGGCCGCGCGCTGTTCGTGCAGCAGGTAATCGTGGTGCCTGGCGATCTGGTCGCGTTGCTGCAACACCGTGGCTTGCAGACGGCGCAGACGGTCCATGGCGTTGATCTTCGCCGCCAGGATAAGTTGGTTATAGGGTTTGGGCAGAAAGTCATCGCCCCCGGCATCCAGACATTGGGCCAGGGCCTCGCTCTCGCGCAGGGAGGTGAGGAAAATGATCGGCACCAGCGCTTCCCCGGCAAGCTGCTTGATCTGGCGCGCGGCTTCGAAACCGTCCATCACCGGCATCAACGCATCCATCAACACCAGTTGCGGGCGCTCGCGGGTGAAAACCTCGACGGCTTGCGCGCCATTGGTGGCGGTCAGCACCTGATGGCCCTGGCGCCGGATGATAGTCGACAGCAACAGCAAATCCGCCGCGCTGTCTTCGGCAATCAGGATCGTCAGCGCTTCCAGGACCGGGGCCAAGGCGTTCAACTGATGTCGAACAGTTTGTCGAAATTGGAGATGGCGAGGATCTTGCGCACATCGGAATTGCTGTTGACCACCCGGACTTCCGAGTCGTCGCCACCGGCATGGTCGCGCAGCAGCAGGAGCATGCCCAAGGCCGAGCTGTCCATGTAGGTGGTGTCTTTGAGGTCGACGATGTACTGCTCAGGGACTTTGTAGAAACGCTCGTAGGCGTCACGAAACGTCTGGTGGCTACCGAAATCGAACCGGCCTTTGACCGCGATCGTCAACTTCTTCCCGTCCAGGGATACTTCTGACTCAACTGACATGCGACTGCTTCCTTGTCTTTGGCAATATGAGACAAGGTTTAGCAGCTGTACCGGATATGAGCAACACCGCCAATCAACTGTGGGAGCTGGCTTGCCTGCGATAGCGGTGGCTCAGTGGACTCATCAGCAACTGATGTACCGCTATCGCAGGCAAGCCAGCTCCCACATAAGCCCGCACACATTTTTAGTACTGCGATTGGCGAGGAAGGCGCTGCGATAGTTCATCCAGCAGCTTTTGCTCACGCTTGTCTTCAAGCGCCCGCGCCTCATCGATATAACGCTGCACCAGCTTGCGCAAACCCTCGACCCGGGCGAAGGCCGCTTGCCAGCTTTCGCGGGCCTTGTCGAGGTTGGTCTGGTGCCAGGCCAGGCTTTGGCGCTGCTGCCCCACAGCCGTCTCAAGCTGGTTGAGAAAGCCCTGATAACCCATCAGCCACTGGCCCGACACGCCCTTGCTGCCGCGATCGATCCACTGCTGCTGGTATTCGCCGCGAAACCGCTCCAGATCGCCCAGCTTGCTTTCGGCCAAGCGTACTTGCCCCTGAAAATACCCCAAACGCTGCACAGCGGTTTTCTCGGCCTTTTCGGCCATGTCTACCACCGGAGCCAAGCGTGAAGAGCGCGTGCTGGCCATGGCTTAGCCGCCTGGCGCCGGGGCGAAGATCGAGCCCAGGTGCGCTTCGCTTTCGCCCATGCTGATCTTGTCGTTGAGGCCCTGACGCAGGTAGGTCACCAATTGCGGCTGCAAGGCAATTGCCAGGTCGGTTTCGCGGTCGCCACCGGCCACATAGGCGCCGACGCTGATCAGGTCACGGCTCTGCTGATAGCGCGACCACAATTGCTTGAACTGCTGCGCGCGAGCCATGTGCTCCGGCGTCACCACCGCCGGCATCACCCGGCTGATGGACGCTTCGATGTCGATGGCCGGGTAGTGCCCTTCTTCGGCCAGACGCCGCGACAACACAATGTGCCCGTCGAGCACGCCCCGCGCCGAGTCGGCAATCGGGTCCTGCTGGTCGTCGCCTTCTGAAAGCACGGTGTAGAACGCGGTGATCGAACCACCACCGGCCTCGGCATTACCGGCGCGCTCCACCAGTTTCGGCAACTTGGCGAACACCGACGGCGGATAGCCTTTGGTCGCGGGCGGTTCGCCGATGGCCAGGGCGATTTCCCGCTGGGCCTGGGCGAAACGCGTAAGCGAATCCATCAGCAACAGGACATTCTTGCCCTTGTCGCGAAAATACTCGGCGATGCGCGTGCAATACATCGCGGCGCGCAAACGCATCAATGGCGCATCGTCCGCCGGGGATGCAACGACAACGGAACGCTTGAGGCCTTCTTCACCGAGGCTGTGCTCGATGAATTCCTTCACCTCACGGCCCCGCTCACCGATCAGCCCGACCACAATAATGTCGGCCTCGGTAAAGCGCGTCATCATGCCCAGCAGCACCGACTTACCCACACCGGTACCGGCGAACAGGCCCAGACGCTGGCCGCGGCCGACCGTCAATAACCCGTTGATGCTGCGAATGCCCACGTCCAGCGGCACGCTGATCGGGTTGCGATTAAGCGGGTTGATGGTCGGGCCGTCCATCGGCACCCAGTCTTCGGCCTTCATGCCGCCTTTGCCGTCCAGCGCGCGGCCGGCGCCGTCGAGCACGCGGCCGAGCATGCTCATGCCCATCGGCAGGCGGCCGGTGTCGGCCAGCGGCACCACGCGGGCGCCCGGGGCGATGCCCGCCAGGCTGCCCACGGGCATCAGGAAAATCTTGCTGCCGGAAAAGCCCATCACTTCGGCTTCGACCTGCACCGGGTGGTAGCTGTCGTCGTTGATCACCATGCAGCGGCTGCCCATGGCGGCGCGCAGGCCTTCGGCTTCGAGGGTCAGGCCGACCATGCGCAACAGGCGCCCTTCGAGGATGGGCTGGCCGGGCAGCTCAGTGGCTTCGGCATAGCCACTCAAGCGCTTGGCGAAGCTGGTGCGGTCAAGGCGCATCGGGGGCGTCCAGCTCAACGCTCAGGTCAGGCTCAGCCGGGTGCAGCGCCTGTTCGTGGAGTTGATCGAAGAGCTTGGCCATGATCTGGCTGATGCGGGTTTCCACCGTCGCATCGATACGGCTGTGTTCGGTTTCGACGCGGCAACCACCGGGTTGCAGCGCCGCATCTTCGACGATGCGCCAGGTTTCTTCATGGCGCTCGCGCAGGGCTTTGACCTGTTCGAAATCCTGCGGGTTGATGTACAGCCGCACATTGCCGACGCCCAGCGGCAGCAGCTTGAGGGCTTCGCGCATCACGCTTTCGATATGGCTGGAATCGAGCACCAGTTCGCGCTGGATCACTTGCCGAGCGATGTGCTCGACCAGGCCGACCATGGCTTTCTCGATCTGCGAATCCTGCTCGGCAATGGGGTCGAACAGCGTGCCCATCAAGCGCTCCAGGCTGGCCAGCTTGACGCTCAGCGCCTCCTCGGCTTCCTGGCGGACCTTGAGGGTGGTGCTGCGAAAACCGTCTTTTTCACCCGCCGCGAAGCCCTCGTTGTAGGCCTCCTGGCGGATGGCTTCGAGTTCTTCGAGGGTCAGCGGCTGGACTTCATCCAGCGGCACTTCTTCCATTTCCGCCGGGGGCTCTTCGACCGGTTCCGGCTCAGGCTCCGGCACATGCGGATCGAAGCTGGGCAACGACCAGATATCGAACCCGCCGACATCCCGCGCGCGAATCAGATCGCTGGGTGCCTCATCTTTGTTCGACATGGGGCGCGCCTTAGATCATTTCTTCGCCGCCCTTCCCGCCGAGAACGATTTCTCCGGCTTCGGCCATACGGCGGGCAATGGTGAGGATTTCCTTCTGGGCGGTTTCCACGTCGCTGACGCGCACCGGCCCCTTGGCTTCGAGGTCGTCGCGCAACAGCTCGGACGCACGCTTGGACATGTTCTTGAAGATCTTCTCTTTGACGTTTTCGTCCGAGCCCTTGAGGGCCAGCACCAGCACATCGGAGGAGACTTCGCGCAGCAACGCCTGGATGCCACGGTCGTCGACATCGGAGAGGTTGTTGAACACGAACATGAGGTCTTCGATCTGGCCGGACAGGGTGTCGTCGATCTCGCGGATCGAGTCCATCAACTGGCCTTCGACCGAGCTGTCGAGGAAGTTCATGATGTCGGCCGCGCGCTTGATGCCACCCAGGGTGGTGCGCGAAGCGTTGGAGTTACCCGAGAACTGCTTCTCGAGAATCGTGTTGAGTTCTTTCAGGGCGGCTGGCTGCACGGTGTTCAGCGACGACACGCGCAGGATGATGTCCAGGCGCACTTTGTGGTCGAAGTGGCCGAGTACTTCACCGGCCTGGTCCGGGTCGAGATACGCCACGACAATCGCCTGGATCTGCGGGTGTTCGTAGCGGATCACGTCGGCCACGGCGCGCGGTTCCATCCATTTGAGGCTGTCGAGGCCGCTGGTGTTGCCGCCGAGCAGGATGCGGTCGATCAGGCCGTTGGCCTTGTCTTCGCCGAGGGCCGAGGTGAGCATCTTGCGGATATAGCTGTCGGAGCCGACGCCGAGGCTGGTCTGGTCGCCGACGATCTCGACGAATTCGCTCATCACCTGCTCGACTTGCTCGCGGTGCACATTGCGCATTTGCGCCATGGCCACGCCGACGCGCTGAACCTCTTTGGGGCCCATGTGGCGCAGCACTTGTGCAGCGTCGGTTTCACCCAGGGACAGCAGCAATACCGCCGCTTTGTCGACCTTAGTGAGCTTGGCAACAGCGGCTCGATTATCACTCATCTGCGTTGATCCACTCTTTCACGACCTGAGCCACACGGCCCGGGTCTTCTGCTACCAGACTCTTGATTGCATTCAGCTGAGCGTCATAGCCTTCGCTCGGGCTTGGCAACAGGATGCTTTGCGGGCCGCCGAGGCTGACGCGGTCGTTGGCCAGTTCGCCGTCCAGGCCGCCCATGCCACCCAACTCGACGTCGCCACCGGCCAGTGCCAGTTGTTTCTTGCCGTGGCCGGTGATGTTGTTGAGCACCGGGCGCAGCACGCCAAAAACCAGGACCAGGATGAACAACACACCCAGCACTTGCTTGACGATGTCCCAGAACCACGGCTGCGTGTAGAACGCCGGGTCGGCGATCACTTCACCGCGCTCGGCGGAGAACGGCATGTTGATTACGCTGACGCTGTCACCACGGCTGGCGTCGAAACCGACGGCGTCCTGCACCAGGCGAGTGAAGCGCGCCAATTCGTCGGCGCTCCACGGTGCGCGGGTGACGGCACCGTCTGCGGCGTTGACCTTGACCTGATCATCGACCACCACCGACACCGACAGGCGATTGATTTTGCCCTGCTGCTGTTTGGTGTGGCTGATGGAACGGTCGAGCTCGAAGTTCTTGGTCGACTGGTTACGCTTGTCTGCCGGGTACGGCGCAAGCATCGGCTGGCCGGTGGCCGGGTCCATGATCTGCTGGCCGTTGGCGTCCAACAGCGGTTGGCCAGGCTGAATCGCACCCGCGGTAGCGGCGGCGCCACCAGTGGTTTGCGGCGCAGAGGCCGGTGCCGGCGGCTGGTTGCTCAGGGCACCCGGCACACCTTGCGGGCCATTGCTGGCGGTGCGTTGTTCGCTGGTGGACTGCTCGCTGCGCAGCGCGGGCTGGTCGGGGTTGAACTGTTCGGAAGTCGACTCGATGGCGCTGAAGTCGACGTCGGCAGACACTTCAGCCTTGTAGCGGTCGTTGCCCAACACCGGTTGCAGGATGTTGTGCACGCGCTGGGTCAGCATGCTTTCCATGCGACGGCTGTAATCGAACTGCTTGCCGGCCTGGGTCAGCGCGGAGTTCTCGGCCTGGTCGGACAAGAGGTTGCCCTTCTGGTCGACCACGGTAATTTGCGACTTGCTCAATTCGGGAACGCTGGTGGCAACCAGGTTGATGATCGCTAGTACTTGGCCAGGCTCCAGGGAGCGGCCGGCAAACAGTTCAACCAGCACCGAGGCACTCGGCTTGCGTTCATCACGCACGAACACCGAGCTTTTCGGAATCGCCAGGTGCACGCGGGCGCCCTTGACGTTGTTCAGGCTGGAGATGGTGCGCGCCAGTTCGCCTTCGAGGCCACGGCGGTAGCGTGTGGCTTCCATGAACTGGCTGGTACCCAGGCCCTGGTCTTTATCGAGGATTTCAAAACCGATATTCGCGTCGGATGGCGTCACGCCGGCGGCGGCAAGTTTCATGCGCGCGCGGGCCACGTCGTCGGCCTTGACCAGCAAGGCGCCGGAGTTGGGCTCCACGGTGTAGGCGATGTCAGCGGCGGCGAGGGTTTCCATGATCTGCTTGGAATCCATGCCGGCCAGGCTGCCGTACAACGGGCGATAATCCGGTTGCTGCGACCACAGCACCACGGCAAAACCAATCGCCACGCTGGCTGCCAGGCCGACCATAAGGCCCACCTGACGCAACATGGTCATTTCGGAAAGGTTTTCCAGGAACGACAGGCCAAACAGCGGCGGTTTGCCGTCTGCCTTGGCGGGTGCGTTGTCCACGACTGCTTCTGCCATGACTTAAATCTCGTCCTTAAACCGGCATCTGCATGATGTCTTGATAAGCCTGAACCAGCTTGTTACGCACTTGGGTCAGGGCTTGGAAGGAAACGCTGGCCTTTTGCGAGGCGACCATCACATCGGTGAGGTCCACGCCACTTTTGCCGATCTCGAAGGCGGTAGCCAACTGGCTGGACGCTTGCTGGGTATCACTGACTTTATTGATTGCCTGACCGAGCATGTCGGCAAAATTGCTTTGGCCCAATTCCGGCGCCTGCGCGACGGATTTCGGTTGAGCCATGGCATCCATTTGCATGGAGCGCATATCCAACATCAACCGATTGAACTCAATACCCTGGCTCATGACCTTCTCTCTCCGACGACCCGCAATTTTTTGACACTACGCAGCGGTTACTAGGGGTAGTAGCAACAAGGGTGCCAGCTCCGTGGCGACTCGTAAGAAAAGGCGACAAACCCTGTCGGCCCACGCTTTTATCAGGTGGCGAAAAGGTAGGCTTCCACGTCCATCCCGGCATCGCGCATTTGCGCCAGCTTGTAGCGCAAGGTGCGCGGGCTGATGCCCAGGCGTTCGGCGGCTTCTTTGCGGCGGCCGCGCTCGGAACGCAGGGTGTCGATGATCATCTGGAATTCGCGGCGACGCAGGTCGTCGCCCAGGCCGCCAGACTCGGCTTCAGCCGCCACCAACGGCGCAGGTGCCAGGCTGGGCAACGGTGCCATGCCGCTACCCATAGCCAGGCAAAAGTCTTGCGGCTGGATCAATCCACCCTGCTGCAAAATCAGCGCACGCTGAATCGCGTTGTCCAATTCGCGCACGTTGCCGGGCCATGGGTAGCTGATCAGGCACGCCTGAGCCTCGGCCGACAGCCGCGCCTGGGCATGCTTCATTTTTTTGACGTGGTTGTTCAGCAGGCGCTCGGCCAGCGGAATGATGTCTGCGGGGCGCTCGCGCAACGGGCGCCAGGCCAGCGGGAAGACCGAAAGGCGGTAGAACAGGTCTTCACGAAAGCGCCCCGCCGCCACTTCGCCTGCCAGGTCGCGGTTGGTAGTGGCCACCACGCGGATGTCCAGCTGGATCGGCTTGCGCGCGCCAACGCGCTCCACTTCGCGTTCCTGCAACACGCGCAGCAGCTTGGCTTGCAGACCCAGAGGCATTTCGGAGATTTCGTCGAGCAAAATGGTGCCACCATCCGCCTGTTCGAACTTGCCGGCCTGGGCAGCGATGGCGCCGGTGAACGAGCCTTTTTCATGGCCAAACAAGGTGGCTTCGAGCATGTTGTCGGGGATAGCGGCGCAGTTGATCGCAATGAACGGCTGTTTGGCGCGGCTGGATTGCTGGTGGATATAACGCGCCAGCACTTCCTTACCGGTGCCTGACTCGCCGGAGATCAGCACGGTGGAATCGCTGCGCGCCACGCGGGCCGCCAGCTCCAGCAATTGGGCACTGGCAGGCTCGAAAGCGATCGGGCCTTCGCCTTCGGCTGCCGGAATCACGCCGAGGGCATGCCGGGCAACCAGTTCGATCAAGGCTTTGGGCTCGAAAGGCTTGACCAGGTAATCCGCCGCGCCTTGGCGCATGGCATCCACCGCGCGCTCCACGGCGCCGTGGGCGGTCATCAGCAAGACCGGCAATTGCGGCTGGCGTGCGCGCAGCAGGCCGAGCAACTGATGGCCGTCCATGCCGGGCATGTTCACATCGCTGACCACCAGGCTGAAGGCCTCTTGGTCAACCGCCTCCAAGGCTTCTTCGGCAGAACCGACCGCCCGGTAGTCATGGCCCGCCAACAGCAGCGTGTCAGCCAATGCCTCACGCAGGGCGCGATCGTCTTCAACCAGCAAAACCTTGATAGCCATAATCCTTTTACTCCGCGCTCACCGCGCCTGAAAACAGCGGCAAGGTCATCAATGCACAGGTGCCACGCCCCACACGGGAGTGCAGTTGCAATTCTCCCTGATGAGCACGCGCCACTGCCTTGACCACGGTCAGGCCCAGGCCCGTACCGTTGGTTTTAGTGGTAAAGAAGGGTTCGCCCAGGCGCTGCAGCACCACCGGGTCGATGCCGCTGCCGCTGTCGCTGATGCACAGGCGCAAGGTCTGCTCGCGGCTGTACAAGTGGATTTTGAGCCGCGCACCCGGGCCGCTGGCCTGGGTGGCGTTTTCAATCAGGTTGAGCAAGGCGCCGACCAGCGTGTCGCGGTTGCACAGCAATTCGCCGAGGTGGCTGTCGCATTGCCAACGCACATTCACGTCCTGGATATGCGTGGCGGCCGCCGCTTGCAGCGACTGCATCAGCGCCGAAGGCGTAACGCGGTCGGTCAGCGGCAGTTCGCCGCGGGCAAACACCAGCATGTCGCGCACCTGATGCTCCAACTCATGCAGGCGTTCCTTGAGACGGCCAGCAAAACGTTGGTGGGTGGCGGCCGGCAATTGCTCATCAGTCAAATGACTGGCGTAGATCAGCGCCGCAGACAGTGGCGTGCGGATCTGATGCGCCAGAGAAGCGACCATCCGCCCCAGCGACGACAACCGTTCATGACGCGCCAGCTGGTCTTGCAGGTGGCGGGTTTCCGTCAGGTCATTGAGCAGCACCAATTGGCCCGGCTCGGAATCGAGGGAACGCGTGGCGATGGACAGGCGACGCCCGTCTTTCAGGGAAATTTCGTGACCGTCGTCTTCACGCGGGGCAAAGCAGCGGGTGATGACTTCGCGCCACAACTCGCCTTCCAGCGGCAGGCCGAGCATGTCGACGGCCGCCGGGTTGGCTTCGCGCACGCGGCCCTGATCGTCAATGACGATCACGCCACCGGGCAGCAGCGACAGCAGGTTTTGCAGGCGGTTAGCCAGGCGCTCTTTCTCGGCCAACTCTTCCATGCGCTGGGCACTGACCACGGCCAGCTCGCCCTTGAGCTCGGAAACCCGAGCCTCCAGCAAGCTGTAGGAGTCAGTCAATTGGCTCGACATCTGGTTGAACAGCGAAAAGGCCTGTTCCAGGCCCTGTCGGCTTTGCTGCTCTACAGAAGGGAGGAGCCCTGCAAGATCGGGGGCCGAAGAATGTTGGGCGGCGTGGGGCATCATGCTCTCTCGCTTGGCTGACCGTCAGTTAAACGGAACGTTGCGAGGGCTGTAGCAATACCCGTGCCGAAAAAAAACCGCTGATTAATCAGCGGTTTGTATTTCAGGCGTCAATCGTCTGTCTGTTCATCACCTTCGCGGCGACTCATTCCGTACTTGCGCATCTTCTCCACCAGGGTGGTTCGACGAATGCGCAGGCGCTCGGCGGCACGGGCGACGATGCCGTTGGCGTCGTCCAAGGCTTGCTGGATCAGGCCTTGTTCGAGGTTGCCGAGGTAGTCTTTCAGGTCCAGGCCTTCCGGCGGCAGCATTGCGGTGGAACCGAAGTCCGGCGTATGGCCGTTGATGGCCACGCGCTCTTCCATGTCGCTGCGCAGGCTGTCGACCATTTGCTCATCTTCGTCGTCGACGTAGCGGAATTTCTTCGGCAGCTCGACCACGCCGATCACACCGTAGGGGTGCATGATCGCCATGCGCTCCACCAGGTTGGCCAGCTCGCGGACGTTGCCCGGCCAGCCGTGGCGGCACAGGGACATGATCGCGGCAGAGTTGAAGCGGATCGAACCGCGCTTTTCGTGCTCCATGCGCGAGATCAGTTCGTTCATCAGCAACGGAATGTCTTCCACGCGCTCACGCAGCGGGGCCATCTCGATCGGGAATACGTTGAGGCGGTAGTACAGGTCTTCGCGGAAGCTGCCGACCTCAATCATGCTTTCGAGGTTCTTGTGGGTGGCCGCGATGATGCGCACGTCGACGCTCTGAGTCTTGTTGCTGCCCACACGCTCGAAGGTACGTTCCTGCAGCACGCGCAGCAGCTTGACCTGCATCGGCAGCGGCATGTCGCCGATTTCGTCGAGGAACAGGGTGCCGCCGTTGGCCAGCTCGAAACGCCCGGCACGGCTGGTGATGGCGCCAGTGAAAGCGCCCTTCTCATGGCCGAACAGTTCGCTTTCCAGCAGCTCTGCCGGGATCGCCCCACAGTTGACCGGCACGAATGGTCCGTCACGACGCTTGGAATGGTAATGCAGGTTGCGCGCGACCACTTCCTTGCCGGTGCCGGACTCGCCGAGGATCAGCACGCTGGCATCGGTGTCGGCGACTTGCTGCATCATCTGGCGCACGTGCTGGATCGCCCGGCTGGTGCCGACGAGGCTGCGGAACAGGTTGGGTTCGCGGTGACGGCCGCGCTCGCGGGCCTGGTCGTACATCTCGCGATAGACCTGGGCACGGTGCAGGGAGTCGAGCAATTTGCTGTAGCTGGGTGGCATTTCCAGGGTGGAAAGGACACGGCGGCGCTGGTCTTCCGGCAAGTCCACGGAAGAAATATCGCCCATCAGCAACACCGGAAGGAACTCATCCCAGGTTGAGAGTGTCTTTAACAAGCCCAGAACTGCGCCAGGAGCGTTTACCGTCCCGATCAGCACACAAATGACTTCACGGCTCGATGACAATGAGCTGACCGCCTGCTGCCAGTCATGGCTGCCGCAGGGTAAATTTTCTTCACCAAGAAAATTTAAAATGACCGCTAAATCGCGGCGGCGGACGCTATCGTCATCAATCAGCAGAATTTTGGTTTCACGCCACATGCAATAGCAACTTCCCTAGTTAACTCAAATGCCCTGGACTCGCGGGCAATCTAGATGGCTGTAAGCATTTTCTGCGTTACAACCGTCTGAAATCTGAAAACAGCACTAGTTAAGTCAAAAAATCGCGCGCAGTCAAATTTATGACGCGCGTTCGGATTAACTGCGCCCGTTCAGCCGAACAGATGGTAAACCTTTGACGCACTTTGCGCGCGATTGATCTGCGACATCTCTTCAAAAATCGCCTGGCGTTCGCCGGTCGTCACCTCCAGCAACTGTTGATACACCTCCAACAGGCTCTCCAGTTTCTGGCGCAGAGCATCCTCGTCCGCGGGCGCGTTGTTCAGCGCCTCATCGATCACCGCACGGCAGCCCATGTCCAGTTCGCCGATGGCGTCCCAGTTACGTGCAGCCAAGGCATCGACCAAGGCTTCGCGGGTCTCGTCAATCCGTTGCAGGGCGTGGCTCATGACATCATCCTCAGGCCAAAAGGCCTACAGTGTTGCAATACCGTCCCAGCCTTCCTTGAGCGTAATCATCAGGCCGGCTACTTCGTCGATCATGGCGACATCGCTCTTGCTGTTGGCTTCAAGCAAACGCGTGGTCATGTAGGCATACAGGTTGTCGAGCTGCTGCAAAGCGGCCGGATCTTCGGTTTTTTCCGGGTTCAGGCCGTCACGCAGACCGATCAAAATGTCGATCGCCTTACCCAGCAACAAACCTTTTTGCGCGATATCACCACGAGCCATGGCGCCCTTGGCCTGAGCCATGCGATCCAGCGCGCCTTCCATCAACATCTGGACCAGACGGTGCGGGCTGGCTTCGGAGATCTGGGCATGGGAATTGACCTTCTGGTATTGGCGAAGGGCTCTCATGGGATTCATGTTTCTACCTCGTGACAGGCGACAGCTAAATTGGATGGGCTCTGATTAATATGTCGACCGGGTCGCAAAAAACTTTAACCCGGCGATCTTGCGAAGGTCGCGCCCGACGAAGGCATTCACCTCGCCGGACGGCCTCATTGAGGATCAAGTGGTCTTCGGATTGTTCAGCGAATCGAGCGTGGTCATAACACTGGTTCGTTGAGCGGTGAGCTGGGCAACCAAGTTGTTCATCGTCGTGTATTTGGCGGTCAGGCTTACCTTCAGGGCCGCCATGCGCGCTGTCAGGGTGTCCTGCTGATTTTGCAGGTCCTTGATCGTGTCGGACAGGGTCGAGGACCGTGTAGCGAGCACGCCGGTGTTGGTCTGCGCATAGCTGTCAGTCGCGGACTTCATGCGCGACAGCAGGCCGTTATCGCCGTTGAAAATTCCGCCGATGTCGGTCGGGTTGGTCGCAATAGCTGCACTGAACAGCTTGTCGTCGATGCTCAGTTTGCCGGTGCTCTGGTCAGTGTTCACGCCAAACTGCGCCAGCGACTTCAAGGAACCCGTGCCTGCCATCGCGTTCAGCTCAGCACGAATGGCCGACTGCAGGGTACGCATGGTGGCATCGCCCGTCAGCGCCGAAGGCGTGGTGGTACCGTCCGGGTTGGTGGTCACCTTGGTCTCGGCGCTTATCGCTGTGAGCAATGCGTTATAGGTGTCAACAAAGCCCTTGACCGCACTCTTGAGCGTGTCGGTGCTCCTTGCGACGGTGATGGTCGAAGACGAGCGCAGAACGCCCGTGGAGTTCGCATCGGTAACCCCGGCAGGCCAGGGCGACACAGCGCTCAATTTGATACTCACGCCGCTGATTGCATCGGTCAGGGTGTTGCTTTTGGACTCCTGAGGCGTGCCATCAATGGTGTACTTCGCATTCTGCGGCGCAGCGCCCACCACCGACGTGCCAGTTTCCAGCCCGGAGTTACCACCCACTGTAATATCAGTGCCGACACCGGTATTGGTTGACGTCAGGACCATCCGCGAACCAGTGGCATCAGTCAGGATGTTGGCACTGAGGCCTGAACTGGTGAGCTGTGCGTTGATCGAGTCACGCACTTGCTGCAACGTCGCGCCCGCGGGCACGCTGACTGCGTAGCTTTGGCCCGACTGGGAAATCGTCAGCGAAGTCGCCGAGGTACCGGAGTTGACGACCGTGGATGCGCCGCCGGCAAAGGTTTTGGTAGCCAGTTTGGAGGCAGTCGCCAGCTGGTTGACTACCAGCAGATAGCTGCCGGCCGAAGCATTGGCGCCCAGGGTCACACTGGAAACGTTGGGGTCTGAAGTCGTCGCCGTCAGGCCACCGATACTCGCATCCTTGGACATGTTGTCCATGGCGCCACGGAAGGCATCCAGGGCAGCCTGAATCTTGCCGATTGATGACAGCTGGGCGGTCGAGGTCGTCGACTGTTTGTTGATCTGCGATTGCTTCGGCGCCTGCTCAGCGTTCACCAAGGCGGTCACGATCGACTGGGTATCAATGCCCGTTACCGGGCCGCTGATGGATATGTCACCCATGATGTTTTCTCCTGATCCGGGGCTGGCGCTTTATTGACGAACGACGCCTAAAGCAGCTACAGCAACAAAATTCATGCCAGCTCAGACTTTAGCGTCAAACAGCACATTGCTGGCGTCGTGAAGACTTTGTGCGAGTTTCAATGCGGTTTCCGAAGGGATCTGGCGGATCACCTCGCCACTGTCGGTCGCAATCACCTTGACCACCACCTGATGGGTGGAGTCATCAATGGAAAACTCCAGGTTGCGCTGGGCAGCCTGTACAAATTTGCGAATATCCGTCACTGCCTGTTCAAGGTCGGACGGCTTCGAGTCCTGCTGTGTTTGAGCCGTTACCGGTACAGGATCTACCTTGGCTTTCTGCGGGTCACTGCTCACGGGGGCAGGTGCGCTCTGCGGCGCCACTGCAGGATAAGACAGGTTCAACTTCACACTCATGTCCATGTCCAATCTCCTCATCACGCAAAAGACAAAAGGGCACGTAAACGCGCCCTTCCGTCATTCATCTACCGATGGCTATTACTGAAGCAGCTTCAGTACAGCGGATGGCAGTTGGTTGGCCTGGGACAGGATCGCAGTGGAAGCCTGTTGCAGGGTTTGTTGCTTGGTCAACTGAGCAGTTTCAGCAGCGTAGTCAACGTCCTGGATCTGACCGCGAGCGGCGCTGGAGTTGTCGGAGATGCTCTGCAGGTTGGCAACGGTGTTGTCGAAACGGTTTTGTACAGCACCGAGGCCGGCACGCTGGGAGTCGATGTCGGAGATCGCTTGAGTGATCACGTCGATCGAGTTCTGTGCGTTGGCAGCAGTGGTGATGTCAGTGTTGTTGACGGTAGTTTTGGTGGAGTTGGCAGCAGTACCGGTAGCTGCGAACAGACCAGTTACACCTGCGCCGCTCAGCGAGTAGCTGCTGGAGGAGTTCAGGGAAACAGCGCCAGTTGCGATGATAGCGGTGTTAGCCAGGGCTACGGCAGTGCCGAAAGTACCGGTACCGTCTTGGGTAGCAACCTTGATACCGGCTACAGCGCCTGGGTCGCCAGCGTTGAAGGTCAGGTTCTCACCGGTGTCAGACTTGACCGACAGCGCTTGAGTGGTCGAATCGAAGTTAACGGTGATGCCCAGTTTGGCAGCGTTGGACTTCAGTTGGTCAGCCAGGTCGGAAGTGCTGGTCACGCCAGTGAACTGAACGGCAGTACCGCTGCCCACTTTCAGGGTGAAGTTGGCGCTGGCAGGGGTTGCACCAGCAATGGCAGCGGAGTCAACGGTGAACTGGGCAACAGTGCTGGCAGTAGCAGCCAGGCCGCCGACAGCGCCGTTCATCTGAGCAGCGATCTGCTTGGCGGAAGCACCGGCAGCGATGGTCAGGTTGGAGGACTGGCCGCCACCGGTAACAGCGATCGCGCCGCCGGCAACGCCTGTTGCGCTTGGAGCAACGCCTTGGCTTTTCAGCTGCTGCGAACCAATGTTGTTGGCTGCAACGTTACCGATGCTCATGTCGATGGTCTGGTTGGCGTTGGCGCCGACCTGGAAGGAAGTAGTACCGAAAGAACCGTCCAGCAGGTTCTTGCCACCGAAGGTAGTGGTGGTAGCGATACGGGTCAATTCAGCAGTCAGTGCTGCGTATTGAGCCTGGTTCGACTTACGGTCTTCAGCGCTTGGCGAGCCGTTGGCGGATTGCAGAGCCAGGGTACGCATGCTTTGCAGGATGTTGGTGGACTGCTGCATGGCGCCTTCAGCGGTCTGAGCAATCGAGCTGCCGTCGTTGGCGTTTTTGATTGCAACGCCCAGGCCGTTGATCTGGCTGGTCAGACGGTTGGAGATTTGCAGGCCGGCCGCATCGTCTTTGGCGCTGTTGATACGCAGGCCGGAGGACAGACGCTGCATGGAGGTTTGCAGGGCGCTGGAAGCCTTGTTCAGGTTGTTCTGAACGTTCAACGAAGCAAGGTTGGTGTTTACTGTTAAAGCCATGACGAAATCCTCGTGGGTTGTTTACTGCGGCTTCCGGCCCTGGCAACCGCCGGGTGTGGCCTAGAGAACCTTCGTAATAGTTATCGTCGTATAAGCCGGTTGCTTGAGGACTTTTTTGGTTTTTTTTACTGGCCCCGCGCCACCCCTTGTAATTCAAGCATTTACGATAGCTCAAACACCCGCAAATGCGGGGTTTTCTGACGCCAAATAAAAAACGCCCAGGCTTTTTCAAGCCTGGGCGTTTTTTATGCAGCCTATCAGGGCGTCACGGGCGATAGAGAATCGCCGAACCCCACGACAAGCCCACACCAAAACCGCTGATTGCCACGCGCTTCCAGTCGCCATCCATCATGTGCTTTTCCAGCAGCAGCGGAATGCTCGAGGACACGGTGTTGCCGGTCTCAACCATGTCCTTGATGAACTTCTCCACCGGCGCATCTTCGAAACGCCGGGCCACGGCGTCGACAATCGCCGCGCTGCCCTGGTGGATGCAGAACGCATCAATCTCGTCAGCTTTCAGGTCCGACTCATTGAGCAACTGGTGCAAATGCGCAGGTACCTTGAGCAAGGCAAAGTTGAACACCTGGCGGCCGTTCATGAAAAACACGCCGTCGCTGACCTTTAAATGCGGTGCGCCGGAGCCGTCGGTGCCGAATTTCGACTTGCCCAGCAACCACGGAGCGTCTTCGCCCATCCAGGTGGCCGTGGCGGCATCGCCGAACAACATGGTGGTGTTGCGGTCTTCCGGGTCGACGATCTTGGAGTACGGGTCGGCGGTGATCAGCAGGCCGTTTTTCAGGCCGGTGGCTTCCATGAAGCCCTTCATCGCGTAGATACCGTAGACATAACCGGAGCAGCCCAGGGAAATGTCGAACGCCGCCACGTGGGTCGGCAGGCCCAGTTTGTCCTGAACGATGGCGGCCGTGTGCGGCAAGCCCTCTTCATCACCGTTCTGGGTCACGACGATCAGCGCGTCGATGGATTCGCGCTTCAAATCCGGGTTGTTGGCAAACAAGGCGTTGACCGCCTCGACGCACAGGTCGGAGGTTTCCTGCGCAGCATCCTTGCGCGGCAGGAACGCCGAACCGATCTTGCCGATGATGAAATCTTCATCCTTGGCGAATTTGGCGCCCTGGGCGTAGTTATCGACCCCGTCTGCCGGCACGTAACTGGCGATGCTTTTTATGCCAATCATTGTGGCTTCCCAATACTAAATAGCTGGAGAACACCCCTCGGACTACGCCGGGAGTGCTGACAATAAAGGGGATAACCCCATAACAATCTCGCTGAAAGCCCCCACGTAAAGACCCGCAGACGACTTATCCTTTTCACACGATACAGTGAAGATGCGCTTTATGACTCACAGGTCACTCAATTTTGTGTGCTTTATGCAAAACCCGGCAACATTCCAGCCGCCAGAAACGACAACGGCCCACCCTGTTGCCAGGGTGGGCCGTCTGTTATTACGCCGATTACATGCGGCTGAACAAGCTCAACTGGGAAATCTTCACAAAAGCCAGCTGGGAGGCTTGCAACATGGTCTGCTGCAGCGTCAGGTCGATCGCGGCCTGACCCATGTCGACATTGGCCAGAGACGACATGGTGGACGTGTTGGCCAACCCCAGGCTGGTGTTCTCCTGGCTCTGGATATCCAGGGCGTTCTGACGAGCGCCGATGGAGCCACGTACCTGGTCGATCTGAGCCGAAGCGTTGGCCAGGTTGGCGGTGGTGGTGTTCAGCACATCCTTGAGGCTGTTCTTGGCAACCTGATCACCATCCGCAGGCGTCAACAAGGCCTTGCGCAATTGGCCGAGGGTGTCCAGGGCGTTCATGTTCCTGTTGCTGGTGGCACCGACCGAAAACTGGTCGCCGGCGCCCGGCGTACCACTGATGCCAAAAGTGATACCTGCAGCCGTGATCGACGTGGCACCTGCAGCGATGGTACCGCTGGCAATGGCTTTGCTGTCGGTGCTGTAGGGCTGGGCGAACACCTGGTAATCGGTGCCGCTGGTGAACTTGACCACCGCGCCCGCATTGGGAAAGGTACTGGCGTAAGCCGCCTGATCAGTCACGCTGCCACCGGTCAGCTGCGCGGTGGACGCATTGCTGGCGGTGCGCGAGACACTGAAGCTGTCCGGCTTGCTTTCCAGGGTGAACGCCTTGCCCGCCACCAGCGCATCGGAAGGCGCACCGGTCGCAACATCCGCACCCAGGTTCAGCCTGATGTCGAATTTGACCCCGCGCAGGTTGACGCTGGAAGCGCCCTCCTTGGTGGAGTCAAACGTACCGTTGCCGGTGATCTCGGAGGTCACATCGTTACCGTCCTTGTCGGTCACGCTGTATTGGGTACTGCTGGCGAAGGTCAGCTTGTAAGGCTGGCCGTCGGAGAAACTCTTGGTATAGGACGTGCCGGAGGTCACCAGGCCCGCCGAGATCGCGACCTTCCCGTCGTTGACCGATGGCGGCAACAGCGTGGCCTGGGTGCGACCCGCATTCGACGAACTCTCAAGCAGCGTCTTGCCGGTATCGCCTGCGGCGATCGACAGGTTGCTCGACACCTGCAAGCTCAATGGCGTTTCATCGCCCTGATAGGAGTAGGTACCGTCATTGTTGCGGGTGTAAGGCGGTGTATCGGTCTTGGCCCCGGAGAACATGTAGTTGCCGCTGGAGTCCTTGGAGTTGAGCAGGCCCAGCACTTGGTCCTCAATCGACCCGACCTGGGCGGCAATCGCCTTGCGGTCGTCATTGCTGAGCTGCAGGTTACCGGCCTGCAGCGCCAGGCCCTGTGCGGTTTGCAGCGCAGTGTTGATGCTCGACAGCACGCTTTCTTCGTTGGTCAGCGAGTTTTGCAGGCTGGTGACGTTGCCGGTGTACTGGCCCAGCATGTCTTTCTGTTGTTGCAGCAACAGGAGCTGAGCGGCTGCGACGGGGTCGTCCGAGGCAGTCTGCACGCGTACGCCGGAGCTCGCCTGATCCTGAGCCTTCACCACGCCCGAATAGTTGTCCTGATATTTGCTGGAGCTGGTGTCGAAATACTGCTGTGTAGAGATACGCATCGTTCCAGACTCCTTTAAAGGGCGTTAATCAGTGTGCTGAAGGTTTCTTGCGCGGCTTTGATGATCTGCGACGACGCGGTGTAGTACTGCTGGAACTTGATCATGTCGCCCGCTTCTTCATCGAGGTTGACCTGGGACACCGAGTTGCTGGCTGCCTTGTTCGCCGCCAGCAAGGCGCCGGTGGCGGTGCTGTCGGTATTGGCCTGGGCCGCCTTGGAGCCGACCTGGGAGACCAATCGGCTATTGGCGGACACCAGGCTTACGCCCGCGTTGCCGTCTACCGCGCCCACCGTCGCCTTGGTCTGCAAATCCAGCAACGATTGAGCATTGCGGCCATCGGACGTCGCGCCGCTGTTGAACGAAAACGTGGTGCTGTCGCCCTCGGCGGGCGCGCCGGCCACGGTGGTATCGAAGCTTACAGTCTTGCCGGGCACCAACGTGCCGCTGGCATCGCGCATCGGCACGTTGACGGTGATCTTGTTGCCTTGGCCCGGGATGATGCTGCCGGTGCCGATCGGGTTGCCTTGGGCATCGCTCAGCGTATAGGGCTGGGTGCCGTCTGCCGCCGCCTTGCCGAACACCATTTTCACCGGCAACGAGTTTTCGATCCCGGTGCGCATTTGCGCGGTGGTGGCACCGCCGTTGATATCCAGCGGCACGGTCAAGGTTGGCGGGGTGAACGTGCCGGTACCGGTGTTGGTCTTGCTGGCGTTACCGGCCAATGGCCCGGCAAATGCGATCTTGTTCGGGTCCTTGAGGTCGACCGAAATCCCGGTGGCGCCGTTGGCGGTCGGGCTGATCTTGAAGCTGTCACCGGCAGCGACCGGGCCGGCGCCATTGAGCGCGAGGGTAAACCCGTCGATCACCGGCGGCGGCGTGGTCGTGGTGTCGAACGAGCCCATGGCCTTGCCATCGGAACGCACCACGTTGTACTGGTTACCGCTGGTAAAAGTGACCTTGTAATCAAACGTAGACAGCTTGCTGCTGTCGGCAATCGTCACATTCAGGTTGCCCGAACCTGCACTGTTACCCGCAGCCGCCTGGCTGCGCTGGGAAATCGCGGCGGGGCTGTTGATATTGCCAAACAGCGAGGAACCGAAGTCGCCGTTCAAATCCAGGCCCTGGCCCAGCTGGCTGTTGACGCTGTCGGCGGTGGCAATGGCGATACGCCCCAGGTCATTGATGGCCGGCATCAGTGCATCATCGCGATAGCGCAACAGGCCGCCGATGCTGCCACCGGTGACCACCGAGCCGATGTCCATCGAGGTGTCGCCCATCTTGAGCTGGATGGTGTACTGGCTGTTGTCGGTTTTGCTCGGCACGGCGGAAATCGTATTGGAGATACCGCCTTCTACCAGCGACTGCCCCGTGCCGGTGGTAATGCTCAACTGGCCGTTCTTTTCGGTGGCGGTCACGCCAATCAGCTCATTGAGCGAACGCACCGCTTCATTGCGCGCATCCAGCAGGTTGTTTGGCGCGGCGCTCGACGACCCCTGAGCCTGGGCGATCTGCTTGTTGAGCGATGCAATCGACGACGTGAGTGTGTTGACCTGATCACTCATGGTGCTCAGTTGGCCGTTGATCGACTCTTTCTGTTGGTTCAACTGCGTAGCAATCGAATTGAAGCGGTTGCTCAACGTCTGGGCGCTGGTCAGCAGCAGTTGCCGGGCAGACACATCGCTGGGCGTGGCGGCGGCGGTCTGCAGCGAAGAGAAAAACGCGCTGAGGGCGGCGGACATGCCGGTGGACTTGTCCGACAGCGTCTTGTCGATCGCAGAGGCTTGGCCCGCGTAGGCCGTGGCATCACTGTTGAGCGAGGTGCTGCTCTGGTAGGCCGCGCCGAGGAAATCGTTATAGATGCGACGCACGTCCGCCAGGGTAGTGCCGCTGCCGATGAACACGCCGCCATACTGGTTGTTGGCGCTGGCGTTCTGGGTGGTCTGCTGACGCGAGTATCCCGGGGTGTTGACGTTGGCAATGTTGTTACTCAGGACAGACAGCGATCCTTGAGCGGCGTTGAGCCCCGACATCCCGATATTGAGCAAACTCATGATTCAGACCTTATAAATGAGTGGAAGCGCCCGCGGCAGCGTAATTCTGGTAACTGTTCATCGTTTTGGCGATCTGCGAAATCTTGCTGGCGTAGTCCGGGTCGGTTGCATATCCGGCTTTTTGCAACTCGCGTACAAACTGTTCCGGGTTGTCGGCTGACTTCACAACTTCTTTATAGCGATCATTGCTTTGCAGCAATGTCACGAGGTCGTGGAAGCTGTCCTGGTAAGAGTTATAGGAACGGAACTGCGCCGTCTCCTTGACCATCGCCCCATCACGAAACTCGCTGGTGATCGCGCGGGCCTGACCGCCCTGCCAACTCTGACCGGCCTTGATGCCGAACAGGTTGTGGCTGCTGCTCCCGTCTTCGGCGCGCATCACCGATTTGCCCCAACCGGTTTCCAGGGCGGCCTGGGCCACCAGGTACTTCGGATCGACGCCGATTCGTGCGGCAGCCGCCTTGGCCATTGGCAACATGGTGGCGACAAATTCATCCTGCGAGCTGAAGGCTTTCTTCGCCGGCGCCAGCGGTGGCTGGGCCACGGCGCGCCCGTACACCTGCATCTGCCCACTCGGCGCCACTGCAAAACCGCGCGCAGCGCTGTTGATCACGTTGTCGGCGGCGGCGCTGTTACGCAGTGGCGCAGCCTTGGGTGCGGTGGTCAGATCAGTGTTGGGCACGATGCCCGCGAGCAGGCGATCGGTGAGTTTGCTCGGCAACGAAATACGCCGCTGGTTCATCAGCGCCACGTCGTTGGCGTGGGAGTTTGTGCCTTCGGGGACCGCCACGCGGTAGGCCCATAGAGGGCGCTGACCGTTGGAGCGACCCAGTGGGCCGTTAGCCTGGGTGCCCGCAGCGATCTCGGTGGGCACATCGACTTTCTTCGCGGGCGCCGCCGCCGGGCCTTGCAAGGTGGCCGCCTGGGCGTCCACCGGTTTGTTCTTTTGCATCTGGCGCATCAGCACGTCGGCCAAGCCAATACCGCCGCCTTCACGCGACATCGAGACCGCCAGTTGCTGGTCGTACATTTCCTGGTACTGCTTGGCGGCCGGCGTGTTCAGCGGGTTGTCCTTGCCCAGCGCTTCGGTGGCCGAACGCATCGACTTGAGCATCTCGCTCAAGAACAGCGATTCGAACTCCTGCGCCACTTTGCGCATGTTGCCTTCGCTGTTCTTGTCGCCGACCTTGAGCTGGTTCAGCCGGTTCAGGTCGGAGTAAGACCCCGAGTCTGCCGTGCTGGTGAGCCCGCTCTTGCGCATGTCCATAGCCATGGCCTTAGATCACGATCAGGTCGGCTTGCAAGGCGCCGGCCTGTTTCAAGGCTTCAAGGATCGCCATCAAGTCGCCGGGCGCTGCGCCCACCTGGTTCACCGCACGGACAATCTCATCCAGAGTGGTACCGGGGCCGAACTTGAACATCGGCTTGGCTTCTTGCTGGGCATTCACCCGCGAACGCGGCACTACGGCGGTCTGGCCATTCGAAAGCGGGCCAGGCTGGCTGACGATCGGGTCTTCGGTGATGGTCACGGTCAGGCTGCCGTGGGTCACAGCAGCTGGCGATACCTTGACGTTCTGGCCGATCACAATGGTGCCGGTGCGCGAGTTGATGATGACTTTCGCCACCGCCTGGCCCGGGTCTACCTCAAGGTTTTCGAGGATCGACAGGTAGTCGACACGCTGGCTTGGGTCGAGCGGCGCAGTGACGCGAATCGAGCCACCGTCAATGGCCTGAGCCACGCCTGGGCCGAGCATGTCGTTGATCTTGTCGACCACACGCTTGGCGGTGGTGAAGTCCGACCGGTTGAGGTTCAAGGTCAGGCTGTTGCCCTGGTTGAAACCACTCGGCACGGTGCGCTCCACCGAGGCACCGCCTGGAATCCGCCCGGCGGACGGCACGTTTACAGTGATCTTCGAACCGTCGCGACCCTCGGCATCAAAACCGCCCACCACCAGGTTGCCCTGTGCGATGGCGTAGACGTTACCGTCGATACCCTTGAGCGGCGTCATCAACAAGGTGCCGCCGCGCAGGCTTTTCGAGTTACCCATGGACGACACGGTGATATCCACCACCTGCCCAGGCTTGGCGAAGGGCGGCAGGTCGGCGCTGATCGATACAGCGGCAACGTTTTTCAACTGCACGTTACCCGACCCTGGCGGTACCTTGATGCCGAACTGCGAGAGCATGTTGTTGAAGGTCTGCAGGGTAAACGGGGTCTGTGTGGTCTGGTCACCCGTACCATTGAGCCCCACCACCAGGCCGTAGCCGATCAACTGGTTGGAGCGCACGCCGGAAATGCTGGCGATGTCTTTCAGGCGTTCGGCCTGGGCGACAGCGCTCAGGCTCAGCAGGAGTGCCGCCGCCATCAGTTGTTTGAGTTTCAAAGTGGCCACCTAGAAAGGGAACAGCGGGCTAAGGAAGAACCGGTCAAACCAGCCCGGCTGACTTGCATCAGCAAACGAACCCGTACCCGAGTAGGTAATGCGCGCATCGGCAATCCGCGTGGACGGCACGGTGTTGTCGGTGGAGATGTCATCGGCGCGGACCATGCCCGCGATCCGCACCAGCTCGTCGCCGGTGTTGAGGGTCATCCACTTTTCACCGCGTACGGCAATGATGCCGTTGGGCAGTACATCCGCCACAGTCACCGTGATCGAACCAGTCAGGCTGTTGCCCTGCCCTGCCGCGCTCTTGCCGTTGGTGGCTCGGTCACCGGCGTAGCCGGCATTCAGGCTCAAGTCGGCGCCGCCTACCGGGTTATTGGTGGTCAGGCCGCCACCGAACAGCGACGTCAGGCCAATGCTGGTCTTGCTGGTCTTGTCGATCTGCGAGTTGGCGTTTTTGCTGGCCTGGGTCTTCTCGTTCAGGGTAATGGTGATGATGTCACCGACCCGGAACGCCTTGCGGTCGCTGTACAGGTTCTGTTCAAAACCGGCCTGGTAGATCGAGCCATTGTTGGCGGCCGCCGGCAACGGCGTGCGTGGCAACACCGGCGCGTAGTACGGGTCATTGGGTTTCGGCGTCGGGGCGACACAGCCCGCGAGCACGGCAATCCCACTCAATGCCAGAACAGAAACATAGCGATTCATGACCCTTACCTCACGGTGTTGCAGGCGCCAGAAAGGGCGCCCCATAGACTTGATTACAGATTCTGCGTTACGAACGAAAGCATCTGGTCGGCGGTGGAAATCACCTTGGAGTTCATCTCGTAGGCGCGCTGGGTGGTGATCATGTTGACCATCTCCTCAACGGTGCTGACGTTGGAGGTTTCCAGGGTGCTTTGCAGCGTGGTGCCAAAACCGTTCAAGCCAGGCGTGCCGATTTGCGGTGCGCCGCTGGAAGCGGTTTCCAGGAACAGGTTGTTACCGATGGCTTGCAAGCCGGCCGGGTTGATGAAGTCGGCGGTTTGCAGGTTGCCGATCACTTGCGAAGCCGGGTTGCCGGCGACGGTGATGGACACGGTGCCGTCGTTGCCGACGGTGAAGGTCTGGGCGTTGTTCGGAACGACAATGGCCGGCTCCAGCGCGAAACCGTTGGCCGTCACGACCTGGCCGTTGGCGTCGAGGTGGAAGGTACCGTCACGGGTGTAGGTGGTGGTGCCGTCCGGCTGCAGGATCTGGAAGAAGCCCTTGCCGTTGACCGCCAGGTCCAGCGGCTGACCGGTTTGCTGCAGGTTGCCGGCGGTGAAGTTTTTCTGGGTGCCGACGATCTGCACACCGGTACCCAGTTGCAGACCCGACGGCAGTTCGCTGTCCTGAGTCGACTGGGCGCCTGGCTGGCGTTTGATCTGATAGAGCAAGTCCTGGAACTCGGCGCGGTCACGTTTGAAACCCGTGGTCGATACGTTCGCCAGGTTGTTGGAAATGGTGGTCAGGTTGGTGTCCTGGGCGGACAAACCTGTTTTGGCAACCCATAGAGCCGGAAGCATGCCTTTCTCCTTTCTGCGCCTGTTTGTTGGCGCCGCGCTGCAAAATTAGTGTTCGTTCAGTGATGCCGCTATCAGCTCATCGACAGAACGCGGGTCATGGCCTGGTCGTCTTCTTTAGCGCTGTTCATCATCTTGATGTGCAGCTCGAACTGTTTGGAAAGCGCCAGTACCGCCGTCATTTCTTCAACCGCGTTGACGTTGCTCGCCTGCAGGAAACCCGAGGTCAGCGTGACCTTCGCGTCCGCCTGGGCTGGCTGGCCATCCTTGGTGTGGATGGTGCCGTCCAGGCCCTTGGTCATGTTCTTGAGGTCGGGGTGGACCATCTTGATGCGGTCCACTTCAGCCATTACCCGCGGGCCTTCGCCCATGGCGCGGATACTGATGGTGCCGTCGGCGCCCACTTCGACTTTCTGCTCTGGCGGCACGGCAATCGGGCCACCGTTGCCCATCACCGGCATGCCGTTGCCGGTACGCAACACACCGAGTGCATCGATGTTCATGCTGGCGCTGCGCACGTAGGCTTCGCTGCCATCGGGGGTTTGCACGGCGATCCAGCCGTCGCCGCTGACCGCTACGTCGAGGTCACGACCGGTTTCGATCATGGCGCCCGGCGAGAAGTCGGTGGCTGGCCGCTCGGTCAAGGCAAATGCCCGCGCCGGAAAGCTGTCGCCGAACACCGGCATCGACCGCGCCTGCTCCAGGTCGCGTTGAAAACCGTTGGTGGAGATGTTCGCCAGATTGTTGGCATGGGCCTTCTGCGCCAGTGCATTCTGGCTGGCGCCGGTCATTGCCACATAAAGGTACTTGTCCACGCTTTATCCTCTTTCTGACGGACGCTTGCCGCCCACCGCTGTACTGATGAGGCATAAGCAATTTGCGGTCCAACTTTCTAAAAGCGGGTGAAGTGCAGGCGGGGCGGGGGTTTGCGGGCGGCTTGAGGATTTACAGGCGAGGCGAGAGTCGAAAAAACGGCGGACTACTGCCGCTAACGGCAACGACGCAGATCAAATGTGGGAGCTGGCTTGCCTGCGATGGCATCAACCGGGTCCGTCTGATATACCGAGGTGTCTGCATCGCAGCGGTGCGACGATTCGACAAGCCAGCTCCCACACAAGCCAGCTCCCACAGTTTTACCCGCGCTCAGCTTTGAGAATTTCGTAATCGCGCAACTTATTGGCGATGGTGGTATGGGAAACCCCCAAGCGCTTGCCCAACTGCCGGCTGCTGGAATGCTCGGCATACAAGGCTTCCAGCACCGCCTTCTCAAACCGGCCGACGATCTCTTCCAGCCCGCCTTCCAGGGAGAAATCGCCAAGCGGCTGACGCACGCCATAATCCGGCAGGCGAATATGCTCGGCCTTGACCGTGCCGCCCTCGCACAGCGATACCGCCTGAAACAGCACGTTTTCCAACTGCCGCACATTGCCCGGCCAATGGTAATGACTCAGCCGCTCCATCGCCGCCGGCGCCAGCTTGGGCAATGGGCAACCGATCTGCCGGCTGGCCTGATCCAGAAAGTGCTCAACCAGTGGCGCCAACCCATCCAGGCAGTCACGCAGAGGCGGAATGTGCAGCGACAACACATTCAAGCGGTGATAAAGGTCCTGACGGAATTCGCCGCGCGCGCACAGCTCAGACAAGTCCACCTGAGTCGCGCAGATCACCCGCACGTCCAGATACACCTCTTCATCACTGCCCACCCGGCGAAAGCAGCCGTCCTGCAAAAAGCGCAGAAGCTTGACCTGCAACCGCGCGCTCATTTCTCCCACGCCATCCAGAAACAACGTGCCGCCCGCCGTCAGTTCCAACAACCCTAACTTGCCTTCGGCCCGTGCGCCTTCAAACGCGCCGGGGCCGTAGCCGAACAGTTCGGTCTCGGCCATCGATTCCGGCAACCCCGCGCAGTTAAGCGCCATCAACGGCGATTGCCCACGGGGGCTGGCCAGGTGGCAGGCGCGGGCCAGCAGTTCCTTGCCGGTGCCGGTTTCGCCTTCTATTAATAGCGGCGCATCCAATGGCGCCATGCGCCGGGCTTCGCGCACCACGGCGGCCATGACTCTGGAGCTCTGGAAGATGCTGTCGAAGCCGCGCAGCTCTTGCTTGCGCACGTTGTAGATGCGCTCGCCGACGCGGTCGGCGCGGTGCAAGGTCAGCACCGCGCCGGCCATGGCTTCGCTGTCATCGTGTTCAGAAGATTGCAGTGGCGCGATGTCCGCCAGAAACACGTCACCCTTGACCTTGACCCGCAGGCCGTTGATCCGTGATTTGCTCGCGCGCACCAACTCCGGCAAGTCGAAATCCTCGGCATAGCGCGACAGCGGAATGCCCGGCACTTCGTCCACGCGAACCCCGAGCAATTGCGCCGCCGCGCGGTTGGCGGCAACGATGGAGCCGCCCATGTCGATGGACAGCACCGGAAATTCGAGGGCGCCGAGCAGCGCATTCAGCTCCATATGCCTACGTTCGCTGGGCATCAGCCCTACCCGCTTGACGCCAAATACCCCGGCAATCGCTTCGAATTGCGGGCGCAGCGCCTGGAACTGCATGTTCACCAGGTTCGGGCAAAACAGGTAGATGGCGTTGCCATGTTCACCGCCGACCTCGCCCTTGGCGACGTTGACGCCGTACTCCACCAGCAGGTTGAGGATGTCCCGCAGGATGCCGATGCGGTTCTGGCAGTGCACTTTGATACGCATGAAAGGGCCCGAAAGGTGGTAAGGCGCCGCGACTTTTTGCCGCTCGGCACAGATAGTCGTCAAGATTATGTGACAGCGCGTAACCTTTTCACAGCCCAAGACACCGACGAGTCGTGCAATCGTAACGAAAACTTTACGGAAAACGGTAACTTTTCCTACAGAACCTCTACACGAGCGGATGGAATCCGCCGCTTCACGCGTTATCAATAGGCACATCGCAGGACATAACAAGAACGAATGCCTAGCAGGAGAGCCGTATGAAGCAGACGCACTACGTGGCCCGCGAGCCCGATGCGAGTGGTTTTATCCACTACCCGCCGGAAGAACACGCGGTGTGGAACACCCTGATCACACGCCAGTTGAAGGTGATCGAAGGCCGTGCCTGCCAGGAATACCTGGACGGCATCGACAAGCTTGGTCTGCCCCTGGACCGCATTCCGCAACTCGGCGAAATCAACAAAGTGCTGGCCGACACTACCGGCTGGCAAGTCGCCCGCGTACCGGCGCTGATCCCCTTCCAGACCTTCTTCGAATTGCTCGCCAGCAAACAGTTTCCCGTGGCGACCTTTATTCGTACCCGCGAAGAACTGGACTACCTGCAAGAGCCGGATATTTTCCACGAGATCTTCGGCCACTGCCCGCTGCTGACCAACCCCTGGTTTGCCGAATTCACCCACACCTACGGCAGACTCGGCCTGGCGGCCACCAAGGAACAGCGCGTGTACCTGGCGCGCCTGTACTGGATGACCATCGAGTTCGGCCTGGTGGACACGCCGCAAGGTCGGCGCATCTACGGTGGCGGCATTTTGTCTTCGCCCAAAGAGACGGTGTACAGCCTGTCGTCCGAGCCCGAGCATCAAGCCTTCGACCCACTGGAGGCGATGCGCACGCCCTACCGCATCGACATCCTGCAACCGCTGTATTTCGTCCTGCCCGAGCTCAAGCGTCTGTTCGAAGTGGCGCAGGAAGACATCATGGGCATGGTTGAACGTGGAATGCAGCTCGGGTTGCACGCACCCAAGTTCCCACCCAAACCCAAAGCCGCGTGAGCCTTTTCTTTTAAGGCCAGGTGAGTCTGTTCCCTGGCCCCGCGTTGCTTTAGGGTAACGCCCACTGACGACCGAATTTCAAACTTCAGGACACCTTTCATGACCACCTTGAACCAAGCCCACTGCGAAGCCTGCCGCGCCGATGCCCCGCAAGTCAGCGATGAAGAGTTGCCGGTACTGATCAAGCAGATCCCCGACTGGAACATCGAAGTGCGCGACGGCGTGATGCAGCTGGAAAAGGTTTTCCTGTTCAAGAACTTCAAGTTCGCGCTGGCCTTCACCAACGCCATGGGTGAGATCTCCGAAGCCGAAGGCCATCACCCGGGCCTGCTCACCGAGTGGGGCAAAGTCACCGTGACCTGGTGGAGCCACTCGATCAAAGGCCTGCACCGCAACGACTTCATCATGGCCGCGCGCACCGACGAAGTGGCCAAGGACGCCGAGGGCCGCAAGTAATGCATTTCGATGCGATTGGCCGCGTACCCGGCGACCCGATTCTCGGGCTGATGGACCTGTACGCCGCAGACGCCAACCCGAACAAGTTCGACCTCGGCGTGGGCGTCTACAAAGACGATCAGGGCCTGACGCCGATTCCGCACTCGGTGAAACTCGCCGAGCAGCGTTTAGTGGATACCCAAACCACCAAGACCTATATCGGCGGCCATGGCAACGCGGCATTCGGCACGCTGATCAGCGAACTGGTGCTCGGTGCCGACTCTGCATTGATTCGCGAACGCCGTGCTGGTGCGACCCAGACCCCGGGCGGCACCGGCGCACTGCGCCTGAGTGCCGACTTTATCGCCCAACACCTGCCCGGGCGCGGCGTATGGCTGAGCAACCCGACCTGGCCGATCCACGAAAGCATCTTTGCCAAGGCCGGGCTCAAGGTCAGCCATTACCCTTACGTGGGCACCGACAATCGTCTGGATGTAACGGCGATGCTGGCGACTCTGTCCACCGTGCCAGAAGGCGATGTGGTGTTGCTGCACGCCTGCTGCCACAACCCGACGGGTTTCGATCTGTCGCAGGATGACTGGCGCCAAGTGCTGCAGATCGTGCGCGAGCGCCAACTGCTGCCGCTGATCGACTTCGCCTACCAGGGCTTTGGTGACGGCCTGGAGCAGGATGCCTGGGCTGTACGGCTGTTTGCCGCCGAGCTGCCGGAAGTGCTGGTCACCAGCTCCTGCTCGAAGAACTTCGGCCTCTACAGCGACCGTGTCGGCGCGTTGATCGTGTGCGCGGCAGACGCCGAAAAGCTCACGGATGTGCGCAGCCAGCTGGCTAACACGGCGCGTAATTTGTGGTCGACGCCGCCGGATCATGGCGCAGCAATCGTCGCGACGATCCTCGGCGATAGTGAGCTGAAAAACGTCTGGAGCCACGAAGTGGAAGCCATGCGTTCGCGCATTGCACAGCTGCGCTCCGGGCTGGTGGACGCGCTGGCGCCACACGGGCTGGCCGAGCAGTTTGCGCATATTGGTGCGCAGCGTGGGATGTTTTCCTACACAGGTCTCAGCGCCGAGCAGGTGAAGCAACTGCGTGAGAAACACAGCGTTTATATGGTCAGTTCGGGCCGGGCCAATGTCGCCGGTATTGATGCCACGCGGCTGACGTTGCTGGCACAAGCCATCGCTGATGTTTGCCACTGACGAAACCGAATCAAAACTGTGGGAGCTGGCTTGCCTGCGATAGCGGTGTGTCAGCTCCCCATTTTTCACTGATAGACCGCTATCGCAGGCAAGCCAGCTCCCACATTTTTCACACCGAGTGAATCCTTCAGCCTGTCACCATCTCGGCCTTCAACTGCGCCTCTTTCGCCTGCGCATCCGCCAACCGGTACAACTCGATACTCCCATCCCAGTGCTCGATCAACGCCGTGCACGACTCCACCCAATCCCCGCAATTGAGGTAATCCACCTCGCCCACCTTGCGAATTTCGGCATGGTGAATATGCCCGCACACCACGCCGTGCAGCTCGCGCTTGGTCACTTCGTGGGCGATGGCTTCTTCGAAATCACTGATAAAACTCACCGCCGTCTTCACCTTGTGCTTGAGGTAAGCCGACAGCGACCAGTAGCCATACCCGTACCGCGCGCGCCAGTGATTGAGCCAGCGGTTCAGCGTAAGGGTGAATTCGTAGGCCGAGTCGCCGAGAAACGCCAGCCAGCGGTGGTAACGGGTGATCACATCAAACTGGTCGCCGTGGATCACCAACAAATGCCGGCCATCGGCGGTGACGTGCACCGCCTCATCCACCAACTGGATATTGCCCAGGATCAGCTTGGAATAGCGGCGCAGGAATTCGTCGTGGTTGCCGGTGACGTAGATCACTTCGGTGCCACGCTTGGCCATGGTCAGCAGGCGACGGATCACGTTGGTGTGGGCCTGGGGCCAATACATGCCGCCGCGCATTTTCCAGCCGTCGATAATGTCGCCCACCAGGTAAACCTTGTCGGCGTGGTAGCCCTTGAGGAATTGCGACAGGTGTTCGGCCTGGCAATCCCGTGTGCCCAGATGCACATCGGAAATCCACAGGGTACGCACCCGTTGTTTACGGCTGGGTTTGGCGAACTCGGCACTGGTCATGGGCATCCCTCGACGGTGTTTTCGCGAGCTTGCGCCCCCGCGATTAATAGCCCATGACAACTGTGCGTCAGTCTGATGACAGCGCCCGGCGGCCGCGAAGCGTTGTAGACTGGCAGCCTGCAGCCCAGGAGACCGCGATGAGCCCGACCCTCACGCTACGCCACTACATCGAAGCGCCCCTCGCCCACAGCCATGACCATGCGCAGTTGGTGTTTGGCCTGTCCGGGCACCTGGACCTGGAAGTCGATAGCCGTGGCAGCCAGGTGCACGAAAGCAGCGTGATGGTGCTGCCCTTCTCCGCCCATCATGCCTGTGGCAGCCGTGATGGCAGCCGTTGCCTGGTGCTGGATGTGCCGACGGAACACTGGGTGTTGCAATCGCTGGGTGAGCATGCCGACGCCAGCCGCCGCCTGCTTGACAGGCCCGCGCGCCTGGCCCTGGATTCCCGGCAAAGCCAACTGGTGCAATGGCTGGCGCACAGCCCGGTGGATGATCCGTTGATTGTCCAGCAGGGCGCCGTGCTGTTGCTGGCCAGCCTCAACCACCCCCTCGCCAGACCTGTGCCAGGGCGGCGCCTGCCCTACGCGGCGTTCAACGCGCATATCGAACGGCACGCGGCGCGCCCACTTCAAGTGGCCGACCTTGCGCGCATCGCCGACCTTTCCGTGGCGCGTCTGCATGCGCGCTTTATGGCGGAATGCGGGCAGACGCCGATGGACTACCTGCGCAGCCGTCGCCTGAAAATGGCCTTGAGCCTCCTGAAGGAAACGCCGCTGCCCATTGGTGAAATCGCCGACCGCGTCGGCTACAGCTCGCAAAGTGCGTTTGCCGCCGCAATGCTGCGCGAGTTTGGTGCCTCCCCAGGCGCGCTGCGTCGCGCGTCGTAGGAAGAGTCTTGCGCTAAAAATCGCGAGCCGGACGACAGACGCCCGCCCCCGCACCCTCTAGACTGCGATTTCTGTCACCCCCGCCTGTTCAAGGATCGCAATGACTCCCCGCTCAGCCCTCGGCGCCCTGCATATCGGCGCATTGATGTTTGGCCTCACCGGTGTATTCGGCAAGCTGGCGGCCGCCTCGCCGGCCATCATCGTATTTGGCCGTGCCGCCTTTGCCGTGGTGGCCCTGGCGGTCTTTGCGCGATTTGCCAGCAATGCGCCCTGGAAGACACTGGAAATGCGCGACTGGCGCCGGCTGCTGATCAGCGGCGTGCTGCTGGCAGCGCATTGGGTGACGTTTTTCATTGCCGTCAAAATCGCCGGCGTGGCCGTCGCCACCCTTGGGTTTACTGCCTTCCCGGCGTTTACCGTAATACTTGAAGGGCTGATTTTCCGCGAACGCATTCGCGCCAACGAAGTGCTGCTGGTGGCCTTGGTGACTGTTGGTCTGGTGCTGGTGACGCCGGACTTTAACCTCGCCAGCGAGGCCACGGGCGGGCTGCTGTGGGGGATCGCCTCAGGGCTTTTGTTCTCTTTATTGTCACTGAACAACCGCGCCAGCGCCGGGCGGATTCCGGCGGTACAGGCAGCGCTGTGCCAAAACGTGGTGGTCGCCGCCTGCCTGCTGCCCGTGGCGGCGCCGGGGTTGGCAGATGTACGCGCAATCGACTGGTTATGGATCGGGCTGCTCGGCGTGTTCTGCACCGGCCTGGCCCACAGCCTGTTTGTCGCCAGCCTCGCAGTGATCAAAGCACGCACCGCATCGGTGGTGTTCGCCATGGAGCCGCTCTACGGCATCACCGTGGCCTGGCTGTTGTTCGCCGAAACCCCCACCGTGCGCATGCTGCTCGGCGGCGCACTGATCATCGTCGCCATCGTGTTGTCCGGCTTGATGGGCAGCGCCAGCCAAGCCAAGCCACCGACGGCCACCGCCTGATCATCAGGCGGTGCGGTCGTTGTGCCCCAGGTCGCGTTGCGGGTCGATCTGATCGCGCACGCGCTGCTTGAGCACTTTGGCTTCCGGAAAGCCGCCATCGGCCTTGCGTTCCCAGATCTGCACGCCATCGCAGGTGATGCGAAACGCACCGCCCGTGGCCGGCTCCAGCGCCACGCGGCTCAGGTCGTCGCTGAACGTACTCAATAATTCCTGAGCCAGCCACGCAGCGCGCAGCAGCCACTGGCACTGGGTGCAATAGGTGATGACGATCTCGGGTTTGTTCGCGGACATAATTTGAGAGATTCCTGGCGTAACGGGCTCGGTGGATCCGGCGGCTATAATACCGGCCTTTATCGCCCAGCCCCGAGATTCATGATGCGCCGCCTGCTGTCCTGTGTTTTTTTGTGTTTGATCCCCCTCCTCGCCGACGCCGTTGAAGGCCCACGCCCGAAAATCGGACTGGTGCTGTCCGGCGGCGCCGCCCGTGGCCTGGCACACATCGGCGTGCTCAAAGCCCTTGAGGAGCAAGGCATCCAGATTGATGCGATTGCCGGCACCAGCATGGGCGCGGTGATTGGCGGGCTGTATGCATCGGGCTACAAGATCGATGAGCTGGAAAAACTCGCATTGAGTATCGACTGGCAACAGGCGCTGTCCGACGCACCACCGCGCGAAGACGTGCCATTTCGGCGCAAGCAGGATGACCGGGATTTCCTGGTCAAACAGAAACTCAGCTTTCGCGACGACGGCAGCCTCGGCCTGCCACTCGGCGTGATCCAGGGCCAGAACCTCGCGTTATTGCTGGAAAGCATGTTTGCCCACAGCAGCAACACGCGCAATTTCGACAAGCTGCCGATCCCGTTCCGCGCCGTGGCCACCGACATCACCACCGGCGAAAAAGTGGTGTTCAACAAGGGCCATCTGCCCCAGGTGATTCGCGCCAGCATGTCGATCCCGGCGGTGTTCGCCCCGGTAGAAATTGACGGCCGGCTGCTGGTGGACGGCGGCATGACGGACAACATCCCGCTGGATGTGGCACGGGAGATGGGCGTCGACATTGCCATCGTGGTCGACATCGGCACCCCGTTACGTTCGCGTAAACAGCTGAACACCGTGGTGGACGTGCTTAACCAGTCCATCACCCTGATGACCCGGCGCAACTCAGAAGAACAGCTCAAGGCCCTGAATCCGAAAGACGTGCTGATCCAGCCTCCCTTGGCGGCCTACGGCGTGACGGATTTTGGTCGTGCCAAGGACATGATCGACGCCGGTTACCGCGCCACCCGCGCCCTCGACGTGCGCCTGGCGCATTTGCGCCCCGCCCAACCGATCGACCCGGAACTGGTGGCGGCGCGCACCCCGGGCGAACGCACGCCGGTGATCACCGCTATCAAAGTAGAGAACGACTCGAAGGTCAGCGACGACGTAATCCGCTATTACATTCGCCAAACCCTCGGCGAGCCGCTGAACCTGGGCCGACTGCAAACCGACATGGGCACTTTGTACGGCCTGGATTATTTCGAGCAGGTGCAATACCGCGTGGTGAAAAAGGGCCAGGACAACACCCTGGTGATCAGCGCGCGCGGCAAACGCAGCGGCACCGACTATTTGCGGCTGGGCCTGAACCTGTCGGACGACATGCGTGGCGACAGCGCCTTCAACCTCGGCGCCAGCTACCGCATGAACGGCATCAACCGCCTCGGCGCCGAATGGCTGACGCGGGTGCAGATCGGTGATCGCCAAGAACTGTACAGCGAGTTCTACCAGCCGATGGACACCGGCTCACGCTACTTCGTCGCGCCCTACATCAGTGCCCAGGCGCAGAACGTTGAACTGATTCTGGACAACGACCCGATCTCCGAATACCGCCTGGAACGCTACGGTTTTGGCTTGAACGTGGGGCGGCAGATCGGCAACAGCGGCGAGATCCGTTTCGGCGTCGGCGAAGCCTGGGGCAAGGCGGATGTGCGCATCGGCGACCGCGACCTGCCGAGCGTGAGCTTCAGCGAAGGGTTCTATGAACTGAAGTACTCCTTCGACTCCTTCGATAACGTGTACTTCCCCCACACCGGCGAAGACATTGGCTTGGCGTTTCGCGAATTCGAACCCGGCCTGGGCTCGGACCAGCGCTACCGCCAATGGGAGTTCAAGCTGGACAAGGCCATGAGCCGAGGCCCGGACACGCTGATACTGGGCGGCCGTTATGGGCGCACCCTGGATAAATCCGACGTAGTTATTTCCAGCTTCCTGCTGGGCGGTGCGCGGCAGCTGTCAGGCTTTCGTGAAGATGCGATCTCGGGGCAAAACATCGCCCTGATGCGCGCGGTGTACTACCGCCGCCTGACGCCGCGCTCGTACCTGCCGCTGGACTTCCCGCTGTACCTCGGGGCCTCGATGGAACGAGGCCGGGCGTGGAACAACGACAACCAGTTCGACAGCGGGTATATCAACGCTGCGAGTATTTTCCTGGGGTTTGATACGCCGTTGGGGCCGCTGAATTTCAGCTACGGGTTCAATGATGCCAATGAGCAGGCGGTGTATCTGAACCTGGGCCAGACCTTCTAAACACCCGAATGCAAAACCAACTGTGGGAGCTGGCTTGCCTGCGATGGGGGCGGTTCAGTCAGCTTGTTTGGCGACTGATACACCGCCATCACAGGCAAGCCAGCTCCCACATTTTGACCTGCGGTATGCTTGCGATCAGGGCTTTTCGAGGTTTGCCAGAATATGCCCATGCACGCGCATGCACACACTCAAATCAGCTTCATCCACGCCCACAAACAGCTCATGGCGCAGTGCCGTGGCGATGGTTTCGATCTGTTCGATCAGAGGGCGGGCCGTGTCACACAGCAAAATGCGCTTGGCACGGCGGTCTTCCAGCACCGCCTGACGCTGCACCAAACCCTGGCCTTCCAGGCTGTCGAGCAGCCGAGCCAGGGTCGGCCCTTCCACCCCAACGCTCTGTGCCAGTTCGCGCTGAGTCGGGGCTTCTTCGAAACGGGCCAGGTGCAACAGCACCAGCCAGCGTGCCTGGGACAAGCCCAGCCCCGCCAGACGGCGGTCCAGCTCAGCGCGCCAACCTCGGGACATTTGCGCCAACTGCATGCCAAATCGGTGTTGATCGGTTAACGGCATAAAAAACTCATGATTTAGACTGAAATTAAAGTGTGGCTAATTATTAGTCAGCTAAGCATGAGCCATGCCAGTAGGCAAGCGTCGCTATGTACTGATTCGTTACATTGTCGTAATTGACGTACTAAATCTCGAATTCGGACTGCAAAGCGGCCCGTACGCAGTACAAAACACCCTCTGGAACTCGCCCGGTGAACAGCGGCGCAATCTCTGCGACTGCTGGCAATTCGCCCTCGCCATCGAGAAAGGCGTCCTGGATTTCACCGAGCAAATCTTCCGGTAAATCAAGGGCCTGCTCCAGGGACAACTGTTGCTTGCCGATGGATTCAGCCAGCAACGTGTAGACGTTTTTTTCCGAACATTGCAGCTGGCCGGCGATCTGGATCGGGGTCATGCCGGCACGCGCCAGGCTGATCAGTTCGTGGCGAATATCGGCGACTTCCTTCGGCGCCTCAGCCTGCCCGCCGAGCACTTCAAGGAAAGCCTGGCCATATCGCTCCAGCTTGCGCGCGCCCACGCCGCTGACCCTGGCCATCTCGGCCTTGCTGGTCGGCTGCTCGCGCAGCATTTCCAGCAAGGTGGAGTCGGGAAAAATAACGTAAGGCGGCACGCTGTGTTCCTGCGCCAGTTTGCGCCGCAGGGTGCGCAACGCTTCCCACTGCTCGCGCTCTTCGCCCCGTACGAGCTGGCTGGCCTGGCTGGTGCTGCTCTTGGCGGTGGTTTGCGGCTTGAGGTCGCGGCGCAGTTCAAGGCTGACTTCGCCCTTGAGCAGCGGCCGGCAACTGTCGTTCAAGCGCAGGCCGCCGTAGCCTTCAATGTCGATATCGACCAGGTTGCGCGCAACCATTTGCCGGAACAATGAACGCCATTCACCCTCGGCGCGGGCTTTACCAACGCCGTAGACCGAGAGTTTCTCGTGGCCAAAACTGCGGACCTTTTCGTTGTCCTTGCCGAGCAAGACATCCACCAGATGGCCCACGCCGTAGCGCTGGCCGGTACGGTAGATGGCCGACAACGCCTGGCGTGCCGGTTCCGTGGCATCCCAGGTCTGCACACCGTCGACGCAGTTATCGCAGTGGCCGCACGGCTGGGGCATGTCTTCATCGAAGTACGCGAGCAGCGTCTGGCGGCGGCAACGGGTTTCTTCACACAGCGACAGCATGGCGTCGAGCTTGTGTTGCTCCAGGCGCTTGTGGCGCTCGTCGCCTTCGGAGTTCTGCAGCATCTGCTTGAGCATCACCACGTCTTGCAGGCCGTAAACCATCCAGGCGTCCGCCGGCAGGCCATCACGGCCGGCGCGGCCGGTTTCCTGGTAGTAGGCCTCAAGGGATTTGGGCAGGTCCATGTGCGCAACGAAACGCACGTTGGATTTGTCGATGCCCATGCCGAACGCAATAGTGGCCACCATGATCAGGCCTTCCTCGTTGAGGAAGCGCTTCTGGTGAGCGGAGCGCGTTTCGTTGGGCAAGCCCGCGTGGTACGGCAGCGCCGGGTAGCCTTGCTCGCAGAGAAACGCAGCAACTTCATCGACCTTCTTGCGCGACAGGCAATAGACGATGCCCGCATCGCTGCGCCGCTCGGACAGGAACGCCAGCAACTGCTTGCGCGGCTGCTCCTTGGGCACGATGCGGTAGAAAATATTCGGCCGGTCGAAGCTTGACAGAAAGCGTTCGGCATTTTGCAAATGCAGGCGCTCGACGATTTCTTCGCGGGTCCGTTTGTCGGCAGTCGCGGTGAGGGCGATGCGCGGAACATCGGGAAACAGCTCGGCCAATTGCCCCAACTGCAAATATTCGCGACGGAAATCGTGACCCCATTGCGATACGCAGTGGGCCTCGTCGATGGCAAACAAGGCGATTTCCAGGCTCTGTAAAAAGGCCAGCATGCGCGGCTGCACCAGGCGCTCGGGGGCCAGGTAAAGCATCTTCACTTCACCACGCTTGATCCGTGCGGCGAGGTCGCGCTGCTGCTCGGCACTGAGGGTGGAGTTCAACGACGCAGCGGCGACACCCAGCTCCTCAAGCGTAGCCACCTGATCGTCCATCAATGCGATCAACGGCGACACCACCACCGCCAGCCCGTTGCGCAGCAAAGCCGGCACCTGAAAGCACAGCGACTTGCCGCCGCCCGTAGGCATCAACACCAGGGCGTCACCGCCATTGGCCACGCGCTCAATGATCGCACCCTGGCGGCCACGAAAACTGTCGTAGCCGAAGATGTCCTTGAGGACGCGTTGAGCCTGCTCGAGCATGTAAAACTCCAAAATGGTGCCGAAATCCCTCTGTACAGGCTGGCCGAAAAAACACGGGGGCACGGGAAATAATCCGTAAGCGAAGTTTTCGCGGGGTGGCGCTCGGCCTGCAGGGGCATCACAAAACGCGGCAGTATACCCGAGCGACATCGCTCAAAGGGTGCCGCTGACGAATTGCAGCCCGTCTCTAAAACCTGGCAAATCTGCATGGCGGCTGGCCTGGGCGCTCAAGAAAGCCTAGAATTGCGCATCGTTTATTCCCAAGGTAATCCGTCAATGTCCTTCGCTGAGCAACTAACCCGCCTGCAAGCCTTCCTCGACGCCGATGAGCTGCATGACGAGGCGCTGGACTACGTGGCAGCTCACGGCTACCTGACCGCCCTGTCGATCTCTTCCGACATCGTGCCGGACCGTGAGTGGATCGACGCCTTGTTTGCCGAAGAGCCGCATTACGCCGATGCAGCCCAGCGCGAAGAAATCGAATCCACCCTGTTGGCCCTCAAGGCCCACATCGGCCGCCAACTGGCCGCCGACGAGGAATTCGAGCTGCCATGCGACCTGGACCTCGGCGAAGAGCCGGATGACTCCGACCTGCGCGGATGGTGCATCGGCTTCATGGAAGGCGTGTTCCTGCGCGAAGCCGCCTGGTTCGAAACCGCCGAGGAAGAAGTCAGCGAAATGCTGCTGCCGATCATGGTCGGTTCGGGCCTGTTCGACGACCAGCCGGAATTCTCCGACATCGCGTCCGACGCCAACCTGATGGACGACATGATCGTGCAGATCCCGGAAGCCCTCACCGCGCTGTACCTGCTGTGCAACGCGCCTGACGAAAAACCGGCGATCCTCAAGCCACGTCACCACTGAGTCGTTTGCCCGTGACACCCATGGGCAATCGCTCGCCTCTCCTGCGCTACGGGCTGCTGGCCATCGGCTGGCTGAGCGTAGCGTTGGGGGTGATCGGCATTTTCCTGCCGGTACTCCCGACCACCCCCTTCCTGCTGCTCGCCGCCGCCTGCTTCGCTCGAAGCTCCCCGCGCTTTTACGATTGGCTGGTACAATACCCGCGGCTTGGCCCATGGATTCGCGACTACCTGGACGGCAATGGCATTCCGCTTAAAGGCAAGGTCTACGCCATCGGCCTGATGTGGCTGAGCATCGGCTTCTCTTGCTACCTGGTGCCACTCCCGTGGGCGCGCGGGTTCATGCTGACCAGTGCCGTGCTCGTGACGATCTATATCCTGCGCCAAAAGACTCTGCCGCCCCGCAAACGGTAGGACTCGGCTTGTGTGGGAGCTGGCTTGCCTGCGATAAAAGCACCGCGGTGTGACATTGACACCGTGGTGATGCTATCGCGGGCAAGCCCGGCTCCCACACAAGCAGCTCCCACAAAAGCCATGCACGCGACCTTGGTCGACACTGACTAACCCCAGGCATCATGCGAGACTGTCCAACCGGGCCTGGAATGCCCGGGCGTTCTTATGCTCGGAGTTACCATGACGCTGTCCAGCGGGCTGATCGCCGCCGTTGCCCTGGCCTATATGGCCATTATGTTTGCCATCGCCTTTTACGGTGACCGCCGTCGTGCGCCGCTGCCCCCGCGTATGCGCGCCTGGGTGTACAGCCTGTCGCTGGCCGTTTACTGCACCAGCTGGACCTTTTTTGGCGCTGTAGGCCAGGCGGCTGAACAGTTGTGGGCGTTTTTACCGATCTACCTCGGCCCCGTTCTACTGCTGGTGTTGGCGCCCTGGGTGCTGCAGAAGATGATTCTGATCAGCAAGCAGGAAAACATCACCTCCATTGCCGACTTTATCGCCGCGCGCTACGGCAAATCCCAATCCCTGGCTGTGGTGGTGGCGCTGATCTGTCTGGTCGGCGTGTTGCCTTACATCGCCCTGCAACTCAAAGGCATTGTGCTGGGCGTGAACCTGCTGATTGGCGCAGGTGCCGACACCACCGGCACGCGCGCGCAGGACACGGCCTTGATCGTGTCGCTGGTACTCGCGCTGTTTACCATTGTGTTTGGTACGCGCAACCTCGACGCCACCGAGCACCACCGCGGCATGGTGCTGGCAATCGCATTTGAATCCCTGGTCAAGCTGTTCGCTTTTCTCGCAGTCGGTGCGTTTGTGACCTACGGTCTGTATGACGGTTTCGGCGACCTGATCAGCCAGGCGATGCTTGCACCGCGGCTGGAAGAGTATTGGCAAGAGACCATCAACTGGCCCTCGATGGTGGTGCAGACCGGCGTGGCGATGATGGCGATTATCTGCCTGCCCCGGCAGTTCCATGTGACCGTGGTGGAGAACATCGACCCTCAGGATTTGCGCCTGGCCAAGTGGGTGTTCCCGGCTTACCTGATCCTCGCCGCGCTGTTCGTGATCCCCATCGCCCTCGGCGGCAAAATGCTGCTGCCCGGTTCAGTACTGCCGGACTCCTACGTCATCAGCCTGCCCATGGCCGAAGCCCATCCGGCCCTCGCTGTGCTGGCGTTTATCGGCGGTGCGTCGGCGGCGACCGGCATGGTGATTGTGGCCAGCATCGCGCTGTCGACCATGGTGTCCAACGACATGCTGCTGCCCTGGCTGTTGCGTCGCTCCAGCGCCGAGCGGCCGTTCGAAGTGTTCCGCCACTGGATGCTGTCGGTGCGCCGCGTCAGCATTGTGATCATTCTGCTGCTGGCCTATGTGAGTTACCGCCTGCTCGGCTCCACGGCGAGCCTGGCGACGATCGGCCAGATCGCCTTTGCCGCCGTGACTCAATTGGCCCCGGCGATGCTGGGCGCGCTGTACTGGAAACAGGCTAACCGGCGCGGTGTGTTTGCCGGGCTGGCGGCGGGCACGTTCCTGTGGTTTTACACCTTGGTCCTACCCGTGACGGCGAAAAGTCTGGGCTGGTCGCTCAGCCTTTTTCCCGGCCTCACGTGGATGCATTCCCACCCGTTTGGCTTGTCCGTGACCTCACTGACTTTGGGCACGGTGTTCTCCCTGGCAGGTAACTTCACCCTGTTCGTGTGGGTCTCGATGCTGTCGCGCACGCGGGTTTCCGAACACTGGCAGGCCGGGCGTTTTATCGGCCAGGAAATCAGCCAGCGCGCCAGCGCCCGCTCAATGTTGTCGGTGCAGATCAGCGATCTGCTCAGCCTTGCGGCGCGTTTTGTCGGCGAGGAGCGCGCCCAGCAAAGTTTTATTCGCTTCGCCTATCGCCAGGGCAAGGGTTTTAACCCCAACCAGAATGCCGATAACGACTGGATCGCCCATACCGAAAGGCTGCTCGCCGGCGTACTCGGGGCTTCTTCGACGCGTGCCGTGGTAAAGGCCGCCATTGAAGGTCGGGAAATGCAGCTGGAGGACGTAGTCCGGATCGCCGACGAAGCCTCCGAAGTACTGCAATTCAACCGCGCCCTACTGCAAGGCGCGATTGAAAACATCACCCAAGGCATCAGCGTGGTCGATCAGTCGCTGAAGCTCGTGGCGTGGAACCGGCGCTACCTGGAATTGTTCAATTATCCCGAAGGCTTGATCAGCGTCGGCCGGCCGATTGCCGACATTATTCGCTACAACGCTGAGCGCGGCCTGTGCGGCCCGGGTGAGGCGGAGGTGCACGTGGCGCGACGCCTGCACTGGATGCGCCAGGGCCGTGCGCACACCTCCGAGCGCTTGTTTCCCAATGGCCGCGTGATCGAGCTGATCGGCAACCCGATGCCCGGCGGCGGCTTTGTCATGAGTTTCACCGACATCACCGCGTTCCGCGAGGCCGAGCAGGCGCTGACGGAGGCCAATGAAGGCCTGGAAAGGCGGGTGACCGAGCGTACCCATGAACTGTCGCAGTTGAATGTGGCACTGACGGATGCCAAAGGCGTGGCCGAATCGGCCAGCCAATCGAAGACGCGCTTTCTGGCAGCGGTGAGCCATGACTTGATGCAGCCGTTGAATGCGGCGCGGCTGTTTTCCGCCGCCCTCTCCCACCAGAATGACGGTTTGTCAGGCGAGGCCCGCCAATTGGTGCAGCACCTGGACAGTTCGCTGCGTTCCGCCGAAGACCTGATCAGCGACTTGCTGGATATCTCGCGCCTGGAAAACGGCAAAATCAATCCGCAGCGACAGCCGTTTGCGCTCAACGAACTGTTTGACACGCTGGGTGCTGAATTCAAGGTGTTGGCTCAGGAGCAAGGTTTACGCTTCCGCCTGCGTGGCAGCCGCTTGCGGGTGGACAGCGACATCAAACTGTTGCGGCGAATTTTGCAGAATTTTCTGACCAACGCCTTCCGCTATGCCGACGGCCCAGTGTTACTCGGCGTACGCAGGCGCAAGAACGAGCTGTGCCTGGAAGTCTGGGACCGCGGCCCAGGCATACCGCTGGATAAACAGCAGGTGATCTTCGAAGAATTCAAACGCCTGGACAGCCACCAGACCCGCGCCGAGAAAGGCCTGGGCCTGGGCCTGGCGATCGCCGATGGCCTGTGCCGCGTGCTGGGCCACCGCTTGAGCGTGCGCTCGTGGCCGGGCAAGGGCAGCGTATTCAGCGTGCGCGTGCCGCTGGCGCGCAATCAAGCCAGCCCGCAGGTCAAGGCAGCACGCGATAACGGGCTGCCGTTGAGCGGCGCGCAGGTGCTGTGTGTCGATAACGAAGAAAGCATTCTGATTGGCATGCGCAGCTTGCTGACGCGCTGGGGCTGCGAAGTGTGGACCGCCACTGACCAGGCGCAATGCGCAGCGCTGCTGGCTGACGGCGTGCGTCCGCAACTGGCGTTGGTGGATTACCACCTGGACCACGGCGAAACCGGGACTGAGCTGATGGGCTGGCTGCGCGCCCAACTGGCGGAGCCGATTCCAGGGGTGGTGATCAGTGCCGACGGGCGCCCGGAAAGGGTGGCCGAGGTGCATGCGGCGGGGTTGGACTATTTGGCCAAGCCGGTGAAGCCCGCGGCGCTGCGGGCGTTGTTGAGTCGGCACTTGCCGCTGTAGGCGCAGTTGACTCGAATACCCGATGGGAGCTGGCTTGTGTGGGAGCTGGCTTGCCTGCGATAGCATCACTGCGGTGTCCCTGAACAACCGAGTTGCCCGCATCGCAGGCAAGCCAGCTCCCACATAAGCCAGCGCCCACAGGGGCTGTGGCCTACTCCGGTATGTGCGCCACACCATCGGCATCGGTCATCGCTTTTTCCAGCAAATCAGCCGGCAGGCTTTTACTGGCGCGGGCGCCGAGCAAGCGCAATTGCTCGGTCCTGCTGACCAGATTTCCACGCCCGTCCGTCAGCTTGTTTCGCGCCGCGCTGTAGGCTTTATCCAACTGTTGCAGTCGGTTGCCCACTTCATCCAGGTCCTGGATAAACAGCACGAACTTGTCGTACAGCCAGCCGGCGCGCTCGGCAATTTCCCGGGCATTCTGGCTTTGGCGTTCCTGCTTCCACAGGCTGTCGATCACCCGCAGGGTTGCCAGCAACGTGGTGGGGCTGACGATCACGATATGGCGGTCGAAGGCTTCCTGGAACAGGTTGGGCTCGGCCTGCAACGCGGCGGAAAAAGCCGCCTCGATTGGCACGAACAGCAGCACAAAATCCAGGCTGTGCAGGCCTTCCAGACGTTTGTAGTCCTTACCCGCCAAGCCTTTGACGTGATTACGCAGGGACAGCACGTGCTGCTTCAACGCCGCCTGACCGATCACCTCATCATCTGCCGCAACGTACTGTTGATAGGCCGTGAGGCTGACCTTGGAGTCGACCACCACCTGCTTGTCACCGGGCAACATGATCAACACGTCCGGCTGAAAGCGCTCGCCGTCCGGGCCTTTAAGGCTGACCTGAGTCTGATACTCACGGCCCTTTTCCAGGCCTGCATGTTCAAGCACACGCTCAAGGATCAGCTCACCCCAATTGCCTTGGGTTTTCTGGCCCTTGAGGGCGCGGGTCAGGTTAGTGGCTTCGTCCGACAGACGCAGGTTCAGTTGCTGTAGGCGTTCAAGCTCTTTAGCCAGAGAAAAGCGTTCGCGCGCTTCGTTCTGGTAGCTCTCTTCAACGCGTTTTTCAAACGACTGGATGCGTTCTTTCAACGGATCAAGTAACTGCCCGAGACGTTCCTGGCTGGTTTCGGCAAAACGCTGCTCGCGCTCATCGAAGATCTTCCCGGCCAACTCGGCAAACTGCGCCCGCAGCTCGTCGCGCGAGCCCTGCAAGTCGGTGAGGCGCTGCTGATGGCTGTCTTGTTGCTCACGCAGTTCTGCACGCAGGGCGGCCGATAAGGCGTCCAGACGCCTTAGCTCGGTTTCCTTGGCGCTGCGGTCGAGGTTCCAGGCATGGGCGGCGTCGCGGGCATTATCGCGGTCGATCTGCAGCAATTCGACTTCACGGCGCATGGCTGCCAAGTCTGCTTGTTTTGCCGAGTTGGCCTGGCTCAGGTCGCTGATCTCGTCGCGACTGGCGTCGAGTTGAGCCGCAAGCCCTTCCTGCGCGAGCTGGGCGGTGGCAAGACGCTCTTCAAGCAATTCCCAACCGGTGGTGCGCGCGGTCAGCCGCCGTTGAATCTGCCAGCACAGCGCCAGTAACGGCACGCCAGCGCCGGCAAGGCCCAAGGCAATACTGGTCCAGTCAAAAGCCATAGCCATTTCTGCCATCACCAAAAAAGGGAGAGGTTAACGGAGCACAAGGCTAGACGACAGCTCAGTCTTCGACCTGACCCAGTTCGCGCTGAGCGCAGCGATCACCGGCACGAGCGGCCGAGCGCAGCAGATCGTGCCCGATACGGCGGTCACGGGCGTTATCGCACTCGCGGCACATCAACTGACCCAAGCGGCTCTGGGCGGCGACCACACCTTCGCGGGCCGGCTGCTTGAGCAAACGCCCTGCAAAGTGCTTTACGTTGGTGTTATGCCCCAGACGCGGGCTGTCGAGCAGCCACAAGGCAACTTTCAAAGAAAAGCGCTTGGGTGCGGTAACAGTTTGAGGGGTATCGGTAACAGAAGGTGATACTGAGCGAAACTTCATAAAGCACTGTGGGACAGATCGGAAGGCGCGCCACTCTACTCTTTTTTTCGTACAGGTAAAGCTGAAAAAAACCTGCACGCCCGTTCTAGAGCAAGCGCTCGGGACAATCCACAGAAGCTGTGGATAACTCAGTGGACAACCCGCGTTTAACTCGCGCAAAGGCCCATGGAACGGGGGTCGCAGTCAAACTGACGATTTTTTCACCAATAAAAAAAAGCGATATTTTTCATTGACTTAAATTTTCATTGCAGGCAAATGGCGACGTTTCCTGGCCCTTGACGGCGTGGTTACACAGTTCGCAACTAATGTGCACAAGTACCCACTCAGTGGTTATATCGACAAGGTTTTTAGCTTCAACCGCGCGAAAAATGTTACCGCTGCGCAAAACCCGAGGACTTTTCAAATCGTTCCGGGCTCGCCACACTGCCCGACCGACGACTCAACCCTGTATAGGTCGATGAAAGGAATTCTGCTATTTGCCCTGTTGCTGCTGGCTATCAGTGCGACCTCATTGGGAATCAGCGCAGCACTGCCCTCCCCCGACGGCGCGCTGTTCGCGATTGCCATCCTGCTGTCGGCGGCCTTTACGGCAGTAAGCCTGTGCATCGAACTGGGTGAAGGGCGGATCAATGACATGCGCGACGTGATCCAGGTGATCGAGACAGGGCGCTCCTGGCGTCTGACCCTCGCGGCCTACGCGCTGGGGTGTTCGCTGGCAGCCGCAGTCACTGTGCTGGTTTATCGCAGCGTGATCGGCGGCTGATTGATTTTTTTGGCTATCACACTTCCCTTCCGTGTTTCAATCCGTTACTATCCGCGGCGTTAGTACCAAGCTGAAAGTCAATTCTGGTCGAACAACTCCCCTGAACAACACGGGATCGACCACCTCGATGGTTTCCAGGTATCACTTGCGACGACACTGCCTTTGAACAAGCAAAGGGTGCCGCGAAGTTTCAATACTCTGACCGAACCAGCCTGCAAATTGATCAGGATCTTCACCCCGGGCCCAGAACCTTTGCCCCTGTTGTGCTGCCTGCCCTCCTAAGTACCTACCTGCCAGCCCAAGCGCGCCTAACTTATCAGCGCTTCAAACTGGCTGCTTTGTTCCAGTCGGGTTCTTCGTTTGATCAATGGTGATCAACGTCACTGGAACGTTTTAACGTTGCACGGTTCTTAACCGTGTCATTTGTAGGAACACCAATAACTATGTCCACTATCCACACTCAGGATGCCATTCGCACCCTCACCAACGCTTTTGCTCCAATGAACTGCCTGATCATGGCCGCTCGCAAAGGCTGCTTCAGCTTCACCCTGGTCAACGAACACGGCATCGCTCGTCACAGCGAACGCCTGTACCCCGATCAATACTCCAGCGCAGAACCGCTGCAGGCCGTGATCGAGCGTACCCGTCAGGCACTGGTTGCCTGATCGACCCGAGTCGCTGAAACACAAAAAACCCTGTTTAAAACACAGGGTTTTTTATTGCCTGATATTCAGGTTTCGAATGATTACGCTAAGTTCAAATAGATATAAACGTTATAACTAAATGAAGAAGATGTTTTAAAAACAGTCCTTTACATCGTAAATATGACACTACACTTCAACTCAAGCGGCGTGATCCGCTTGCGACGGGCCTGAGATCCGATTCACAGCTGCCAAGCCCCCCTCTCAGGCACCGTCGACCACTTTCATGGATTGAGGCTTGTATGGGTATCGCTGCCAGCGAATTGTGTCGTTATGTGATCAGGCCGACGTTGCTCTACCTCGGCCGCCATAACCAGACTGCTGAATCCCTGCTGCTGGGCATTGCCGCCAGCCAGTCGGAATTGGGTTCCGCGTTGCATGATCGACGGGGCCACGGCCTGTACAGCATCACCGAGCCTCGCCACCGTGCGCTTTGGGATGATTACCTGGCGCTGGACCCCGAACGCGCCAGCCTGGTCCGCGGCCTGGCCAGTCAACATGCCTTCCTCAGTGCGCCCCAGCTGGAACTGACCGTCAACCTGCGTTACGCCACCGCCATTGCCTGGCTGCTGGTCGAACAACATCGCCCTGCACTGCCGCCAGCCGGTGATGTACTGGCCATGGCGCGTATCTGGAAAGAAATATTTCACCCTCAAGGACGGCTGCGGGATTTCACCCAAGCCTGGAAAACCTGTGTTTCACCCATGAATCAGGTCACTTGTTGATCAGGCGTTTTGCAAGATTCGGCTAAAAACGTTGATTTTGGTCGGATTGTCCTACAAAACCGCTCTATCTCCTGCCTTACAGCCTATAGCGCGATCTTAAAATTATTGTTACTTTCCGCAGCGGTGATCACCACGGAGTTCTAATAATGAAAAAAGTAATGCTCAAGACCACACTTAGCCTCGCCGTTGCCATGGCATCTTCCCAACTGTTTGCAAGCGGATTTGCACTCAACGAACAGAGCGTCAGCGGGATGGGTACAGGCTTCGCAGGTCGCTCCTCTTCTGCCGATGATGCAAGTACTGTCTACGGTAACCCTGCCGGTATGGCTCGCCTGAACGGCCAGCAAATCACCGGCGGTGTTGCAGCCATTGATGCCTCCACCGATATCAGCGATGTCAGCGGCCGTTCACGCGGCAGCAACAAAGGCGATATGGTGCCTTTCACTGCTGTTCCTTTCGGCTTCTACACCAATAAACTCAACGATCAGTGGGCAGTCGGTTTCGGCGTCTATGCCCCGTTCGGTCTGGTGACCGATTATGAAAGCGGCTTCCAGGGTCGTGGCTTCGGCAGCAAGAGCGAAGTTAAAGTCATCACCCTGCAACCTACCGTCAGCTACGCCTTCAACGACCGCGTTTCTGTTGGTTTCGGCCCGACCATCAACCGCATCGCCGGTACCCTGGAATCGGACCTGACGCTGAACGCCGCCGCGCCAGACACCAATATCAAGATCAAGGGTGACGACACTGCACTCGGTTTCAACATTGGCGTGCTGGTACAGGCCACCGACACTACCCGCGTCGGCCTGACCTACCACTCCAAGGTCAGCTACAAGCTGGACGGCCACACCGAAGTCACCGCGCCTACTGCGACTTCCGGCTTCCTGCGCAGCAACCGCTACGACGCCTCGTTGAAGATCGACACACCTGAATCCTACGATCTGTCGGTCACCCAAGACCTCACCGACGCATGGAAACTCTATGCCGGTGCCACCTGGACCCGCTGGAGCCGCCTGAAAGACATCACCGTGAAGAACGAAGGTGTGGTCGGTGGCGCAGCCGGTGGCGTACTCGCACCGTCGCTGGTCGGCACTATCAAAGAAGACCAGAACTGGCATGACACCTGGGCTTACGCCGTGGGTACTTCGTACCAGTTGACCAAGCAAGTGGTATTGCGTACCGGCCTGACGTTCGATCAGTCGCCCACCAATAACACTGACCGCTCGCCACGTATTCCTACCGGCGACCGCACCATCTTCAGCCTGGGTCTGGGCTATGAGGTCATGCCAAACATGACCGTCGACCTGGCCTACTCCTACCTGAAGGAAGAAGACGTCAAGGTCAACCGCTCCAACGCACTGGCCAGCTACAACGCCAAGTACGAAAACAGTGCCAACGGCTTTGGCCTGGGCATGACTTACCGCTTCTGATTCACAGCGGTACAAAAAAGCCCCGCTCTCCTGCAAAGGAAGCGGGGCTTTTTAATACGTGACAATCAGGGTTTCGACGCCAGCGCCTGCTCCACGGCCTTGATCAAGTCCGGGCTGTCGGGCTTGGTGAGGCTGGAGAAATTGGCAATCACTTTGCCTTGCCGGTCGACCACGTACTTGTAGAAATTCCACTTCGGCGCACTGGTTTGCTGCGCCAGGATCTTGAACAGGTGTACCGCATCCGGTCCCTTGACCTTCTGCGGCTCGGTCATGGTAAACGTCACGCCATAATTCACGTAACAGACTTTGGCCGTCTCTTCGCCGGTCTTGGCTTCCTGCTTGAAATCATCGGACGGCACGCCAATCACTTCCAGCCCTTGGCCTTTGTAGTGCTGATACAAAGCCTCAAGCCCTTTGAACTGCGGCGCAAACCCACAAAAACTCGCTGTATTGACGATCACCAACGGCTTGCCGGCGAAACGCTGGCACAGGTCAATGGATTCCTTGGCCCGCAGCTTGGGCAATTGGCCCTCAAGCAACGGCGGGCAGTTGGCAGCCATCGCCACACTGCCAATTGCCATCAGGACGGGTACTGCCAGCCAGCGCATGTGCATGTCGGAGGTCCTTGAATTCTTCAGACCACGAACTTAACAGATCGCCATGCCCAACTGCATCAACGCCAGACCACCGTGTTGCCAGCCTGCCCAGGCCAGCAGCAACAGCACCAGCCCTGCCGCCAGGGCCAAACACCGCACCGTCACACTCATGCCGCCTCCATCTGCGCCTGCAATCGCGCGACCGGCCGCTCGCGCACCGGCCAATTCAATGCCGCCGCGAGCAGGCTCAAGAGAATTGCCACCTGCCAGATCAAATCGTAGTTGCCGGTTCGATCATAGACCACCCCACCCAACCAGCCGCCCAGGAACGAACCGAGTTGGTGAAACAGGAACACAATCCCACCGAGCATTGAGAGGTTTCGCACACCAAACAGCGTCGCGACCGTGCCGTTGGTCAGCGGAACAGTCGACAGCCACAAGAACCCCATGGCCATGCCGAACAGGTAGGCCGAGACTTCCGTCACCGGCGCCCACAGGAACAGCATAATCACCACCGCACGCAACAGGTATAACCCGGTCAGCAACCGCGGCTTGGACATACGGCCACCGAGCCAGCCTGCGGTGTAGGTGCCGAACACGTTAAACAAGCCAATCAAGGCCAGCACCGTGGTCCCCACCCTTGCCGGCAGATGCTGGTCCACCAGATACGCCGGCAAATGCACACCAATAAACACCACCTGAAAACCACAAACGAAAAAGCCAAAGGCCAGCAGCCAGAACCCCGAGTGGGAACAGGCTTCCTTTAACGCCTCGCTCAGGGTTTGCTGGCCGACCATGACCGGCAGCGGTTTGTCCTTGAGCATCGCCACCAGCGGCAGGATCAGCGCCACCATCAGACCCAGCGCCAGCAAGGCCGCCGACCAGCCCAGCCAGCCGATCAACCCCAAGGTACCCGGGACCATGGCGAATTGACCGAAAGACCCGGCGGCGCTGGCGATGCCCATGGCCATGCTGCGCTTCTCCGGTGCTACGGCGCGGCCAACCACACCCAGGATCACCGAGAACGAGGTGCCCGACAGGCCGATCCCAATCAGCAAGCCCGCACTGAGTGACAGTGACCACGCCGAATCGGACATGCCCATCAGCACCAGGCCCACGGCGTACAGCACTCCGCCGACAAAAACCGCTTTGGTCGCGCCAAAACGATCGGCCAAGGCGCCGGTAAATGGCTGCGCGAGGCCCCAGATCAGGTTTTGCAGGGCAATCGCAAAGGCAAAGGTCTCACGGCCCCAGCCGAACTCCGTACTCATCGGCGCCAGAAACAGGCCGAAGCCATGCCGTACGCCCAGGGACAACGCCAGGATCAACGCACTCCCCACAAGAACCCAGCCACTGGTGCGCCACATCGAGGTCATTTCTTATTCTCCGCTCGCGGGTATATACCCGCTTGTATTCGAACACACCCGCCCTCAGGCGAGTTCGTCCAGCAAGGCCAACAGGGTTTCGCGTTTTTCCGCGCCCAGTTGATCGATCAATTTTTGTTGCGCCGCCTCCCACGCCGGCAAGGCCGCCGCCAGGCGTTCTTCGCCCGCCTCGGTCAACTGCACCAGGCGGTTACGCAGGTCGTCGCCCTCGACCAGGCGCACCAGGCCCTCGCCTTCCAGCACGCGCAAATTGCGCCCCAGCGTACTGCGATCCAGGCCCATGGCGTCGGCCAGGCTGGAAATGCTCGGTTGGTCGAGGCGCTGCAGGTTACACAGCAGAGAATACTGAGCAACGTTGATCCCGAAGCCGTCGAGAGCGCCGTCGTAATGCCTGCTGACGCCACGCGCGGCGCGTCGCAGGTTGGTGCATAAACATTGGGAGGCAAGCATAGAGCGTGTATATACCCGGGATTAAGGAATTGCAAGAAAGCGTTACAACGCCAGGCCCACCAGAACCGCCATTTCCAGCAGCTCCAACAGGGCCCCGGCCGTGTCGCCGGTGGTGCCGCCCAACCGATTGACCATCAGTTGACGCAACCCGACAAAACAGACGGCCGCGAGCAGCACGGCGATTCCGCCACTGAAGCCGCCGATCAGGATACAGGCCAGGCCACTGAGGATCAGCACCTGTTGGCCGACAACCCTGGGTAAGTGATCCGACAAGGCCTGCCCCAAACCTCCTGCACGCACATAGCGCGTAGTGAGGAACAGCGCCAGCATCGAAGCCCGACCGATCAGCGGCGCAAGGATCAGCGCAGCGCCGTTGTGTTGCTCAATCAATGCCACCAGCGCGGTGAACTTGAGCAGCAACACCAGACCCAGGGTAACCACCGCAATCGGGCCGCTGCGCGGGTCTTTCATGATGGTCAGCGTGCGTTCGCGGTCGCCGAAGCCACCGAGCCAGGCGTCGGCGCTGTCGGCGAGGCCGTCCAGGTGCAAGCCGCCGCTGAGCAGCACCCAGGCCGTCAGCAACAGCGCCGCGTGCAGCAACAATGGCGCGCCCATCAGCACCGTGTTCAGGCCCCACAGCAGCAGCCCGAACAGCAAGCCTACCAGCGGGTAAAACAGCAACGAACGGCCCATTTCCTGCGGCTGCGGCATGCCCGGCAATTTTACGGGCAGACTGCTGAGAAATTGCAGGGCGATCATGAACGGCAGCATGCTCAGGCTCCTTCCTTCAACACACCATCTGCGCCGACCTGCAGGCTGAACAAGCCGCCGTGGCCGACGTCGATATTCAATAAGTGCTCGCGGGGCAAGCCTCGCGCCCGCGCCAGCAGCAACTTCATCACGCCACCATGACTGATCAGCAACACCCGCTCGCCGGCATACGCCTGATGCAGGCGTGAGACCGCGCCCAAAACACGTTCGGAAAAGTCGCTGACAGGTTCGCCGTTGGGCGGCGTAAAGCCGTAGGGGTCGGCCCAGAAAAGGCCAAGCCCTGCGGCGTCGGTTTCCATCAGCGCTGCCGCGCTCTGCCCTTCCCAGGCACCGAAGTGTAATTCCTGCAGGTCTTTTTCCAGACTGACCGGCACGTCGAGCCGTGCGCCCAACTCATGGGCAAACAGCGCGCAACGCTGCAGCGGCGAGCTGACCAAACGATCCCAGGGCCCCCGCGCCACCACGGCGGCGCGCATCTGCTCCCAGCCTCGGGCCGTCAACGCATCATCCAGACTGCCACGCAGGCCGCCACCCAGCTCGGTTTCGCCGTGACGCAGCAGGTCCAGGTGCAAGGTCATGCCGGGCGGTCTGCCACAGCGGCTTCAGCGAAGGTCGCCATCTGCCCGTGCAGCGCGCAGGCCAGGCGCAGCATCGGCACTGCCAGCGCCGCGCCGCTGCCTTCGCCCAGGCGCAGGCCGAGTTCCAGCAACGGCTGGGCGTCGAGGTGTTGCAGCACATGACGATGGCCCGGCTCGGCACCCCGATGACCAAACAGCAGCCACTCACGGGATGCCGGGTTCAGGCGCGTGGCGACCAGCGCGGCGACGGTGCAGATGAAACCATCCACCAGCACGGCGATGCCTTCCTGAGCACACGCCAGGTAAGCGCCGACCAGCGCAGCGATCTCAAAACCACCGAGGTTGAACAGGGTCTGCAATGCGTCGCCGCGTTGCCCGGCATGCAATGCGAGCGCACGTTCGATGACCGCGACTTTGTGGCTGACGCCCTGGGCATTCAAACCGGTACCGGGGCCCGTCAGGTCGATCACTTGGCAATCGAGCAAGGCACACGCCAGTGCACTCGCCGCCGTGGTGTTGCCGATGCCCATCTCGCCACCGATAAACAACTGCGCGCCCGATTCACGCGCACGCAGCACGCTGTCACGCCCCGCTTGCAGCGCCAGTCGCCCCTGGGCTTCGGTCATCGCCGGGCCCTTGACGAAGTTGGCGGTGCCCGCGCCGATATTCAGGTGACGCACACCCGGCAAGTTCAGCGACGGCGTGACCGTGCCGAGGTCGACCACTTCCAGTTGCGCACCCAACTGCCGCGCCAGCACGCTGATGGCCGCGCCGCCGGTGACGAAGTTATGCAGCATCTGCCCGGTCACTTCCTGGGGAAACGCCGAAACACCTTCGGCAACCACCCCATGATCACCGGCAAAAATCGCGATCCACAGTTGATCCACCGACGGTTTGACCTGACCTTGCAGCCCGGCCAGTTGCACCGCCAACGCCTCCAGCTGCCCGAGCGAGCCAGCCGGCTTAGTCAACTGCTGCTGGCGCGCCAGTGCTTGTTCATGTGCCAAGGCGTCAACTGCCTTGCAGGGATTGAGCCACCAGGAATCAGTCATAACGAGGTACCTTTCAATGTCAGGGGCAGGCCGGCAACCGTCAGGACAACACGCTGACACCGCTCGGCCAAGGCTTGATGCAGCCAACCGGCTTCATCCACATAGCGGCGAGTCAATTCGCCCAGCGGCACGACACCGAGACCGGTTTCGTTGCTGACAAAAATGATTTCACCCGGCAGCGACGCCAGGGTTTCCAACAACTGATCACGCTCAAACGCCAAGCGCGCCGGGTCTTCGAGCATCAGCAGATTGGTGAGCCAGAGGGTCAGGCAATCTACCAGCAGGCAACGATCCGCCGCGGCGTTTTCACGCAGCACCCGCGCCAGTTCGACGGGCTCTTCGATCAAACCCCAAGCGTCGGGCCGACGCTGGCGATGCAAAGCGACGCGCTCACTCATCTCCCCATCCAGCGGCTGGCTGGTGGCGATGTAGATGACCGGCAAACCGCTGTCGCCGGCGAGCTTTTCGGCCAGCCGGCTCTTGCCGGAACGGGCACCGCCGAGGATTAACTGAAGCATGTGGAGGTTCCTTTTTCGGCTGAATCATCGCCTGAGGCGGACGCTGTCCACGGTGGGGTGTCAATTGAATTGGGGGCGCGGCCATCGCAGGCAAGCCAGCTCCCACAGAGAAGCACAGCAGTGCTGGCTCTGGCTCTGGCTCTGGCTCTGGCTCTGGCTCTGGCTTTTGATTCTGCTTTTGACGTTGATCTCAGTCGCCCCGTAAAACCACGCTGGCCGAACGCAGGCTTGAATCTGTGGGTAACCCGGCAGGACGCCGGGTTAGCCGCGCTGGGCCAAGGATGGCCCATCGCGGCGGCCCACGGATTCAAGCCGGAGTGAGGGCACACCGAGCCTAGGCGAGGTGCCGAGTGGTGGGGCGAAGACCTTTTGCTTACTTTTGGGTCTTTCCAAAAGTGAGCCGCTGTAAGAGCGGAACCATAAGCCGCCGTTACCGCAGCAACGGATATATACACCGGCAGACCGCCTTCGCGAGCAAGCCCGCTCCCACATTTGGATGGTGGGGTGTCAGCTGGATTGGGGGCGCGGCCATCGCAGGCAAGCCAGCTCCCACACTTAACCATCAAATCCCACACAGCTTGCGCAACAGAGCGGTATCCAAATGGTTCTCCACCAAATCCGCCAACCGCTCGATATCCCGCTCGCGCAACGCGTGGTAATCCACCTCCTGCACATCCTGCAACCCAGCCCAACGCAACAACGCACTGCACGCCGCAGGCGTTTCGAACAGGCCATGCAGGTAGGTGCCGAAAATCTGCCCATCAGCACTCTGGGCGCCGTCACTGCGGCCATCGTCCAGCAACACCGCAGCCCGAGCCAGCGCATCACCCGACGTCACACCCGCATGAATCTCATAGCCGCTGACCTCAGCATCCTCCAGCAGCAAACGCCCGCGCACGTTACGCAGTTGTTTCTCTTCCTCAAGGGTCGTACTGAACGCCAACAGCCCCAGACCATCACTGGATCCAGCGGGTCCTTCCAGACCCAGCGGGTCATGCACCTGCTCGCCAAGCATCTGCAAACCACCACAAATTCCCAGCACCTTGCCGCCATAACGCAAATGCCGCGCCACGGCCGTGTCCCAGCCGTTGGCGCGCAAATACGCCAAATCACTGCGCACACTTTTCGAGCCCGGCAAAATAATCAGGTCCGCTGCAGGAATCGCCTGCCCCGGCCCCACAAACTGTAAATCCACCTGCGGATGCAAACGCAGCGGATCAAAATCCGTGTGGTTGCTGATGCGCGGCAACACCGGCACCACCACCTTGAGCACCTGCGCAGCCTTGTCGATCTGGCGCTGATCGATGCCGTCTTCAGCTTCCAGGTGCAGGTCCATCACATAGGGCAGCACACCCACCACCGGTTTGCCGGTGCGCGCCTCCAGCCAATCCAGCCCGGATTGCAACAACGCGATGTCGCCGCGAAAACGGTTGATGATGAACCCCTTGACCCGCGCCTGCTCAGTGGGCGACAGCAATTCAAGCGTGCCGACCAAGTGGGCAAACACGCCGCCACGGTTGATGTCGGCGATCAACAGCACCGGGCAATCCACTGCTTCGGCAAAGCCCATATTGGCGATGTCATTGGCGCGCAGGTTGATCTCTGCCGGCGAGCCGGCGCCTTCCACCATTACCACCGGGTAGGCTTCGCTCAACCGCGCGTGAGAGGCCAGCACCGCCTGCATCGCGATGGCTTTGTAGTCGTGATAGGCCACGGCGTTCATGCTGGTGACGGCCCGGCCGTGGATGATCACTTGGGAGCCGGTGTCGCTGTTGGGTTTGAGCAGCACCGGGTTCATGTCGGTGTGCGGCGCCAAATTGGCGGCCTGGGCCTGCACGGCCTGGGCGCGGCCGATTTCGCCGCCTTCAGCGGTCACAGCGCTGTTGAGCGCCATGTTCTGCGGTTTGAACGGCACCACGGCCACGCCCTGACGTACCAGCCAGCGACACAACGCGGTCACCAACGTACTTTTGCCGGCATCGGAGGTGGTGCCCTGCACCATCAGCGTACTCATGCGGCTTCCTTGTAGGCGCCGAGCGCTTGATCGAGCCGCAGCCAATCCGCCTCGGTATCAGGCAGACCGAACCGCAGGCTGCTGTCATGGATAAACAGGCGCAGCAGAATGCCGCGCTGGGCCATAAATTCGTGCAGCCGTTGCGCGTGAGGCGTGATCAGCCACTGGAACAACGCACAGCCGCCGTGAGGTTGAAAGCCGTGGCGCTCAAGCAGGTCAAACAAACGCTGACCGGACTCGATGCACCGTGCGCGCTGGCGTACATGCCCCGCGGTATCGCGCAGGCACACTTGGCCAAGTACCCGCGTCGGCCCGCTGACCGCCCATGGCCCGACTTGCTCGGCCAACAGTTTGAGCAACCTGCGCTCGGCCAGCACAAAGCCCAGACGCACACCAGCCAAACCGAAGAACTTGCCGAACGAGCGCAGCACAATCAGCCCGACTTGATGGGCCTGGCCTGCCAGGCTCAATTGGGGTGTGACGTCCATAAACGCTTCGTCCACCACCAGCCAGCCGCCGCGTTCCGCCAGGCGTGAGTGCCAGTCGAGCAAGCGTTGCGGGGCTAGGCTCAGACCCGTGGGGTTGTTGGGGTTGACCACGACCAGTACGTCAAGGCCGTCGAGGAAAAAATCGACCTCCTGCTCCTGTACTTCCCTCACAACGTACCCGGCGCGGCGCCAGGCTTCGGCGTGCTCGGCATAACACGGCGACAGCAAGCCGACCTTGCCCGTGCGACGCAGGCGCGGCAGCAACTGGATCGCCGCCTGGGAACCGGGCACTGGCAGGACATGGGGCGCGCCGTAATACTCGCTCGCGGCCTTCTCCAGGCCATCATCGGTTTCCGGCAGGCGTGCCCACGCGCGCAGCGGGATCTCGGGGATCGGCCAGGGCCAGGGCGCCAGGCCGCTGGACAAGTCGAGCCAGTCGGCCTCGGCAATCCCGTACTGCATCGCTGCCTTGCGCAGCCGGCCACCGTGTTCAAGCATAAAATTGCGCCCCCGCGCACAGGATCAGCAGCCACAACCATACGCCGCGCTGCACCAGTTGCCAGCCTCGGTCGATGGAGTCGGCATCCGCCACCGGGCCTTCGCCCAATGGTGGGCGCTGATGCAACTCGCCGTGATAAATCGCTGCGCCGCCCAACTCCACGCCCAAGGCGCCGGCACCGGCGGCCATCACTGGGCCGGCGTTGGGGCTGTCCCACGTCGGGCCCTGGGTACGCCAGCATTTAAGTGCCAGCCGGGTTTTGCCCAATACGGCGTAGGTCAACGCCACCAGACGCGCAGGAATATAGTTCAGCACGTCGTCGATTTTGGCCGCCGCCCAGCCGAAACGCTCAAAGCGCTCGTTGCGATAGCCCCACATGGCGTCGAGGGTGTTGCTCAGGCGATAGAGCACCACGCCCGGCACACCGGCGACCACAAACCAGAACAGCGCGGCGAACACCGCATCGCTGCCGTTCTCCAGCACCGACTCGGTGGCGGCGCGGGCGACTTCGGTGCTGTCCAGTTCACTGGTCTGGCGGCTGACCAGGTAGCTCACGCGTTTGCGCGCTTCATCCAGGTCACCACTTCGCAGGGCCTGAGCCACCGGGATCACATGTTCACCCAGACTGCGCATGCCGAGGGCGCAGTACAACGCCAGAATCTCCAGCACCCAGCCGATATACGGCGCCCACGACAAGGCCGTCGCCAGCAGGGTCAGCGGCACCACGGCAATAAACCACGCAGTCACGCCGTGGCTGCGCCAGCCACGGCCACCGGTATTGAAACGCTGCTCGATGCGCCCGGCGAAATTGCCGAACGCCACCAGCGGATGCCAGCGCTTTGGTTCGCCCAGCAGCGCGTCCAGCGCCACTGCCGCGACACACAGCAAGGCCACACTCATTGACTCACTCCCCACACATTTTCATACAACATGTCACTCAACGGCCGCGGTTCGGTCCAGCCTTCGAGTTGCAACATCGGTGCCGGATAGAACTCCGCTACCGGGCCCAGGCACAGCACCGCCAAGGGTTTTGCGCCGGGCGGCAAGCCCAGCAAGTCGGCCAGAGCCTGGGGCTCGAACAGGGAAACCCAGCCCATGCCGAGGCCTTCGACGCGTGCCGCCAGCCACAGATTCTGGATCGCACAGGACAACGACGCCATGTCCATTTCCGGCAAGGTGCGCCGGCCGAAAATGTGCCGCTCGCGATCATCCATCAGCGCCGCCACCAGTACCTCGGCGCAATCGTGGATGCCTTCGACCTTGAGTTTCATGAATTCGTCGGAGCGCTCGCCGAGGGCTTCGGCGGTGCGGATACGTTCTTCCTCCACCAACTGCTGAATTTGCCTACGCAGTGGACGGTCGCTGATGCGGATAAAGCGCCACGGCTGCATTAAACCGACGCTGGGCGCCTGGTGGGCAGCCTGGAGCAGGCGATGCAGCAGTTCGGGGGCGACGCTGCCACCGGTGAAATGGCGCATGTCGCGGCGTTCGGCGATGGCGCGGTAGACGGCTTGGCGGTCGGCTTGGGGGAAGGCGTTGTCGGTCATGGCCCTATCGCGGGCAAGCCCGCTCCCACAGTTGACCGAGTTGAAACACCCTCCAGTGTGGGAGCTGGCTTGCCTGCGATGGCGGCCTCCCGGTCCGGCGCAAACAATGCAGCCACCGCTGCCGGATTCGACGGAAAATAAAAGTGCACATAGGAAGCCGTCATCCGCCCCTGCCGATAAACCGCCTCGGCACCGCGCCCGCCATTCGGGCTCAGACCACGGGCAATCGGTTCCCACTCGGTGCTCGTCAAAGAATGATGATAAGTGTGGCCACGCAGCACGCCCTCCGGCAGCTCGACACTTTGCAGCGCCAGCGCCGCGAGCTTTTTCTGCATCACGGCATCGCCTTGCAGCAGGCCGACCAGTTCGGCGCGGGTGCCGTCCACGTCGGTGAGCGAGTCCAGCAGATAGAGCATGCCGCCGCATTCGGCGAGCAACGGTTTGCCGGCGGCGTGGTGCGCGCGAATCGCATCGAGCATCGGGGTATTTTCCGACAGCGCCGTGTGGTGCAATTCCGGGTAACCACCGGGCAGATAGAGACTGTCGGCGTCAGGCAATTCACGGTCGTGGATCGGTGAGAAAAAGTGCAGCTCAGCGCCCATCGCCCGTAGCAGGTCGAGACTGGCGCCGTAAGTGAAGGCGAAGGCCTCATCACGGGCCACAGCGATGCGCACGCCCTCGAGCAATGGCTCGGCCTGGATCACTTCAGGTGCGGCGAAGGTTACCGGCGGCGGCAAAGCGACTTCACAGCTGCTACCCAAGGCCTGAGCGGCGGCGTCCAGGCGGACGTCGAGGTCATTCAGTTCGCTGGCTTGCACCAGACCCAGATGACGACTCGGCAACTCAATCCCGGTTTCCCGGGACAGCGCGCCATACCAGCGCAGGCCTTCAGTGAGGCTGCCTTCCAGCAGTTGCGCATGGCGCAGGGTACCGACGCGGTTGGCCAGTACACCGGCGAACGGCAGATCGGGTTGATAACGCGCCAGACCAAGGGCCAGTGCGCCAAAGGTCTGTGCCATGGCCGTGCCGTCGATTACGCCAAGTACCGGCACACCGAAGTGCCGCGCCAGGTCAGCGCTGGACGGCGTGCCGTCGAACAGCCCCATCACGCCTTCAATCAGGATCAGGTCAGCCTCGCCTGCGGCTTCCCATAGCAAGCGGCGGCTTTCCTGCTCGCCGACCATCCACATGTCCAATTGATACACCGGGGCACCGCTGGCGCGCTCGTGGATCATCGGGTCGAGAAAGTCCGGCCCGCATTTGAACACGCGCACGTTGCGCCCCAGGTTGCGGTGCAAACGGGCGAGCGCGGCGGTGACGGTGGTTTTGCCCTGGCCGGACGCCGGTGCGGCGATCAGTACAGCTGGGCAATGACGGGGCTGGTTCAAAGTTCGACGCCCTTCTGTGCCTTGATCCCGGCCTGGAACGCGTGCTTGAGCATGCCCATTTCGGTGACGGTGTCGCCCAGTTCGATCATTTCAGGTATGGCGCCTCGGCCAGTGACTACCACGTGTTGCATTGGCGGGCGGGCTTGCAGGTCGCTAAGCACCTGATCGAGGTCCAGGTAGCCGTGCTTGAGGGCGATGTTGAGCTCGTCCAGCACCACCATGCCGATGGCAGGGTCTTGCAGCAATTCACGGGACACGGCCCACGCGGCTTCGGCGGCGGCGATGTCGCGCTGGCGATCCTGGGTTTCCCAGGTAAAGCCTTCGCCCATCACATGGAAGCGCACTTGCTCGGGGAAGCGCCGGAAGAACAGCTCTTCACCGGTACTGTTACGCCCTTTGATGAACTGCACCACGCCGCACTGCATGCCGTGGCCCATGGCGCGGGCGAGCATGCCAAACGCCGAGCTGCTCTTGCCTTTGCCGTTGCCGGTCAGCACCAGCAGCAATCCGCACTCGTTGGGGGAATTGGCGATGCGCTCATCGATCACGGCTTTTTTGCGCAGCATGCGCGCCAGATGGCGTTCGTCGCGGTCGGGGGTATCAGTCATGGCAGCGCTCCGTTGGGGCTGAACAAAAACGGCGGGCAGGAAAAAAGAAAAACAGACAGCCAAGCATCGCCCACCGTGATGCTGTTGGATGATCCAGGCCGGTCTCCGGGCTCATGAGTGGCGCGCTCTTACAGAGGGCGACCGACGATGCGCCTTCCCATATCGCGCGCGATACAGTGGCAAAAAGCACCGTTTTCACTCATTTACCGTTGCGGGGGCAGCGCCGGAATCGCGGCAGCACTGTGTACAAGTGCGCTCACTCACCGGCTTCCCTGTTTCACTCTGTCGACCCACGGGCCACAGAGCACCTGGAACAAGCCGCGAAGGTTAGTGGGTTGGGGGTGGAGCGTCAATTAAAGCTGGCCTCTCACTTGAACCATCCCACGGCCATGCTCCTCTACCCTTACAGGTATTCAGGAGAAAACCATGCATAAAACAAGACTTGCCTTACTGATCATGCTCGCAGGCACCCTCGCCGCGTGTGGAGAAAGCTCTACGCTGCAGGTTTCCGACGGTACCGGGCCTTCGCCCAAGCTGCCGGAGCCGAACAAGACGCTGATCCCCACCGTGAACATCGCTCCGGCGATCGGCTGGCCCGATGGCGTCAAGCCGACGGCCGCGGCGGGCACCCAAGTGGCCGCGTTTGCCGAAGGGCTGGATCACCCGCGCTGGCTGTATGTGTTGCCCAATGGCGATGTGCTGGTGGCAGAAACCAATGCACCGCCCAAGCCGGATGACTCCTCGGGCATACGCGGCTGGGTCATGGAAAAGGTCATGGGCCGTGCCGGTGCGGGCGTACCCAGCCCGAACCGCATCACGCTGCTGCGCGATGCCGACCACGACGGCGTTGCCGAGACGCGCACGGTGTTCCTGGAGAACCTGAATTCGCCCTTCGGCATGACGCTGGTCGGCAACGACCTGTATGTCGCGGATTCGGACAAACTGCTGCGTTTCCCCTATCAACCGGGCGAAACCGCAATCAAGGCCGCCGGCGCCACGGTCGTCGACCTGCCGGGCGGCAGCATCAACCACCACTGGACCAAAAACGTGGTGGCCAGTAAGGACGGCAGCAAGCTGTACGTGAGCGTGGGCTCCAACAGCAATGTCGGCGAAAACGGTCTGGAAGCGGAACAAGGCCGGGCGGCGATCTGGGAAGTTGACCGCGGCACGGGCCAGCACCGCATTTTCGCCTCGGGCCTGCGCAACCCCAATGGCATGGCCTGGGAACCGCAGAGCGGCAAGCTATGGACAGCGGTGAATGAGCGCGACGAGATCGGCAGCGACCTGGTGCCGGACTACATCACCTCGGTCAAGGACGGCGCGTTTTATGGCTGGCCGTTCAGCTATTACGGTCAGCATGTGGATGTGCGCGTGACCCCGCAAAACCCGGACCTGGTCGCCAAGGCGATCGCGCCGGATTACGCCGTCGGCCCGCATACGGCCTCGCTGGGCTTGACCTTCGCCGAGGGCAGCAAACTCCCGGCGCAATTCAGCAACGGCGCGTTTATCGGCCAGCACGGCTCGTGGAACCGCAAGCCGCACAGTGGCTACAAGGTGATCTTCGTGCCGTTTGAGGGTGGCCAACCCAAAGGGCAGCCGATGGATGTGCTGACCGGGTTCCTCAACAAAGACGAGAAAGCCATGGGCCGGCCGGTGGGTGTGGTGATTGATCAGCAGGGGGATTTGCTGGTGGCGGATGATGTGGGGAATAAGGTGTGGCGGGTGTCGGCGGTTAAATAGTCGATTTCAAGCACAACACAAAGCAAATGTGGGAGCTGGCTTGCCTGCGATAGCATCACCGCAGTGCAACTGATACACCGAGGTGACTGCATCGCAGGCAAGCCGGCTCCCACACAAGCCAGCTCCCACATTGATTTCGGTGTGCCTTTTACGGATTACGCGCCAGATTTGCCGGCAACACGCGCTTGGCACTCAGGTAGGCATTCTGCCAATAGGCCTTGGACAGGGTGTCCAGCTTCACTGTGCCGCCCGTTTGCGGCGCATGCACGAAGCGCCCTTCGCCGACGTAGATACCCGCGTGACTCACCTGCGAGCCTCCGCCGGTGGCGAAAAACAGCAAATCCCCCGTCTGCAGGTTCTGCTCGCTGACATCCTGAGCGCGCATCACGATCAGCTCACGCGTGGTACGTGGCAGGGAGATTCCAGCGGCATCGCGAAACACAAAGCCAATCAAACCACTGCAATCAAAACCCGAGTCCGGTGTGTTGCCGCCCCATCGATAAGGCGTGCCGACCAGGCCCAGCGCGCGAAAGAGCACGTCTTCGGCAGCAGGCGAGAAACTTTGGGTGGAATAGTTGAACACCGGCTTGGGTTTGACGGCTACGGGAGCCGGCGGCGGTGGACGGCTTGCGCAGGCGCTGAGGAGCGCGGCGCAAACGAGAAGAATAAGGCGGGCCGAGGTCGACATGTGCAGAACAATCCTGGTCTGGATGCGGCTTTCGCTGCCGAACGCTGAAAACCAGAACGCGCAAGCAAAGCTCGCGCGAACGGATTCCAACAATATCCAGGGATTCTAGCGCTTACACGTCAAACTTCAAGTATCACTTTAACTTTACTTGCTGGCGGTAACCGTAGTCGGGGCCATGGCGAGTGCGCGCTTGGCTTCGATGAAGGTTTTGCTCCAGTAGCTGTCACCCAGGTTGTCGACCCGAACACCACCACTGCGACGGCTGCTGGAGTGGATAAACTGGTTATCGCCCAAGTAGATACCGGCGTGACTGACACGACCACGGCCTGCTGTGCTAAAGAAAAGCAGATCACCGGGCTTGAGGTTGTTGCGTGCGACCAACGGTGCGTCCACGTTGATCATTTCGCGGGTGGAGCGCGGCAGATTCATGCCGGCCTCTTCACGAAACAGGTAGCCGATGAAGCCACTGCAGTCGAAACCGGCTTCAGAGGTACCGCCAAAACGGTAACGGGTACCGATCAGGGACATGCCGCGTTCGAGAATGCTGTCGGCGAGAACTGGAAGCTGGTAAGGCTTGTTGCCGGCGAAGTCGGCTAGTTCTTTTTCAGTTGCGATCTCTTCCTGGTAAACAGTGGAAGATTGCGATGCAACAAATTTTGCCTGGGACTGTTGTTGGTTTTTTTGCTGCTCGACCACCTGTTGAGGGTGGGAGGCGCAACCAAACAACAGGGTTACGAGTGCGAGTGGCACGAGGGGTGCGAAGCGATTTAGCATGGGCACGACCGTGGCTGATATGTAAAGAAGTCGAGACTATGCCCACTATCACATCGATTTGCAAATTCAATCGTGATCTATGTGACTTCTTGTTTGGACTATGACATCTAAGCCCTTAACACCCATTTCTTGCCATTTGCGTGGTCAAACCGGCCAAAACGCAGGTTTTCTGGCGCCTGTAATATGCCGAAAGCCTTGAAATGACTGGGCTGGCTACCAGCCGAGGGTTTCTTTAAGGAAGGGAATGGTGAGCTTGCGCTGAGCCTGCAAAGAGGCCTGATCGAGCTGTTCGAGCAAATCGAACAACGCGCTCATGCTGCGGGTGCCACGGGTGAGGATAAAATGCCCCACTTCGTCGGTCAGGTGCAAACCGCGACGGGAAGCGCGCAATTGCAAGGCGCGCAATTTGTCTTCGTCGGACAAGGGGCGCATCTGGAAGATCAGCGCCAGGGTCAGGCGCGATTTGAGATCCGCGAGCTTCACCGGCAGCTCACGCGGCGAGGTCGAAGCGGCAATCAACAAGCGCCGGCCGCTGTCACGCAGGCGGTTGAACAGGTGAAACAGCGCCTCTTCCCACTCCGCCTTGCCGGCGATTGCCTGCAAGTCATCCAGGCACACCAACTCGTATTGTTCGAGCTGGTCGAAAATGCCGATACCGCGGTCCATCAACTCAGCCAGCGGCAGGTACACCGCCGGTTCGCCCATCTGCTCGAAACGCAGGCACGCCGCCTGCAACAGGTGGGTACGCCCCACGCCGTGTTTGCCCCACAGATAGATCAGGCTTTCCGTCCACCCGGCGTCGGCTTCGCATAGCCGCTCGACATAGCCGAGTGCAGCGGCATTGGCGCCTGGGTAGTAGTTGATGAAGGTGGCGTCGTCACGCAGACGCACACCCAAGGGCAGCTGAATCGGTTTCATGCTGACTGAACGGCTCCAAACGAACCGTTAGTGGCCTCTGTGTAAAGTTTGCAAAGTTTATACCCGTGACGCCGGGCGCACAATGCAGCAGACCACAAGCAAAATCAAAGGTTTGCGTTAACTTGCGGTGATTTGCGCAAATTGTTTGACACCCTGCCCCCAGAAACAACAAACCCGGCCGGAGCCGGGTTTGTGATGCATCGGTTACAAGTCGGGGTCTTCAACCCCGGTATACACATCCGAATCCTTGTACAGATCGTGCACATGGCGCACCAACACCATGATCACCGCCGCCACCGGCAGCGCCAGCAGAATGCCGGTAAAGCCGAACAGCTCACCGCCGGCAAGGATCGCAAAGATCACCGCCACCGGGTGCAGGCCGATCCGGTCGCCAACCAGCAACGGGGTCAGCACCATGCCTTCCAGGGCCTGCCCAACCATGAACACCGCGACAATCCCCAGCATCGGGTACAGGTCACCGCCAAACTGGAACAACCCGGCCACCAAGGCCGCGCCGATACCGATCACGAAGCCCATGTACGGCACAATAGCCGCCAGACCTGCGATCAAGCCGATCAACAGACCCAGCTCCAGCCCGATCGCCATCAGGCCTGCGGCATAGATAATCCCCAAGGCCAGCATCACCAGCAACTGGCCGCGTACGAACGCTCCCAGCACCTCGTGGCACTCCTCCGCCAGGGAGACGATGCGCTCTTCGCTGTTGCGTGGCAGCAGGCTGCGGATCTTGGCCATCATGATGTCCCAGTCGCGCAGCAAGTAGAACGCCACCACCGGGATCAGCACGAGGTTGGTCAGCCAGCCGATCAGCGCCAGGCTGGACGCCGTGGCCTGACTGAGCACCACACCGACGATGTCAGTGGTCTGGCCCATATGCTCGCTGATTGCCGCCTTGACCTTGTCGAACTTCCAGAAGCCATCTGCCAGCCCCAACTTGGCCTGAGCCCACGGCATGGCCGTGTGCTGCAGCCAGTCGAGCATCTGTGGCGCCAGCTCATACAGGCGGAACAACTGCTTGGCCAACATGGGCACCAACACCAGCACCAACGCGGTGACGATCAAGGTGAACAGCGCAAACACCGCCACCACGCCCCAGGTACGCGACAGGCCGGCTTTCTCCAGGCGATCCACCACGGGATCGAACAGATAGGCGAGCAGCAACGCCACCAGGAACGGCGTCAGAATCGAATGCAGCAAGAACACAAATACGCACAGCAGGACAATCCCGCCAAGCCACACCCAACGACGCGAATCCGCCATATACCGCTCCTTCTGTTTATCTATTGCCCGCTTCTATATATAGAAGGAAGACCACTTGGCACTTACCAATGAAAACGCAGTTGCGCCTGAGGCTCAGGGGCAGCAGGCGGCTGAGTACCGTCCGCCACCGGTTGCTGCGCAGGCGCCTCACCCGCTGGCACCTCCGTCAACTTGGCCAAGCTCAACTGGGTCCGTAACTGATCGGCACTGCCGTTGACGCGATACACAATCCGATTGCCATCCACGAGCTGCAACTGACCGCCAAACGGCTCCAGCAGGTGACCCAGCGCGGCATAACGCTCCAGGGTCATGCCCTGTACTTCGAGCAATTGTTCAGTGCTGACGCCCGGTTTGACGGCAAAGCGCGGCGCCAGCTTTTGGCTGACCGCTAGCATCACGGCATCGGCCACTGCGCCAGTGTCAGCGCCCTGAGCGGTGCCCTGCTCACTCTTGTCACCCAACCACAGGCGCCATTTGGCCTGCCATTGATTGCCGTCCTGTCGCGCATGCACAGCGAGCAACGCATCGGCGCCATAACGTTCGGAAGCGGCGCGCAGAGGCGTGGCATCGGCGCTTTCAAGATTCGGTGCAGTGGCGACCACTTGTTCTTCCAGGTCACCTAAAGGCAAGCGCAGCGGCAAACCACGGTGCTGGGCCGCACGGCGCAGAGACTGGGCGACGGCCTGGCCATCGCCGATCAGGCTGCTGCCTTCAGTTGAGTCGTTGAGCCACCAGCCGAGGATCGACGGCCGATTGCTGCCCCACAGCGACAGGTCGGCCTCGCGCAGTGCGCGGTCGGTGCTGACCGGGTCGAAATCCACTTGCAGGCTTTCCGGCGGGCCGGCGTCGTAGCCGTATTGGCTGATGATTTGTTGCGGGTCCTTGCGAATCGCCGCCAGGCCTGGGCCATCGGCGGCCTTGGCGTCGCCAGTCAGGCGAATCACCAGGGTTTGCACGGCGCGCTGGGTGGCCTGGTCGCGCTCTTGGGGCGACTGGCTGCTCACCGGTTCAAGTACTTGATAGAGACCATTGAGGGTTTCGGCATGACTCGCCAGGCTGACAAAGGACAAGCAACCTACAAAAAAGAATTTACACAGACGCATGGAAGATTCCCGAACGACAAATTTAGCGGCTGGAACAGACCGCGTGAACTCGGCTTGGCAAGGCTGTGACAGCAGCCACCGGTAAAACATTCACAGGGTCCTGGTAAGTTTTCATGCTGTCATAACGATAGCGGATTCAAGGCTATACCTTAATACGTGCCGGAACAGGCCCGAATAGCATTTTTTTAACACCATATAGCCCTGCCCGTCGGCCCGAGGATGGCCGCTGCCCCTCAAGCCTGATAAAATCGCGCGCCTTCGCAGACCGTCAACGGCTGAGCCTCTTCATTGAAAGCCCTGCCAGCCCGGTCGTTACCCCTGAATCCCCCCTAAAGGCCTGGATCATGAGCAAGCAACCCTCCCTGAGCTACAAGGACGCCGGTGTAGACATCGACGCCGGTGAAGCATTGGTCGAACGCATCAAGAGCGTCGCCAAGCGCACCGCGCGCCCTGAAGTCATGGGCGGCCTGGGCGGTTTTGGCGCCCTCTGCGAAATCCCAGCCGGCTACAAGCAGCCTGTGTTGGTCTCCGGCACCGACGGCGTGGGCACCAAGCTGCGTCTGGCGTTGAACCTGAACAAGCACGACAGCATCGGCATCGACCTGGTTGCCATGTGCGTCAACGACCTGGTGGTGTGTGGCGCCGAGCCGCTGTTCTTCCTCGACTACTACGCCACCGGCAAGCTCAATGTCGAGACCGCGACCCAGGTCGTGACCGGCATCGGCGCTGGCTGCGAGCTGTCGGGTTGCTCCCTGGTCGGCGGCGAAACCGCTGAAATGCCTGGCATGTACGAAGGCGAAGACTACGACCTGGCCGGTTTCTGCGTCGGTGTTGTAGAAAAATCCGAAATCATCGACGGCTCCAAAGTCGCTGCCGGTGACGCCCTGCTCGCCCTGCCATCCTCCGGCCCGCACTCCAACGGTTACTCGTTGATCCGCAAGATCATCGAAGTGTCCGGCGCCGACATCGAAAATACCCAGCTCGACGGCAAGCCACTGACCGACCTGCTGATGGCCCCGACGCGCATCTACGTCAAGCCACTGCTCAAGCTGATCAAGGACACTGGCGCGGTTAAAGCCATGGCCCACATCACCGGCGGCGGCTTGCTGGACAACATCCCGCGCGTGCTGCCAAAAGGCGCTCAGGCGATTGTCGACGTAGCAAGCTGGACGCGCCCTGCCGTGTTCGACTGGCTGCAAGAAAAAGGCAACGTTGATGAAAACGAAATGCACCGCGTGCTGAACTGCGGCGTGGGCATGGTCATCTGCGTGGCTCAAGAGCACGTTGAAACCGCCCTGAACGTACTGCGTGAAGCGGGCGAGCAGCCTTGGGTCATCGGCCAGATCGCGACTGCCCCGGAAGGCGCGGCTCAGGTCGAACTGAAAAACCTCAAGGCTCATTAATGTCTGAGACCTGTGATGTCGTGGTGCTGCTTTCCGGCACCGGCAGTAACTTGCAGGCCTTGATCGACAGCACGCGTACCGGCGACAGCCCGGTGCGCATCGCTGCGGTGATTTCCAACCGCAGCGACGCCTACGGCCTGCAACGCGCCAGGGACGCGGGCATCGACACCCGCTCGCTGGATCACAAGGCGTTCGACGGCCGCGAAGCCTTCGACAGCGCCTTGATCGAACTGATCGACGCCTTCAACCCCAAACTCGTGGTCCTCGCCGGCTTCATGCGCATCCTCAGCGCCGATTTCGTGCAGCATTACGAAGGGCGCCTGCTCAATATCCACCCTTCCCTGCTGCCCAAGTACAAAGGCATGCACACCCACCAGCGTGCGCTTGATGCCGGCGACAGCGAGCATGGCTGCAGCGTGCACTTCGTCACCGAGGAACTCGATGGCGGGCCTCTGGTCGTACAGGCAGTGGTTCCGGTAGAGTCTGCAGACTCGGCGCAGACACTTGCGCAACGGGTTCACATCCAGGAACACAAAATTTATCCACTGGCTGTTCGCTGGTTCGCCGAGGGCCGGTTGATTCTCTGTGAACAGGGTGCATTATTGGACGGTCAGTTACTCGCGGCCTGCGGCCACTTGATTCGAACCTAGGAGATTTTATGCGTCGCGCCTTGCTCTTCGCTTTTGCGCTGTTCGCCTTGCCAGCCGTGCAAGCAGCAGACCTTCACCCTTTCTCCGCCAGCTACACCGCCGACTGGAAACAGTTGCCCATGAGTGGTTCGGCCGAACGCAGCCTGACCAAGAATAGCGATGGCTCCTGGACCTTGAATTTCAAGGCTTCCATGATGATCGCCAGCCTCACCGAAACCAGCGTCATCAACTTCGATAAGGACACCCTGCAACCGAAGAGCTACACCTTCGAACGCGGCGGTTTGGGCAAGGCCAAGAAGATCAACCTGGACTTCGATCAGGCCACCAAGAAAATCACTGGTTTTGAAAACAAAGACCCGGTGAACGTCACCCTCGAAAGCGGGATGCTCGACAAATCGACTTACCAGCTTGCCTTGCAGCGCGATGTTGCCGCCGGCAAGAAAAGCATGAGCTACCGCGTGGCGGAAGGCACCGACGTCGACACCTACGACTTCCGCGTGATCGGCCCGGAAAAGGTCCAGACCAAAGCCGGCGCCATTGACGCGATCAAGGTCGAGCGCGTACGCGACCCGTCGCAAAGCAAGCGCATCACCCAGATGTGGTTTGCCAAGGACTGGGGCGGCATCCTGGTTGCCCTGCGCCAGGTCGAAACCGACGGCAAGGAATACAACATCATGCTGCTGGACGGCACCGTTGACGGCAAGGCTGTCAAAGGTAGCTGATGGGCTGATGAGTCAGAAAAGAGCCTCGCTGAATGCGGGGCTTTTTTTCGCCCGCTCGTTTTGTTTTGAAGGTTCTACCGCTATCGCAGGCAAGCCAGCTCCCACATTTGGAATGCATTTCAAAAGGTGGGAGCTGGCTCGCCTGCGATAGCGGCGGTCCAGTCAATACGAGGTCGAAGCCTTACGCCAACATGAAACTTTTGTCATGAAACTCAGCACCCTGCGACCGAATGCCCCGTTTTACGCGGCCTGCAGCACTGTTGCGTTTCGTGCAAAGAATAGTTGTGCGAAAAGTCGGTTTACTTAGCAAGCTAACAAAACATATAACAGAGGCCTGCGACGACTTGCCGCAGATCAACCAGAGATTGGAGCAAGCAGATGACTGTAAAAGTAACTGAACGCGACGATGCACACATGTCTCACGAAGCACTGGGCCATGGGATTCACATCTGGGATGTCCATCAACAAGACCAGCTGGTCGGCATGTTTCACAACGAGAACGAAGCCCACAATTATAAAAACGAGCTCGAAACCCTCGAAATGAAACGCCAGGCACAAAGCTCCTGAAACTCTGAAATCGCGTAGACGCCCGGTTGTGGCGAGCGAGCTTGCTCGCGCTGGGGCGCGGAGCGGCCCGAATAATGGCTATCACATTCCGTCAGACAGAATCCCATGCCAGAGTTTGGGGCCGCTTCGCAGCCCAACGCGAGCAAGCTCGCTCGCCACAAGGGCCGCCTACACCAGAAAACCCCGCCTATTGAGCGGGGTTTTTCGTTTTAACGCCTCTGCTTTTGCCTGCACTACTGCAGTAGATATAAAAATCGATACATCCTACAAAGATTGAAGACCCGCACTACAAACCCCGCCAAAACGCTCGACTAGCCTGTCTTAGACACCTCGAGCCCACGCTAAAACGCCTCCATGGCTGTCAATTTTCGGTTAAGCAGTCAGTCAGGCCCGCCCTGGAAAAACGATTCTGCAAATTTCGTAACAACAAATAGACATTTGGTAATAATTCTCGATACCATTCCGCCGCCTTCTACCAGGGCCTACGGATAAGGAATTCGACTTGATGCACGGAAACAGCGAGACGCCGGAAAAATCGTTGCTGGAACGCTGGGGCGAAGCACTCGCCACCCCGCAGTTCCAGGCTAACCACATCACCCTCGACTCTCTGATCAGCACTCTGGCACCCGCTGCAGAGCGCAGCTTCCAGCGCCTGATTCAGGCATTGTTCCGCGAAGGCCTGCTGGACCCTGGCGCGCGTGCCTATGATGAATACGGCCAATGCTGGCTGACGCTGCCTGACCAAACCCGCCTGCGCTTCGATCATCTGCGTCCTGGCCGCATGGCCAGTTGGGACCTGCGTGGTGAAGTCACCCTCCTGCGTGAAGATCAGCCCGAGCAAAAGATTCAATTTCCGTCGCAATTATTAACGCTGCTGAACAGCGCGCTTGAATCATGCGCTGATGCGCACGTCCTGAACCGCCTCAACAGCGAGATCGACGACAGCTTCGTCAACGACACCTTGTGCCTGGCTTTTCACCAGCAATGGTCGCTCAAGCTGCAGGCCACCATGGCCGCGGCGCATGAAGACAACCTGCTGAGCCATCTCAAGAACGACCCAGGCGTCACCAACCCCACCTCCGTACTTGAACAATGGGGCACGCTGGGCCATCCATGGCACCCCAACTACAAGACCAAGTTGGGCCTGACGACTGACCAGGTCATCGATTTCTCGCCAGAGTTCGAAGCGCGTTTCCCGGTGTTCCTGTGTGCGTTGCATCGCCAATACGCGCATGTTGAAGCATTGGCCAACACCGCCGATTACTGGACATGGTGGCAAAACCACTTCCCGCAAGCCGCCCAACAATTGAACGCCACACTGGCAGCCCAGGGCCTTGAGGCAAGCGACTATCTGCCCCTGCCCGCTCACCCTTGGCAAGCACGCCAGGAGCTGCCGCACCTGTTCGCCAATGAAATCGGCGACAAGCTGCTGGTACTGACCGATATCGTCGCATTTACCGCCCACCCGACCATGTCCTTCAGAACCGTGTTGCCCGAAGGCCGTTGCGACGCGCCGATGGTCAAACTTCCGGTGTCGTTGCGCCTGACCAGCGTGCAGCGCACCGTCTCGCCGCGTTCGGCGCGCATGGGCCCGCGAATCAGCCATCTGCTGCTGACCATTCTGGAACGCGAGCCTGCGATTCAGAAAATCCTCAGCATCGTTCCCGAGCGGATCGGCGTGCACTTCCAGCCACAACCCGCCAATGACGAGCATTCCCGCCACCTGGCCGTGCTTTATCGCGACAACCCCCAAAGCCTGCTGCAACCCGGTGAAATGGCCGTGCCGGTGGGCAGCCTGTTTGCCATTGATCAACACGGGCAACCGTTGCTGAGGCAGTGGGTTCGTCTGAGCCAAGGCCAGGACGACGCGCAGGCCATGCTCGCCTTTTTCCGCGACTACGCAGCCATCGCTGTGCCCGCCCTGCTGGGCATGTACCTGCGTTACGGGGTGGCGTTCGAGGCCCATCAGCAGAATTCTTTCATGGTGATGGCCGCTGACGGGCAATTGAGCCGACTGCTATTGCGCGATTTCGGTGATATCCGGATCGACCGCAAGACCTTGCACGCCCACGGCCTGGACATTGAACTGCACGATCCGAAGATGACCCTGTACGACGACGCAGGCTTCGTGCGCGACAAGCTGCTGCACACGGTATTCATGTGCCACTTGGGCGAATTGGTGTTGCTCGGCGCGCGCCACTTCGACATCCCCCAGGCACTGCTCTGGGATGAACTGTCGGCGCAGGTCAGCCAGTGCTTCGACGATTTACGCGGTGAAGTCGACCCTCAACGCTGGGCGACCGAACGCGAAGCCCTGCTGATGCAGGACTGGCCGGCCAAATCGTTCATGCGCATGCGTCTGCTGGAAAGCCACGCCGATATCGTCGGGCGGCTGCCTAACCCGCTGAGCGCCGCCGCCAATGCAGGCTAACCACACCGCGCTGCGGCTGCTGGTGGTGATTCAGCTGGTGTCGATGGGGGCCATGGAAATGAGTGGCCCGTTCTGGCCACTGCAAATCCAGAAGCTGCTTGGCGTCGCCGATGCCCACTACACCGGCCTGTTGTCGTCGTTGGTGTATGCCGGGCCGATGATGGCGGCGATGGTCCTCACGCCCATGTGGGGGCGACTCGGCGACCGTACCGGCCACAAGCCGATGATCATCCGCGCGTTGCTCGCCCTGGCGGTGTGCCAGGCGCTGGCGGCAGTCACGTTCGACCCGTGGCTGCTGGTGGCTATCCGCGTGGCGCAAGGTGCACTGGCCGGTTTCATCGCGGCGGCCCAAGCCTATGCACTGGCCTGCTGCGGCGACGGCGGGCGCGGGCACATTCTGGCTCGGCTGCAATCCGCCACCGCCGTCGGCTCGCTGGCCGGGCCGGTGCTGGGCGGCCTGCTGATGGATGTCTCAGGCTTCGCCCTGCTGTGTTACAGCGCCACCGCCGTCTGCCTGGCGTGCGCAGTGATCAGCGCGTTCCTGCCCAGCGATTCGCCGCGATCGCGGCCACTCAACACCGCCAAACCCGGCGCGCTTCCCAAGGGCTGGCTCGGCGCAATGCTCGGCATCATCGTATTGATTCAAGCCGCCAAAATGATGCCCCAACCGTTTTACGCCCTCTACGTCGCCGACGTATTGCACGCGCCCGCGTGGCTGATCGGTGCCAGCTATGCCGCCAGCGCGCTGACCCTCGCGCTGTCCGCACCGCTTTGGGGGCGCCTGTTTGACCGGCATCAACCGGCGCACACACTGCGCGTCATCGAATGGGTCACGTGGTCCTGCGCCTTGACGCTCGCCTTTACAGCCTTGGCCAGCGAATGGTTGGGGTTCCTCGCCAGCCGACTGCTGTGGGGCGTTTGGCAAGGCGCATTGCTGCCCGTTGCCTACACCTTGATTGCCAACACGGTTGCGCCAAGCCAGCAAGGGTTTGCGCTCGGCATGGGCAACAGCGCCGCCAAAGCCGGCGCGCTGTGCGGGGCACTGATCGGCGGTATCGGCATGGGCATGGTCGGCCTGGCGCAGAGCTTCTGGCTCGTCGCACTGACGTACGCCCTGGCCGCCGTGGGCATCCGCGCCATCCGTTCGTTCACCCGAACGCCTGAGACAACTGCTTTTTCTGTCAATACTTCTAATAACTCAAAGGCAAGTCGATGAACAAATCGCAACTGGCAGTGCTGCTGCCGCTTCTCGGGTCGATAAGCGTCCCGGCCTGGGCAGATCAAACCGAGGCAACGCAGGAGGCGCCCGCCAACCTGCAGCTACAAGCCACCGTGGTGTCGGCCACGCGCAACGAAACCAGCATTGCGCAGATCCCAGGGTCCGTGCAGGTGATCAACGAAGACCAAATCCGTCAGCAGGCCGCTGCCGGCCGCCGCGTTGCGGATATCCTCGGCCAATTGGTACCGGGCATTGCCCCCTCCAGCGGCGGCATGAGCAACTTCGGCCAGACGCTGCGCGGGCGCAATACGCTGATCCTGATCGACGGCGTGTCCCAGAATGCCACGCGCGACAACTTCCGCCAGCTCAACAGCGTGGCACCGGAAAGTATCGAGCGCATCGAAGTGATCTCCGGCGCCAGCAGCGTCTACGGCGCAGGCGCCTCAGGCGGCATCATCAACATCATCACCAAGCGCAACAAAGGTGAAGACCTGGCGTTCAGCAGCAAAATCGGCATGACCACCGGCAACAACTTCAGCCACAAAGGGTTTTCCTACGACGCCTTCCAAAGCGCCACAGGCCGCAAGGGTCCGGTGGATTGGTACCTCTCGGGCAACACCGTGCAACGCAATGACCAGTTCGACGGCAACGGCAAACGCATTCCCCAGGACACGTCCCAGGGCAGCAACATGGACACCGACACCTACGACCTGCAAGGTCGCTTCGGCTACGAGCTGGATGACGACAAGAAGATCAGCCTGTCGCTGCAAGACTACAAGGACGAGCAAGACACCCGTTACACCAAGAACCCACGCATCACCGACACCGCCGTCGCGGTAAAAGGCCTGGACCTGGACGACCAACCGTTCACCCATAACCAGGCGGTCAACCTCAACTACGCCGACAAGGATTTCTACGGCCAGGGTTTGCAGGTTGAAAGTTACTGGCGGCGTGCCGATGCACTGTTCTTCCCGGACCTGTCCCGGGGCCGCGCCGGGGTCTCAGACAACAATAGCGTGCAGGACGTGTATGGCCTGCGTGCAGCGATCGATACGCAAATGCCGGACATCGGCCGAGCGACCGGCAACCTGGTCTGGGGCGCAGACTACGATCACGAAACCTCAAGCCAACGTGGCGACCAATACCGGGTCAACGGCCTGAATTACACCAAGACCGGCACTACGTTCGAGCTCGGCCCGGACATCGCGACCACCACCAAAGCCATCTTTGGTCAGCTGTCCTACGACATCGATGACTGGACCCTACGTGGTGGCGTACGCCGTGAATGGATCGAAAGCGAGGTTTCCGACAGCATCGCCTATGGCGAAATCGTCCAGACCGGCAATCGCGCGACACTGCCGGGCGGCACGCTCAAATACGATGACACCCTCTACAACCTCGGTGCGGTGTATCACCTGAGTGAAAACCAGGACGTGTTCTTCAATTTCAGCCAGGGCTTTTCCCTGCCGGATATCCAACGCTTTCTGCGTGACGTAAACAGTAAGTACGACATTCAAAACCTGAATGCTCAGGCACTCAAAGTCGACAGCTACGAGCTGGGCTGGCGTGGCACCTGGGACAAGTGGCTGGCTAACGTCACGGCGTATGAAAACACCTCCGACGTCACGCAGTTCTATGACGCCAATGACCGTGTGCTGCGTTTGGTCAACCAGAAAGAGCGCGTGCGCGGTATCGAAACCAGCCTGACGTACAACGTCACCGATCAATGGTCGGTCGGCGGTACCTACGCCTATGCCAAAGGTGAAACGCGTCAGAACGGCCAATGGATCGACCTGCCCGCCACGCGCATCTCACCGGCCAAAACCACGGCCTTTGTCGGCTATGACCATGGCGACTACAGCATGCGCTTGCAGGGCATGCGCCTGGATGACTACGACGCAGCCTTTAAAGACAACAACGGCCGCGATATCAAAGGCTACACCCTGGCTGATTTGCTCGGTTCGGTCAGGCTGCCGGTCGGTCGTCTTGAAGGTGCGGTGTACAACCTTACCAACCGTAACTACCAGAACATGTTTGCCCAGGCCAATGCCCGTGCACCGTACCCGAACGCCGAAGGTCGTACGTTCAGCGTGAGTTACGCAGTGGATTGGTAAGCGGTTTCGCTAAGCGAGAGAAAGGGTAAACCGTCACCTGTGGCGAGGGAGCTTGCTCCCGTTGGGCCGCGAAGCGGCCCCAGCTCTTTGTTTTAAAAGACTGGGACTGCTGCGCAGTCCAGCGGGAGCAAGCTCCCTCGCCACAATTACATTGTTTACCCTTGACTGAGGGGTATTACGGGAGGCACCACCGTTATTTCCAACGGTTTACCACATCAGATCGTCGGGGATCTGGTAGGCGGCGTACGGATCATCCTCATCCGGCACCTGGCTTTCGGTAAGGATGTTGAGCTGGATGATGCGCTCCGGGGAGCGCTCCTGAATCTTCAGCGCGGCTTCGCGCGGAATCACCTCGTAACCGCCGCCGTGGTGCACGATCGCCAGGGAGCCGTTGCTCAGCTTGTTGCGCATCAACGTGTTGACCGACAGGCGCTTGACCTTCTTGTCGTCCACGAAATTGTAGTAGTCCTCAGTCGTCAGCTTCGGCAGGCGCGAGGTTTCGATCAGTTGCTTAACCTGAGCGGTGCGAGCCTTGGCCTCGGCTTTTTCCTGCTGCTGACGGTTCAGTTCCTGGTCGCGCTTGATCTTCTCGGCCTTGGCTTCCTGGGCCAGGCGCGCCTGGGTGTCATCAGCTTCAACCTGACCTTTGTGGACCAGGCGCTGCTGCTTCTGCTTGTCTTTGCCGACCTGCTTGGCCTGCTTCTGGTTGACCAGCCCTGCTTTGAGCAACTGGTCGCGAAGGGAAATGCTCATGGTGCTTACTCACTTAGGCAGCCGCTCAACCGCAGCTGGACATGTTCTTTTCCTGACGTTTGGCTTCGCCCCACAGGGCGTCCAACTCTTCGAGGGTGCAATCTTCTATGGGACGACGGGTATCGCGCAATGCCTGTTCGATAAATCGGAAACGTCGTTCGAACTTGGCATTGGCGCCCCGCAACGCAGTTTCCGGGTCAACCTTGAGGTGACGGGCCAGGTTGACCGCTGCAAACAGCAGGTCACCGACCTCATCGGCGATGGCTGCCGAGTCGTTGTCAGCCATGGCTTCGAGCACTTCATCCAGTTCTTCACGCACGTTGTCCACCACCGGCAACGCGGATGGCCAGTCGAAACCGACCTGGCTGGCGCGCTTTTGCAACTTGGCGGCACGCGACAGGGACGGCAAGGCAGTGGGCACATCGTCCAGCAGGGACAGTTGCTCCGGCGCGTCGGATTTTTCCGCACGCTCCTCGGCCTTGATCTGTTCCCAGCGTTCCTTGACCTGCTCTTCACTCAGTTGCGGGATATCCAACGGCGCATACAAATCGCCGGTGGGGAACACGTGGGGGTGGCGACGGATCAGCTTGCGCGTGATGCTGTCGATCACGCCTGCGAATTCGAAACGCCCTTCCTCCCGCGCCAGCTGGCTGTAATACACCACCTGGAACAACAGGTCGCCGAGTTCACCTTGCAGGTGATCAAAGTCGCCGCGCTCGATGGCGTCGGCGACTTCATAGGCTTCTTCGAGGGTATGCGGCACGATGGTGGTGTAGGTTTGCTTGATGTCCCACGGGCACCCGTACTGCGGGTCGCGCAGGCGGCTCATCAGGTGGAGCAGGTCTTCAAGTGAATACATCAGTCTCTTTCCGCTGAAGTGGGAACGCTGAAGATCAAATGTGGGAGCCGGGCTTGTGTGGGAGCTGGCTTGCCTGCGATAGCATCGCCGCAGTGCAACTGACACACCGAGTTGCCTGCATCGCAGGCAAGCCAGCTCCCACACAAGCCCGGCTCCCACACTTTCAGATGGCCTTCATGGCGTGCGATTACGCCGCGTCTCAATGATGTTCGGCAACTGCGAAATGCGCCCCAGCAACCGGCCCAGCGCGTCCAGCCCCGGAATCTCGATGGTCAGGGACATCAACGCAGTATTGTCCTCTTTGTTCGAGCGGGTGTTGACCGCCAGTACGTTGATGCGCTCGTTGAGCAGCACTTGCGACACGTCCCGCAGCAAACCGGAACGGTCGTAGGCACGAATCACGATGTCCACCGGATAAGTGAGCACCGGTACCGGGCCCCAGCTGACCTGGATGATCCGCTCCGGCTCACGCCCACCGAGCTGCAGCACCGAGGCGCAATCCTGGCGGTGAATGCTCACGCCACGCCCCTGGGTGATGTAACCGACAATGGCATCGCCCGGCAACGGCTGGCAGCAGCCGGCCATTTGCGTCATCAGGTTGCCCACGCCCTGGATCTGGATATCGCCGCGTTTGCCCGGTTTGTAGCCGGTGGCTTTGCGTGGGATCAGTTCCAGCTGTTCGCTGCCGCGCTCCGGCTCGACCAGTTGTTGCGCCAGGTTGACCAGTTGCGCCAGGCGCAAATCGCCAGCACCGAGGGCGGCGAACATATCTTCGGCGATCTTCATGTTGGCCTTTTCGGCCAATTTGTCGAAGTCCACCTGCGGCAAGCCCAGACGTGCCAGTTCGCGTTCGAGCAAGGTTTTACCGGCCGCGACGTTCTGGTCACGCGCCTGCAATTTGAACCAGTGGACAATCTTCGCCCGCGCCCGCGAGGTGGTGATGTAGCCCAGGTTCGGGTTCAGCCAGTCGCGACTCGGCGTGCCGTGCTTGCTGGTGATGATCTCGACCTGTTCACCGGTCTGCAGGCTGTAGTTGAGCGGCACGATGCGCCCATTGATCTTGGCGCCCCGGCAGTTGTGGCCGATTTCGGTGTGCACGCGGTAGGCGAAGTCCAGCGGCGTGGAGCCTTTGGGCAAGTCGATGGCGTGGCCGTCGGGGGTGAAGATATAGACCCGGTCCGGCTCGATATCCACCCGCAGCTGTTCGGCGAGGCCGCCGATATCGCCCAGCTCTTCGTGCCATTCGAGCACTTGGCGCAGCCAGGAGATTTTCTCTTCGTACTGGTTGGACCCGGCCTTGACGTCGGTGCCCTTGTAACGCCAGTGCGCGCACACCCCAAGCTCGGCCTCTTCGTGCATGGCGTGGGTACGAATCTGCACCTCAAGCACCTTGCCCTCGGGGCCGATCACCGCAGTGTGAAGCGAGCGATAGCCGTTTTCCTTGGGGTTGGCGATGTAGTCGTCAAACTCCTTGGGAATGTGCCGCCACAAGGTGTGGACGATACCCAGCGCGGTGTAGCAGTCGCGCATTTCCGGTACCAGCACCCGCACGGCGCGCACGTCGTAGATCTGGCTGAAGGCCAGGCCTTTGCGCTGCATTTTGCGCCAGATGGAATAGATGTGTTTCGCGCGGCCGCTGATGTCGGCGTCCACACCGGTGGCCTGCAACTCGGAACGCAACTGGCCCATCACGTCGCTGATAAAGCGCTCGCGGTCGAGCCGCCGCTCGTGCAGCAACGTGGCAATTTGTTTGTATTGATCGGGTTCGAGGTAGCGGAAGGACAAGTCCTCCAGCTCCCACTTGATGTGGCCGATACCCAGGCGGTGCGCCAGCGGCGCGTAGATGTCGAACACCTCGCGGGCAACGCGGTTGCGCTTTTCGTCGTCGGCGGTTTTCACCGCACGGATCGCGCAGGTGCGTTCGGCCAGCTTGATCAGCGCGACGCGCACGTCGTCGACCATCGCCACCAGCATCTTGCGCAGGTTCTCGACCTGGCCCTGGGTGCCCAGCACCAGCGATTGACGCGGGCTGAGGCTGGCGCTGATGGCCGCCATACGCAGCACGCCGTCGATCAGCTTGGCGACCACGGCGCCAAAACGCTGGCCGACCATCGGCAGCTGGATATGCCCTTCGCGCACACCGCGATAGAGCACGGCGGCGATCAGCGAATCCTGATCGAGCTTGAGATCGGCGAGGATCTCGGCGATTTCCAACCCGGTGCGAAAGCTTGAAGTGCCTTCGGCCCACAGGTTCTTGGCCGCATTGTTTTGCTGCTCAGACTCACGAGCGAACTCGCAAGCTGCTTTCAAGGCTTCACGGTCCAGTGCCGGGTCGACACTGACGGCATGATCCAGCCATGCCTCGAGATTGATACTGCCGTCGGTGTTGATCGGCTGGTGCGCTCTCACCTGTACCATCTTGCTTACCTTCCCTACGACGCACCTTTGATGCGCCAAAAATCATCGCTGACCTGCTGCGTAACCTTAGGCTACGTAAAGCTCCCTGACAGGTCACAGCCCAGGAGACTACAGGCCAGTCGGATTAAACGGGCATCCTAGCCCGCTTCAAATAACGCCATGGCCTCGACATGCGCTGTTTGCGGAAACATGTCGAGGATCCCGGCACGCTTTAGCCGGTAGCCTTGCTTGACCAACTCAACCGTATCCCGCGCCAGCGTTGCCGGGTTGCAGGACACATACACCAGGCGCTTGGCGCCAAGTGTGGCGAGCTCTCGCACAACCTCCAGGGCACCATCACGGGGTGGGTCCAAGAGTACCGCAGAAAAGCCCTGTTTGGCCCATTCCGCGTCGGTCAAAGGCTGGGACAAATCGGCCTGAAAAAACTGAACATTATGCAAATTGTTGCTGACGGCATTCAGTGCGGCGCGGTCGACCATGGCCTGCACGCCCTCTACCGCCACCACGTCACGTGCCTGCTTGGCCAGCGGCAAGGCGAAATTGCCCAGCCCGCAAAACAAGTCCAACACGCGCTCTTCGGGTTGCGGCGCCAGCCACGCCAGGGCCTGGGCAACCATTGCCTCGTTGACCAAGGCGTTGACTTGCACAAAGTCTCCCGGGCGATAGGCCAGTTCCAGGTCCCACTGCTCCAACCGATAGCCCAACGCAGCCTCTGCGTTGACCGGTTCCGGCTGGCCCTCTCCATGCAGCCACAATTGTGCGTCATGGAACGTGCAAAATTCGTTAAGGATCAGCAGGTCCGCTTCGGACAACGGCGCCATATGCCGCAACAACACGGCGATGGACGAGCCGCTGAACACTTCCACATGCCCCAGTGCCTGAGGTTTGCTCAAGCGGCGCAGCATGTTTGGCAAACGCTGCATGATCGGCTGCAAGGCCTGTACCAGCACTGGGCAATCGTCAATGGCGACGATGTCCTGACTGGCCACGGCGCGAAAACCGACTTCCAGATTTTTTGCCTTGGCATTCCAGCGCACCGCCACGCGGGCGCGGCGCCGGTAACCGAATTCAGGCCCACTTAAAGGTGCAGCCCACTCTTGCGGTTCGACACCGGCCACACGGGACAGTTGCTCCGCGAGCATGCGCTGTTTCAGTGCGAGTTGTTCGTCCTGGGGCAAGTGTTGCACGCTGCAACCGCCGCAGCGGCCAAAATGCGCACACGGCGCCGGACGGCGCAGTTCGCTGGCCTTGAAGACACGCTCGGTGCGGGCCTCGACCACTTTGCCATGGGCACCCAACACCCGCGCCTCAACCTCTTCACCGGCCAGCGCACCGTTCACGAACCAGGTGCGGCCTTCAAAAAACACGATGCCACGGCCGTCATTGGCCAGACGCTCGATGGTCAGGCGTTGTTTCTTGCCCACAGGAATCTGCGGGGCCCGGCTGCCGCCCGTCGGTTGGAAGCGCAGGCCTCTCTCGTGCTTGGCCATCAGTTGGGTTCGTCGAAAATGCCGGTCGACAGGTAGCGGTCGCCTCGGTCACAGATGATCGCGACGATCACCGCGTTTTCCAGTTCCTTGGACAAACGCAACATACCGGCCACAGCGCCCCCGGAGGACACGCCGCAGAAGATGCCTTCTTCACGCGCCAGGCGACGGGTGGTGTCTTCAGCTTCACGCTGGGCCATATCGATGATGCGGTCCACGCGGGTCGCGTTGTAAATCTTCGGCAAATACTCTTCAGGCCAGCGGCGAATGCCAGGAATAGCCGCGCCTTCCATCGGTTGCAGGCCGACGATCTGGACGTCCGGGTTCTGCTCCTTGAGGTAGCGCGAGTTGCCCATGATGGTGCCGGTGGTGCCCATGGAGCTGACGAAATGGGTGATGGTGCCGCCGGTCTGGCGCCAGATTTCCGGGCCGGTGCTGGTGTAATGCGCCTCAGGGTTATCGCCATTGGCGAACTGGTCCAGCACCACGCCACGGCCTTCGGCGGCCATGCGCTCGGCAAGATCGCGCGCGCCTTCCATGCCTTCTTCCTGGGTGACCAGAATCAGCTGGGCGCCATAGGCGGTCATCGCGGCCTTGCGCTCGGCACTGCCGTTGTCGGGCATGATCAGCACCATCTTGTAACCCTTGATTGCCGCGGCCATGGCCAGGGCGATCCCGGTGTTACCCGAGGTGGCTTCGATCAGGGTGTCGCCGGGCTTGATCTGCCCGCGCAGCTCGGCGCGGGTGATCATCGACAGTGCCGGGCGGTCCTTGACGGAGCCGGCCGGGTTGTTCCCTTCGAGCTTGAGCAACAGGGTATTGCTGGTTTCACCCGCCATGCGTTGCAAGCGGACCAGGGGCGTGTTGCCGACGCAATCGGCGATTGTAGGGTACTGCAAGGTCATGGCGTATTCGCAATCCAGACTGCGGGGCGCACATCATACCGGGAAAGGCTGGCGGGCCATATCACGCAAAGTGTGGTGCTTATGGCTTTAAGGAATAAGTAGAGGGTGTGGTGGCTG
>NZ_MSDF01000007.1:84478-308393 GCF_002022275.1 Pseudomonas fluorescens
CCATCGCCGCAATCTGCCCTTCGATTAATGCTTCAAACGGTTTGAGCAACGGTTCGAAAGACGCCGGCGCTTCCAGCACCTGCAACGCCTGCACAATGGCCTCCACCGTCGACAACGCCCCCGGCTCCGGCGCCTTGCGCAGTCGGTAGCGGGACTCGGCGCCCTCGGCCAGGGTCACGCGGGGCAGCGCCGCCAACAGCGGGTTGAGGTGCAGCAACTTGCGCGCCTTGCGCCAGGTGCCGTCGGGGACTACCAGCAATAAGGGTTCTTCGGAAGGTGCGTAAGTATTTAGCGGCTGCGCATCGTCATCTGGAAATAGAAGCCGTGCCCGGTAGCCGGGCGGGTTCAATAGGGTCTGCAAATCTTCAAACACCTCCCCCACCACCAATTGCGCATTCTTCAACCCCAGCGCCGCCAACCGCGCTGTATTCAGTGCATGGTTGACCTCACTCGGGTGCTGCAACAGCAACACGCGGGTGCGGCTGTCGAGGTCCGGGATCAGCGGGCACAGGCAGTGGGTAGCGGGCCTGAGGCAACGGGGGCATTGAGGTCGGGACATATTTTTCAGGCCTGATTGAGCTGGGCTTTGAGCAGATCACGGAAGGTCTGGATCAGCGGTTCGCGGCTGCGCCCCCGACGCATGATCATCGAAAACGGTGCCTGATAACCGAAGGTCGCCGGCAGCAGCACGCGCAAGTCGCCCTTGTCGGCCCAGGCCTGGGCGTAGTGTTCGGGCAGGTAGCCGATATAGGCGCCGGACAGCACCAGAATCAGCTGCGCCTCCATACTTTCCACTGTCGCAGCGCTGTGTTTGAAACCGTGACGCGCCAACTCTGCCTGGCTCCAGTAACCGCGCCCGACCATGCGTTGCTGGGTGATCACCTGTTCGGGAATGCGCCGTTCGTTGAATAAAGGATGCCGCGTGCTGCAATACAGCCAGTGCTGTTCGCGGTACAGCGGCATGTAGATCAACCCGCTCATGCGGTTGGAGAAGGCGCCGATGGCCAAATCCAGGCGATTGTCCTGTACGCCGAGTTGCAATTCGTAAGGGCTCATCACCGACAAATGCAGATGCACCGCCGGATGTTCCAGGCTGTAGGCGCCGATTACTTCAGCAAACGGCAACGCTTTGTCACTGACGGTGGAATCGAGCACGCCCAGCTTCAGCGTGCCGCGCAACTCGCCTTTGAGCGCGGCGGCGTATTGCTCGAAACCTTCCAGCTCACCGAGCAGGCGCAGCGTTTCCTGGTGGAACAGCTCGCCCTTGCTGGTGAGGCTGAACCCGCCGCGACCGCGATGGCACAGCACCAGGCCCAACGCCGATTCCAGTTGGCTCATATAAGTGCTGATGGCCGAGGTGGACAGGTTGAGTTCGTGCTGGGCATTGGCGAACCCCTGGTGGCGCACGATGCTGACGAAGATGCGCAGGAGTTTCAGGTCGGGCAAGGCGTTGGCCATGGTCGGCTCCGATGTTTGATCGCAGCAGTCTACCTGCCCGCATTAGTTTAGAAAAATCTGAACTAAGTATTTGCCCCTGCCGATTCTTCCCGCCCCGGGCTTTTCGCAGAATCGGCCCCTAATAAACAAAACAACGATGAGGCACTCCTGTGGACAAGATTTTTCACCAACCACTGGGCGGCAACGAAATGCCGCGCTTCGCCGGCATCGCCACCATGATGCGACTCCCCCACCTGCAAACGGCCAAAGGCCTGGACGCCGCCTTTATCGGCGTGCCGCTGGACATCGGCACCTCGCTGCGCGCCGGCACCCGCTTCGGGCCGCGTGAAATCCGCGCCGAATCGGTGATGATCCGCCCTTACAACATGGCCACCGGCGCCGCGCCGTTCGACTCGCTGTCGGTCGCGGACATCGGTGACGTGGCGATCAACACCTTCAACCTGCTCGACGCCGTGCGCATCATCGAAGAAGCCTACGACGAGATCCTGGAACACGACGTGGTCCCGATGACCCTGGGCGGCGACCACACCATCACCCTGCCGATCCTGCGGGCGATCCACAAGAAACACGGCAAGGTCGGGCTGGTGCACATTGATGCCCACGCCGACGTCAACGACCATATGTTCGGCGAGAAAATTGCCCACGGCACCACGTTCCGCCGCGCCGTGGAAGAAGGCCTGCTCGATTGCGACCGCGTGGTGCAAATCGGCCTGCGCGCCCAGGGCTACACCGCTGAAGACTTCAACTGGAGCCGCAAACAGGGTTTCCGTGTGGTCCAGGCCGAAGAATGCTGGCACCACTCCCTCGCGCCACTGATGGCCGAAGTGCGTGAAAAAGTCGGCGGTGGCCCGGTGTACCTGAGCTTTGATATCGACGGCATCGACCCGGCCTGGGCGCCTGGCACCGGCACCCCTGAGATTGGCGGGCTGACCACCATTCAGGCCATCGAAATCATCCGTGGCTGCCAGGGCCTCGACCTGGTCGGTTGCGATTTGGTAGAAGTTTCGCCGCCGTACGACACCACCGGCAACACCTCGCTGCTCGGCGCTAACTTGCTGTACGAGATGCTCTGCGTACTGCCCGGCGTGGCGCACCGCTGATGAGCACGCAAGCCGTGCTGAAAGCTGCGGCCGACCTGGTGTCGGCCTTCGCCCGCAATGACCGCGCCGCCTACTTTGGCGCGTTCACGGCCGATGCGAGCTTTGTGTTTTACACCCTCCCCCAGCCGCTGCTGAGCCGCGACGCCTACCAGGCGTTGTGGGACAGCTGGCGCGCGGACGAGGGGTTCGAGGTGCTGTCGTGCACGTCGAGCAACGCTGTCGTCAGCCTGCAGGGTGACGTGGCGATTTTTATGCATGACGTGGCCACCGAGCTGCGCATGAACGGGGAGCAATTTCATAGCCAGGAGCGCGAGACCATTGTCTTCAAACGACAAGGGTCTGGCACACAACAACAAGAAGGCCTGTGGCTGGCCTGTCACGAACATTTGTCCGCAATGCCGGAAGGGCTGCCGCCCCCTTAGCCAATGTGATCGGAGCTGATCATGAATAATAAAAACAACGAAAACAGTATTCGCAAGATAGAAACCAACGGGGTCGAACAGATCCCGGACCACGAACGTACCGCTGCGCCCAAGGATCTGTTCCGCCTGATCTTCGGCGGTGCCAATACCTTTGCCACCGCCGTGTTGGGTTCATTCCCGGTGCTGTTCGGCTTGTCGTTCCAGACCGGTGTCTGGGCGATTGTGCTGGGCGTGCTGGTGGGCGCCGTGATTTTGGCGCCCATGGGCCTGTTCGGGCCGATCAACGGGACCAATAACGCGGTGTCTTCCGGTGCGCACTTTGGCGTGCACGGGCGGATTGTCGGCTCGTTTCTGTCACTGCTGACGGCGATTGCCTTCTTCTCACTGTCGGTGTGGAGTTCAGGTGATGCGCTGGTCGGCGGTGCGAAACGTCTGATCGGCCTGCCGGAAACCGACCTGACCCTGGGCCTGGCCTACGGCATGTTCGCCATTCTCGTGCTGACCGTGTGCATCTACGGCTTTCGTTTCATGCTGTGGGTCAACCGCATTGCCGTGTGGGCGGCGAGCCTGCTGTTTCTGCTGGGCATCTTCGCCTTCGCGCCCGCCTTCGACAGCCACTTTGCCGGCACCGTCAACCTCGGTCAGAGCGGTTTCTGGGCCGCGTTCATTGGCGCAGCGCTGGTGGCCATGAGCAACCCGATTTCCTTCGGTGCGTTCCTCGGTGACTGGTCGCGCTACATCCCGCGTGAAACCTCGAAAATGCGCATCATGCTGGCGGTCGTGCTCGCTCAGATCGCGACATTGATCCCGTTCCTGTTCGGCCTGGCCACCGCGACCATCGTGGCGATCAAGGCACCGGATTATATTGCGGCCAATAACTATGTCGGCGGTTTGCTCGCAGTAGCGCCAAACTGGTTCTTCCTGCCGGTGTGCCTGATTGCGGTGATCGGCGGCATGTCCACCGGCACGACCTCGCTGTATGGCACCGGGCTGGACATGTCCAGCGTGTTCCCGCGCTTGCTCTCACGGGTCAAGGCGACGTTGCTGATCGGGGTGATGTCGATTGCCTTCATCTTTATCGGACGTTTCGCTGCCAACCTGGTGCAGAGCGTGTCGACCTTCGCCGTGCTGATCATCACCTGCACCACGCCGTGGATGGTGATGATGATCATCGGCCTGATCGTACGTCGCGGCTTCTACTGCCCGGATGACCTGCAGGTGTTCACCCGTGGTGAAACCGGCGGCCGCTACTGGTTCAGCCATGGCTGGAACTGGCGCGGGCTGGGGGCGTGGATCCCGAGTGCATTGGTCGGGCTGTGCTTCGTCAACCTGCCGGGGCAATTCGTTGGCCCGCTGGGCAACCTGGCGGATGGCATCGATATCAGCTTGCCGGTGACGCTGGGCTTGGCGTCGGTGGTGTACCTGACATTGTTGCGTATGTTCCCGGAACCGGCCGCTGTCTACGGCCCGGCGGACCCTCGCAGCAGGCGCACGGATGCGCGCGTTAAACCGGCGCTGCAACAAGCCGCCTGATCGCTCATAAAAAAGATAATCGGAGACTCGCCGTCATGGCTTTGGATTTATTCGTCGTACTCATCTACGCCGCCGGCATGCTCGTGCTCGGCTATTACGGCATGCGCCGCGCCAAGACCCACGAAGACTACCTGGTGGCCGGGCGTAACCTGGGCCCGTCGCTGTACATGGGCACCATGGCCGCCACGGTATTGGGTGGCGCCTCCACTGTCGGCACCGTGCGCCTGGGTTACATGCATGGCATCTCCGGCTTCTGGCTGTGCGCCGCACTGGGCGCCGGGATCATTGCGCTGAACCTGTTCCTGGCCAAGCCGCTGCTGAAGCTGAAAATCTTCACCGTCACCCAGGTCCTGGAAAAACGCTACAACCCCATGGCCCGCCAGGCGAGCGCAGTGATCATGCTGGCCTACGCGCTGATGATCGGTGTGACCTCAATCCTGGCGATCGGCACCGTGCTGCAAGTGCTGTTCGGCCTGCCGTTCTGGATCTCGGTGCTACTCGGTGGTGGCGTGGTGGTGGTGTACTCGACCATCGGCGGCATGTGGTCGCTGACCCTCACCGACATCGTGCAATTCGTGATCAAGACCGTGGGCCTGATGTTTATCCTGCTGCCGATCTGCCTGTACCGTGTCGGTGGCTGGGACCAACTGGTAGCCAAGTTGCCAGCGTCGAATTTCAGCTTCACCGAAATCGGCTGGGACACGATCATTACCTACTTCATGATCTACTTCTTCGGCATTTTGATTGGCCAGGACATCTGGCAGCGCGTGTTCACGGCCCGTGACGAAAAGGTCGCCAAGTACGCAGGCACCTTCGCCGGTTTCTATTGCATCCTCTACGGCCTGGCCTGCGCGCTGATCGGCATGGCCGCCCACGTGCTGCTGCCAGACCTGGACAACGTCAACAACGCCTTCGCCGCCATCGTCAAAGCCTCGTTGCCGGACGGCATACGCGGCCTGGTCATTGCCGCGGCACTGGCCGCGATGATGTCCACCGCCAGCGCCGGCTTGCTGGCCGCTTCAACCGTGCTGACCGAAGACCTGCTGCCGCGCCTGCGCGGGGGTAAACAGTCGAGCCTGAACATCAACCGCCTGTTCACGATGCTGACCGGCATCGCCGTGCTGGGTATCGCGCTGGTCGTAAACGACGTGATAAGCGCCCTGACCCTGGCCTACAACCTGTTGGTGGGCGGCATGCTGATCCCGCTGATGGGCGCGATTTTCTGGAAGCGCGCGACCACATCCGGGGCCATTGCGTCGATGACCCTGGGTTTTGTGACCGCGCTGGTGTTCATGTTCAAGGATGGCCTGGACGCGAACACGCCGATCTACTACAGCCTGGCGGTCGGGCTGGTGAGTTTTGTGCTGGTGAGTTTGCTGTCGCGCAGCCCGCAGGCAGAGGCGGCGCGGGCGATTTGAGGATTTACAGGATTTAGAGCGGTTTCTTCAGCGGGTGTGGCGTCGGATGCCACGCCCGTTTTTTTCATTTGGCTGCCAGGTTCTGGTTTGCCTGAATGAGTTCCTGGACCAGCGACGCCCATACCAACCCTTGCGTGGTTCCCCCGGCATAGGTGCCGCCGGCGGCGATTCGATGATGGGCGGAGCAGTGAACGATTGAAAGGCCATCCAGGGTGCCTGGCCTGGCACACTCAATGATATGCAACTCGTCGGTTTCGATCGCGTTTCGGTAGGACGCGGGAAAGTGTTGAGAAACAGCGGCCAGACAATCCGCCAAAATTTGTTCTTTGTACGCATCGGTAGAGCCAGGCGGGACCTGCCCGCCGGAGACAAGAATGCAGTCGCCATCCACCCGGCAATTCATAACACCGATCGGCAAATCGTACTGTAGCTTGAGCCCGCGTATTTTCGCGCCTTCATTGCCAGCAATACGCAGTTTGAAAAACCAGCCTACGACTGCGATGACCTCAGCTTCCTCTACACCCATAGCAGTGACGACGAAGTGCTCTCTGCTCAATTCGGCAATTTCGGCCGCACTCAAATGCCGAGTCAGAAATTGAACGCCGGCGCCTTGTAAAAGCACTTCTATTTCATCCTTTAATTGGGTAAATGCGACTTCATAGCCCGATACCTCAATTGCCCGAACAATCCCTTGGATGCCATAACGTTTCTGGAATTGCTGCTGGCTGATCTCGACAAGTTCATTTCCCGACTTACCACTCGGCCAAGGTCTGTTTTCGATCTGCCGTTGCTCGCCAATTGCAGCGTCGACGCTTCTAGCATCGTCCGTATACGCTCGTATAAGCCCTGCGTGCGCAAAGCGTGCCAGTGATGGATTGTCAGCCAGAAGCTGTTCAAACAGCTCAATGCCCGCGCGGTTGCATTCAATGGTCAAACACTGGTTGGCAGGAAACAGATAGCCATTATGCAGCGGCTTGGCAGCCGTCTCTGTGGCAGACAGATGGCGCATGTTCACCTGCTTGTGACTGGCGCCATCACCCGTCTGATTGCAGCCGTAAACGATAACCTGATAATTCGCCAAACGCAGCATCACGGCCTGGAGCAAGCCATTGATGCCACGGCCGATGATCGACACGCGCGGGCCGCTGGCAGATGCGCACTGACGGGGGATCGTCAATGAGTGTGCAAGTTTGCGCCTGACGAGGCCACGCAGGGCCATCACACTCAGTTGGACCGAGACCGCATAGTCAAGGTCGCGATGACAGGCCTCACCCGTCGAGGCCTGTGTCGTGAGCGTCGCAGGCCTGCGCCAGGTGGAAGCACAGCAGCCGAGCGCCTGGGTCCGCGTGCGAAATTCATCCAGCGTCGCGGGTCCATAATCCATGACCAGCTGGATGCCTTCAGCCACTGCCAGAGCCTGCAAAGCGTCATCACTAAAGACGTCCGGTTTGGCAACGCAGACCAGCCGAGCCTGTTTGTGCAGGCATTGAATGAGGGCCCGATCAATACGATGGGCGGATTCATTATTCAGGGACAGGCAAATGGCGACGGCACAAGCACTTTGCAACGCCTCGAACCAATCCAGCAAAAATGACACCCTGCTATCGTAATCATCCGGTGCCCGGCCTTGCCGGACCAGCACCTTTATTCGAACCTGTGGGGCACGTTCAAGTAACAAACTGATCAGCTCTTTACCTACATTGCCGTAGCCCAACACACATATTTCCCGAGGCATCGAGCCATCGGGCAATGTCAGCCAATGCGCGATATAGGCTGCAACATGCGGCGCGTTGACTCCAGGCGTATTGACTACCCGGATGCTGTTGCTTGTGCACAGATCCAGCCGCACCTTATCCAGGCTCGTGCCTCTGCGCACCAGATAAAGCTCACCAAAAGGACGGGCGACACGCCAATGCTCAATGACGTCGGCATCGATGGTTTGGTCGGCGACAATGATTGCTGCTGGGCGCAGGAGCCCGATCTGCATAAGCAGCGTTTGCCTGGTTAAAGTCGGGGGTATCACTACAACATTGCGGGGTGCGTCAGCCTTCCAACCTGTAGACACAGGTGCGATATGCAGAATGTTTCCGGCTGTGGCGATCAGTGACGCTGCGACTGGCGGGACGCAAGGGAGCGGCATGGCGTTGCCTCCAACTCTGACGAATGTCCGAAGAGAGGCGTTCAACTTGCTCTTACATTCTGAATTGGATAAGCCAGCCAATTCTGATCAGTGGGTAGTCTGTTTCCGACGCTATGCACCAACGGTTGGTCATTTGGCAGTCTTTACGTGGGCGAAGGCAGGATTTCAAGCGGTCTCTTCAGTCGGTGTGGCGTCGGTGCAACATCGGCGCTCTTGAGCTTATGAAAACAACTGTGGGAGCGGGCTTGCCCGCGATAGCGTTGAGTCAGTCGACATCTTATTGACTGGTACAACGCTACCGCGAGCAAGCCCGCTCCCACATTTAGATCCTGCTTCGGCCCGGGATTACCGGCGACGTGGCCGGCGCTGTTCGTCATCCGTGCGAATAGGCACCGGTTGCAGCGGGGGCTCGATCAAGCCCAGCGCAACGCCGAGGTCGTGGAGCCAGTTTTGAATTTTCTCTTTCATGGTTGCCCCCTTTGAGGGTGGTGCGCGTTGGCGAGGGTTATGTCGCCTTTTCCTACAGTGATAGTAGCCCTAAGTCCTACGTAATGCTTGAACGAAACCACAACGAACTATTACTGAATTGATCAGAATCCTGACGGATCGTTCAAGCAATTGCCCGCGTGTCTTGCAAGAACGCTGTCTGGTCCTCTCTCTGCAGGTCGATCCACGCATTGAGGTTAGCGCCGAGCATACCCTTTCGCCACATCAGCCAGGTGGTAGCAGTGGCAAAAGGCCCGGTCAGGGGATGAACGGACACGCTGTCTTTGCCTGGCAAGCTTTCGAGCATGGATTCGGACATGAGTGCCACGCCTGAGCCGGCGATCACGCAGGCAAGCATGCCTTGATAGGACTCGATCTCAATGGCCCGGCCCATGGCCACGCGATCGTGGGAAAACCAGGTTTCCAGCCGTGCACGGTAGGCACAACTGCGGCGAAAGGTGAATACCGAACGCCCCGCCACATCTTGCGGCCCGCGTACCGGCGGGTGGTCGGCCTCGCAAATCAGCACCAAGCGCTCCTCGCACAGCGGCACACCGTCCAGCGAAGCAATGGTGATCGGGCCATCCACGAAGGCAGCGTCCAGACGCCCGGTAATCAAACCTTCGAGCAACTCACCGCTGGGCGCCGATTGCACTTGCAGGTTCACCATCGGAAACGCTTTGTGATAACGCGCCAGGAGCTTCGGCAAATGGACCGCCGCCGTGCTGTACATGCTGCCGACGACAAAGTCGCCGGCTGGCTGGCCACCTTGCACCGCCCCGTGGGCTTCGTCGTGCAGCGCGAGCAGACGGGTGCTGTAGTCCAAAAGTACTTTGCCCGCAGGAGAGAGCTGCAAGCGTTGTCGTTCGCGTACGAACAACTCGACGCCGAGTTGTTCCTCCATTTGTTTGAGCCGCGTCGACAGGTTTGACGGCACGCGATGCAAGCGTTCGGCGGCACGGGTGATGGAGCCCTCTTCCGCCACGGCCTGGAAAATGCGCAATTGACTGAACTCCATACCTTTCTCCAAAACTGAATAAGTTACTCACTATTATTCATTTTTACAGAAAGTCAATCAGCATTAGCCTGAGGGTCATTCGTTTCCCCAAAGGAATCCCGAGCATGTCTCCCCTGATTCGCTTAACCGCCAGCTTTATCGCCCTGATGATGGCCATGGGCATTGGCCGCTTCGCCCTCACCCCACAGATGCCGCATTTGCTCAGTGAGGGGCAGATCGACCTGACCGGCGCCGGGCTGATCGCTGCCGCCAACTACCTGGGCTATTTCGTCGGCGCGGTAGATTCGATTTTTGCCCGCAGCCATCACCATGTGCGCGGGCGTTTGTACGGTGGCCTGTGGTTATGCGTGTTGCTGACGCTGGCGTCTTACTGGGCCCATGGGTTCTGGCCGCATTTGCTGTTGCGCTTCGGGACGGGGGTCGCGAGCGCCTGGGCGCTGGTGATGATCACCAGCTTGAGCCAGCCTTTGGCGCTCGCCGCCGGGCGCCCTCGCCTCGGGGCCCTGGTATTTGCCGGGCCGGGACTGGGGATTTTGCTGACCGGCTTGTTGGCCCTGGGCTCCAACTTGCTGCGACAGGATTCAGCCACCTTGTGGCTGGTGTATGGCGTGGTGGCTCTGGTGATGTTGCTGGCGATCCTGCCGTTCCTGCCCCAACCGAGCCTTGCCAATGCGCCCGCGGCCGATGCGGGCAGCAATGAAAGCATCGCGCACTTGGGCTGGATCTACTTTTTGTACGGCTTGGGCTACATCATTCCGGCGACTTTTCTTTCGCAAATGGCCAGCGCGCAATTCAAGGGGGCCTGGCAAGCCGACCTGTTCTGGCCTTGCTTTGGACTGGCTGCCGCGATCGGCGTGGTGGTTGCAAGCCTGCGCCGCAAAGATCCGCAAACCACTCGCCGCTGGCTGATGACGACCCTGTGGCTGCAAGCGGCCGGGGTGTTTGCCTGCTTGCTGGGCAATGGTTGGGGCTTGGCATTCGGCGTGTTGCTGTGCGGCGCACCCTTCCTGGCGTGCATGCAGTTAGTGATGGCGCGCTTGCGGGATGTGGCGCCCCATGGCTACCAGCGCAGCACGGGAGTGCTGACCGCCAGCTTTGCCATCGGCCAATTGTGCGGCCCGTTGCTGGCCGCGGTGAGCAGCCATTTCAGTGGTGGCCTGCAACCGGCTTTGGTGATCGCTGGTTGCGGCCTGTTACTGGCAGGTGCGGTGTTGGTCAACCGGCAACCAGCGGCGCGGGGATCCGAACCTGCTCGCGTCGAGCGAGCACCAGGAAAAACAGCCCTCCCAGGAAGCAGCCGGTAAACCAGGCGAAGTTGGCCAAACCCTGCAACGCCGGGGTGAAGGTGATCGCGACGCCCACCAGCGTCGCAGGCACCAGCGCTTTGACCGCCGTCCAGTTCACACCGCCGTCGAAATAATAACGCCCGGTGGGGCTGTCATCGAACAACGCATCCACGTCGATCTTCTGCTTTTTGATCAGGTAGAAGTCCACCAACAGAATCCCGAAAAGTGGACCGATGAAGGCAGCAAGGATGTCCAGGGTGTAGTGGATCATCAGCGGGTTATTGAACAGATTCCACGGGGTGATAAAGATCGAAGCTACGGCGGCGATCATGCCGCCGGCACGCCAGCTGATTTTGCTCGGTGCAACGTTGGCGAAGTCGAACGCCGGGGAGACGAAGTTGGCTACGATGTTGATGCCGATGGTCGCGGTGACAAAGGCGAAAGCGCCGAGCAGAACCGCCATGCTGTTGTCGATGCGTGAAACGGTGGCGATCGGGTCATGCAGCATCTCGCCAAATACCGGCAAGGTGCCCGACACGATCACCACGGTCACCAGCGAGAACGCCAGGAAATTCACCGGCAGCCCCCAGAAGTTGCCACGCCGCACGTCCTGCATGCTGCGGCAGTAGCGGCTGAAGTCACCGAAATTCAGCGTGGGCCCGGAGAAGTAAGACACCACCAGCGCTGTCGCAACGATCACTTGGCCGAAGGCCTGCCAGCCCGAAAGGGACTTTTCCGACAGGCTGAAGTTGATATTCGCCCAACCCGCCTTCCATACAATCCAGCCTGCCAGGGCAAACATCACCGCATACACCACCGGCCCCGCCCAATCGATAAAGCGGCGGATGGACTCCATACCGGCCCAGAACACCGCTGCCTGCAGCACCCACAAGCTGAGGAAACCCATCCAGCCAAGGTAAGACAGGCCCGCGAAATGCGGTTCTGCATATACCGCCATCTGTGGGAAAAAGCGCAGCACTACGATGATAAGCGCGCTCGATGCCAGGTACGTCTGAATGCCGTACCACGCTACGGCGATAAGGCCGCGGATGACCGCTGGAATATTCGCGCCGAACACCCCGAACGCCAACCGGCAAATAACCGGATACGGCACTGCAGCCTGCTGACTCGGCTTGGCCACCAGGTTAGCGATGAGTTGCACGATGCAAATACCCGCGAGCAAGGCGATCAGCACCTGCCAACTGGCCAGGCCGAGGGCGAACAAGCTGGCGGCGAACACATAGCCGCCGACGCTGTGCACGTCGCTCATCCAGAAGGCAAAGATGTTGTACCAGTTCCACTTCTGCGGCAGTGGGCCGAGGTCCTGGTTATAAAGACGCGGGCTATAGCCATTGGGAATTTGTTCGGTCATCGCTGGGTCCTCGAAATACCGGCTCGCGCTTGCTTTCAGGGTGCATACGGGAGGCGGCATGGTTTGTATACGAGGCATTCAGCAGAATACGTGCCAATAGAACACAATCCCCATGGGGCGGTGTTTCAAAGCAGGTAATAGAGGCTAGTAAACAAAGACTGCGCTCAGCAACGGTGCAGTAAAATCCTGTACACAATCACGGGCGCACCCGATGTGCACACAGATGACCGACCGTGCAGCAGACAGCCGTCAGGACCGTGCCCCAGGCCATGTCCATGATCGCAAGGCTCGCAGACCAGCCTTGCAACGTGGCCCAATTGCTCAAGTCGTAGGTGCCATAAGCAACCAGCCCAAGCAAAGCGCCCAGACGCGCAGCGCGTTGCCAACTACCACTGGGCAGGACCACGAACACCACACAACCGATGACATACAGGAGATAAAACACCACGGCGGGCAACAGGCGAGGCTGATCAAGCATCAGCGGGCCAAGCAGGCCCTTGTAGGTCGGGCCCATGAGGACGCCGAGCCAGAGACCGTCGAGTACCAGGAAGGTGAGCAAGGTGCCAAGGTAGGCGAAAATGACTTTTCTGGACATTGAGGCAGGCTCCGTAAGCGCCGAAGGACGCCTACGGAAGAGCGAACGTCGATCAGCTTAGTTCAATGCGATCCGCATGAATCACAATCTGGCCCTGCTTGTAGAGCGCACCAATGGCCTTCTTGAAGTTGCCCTTGCTGACGCCGAACAAGTTGCTGATCACCGCCGGGTCGCTTTTATCGCTGACCGGCAAGCTGCCGTTGTTATCGCGCAACTTGGCGAGGATCTTCGAGTTGAGGCTGGACGCGGCTTCCTGGCCGACCGGTTGCAGGCTCAGGCTGATGTTGCCATCGGCGCGAATCTCTTTGATAAAGCCTTTCTCTTCCTTGCCCGGACGCAGGAACTTGAACACTTCGTTCTTGTGGATCAGGCCCCAGTGTTTGTTGTTGATGATCGCCTTGAAGCCCATGTCGGTGGCTTCGGCCACCAGCAGGTCGACTTCCTGGCCGACCTGGTAGTTCGCCGGGGTCTTGTCCAGGTAGCGATCCAGCCGCGCGGTGGCGGTGATGCGCTTGGTGTGCTTGTCGAGGTAGACGTGCACGACGCAGTACTCACCGGCGGTCATCTGGCGTTTTTCTTCGGAATACGGCAGCAACAGATCCTTGGGCAGACCCCAGTCGAGGAACACACCGATGCTGTTGACTTCCACGACTTTCAAACTGGCAAATTCGCCGACTTGAACTTTCGGTTTTTCAGTCGTGGCGATAAGTTTGTCATCGCTGTCCAGATAAATGAAAACGTTAAGCCAGTCTTCATCTTCACTGGGAATATCTTTGGGGATATACCGATTGGGCAAGAGGATTTCACCGTCTTGCGCACCGTCCAGGTACAAACCAAAGTTAGTGTGTTTAACCACTTGCAAGCTGTTGTAGCGCCCGACTAAAGCCATTTCCGATACCCTCATTACGTGGGCGGCATTCTACCCGAGTTGCGCCCGGCACGCGCGCGCGCCTGAAAAATCGCGGGCTGGCGTGGCGTTCTGCTAGCCACGCCCCGCTCGTCTGATCAGACAAATCAATTTCGCCCGGATGCCAGCAGTGCTGCTCCTGCGGTTTCCAGTTAAAACAGCAAGTTACGGGCTTATTTCAAGAATAAACTCCGCCTGTTTCCCGCTCCGCTCACTATTCCCGGGGGATATTTGCCAAGCAATTGTCAAGTATTTCCTGTACGATGCCTGGCCAAGTTAATTTTCTACAGGTTAGTGGCCGCCATGCGCGTAAAAGCATCCAACAGCAAAGCAAAGCCAGCTCCCGCCGTTGAAACCAGCGAATCGATCAACAGCCAGATTGCTGCGTTCCTCAAGTCCGGCGGCGAAATCCAGCAAATTGCCAAGGGCGTGAGCGGCCAGACTTTCGGCCCGTCCAAGCAGATCAGCCTGGGCAAAAAGTAAAAACCGCGCAATACACCTGGTCCCTAAGCGTCTTGCCATCAAGGCGCTAGGACTAGAGCCCGAAACACCTTCATGCGACACCCTCCGATGTGTAAATCGACGAACGGGCCTCATCTCTCGGCATTCGCCGGTATGCTTGCACACGTCTAGCACGGGCATCTGCCCGACTTTTTCGTTACTGCTCCTCGCTTTTCATGGAGTGAAGCGTGTTCAAACCCTGCATTTTCCTGATCGCGGCCCTTGTCGCCAGCCCCCTCGCCGAAGCGCAGATATTCCAGCGCGAACTCGGTGACTTCGACCTGAAATTGGGCACCACCCCCAGCCGCAGCATGGCCCAGGGCCTGGTCAAACCGACGTCGCCGGGTAGCGACGCGTTTCACGGCGGCCTGGATTTGAGCCATGACAGCGGCCTGTATTTCGGCCAGTTTTCACCAAACATAGGGCTGTCTTCGGCCAGCAACCTCGAAGTCGATTCCTACATGGGCTTCAAACATCCCTTCGACCAGACGCTGGGCTACGAAGTCGGATTGATCCATTACAGCTACCCCAAACTCAGCCCACTCGACAGCCAGGCGTTCTACGGCGGCCTGAACCTGCTGGGTAATCGCTTCGGCGCGTCCTTCAGCAATGACCCGGACCGCCAGGACAGCACCCTGTTTGCCGACCTCGGCGGCACCCAGCCCTTCGGCATCGGCGTGAGCATGAAGTACACCACTCACCAACTCGGCACCCCGGTGTCGGTGGACGGCGGCTCGATTCGCAGCTTCAGCGACTGGTCAGTGCAGTTTTCCCGCGAGTGGATGGGCGTCGACCTCGACCTGATCTACAGCGACTCCAGCCTCAGCGGCGGTGACTGCTCGGCCTACTCCGGACACAATTCGCAATGCGATGGCCTGTTGACCTTGAAGGCCGCACGGTCGTTTTATTGATGGGCTGAACTGTCGCGCCCGGCGCGGGTTCACATGCACTAACTCATCTGCGCAAGGACTCGCCCATGTTGCGTCGGCTAAAACTGCTGGTAGTACTGCTGACCCTGAGTCTGGTCCTCGCCGGCTGCAATCGCGTAGGCCTGGCTTACCGCAATCTTGATGTGATCATTCCCTGGACGCTCAACGACTACCTGGACATGAATGCCGGGCAGAAGAGCTGGTTCAACGACACGCTCAAGGAACACCTGGCCTGGCATTGCACCACGCAGTTGCCTGGTTACCTGGATTGGCTCGACAGCCTGCAACAAATGGTCGACAACAATCAGGTCACAGATGCCGCCTTGCAGGCACGCACGGTTGAGGCCAAGCAGGCGATCGCCGAGGTGGCGCGGGAGATCACACCATCGGCCATTGAGCTGTTGCAAGGCTTGGACGACAAGCAAGTCAATGAGATGAACGCCGCGCTGGCCAAAGATTTGCGCAAGCGTCAGGACGAGTACCTCAAGCCGCCCCTGGCGCAGCAGATCAAAGAGCGCGCCGAACGCATGAACAAACGCCTGGATGCCTGGATTGGCCCGCTCAGCGCCAGCCAGCAAAATCGTGTTACGGCGTGGTCGATTGCCCTTGGCGAACAGAATCAGGAATGGATCGGCAACCGCGCGCGCTGGCAGGCGCAATTTATCGACGCCGTGCAGCAACGTCGCAGTGCCGATTTCCCGCAAAAAATGCAGCGGTTATTGGTGGATCGGGAAAGCCTGTGGACGCCTGAATACAAACAAGCCTATGCCAAGACCGAAGCTGCAGCGCGTAGCTTGATCATCGACCTGATGGCCGAAAGCACTGTGCAGCAGCGCATGAAGTTAACGCAGAAAATTGACGGCGTACGCAGCGATTTCAAAGCGCTCAAATGCCTGAAGGCCACCTCAACCTAAAAGGTGGGCTTGTGTGGGAGCTGGCTTGCCTGCGATAGCATCACATCGGTTCGGCAGACACACCGAGCCGCCTGCATCGCGGGCAAGCCCGGCTCTCACATAAGGTCCTTTAAGCAATCTGCGCCTTGGACGCCACCTCAGCAAACGTCGCCGGGTCCAGCGGGTCCGACTGTTCGTCCAGCACCTGACGCGGGTGATCATTGCCCGGAATCGAGCTATCAATCAGCGCCAATAACTGCGCGCCCAGCGCGGTAAGAATGAAATTCTCGCCATTTCCACCCTCGTCTTCAGGGCGCGATTCAATAAACCCCCGCTTGAACAGCAGCGCTTCATAATCCGCAGCGGTTTTTTTCAACGCATCCAGATTCCCGGTGGACTCGCCCGCCGTGGCCTTTTCGGCCGCTTCCTGCTCCGCGTACTTACGCGGCGCAAAGCTGCCCTCGCCGTTCTGCACTTCATGCAGCAGACGTTCGATCAAATCCCAGTTGTAAGTCGTCATCCTGATTCCTCCTGCAGGCTGGTGGAAAAGTTAGCCCGTCAGAAGTAGTGACACGTCATGCCACTGGCCGTTCAGCCGGGCGGACGGGCGTCACTTCTCTGAACTTTTCAGACACAAACCGCCTCAACTGAATAACCCTGCCAAGGAGGTCCGACCATGAAAACCCTGAGAACCCTGGCCATCGCCGCCACGTTGTTGAGCGCCCTGCCCGCTTGGGCCTGTACCCCTGAAGAAGCCACGGCCAAGCGCGAGCAACTCGCCGAGAAAGTGACTCAGCTCACCCAGCAAAACCCGACCATGGCCAAAGAAATGAACGCAGAATTGCAAAAGATGGACATGGACACGGCTTCGGCCGACTTGCCCGACAAGTGCCAGTTGATCGATCAACGCCTCAAGGATCTCGACGAGGCGGCGGCCAAAGCCAAAAGTTGAGCGGAAAAGCGAGACGCAGGAGCGTTCCTGGCCGCATTCCCACGCAGAGCGTGGGAACGATCAAAAAAAAACCGGACAATCGTCCGGTTTTTTTCATATCAGCGCAGGCTTATTCAGCAGCCGGTGCTTCTGGCTTGCGACGCTTGAGCGGCGCCATGCCATCCTTGCTGACGAGCGACAGGTTGTCGGTCTTCGGCCGGTTGGCGATCTTGCGCTTGGTCGGCGACTTGGCGCCGGTTTTCTTCTTGTCGCCCTTGGCGTCAGTCTTTTTCTTCTTCACGCCAACGGCTTTGCCCGACGCCTTGACCTTTTTCGGCCCGGTGTAGGTGCCTTTGACTTCCTTGATAGTGCGGCGCTCGAACGACTGCTTCAAGTAGCGCTCGATGCTCGACATCAGGTTCCAGTCGCCGTGGCAGATCAGCGAGATGGCCAGGCCATCGTTGCCGGCACGCCCGGTACGGCCGATACGGTGCACGTATTCATCGCCGCTGCGTGGCATGTCGAAGTTGATCACCATGTCCAGGCCGTCCACGTCCAGGCCACGGGCAGCGACGTCGGTGGCCACCAGGATCTTTACGCCGCCGGCCTTCAGGCGGTCGATGGCCAGCTTGCGATCCTTCTGGTCTTTTTCGCCGTGCAGCACGAACGCTTTGTATTCCTGGGCAACCAGGCGACCGTAGATGCGGTCGGCAGCAGCGCGGGTGTTGGTGAACACGATGGCCTTCTGATAGGTCTCGTTGGCCAACAGCCAGTTCAAGATCTGCTCTTTGTGCACGTTGTGGTCGGCCATCACGATCTGCTGACGCGTGGTTGCGTTCAGGTCGCTGACGTTGTTGACCTGCAAGTGCTCTGGGTTGTTCAGGACCTTGGCGACCATGTCGCGCAGGGTCGAGCCGCCGGTGGTGGCGGAGAACAGCATGGTCTGCTGACGGTTGACGCATTCAGCCACCAGACGTTGCACGTCGTCGGCAAAACCCATGTCGAGCATGCGGTCGGCTTCGTCCAGCACCAGCACTTCGACTTCCTTGAGGTCGAGGTTACCGGCGTTGAGTTGCTCGATCATGCGGCCCGGGGTGCCGATGAGGATATCCGGCACCTTGCGCAGCATGGCGGCCTGGACCTTGAAGTCTTCGCCGCCGGTAATGATGCCGGACTTGATGAAGGTGAACTGCGAAAAGCGCTCCACTTCCTTCAAGGTCTGCTGGGCCAGCTCGCGGGTTGGCAGCAGGATCAGGGTCTTGATGCTGACGCGAACCTTGGCCGGGCCGATCAGGCGGTTCAAAACAGGCAGGACGAAAGCCGCGGTCTTGCCGCTACCGGTTTGAGCCGTCACCCGCAGGTCACGCCCTTCGAGCGCGAGCGGGATGGCCGCTGCTTGCACAGGCGTAGGCTCGACAAATTTAAGCTCGGCCACGGCTTTGAGCAGGCGTTCGTGCAGGGCGAATTGGGAAAACACGGGTGCTACCTCGAAGAAATACAAAATATCAGCGGCATAGGTTACCGGTTTCGGGCGTCCAAACCGAGTTTCTTTACGCGAACGGTGCTAATCAGCTGCTTTTTTGTCAGTGAATTTGTCCGTAAAGCCAACTTTGTTGCACTTAAATGCTCTAATCGGCCCGTGTTGTCTTACAGAAGAATCGGTTTCACCCATGGATATCAAACAGCTTTGGCTCAACGTCCAGGACCTCTGGGGCGCCCTTGATGAACACCCGGTGCTGCATTCCAGCCTGGGTTTGGTGGTGTTGCTGGTGGTGGCACTGTTGCTCGGACGGGTGGCGCGCTACCTGATCCTGCACGCCGTCAAACTGCTCGGCCGGCAACCGGCGCTGCATTGGCTCAATGACCTGCGCCATAACAAAGTCTTCCATCGCCTGGCGCAGATGACGCCGTCGCTGGTGATTCAGTTCGGCTTGTACCTGGTACCGGACCTCAGCAAAACCGCCACCCTGTTCATCGGCAATGTGGCGCTGGCCTTTACCATCCTGTTCATGACCCTGGCCGTGAGCGCCCTGCTCAACGCGCTGCTGGACATCTACGCACGCACCGAACATGCGCGCACCCGCTCGATCAAGGGCTACGTGCAACTGGCGAAGATGGTGTTGTTCGTGTTTGCCGCGATCATCATCGTCGCGACCTTGATCGACCGTTCGCCGCTGTTGCTGCTTTCGGGCCTGGGCGCCATGTCGGCGGTGATTCTGTTGGTGTACAAGGACACGCTGCTGTCGTTCGTTGCCAGCGTGCAGTTGACCAGCAACGACATGCTGCGCGTCGGCGACTGGATCGAAATGCCCCAGGTCGGCGCCGACGGGGATGTGGTGGATATCACTCTGCACACGGTCAAGGTGCAGAATTTCGACAAAACCATCGTGTCCATTCCGACCTGGCGCTTGATGTCCGAGTCGTTCAAAAACTGGCGCGGCATGCAGGCTTCCGGCGGGCGTCGTATCAAGCGCAGCCTGTTTATCGACGCCAGCGGCGTACGCTTTTTGCGCGACGATGAAGAACTGCGCATGACCCAGGTACACCTGCTCACCGACTACATCAGCCGCAAGCAGGCCGAGCTCAAGGCCTGGAACGAAGCCCAGGGCCACAGCGCGCAACTGTCGGCCAACCGCCGCCGTATGACCAACCTTGGCACCTTTCGCGCGTATGCATTGGCGTATCTGAAAAGCCACCCGGACATCCAGCCGAACATGACCTGCATGGTGCGCCAGATGCAAACCACCGCCCAAGGCGTGCCGCTGGAAATCTACTGCTTCACCCGCACCACGGCGTGGGCGGATTACGAGCGGATCCAGGGGGATATTTTTGACTACCTGCTGGCGGTGCTGCCGGAGTTTGGCTTGAGTTTGTATCAGCAGCCGAGTGGCAATGATTTGCGGGCGGGGATGTTGCCGGCGGTGTTGGGCGCCAGTCATGTGCCGGCTCTCGAACAACAGTCGAGTTAACAACACGCACCTTGTGGGAGCGGGCTTGCTCGCGAATGCGGTGTGTCAGATACACATTTGCTGACTGATACACCGCATTCGCGAGCAAGCCCGCTCCCACACAAGCCCGCTCCCACAGGGGGTTCAGCGTGGGGTTGGCTGCTTGCGCACACCCAACCGGCTGATCCACACCGCCCCCAAAATCACCAACCCGCCCAACGCCAAGCGCCCCAGCGGCTCATGCTGGTTCCAGATCAGCAAATTCAGCAGCAACCCCACCGGCACATGCAGGTTATTCATCACCGCCAAGGTGCCGCCGTTGACCAGGCACGCGCCCTTGTTCCACCAGTACATGCCCAGCGCGGTGCTGACCAGCCCGAGAAACACCAATACGCCCCATTGCAGCGGCGCTTCAGGCAGGTAGTCGGCCTTGCCGAACATGAGGAACGCCGGCAACACCACGATCAAGGCGCCCAGATAGAAGTAACCGAAGCGTCGGTAATGCGGCAGGTCACTCGGGTGGCGCGCCACCAGGTGCTTGTACATCACCTGCCCGGCGGCGTAGGTGAAGTTGGCCAGTTGCAGCAGCAAGAAGCCCATCAGGAAGTTTGGGGTGATCTGGTCGAAGCGGATCACCGCCGCGCCGCACACCGCTACCAGCGCAGCGATCAACGCCCACGGGTTGAAGCGTCGGTTGAGGGCGTCTTCGATCAGGGTCACGTGCAGCGGTGTGAGAATGGTGAAGAGCAACACCTCCGGCACGGTGAGCACACGAAAACTCAAGTACAGGCACACATACGTCACACCGAACTGCAGCGCGCCAATCACCAGCATGCCGCGCATGAACGCTGGTTCCACCGAGCGCCAGCGGGTCAGCGGGATAAACACCAGCCCGGCGAGCAGCACGCGCACCAGCACGGCGAAGTAGCTGTCGACGTGACCGGCGAGGTATTCGCCGATCAAGCTGAAGGAAAATGCCTGAATCAGTGTGACAACCAGTAAGTAGCCCATGCGCGCCTCATTTCGAATGGGCGCGACTTTAAGGGTTTTCAGCGTTTGACGAAACTCGAGGCAAAAAAAACCCGACCTCGCTATAGCGGCAGTCGGGCAGGAGCACTCAGGAGCAAAAAGTGCAAAGGGAGGTTCGATACGCGTACTTGAAGGGTTTGCGTGGGGCTAGATAAACATCTCGCGATTATCTGGCGATTAAAGGATCAGGCGACCTGGGCCAACAGCGCTTTAGCGTGGTTGATGCCCTTCTCCTGGAAATCGCCGCTCAGGTTCACCCCTTCGGCATGAATGAAGGTCACGTCATGAATCCCGATAAACGCCATGACCTGACGCAGGTAAGGTTCCTGGTGATCAGAGGCCGCGCCGGTGTGAATGCCGCCGCGTGCAGTCAGCACAATGGCGCGTTTGCCGGTGAGCAAACCCTGCGGGCCGGTGGCGGTGTACTTGAAGGTCACACCGGCACGCAACACATGGTCCAGCCAGGCTTTGAGGGTGCTGGGGATGGCGAAGTTGTACATGGGCGCTGCCAGTACCAACACATCGGCGGCGAGCAATTCGTCGGTCAACTCGTTGGAGCGATCCAGAGAAGCCTGTTCAACCGTATTGCGCTGCTCAGCAGGTTTCATCCAGCCGCCGAGCAAGTCGGCATCCAGGTGCGGAACCGGATTGAGGGCCACATCACGCACGGTGATCTGATCCGCCGGATGCGCCACCTGCCACTGGCTGATGAACTGCCGGGTGAGCTGGCGGGAAATCGAATCCTGCTGGCGTGCGCTGCTTTCGATGATCAGAACGTTGGACATGGCTGTGTAGGCTCCATCTGTAAGTGCTGTAAGGCGATGGAGAAAAGATTAAACATCAGCCATTCGATAAAAAAGCGCAAAAAACTGCTACAACCCATCTAGAAATTTGTTTATAAGCGGAGTATTGCTGTCGGCATGCTCCGCTGCTGCTTTATTTCGGGGCACACGCCAGAGCGATGCGCATCTTGATAATTGCACGGGTAAATTTGACCGTGGTGTTCGTGCTTTTACCGGCCTCAACCGTGACTTTACGGGTGCGCGGCGATTCCGGGCCGTTGGTGAAGGTGACTGAACACACCGCGTCAACGGTGCCGTAGTTGTTGAGGCGTATCGAACTGATGTCGCCGTCCACGTCGGAGGCGCTGTAATCCACTTGCACCCCTTCGATCTTTTTAGTCACGTCGATAGGGTAGGCAAATGCGCTCATCGGCAGCAGCGCCAGCAACACACAACACAATTTTCTCATTCGGCAGTCTCCAATAAGGACTGTCAGCTTAGGACAAGAGGAGCTCATCTTGAAAGCGCCCCGCGTTACCCTCGATCAATGGCGCACCTTGCAGGCCGTGGTCGACCATGGCGGCTTCGCCCAGGCGGCTGAAGCGCTGCACCGTTCGCAATCCTCGGTGAGTTACACCGTGGCCCGCATGCAGGACCAGCTCGGCGTGCCGCTGCTGCGCATCGACGGGCGCAAGGCGGTGCTTACCGACGCCGGTGAAGTGCTGTTGCGCCGCTCCCGCCAACTGGTGAAAAACGCCAGCCAGCTTGAAGACCTCGCCCACCATATGGAGCAAGGCTGGGAGGCCGAAGTGCGGCTGGTGGTGGACGCCGCCTACCCCAACGCGCGCCTGGTGCGTGCCCTCACCGCGTTTATGCCGCAGAGCCGGGGTTGCCGTGTGCGTCTGCGCGAAGAGGTGTTGTCGGGGGTCGAAGAGTTATTGATCGATGGCATGGCTGACCTGGCCATCAGCAGTTTCATCATTCCAGGCTATTTGGGCACGGAAATGAGCGATGTGGAATTTATCGCCGTGGCCCACCCCGACCATTCACTGCATCGCCTGAACCGCGAGCTGAGCTTCCAGGACCTTGAGAGCCAGATGCAGGTGGTGATCCGCGACTCCGGCCGCCAGCAGCCACGGGACGTGGGCTGGCTCGGCGCCGAACAGCGCTGGACCGTCGGCAGCCTGCCCACCGCCGCCACGTTCGTCAGCAGCGGCCTGGGCTTTGCCTGGCTGCCCCGTCACTTGATCGAACGCGAACTCAACGAAGGCTTGCTCAAACAGCTACCCTTGGAAAAAGGCGGCAGCCGTAACCCCACGTTTTACCTGTATTCAAACAAAGACAAACCCCTGGGCCCGGCCACGCAGATTCTCATCGATCTGTTGCGCACCTTTGACACCGCTCCCCTGGACGCGCCTTTCGCCGCCCCCGAGCAAGCCTGAAACGGAGTTCACCCATGGCCTGGTTCGACCATGAAGGCTGCAACCTGCACTACGAGGAATACGGTCATGGCACCCCGCTGATCCTGATCCATGGCCTGGGTTCCAGCAGCCAGGATTGGGAACTGCAGATTCCGGTGCTGGCCCGGCATTACCACCTCATCGTGGTGGACGTGCGCGGCCACGGGCGTTCCGACAAACCGCGCGAGCGCTACAGCATTCAGGGCTTCACCTTCGACCTGATCGCATTGATCGAACACCTGAACCTGCCGCCCGCCCACGTAGTCGGTTTGTCCATGGGCGGCATGATCGCCTTCCAGTTGGCCGTGAACGAACCGGCGCGGCTCAAAAGCCTGTGCATCGTCAACAGCGCGCCCGAGGTCAAGGTGCGCAGCGCCGATGATTATTGGCAGTGGGCCAAACGCTGGAGCCTGGCGCGGCTGCTCAGCCTGTCCACCATTGGAAAAGCGCTGGGCGAGCGGCTATTCCCCAAACCGCACCAAGCCGACCTGCGCCGCAAAATGGCCGAACGCTGGGCAAAAAACGACAAACGTGCTTATCTCGCCAGCTTCGACGCGATTGTGGGCTGGGGCGTGCAGGAACAACTTTGCCGAATTACCTGTCCTACGCTGGTCATCAGCGCCGACCACGACTACACCCCCGTGGCGCAGAAAGAAAACTATGTAAAACTGCTGCCCGATGCGCGGCTGGCGGTGATCGAAGATTCCCGCCATGCCACGCCCTTGGATCAACCCGAAGTCTTTAACGCTACCTTGCTCGATTTTCTAAAGACAGTCGAAACCACTACCCAGGATCACTGACCCATGCTGAAAAAAATCGCCTTCTTCGCCGGTTCCGTATTGTTCGCCGCCAACCTGATGGCCGCCGAGCCCGCCAAGGCCCAGCACGTACTGATCAGCACCACCAACGGCGACATTGAAATCGAACTGGACCCGGTCAAGGCACCGATCAGTACCAAAAACTTCCTGGCCTATGTCGACAAGGGTTTCTACACCAACACGATTTTCCACCGTGTGATCCCGGGCTTCATGGTCCAGGGCGGCGGGTTCACCCAGCAGATGTCGCAAAAGCCCACCGAAGCACCGATCAAGAACGAAGCCAGCAACGGCCTGCATAACGTGCGTGGCACCCTGTCCATGGCGCGCACCAACGATCCGAATTCGGCCACCAGCCAATTCTTTATCAACGTGGCCGACAACGCCTTCCTCGACCCGGGTCGCGATGCCGGTTATGCCGTGTTCGCCAAGGTCGTCAAAGGCATGGACGTGGTCGACATCATTGTCAACTCGCAGACCACCACCAAACAGGGCATGCAGAACGTGCCAATCGATCCTGTCCTGATCAAGTCGGCCAAGCGCATCGACTGAGGTCAACAGGAGGTTTCGCGCGGTGCTCACAAGGCACCGCGCGCATTTGAACAGGAGAGCCCGCCCGGCGGGCGTCAACCCTAATGCTCTATCGTCGTTTTGAACAACTGATCGATATTTTCCGCGACGCCCCCAGCGACGCACCGCCCGACAAAGTCCTGCCCTTCTACCTCTACTTCCTGCGCCAGGTGTGGCCAAGTTTTGCCGCCTTGCTGGTGGTCGGCCTGGTCGGTGCGCTGATCGAAGTAGCGTTGTTCAGCTACCTGAGCCGCATCATTGACCTGGCCCAAGGCACGCCGCCCGCCAATTTCTTCCAGATTCACAGCGCCGAGCTGATCTGGATGGCCGTGGTCGCCCTGCTGCTGCGCCCGATCTTCAACGGCCTGCATGACCTGCTGGTGCACCAGACCATCAACCCCGGCATGACTAGCCTGATCCGCTGGCAGAACCACAGCTATGTGCTCAAGCAGAGCCTGAACTTCTTCCAGAACGACTTCGCCGGGCGCATCGCCCAGCGCATCATGCAAACCGGCAACTCGCTGCGCGATTCGGCGGTGGCCACGGCAGAAGCCATCTGGCACGTATCGATCTACGCCATCAGCGCCCTGGTGCTGTTTGCCGAGGCCGACTGGCGGCTGATGATCCCGCTGATCACCTGGATTATTTTCTACAGCCTGGCACTGCGCTATTTCGTGCCACGGGTGAAGGAACGCTCGGTGATTTCCTCCGAAGCGCGCTCCAAATTGATGGGCCGCATTGTCGACGGCTACACCAACATCTCGACCTTGAAGCTGTTCGCCCATACGCAGAGTGAGCAGGAATACGCCAAGGAAGCGATCATCGAGCAGACCGAGAAGAGCCAACTGGCCGCCCGCGTGCTGACCAGCATGGACGTGGCCATCGCCATCCTCAACGGCCTGCTGATTGTCACTACCACGGGCCTGGCCTTGTGGCTGTGGACCCAGTCGCTGATTTCCGTGGGCGCGATTGCTTTGGCCACGGGTTTGGTGATTCGTATCGTCAACATGTCGGGCTGGATCATGTGGGTGGTCAACGGCATTTTCGAGAACATCGGCATGGTGCAGGACGGCCTCAAAACCATCGCCCTGCCCCTGGCAGTGACCGACCGCGAAAACGCGCCGCGCCTGACGGTGCCCCATGGTGAAGTGCGCTTTGAACAGGTGGATTTTCACTACGGCAAGAAGAGCGGGATCATTGGCGGCCTGAACCTTGAGATCAAGGCCGGCGAAAAAATCGGCCTGATCGGCCCGTCCGGCGCGGGCAAGTCGACCCTGGTCAACCTGCTGCTGCGCCTGTACGACCTGCAAGGCGGACGCATCCTTATCGACGGCCAGAACATCGCCGAAGTCGCCCAGGAATCGTTGCGCGAACAGATCGGCATGATTACCCAGGACACCTCGCTGCTGCACCGCTCGATCCGTGACAACCTGCTGTACGGCAAGCCGGATGCGACCGAAGACGAGCTGGTGGCCGCTATCCACAAGGCCCGCGCCGATGAGTTCATCCCGTTACTGTCGGACGCCGAAGGCCGCACCGGGCTGGACGCTCATGTGGGTGAACGCGGGGTGAAACTGTCCGGCGGGCAACGCCAGCGCATCGCTATTGCACGGGTACTGCTCAAGGACGCGCCGATCCTGATCATGGACGAAGCGACCTCGGCACTCGACTCGGAAGTGGAAGCGGCGATTCAGGAAAGCCTGGAGACCCTGATGCAGGGCAAGACGGTGATCGCGATTGCGCACCGGTTGTCGACCATTGCGCGCATGGACCGCCTGGTGGTGCTGGAGAAAGGCCAGATCGCCGAGACAGGCAGCCACGCCGAGTTGCTCGCCCATGGCGGACTGTATGCGCGGTTGTGGCAGCACCAGACCGGTGGGTTCGTCGGGATCGACTGAACACACACACCGATCAAACATGTGGGAGCTGGCTTGCCTGCGATAGCGAAACATCAGTCACTGAAGCGTTGGCTGACAGACCGTCATCGCAGGCAAGCCAGCTCCCACACTTGATTTGCGAATGGCCAGCCTCGGCATTCTTCACAGTCAGTTCATCCCTGCCGATAAGGCAGCGCCGCCCTCGCCTCTTCGGCATACGCCACAATCCCCACGCGCTCACGTTCCAGAAAGTCCTCCACGGCATTCTTCAACCCCGGATGACGCAGGTAGTGCCACGACCGAGTGATCACGGGCTCAAAGCCGCGAATCAACTTGTGCTCGCCTTGCGCCCCCGCGTCGAAGCGTTGCAGGCCGTGGGCGATGGCGTAGTCCATGCCCTGGTAGAAGCAGGTTTCGAAATGCAGGCGGTCGAACTCCGCCAGGCAGCCCCAGTAGCGGCCGTAGAAACTGTCGCCACCGAGCAGGCTGAACGCCATGGCCACCGGGCGTGAACCCTGCTTGGCCAGCACCACGCGGATCGCTTCGGGCATGCGCTCGGCGAGCAGGCTGAAAAACTCACGGGTCAGGTAAGGCGACTGGCGGCGCACCGCGTAGGTGTTGGCGTAGCACGCGTAGACAAAATCCCACTGGGCTTCGCTCAACTCGTGGCCTTGCAGCCATTCGAAATCAATGCCCTGCCCCGCCACTTGCTCGCGTTCTTTGCGCATCTGTTTGCGCTTGCGTGAACTCAAGGCGTCGAGAAAGTCCTGAAAGTCGCGATAGCCACGGTTCTGCCAATGAAACTGGCAGCCCAGGCGCTGCATCCAGCCCGGTTGCAGCGCCAGCGCCTCATCGGCCAAAGGGTCGGTGAAGTTGATGTGGGCGCTGGAGAGCCCTTCGATTTCGAGGTAGCCCGGCAACGCGTTGAGCAGTTCGAAACCGTCCTGCGCATTCGCAGCCAGCAGACGCGGGCCGCTGACCGGGCTGAAGGGTACCGCCGTCAGCAGCTTGGGGTAGTAATCAATGCCCGCTCGCTCGCAGGCATCGGCCCAACCGTGATCAAACACGTATTCGCCATAGGAATGCCATTTGCGATAGCTGGGCAGTGCGGCCACCAGACGCTCGCCCTCCCAGTGCAGCAAATGCTCAGGCTGCCAGCCCGAATGCGGGCCTACGCTGGCGCTGTCTTCAAGGGCACTCAAGAACGCGTGTCGCACAAAAGGCTGGGCTTGCGGCACCAAGGCGTCCCACGCCTGTGGGGCGATTTCGGACAGGCTGTTCAAGCGTTGCAACGGCATCGGCATCCTCACTACTTCAGGGCGTGAAAGCCTGGCGAGTATCGCTTATCGCGGGGCTTCGCACACCTTCAAATGGCCCGGCAAAACCCAAGCCAATTTTTCATTTATAAATAATTTGTCATCTACATGACATCACTTAGCCACTGCTCCGTAATAAACGATCGTGATACTGACGCCTGTTTTTTAGAGCGCCTGGTTCTATCAGGCGGCTATTTTTCCGTCCGTCATCGGTCGGTTGTGTCCTGGATGGTTTGCCATCCCTCCTCACTTTCGGAGATTGATATGCGTCTTGCTTCCACTAAAACTGCGGCGGTCCTGTGTGGCGGCCTGTTGCTGGCCCTGAGCGTTCCGGCCAGCGCTGCAGTCGACGCTAAATTGCTCGACATGCTCAAGGCCAACGGCCAGATCACCGCTGCGCAGTACACTGAACTGCAAACGGAATTGGCCAAGGACCAGAAAGAACAGCAGATCGCACGGCAAGCTCAACAAGAAAGCAATGAACAGATCGCGGCTACCGCGAAAAAGACCAACGACCTGAGCGTGTTCGATCAGAAGCTGGCCTGGGCCGCCAAGACCCAGTTCAAGGGTGACGTGCGCTTCCGTCAGGAAACCGTAAAGATTCAGGGCGAATCCAACAACGGTGGCCGCGACAAGGACCGTCAGCGCATCCGTGCCCGTCTGGGCGCTTACACCGAGATCAACTCGCAGGTCGACACCGGCATCCGCATTGCCACCGGCAGCAGCGACGATGCCCGCTCCACCAACCAGGACCAGGACAACTATTTCGACAAGAAGTCGATCTGGCTGGACCTCGGCTACATCGACTACCACCCGGACCAGATCAAGAACCTGCACGTGATCGGCGGCAAGATGCTGCAGCCGTGGGTCAACATGGGCGACGTGATCTGGGATAGCGATATCAACCCGGAAGGTCTGGCCCTGACCTACAAGTACCCATTGGGTAGCAGCGCCGAGCTGTTCGGCAGCCTCGGTAACTACAACCTCAAGGACAACGTCGATGGCGACGGCGTGCAGTTCCGTCATGACCTGCGTCTGACGTCCGGCCAGTTGGGCACGCGTTTCTCGGTCACCGATAACCTGAAAATGACCCTGGGCGGCAGCGTCTACGCCTACCAGAACGACAAGGACAGCCGTTGCACGACCACCACCACGCCGTGCGCCCTGGCGGTGAACGGCAACTCGGCCGACAACCAGTTCCGCCTGTATGAAGGTTTTGCCCAAGCCGACATCGGTGGCCTGGCCGTGCCTCTGGCGTTCTACGGCCAGTACGTGAAAAACAACGACGCCGTGACCGATCAGGACACTGCCTGGTTGGTGGGTGCCAAGTCCAAAGTCTTTGGCTTCAACCTGGACTACAACTACCGCGACATTCAGCGCAATGCTGTGGTCGGCGCCTTCACCGACTCGGACTTCGCCAACGGCACCACCGGTTCGCGCGGTCACAAGATGAAGGTCAGCTACGACATCGACAAGAACTTCGCCCTCGGCGCCACGTATTTCCTGACCAAGGCTGACTACGCCAGCCGCACGCAGCGTGATGCCAACACCAACACCCTGCAGCTGGATGCTGAAGCCAAGTTCTAAATGTGAGTGTCATACGCCTTGGGCCAGGACGGCCCAAGGTGGTTTCAACAGCCTCTCGTGGGTGGGTCGATCCCCATCATCCGTTCGACGCACCCACGCGAGTCTATCTCTTCCCCGCCTTTACTGATCTTTCAGCCGTTCAGCCGCAAGCCGCTCGGCCAATGCATCAGCGTCCTTTACCGGCTCGTCCGGCATAATCTTCAAAGTCGCCTGCATCAGGCGCATCTGACGAATGAATCGCCGGCAGTTAGGGCAGAACATCAAGTGATGACGCACCAGCAAACGCTCGCGAAAGGTCAATTGCCCATCGAGATAGTCACTGGAACGTGCCACTTGTTCTTTACAGGTCAACATTCGCCCGTTTCCTCAAAATGCTCCACCGTGGCGAAGACTTTAAGCCGTGCTCGATGCAACAGCACACGGACATTGGAGAGCGACAGGGTCAGAAGATTACAAATCTCTTCCAACTCCAGGCCCTGACGCTCACGCAGCACCAGCACGCTGCTTTGCAGCTCCGACAAACTCAGCAACGTATGCTCCAGGCATTTGCGCAATTCGTCTTCGGTGAGCAGCGCTTCCGGGGTGTCCTGATGCCAGGCGTACGGCGCGACAGCCCAGTGGCCGTCATCCGGCACAAAGCGATCGTCACCGATGGTCCCGTGGGGCGAGGGCAAATCGTCGAGCAACACTTCCCGGCGGTTCTGTTTGTAACGGCCTTTGGCGGAGTTGGCGGTGATGGTCAGCAGCCAGGTCTTGAGGCTGGAACGCCCTTCGAACTTGGCCAGGTTACGCACCACCGACAGCCACGCGTCCTGCACCACTTCGTCGGCGTGGCGCTGGCCGACAATTGCATAGGCCACCGCGCGCATGGCGCTTTGGTAGGTGGTGACCAATTCCTTGTAGGCCCGCTGCTCGCCCTTGAGCAATCGTTCAAGCAGGTGCGCGTCGTCCGCTGCTGCCATCGTTTACCTCAATCCTGCTGTGGAAATCCGATCCCTGTGGGAGCTGGCTTGCCTGCGATAGCGGCGGTGAATTCACCCTTGTCATCGCAGGCAAGCCAGCTCCCACATTAACCGCATTCTGGCTCTGGATCAGCGTTTACGCAGGATTACGCTGCCAATCGAGTAACCCGCGCCGAACGAGCTGAGCACCGCCACAGAACCTTTCGGCAAATCGTCCTGGTAGGTGTGGAACGCAATCACCGAGCCCGCCGAGCTGGTATTGGCGTAAGTATCGAGAATCACCGGCGCTTCTTCCACCGAAGCTTCACGACCCAGCAGTTTCTTCACAATCAGGTGGTTCATGCTCAGGTTGGCCTGGTGCAGCCAGAAGCGCTTCACATCGCCGACGTTCAGCTGGTTTTCTTCCAGGTGTACACCGATCAGCTCGGCGACCATCGGGCACACATCACGGAAGACTTTGCGGCCTTCCTGCACAAACAGCTTGTCGGGCGCGCCGACGCCCTCTTCCGCCGTGCGGTTGAGGAAGCCGAAGTTGTTGCGGATGTTGTTGGAGAACTTGGTCAGCAGCTTGGTGCTCACCACGTCGAACTGGTGCTCGGAGGTCGCCAGGTCAGCGCGCTCCAGGACCACGGCCGTGGCCGCATCGCCGAAGATGAAGTGGCTGTCACGGTCGCGAAAATTCAGGTGGCCGGTGCAGACTTCCGGGTTGACCATCAGGATCGCCCGGGCCTGGCCCAGCTGGATGCTGTTGGCGGCATTCTGAATGCCGAAGGTCGCCGAGGAACAGGCCACGTTCATGTCGAAACCGAAACCCTCGATACCCAGGGCTTCCTGGACTTCGATGGCGATGGCCGGGTAGGCGCGCTGCAAGTTGGAACAGGCGACGATCACCCCGTCGATGTCGGCAGCGGTCTTGCCGGCGCGCTGCAGGGCCTGTTCGGCGGCGCCAACGGCCATCTGGCAGAGCACCGACCATTCATCATTGCTGCGCTCGGGCAGGCGCGGGGCCATGCGCTGCGGGTCGAGAATGCCGTCTTTGTCCATCACAAAGCGGCTCTTGATGCCCGACGCTTTTTCGATAAACGCTGCGCTGGATTCAGTCAGCGCCTGCACCTCACCACGCTCGATGGCGGCGGCGTTGTCTGCATTGAACTGTTGCACGTAAGCATTGAAAGACTGCACCAGCTCTTCGTTGGAGATGCTGTTGGCCGGGGTGTACAGGCCAGTGCCGCTGATGACGACGTTATGCACGGTCGTTCCTCTAAATCTGTCAGGCAGAAGATATTGGTACCGTCGTACCAAATTTTAAGTAGTCCGATTCCGCACCGCGGACATCAAACTGGCAACGCTTTATTCCATCGCGCCGTAGCCCTTCACGACGATCCCGGCATTTATAACGGCGAAGTTTGCCACAAACCCGGGGATTTGGCGCCATTTGCCGGATCAAGCCCTACTCACCTGTGGGAGCCGTCTTGTGTGGGAGCTGGCTTGCCTGCGATGCAGACACCTCGGTATGTCAGCAGGACCGCGGTGATGCTATCGCAGGCAAGCCAGCTCCCACATGGGTTCGGCTTTGTTCGGTAAATCGAGACAGACATCAGGCCTCTACAAGGCTCCATTGCTTGCTCAAGCGCTTATCGGAAATCGGCACCTTCGTGCCCAGCTGCTGTGCAAACAACGACACCCGATATTCCTCCAGCCACCAGCGGTAGAGCTCCAGCTGCGGGTCGCGCTTGCCTTCCTGGGCGTGCTTTTTCAGGCGGTTTTCGTACTGAATCCACAAGCCCGCCAACTCACCGCTCCACACACGATCCTTCTGCACCTGGCTCGGCAATTTCTCCAGGCGCAACTCGATGGCCTTGAGGAAGCGCGGCAGCTCCTTGAACCACTGCGACGGGGTTTCCCGCACAAAACCGGGATACACCAGGTTGCTCAGTTGCTGCTTGATATCATTCAAAGCCACGGCCTGGGCGAGGTCGATCTTGCCTTTGAAGCGCTTTTGCAGGCCATGCCACAACTTCAATACTTCCAGCGTCTGGCGCGCCAGGCGTTCAGCATGTTCAGTCCAACTGCCCCGCTTGCGCTCGGCCAACGCCGCCAGCCCGGCGCCATCGCGCGGCAGGCTGGCTTCGCCTTCCAGCACGCAGGTGTCGACGCTGGCCAGCAGAATGTCCTCGACCAGGGCGTCGATGCGCCCCAGTTCGCGGTACATCAGGCCCAGCTCGGTCAGGCCTGGCAGCTTGCCGCGCAGGAATTTCGCCGGTTCCGCCAGTTGCTGCATCAACAAACGCTGCAACGCACGGCGATGCTGGAATTCGGCTTCGGCGGCAGTCGAGAAGCGCCCTTCCTTGACCGTGCCGTTTTCTTCGACCAGCGCCGGGTAGACCGTCATCGATAGCCCAGCGATCTTTTGCTGGGTCTTCTCGGCCACCGCTGCGAACACTTTAGCTTCCACCGGCTGCTGGCTTTTCGCGGTTTGCGGCACGGCCAAGGCGGCTTGGCTGGCCTCGGCAAAGCGTGCGGTCAACTCGGCGAGGTCGCGGCCTTCGCCGAGGAACTTGCCTTGGCCGTCGACCACTTCCAGGTTCATCTTCAGGTGGTTTTCCACCTGCTGCGCCGCTTCGGCCCAGGCTTCATCGCTGACCCGCGCGCCCGTCATGCGCAGCAATTCGCGGCCCAGCGCCTGGGGCAGCGAGCCCTGGCCGAAGTCGATGCGTTGCAGCGCGGCCTTGACGAAGTCCGGCACCGGCACGAAGTTTTTGCGCAGTGCTTTGGGCAAGTTGCGCACCAGGGCAATGCACTTGGCCTCGATCACCCCCGGCACCAGCCATTCCAGGCGCTCTGGCGGCAAGGCCGGCAACAGCGGCGCCGGTACGCGCAAGGTCACGCCGTCGCGCGGGTGGTTGGGTTCGAAGTGGTAACTCAACGCGAGTTCCAGGTCGCCCAGGTGCAGTGTGTCCGGATAATGCAGCGCCGTGACTTCACTGGCCTCACGGGCCAGCACGTCTTCTTCGCGCATGATCAGCAATTGCGGGTCTTTCTGGCTGTTGACCTTGTACCAACTGTCGAACGTGGCGGTCTGGTGGATCTCCGCCGGCAAACGCGCGTCGTAAAAGGCGTACAAGGTTTCTTCGTCAGCCAGGATATCGCGGCGGCGCGCCTTGGCTTCCAGCTCATCGAGCTGCTCGAGCAATTGCTGATTGGCCGTCAGGCACTTGGCCCGCGACTGAATCTCGCCACGCACCAGCCCTTCACGGATAAACAGCTCGCGCGACACCACCGGGTCAATCGGCCCGTAGTGCACCGGGCGGCGGCCGACCACGATCAGCCCGAACAGGGTGATCTGCTCAAACGCCACCACCTGGCCGCGCTTCTTCTCCCAATGCGGTTCGAAGTGGTTTTTCTTGATCAGGTGCCCGGCCAGCGGTTCGATCCAGTCGGCATCGATCTTCGCGACCATGCGCGCATACAGCTTGGTGGTTTCCACCAGCTCGGCGGTCATCAGCCATTGCGGGCGCTTTTTGCCAATGCCCGACGACGGGTGAATCCAGAAACGTCGCTGACGCGCGCCAAGATAATCACCGTCTTCGGTTTTCTGGCCAATCTGGCTGAGCAGGCCGGACAACACTGCCTTGTGCAGTTTGGGGAAATCCGCCGGCTCTTTGTTGATCGTCAGCTGCATGTCACGGCAGATCAGGCTGAGCTGGCGGTGGGAGTCGCGCCACTCACGCAGCCGCAGGTAATTCAGGAAGTTCTTGCGGCACCAGTTACGCAACGGGCTGGCGGTCAGCGCCTGGCGCTGCTCTTCAAAACCGCGCCACAAATTCACCAGACCGGCGAAGTCCGAATCCGCATCTTTCCATTGCGCGTGCGCCTGGTCGGCGGCTTGCTGCCGCTCCGGCGGGCGCTCGCGCGGGTCCTGAATCGACATGGCGCTGGCCACGATCAGCACTTCCTGCAGGCTACCGAGCTTCGCGGCTTCGAGCAGCATGCGGCCCATGCGCGGGTCCACCGGCAGGCGCGCCAGCTGGCGACCCAGCGGCGTGAGCTGGCTGTTACGGTCGACCGCCGAGAGCTCCTGCAGCAGGTTGAAACCGTCGCTGATGGCCTTGCCATCCGGCGGTTCGATAAACGGGAAATCAGTGATTTCGCCGAGGCGCAGGTGCAGCATCTGCAGGATCACGGCAGCGAGGTTGGTGCGCAGGATTTCCGGGTCGGTAAATTCCGGGCGCCCGATAAAATCCTCTTCGCTGTACAACCGAATGCAAATACCCGGCTCAACCCGACCGCATCGGCCTTTACGCTGGTTCGCGCTGGCCTGGGAGATCGCCTCGATCGGCAGGCGCTGCACCTTGGCGCGGTAGCTGTAACGGCTGATGCGCGCGGTGCCGCTGTCGATCACGTAACGAATGCCCGGCACGGTCAGCGAGGTTTCGGCGACGTTGGTCGCCAGCACCACGCGGCGGCCCGGGTGGGACTGGAAAATCCGCTGCTGTTCGGCCGGCGACAGGCGCGCGTACAGCGGCAGAATTTCGGTGTGCTTGAGTTGGGCCTTGCGCAGCATGTCGGCGGCGTCGCGAATCTCGCGTTCACCCGGCAAGAACACCAGCACGTCGCCGGGGCTGCGCTTTTCACTGCGCTCGTAAGCGGCAATTTCGTCGAGGGTGGCGAGGATCGCCTGGTCGACGGTCAAGTCGTCCTCGACGCGGTTGCCCTCCTCGTCCTGCTCCAGCGTCAGCGGGCGGTACCAGGTGTCCACCGGGAAGGTGCGGCCCGACACTTCGACAATCGGCGCATCGTCGAAGTGCTTGGAAAAGCGCTCCAGGTCGATGGTCGCCGAGGTGATGATGACTTTCAGATCGGGGCGGCGCGGCAGCAGGGTTTTCAGATAGCCCAGCAGGAAGTCGATGTTCAGGCTGCGCTCGTGGGCTTCGTCGACGATGATCGTGTCGTAGCGTTCGAGGTAGCGGTCGTTCTGGGTTTCCGCGAGCAGGATGCCGTCGGTCATCAGCTTGATCAGGGTGTTCGAGTCGCTCTGGTCTTCGAAGCGCACCTGATAGCCGACCAGCGCGCCCAACGGCGTGGCCAGTTCTTCGGCAACCCGGCTGGCCACGCTGCGCGCAGCAATTCGGCGTGGCTGGGTGTGACCGATCAGGCCGAACTGGCCACGGCCGATTTCCAGGCAGATCTTCGGCAACTGGGTGGTTTTACCCGAACCGGTCTCACCGGCGATGATCAACACCTGATGTTTGTTCAGCGCGGCTTTGATCTCGTCGCGCTTGGCCGCAATCGGCAGGCTGTCGTCGTAGCGAATCACCGGCAGGCTGGCGCGCCGCGCCGTGACCTGGGCGCAGGACGCCTGCATGCGCGCGACCCACTGCGCCAGCTTCTCCTCGTCGGGTTTCTTGCGCAGCTCAAGCAACTGGCGCCGCAAGCGGTGGCGGTCGGCGAGCATGGCGTGATCGAGGGTTTTGAGCAGTTGGTCGATAGTGGGCGCTTGGTCAGTCATCAGGTACTTGACGGTTATCTATATAGGCACGGCCGGCAAGTGTGGCAGAAAAGCGCCTTATCTGGCAGACGGCTATGTAAATGTGGGAGCTGGCTTGTGTGGGAGCTGGCTTGCCTGCGATTGCATCACCGCAGTCTTACTGACAGACCGAGATGCCTGCATCGCAGGCAAGCCAGCTCCCACAGGGGATCAGTGTTCTATAGCGGCTCTTTGCGCCGGTACGGGAACACGTCGATGATCTTGCCCGCGCGAATCGCGTCCTGCAGGCCTTTCCAGTAGTCGGCGTTGTACAACTCGCCGTGCAGTTCATCGAACAGCATGCGCTGGCCTGCGTCGGCAAACAGGAACGGTGGGAATTCCTCCGGAAACACATCATGCGGGCCGATGGAGTACCAGGGCTCGGAAGCCATTTCATCCTCGGGGGTACGCGGGGCGGGGATGTGGCGGAAGTTGGCTTCGGTGAGAAAACAGATTTCGTCGTAGTCGTAAAACACCACGCGCCCGTGGCGGGTGACGCCGAAGTTCTTCAGCAACATGTCGCCGGGAAAGATATTTGCCGCCGCCAGTTGCTTGATCGCCAGGCCGTAGTCTTCCAGCGCTTCGCGCACCTGAGCGTCGTTGGCGTTTTCGAGGTAGAGGTTGAGCGGAGTCATGCGCCGCTCGGTCCAGCAGTGGCGAATCAGCACCGTGTCGCCTTCGACTTCGACAGTGCCGGCGGCGACTTCCAGCAGTTCGGCCAGGCAGTCAGGCTCGAACTTGCTCAGGGGAAAGCGAAAGTCGGCGAACTCCTGGGTGTCGGCCATGCGCCCGACCCGGTCGACGCTTTTCACCAGCCGGTACTTCTCGATCACCGTGGCGCGGTTGACGTTTTTCGAGGGTGAAAAGCGGTCCTTGATGATCTTGAACACGGTGTTGAAGCCCGGCAGCGTGAACACGCTCATGACCATGCCGCGCACGCCGGGGGCCATGATGAATTGATCATCAGTGGTCGCAAGGTGGTCTATCAGCGCCCGGTAGAACTCCGACTTGCCGTGCTTGTAAAAGCCAATGGAGGTGTACAGCTCGGCAATGTGCTTGCCGGGCAGGATGCGTTTTAAAAAGCCGATGAATTCTGCGGGCACCGGCACGTCGACCATAAAGTAGGAGCGGGTAAACGAGAAGATGATCGACACGTCCGCTTCGTCGGTGATCAGTGCGTCGATCTGGATGCCATGCCCTTCCTGGTGCAGCAACGGAATCGCCAGCGGCCATTGCTCGTCGCGGGTGTAGATGCGCCCGACCAGGTAGGCGCCTTTATTGCGGTAGAGCACCGAGGAAAAAACCTCGACGTTAAGGTCCGGGTCCTTGCACACCCAGTCCGGCAGGTTCTCGCGCAACTGCGCTTCGAGGCGGCGCAGGTCGCCGGGCAAATCGGCGTAGGGCTCGCTGAAACGGTAGTCGGCGAAGATCTGCGCAAGCATATCGGCAATCTTGCCCGCCGGTGCATACAGGCGCGTCTGTGCCGCACGCGCGCGACGCAAGCTCGGCCGGGTGGTGTGGATGAACATGCAGCCGTCACTGATCAGGTCATGGCTGAACAGGCCGCAGAAGATCGAGTTGTACCAGGTCTCGGACAGTTCATCGTCAAAGCGCGGGTCGATCAGGCCGATGTAGGCGCTTTTGACCAAGGGCCACGCATCGACGTCCAGCAACGTCGCCTCATCAAAGTGGGCACGCAGACGCGCCGTGACTTCACCGACCTTCTCTTCATACAGGTTAATGCGCGCCGCCGAGGCGATCTGCCCCTGTTGCCACTGCGCCTTTTCGAAACGCTCGCGGGCGCCCATGGTGATCTGGCGGAAGTGCTCGCGGTAATCATCGAAGCCATCGAGGATCATCCGGGCGATGGCGAGGGCGGATTGCGACATGCGGAAACCTCGAACGGGCATCTGGAAGCCCTGAGCTTAGTCAGTGAATGAAGGCAGGAGAAGCACGAATTTTCGGGTCACCTTGTACAAAGTTTGGCGATTCGTACATTTATTTTCACATTTCACAATTCGACTGCGCGGTCAGAAATCGTACCAGAAAGTCGCCCGCACGGCAGGCGCAAGCCCGAAACCCCGTGGGCTGGCGCCCATTCCGTGAGAAGCCGCGAAGGCCAGGCTTTCACAGCCTCTGTAACAGTTTTGATACCGCGTAAGGGAAACCCTGATTACCAGATTAATGGCACTTTGCTATATAGCGCGCCCTCTCCCACCCTAACAAGGTCAGAAGACCGATCCGGGAACAGGTTCTAACCGCCTAAGGAGCATTGAGATGTCATTGAGGAATATGAGGATCGGTCTGCGCGCCAGTCTGAGTTTTGGGGTTTTGGCCAGCATGTTGGTAATTGTCGGAATGTTTGGCCTGGGGCAGATGGCCAAGCTGCGGGAAAGTGCGCTGGTGATCGAAGAATCGTGGATGCCGAGCATCGAGAATATCCACGACGCAGCGGCCTGTATTGCCGGGCTCCGCCTGGAATCTCTACGTTTGGCGACCACTGACGAGTCGCGCGTACGCGACACCAGCAAAAGCCTGATCAGCGGCCAGCGCAGTGAGTTGCAAACCTTGCTGGCGCATCATGAAGAGCTGTTGAGCGGCGACGAAGAACGCGCGATGTTCAATCAGCTCAAAGCCGACGTGAATACGTACGTCACCATCGTCGGCCAACTGGTTGCGCTGGTGGACAAAGATCAGCAGCAAGACGCCATCGACCTGCTCACCAGCCGCCTTGCCCCTCAGGGCTCCGTGCTCAACAAAAGCCTGGAGGACATGATCACCTTCAACCAGAAAGGGGTGCAGGACGCGGCTGACTCGGCGGCGCAAATGTATTCCAGCGCCCAGTGGATCGTCGGCCTGATCATTGTTTGCGCGCTGATCGCCACCTTGCTGCTTGCCTGGCTGCTGACCCGCAGCATCACCACGCCCATCGCCCAGGCATTGGCCGTGGCGCGCACCATCGCCGGCGGCGACCTGAGCCGACCCATCGTAGTGACAGGCCAGGACGAGCCGGCACAGCTGCTGACCGCGCTGGCCAGCATGCAGGAGCAGTTGCAAACCACCATCCGGGGCATCAGCGAATCGGCGCAGCAGCTCGCCTCCGCCGCCGAAGAGATGAGCTCGGTGATGGAACAAAGCACCCGTGGCCTGCAGGCGCAGAACGACGAGATCGAACAAGCCGCAACCGCCGTCAACGAGATGAGCGCGGCGGTGGATGAAGTGGCGGGCAATGCGGTGTCCAGCGCCGAGGCGTCCAAGGCTTCCGATGAAGACAGCAAGCACGGCCACTACCAGATCAGCGAAACCATCAGTTCGATCCAGAACCTGGTGGACGAAGTGCTCGGCGCCTCCAACAAAGCCGAAGGCCTGGCCGTGCAGGCGCAAGACATCAGCAAGGTGCTGGAAGTGATTCGCGGCATCGCCGGGCAAACCAACTTGCTGGCGCTCAACGCCGCCATCGAAGCCGCCCGCGCGGGCGAGGCCGGTCGCGGTTTTGCGGTGGTCGCCGACGAGGTGCGCTCCCTGGCGCAACGCACGCAGGACTCCACCGAAGAAATCGAACAGATGATCAACGGCATCCAGCAAGGCACCCAGGACACCGTCGGCGCCCTGAACAGCAGCGCTGAACATGCCGGCCAGACGCTTCAGCGCGCCAACAGCGCCGGCAGCGCGTTGGAGAAAATCACCGCCGCCATCTCGCAGATCAGCCAGCGCAACCTGGTGATCGCCAGCGCCGCCGAGCAACAGGCCCTGGTGGCCCGTGAGGTAGACCGCAGCCTGGTCAACATTCGCGACCTGTCCACGCAAACGGCCGCCGGTGCAACCCAAACGTCGGCAGCGAGCCAGGAGCTGTCTCGCCTGGCGGTGGACCTCAATGGCCTGGTGACGCGGTTTGTTTTGTAATTAGCAATTGTGTCAGACAGGCCACTGGGCAAGAATCGCCGCCTTATCAAGAGAGGCGCGTGCCGTGAGACCTGTCGACACCTTGTACCTGCTGGGGCTCGCCGCCATCTGGGGCGCGAGCTTCCTGTTCATGCGCATCATCGCGCCGGAAATCGGCACAGTGCCGACCGCTTTTTTCCGCGTGTCGATTGCCGCCGCCGGCTTGCTGGTGATCCTTTGCGCGATGCGCGTGAACTGGGACTTTCAGGGCAAGTTCAAGACTGTCCTGCTGCTGGGCGTGATCAACTCTGGCATTCCCGCCACGATGTATTCGGTGGCAGCCCAAGTGCTGCCGGCGGGTTACTCGGCCATTTTCAACGCCACCACACCCTTGATGGGGGTGTTGATCGGTGGACTGTTTTTCAGCGAGCGCCTCACGCCGTCAAAAATCGCCGGGGTGTGCCTGGGCCTGTTCGGTGTGGGCGTGCTGACCCGCGCCGGGCCGGTGGCGTTCGATCTGGAGTTGTTAATGGGCGCCCTCGCCTGCCTGCTGGCCACCACCTGCTATGGCTTTGCCGGTTTCCTCGCACGGCGCTGGCTGGACCAGCGCGGCGGCCTCGACAGCCGCCTCGCCGCACTGGGCAGCATGCTCGGCGCCACGTTGTTCCTGCTGCCGATCTTCGCTTATAACGCCATCGCCCATCCGCCGGCGAGCTGGGGTGGCTGGCACGTGTGGTCATCACTGCTGGGGTTGGGGCTGGTGTGCACGGCGTTTGCCTACATCCTGTATTTCCGCCTGCTGTCGTCCATCGGCCCGGTCAAATCGATGACCGTGACCTTCATGATTCCGCCGTTTGGCGTGCTGTGGGGCGCGTTGTTGCTGGATGAGCCGTTGTCGATGGCCCATGTGTATGGCGGCGTGTTGATCGCCGGGGCGTTGTGGCTGGTGTTGCGCGCGGGCCGCCCGACCCCGTGAGCGCCGTGGCTGCGTTGCTGATTCACCTACCGTGAGCCCCGCTGAAAAGGCATAGTGCACGCCATCGGGGAAAGACACGGAATGGAACCATGAACCACGCTGCACAGGAACAGGCCGTCAACCGCCTCGTTCTGTTGGCCCTGTCGGCCTTTTTTGTCATCGGCAACTTTATCTGGCAAGGCCATGACAGTTTCAATCTCTGGGATGAGGGGTTCTTGTGGTACGGCGCCAGGCAAATCATTGCCGGCCAGGTTCCGATCCGCGACTTCATGGCCTATGACCCAGGCCGGTATTACTGGGCTGCCGGGTACTTTTCACTGGCAGGCGACACGGGAATCATGGCGCTGCGCGCCTCTGTGGCGGTGTTTCAAGTACTGGGCGTGTATGCCGGGCTGTGGACCATCTCCCTTGCGCTACGTGCCGGCGCGGTAAGAAAACTGGCTTTTCTGTGCCTGTCAGGTCTCGTACTCATGGCCTGGATGTACCCGCGGCACAAGATCTTTGATATGTCGATTTCAATGATCATCGTCGCGGGCCTGGCCTACCTGCTGCTCGCCCCCAACCTAAAACGCTATTTCCTGCTGGGCGTGATCGTCGGCCTTGCGGCGGTATTTGGCCGCAACCATGGGGTTTATGGCGCCGTGGCCAGCTTGACGGCCATGGCATGGCTCGCCGTCAGGGCGCCAGACCCGGCTCTTCGATTCAAAGGCCTGCTGAGCTGGGGGGCGGGCGTGGCCGTCGGCTTCTTGCCGGTGATCGCCCTGTGTATGTTCGTCGCGGGTTACTTCTCGGCCTTCATGGACACCATCGTGTTCATGCTGGAACAAGGCAATACAAACCTGCCGCTGCCTATCCCCTGGCCCTGGACCGTTGGCTTCGGGACCGCCGGCGTCGTGATCGAGACCCGCTGGTTCCTCATTGGTCTGTGCTTTATGGCACTGCCGGCATTCGGCGCGGCCGCACTCGGTTGGGTGTTCAAGGAACGCCTGCGGGGCAGAACGGTGCGCCCTGAATGTGTGGCGGTGGCATGTGCAACGCTCCCCTATGCCCATTTTGCCTTTGCACGGGCCGATGTCGGCCACCTCGCCCAAGGCATTTACCCGATGCTGCTGGGTGTGCTCATTCTCCTTGCGACACTCAAGTCGTGGCGGTGGAAACTGGCCTTAACGGCGCTGGCCGCCTCGGTCAGCCTGTTCATCCTTGCCGCGTGGCAACCTGGCATCCTCGCGCGTACCCAGGCTGGCTGGCGGCAGGTGGAGGTGTCAGGCTCAAGCCTCTCCATGGACGCCGGCACCGCCGATGCGGTGCAGCTGTTGAGAGACCTGGCCGCCCGTTACGCCCCCGAGGGCCGGGCGGTGCTGGTGCTGCCGTTCTGGCCCGGCGCCTACCCCTTGCTCGAACGAGACGCGCCGCTGTGGGAAATTTACGCACTGTCACCCCGCTCCGAAGACTTCCAGCGTGCGGAAATAGAGCGCATCAAGAAAGCCAACCCGGGTTTTGTCCTGGTGTTCAACCTGGCAATGGACGGTCGCGAAGCGTTAAGGTTTTCCAACTCCCATCGATTGATGGACGACTATATCCGCGCCCATTTTGAACCCGTGCAGCCAACGCCTGACCCGGCCTTTCAGATCTATAAAGCCTTACCCGCCGCGGATGTAGACCCGGCCGGGGAAAAGGCCGTGGATTGATCGACAAATAGCCAGCTGATTTGTAAACTCGCCGCCCGCAAACACGGGCACCGTTATACAGCGCACACGCCAGGATTGGCGCTCGCACCGTAACTGAAACTTTATGGATGAGGATGGATTGATTTTGGTTAACGTTGATCGAGGCGTGACCGGCTTGACCGGCAGGCATGTAGCGATGGCCGTCGCTGCAATCATGGTGCTGACGTATTTATGGATAGGGATTATTCCGCTTCATGAAGGTGCGGGTTGGGACGGCAATGACTACGTCGCGTATGTGAAGTTATTGGCCGGCGGCACGCCGATCACTGATGACCCGTATCGACTGGTCAGGATGTCGGGTTTCCTTCAACTCATGCCCTTTGCCTGGCGTGGCGAAGGCAAGGAAACGCTGGTCTTCATCCAGTTGTTATTCAACATCGGCTGTATGGCGATAGGCACCGGTTGTTTGTTCAGTTGTTTGCGAACACTGGGCGTCACGCCACTTAAAGCACTCTTGTCCATCAGCCTGTTTACCTTCAGTTGGGCAAGCCTGATCATCCCGGTGTTTTACCCGCTGCTGAGCGATAACCTGGCCATTCCTTTCTGCTGCATTGCCCTGTGGTGCTGGGTCAACCAGAAAACCATCGCCCTGCATGCCATATGCGCCTGGTTTGTCTGGTTGTTTCCGGCCCTGTTTGTCGTGCCACTGGGGTTAATTGCCTTTCCCTATGGCACTGCCAACAAGGCCACAATCAGCTTCCTGCATCCAAAACGCCTACAGAAATCATTATTTGCCGTGTTTTTGGTGGTGGGTTTGTTGGCCTATCATCACTTCATGAAAGACATCACCCCACAGAAAATCGCCACCCACATTATCAGTGGCGGTCAGACTGCGCTGGTGGGGCTCATCCCGTTCTCGATCCTGGTGCAGTCACTCATTATTGCGCTCCTGGCCTGGATTGCCGCCAGTGTCGCGTGCAGCCCGCACCTGTATCGGGGCCTTCAACTTAAAGGCTTGTTTCTGGGGTTCGGTACGGTCGCCATCAGCTTTTTGATCATGCGCACCGTGATTGATTTTTCCACCGGTTTCCAGGGCCCGCCCCTGACCGATAACCTGATGATGCAGAGCGCCGGCGCGCCGCTCAAAGCGTGGGTATCGCATTTTCTGTACTTTGGCTTTTGCGTGCTGATTGTTGCCATGTATTGCGTTCGGTGGTCGTTCAATGGCGACCGTAAGGTGCCGGTCGGCCTGCTGGTGATATTCCTGCTGTTCTCTCCGCTCCTGAGTTTTGGCTCCGAAAGCCGGCAGTGGATCGGCATCTTCCCGGTGGCCATTGTGATGTATGCACTGATGGAGATTAACCAGCGCCAGCAGGTGTTCCTGGCACTGGTGGCGGTGTTCTCGCTCTTCACCGCCTACGGGCTCAGGGATGCTTCGCAAGCGGCGGTGGACCACTCGCTGGGGCTGCAAAGCAGCGAATGGCAGTACTACTTCGGCCGGCAAGGCCCCTGGATGTCTGTGGAGTCTTATACGTCCGGCGTGGTTGCGTTGATTGCGGTGCTGATGACCTATTTGTACCTGGGGGTAAGCGGTGACAGGTCGGCGAGCGCAGTACCGGTGGTGAGCGGGGTTGCGCCGCGTTGAGTTGTGGCTCCAACCTGGACCGCATTCTTTTCTTTGGGGCTGCTGCGCAGCCCAACGCGGGGCAAGCCCGCTCGCCACAGCAAGCCCGCTCGCCACAGGAAGCCTGCTTGCCAGAGGGAGCCTGTTTGCCAGAGGAGGCTCGCTTGTCACGAGGTTGCGTTTATCAACCCTGTTTCGGGCTGGGCGAGAACACGTACCGGGAAAGGACGAACGTCAATGGCACGGTGATCGCGATGGCGATCAGCGGAGCCACGCGGCTGTCCAGTCCAAGCTTTTCCACCCACACCCAAAGAATCAGCAGGCTGGTGAGGTATTGCGCCAGATACACCAGCGGAAACAACGCGACCGACTTGATGCCCTGATGGCTCTTGAAAACAAAGTAACGATTGAGGCTGTACGCCAGCGCAATGCCGGCCACATACGCAATCGTGTAGCTCGTCTTATAAGACAGGCCATTCAACAGCAGCAGGTACAGCCCGTAGGTGACGGCGGTATTGAAACCGCCCGACACCAGGAACCGGGCAAAATCCAGGCTGAGGATTTTAGCCACTGCGCGCTTGATCATCTGCATCATTGAACGCCAGCAATCTGCAACTTGAAGTCATCGTAGTTGCGGATGTAATCGTTCGAATCGTAGTAATGCGACGCGAACACCATCAGCACCGCATCCGAGGAATAGCGATACTGGATGCCCCACGTCATGGGCGGCAGGTAAATACCCTTGCTCGGTTTATCCAGCACAAACTCCTCGCGGTTTACGCCGTCATCCGCCACCACATGCACCGAACCTTTCACCGCCACCAGGAACTGGTGACAGACCTTGTGCGCATGCTCGCCGCGCGTTTCTGCGGTTGGCACGTCATACACCAGGAAATAACGTTCCGATTTGAACGGGATAGTACGCTCGAACTCACCGGCAGACAGGCTGCCGCGGATGTCAGCGACTTCTGTCATGGTATGCACTGTCACACCCGTGACCGAGGTTGCCGTCACACCCGGCGTGCTGGAAATCGTTTCAGCCCCGTCCTGGGCGGCGCTGAGCGGCTTGGCATCGACATAACCGATGATTTTGGCCGGGTTGCCCACAACAATCGCATTGGGCGGAATCGAACGCGTCACCACGGCACCTGCGCCGATCATGGCGTTGATGCCAATGGTCAGGCCCGGCAGGATGGTGCAGTTGGCGCCCAGCGAAGCGCCCTTTCGGATGATCGTGCGGTCGAAGGCCTGCGGGTACACCTTGCTGCGCGGGAACAGATCATTCGTGAATGTGGCATTGGGGCCAATGAACACGTCGTCTTCGATGGTGATGCCATCCCACACCTGCACGCCGCATTTAAGCGTCACGCGGTCGCCGATGATCACGTCATTTTCAATGAACACGTTGTCGCAGACATTGCACTCACTGCCCAGTGTGGCGCCTGGCAGAATGTGCGCGAAGGCCCAGACACGCGTGTCCTTGCCAATTTTTTCGGATTCGCACAGTGCATGACTGTGAACAAAAAAGTCCTTAATGTTGTTCATTGCTTTCTCCAAAACCTTCAACCCGCATCGGGATAGCCAGGGGGCGATTTTTTGTATTTTCGTAGGTGCGCCATGCATAGGAGCCCACAATCCCCAGCCCCAGCAGGTTCAGGCAGCCGAGGAACGTGATGGTCAGCATGATCATCGCGTAACCCGGCACGTTGATCATGCCGTGCAGCTTGGCTGCCAGCGTGAACAGGCCAAACAGTGCCGCCAGGCCGGACCCGAAAGCGCCGACCCGCGTCAGCAGCCTGATGGGCAGGTCGGTGAAGGAAAACACCGAGTCCATCAGGTAGTTAACCTTCTTGCGCAAGGTCCAGGCCGAGGTGCCGTGGACTCTTTCCTGGCGGGTGTAGGTCACCACCTTGCGGCGATAACCCAACCAGAAAATCTGCGCAATCAACGAGCTGTGCCGCTCGTCCAGGGTCAGCAGCGTGTCCCTGAACGCGCGGTTGCAGGCGAACATATCGACGCCACCCGGCGGAATTTCCGGAATGACGTAACGCCGGTAGAGCCCCCAGAAAAGCCGGGACGCCATGCGGCTGGCCCACGGATCCTGGCGCCCTTCGCGAACGCCGACGACCACGTCGGTGTCCTGGCCGAGCAGCACACGATTCATTTCAAGCACCAGCTCGGGCGGCTCTTGCAGGTCGGCGGCCATCACGGCAAAGCGGTCGCCCGTGCCGTTTTGCAAGCCGGTACGAATGGCCATGAACGAACCGAAGTTTTTCGACAGCAAAACGAGCCTGGACCGGAAAGGCTGCGACGGCAGTTTTTCGCGCAGTATTTCGTAACAGCGGTCGGGGCTGCCATCCACCACGAACACCACCTCAAGGTCGTTCTCAAGCTGCGTATTCAAGCCCGTAACGGCCTGAAGCAGATCGGGCAGGTTGCTCTCGTTGCGATAAACGGGAATGACCAGCGTGAGCACGGTTATTTCCCCCCTGCGAAGTAAGTCGTGACCGCCTCGATCACGCGCTCTACTTCTTCAGCGGTCAGGCCTGGGTAGCACGGCAGCGAAATCACGGTTTCACACGCTCGCTCGGTCTCACCCAAGGCGGCAGGGCTGGCGGCATAGGCCGGTTGTTGGTGGTCAGCGATCGGGTAATGAATATCGGTGTTGACGGCCTTTTCTTTCAGGGCGGCGGCAAACTGCGCACGCGCCTTCACGCGCACGACGTAGAGGTGGCCGACATAATCTTCATCCGTGGAGCATGGCAACTGCATAGCCAACGCTGCGAATGCCGCGTTGTAGCGCTTTACGATATCACGGCGTTGTTGGTTCCAGGTGTCCAGATGCGGCAGTTTTACGCGAAGGATCGCGGCCTGCATCTCGTCCAGGCGGCTGTTACGGCCGCCAGGAACAGACACCTGGTACTTTTGGGTCCAACCGTACTGGCGCAGTTGGCGGATGCGTGTCGCCAGCTCGTCGTTATCGGTCACGATGGCACCGCCATCCCCCAGGGCACCGAGGTTCTTGGTGGGGTAAAAGCTGAAGCACGCGACGGTGCCGAAGCTGCCGGCCTGCTTGCCGTTGCGTCGGGCACCATGGGCTTGGGCGCAATCTTCCAGCACCGGAACACCGGCGGCCGAGGCGATGCGCACAATCTCCTCAATGTTGGCCAACTGCCCGTAAAGGTGCGTAACGATCACGGCGGCCGGCTTGTTTTGCAGCACCGCCGCCAGCGCTTGCGGGCACAGGGTCAGGCTGGCGGCATCGACGTCCACATACAGGGGCTCTGCGCCCACCGCATGAATCGCCGTGCTGGCGTAGAAACCGGCGTTGGCCACGGCCACAACCGGGTCACCACGGCCAACCCCCAGCCCCTTCAGCGCAAGTTCCAGCGCATCCGAGCCATTGGCAACGCTGATGCAATGCCGGGTGCCGACATAGGCTGCAAATTCCTCTTCGAACAGCTTCACTTCGTTCCCGAGAACGTACCAGTGGCTGTCCAATACCGCTTTCAGAGGCGTGACAAAATCAAGGCCAGCATTTGCCTTGACGGCCGAGAAAAGAACGATGTTTTCCATAAAAAAGTCCTTGGAGTCACTGAGCAGAATGGTTGGCCTTGTCACACAGGCTTGGCATTGCAAAAAGCTGTAAAGATGAGGTGAGGGTGTAAAGCGTTACCTTGCACTCGCCGGTGTTGAGCTGACGGGTGATCTGCCCGGAGTAACCGGTACGCAGTGCCCGTGGCGCATTGAGCGCTTTCGCGACATCGGGGCGCTCCACGTCGATGGCCAGTACGCCGATGACCTTTTCGTTTTCAACGGCGATCACAAACTCCGGCGTACCGTAGCTTTCCGGCACATAGGTCCAGCCGCCGAGTTTCCAGCCATTACCGGCTTTGGCGCCCTGGTCGATATTGCCCATCGCCACCAGCTCGGCAGCGCGTGGCAACGTCAGGTAGGCCTGGTTTTTTTCCGGGATGACCAGGCGGTTGGCCACTTCATCCTGAGCCAGCGAAAACTTGCTGGAAGCGCCTTTGCCCAGGCTTTCATAAAAAGCGTTTTGAATGGCAGCGCCAATCACCGAGCCCTTCAGGTTGGCGCCAGCCGTCATGTTCGCGTAACCGCTCAACAGGTTGCTCAGCACCATGAAGAACAGCAACAGGCCAAGGGCAATCGCGACTTTCTTCGCTGCACGGGTATTGGTCAGTTCATGCGCGTTCATTTGGCCACCCGTTCAATCAGTCGCTTGGCAGTCAGGGAAAGCAGCAGCCCCAGAAACGGAATGGTCACGAACAAGTAACGACCCTGCGGTTGCGGAAGTGAGTTTTGAGAGGCAATCAGGCTGAATAACGTCATGGCGGGAAACAGCCCAATGATCATGACCAGGGGCAAAACATAGTCCAGCAGAATGTCCCGCCGAGGTTCCGCTGCGCTCAAGGGTTTGATTTGGTCAAGCGCCACGCCAATAACGCCGAGCAAGGCAAACGCGGCCAATTGGTAATAGGCCGTGGGGATGAACAGGTTCATCCAGCCGGTGACGGAGAAATAACTTTTGAAGGTCAGCCCGAGCCACGGCCACAGGTTCGCCGTATTGAAGAACTCGTGTTCACACAGGAAGTAGCAGGTACCAAAACCTGCTGCCGGGTTGAACCGGTGTAAATTCACGAACTCGAGTTGGCCGGACAGGCCCGATATTTCGCCGTACCGGTAATACACCAGCGCCAGCATGGGCAAAGCCAGCACCAGTGCAGCCACGACCGTCGTTGAAATATGCGCCAGTACCTGCTTGTTCTTGAACACACGTACCGACAACAGCATCACAAAGGCAAATACCAATGCAGGAATAAAATACAGTTTGGCCATCAGCATCAGGCCAACGGCCAAGCCGAAATACAGCGCCCGTTTCCGGATCGGCGACTGTATGAAATGAGTGAGCGTACTGATTAATAGCGCAATGCTCGCCAGGCCGTAGGCATCACTATTGAAGTACGAAAACACAAATGTAACTTGCGGGATCAGCGCCACGATTCCGGCAATCAGCGCCGATACGACAGCCGATAACCCAATGGCGCGAGCCGTGCGAAACAGCGCACAGATAAACACGCCGCCCAGAATCCAGTTAAAGCTGCGAGCGCCGAGATAGAGCATGTCCGGCGACACCAGGAAGCTGCTGGCATAGGTGGTCGCCAGAGCCCCCAGGACGTGCGGAAAAGGCAGCCCGTGGTACCAGAAATCGCCCTTTTGCCAGGTATGCCCGGAAATGGCCCCCACAAATGCTTCATGCGGCTCGGAAGCCAGCGGCAGGGTATGAGCACTGTTGAGAAATTCCAGCAGGAAAAAATGCGTCGACTCGTCGGGGCCGCCATTAAATGCGATGCCCAACGACCAACTGGCAACTACCAGAAAATAAACCGCAGCCAGCAACCACTGCCAACTAAAGTCAGATAGGCCTGTAGCATTACAGGTTCGAATGTCATTACTCACTATCAGGCCTCTGTCCTTGATGTAAAAATAGGCGTTGCGTGCGAAGAGCCGATTACAGTTTTACGCGGGGTGGCCACGCCAAACCGAAATCTTCATGGTCCAGGGTCAGATTCGGGTTGTACGTATAGTCTTCCTGGATCTTCGGCCAACGTGCCTGGATATGCAGAACCTCTTGGGAGAACCGCGCCTTTTTCTCGGGGGTATCTTCAAGGCCGCGGGTTGCCGACTCGTGGTGATAGAGCTCTGCAAAAGGCGTCCACACATTGATGTAGCCCGCTTCCTGAACCCTCAGGCAGAAGTCGACATCATTGAAGGCGATTTTGAGGTTCTCTTCGTCCAGGCCGCCCACTTGCTCGAAAATGGACTTCTTGATGATCAGGCACGCGGCGGTCACCGCCGAGAACTCCTGGATCAAGCCCGCGCGGCAGAAATAGCCGTAGTCGCCCTTGGGCAGGTACTTGTGGGAATGGCCCGCAACGCCGCCGACACCCACCACAACACCACCGTGCTGCAAGCGGTCGTCCGGATACCAGAGACGAGCCCCCACGGCCCCGACATCGGACTGCAATGCGATGGACACCATCTCATCGAGCCACTGGGGCGTAATGACTTCAATGTCGTTGTTGATCAGGCCGATCAACTCACCGCGCGCAATTTTGACCGCGCCATTGTTCAGCGCCGAATAGTTGAACGGGCCGTCATCACGCAAGACTCGAATGTTGTCTTGCTGATCAAGCACGGCGAAATACTCGAGGGAAACGGGATCGTCCGAGCCGTTATCGATCAAGATAATTTCGTAGTGCTTGTAGGTCGTCAGGCGCTCAATGCTGTCGATGCATTGTTTGACCAGGCCATGAGCATTACGCGTCGGAATAATCAGCGAGACCAGCGGCGCCGCCACTGGAAGGCTGTAGTGCACGCGGTACATGCCCATCGGCAGCAACTCTGTGCTGCCGATATTGCCTTTGCGCTGCAAATGTTCATCCAGGGCTTTCACGCCGGCGAGGGCTGCGTAAGGCTTTTCCTGCCCGGCCATGGCCGTGCTGCCTGAGTGAATTCGCCAGTGATAGAGCACGCGCGGAATGTGCACGATTTGCGCGCGTTCGAGCTGCTCGGCGCAGCGCAACGCCAGGTCATAATCCTGTGAGCCTTCAAAACCGGCGCGGAAACCGCCCACGGCTTTTACCAGGTCAAGGCGGTACACACCCAAATGGCAGACCATGTTCTGGGAGCGGAACAAAAACTCGTTCCAGTCCGACTTGAAGTAAGGCGAACTGCGCTTGCCGGAGGCGTCAATCTTGTCCTCATCGGAATAGATCAGGCCGGCATCCGGGTTGTCATGGATGGCGCGGGCCACCCAATACAGTGCATTTTCAGAAATGAGGTCATCATTATCCATCAGTGCAATGTACTGCCCGTTGGCCAACTCCAGCGCCGAATTGCTGGCTTTGGAGATGTGGCCGTTTTCCTTGCGGAATACGACTTTGAAACGCTTGTCCTGGCTGGGCAGCGTTTTGAGGTAGGCAATGACATCTTCGTCTGTGGAGGCGTCGTCGGCGATACACAATTCCCAGTTCTTGTAGAGCTGGGCCTTGACGCTCTCAATCGCTTCGCGCAACAGGTCGAGCGGCGGATTGTAGACGGGCATGACGATCGAAATCAGCGGCTTGGTTTTCCACTTGCGAATTTCTTCGCTGAGCTTCCAGCGGCCGTTGTCATCCAGTGTGTCGTAATACTCGACCCACCTGGAATAGTCGAAGCGATCCGGAACTTCCCGGGTTTCCTGACCGATAAACGCCAGGTTACTCGACGTGGCGACATATACGAACCGGGCTTTCAAACCCGCCCTGCCTTGCTCGCGGGCAACCTTGATGGCCTTGCGCAGGGTATTGCTCAGGCCTCCGCCCCTACGGATCACTGCCGGCAGCAAACGCAGGCCTTTTTTGACCTGGCCAACGCGTCTTGCAAACGTGCGAATGGGTGCAGTGACCTTCCAGCTCGAAGAGGCCTGCATGGCCATAATATGCAGGTTCAAATTATGGATATGCGTGTCTTTCTGAACCTGCTGGACACGCAGTTGCTCTTCGATATTGGCGATGTGAACGTCTTTATCCTTCAGCGACACTTGCCCGGTGGCCAGCGTACTGTGCAGCGCTTCATCCTTGAGCGCGATCTGCTCGTTCAACGTCTCGATGATGTGCAGGCGCTCGGATTCCGATTGAGCATTTTCCAGCGCCCTCGAAGCAATAAGCTCACTGAGCTGAATGTCTTTCTCATCCAGTTCGAGGCTTTTCTGCTCGGCCACACGCCGCAGGGACGATTGATGCTCTTCAATGGCCAGGCGCAGTTGTTCAACCACCGCCTGAACTTCCTTGTCTTTCTCGCGAACCGCCTGCGCGGTCATCTCGAGGTGCGTGGCGGTAATTGACGCCTTGAGCACTTCCAGCACATCAGTGATTTCTCGATGCGCGTCAACAATCCGGTCCAGCTTGATAGTTGAATCAAGGAGCTGGTCCAGCTTGTTGCTTGAGTCCAGAAGCTGGTCAAGTTTACTGTTTGAATCCAGAATCTGATCCAACTTGCTGTTTGAATCCAGCAGTTGATCCAGTTTGCTGTTTGAATCCAAAATCTGATCCAACTTGCTGTTTGAATCCAGCAGTTGATCCAGTTTGCTGTTCGAATCCAGAATCTGATCCAGCTTACTGTTCGAATCCAGCAGTTGATCGAGCTTGCTGTTTGAAACCAGGATCTGGTCCAGCTTTCTGTTGGAATCCAGCAGTTGATCGAGCTTGCTGTTTGAAACCAGGATCTGATCCAGCTTACTGTTGGAATCCAGCAGTTGATCCAACTTACTGTTTGAATCCAGCAACTGATCCAGCTTGTTGTTTGACGCTAAAATCTGATCCAGCTTGTCTTGCAGTTCGGAGTTGGGACGCATAAGTCCGGATTGGTTCAGCACATTGATCTCTTGAGCCAGTTGCTCTTCCGTGAATAAAGTAAGGCTTACTTCCAGCTCAAGCGGGTTTGCACCACTCAGCATGTTGTGTTCAAAAGGAATCATGACGCTTGGGTCGTCACTCAGCGCGAGATAAAGCGTGCGGCGACCGGACTGGGAAATGCGCATGGCGTGGGCGATGACCAGCGGTTCACTGATGTCATCTTGCCACTCCCCAATAATTTCGGCGCTAGAGTACACCCTGATTGCATCAATCGAGAAACTTTGACGGCGATTGATGGGATCGAATCGCAGCACAACGCCATCAGGCAAAGCATCGGGAAGGCGCATCCTGATCAATTGGTGCCCGTCATTGACCACCTGAAGCAGGGTCGACTCTTCAGAAAAATGCCCGGCCGCATCACTCATATACAGCTTGGCGTGCCGGGTCGGCAGGTGCACTGCACCGATCTTGTGGATCATGACCTCAGGCGACCAGTTGAGAAACTGCTCGGCATCAGCACCGGTCACGCGCTCCTGAAAGGCCGCCTCCGTCGCGATGTAGCGCGTGAGGTCTTCTGCACTGATGTCCATGCCTGCACTGGCCAACAGTTGCGTCACAAACGCCTGCCGGCTGACCGAAGAACTGCTCGGATAGAAAGGGCTCGCCGCCGCCATCAGCAACAGCAGCGCGCGCATCATCAGGTAGCCGAGTTCGACCCCTTCATTCATCTCCCACTCAACGTCGATGAACTTGGGCATGTCATCAGTGCCCACCACAATATTTTGCGGGACGGCATCAATATAACGACCAGGCAGCAATGCCTTCGCCGACAGCAATTCAACGCCGGCGCCCTCCTCATCCAGCAACGTCTGGAGGCAGGCCAGGTACTTCTGCAAAAACGGCGTGAAGCCCTCCACGCTCCAATCGCGGCGTGCCGCCACATCCAGGAACTCCAGGCTCAGTACGCTGCCTTTGGCGTATGCATCCACGCGTGGCAGTACGTATTTAAAACCGTCGGCGGCGCTGGCCGTCGTCTCATCTTGCGCAACATTGCCCAACTTTCTGTATTGAACCTGAATACCGGTGGGCGTATTGACGAACAAAGACTCCTTGCAATAGCGCGTCTTTCTGCCCGTGCTGTAATGGAACGCCAGCACGTCCTCATCCAGCGCCAGGTCTTGCGCGCAGGAGGCGACGATCAAAAAGGAGTTGGCCAGTTCCATCCCCAGGCGGTTATTGATAACCACCGACCAGGCTTTCTCGAGATTGAATGTGGTCATCTCGGGAAGCTGCGGATCTTTCTTGACGTTTTGCCACGCCAACGCCGCCGCATCGAAACCCTCACACTCAAAACCGTTCTCGGTGATGATCGAGTTGGGCAGCTTGTAGTCCGGGCTCGGCGCCAGAAAGCTGGAAGACGTGAAGCCAGCGCGCGTTATGAGGTCTTTGAGCTCTTTCATGCCGTACGTCTTCGGCTGGCCGTGTTCATACCGGCCTTCGATGCCGTACATGGTGATGCCGACGTGGTCTTCCGGCGCACCGGCAAAGTACTTGAGCCCCAACTGGTTTTCGATGGCGAGAAACAGATGGCCACCGGGCTTCAACAGTTGGCGAACGCGCATGAGCATGGCCAGGGCCGGATCCGGCGCCTGGCTGAACATGCTGGCGTATTCGAGCACACCGATCAGCGTGACGACGTCGAATTGCTCTTCAATGTTGAAGTCATCGAAACGCTCGGCCAACACCGTGACGTTATCCAGGTCCCGCGTGCGGCTCGCCGCGATCGCTGCGCGGCGGGGGCTTCCTTCAAGGCACAGCAGGTCGGCACCACATTCGCCGAGGTAACGGCTGATGGCGCCGCAGCCGGCGCCAATTTCCAGCACCCTTGAGCTGAACAGATGCTCGAAGGGACGCAGAATATTCGCCCGCGTGGCACTCAGGTGATACAGCTTGGCCCAGTCGGTGCAGTATTGCGGCAGCTCGTCCGATAACACGGAAACGTCGCCGGCATGACGGATGATGTGAGCGAGTTCGCTTTCCGCGTGATCACCATCGCTGTAGGCAATGCCCTGGAAGTCCGCGCGCACCCAGACGCCAGTATCGCTATCCCTGGAATAGCCATATTGATCGAGTTTAAACATTCGAACTTACCGGATCGATGCTCATCGTCGCAGCGAGGTCAATCAACCCTAGTAACTTGGGCGTCGGTTCGACCACAAAGTGAATGGAGTCGTAACGCCGGTCATGGGGAATAATGTCCTCGCCCTCTCTGGACGCGATCCCTAAAGAAATAAAGTAATCGCCAGTGGCCATTTGATTGGTGAACTTCACACTGGCAGTGGCAACCGTGCCGGACTCGCCCATCGTCCGAGTCTCGATGCAGTCAAGCAGATACGAATTCGTGCCGTATACCGTCACACCCTCCTTGGTTTTGAGGGTGAAGCCGAGAATGGGGTTGATGACCGAACGGTTGAACTTGAACGATAAACCCAATACCACTTCCTCACCGGACTCCAGGCTGGCGGGATACTCGCGCCCACTTGCACTCAGGTGAAAATCCATCAGCGTTGCAGCACCATCACCCCAACGGTACTCGTGGGGGTTATAGCCGGCGCGTGATGCGTACATGTCGCTCTCCAGCGACAGCTGCACGGTTTGCACAACAGGCGCGGCCGCTTCAACCACAGGCGCCGCCATGCTCTGTGCTTCATCGCCCACGTCGGTATCGGCGTTGCGGCCAAACAGGAGGTCGGTGTAACGATTTATAACCGGGCGTGACTCTCCAATCATTTCCACCCGGCTTTGCTCCAGCAGAATCGCACGCGAGCAATGGGTAACGACTTGCTCACTGGAGTGGGTCACCAGCAGGATGCTGGTGCCATTCTCTTTAAGCTGGCGAAGACGCTCAAAGCACTTGGCTTGAAACCGTGCATCTCCTACCGACAGCGCCTCATCGACGACGAGAATCTCGGGATCGACCTGTGCCTGGACTGCAAAAGCCAGCCTCACGGCCATACCGCTGGAGTAGGTCTTGACCGGATGATCAAGGAACTCGCCAATGTCGGCGAAGCTGGCTATCGCATCAAAACGGTTATCCACTTCGTCATGGGTCAGCCCCAGGACCGCCCCGTTCAGATACACGTTCTCGCGGCCGGTAAACTCCGGGTTGAAACCCGACCCCAACTCCAGCAGTGCCGCCACGCGGCCCCGCGTCTCGACTTCGCCGATGGTGGGTGTCAACGTGCCACAAATGATCTGCAGCAGCGTCGATTTACCCGACCCGTTGCGGCCGACGATCCCGACGGTCTCACCTTTTTTGACCTCGAAGCTGATGTCACGCAGCGCCCAGAACTCCTTGGCATAGGTAGTGACTTTGTCACCCGCCCAGCGCTGGAAACGCGGCACGATGGCTTGCTTCAAACGGTCTCTTGGTTTGTCGTACGTGTAAAAACACTTGGACACGTTACGAACGCTGATTACCGCGTGATCAGATGACATCAGCGAACCCTTTACGTGTTTTTTGGAAGAACCAGTAACCCATGGACGCGATGATTGCCCCGACGGTGACGGCGACCAACAGGCTCTCCCAATGCGGCAACTCGCCAAACAACAGCACGCGTCGGCTTTCCTCGATGATGTAGGTCAGCGGGTTGAGCTTCAGCCACGGCTTGTAAACCTCCGGCAACGCCGCGACCGGATAAAGCACGGGGGAAAGAAACAGCAATACAGTGGTCAGCACCGTGATCACATGCCCCACGTCCCGCAGGTAAACCCCCAGCGACGCGAGTAACCAACAGACACCTAGCGTGGCCAGGATCAAGGGCACGAGCACCAGAGGAAACAGCACCATCGTCCAATGCAATTGCCCAAGAATCAGAAACTGGGCAACCAGCAATACCAGCAGGCTGATGCAGCTATGGAACAGCGCCGAACCCAGCGTGATCACCGGCAGGATTTCAAGCGGAAAAACCACTTTCTTCACGTAGTTACTGTTGGCCATCACCAGCGTCGGTGCACGGTTGGCACACTCGGCGAACAAGCCGTGAACGATCATCCCCACAAACAGCAGGATCGCGAAGCCGCCCTTGCCTGTATCGACACCGGCCCACCGCGCGTTGAATATTTCTGAAAACACAAAGGTATAAACCGCGAGCATCAGAATCGGATTGAAGAACGACCAGGTCAGCCCCATCACCGACCCACGATAACGCCCGATGACTTCACGCTTGGTCATCTGTGAGATCAATGAGCGGTATTTCCAAAGACTGACTACAAGACTGATTGGACCGGCTGCAGGTTTGCTATGAGGATCCACTAGGAGAACTTCTCGGCGTCAGCCAGGCTGGCGGCCTTTGCATCCTTGGCCGAGAGTGTCGGCGGCTCGGAGATCGGCCAGTTGATTGCCAGGGCAGGGTCATCCCACGCCAGGCTGCGTTCATGCTCAGGCGCCCAGTAATCGGTAGTTTTGTAGAGAAACTCGGCGCTTTCCGACAACACCACAAAGCCGTGCGCAAAACCTTCCGGAATCCACAGCTGCTTATGGTTGCTTGCGCTCAGGTGCACCCCCACCCACTGGCCGAAGGTCGCCGAACTTTTGCGCAGGTCCACCGCGACATCAAAGACCTCCCCGTGGGTTACGCGCACCAGTTTTCCCTGGGTTTGCTTGATCTGATAATGCAGCCCGCGCAGCACGCCCCTGGCGGATTTGGAGTGGTTGTCCTGGACAAAATGAACAGGCCTTCCGACGGCGTTCTCGAACACTTTCTGGTTGAAGCTTTCGTAGAAAAATCCGCGATCGTCCCCGAATACTTTCGGCTCAAACAGAACAACGTCCTGGATGACGAGGGGGGTGGCTATCATCTTTAAAATCTCTCCAAAGTGTTTTCAGGGCGGCTCGCCGCTACAGCAGGGCAAATTACGCTTGGGGGCTCCCTTTCAGAAAATTTTCTCGTGCAGCAAGCGCTTCAGATACTGCCCGTAACCATTCTTGGAAAGCGGCGCGGCCAGCTTTTCCAGCTGTTCGGCATCAATCCACTTCTGGCGAAACGCGATTTCTTCAGGGCAGGCCACTTTAAGGCCCTGACGATGCTCAAGCGTTGAGATGAAAAGGCTGGCCTCAAGCAGAGACTCGTGGGTACCTGTGTCCAGCCATGCATAACCACGGCCCATGATTTCTACCGACAGTTTGCCCCGCTCCATGTAGATGCGGTTGACGTCAGTGATCTCGAGTTCACCCCGTGGCGACGGCTGGATGCTTTTGGCAATTTCGACCACATCGTCATCATAGAAATACAGGCCGGTTACCGCGTAGTTCGACTTGGGCTTCAGAGGCTTCTCTTCCAGGCTGATTGCCTTGCCCTGAGCATCGAACTCCACTACGCCATAACGCTCGGGGTCGTTCACGTGATAGGCGAAAACACTGGCGCCTTCCTCTCGTCTCATCGCGCTGCCAAGGAGCTCGCTGAAGTCATGACCGTGATAGATATTGTCACCCAGCACCAGCGCGCAAGAATCGCCGCCGATAAAGTCCTCACCGATGATGAAAGCCTGGGCCAGACCATCCGGAGAGGGCTGCACTGCGTAGGCAATGTTCAAGCCCCAGCGGCTGCCGTCGCCCAGCAGCTGCTCGAAGCGCGGGGTGTCCTGGGGTGTAGAAATGATCAGGATGTCGCGAATCCCCGCGAGCATCAGCGTGGTCAGCGGATAGTAGATCATCGGCTTGTCGTAAACCGGCAACAACTGCTTGGAAATCGCCAATGTTGCAGGGTGCAGACGTGTGCCTGAACCGCCGGCCAGAATGATTCCTTTTCTTTTGAGCATGGTCATTTCTCGAGTGTTTCCATAAGCATCCGTGCCACACCGTCCTGCCAGTCAGGCAAGCGCAGTGAGAACGCATTCTGCAGTTTTTGAGTATTGAGTCGGGAGTTAGCCGGGCGCCTGGCCGGCGTGGGGTACGCCGCCGTTGTAATTGCACCGACAGAAGCAGGTGCGACCTTCAATGGCACGCCTGCCGCCTGCGCCTGTTCAAGCACGAAACGGGCGTAGCGGTACCACGTGGTTTCGCCTGCCGCCGCAAGGTGGTAGATGCCTTCCAGCCAGGGGGCCGAGCGCAGCGCACGGATGGCATGGGCGGTCACATCGGCCAACAGGTCCGCGCCGGTGGGCGTGCCGAATTGATCGTCGATCACATTCAAGCTATCGCGCTGCGAAGCCAGGCGCAGCATGGTCCTGGCAAAGTTGTTGCCGCGTGCTGCATAGACCCAGCTTGTGCGGAAAATCAGGTGTGCACAGCCGCTGGCCTGGATAGCCTGCTCGCCTTGCAATTTGGTCGAACCATAGACACTCAACGGCCCCACCGGGTCGTCTTCCTGCCAGGGGGTATCACGATCACCGGCAAACACATAATCGGTGGAGTAGTGCACCAGCAGTGCCTTCAGCTTGCGAGCCTCTGCCGCGAGCACGGCCGGTGCTTCGGCGTTGACGCGCAAAGCCTGGGCCGGCTCGCTCTCGGCTTTGTCGACCGCGGTATACGCCGCCGCGTTGACGATGACGTCAGGCGCGAACCGCTGCACGGTTGCAGCCAGACCCTGCAGGTCGCTCAAGTCACCGCAGTAGTCCTGGCTTCGGGCGTCGAGCGCAAGCACCTGCCCCAAGGGCGCCAGACTGCGTTGCAGTTCCCAGCCTACCTGACCGTTTTTACCCAGCAGAAGAATCTTCATGCCGAGCGCTCTGAGCAGTGAATGGCTACCCGGCCCAGTAAAAATTTTGCACCGATAGAACCGGCAGCATCCGTTACCAAAATAGTCATCGAGTCAAATCTTTTTCAGTAGTGTTGCAAGGATTAGCCCAAGGTTTCCCATCAGTGTCTGCCGATACAAACCGGCCGACTGAAACCCTCGTACCCGCCTGAAAAGCGTTGTAGTGCGCGCTCGTTTGAAACGCTCAAGCGTCGCCTGATGTTCTTCGCGAAGGCAATGCTTGACTGATTCTAGAGCACAAATGTTCTGTTCGTTCCATTCGTAAAACCGCCCTTGAAAAATCATCTTCAACCGAACCATGCGCGCAGCCCAACTGGAGTTGCTGCCAATCAGGTTCTCATCGTGCTGGCGGTACAGCATTTGCGGTTCGGCATCGTAATGGACGACGCCGCCAGCCCCTGTGACAAGCTGGTAAATCCACCAGTCGTGGGAAGGCACTTTAACCTGCGCGCCCCCCGCGACAATCAAATCACGGGCAGCCCGGTTGAACACCATGGTATTGCCGCCGGCAATACTCTGGACGAGCGCATTGGAAAAATGAGGAGGCCGGGAAAACAGCGGTGAAAAGCCAAGCCCCACCCCCGACTCACTGATCAATTCAGTGCGGCCGCAGTAGAGTGCAGGAATGTGCGCTGGGATGGTCTCCAGCCAGGCTGCTGCGACCCTCAACTTGTCTTCGTTCCAGATATCGTCCTGATCACACCAGGCAAAATAATCGGCACTGACATCGGCACTGCAGGTCAACGACAGGAAATTGGCGACGAACCCTTTTCCAGGGCCGGCCACGACGCTCACGCGGTCGCGGCCCCAGCGATTTGCATAGTCTTGCAAAATCGCAGGCGTGGCATCCCGTGAACCGTCATCAGATATGATCAAGGTCCAGTTTTGATGGCTCTGCCGCTCAACAGAGTTGAGCTGCTCAGCAAGAAACGCCTCGCCGTTATATGTGCACATCAAAACTGCAATATTCGCTAAGCAAACATAATTCGACTGGACATACGAAAGGCCGCGTATAGCGACGATAGACACAATATCCCTTTGCAAACGCGATCATTTCCCAGCAGCACGCGGGGAATATTCCTTAATATGCGACGAATTATTGCAGTATTATTCTGATAGCACAATCCTACATAACGTCCTACAAATCGCGGCAAATGCCCACACGGCTGTGCCGAAGCGACAGAGAAAAAAAGACGTGGCATCGAGGGGTTTCGCACACTGCCGCCCCCCTCGCCCCTTGAGATTGTCAGCCGTCAGCGTTTGCGGAACACAAACACCAGCCCGATGATGATCAGCCCCATTCCCAGCACGCTCAGCGGTGCGAGTGTGTTGCCGAAAATCAGGTAATCCATCAGCGCCGTCACTGCAGGCACCAAGTAAAAGAGGCTGGTGACATTCACCAGGTTGCCCCGGGCAATCAGGCGGTACAGCAGCAGTGTTGCGAGCAGCGACACCACCAGCCCCATCCACAGCACCGGCAGGTAAAAGCCGGCATTGCGTTCAAAATGGAAGGGCTGGAAAGGCACGAATACAGAACACAACAACAAACCCGCCAGGTATTGCACCGGCAGTGTGCCCAGCGGGTTGTCGGTGATGCGTTTCTGCATGATTGAGCCAAAGGTCATGCTTGCCAGCGCCAGCAACCCAAACAGCATTCCCGCCAGGGACATGCCGGACAGGCCAATGCCCTGATAGACGACCATGATCAACCCCGCCAAACCCAGCGCAAGGCCGAAGACACGACTCAACGAACGCTGACGCTCCACCAGCACCACCGTCAGAATCGGCTGCACCCCCATGATGGTTGCCATCACCCCCGGGGTGACTTTGAGGTCCAGCGCCAGCAGGTAGAAAATCTGATAAGCGCCCAATAACACCAGCCCGGTCGCCGCTGCGTACCACCGAGGCTTGCCCGGGCGCGGCAGTTTCAGCTTAAGCAAAGGGACCAGAATCATCAGCCCCACGAGGGCGATGGCGAAACGGGCCAGCAAAAAGGCAAAGGGCGACGCATGGGCCAGGCCCAACTTGGAGAAAATCGCCCCGCTGCTCCACAGCAAGACAAACAGGCTCGTCGAGGCCGCCGCGGCCACGGATTGTTTCGAAAGAACAGACATGGATACCACCTGTCATCAGGCAAAAAATAGCCAATTCAGCGTGTGCTGAAACTCAGTAGGTTTTTTCAGGCGGGCACAGGGACACAGCGATTCGCTGATCAGCCCGAAATGCCAACACCCGGCGGTGATACGACTGCGTACACCGGCGTGCTACTGACAGGTGGGGGGTAGTGACTGATCTGCGCAGGCTGCTTGTTCCCGCACGGCACGACCACAGCGTTGACCGCTGAATCGACTACCGCTATGCGAGGGGAAGCAGGCATGGGCTGATCTTTTTGAAGGGATAAAGACGCGCCGACTATAACCAGCCCCAAACACACTTTGCAATCAATTCCCTTGAGGCTGTTGCGTGGAGGAGTTTTCATGCCGGTCGAGCACACCGCCCGTTATAATCCCGCCGAGTTTTTTCCAAGGATTTCACATGATCGCTCTGCCTTGGCTGTACCTGGTGCTTCTCTCCATTGGCTACTTACTGGCCTTGATCTACGGGCAACTGGGCGTACTGGCGGCGGTTTCGGTCGCGTTCTTGTTGATTGCCGGTTATGCGGTTCGCCAGCAACGCACCCCATGGGCACGTTACCTCGGCCACGGCCTGTTCATCGTCCTGGCGCTGGGCCTGGCCATGCACTGGCTGCCGGGTTTCTATAACGGACGCGGCATCGCACCCCAGCGCCTGACCCCGGATGCCGTGCCCTTCTCGCTCTACCTGAACCAGGACAAACCGCTGATTGGCTTCTGGTTGCTGCTGGTCTGCCCCTGGATCGTGGCGCGCCGCTCGCTGCGCCTGACGATCTACGTCACGGCGTTGGCCCTGACCCTGACGGCGGTAGCCGCGCTGGGTGGCGCGGCACTGCTGGGCATCATCAGCTGGGCACCAAAATGGCCGGAACAGGCGTGGTTGTGGGTGCTGAACAACCTGTTGCTGGTGACACTGGTAGAAGAAGCACTGTTCCGTGGCTACGTTCAGGGCGGCCTGAGCCGGCGCTTCAAGCACCTGCCCTACGGCGAAAACCTCGCCCTGTTGTCGGCCTCGTTACTGTTTGGCCTGGTACATCTGGGCGCAGGCTGGCACTGGGTGTTGCTGGCGAGCATCGCAGGTGTTGGCTATGGTCTGGCCTATCGTTTCGGCGGCCTGGGCGCGGCGATTGCCACGCATTTTGGCCTGAACCTGCTTCACTTCGGATTGTTTACCTACCCGATGCTGGCCGGCTGATTGTTGCAAATTCAAGTTAAATAAACCTCGATCCCGGCCGATAACCCCTGAAAGCCTTGCGGATTGAACAACCATGCGTAATAACCAACCCGTTACCCAGCGCGAACGTACCTTCCCTGCTCAGCAACGGTTGATCTCCACCACAGACGCCAAAGGGGTCATCACCTACTGCAACGACGCCTTCGTCGAAATCAGTGGGTTTACCCGCGACGAACTGATTCGCGCACCGCACAACCTGGTGCGCCACCCGGACGTGCCGTCCGCCGTGTTCGCGCACATGTGGACCACGCTCAAACAAGGCTTGCCATGGATGGGCATCGTCAAGAACCGCTGCAAGACGGGCGATCACTACTGGGTTAACGCCTACGTGACGCCGGTCTTCGACGGCAACCAGGTGATCGGCTATGAATCGGTGCGCATCAAGCCCACCGCCGAGCAGATCCGCCGCGCCGAAGCGCTCTATCAACGCATCAACAAGGGCAAGTCGGCCGTTCCCCAGCGCGACAAATGGCTGCCGGTGCTGCAGGACTGGCTGCCGTTTATCCTGGTCAGCCAGTTGAGCTTCATGATCGGCGCCTCGCTCAACTCCCAGTGGGGCTTTGCCCTGGCGGCGGCACTGTCGGTGCCACTGGGCCTGCTCGGCCTGAGCTGGCAGCAGCGCGGCCTCAAGCGTCTGTTGCGCCTGGCCGAGCAGACCACCTCCGACCCGCTGATCGCACAGATGTACACCGACAGCCGTGGCGCCCAGGCGCGACTGGAGATGTCGATCCTCAGCCAGGAAGCGCGTCTGAAGACCTGTCTGACACGCTTGCAGGACACGGCCGAGCACCTCAACAGCCAGGCGGCGCAGTCCAACACCCTGGCGCACAACAGCTCCAGCGGCCTGGAACGCCAGCGCGTGGAAACCGAGCAAGTGGCCACCGCCGTCAACCAGATGGCCGCGACCACCCAGGAAGTCGCCAGCCATGTGCAGCGCACTGCCGATGCCACCCAGGAAGCCAATCGCCTGACCGGCCGTGGCCGCGATATCGCCGGGGAAACCCGCGATGCGATTCAGCGTCTTTCGGTTGCCGTTGGCGAGACCGGTGTGACCGTCACCCAACTGGCCAAGGACAGCGATGAAATCGGCGGCGTAGTGGATGTGATCAAGGGCATTGCCGACCAGACCAACTTGCTGGCGTTGAACGCGGCGATCGAAGCGGCGCGTGCCGGTGAGATGGGTCGCGGTTTTGCAGTGGTCGCGGACGAAGTTCGCCAACTGGCCCAGCGCACTGCGGAGTCCACCGGGCAGATCCATACGCTGATTGCCAAGCTGCAACACACAGCGGCGGCTGCCGTGCAAACCATGGACGCCGGGCATCGCCAGGCCGAAGAGGGTGTAGCGCGGGTGATGGAGGCGGACAAGGCGCTGGTGGGTATCAGCGAGGCCGTGGCGAATATCACTGACATGACCACACAGATTGCTGCCGCAACCGAAGAGCAAAGCGCGGTGGCAGAAGAGATCAGCCGTAACATCAGCACCATTGCGCTGTTGGCGGATCAGACCTCGGAACAAGCCTTGAACTCGGCGCAGTTGAGTGAAGAACTGACGCATACCGCGAATACCCAGTATTCGCTGGTAGAGCGTTTTAACCGCTAGACCGCTATCGCAGGCAAGCCAGCTCCCACATTTGACGGTATTCACAAATCAAAATGTGGGAGCTGGCTTGCCTGCGATGGGGCCCTGTCAGGCACCAAGAAACCCAGACACCCCCACCGCCGCAGCCTCCAAATGCTGCTCATGCCCAAACCCCGACGCCTTCAACGGCTTCAAATCATGATCCCCCGCCACCAGCCACAGCACCTCGATGCTCGGCGACAACTCATACCCCTCCACCGCCGCCCGATTCCCCAGCGCATCGCGCTCCCCCTGCACAATCAGCGTCCGAGTCTTCAACCCGGCCAGATGCTCCACCCGCGGTTTTTCCGGCTTGCCCACCGCATAAAACGGATAACCCAGGCACACCAGCCCGTCAGCCCCCAACTCATCGGCCAATAAACTCGCCATGCGCCCGCCCATGGACTTGCCGCCCACCGCCAGTGTGCCAGCGACATGACGTCGCACCTCGGCATACACCTCACGCCACGCTTGCAACAGTTTGGGCGCCGGATTCGGTGGGCGCTTACCGCCATCCACACGGCGCTGGGCCATGTAGGGAAACTCAAAGCGCAACACGTTGACGCCATGCCCGGCAAGGCGTGCAGCCATGTCGTTCATGAAGGATGAGTCCATCGGGGCGCCAGCGCCGTGGGCCAGGATCAACGTCACCGGTGTACGCGCGATAGACGCTTTGGCCTCATTCCACAACCAGCCCCGCTCGCGTACACACTGCGCCCATTGATCCCCGTCAATACTGGCCTTGTGCTCTTTGCCCATGCTTGCCTCGCTTTTTAGTCTGCCTATAACTCCAGCCCAAGTGCCGCATCTGCTTGGGTTGAACCGTGGATGGGGAACCATGAACACTACTTTAAGTACCGCCTATAACTACAAGGTGGTCCGCCAATTCGCCATTATGACGGTGGTGTGGGGCATCGTCGGCATGGGGCTCGGGGTTTTTCTCGCGGCCCAATTGGTTTGGCCTGCACTCAATTTCGATTTGCCCTGGACCAGCTTCGGCCGCCTGCGCCCGCTGCACACCAACGCGGTAATCTTTGCCTTCGGTGGCTGTGCGCTGTTTGCCAGCTCCTTCTACTCAGTGCAACGCACCTGCCAAACCCAGCTCTTCGCGCCGAAAATCGCCGCGTTCTGCTTCTGGGGCTGGCAGCTTGTCATTGTGTTGGCCGCCATCAGTTTGCCGCTGGGCTACACCACGTCCAAGGAATACGCCGAGCTGGAATGGCCGATCGCCATTTTGATCGCCGTCGTCTGGGTCGCCTATGGCGTCGTGTTCTTCGGCACGGTGATGAAGCGCAAGACCAAGCACATCTACGTCGGTAACTGGTTTTTCGGCGCCTTTATCATCACCGTGGCCATCCTGCATATCGTCAACCACGCGTCCCTGCCGGTGAGCTGGACCAAGTCCTACTCGGCTTACGGCGGCGCGACAGATGCCATGGTGCAGTGGTGGTACGGGCATAACGCGGTAGGCTTTTTCCTCACTGCGGGCTTTCTCGGCATGATGTATTACTTCGTGCCGAAACAGGCCGAACGCCCGGTGTACTCCTATCGCTTGTCCATCGTGCACTTCTGGGCGCTGATCACCCTGTACATCTGGGCGGGGCCCCACCACTTGCACTACACCGCCTTGCCGGACTGGGCGCAGTCACTGGGCATGGTGATGTCGCTGGTGCTGCTGGCGCCGAGCTGGGGCGGGATGATCAACGGGATGATGACCTTGTCGGGGGCCTGGCATAAATTGCGCAGCGACCCGATCCTGCGCTTTCTCGTGGTCTCGCTGGCCTTCTACGGCATGTCGACCTTCGAAGGCCCGATGATGGCGATCAAGACCGTCAACGCCCTCTCCCACTACACCGACTGGACCATCGGCCACGTGCACGCCGGGGCGCTGGGTTGGGTGGCGATGATTTCCATCGGCGCGCTGTACCACATGATCCCCAAAGTCTTCGGCCGCGAGCAGATGTACAGCCTCGGCCTGATCAATGCGCACTTCTGGCTGGCGACCATCGGCACCGTGCTCTACATCGCCTCGATGTGGGTCAACGGCATCGCCCAGGGCCTGATGTGGCGTGCGGTCAACGAGGACGGCACCTTGACCTACTCCTTCGTCGAAACCCTGGTGGCCAGCCACCCGGGCTTCATCGTGCGGCTGGTGGGCGGTGCGGTGTTCCTCAGCGGCATGTTGCTGATGGCTTACAACACCTGGCGCACCGTGCGTTCGGCGCAGCCTGCCGAAGCCGCCACCACTGCGCAGCTGGCCTGAGGAGTCTGTGATGAAACACGAAACCATTGAAAAAAACGTCGGCCTGCTGATGCTGCTGATGGTGCTCGCCGTGAGCATCGGCGGCCTGACCCAGATCGTCCCGCTGTTCTTTCAGGACGTAACCAACAAACCGGTGGAGGGCATGAAGCCCTACACCGCGCTGCAACTGGAAGGCCGCGACATCTACATCCGCGAAGGCTGCGTGCAGTGCCACTCGCAGATGATCCGCCCGTTCCGCGCCGAAACCGAGCGCTACGGCCACTACTCGGTGGCGGGCGAAAGCGTGTGGGACCACCCGTTCCTGTGGGGCTCCAAGCGCACCGGGCCGGACTTGGCCCGCGTCGGCGCGCGCTACTCGGACGACTGGCACCGCGCGCACCTGTACAACCCGCGCAACGTGGTGCCCGAGTCGAAAATGCCGGCCTACCCGTGGCTCGTCACGGCGCAGGTCGACAGCAGCCACACCGAGAAAAAACTGCAAGTGATGCGCACCCTCGGCGTGCCCTACACCGACGACGACATCAGTGGCGCCGTCGCCAGCCTGAAGGGCAAGACCGAGATGGACGCGCTGGTTTCGTACCTGCAAGTGCTCGGCACTGCCATCAAGAGCAAGAGGTGAGCCATGGGATTTGAATTCGATGCGGGCACCGTCCGCGGGCTTGGCACGCTGGTCGTCGCCATCGCCTTTATCGGCCTGTCGCTGTGGGTGTTCAACAACCGGCGCAATGCGGAATTCGAGCAGGCACGCCTGCTGCCATTCGCCGATGAACCTCTGCCCACCGACACTCAAAAAGAGCCTGAAACAAGGAGCACCCCGCTATGACAGCCTTTTGGAGTGCATGGATCTGCGTACTGACCCTCGGCAGCCTGATCGGCCTGACCTGGCTGTTGATCGGCACCCGCAAGGGCGAGACCAAAGGCAGCGTCGACCAGACCATGGGCCATGCGTTTGATGGCATTGAGGAATACGACAACCCGCTGCCGCAGTGGTGGTTCATGCTGTTTGCCGGCACCCTGGTGTTTGCCGTCGGCTACCTGATCCTCTATCCGGGCCTGGGCAACTGGAAAGGCATATTGCCAGGCTATGAAGACGGCTGGACGTCAGCCAAGGAATGGGACAAGGAGATGGCCAGGGCCGACACCAAATTCGGGCCGATCTTCGCCAAATTCGCCGCCATGCCGGTAGAGGAAGTCGCCAAAGACCCGCAGGCGCTGAAAATGGGTGGCCGCCTGTTCGCCTCCAACTGCGCCGTGTGCCACGGCTCGGATGCCAAGGGCGCTTACGGCTTCCCGAACCTGGCGGACAACCTCTGGCGCTGGGGCGGTTCGGCTGAGGCGATCAAGGCGACGATCATGAACGGTCGTCACGCAGCGATGCCGGCCTGGGGTGAAGTACTGGGCGAGGACGGCGTGAAAAACGTCGCGGCTTATGTGCGGCACGACCTCGCCAAGTTACCACTGCCCGCCGACAGCACGGCAGATCTTGCCGCCGGCCAAACCGCGTTCAGCACGACTTGCGTGGCCTGCCACGGCCCCCAAGGCCACGGCGTGGAAGCCATGGGCGCGCCAGACCTGACCGAGCCTGCCGGTTTTATCTACGGCACCAGCCTTGCGCAGTTGCAGCAAACCATCCGCCATGGCCGCCAGGGCCAGATGCCGGCGCAGGAGGTGCTTCAAGGCAACGACAAGGTGCACCTGCTGGCCGCTTACGTTTACAGCCTGTCCCATGGAGACACAAAGACCGAAGAACAGTAAACCGTCGCCCACCCTCAAGCCCCGCACAGTAAAGACTGGCGGGGCTTTTTTGTGAGCGATAACCGCTCGTCCCTCTTCCCTCGCGCCCCGCACCGCCAACGTAGTAACGTAACTACATTCAGTTTGACCAGGGGATTGCACCCATGACCATCACCACCATTTCCAGCCGCGAATTCAACCAGGACACAAGTGGTGCCAAAAAAGCCACCCGCCAGGGGCCGGTAATTATCACCGATCGCGGCAAACCCGCCCATGTACTGCTAAGCATTGAGGACTACCAGAAATTAACCGGCTTGAACGCCGACATCGTTGATCTGCTGGTCATGCCGGACGCCGCCGATATCGACTTCGAAACCGAACGCGCCGTGATCACCCATCGCCCCGTGGACCTCTCTTGATGTATCTACTCGACACCAATGTCATTTCGGAACTTCGTAAACCCCAGGCCGACGCGAATGTAGTCGCCTGGGCCAAAAGCGTCATCGCCCCGCGCATGTTCATCTCGGCAATTACGCTCAAAGAGTTGGAGACCGGCGTATTACGCATCGAGCGCCGCGATCCGGCGCAGGGGAAGATATTGCGCACCTGGCTCAAGCGTCATGTAATGCCGGCATTCGATGCCAGGATTCTGCCGGTGGACGCTGCCGTCGCGCTGCGCTGTGCCCACCTGCACGTTCCCGACAAGGCCAACGAAAGTGACGCCCTGATCGCCGCGACGGCGTTGGTACATGGGCTCACTGTGGTCACGCGCAACGTCAGCGACTTCACCTCCAGCGGCGTTGCGGTGATCAATCCCTGGGAGGCATAACCGGCCCGCCTTCAAAAACGGCCTAGGCTTCACGCCTCAACTGATCCTGACATTTGACGCGGCTATCAAGCGACCTGTTGTCGCACCCTTCACGCCCTCAACTTTCCCCTCCTGCCATTCGGGTCTACGCTTGTTCCCACAGTGGATCGGTATTGGCCGGTCGACGGCCGATTTGCACTCGATGGGTTGAACATTTCTGCTCGATGACAGGCGCAAAGGCTGGCAGTGACCGGCTCTCGTGCCACTGACCCCTCGTCATTCGCGCAGCGTGTTTACACACACCAAGTTACAAGTCTTCCCGAAACCCAAAAATTCCTGTCTACTTGATCAGCTTTCCATTTTTGATTTTGTCCCCACACAATACATGGAAAGGGCGCAGAATCTGGCGTGGAACGCATCGATACAGGTCAGGCATTGCGTTGCAATGGCCCTTCGGTTTCTACATACTTGCGGCCGATTTCAACTATAAAAATACTTAAACCGTGGAACCTTAGAATGAGCACAGCAATCAGTCCGACTGCTTATAACTATAAGGTAGTCCGCCAGTTCGCCATCATGACGGTGGTCTGGGGGATCCTTGGCATGGGGCTCGGGGTGTTCATCGCCTCGCAACTGGTCTGGCCGGAATTGAATTTCGGTTTGCCATGGACGACCTTTGGCCGCCTGCGCCCGCTGCACACCAACCTGGTGATTTTCGCCTTCGGTGGCTGTGCATTGTTTGCCACCTCCTACTATGTCGTGCAGCGCACCTGCCAGACGCGACTGATCTCCGATGGCCTCGCCGCCTTCACCTTCTGGGGCTGGCAAGCCGTGATTCTCGGCGCCATCATCACCCTGCCTCTGGGCTACACCACCACCAAGGAATACGCCGAGCTGGAATGGCCGATCGCCATTTTGCTCGCCATCGTGTGGGTGACCTACGCCGTGGTGTTCTTCGGCACCATCGTCAAGCGCAAGACCAAGCACATTTATGTGGGCAACTGGTTCTACGGTGCCTTCATTCTGGTGACGGCGATGCTGCACATCGTCAACCACGCGTCCTTGCCGGTGAGTTGGTTCAAGTCCTACTCGGCCTACGCCGGAGCGACGGACGCGATGATCCAGTGGTGGTACGGGCACAATGCCGTGGGGTTCTTCCTCACGACGGGCTTCCTGGGGATGATGTATTACTTCGTGCCGAAACAGGCCGAACGTCCGATCTATTCCTATCGCCTGTCCATCGTGCACTTCTGGGCGCTGATCACCCTGTACATCTGGGCCGGCCCGCACCATTTGCACTACACCGCGCTGCCGGACTGGGCACAGTCGCTGGGCATGGCCATGTCGATCATCCTGCTGGCACCCAGCTGGGGCGGCATGATCAACGGCATGATGACCCTCTCGGGCGCCTGGCATAAATTGCGCACCGACCCGATCCTGCGCTTCCTCGTGGTGTCGCTGGCGTTCTACGGCATGTCGACCTTCGAAGGGCCGATGATGGCGATCAAGACCGTTAACTCGCTGTCCCACTACACCGACTGGACCATTGGCCACGTACACGCCGGCGCCCTCGGCTGGGTGGCGATGATTTCCATCGGCGCGCTGTACCACATGATCCCGAAACTGTTTGGCCGTGCGCAGATGCACAGCGTCGGCCTGATCAATGCGCACTTCTGGCTGGCCACCATCGGCACCGTGCTCTACATCGCTTCGATGTGGGTCAACGGCATCACCCAGGGCCTGATGTGGCGTGCGATCAACGATGACGGCACCCTCACCTACTCCTTCGTCGAAGCACTGCAAGCCAGCCACCCCGGCTACATCGTCCGCGCCCTGGGCGGTGCGTTCTTTGCCAGCGGCATGTTCCTCATGGCCTACAACGTCTGGCGCACCGTGCGTGCCTCTGACCCTGAAGAAGCCGAAGCCGCCGCCAAGATCGCCGTAGTGGGAGCTCACTGATGAAGCACGAAGTAGTCGAGAAGAATATCGGCCTGCTGGCCTTCTTCATGGTCATCGCCGTGAGCATCGGCGGCCTGACCCAGATCGTCCCGCTGTTTTTCCAGGACGTGACCAACAAGCCGGTCGAAGGCATGAAGCCGCGCACCGCCCTTGAACTGGAAGGCCGCGACGTTTACATCGCCAACGGTTGCGTGGGTTGCCACTCGCAGATGATCCGCCCGTTCCGCGCCGAAACCGAACGCTACGGCCACTATTCGGTCGCCGGCGAAAGCGTGTGGGACCACCCGTTCCTGTGGGGCTCCAAGCGTACCGGCCCGGACCTGGCGCGCGTTGGTGCACGCTACTCCGATGACTGGCACCGCGCGCACTTGTACAACCCGCGCAACGTGGTGCCCGAGTCGAAAATGCCGGCGTACCCGTTCCTCGTGGAAAACAAGCTCGACGGCAAGGACACCGCGAAGAAGATGGAAGTCTTGCGCACCCTGGGCGTGCCCTACACCGATGAAGACATCGCCGGTGCAGCGGCTGCCGTGAAGGGCAAGACCGAAATGGACGCATTGGTGGCCTACCTGCAAGGCCTGGGCACCATCATCAAAAGCAAACGGTGATCTTCATGGATATCGGGATGATTCGAGGCCTGGGCACCGTTGTAGTGATGGTGGCCTTTGTCGGCCTGGCGTTGTGGGTGTTCAGCCCCCGCCGCAAGTCGGAGTTTGACGACGCGACCATGCTGCCCTTTGCGGATGATCCCGAAGCCATCAAGCACGTCGAGAGAGCTTCTAGGAGTAATAAAGAATGACTACGTTCTGGAGTCTGTACGTCACAGTCCTCAGTCTGGGTACCATTTTCGCCCTGACCTGGCTGCTGCTGTCGACCCGTCGGGGGCAGCGCAGCGAGCAAACGGACGAGACCGTCGGCCACTCGTTCGACGGTATTGAGGAATACGACAACCCGCTGCCGAAATGGTGGTTCATGCTGTTCGTCGGCACCATCATCTTTGCCCTCGGCTACCTCGCGCTGTACCCCGGCCTGGGCAACTGGAAAGGCCTGCTGCCGGGTTACAACTACCTCGACAACGACAAGCAAACGCCGTTTGCCAATGGCAAGACCGGCTGGACCGGCGTGCACGAATGGGAAAAGGAAATGGCCCGGTCGGACGCCAAGTTCGGCCCGATCTTCGCCAAGTTTGCCTCGATGCCGATTGAAGATGTCGCCAAGGACCCGCAAGCCTTGAAGATGGGCGGCCGCCTGTTCGCCTCCAACTGCTCGGTGTGCCACGGTTCCGACGCCAAGGGCGCCTACGGCTTCCCCAACCTGACCGACGCCGACTGGCGTTGGGGCGGCGAACCCGCGACCATCAAGGAAACCATCATGAAAGGCCGCCACGCGGTGATGCCGGCCTGGGCCGAAGTCATCGGCGAGCAAGGCGTGGCTGACGTGGCCGGTTTTGTGGTGACCAACCTCGACGGCCGCAAACTGCCGGAAGGCGCCAAGGCCGATGTGGCCAACGGCGCGAAACTCTTCGCCGCCAACTGCGTGGCCTGCCATGGCCCCGCGGGCAAAGGCACCCCGGCAATGGGCGCGCCCGACCTGACTCACCCGGGGGCGTTCATCTACGGCTCGAGCTTTGCGCAACTGCAGCAGACCATCCGTTACGGCCGTCAGGGCCAGATGCCTGCGCAGGAACAATTGCAGGGCAACGACAAGGTGCACTTGCTGGCGGCGTATGTGTACAGCCTGTCCCATGGGGACAAGCAGGTTGAGGAGCAGTAAGGCGAATCAGGCTTTTGAAGTCACAGTAAAGCCAATGTGGGAGGGGGCTTGCCCCCGATAGCGGCATGTCAGTCAGCTTATCAGTCGCTGATACACCGCCATCGGGGGCAAGCCCCCTCCCACATTGGATCTCTGGTGTTTCGACTGACCGAGCCAGCCAAAACCGACCATACTTGCCAGGTCCATTGATCCAGATCACGTAGGTCGCCCCCGTTCACCACCCTCGGAGGCGTATCATAACGCCACTGCAACAGTCTAATTTTGACCCCGGTTGGCACGTACTGGCCGAGGCAAATCTCCACCGCCGTGGGATGCAATGATGAGCGACCAAATACCGGTACATGACGTCACCCCGCCTGCCAAAACCGTCGACCTCTACGCCTCGCGCGAGAAGATCTACACCCGCGCGTTCACCGGCCTGTTCCGCAATTTGCGCATGCTCGGCGGTGCCGGTTTGTTCCTGCTTTACTTCGGCACGGTGTGGTTGAACTGGGGCGGCCACCAAGCCGTGTGGTGGAACCTGCCGGAACGCAAATTCTTCATTTTTGGCGCGACCTTCTGGCCTCAGGACTTCATCCTGCTCTCGGGCATTCTTATTGTTGCGGCCTTTGGCCTGTTCTTTATCACGGTGTACGCCGGCCGCGTGTGGTGCGGTTATACCTGCCCGCAAAGCGTGTGGACGTGGATTTTCATGTGGTGCGAAAAGGTCACCGAAGGCGACCGCAACCAGCGCATCAAGCTCGACAAGGCCCCCATGGGCGCCAACAAATTCCTGCGTAAATTCAGCAAGCACACGCTGTGGTTGCTGATCGGCTTTGTGACCGGCATGACCTTTGTCGGCTACTTCTCGCCGATCCGCGAACTGGTGTTCGACTTCTTCACGGGCCAGGCCGATGGCTGGTCGTATTTCTGGGTCGGTTTCTTCACCCTCGCCACCTACGGCAACGCCGGCTGGCTGCGCGAACAAGTGTGTATCTACATGTGCCCGTACGCGCGTTTTCAGAGCGTAATGTTCGACAAAGACACCCTGATTGTTTCGTACGACCCGCGCCGCGGCGAGCTGCGTGGCCCGCGTAAAAAAGGCATCGACTACAAGGCCCAGGGCCTGGGCGATTGCATCGACTGCACGATGTGCGTGCAGGTGTGCCCTACCGGTATAGACATCCGCGACGGCCTGCAAATCGAGTGCATCGGCTGCGCGGCCTGCATCGACGCCTGCGACAACATCATGGACAAAATGGAGTACCCGCGCGGGCTGATCAGCTACACCACCGAGCACAATTTGTCGGGGCAGAAAACCCACAAATTGCGCCCGCGCCTGATCGGTTATGCGCTGGTGCTGCTGGCAATGATCAGCCTGCTGGTCGGCGCCTTTTTCATGCGTTCGCTGGTAGGCTTTGATGTCAGCAAAGACCGCGTGCTCTATCGCGAAAACGCCGAAGGCCGCATCGAAAACGTCTACAGCCTGAAGATCATGAACAAGGACCAGCGCGACCACACTTACGTGCTTGACGCCGCCGGCCTGCCGGACCTCAAGCTGCAAGGCCGACGCGAAATCAAGGTGGCCGCAGGCGATATCGTCAGCATGCCGGTGGAGCTGTCCAGCGCGCCGGAGCAATTGCCGTCGAGTACCAATGAGGTCAAATTCATTCTCACGGACGCCGATGACGCCAGCGTCCACATTGAAGCCAAGAGCCGATTCATCGGCCCCCAAGTTCGTTGAATACAGAGAGCAAAACAATGCCCGCAGCCACTGCCGCAAGCCCCTGGTACAAGCACCTCTGGCCCTGGATCATTATCGGGATCCTGACGTGCTCGGTGACCTTGACCTTGTCCATGGTGACCATCGCAGTGAAGAACCCCGACAACCTGGTCAATGACAACTACTACGAAGCCGGCAAAGGCATCAACCGCTCCCTGGACCGCGAACTGCTGGCCCAGACCCTGCAACTGCGCGCCAAGGTGCACCTGGATGAGCTGACCGGTGAAGTCGAGGTGAACCTCAGCGGCAACAGCAACCCGAAAACCCTGGAACTGAACCTGATTTCCCCAACCCAGCCCGAGAAGGATCGCAAGATCAACCTGGCGCTCAGCGACAGCGAGCCCGGCCGCTACATTGGGCAGGTCACCGACAAGGTTGAAGGCCGACGTTTTGTGGAATTGCTCGGCGTAGAGGGCGACCGGACCTGGCGCATGTTCGAAGAAGAACAGGTCAGCCATGACAAGGATTTGCTGTTGGGGGATGAACCGTTGCAGGGTGCCGAAGACCTGAAAAAGTAAAAGCCTGCGCTTCGCGCATCGCGCATCGCGGGCAAGCCCACTCCCACATTTGGATCACGGTGTCCTGTGGGAGCCGGGCTTGCCCGCGATGAGGCCCTACCAGCCACTACAGATTCCAACCCATGACCACCCCTTGCTACCACTGCGCCCTGCCCGTCCCCTCGGGCAGCCGCTTCACCAGCGTAATCCTCGGCGAACGCCGCGAACTCTGCTGCCCGGGCTGCCAGGCAGTGGCCGAAGCAATCGTAGCCGGTGGCCTTGAATCCTATTACCAACACCGCAGCGAAGCCTCGGCCAACCCCGAAGCGCTGCCGGTGCAGTTGGTCGACGAACTGGCGCTGTACGACCGCGCCGACGTGCAAAAACCCTTCGTGCGCCACACCGGCAAACTCGCCGAAACCACCTTATTGATGGAAGGCATCAGTTGCGCCGCCTGTGGCTGGCTGATCGAAAAACACCTGCGCAGTTTGCCCGCGGTCGCCGAGGCGCGGCTGAACCTGTCCAACCATCGCCTGCACGTGCAATGGGCCGACGGGCAATTGCCGCTGAGCCAACTGCTCAGCGAGCTGCGCCATATCGGCTACGCCGCCCACCCCTATCAGGCTGATCGCGCCGCCGAGCAACTGGCGGGCGAGAACCGCCTGGCCCTGCGCCAACTGGGCGTCGCCGGGCTGCTGTGGTTTCAGGCGATGATGGCGACCATGGCCACCTGGCCGGAATTCAATATCGACCTGAGCCCGGAGTTGCACGTAATCCTGCGCTGGGTGGCGATGTTTCTTACAACACCGATTGTGTTCTACAGCTGCGCGCCGTTTTTCAAAGGCGCCCTGCGCGACCTGCGCACCCGGCACTTGACCATGGATGTGTCGGTGTCTTTAGCGATTGGCGGCGCGTACCTGGCGGGAATCTGGACGGCGATTACCGGCACCGGCGAGCTGTATTTCGATGCGGTGGGCATGTTTGCGCTGTTCCTGCTGGCCGGTCGCTATTTGGAACGTCGCGCCCGGGAACGTACGGCAGCCGCCACCGCGCAGTTGGTCAACCTGCTGCCGGCGTCGTGCCTGCGCCTCCAGAATGACGGGCACAGTGAACGCATCCTGCTCAGTGAACTGGCCCTGGGTGACCGCGTGCTGGTGCACCCCGGCGCCGTGCTGCCGGCGGATGGCGTGATTCTCGACGGCCAATCGAGCATCGATGAATCGCTGCTCACCGGCGAATACCTGCCACAGTCCCGGCACGCAGGCGACAGCGTTACTGCGGGCACACTCAACGTCGAGGGCGCATTGACCGTCGAAGTCCGCGCCCTGGGCCATGACACGCGCCTTTCCGCCATCGTGCGCCTGCTGGAGCGCGCCCAAGCCGAGAAACCGCGCCTGGCGCAAATCGCCGACCGCGCCGCGCAATGGTTTCTGCTGTGTTCGCTGATCGCGGCGGCGGTGATTGGCCTGGTGTGGTGGGAGCTGGACCCCTCACGGGCGTTCTGGATCGTGCTGGCGATGCTGGTGGCGACTTGCCCGTGCGCGCTGTCACTCGCCACGCCGACCGCCCTCACCGCCGCCACCGGCTCCCTGCACACGCTCGGGTTGCTGCTGACGCGCGGGCATGTGCTGGAAGGCCTGAACCAGATCGACACGGTGATTTTCGACAAGACCGGCACGCTGACCGAAGGTCGGCTGGCACTGCGCGCAATCCATCCATTGGCAACCCTGAGCAGCGATGACTGCCTGAGCCTTGCCGCCGCCCTCGAGAACCGCTCCGAACACCCGATCGCCCGCGCATTTGGCCGTGCTCCGCTGGCCGCCGATGAAGTGCTCAGCGCGCCCGGCCTGGGGCTGGAGGGGCGTGTCGGCGAACGGCTGTTACGCATCGGCCAACCCGACTACGTCTGCGAATTAAGCGGTTGCACACGCCCTCTGCCGCCGAACGAGGCTGGGCAATGGCTGCTGCTCGGCGACCGTAACGGCGCCCTCGCCTGGCTGGTACTGGACGATCGCCTGCGCAGCGACGCGCCTGCCTTGCTGGCCGCGTGCAAAGCGCGCGGCTGGCGCACGTTGCTGCTGTCCGGTGACAGCTCGCCAATGGTCGCCAGTGTCGCTGCTGAACTGGGCATCGACGAAGCCCATGGCGGTCTGCGCCCCGACGACAAGCTGCGGAGGTTGCAACAGCTGCACAAGGAAGGCCGCAAGGTGCTGATGCTCGGCGATGGCGTCAACGATGTACCGGTCCTCGCCGCCGCCGATATCAGCGTGGCCATGGGTTCGGCCACAGACCTGGCGAAAACCAGCGCCGACGCCGTGTTGCTGTCTAACCGCCTCGATGCGCTGGTGCAAGCCTTTACCCTGGCGCGACGCACGCGAAGGGTCATCATTGAAAACCTGCTGTGGGCCGGGCTGTACAATGGCCTTATGCTGCCCTTTGCGGCCCTGGGTTGGATCACGCCGATCTGGGCGGCGATCGGCATGTCCCTCAGTTCGTTGACCGTGGTGCTCAATGCCCTGCGCCTGACTCGCCTGCCGAGTGCGCAGGCCGTCAGCGCCCCTTTGGTAACCCGCCCGCTGCCGGCCTGAGCCGCGCAGGCATGGAGTACAGATGCCAGCTCTCTACGTGATGATTCCAGCGGCGCTGCTGTTAGTGGGCGTGGCCATTTACATCTTCTTCTGGGCCGTGGACAGCGGCCAATACGAAGACCTCGACGGCCCGGCCCACAGCGTGCTGTTCGACGACCAGGACCCGAACCATTTGGCGGCGGTCGACGAAGCCAACGGCCCCGAGCAACCGCCCAAAGAGCCACCCCATGCTTGAATTGGCGCCGCTGCTGGTCTCCGCCTTGATCCTCGGCTTGCTCGGCGGCGGGCACTGCCTGGGCATGTGCGGCGGGCTGATGGGCGCGCTGACCCTGGCGATCCCCAAAGAGCAGCGCAGCCGCCGCTTTCGCCTGCTGCTGGCGTACAACCTGGGGCGCATCCTCAGCTATGCCGTCGCCGGGTTGTTGATCGGCCTGGCGGGTTGGGCGGTCGCCAACAGCCCGGCAGCGATGTTCATGCGCGTGCTCGCCGGGTTGCTGCTGATCAGCATGGGCCTGTATTTGGCGGGTTGGTGGAGTGGCCTTACGCGCATCGAAAGCCTCGGGCGCGGCCTGTGGCGCTTTATTCAGCCGATCGCCAGCCGTTTGCTGCCGGTGTCCAGCCTGCCGCGCGCCTTGCTGCTGGGCGCGCTGTGGGGCTGGTTGCCGTGCGGGTTGGTCTACAGCACCCTGCTGTGGGCGGCGAGCCAGGGCAACGCGTGGAACAGTGCGCTGTTGATGCTGGCGTTTGGTCTGGGCACTTGGCCTGTGCTGCTGGCAACCGGTTTGGCGGCCGAACGCGTCACGGCCATGCTCCGTAAACGCAGCGTCCGGGTGGCCGGTGGGTTGCTGGTGATTCTCTTCGGCTTATGGACTTTGCCAGGGCCTCACCAACACTGGCTGATGGGTCATTGAATCCAGCCCTTTCAGGGCCTGACAGTGTGGCGAGCAGGTGCCCATCCTATCTGTGACTCACTTGAGTTCCAGGGTTGGCCATTGAATCGCCCTGTGGCATAGCGCCGCTCCCCGTTGATGCAAATCAACATGCCACCGGCGACGCGCCCCTAGACTCGGCCCACTAGCCAATCCGGGGGACCGCCCGCATGCTCGACGCCATTCGTTGGGACACTGATCTGATTCACCGCTACGACCTGGCGGGGCCGCGCTACACGTCCTACCCCACCGCCGTACAATTCGACAGCCAAGTCGGCACCTTCGACTTGCTCCACGCCCTGCGCGACAGCCGCAAGGCCGCGCGGCCGTTGTCGCTGTATGTGCACGTGCCGTTCTGCGCGAACATTTGCTACTACTGTGCCTGCAACAAGGTCATCACCAAGGACCGTGGCCGCGCCCAAGCCTATCTCCAGCGTCTGGAGCAGGAAATTCAACTGGTGGCCTGCCACCTCGACCCGAAACAACCCGTGGAACAACTGCACTTCGGCGGCGGCACGCCGACGTTTCTCAGCCATGACGAACTGCGTCAGGTGATGACACGCCTGCGCCAGCACTTTAATCTGCTGGATGACGACTCCGGCGACTACGGCATCGAGATCGACCCACGCGAAGCCGACTGGGCAACCATGGGCCTGTTGCGCGAACTGGGCTTCAACCGCGTGAGCATCGGCCTGCAGGACCTCGACCCCGAGGTACAACGCGCGGTCAACCGCCTGCAGAGCCTGGAAGAAACCCGCGCGGTGATCGATGCGGCGCGCACCCTGCAATTCCGCTCGATCAATATCGACCTGATCTACGGCCTACCCAAGCAATCGCCGCTGAATTTCGCGCGAACCGTGGAAGAAGTGATCAGGCTGCAACCGGACCGCCTGTCGGTGTTCAACTACGCACACCTGCCGGAACGCTTCATGCCCCAGCGGCGCATCAACAGCGACGACCTGCCCACCCCGGCAGCGAAACTGCTGATGCTGCAAACCACCATCGAACAACTGACCCAGGCGGGCTACCGCTACATCGGCATGGACCACTTCGCCTTACCGGACGACGAGCTGGCGGTGGCTCAAGAGGACGGCAGGCTGCAGCGCAATTTCCAGGGTTACACCACCCACGGGCACTGCGACTTGATCGGGTTGGGCGTCTCGGCGATCAGCCAGATTGGCGACCTGTATTGCCAGAACAGCAGCGACCTCAACAGCTATCAAAACGCCTTGGCCGGCGCACAACTGGCGACCAGCCGTGGCTTGGTGTGCACCACGGACGATCGGTTACGGCGTGAGGTGATTCAGCAGTTGATCTGCAATTTCAGCCTGATGTTCGAGGAGATCGAACAGGCCTTCAACATCGATTTTCGCGGCTATTTCGTCGACGTATGGCCGCAACTGGAGACAATGGCCGCAGACGGCCTGATCGAACTGGATGCTCAGGGCATTCGCGTACTGCCTGCCGGGCGCTTATTGGTGCGTTCGGTGTGCATGGTGTTCGATGCCTACCTGGAGCACCAGAACAGGCAACGATTCTCGCGGGTGATCTAGGCCTGAATTACTTCGCCAGCAGGGCCATGGCTGTCATGTTGGCCTCAGGCGACTCATCTTTAAGCGACTTGGCCAGTTGCGCCATGGCGGTCATCAAACCGGACTGGATTGAAGCGATATCGCCCTGCAAACCAGCGACCTTGGCTTGGCGGGCGTCCGGGCTCAAGGCGGTGTCATTCATGACCGCAGACAGCTGAGCCATCTTCTCGGCGAGCTGTTTCCTGAGCTCGCGGATCATTTTCAACAACTGCTTGATGTTGTCTTTCAGACCGCTGTCGTCGATATCCTTGTTGGGGTTACTGCCGCCTTGAGCCGCTTTAAGCCCCGCTCCGGAAATCGTCACCACCACCCCTTCGCCGGGCGTGGGCGGAGCAGCAGGCTTGTCCTCGACCTTTTTGCCCTCGAGCAAATCGGAGATCTTCACGACCGGCACAGCCTTCGTAGTAATAACGGGATTATTGAGAGGGTTTACCGACATGACCTGAGCTCCAGCTCATAAGGATTCACCTGTGTATCGGCATCGATACACAAAGCTTTATACCGCTGCCGGTTTTTTGTACACGCTGGCCTCAGCTGCCTTCGGTGCGTTACCCTTACGTCTTATGTGTGTTTTCCCACAAGGATTTAAGAAATGTCCGAGCCAGTTAAACTGCGCGCTCACAGCCAGGCTCATTGCAAGGATTGCAGCCTGGCCCCCCTCTGCCTGCCACTTTCGCTGAATCTGGAAGACATGGATGCGCTGGACGACATCGTTAAACGCGGTCGCCCGCTGAAAAAAGGCGAGTTTCTGTTCCGCCAGGGCGACAAGTTTGACTCCGTTTACGCAGTGCGTTCGGGGGCATTGAAGACGTTCAGCCTGAGCGACAGCGGCGAAGAGCAAATCACCGGTTTCCACCTGCCCAGCGAGCTGGTCGGGCTGTCCGGCATGGACACCGAGATTCACCCGGTGTCGGCCCAGGCGCTGGAGACTACATCGGTGTGCGAAATCCCCTTCGAACGCCTAGACGAATTGGCGCTGCAACTGCCGCAGTTACGCCGTCAGCTGATGCGCGTGATGAGCCGTGAAATTCGCGATGACCAGCAAATGATGCTGCTGCTCTCGAAGAAAACCGCCGACGAGCGCATTGCCACGTTCCTGGTCAACCTGTCGGCACGTTTCCGCGCACGCGGGTTCTCGGCCAACCAGTTCCGCCTGAGCATGTCGCGCAATGAAATCGGCAATTATCTGGGCCTCGCGGTGGAAACCGTGTCCCGCGTGTTCACGCGCTTCCAGCAGAACGCACTGATTGCCGCCGAAGGCAAAGAGGTGCACATCCTCGACCCGATCCAGCTGTGTGCATTGGCTGGCGGCACCCTCGACAGCTGATCCAGACACTTGCGGCCGCGCCAATCGGCGAGGCCGCAGGTATACTTCGAGTCCGTTTTCCACCCCAGGACTCTTCGACGATGACCTTCGATTCGTTCGACATCAAATCCCTGATCCGCCCTGTCATCGACTTCCCCAAGCCTGGGGTGATCTTCCGTGATATCACGCCGCTGTTCCAATCGCCCCGCGCCTTGCGCCTGGTGGCCGACAGCTTCGCCCACCGGTATGTCGAAGCCGACTTCACCCATATCGGCGCGATGGATGCACGGGGCTTCCTGATCGGTTCGATCATCGCTTACCAGTTAAACAAGCCACTGATCCTGTTCCGCAAGCAGGGCAAACTGCCGGCTGACGTACTGGCTGAGGGTTACCAGACCGAGTACGGCGAAGCGTTCCTGGAAGTGCACGCGGACAGCCTGTGTGAAGGCGACTCGGTGCTGATGTTCGATGACCTGATTGCCACCGGCGGCACCTTGATTGCTGCAGCGAACCTGGTTCGGCGCATGGGCGCGAAGATTTTTGAAGCGGCGGCGATTATTGATTTGCCGGAGTTGGGTGGGTCGCAGCGGTTGGAAGATATGGGGATTCCGACGTTTTGCCTGACGCAATTCGGGTTGACCGAGATTTAAGGCTGTCTGGGCCGGCCCCTTCGCGAGCAAGCCCGCTCCCACATTTCGACTGTGTTCACACATCAAAATGTGGGAGCGGGCTTGCTCGCGAAGAGGCCCTCAAGCACACCCCGGTTCACAACCCCATCTGCTTGCTGATGATTTCATTCATCACCTCCCGAGTCCCTCCGCCAATCGACAGAATGCGGTTATCCCGATACAGCCGCTCCACCAGGCTGCCGCGCATATACCCCTGCCCCCCAAGGATCTGCACAGCGTCATACGTCACGCGATCAGCCGTGTCAGTCGCCAGGTTCTTGGCCATGGAAATCTCCTTGATCACACTCTTGCCCGCCGCCATCTTGGCCGCCTGCCGATAAGTGAACTCCCGCGAGACTTCTACCGCCGTGGCCATTTCCGCCAGGCGATGTTTGAGCACCTGAAACTTGCCGATGGGCTTGCCGAACGCTTCGCGCTGGGCCGCCCATTTTAGGCTCTCCTCCAGCGCGAGCTGCGCTGTCATGTTGGCCATCAACGCCAGCGCCAGGCGCTCGCTCTGGAAATTGCCCATGATGCAGGCAAAGCCCATGTTCTCGGCGCCGATCAAATTGCCTACGGGCACCCGGCAATCGTCGAAGAACAGTTCAGCCGTGTCTGACGCCCACCAGCCCATTTTTTTCAGCGGCTGGCCGACGGTGAACCCCGGGGTGTCTTTTTCGATAAGCAGCAGGCTGATCCCACCAAACCCAGGCCCGCCGGTGCGTACAGCGACGGTATAGAAGTCGGCGCGAATGCCGCTGGTGATAAAGGTTTTGCTGCCGCTGACGCGGTAATGGTCGCCGTCACGCACGGCGCGGGTTTGCAGGTTGGCTACATCGGAACCGCCGCTCGGTTCGGTGACGGCCAGGGCGCAGATTTTCTCGCCGGCCAGCACCTGCGGCGCGACACGCTCGCGCACCTCGGGGCGCGCCCATTTGACGATGGGCGGCAGGCCGATATCCAGCGAGCCCAGCCCCGCCACCACACCACCGGAACCGCAGCGCATCAGCTCTTCGCTGGCGGCGACCTTGGCGAACACATCGCCTTCATGGCTGCCGCCGAGGCTTTCGGGGTAACCGATACCGAGAATCCCCGCCGCGCCGGCCTTGAGGTACAGCTCGCGGGGAAAGCACTCAGCCTCCTCCCATTGCTCGATGCCCGGCAACATCTCGCGCTCGACGAAACGACGCACGCTGTCGCGGACCAATTGGTGGCTGGGGTCGAAGTAGTCCTGATAGGCAGACATCGGCAAGCTCCACGGAGAGGTGGAGCGAACTTACCAAGCGCTTGCTTGGTTATCAAGCCGTGCGAAAACTCTAGTGACGACATAGAACCAATGTGGGAGCGGGCTTGCTCGCGAATGCGGTGCATCAGTCAATATCTTTGTTGACTGATACCCTGCATTCGCGAGCAAGCCCGCTCCCACATTTTTAACTGTGTCGCCCGTTAGAGGGCGATCGGCTTGCGACCGGCGAACGAATGCGCCAGCGTCCCGCCATCCACCAACTCCAGCTCCCCCCCCAGCGGCACGCCATGGGCGATACGCGAAGTAATCAGGCCTTTGTTGCTCAGCAGCTGCGCAATGTAATGCGCAGTCGCCTCACCTTCCACCGTCGGGTTGGTCGCCAGGATCACTTCAGTAAACGTGCCCTGCTCTTCAATCCGCGCCACCAACTGTGGAATGCCGATGGCTTCCGGCCCCAGGCCATCGAGCGGCGACAGGTGGCCTTTGAGCACAAAGTAGCGCCCGCGGTAGCCGGTCTGCTCCACTGCGTACACGTCCATCGGCCCTTCCACCACGCACAGCAGCGTGTCGTCACGGCGCGGGTCGGCGCATTGCGGGCACAGATCTTCTTCGGTGAGGGTGCGGCATTGGCGGCAGTGACCCACGCCGGTCATGGCCTGGCTCAAGGCTTGGGCCAACCGGGTGCCGCCGCTGCGATCACGCTCCAGCAACTGCAGGGCCATGCGCTGGGCGGTTTTCTGGCCTACACCCGGCAACGTGCGCAGGGCGTCGATCAGTTGGCGAATCAGGGGGCTGAAGCTCATGGGGGAAAGGTCCGACAAAACAACGAGACGCGGTTTATACCCGCGCCTCGGATTAGCGTCAAATGCTCAATCCTGCGCGACGCGTACCACCAACTTGCCGAAGTTGCGCCCCTCCAGCAACCCGATAAAGGCTTCCGGCGCCTGTTCCAGGCCGTCCACCACGTCTTCGCGGAACTTGATCTTGCCGTCCCGCACCCATGGCGCCATGGCGCTGAGGAATTCCGGCTGGCGATCGCCATAGTCGTCAAACACGATGAAACCCTGGATGCGTACGCGCTTGGTCAACAAGGTGCGTTGCAACGCGGGCAAGCGGTCGGGACCGCTGGGCGCTTCATGGGCGTTGTAGCCCGCAATCAGCCCGCACAGCGGAATCCGCGCCTTGGCGTTGAGCAACGGCACCACCGCATCGAAGACTTTGCCGCCGACGTTTTCAAAATAGATGTCCACGCCGTTGAAGCACGCCTGCGCCAGTTCATCGGAAAAGCCGGCGCTTTTGTGGTCGATGCAGGCATCAAAGCCCAGCTCATCGACGACATAGCGGCATTTATCCGCGCCACCGGCAATGCCCACCACGCGCAAGCCCTTGAGCTTGGCCACCTGCCCGACGACGGAGCCCACTGCGCCGGATGCCGCAGCCACGACCAGGGTTTCTCCGGCCTTGGGCTGGCCGATATCTATCAAGCCCATGTAGGCCGTCATGCCCGGCATACCCAGCACCCCCAAAGCCATGGACGGGCTTGCGAGCCCATTGGGTACGGGGATCAGATTGCGGCCGTCGGAGATACTATGGCTCTGCCAGCCGGTTGAGCCGACCACCAAGTCGCCCACTTCAAATTTCGGATTACGCGATTGCTCGATACGGCTGACAGCGCCGCCGGTCATCACCTCGTCGATTTCCACCGGCGCTGCGTAGGACGGCGCGTCACTCATGCGCCCACGCATATAAGGGTCGAGGGACAGGTACAAGGTTTTGAGCAGCACTTGGCCGTCGGCCAGCTCCGGCAAGTTAACGCGCTCCAGGCGGAAGTTCTCCGGAGTCGGCGCGCCTTGCGGGCGCGAAACCAGGACGATGCGCTGGTTCAGAATCGGTTCTTGAGGCATCAGGAGGCTCCTTTATCGAATTCATCGGTATAGGGTGCAGACCTTGCCTGGCAGGCGAGGGTTCGATCGGATTGGCACAAACAAAAATGCCAGGCACATGGCCTGGCATTTGAGTCTAGCCAAGGCTAGCGAATCAGAACGGCATCTTCATGCCCGGCGGCAGTTGCATGCCGGCGGTCACGCCGGACATTTTGTCCTGGCTGTTGGCTTCGATCTTGCGCACGGCGTCGTTGACGGCGGCGGCGAACAGCGCTTCGAGCATTTCCAGGTCATCTTCGCTCGCGCCTGGCAATACGCTTGGGTCGATGCTCACGCGCTTGATGTCGTGACGACCGGTCATCACCACGCTGACCATATCGCCACCGGCTTTACCGGTGACTTCGGCGTTGGCCAGTTCTTCCTGCATCTTGGCCATCTTTTCCTGCATCTGCTGCGCCTGCTTCATCAGGCCGGCCATGCCACCTTTCATCATGGGAATCACCTCAAAAGTACGTGGATCAATTAGTAGCCCGGTGTTATGACGCTTGGGGCACCGGGGCGTCGACAGGTTCAATAGTATCTTGACGGACGACCGCACCAAACTGTTGCATCATTTGCTGGATGAGCGGGTCCGCGTGGATCGAATCCTCAGCGTCACGCTGACGATGGATACGCCGGCGCGTCGCGGCCTGAGCCGGGGTTTCCTGCTCGGGCTTGATCAGCTCGATGGTGATGGTCAGCGTGCGCTCATGGTACTGGTTCAGCGCGTCGTTGAGGCGGCGCTGCTGGGTCGCGTTGAACAGGGCGCTGTGGGCCGGGTCCAGGTGCAGCAGCCAGTGGTCGCCCTCGATCGAAATCAAGGTGCAGTTGGCGGCGATGCTGCCGGTCATGCCGGAAATCGGCAGTTTCGGGAACAACTCCAGCCATTGCAGGGCCAGGCCCGTCGCCGGCGCCGCAGCGGGTTCCGCCTCGGGCTCGGGGGCCGGCTCGGCAGTGTGTTCGCTGGCCAGGTCGTCCAGGTAGCTGTAGGCCGAATCCATGTCCGGCTCGATGTAGTCTTCGTCCAGCGGAGGCTCGTCGTCGAGGTCGATGCCCGGCGTGGCGGCTTCGACTTGGGCGACGGTGGGCTCCGGCACGGGCGCTGCGACCCATTCAGGCGCAGCCGGCACCACGCTGTCCGGCGTCGGCGTGGGCATTGGGGTCAGTTCGGGTTGCTCGCCGGCGGTCTCGAGCACAGGCTCGACGAAGGGCTGCAACTCGGCTTCGACTTCTACCGGATCATTCCACGGTAAATCGACCACCGGTGCGGGTTCCGGCTCAGGCTCTGGTTCGACCACAGGTGCGGCGGCCACAGGCTCAGGTGCCGGAGCAACCGGCGCAGGCGCAGCAACCACTGGCGCAACCACCGCCGCGCCAGCCACTGGTTTGGCGGAATCAACTGTGGCCTGGCTGATCCCCACTGGCTTTAGCGGCTGTCTCGGCGCGTCTGTCGCGTCGGCGGGCCGGAAGGCCAGCATCCGCAGCAGGACCATTTCAAAGCCACCGCGCGGGTCCGGCGCCAGGGGCAGGTCCCGGCGACCGATCAGGCCCATCTGGTAATAAAACTGTACATCTTCGGCCGGCAACGCCTGGGCCAGGGCCAACACGCGGTCGCGGTCGCCATGCCCATTGTCGACACCCTCAGGCAACGCCTGGGCAATGGCGACGCGGTGCAGCACGTTGAGGATTTCCGAGAGCACGCCATTCCAGTCCGGGCCTTGCTCCGACAGGTGGCGCACGGCTTCGAGCAACGCCTTGGCGTCACCTTCGATCAGTGCGTGCAGCACGTCGAACACCTGGCCATGGTCGAGGGTGCCGAGCATGGCGCGCACGTCGGCGGCCATGACCTTGCCTTCACCAAAGGCGATGGCCTGGTCGGTGAGGCTCATGGCGTCGCGCATCGAACCATCGGCAGCGCGGCCCAGCAGCCACAGTGCGTCGTCTTCGAACGGCACGTTCTCGACGCCCAACACGTGGGTCAAATGCTCGACCACCCGCTCGGGGGTCATGTTTTTCAGGGAGAACTGCAGGCACCGCGACAAAATCGTTGCAGGAAGTTTCTGCGGGTCGGTGGTGGCCAGAATGAATTTGACGTAGGGCGGCGGCTCTTCCAGGGTTTTCAACAAGGCGTTGAAGGAATGGCTGGACAGCATGTGCACTTCGTCGATCAGGTAGACCTTGAAGCGGCCGCGGCTCGGCGCGTACTGCACGTTGTCGAGCAGCTCGCGGGTGTCTTCGACCTTGGTGCGGCTCGCGGCGTCGATCTCGATCAGGTCGACAAAACGCCCTTCGTCGATTTCCTTGCACACCGAGCAGGTGCCGCAAGGCGTGGAAGTGATACCGGTTTCACAGTTCAGGCATTTGGCGATGATGCGCGCAATGGTGGTCTTGCCCACCCCCCGCGTACCGGTGAACAGGTAGGCGTGGTGCAGCCGCTGGCTGTCCAAGGCATTGATCAGAGCCTTGAGCACATGGGTCTGGCCGACCATTTCGCGGAACGAGCGCGGACGCCATTTACGTGCAAGAACCTGATAACTCATCGAAAACCGTCGCAACTGGGAAGCGGAAGCCGGTAATGCTAGCGGAGCAAGGGGGAAATTGCATCCGGCACGCTCGTCTAATCTGACTAAGCTCACCTGGTTGGCCCCGCGAAGGCCTGAACCCGGAGAGTGTATGCGCGTAGTCCTGGGCGCTTTATGGATGATTTCCGTCGCCTGCCTCGCGGCACCTGCGCCGTTGCGTTTCTCGGTTTCCGACAGCTGGGCAATGCCCATGGCCGCAGTAGAAGACGGCCAGCCCACCCAGGGCATTGTGTATGACCTGATGTTAAGCCTCGCCACCCAGGTCGGGCGCCCGGCCGAATTTCACGTGTTGCCCCGGGCGCGCATCGCCAATGCCATGGAACACGGTGACATCGACGTGCGTTGTTATGTCGCCCAGGCATGGCTCGACGACTTGTCCGGCGACTACACCTGGAGCGTGCCGCTGATGGTGCAGCGCAATGTGATGGTCAGCCGCCCTTCCTCCCCGCAAACGGTGCACGTGGAAACGCTGGCACCGCAGTCGATCGGCACAGTGCTCAATTACCGTTACGCCGTCCTTGACCCCCTGTTCGCGAGCGGCCAACTGACTCGCGACGACTCGCGCAGTGAAGACCTGGTGCTGCACAAGCTGGTCGCAGGGCGTTTCAATTACGCGGTGATCAATGAATGGACATTCGACCGCTTCAACCTGAACCTGGCGCCCGGCCGGCGACTGCACAAGGTCGCCGCGATCGACGAACAAAGCCTGGGCTGCATCGTGCGCAATGACCCGAACGTGCCGGTGCAGCAGATACTGCGCACACTGTTGCGCATGAAGATGTCGGGGGAGATCGACGACATCATCAAACTCTACACCGGAGAAAATGCACAGCCCCTGCCGACTCCTGACAAGAACTGACAGTACCGGGTTTTAGACTGGGCACCTCAACCCGCCCGCTCTCAAGGAACGCTCATGAACACCGTCGCCCATTACTTCCTGCTGTACGTTGACAGCCCGGCCACCAGCGCCAACTTCTATAGCCGCCTGCTGGACAAACCGCCGGTGGAGCTGAACCCGACGTTCGCCCTGTTCATTCTCGACAACGGCGTGAAACTGGGCCTGTGGTCACGCCATACCGTGGAGCCCGCAGCCCGGATGACCGGTGGCGGCGGTGAAGTGGGTTTCTCGCTGCCCGACAAGGCGGCCATTGACGCCCTGCACGATCAGTGGGTGGCGCGTGGCGCAACGATCATTCAATCACCGACCACCCTGGATTTTGGCTACACCTTCGTCGCCGAGGACCTCGACGGCCACCGGTTGCGCGCGTTCAGCCTGAGCGAGTGACCGCCAGCGCCCTTCCAGGCTGATAGCTGCCACGCTGGCCAGCACAATCACCGCGCCGAGCATCACCTGCACGGCAACGTGTTCGCCCAGCAGCGTGGCAGCCATCAGCATGGCCACCGGCGGAATCAGGTACATCGCCACCGAGGCGCGGCTGACGTCCACATGTTTCAACACGTAACCCCAGGCGACATACGCCAGTGCACTCGGAAAAACTCCCAGCACCAGCACGGCCAGGTTCTCCGGCAAAGGCGCCTGCAGCACGGCGGCCGGCAGGCCTGGCAGGTTCACGCAAAGCATCAGGGTGCCGAACCAGACCATGTAGCAGGCCATGGTCAGCGGGCTGTAACGGTGGGCGTAATGTTTCTGGATGGCGAAATACACACTCCATGACAGCGCCGCCAGCAGAATCAACAGTCCGCGCGGGTCAATATCCCCCACGCCGTGATCGCCCCAGATCACCACCAGCACGCCGACCAGTCCCAGCAACACGCAACTCCAGCGCCACAGGCTGACTCGTTCCTTCAGGCAGAAAAACGCAATCAGCACGCTGAACAGCGGCGCGGACTGCGCCAACACACTCGACGCCGCCGCCGTCACCCACTGCTGCCCTTGATTCAGGCTGGTGTGGTGGGCAAATACCCCGAAAAAACCCAGCACCAGCAGCCATGGCACGTCGCGCAATTGCGGCCGACCAATGCCCATCACCAGCGCCACGCCTCCCATGAACACCGAGGCGATCAGAAATCGCAGGAGTGCCAGTTGCCCCGGGCTGTAGCTGTGCAGGCCCATGTGCACGCCGATCGGCGAATACGCCCAGCAGAGGATGACGCCAGCAATGACTAGCGTAAGCTTTAGAGGTGACGGGGTATTCATCGGCGGCGCCCGGAAACGGAGAAGGAATGCCGCCAGTCTTGGCCCCGACACCGCGCAGGACAATTAAGCGTTTCTGACTTCTGAAATCACTGGAACTGAGCAATGGAACTGGCCCAACTGAAAATGGTGCGAGCCGTGGCGCAAACCGGCAGCGTGGCCCAGGCTGCCCTGCAATTGCATTGCGTGCCGTCCAACATCACCACGCGCATCAAGCAGCTGGAAAGCGAATTGGGCACGCCGCTGTTTATCCGCGCCGGGCGTGGGCTGGCGATCAGTGCCGCCGGTGAAATTTTTCTGGATTACTGCGAGCGCATTCTGGCGCTGGTGGATGAATCCAAACGCGCGGTGGACGCTAACGCCATTCCCCGCGGCACGCTGCGAATCGGTGCGGTGGAGTCCAGCGCCAGCGGCCGTCTGCCGCCGCTGTTGGCCGAATACCACCGGCGCTACCCGGATGTCAGCCTGGAACTGGTGACCGGCGCCTGGGCTGAATTACTCGATGACTTGCAGCACCACCGCCTCGATGTGGCGCTGGTAGCCGCCGGTGGAAAACGCGCCAAGCTCGAACACAGCGTGGTCTACAGCGAGCGGCTGGTGCTGATCGCGAGCGCGTCCAGCGAACCTATCAACAGCGCCGAAGATCTAGCCGGACGCACGCTGCTGGTATGGCCGCCCGGCTGCCCCTACCGCGCGGCACTGGAAAACTGGGTCAAGCCCCATGACTTCAAGCCGAGCATCGCCAGCTATGCCAGTTGGGGCACCATCATCGGCTGTGTCAGTGCAGGGATTGGCGTGGCGCTGGCGCCGGAAGGCATTCTGGCGCGCTACGAGCAGGCCAATCAGTTGGCGTCTTACCGGTTTGAGGAATTGCAGGCGGTGGACAACCTGCTGTTTTGGCACAAAGACACCCAGCGGCACTTGGCGCGGGACGCGTTTGCCGGGCTGCTGAGGGAGACTTTCGGCTAGCTGGTAACATTATATTTCAGTTATCCTCCCGCGAAATTAATTCAAAATGTAAGGGACTACCATGAATTACTTCCGCGCCCTAATGGCGGCGGCCGCCTTGAGCCTGCCTGCCACCCCGGTCCTGGCTGCTTCCACACCTGCACCAACGCCTGTTGAAGCCAGTGCGCCCGCCGAAACGCCTGAGCACTTCCTTGCCTCGCTCAAGCAGCAAACCGGCACGGTCACCCTGCCCACCGGCATTGCAACCCTCAAACTCAACGACGAGTTCTACTACCTCAACCCCGCTGACACCGAGCGCCTGCTTACTGATGGCTGGGGCAACCCACCGGGCTTCAAAACCCTGGGCATGATCGTGCCGAAGGCTGTCAGCCCGCTGTCGGAACGCGGTTGGGGCGTGATCGTCAGCTACAAGAACGACGGGCACATCGCCGACGAAGATGCGGCGAAAATCGACTACGCCGAACTGCTCAAGCAGATGCAGGAAGAAGATGAGTCGGAAAACGTTGAGCGTAAAAAACAAGGTTACGCCGGCCTGCATCTGCTGGGCTGGGCCGAGCCACCGCACTACGACGAAGCCACTCACAAAATGTACTGGGCCCGTGAGCTGAAAGCCGATGACGCCCAGCAAACCACCCTCAACTACAGCATTCGCGTGCTGGGCCGCGAAGGTGTGCTGGAACTCAACGCCGTCGCTGGCATGAGCGACTTGGCGACCATCAAGCAGGAACTGCCCAAGGTATTGGCGTTTACTAACTTCACCGACGGCAACCTCTACACCGACTTCAACCCGGGCACCGACAAGCTCGCCACCTATGGCCTTGCCGCGCTGGTGGCCGGTGGTATCGCCGCCAAAGCCGGGTTGTTCGCCAAGATCGGCATCTTTCTGCTGGCCATGAAGAAGTTTCTGGTGGTGGGCGTGGTGGCTCTGCTCGCGTTGGTCCGCAAGCTGTTCAACCGCAACAAGGCCTGATTCCTGGCACAAAAAAACGCCGCAACGTGGCTGACACGTTGCGGCGTTTTTGTTTGCTTCAGTTCGCCGCTGAAGGCGCAGAAAGGCGGCTGTACTCGTCCTGGCCAATCCAGCCGGTGTAGGTATGGTCCTTGGCGTTGGTGAACTCGACGTGAGCCCAGCCGTCCTTGAACGCCAGCACCCCCACCACATCATCCTTGACGATATACGGGCGCTTGGCCGCATCGGAACCAGGCTCTGTGAGCAAGTAGGCCTTGTCGGCCGAGACCGTCACCAGACCAATCCATTGCGTAGTGGCGGTTTGGGTCAACTCCAGGCCCGTGGCGATTTCCGGCATCAGCACGCTCATACAGCCCGGGTGCTGACGGCCCTGCTCCACGGTCAGGGTCACGCCATCGGACGAAGGCGCCACACTGCCGGGATAAGACTCATCCAGCCATGTGGTCAGCGCTTGCGGCTCGCCTTGCAAGTAAAACGCGCAGCTGCGGGTTACGCCCTCGCCCAGCGCCTCAGCGTAATAACCTTCAACCTGATGCTCCGGTGTCACCGCTAGCATCAACCCTTCGTACTTGCCCGAATGCAAAGCGGTTTCGCCTGCGAACGCTGGTGCGATAACGCACAACGACAACACACCCACTGCCAGAAAACGCGTCATCTTATTTTTTCCCTTCCAATGCTTCGTAGGCTTTTTTGATACGGTTGTCATAGTCGCCGTAATCCTTGCCGTTATAGTTGCGCGCCATAGCGACATAGTCTTTATCTTTCATGGCCTTGATCAGCGCCGGGCTTTCACTGCAGAAACCAATAAAGGCTTTAAGTTGATTGCCGGCATTAACCTTTAGTGCCGCTGCAAATTCAAACACGGTTTTGTAACCGCACGACTTGAAGTTAAACCCCATGATCTGGAACATGCCCCAGGACGCCGACATCAATGCCGCTTCCTGGTCCAGCGCAAAAGCGGTGGCCATGGTTTCCCAAGCCTTGGTCTGGTCCTTGTTGTTGGCCTGCCATTGCGGCCCGGCTTTCCTCACGTAGGGGTAGGACAGCAGCGGCTGCGCCTGGTCATAGATGTGCTTGGTGTACTTGCGAAACAGATGCCCCTCAAAAGCAATCACCGGCAGTTTGGCCGGGCCGAAACCCGAGCGCCCACCGGACTCCACGGTGGCAAACGCCTTGATGATATTCACCGAGATACCACTGCCCAGTTGCGTGGCGGCATTCTGGAAGTCGGTATCGGTGAGGGTCATACCCCCGTCGCACGTGGCCTGCAGCATCAGCTGGCGGTTGCGCCGCTCGGCTTCGACCATGGCACGCATGCGGTCCAGGTACACATTCACCGTGGCCTGCACCGCATCACTATTGTTATTGCCGAACACATTCAAAAAGCTTGGTATGCGCATCGTCGGAAAGGCTTTTACCGGGACCTTCACCGCCTCTTCGATCAGGCTGTTGAAAGTGCGACCGGTAGGATCAATCACGCCATCGGGGTGCGCGTACTTGAGGTGACGGAACTGATACTGACTGATGCACTGCACCAACTGGCCGTCACACTTGCCGTTTTCGGCCAGCGGAAAACCCATCTTGGGAATGATCAAATTGAATAAATACTGGATGCACTGAACATCGACAGGCAAGTTGCGCGCTTTACCCGCAGCGCCGACGGAAGCACTGATAAGACGGGGCAACCCTGGCAGGCTTTTCATGGCAGACATCCTTGTTAGTTAAAGAAGTGATATCACTTCAATATCAAAGCAACACCCTTGTCATACTCTGAAACAAGTGGCTCGCGGGAGCTAACAAGTCTGTTTTGGGTTGTCCAGTGGGCGCATTGATAGCTGTGAGACAGCTATCAATGCGCTGCCAAATATCGAAAACTCTGCCGTTACCGCTATTTTTTCTTCTCTAGCGCTTCGTATTCTTTTTGGATTCGCTTGTCGTAGTTGCCGAAGTCTGCACCGTTATAGTTGCGCGCCATGCCCGCGTAGTCCCTATCTTTCATGGCTTTGATCAAGGCCGGGTTCTTGCTGCAGAAAACCACAAAGGCCTTCAATTGCTCGCCAGCGTTGCGCTTCATCGCGACGGCAAAATCCGAGACGTTCTTATACCCGCAAGTACGAAAGTTGAATCCCATCATTTGAAACATGCCGAAGGACGCTGAGTTCAGCGCAGATTCCGGGTCCAGCTTGAAAGCATCAGCAAGCGTACGCCAGGCAGTGGCCTGGTCCTTGTTATTGGCCTGCCATTGTGGGCCCGCCTTTACCAGGTAGGGGTAAGAGAGCAAGGGGTGAGTCTTGTCATACCGTTTCTCGGTGTACTTTCGGAAGATGTGCCCTTCAAACGCGATCACTGGCAGCTTGGCGGGGCCAAACCCGGAACGTCCACTGGACTCAACAATGGCAAACGCCTTGATCAGACTCACCTGAATCCCATTGCCTAGCTGGGCTGCAGCGCTTTGGAAGTCCGCATCGGTCAGGGCTACTCCACCGTCACACGTGACCTCTGTGAGCCATTGCTTTTGATCGCTCGAAGCCTTGATAGTCGCCTGGTTAGCCGGGCTTGCCTTACCTGCATCTTCCACCAGGCTCTTGAACGTCTGGCCATTGGCATCTACCACACCGTCGGGTTTTTTGGCGTTCAGGCGAGCAGTTTGGTACGCGATAATACGCTGGACCAATTTGGGCCCCGACAGGCCGTCCTCCACCAAAGGTAGATCGGACGCGGATTTGATCAGGTTGAACAGGTGCTGAATGCTGCGTACGTCGGCAAGGTTGTTAGTCGCCTTGCCTGGCGTGCCGACTGACGCCTTGATAGCAACGGGTAAACCTTGGGGGCTGGTCATGGCAATCATCCTTGTTTAGGAAATGAGTGCCTTCACTTCTCCACTACTCCAGCACCGGGTCACTTGCATCCTTGACGCTAGCAGGCGGCTTGGGCTTGTCCAGCAGACAGCAGAAATCGACTCGCAAGCAAAGATTGCCTGCAAAGCGCATAAAAAATTGGATAGTAGGTGTTGCAAGGAAGAGCGTTATGGAGGCAACCCCACCAGCCACACCCCGGCACACAATGTTCCCGCTGTGGCTGCTGCCTTCCGGCTCTGACCAGGTTCACGGGTAATCGTTGCGGGGGGACCGATGGGGTCACCATAACGACGCCTGCCTCTCGGCAAGCGGGGCCATTGTACCGATCTCATCAGAAGTTACAACCGTTGGTTCCGGATTAAAAATAGCCGCTGGTTCAAGCACTTGCCTGCGGCCTCCGAACCCACATCGCACCCTGTGGGAGCCGGGCTTGCCCGCGATGCAGACGACTCGGTGTATCGGTGGTATCGCGCTGATGCTATCGCGGGCAAGCCCGGCTCCCACAGAAAGCGGCTATTGCGCCTGGACGACCTCATCCGCCCGGCCGCCCTCTTCCTGGATCACCAGGTGGATGAAATGCAGCTTGGCAATCACCGCCGGCGGCAACACAAACGGATAAAAATCCGGCTGACCCATGCTGCGCGACAGCTCGTTGAGCATGCCGGCCAGTTCGATCCAGGCGTTGACGAACGACAGAAACGCCACGCCGCCGGGGTGTTCGGGGTCATAAAGTGTGGTGAGGGGGAATGGCTGGTAGTCCAGGTCCATCTCGCGGGCGCTCATGCCAAAGCCCAGCGCGGTGTCGACGGCGTCCATCATGTGCAGGTAATGCGCCCAGGTTTCGGCCCAGTCTTCCCAGGGGTGCATGGTGGCGTAGGCGCTGACGCAGGTTTGCTGCCAGTCCGGGCGCGGGCCGTTCCTGTAGTGCTGGTCGAGGGCGTCGGCGTAACTGGCGCGCTCGTCGCCGAACAGGTTGCGAAAAGGCGCCTGCCAGTGAGTGTTGGCAATCAGACGGTCCCAATAGTAATGGCCGACTTCATGGCGAAAGTGACCAAGCAACGTGCGATAAGGCTCGCGCATCTGCACCCGGACTTTCTCGCGATGGGCGTCGTCGGCTTCCTTGATATCCAGGGTGATCAGGCCGTTGGCGTGGCCCGTCATGGGTGCATTGCCTTCCAGGTCGATGCCGACAAAGTCGAAGGCGAGGCCGTTTTCTTCGTCGATGCTTTTGGGCACGACTCGCAGCCCAAGGCTGATCAATTGGGCCACCAGACGGCGCTTGGCGGTCTCCACCTTGCGCCAGCGATCCGGGTTTTCCGGGACCGACAGGTCGGGAATGGTACGGTTCAGGCTGCACGCCACGCACAGCGGCGCAGTGCTGTGGGCAGGGATCAGCCAGTTGCAGGCAGCCGGGGTGTCGAGGTTGGCGCAGCGGCGGAAAGCGCCGGCGTCGAGGTTTTCATCAGCCAGCCAGGTGTCGGCGACAGGCCCGGGTTGCAGGGATGAAACGCGGCTTTGTTGCGGCTGGTAACCCAGAAGCGCCTGACAGGCCAGGCACTGACTGTTGCGAAAGAACAGCGATTGCCCGCAGCGGCACTGCCAGACCTTGCTGTTGCGAGACGACCCGGCTACGAACGGTGCTGCGATGCGCGAACTGAGTTGCTCGAAGTAGCGGAACATGGCGGTCTCTCCCTGGATGACAGAGACTAGATCATTTCCGAAGAAAGATCGTTCCCACGCTCTGCGTGGGAACGCCGTCAGGGACGCTCCGCGTCCGCTCTTGAAGGTCGTGAAGCAGAGCGTCACCCGATGCATTCCCACGCGGAGCGTGGGAACGATCATCAGACGGTAATGTTGTGCCTGGCGAGGAAGGCGACGAAAGCTTCTTCATCCAGCACCTTAAGGCCCAATTCGCTGGCTTTGGCCAGTTTCGAACCTGCCCCCGGCCCCGCCACCACGCAGTGGGTTTTCGCCGAGACCGACCCCGCCACCTTGGCACCCAGGCTTTCGAGTTTGTCCTTGGCCACGTCGCGGCTCATCAACTCCAGTGAACCGGTCAGCACCCAGGTGTGCCCGGCCTCCGGCAAGCCTTCGACGACTTTCTTCTCGCTGTCCCAATGCATGCCGAAGTCCTTGAGCTGCTGCTCAATGGCCAAGGCGTGACTGGCATTTTCAGCGATGTCGAAAAACTCACGCACGGCCTTGGCCTGTTTCTCCGGCAGGGCCTGACGCATATCCAGCCAGTCAGCCTTGATCACGCCCTCGAGGGAGCCGAATTTATCCGCCAGTTTCTGCGCAGCGCCCGGGCCGACAGTGGGCACATGCAGCTTGTCGAGCAAACCGCCCAAGGTGGTGCTGGCGGCAAACTCGGCGCTCAGCTCGCCCTGATCCTGCAATTGCAGGCCGCATTCGTCCGGCGACAGCAGCGCTCCGATAACCTCCCGGTTATGGCTGTCTTCAAAGAAGCTGTGAATCTCGTGCGCCACTTCCAGGCCCACGTCCGGCAAGTACGTCAGCACTTGCGGCAAGGCCTTCTGCACACGTTCCAGAGACGCCAGCGAGCGCGCCAGCACCTTGGCCGTTTCCTCACCCACATCCGGAATGCCCAGCGCGTAGATAAACCGCGCCAGGGTCGGCGTCTTGCTGTTTTCGATGGCGGTGATCAGCTTCTTGCTGGAAATATCGGCAAAGCCTTCCAGGTCGATGATCTGCTCGTACTTGAGTTTGTAGAGATCAGCCGGCGAACCGATGAGCTTTTCATCCACCAGTTGCTCGATGGTCTTGTCGCCCAGTCCATCGATGTCCATGGCACGGCGCGAGACGAAGTGAATAATCGCCTGCTTGAGCTGCGCCCCACAGGCCAGGCGCCCAACGCAGCGGTACACCGCGCCTTCGCTGACGGTTTCCTTGCCCTTGCTGCGCTTGACCAGTTGCGTGCGCTCCACGTGGGAACCACACACCGGGCAGGTCTCGGGGATTGGCACCGCGCGGGCGGTTTGCGGGCGCCGCTCAAGCACCACCGAGACCACCTGCGGGATCACATCACCGGCGCGTCGGATGATCACGGTGTCGCCGATCATCACGCCCAATCGTGTGACTTCATCCATGTTGTGCAGCGTGGCATTGGACACGGTCACACCGGCCACCTTGACCGGTTTCAAGCGGGCCACCGGGGTCACGGCGCCGGTGCGGCCGACCTGGAATTCCACGTCGAGCAATTCGGTCAGTTCTTCCATGGCCGGGAATTTATGCGCAATCGCCCAGCGCGGTTCGCGGGCGCGGAAGCCCAGCTCACGTTGGGAGGCAATGCTGTTGACCTTGAACACCACGCCGTCGATCTCATACGGCAGGCTGTTACGCCGTTCGCCGATATCACGGTAGTAGTCCAGGCAATCCTGAATACCCTTGGCCAGCTTCAGCTCGTGGCTGATGGGCATGCCCCACTTCTTCAACTGTTGCAGGTTGCCGATATGGGTGTCGCTGATATCAGTGGTCACGCCGTAGCAGCAGAATTCCAGCGGGCGGCTGGCGGTGATCTTCGAGTCCAGCTGACGCAAGCTGCCAGCGGCGGCGTTACGCGGGTTGGCGAAGGTTTTGCCGCCCACTTCCAGTTGCGAGGCATTCAGCCGCTCGAAACCGGCCTTGGACATAAACACTTCACCGCGCACTTCCAGGGTCGCCGGCCAACCGCTGCCCTGCAGCTTAAGCGGGATATTGCGCACCGTGCGCACGTTGACGCTGATGTCTTCGCCGGTGGTGCCATCGCCACGGGTGGCGCCGCGCACCAGCTCGCCATTTTCATACAGCAGACTGACCGCCAGGCCATCGAGCTTCGGCTCGCAGCTGTACTCCACCGCTGCACCACCGCCAAACAGGTCGCCCACCGGCAGATCCAGCCCCTCGGTCACCCGACGGTCAAACTCCAGCATGGTGGCTTCATCGAATGCGTTGCCCAGGCTGAGCATCGGAATCTCATGCTTGACCTGGGTGAACGCCGACAGCGCCGCACTGCCAACCCGTTGCGTCGGCGAATCGCGCGTCACCAGCTCCGGGTGCTCGGCCTCAAGGGCCTTGAGCTCATGAAACAACCGGTCGTACTCGGCGTCCGGAATGCTCGGCTCGTCGAGGACGTGGTAACGGTAATTGTGCTGATCCAGTTCAGCGCGCAATTCGAGGATGCGGGTGTGGGCGGCGGTCATGGGTGTTCTCTCAGAAAGCAAAAGAGCAGCCGAAGCTGCTCCAATGGTAGTGCGCTTATTCTACTGACAACGCTGGGAACCAATCCTCAGCGTTTCTGTGTCAGGGCGCGACGCTCAAACTCGACGATGCGCTGACGGTAGTGTTCGATGGTCTGGGCAGTCAGGACGCTGCGTTGGTCGTCCTTGAGCTCGCCGTTGAGTTCCTGGGACAGCTTGCGCGCTGCGGCCACCATCACGTCGAACGCTTGTTTCGGGTGGCGCGGGCCTGGCAGGCCGAGGAAGAAGCTCACCGCCGGGGTGCTGAACAGGTCGATGTCGTCCAGGTCAAAGGTGCCCGGCTTGACCGCGTTGGCCATGGAGAACAGCACTTCGCCGTTACCCGCCATGCTTTCGTGACGGTGGAAAATATCCATCTCGCCAAAACGCAGGCCGCTTTCCAGAATGTTCTGCAACAGCGCCGGGCCTTTGAAACCGGCGGCGTCGCGGCAGATCACGCTGATCACCAGGACTTCTTCAGCGGCGGGCTGATCGTTGACCGATTGACGCGGCGCGCTGCTCTTGGCTGGCGTCTCGTCGGGGAAATCGTCATCGCGGCTGCTGAAGCTCGGGCCATCATCGACGTCGAGGTTCAGGTCGCCCTGATGCGGCTCGGCAACCGGCGCACCGCCACGTTTGCCACGCTTGGAAGACGGCTCACGGGCTTCACGCACCGGCGCGCTCATCGACGGCAAGTCGTGCTCGTCCAGCTGCGGCTCTTTATGGTTGTCCAGCACACGGGGCGGCCCCAGCAGTTCCGCGCTACCGTCGTCGTCAGGCAAGTTGGACAGGTTGCGGTCCAGACGGAATTTAAGCTTGCCCTTGCCACCGCGCATGCGGCGCCAGCCATCAAAAAGAATACCGGCAATGACAATAATGCCGATGACGATCAGCCACTCGCGCAGACCGATTTCCATGTAATCCCGTGCCTCTAATAAAAAATGCTGAAAAATAAGGGGTTTAGCACCGTGCAAACCGCTTTAAAACGTGGCGCCAACTCTATGTTCTGACTGACGTTTTGCCCACGCATACGAAAATTTGACATTAAACTAGCACGACCAAAGATAACTTTACACCGTCTGTCAAAATGCCTTGAACAAATATGTCCATTTGCCATATTTCACAACCGGGTCAATCACCTTACGCCCTGCTGAAAATTCTCTTTCAAAGCCCGGGTCAGGATTCAACCATCGCCATGGCTTCTTCGACATCCACCGCCACCAGACGTGAACAGCCCGGTTCGTGCATCGTCACACCCATCAGCTGATCAGCCATTTCCATGGCGATCTTGTTGTGGGTGATATAGATGAACTGCACGGTCTGGGACATCTCTTTCACCAGTCGTGCATACCGTCCAACGTTAGCGTCATCCAGCGGCGCGTCAACTTCATCGAGCATGCAGAACGGCGCCGGGTTCAACTTGAAGATCGCAAATACCAGGGCCAATGCGGTCAGGGCTTTCTCGCCACCGGACAACAAATGGATGGTGCTGTTCTTCTTGCCCGGAGGCCGCGCCATGATCGTTACCCCTGTATCGAGTAGATCTTCGCCCGTCAGTTCCAAGTAAGCGCTGCCACCACCGAAAACTTTCGGGAATAACGCCTGTAAACCGCCATTAATCTGATCAAAGGTATCTTTGAAGCGGTTACGGGTTTCCTTGTCGATCTTGCGGATCACGTTTTCCAGGGTATCGAGGGCTTCGACCAGATCGGCGTTCTGCGCGTCCAGGTAACGTTTACGTTCGGACTGCTGCTGGTATTCATCAATGGCCGCGAGGTTGATCGCACCGAGCCGCTGGATACGCGCAGCAATGCGCTCAAGCTCTTCTTCGGCTTCTTTCTCGTTGGCCTGGGCGGTCAACGTGTTGAGCACGCCGTGCAGGTCGTAACCGTCTTCCAGCAACTGGTCCTGCAGGGTTTTGCGGCGCACGGTCAGGGCTTGCCATTCCATGCGCTGTTGTTCGAGCTGGCCGCGGATCAGCTGGGATTGCTGCTCGGCCTGGGTACGGCGTTTTTCGGCGTCACGCAGTTCGCGGTCGGCGTCTTCCAGGGCGATCTGCGCGGTCTTGAGCTCTTCGTCGACGGTCATGCGCTTGTCGAGCAATTCTTCAAGCTTGAGCCGCAGCTCCTCCAGAGGCGCTTCGCCCTCCTCCAGGTTGAGGCTCAGTTGCTCGCGCTTTTCGGTGAGGCGTTCGGATTGCATCTCCAGGCGCTCAAGGGCCTGGGCCGTGGAATTGTGCTGGGCCTTGAGCGAACCCAGGCGCACGGCCAATTGGTGAGCATGATCCTTGTGCTGACGCGCTTCCTGGCGCACACGGTCGAGGCGTTCGCGCAGGCTGTCGCGCTGGGCCAGCAGCAGTTCACGCTGCTCGGTGTCGAGGGCCATGCTGTCGAGGGCGTCCTGCAGCTGCAGGCGCGCCTCGCCGATTTGTTCGTGTTCCAGCGCACGTTGCTCGCCCATTTCGGCGACTTCTTCGTCAAGGCGGGTACGGCGCAGGGTCAGTTGCTCGGCCTTGGCTTTGCTGGCGGACAGTTGGGCCTTGAGTTCGCCTTGCTGACGCGCTTCGTCCTGAAGCAGACGGCGCAAGTGTTCGCGGCCAGTCTCCTGCTGGCGCTGGGTGGCGCGCAGGGTTTGCAGTTCGGTTTCCAGGCTTTCCAGAGTCGCTTCGCGCTCTTCACGCTCGGCGCTCAGGTTGACGATTTCCTGGCCTCGGGCCAGAACACCGCTTTCGGCTTCACTGGCACGGCGCACGCGCAGGAAGTGACGGCCGACCCAAAACCCGTCACGGCTGATCAGGCTTTCACCAGCGCCGAGCTGACCACGTCTGGCCAACGCCTGCTCCAGGGAATCCACCGGTTTGACTTGCCCCAGCCAGGGCGACAAATCAATCGCGGCCTCGACCTTGTCCAGCAAGCTGCCCGGCACCCGCGTGCCGTCGGCGGCGGGGCTGAGCAAACGCAGATCGCCCTGCGAAAAACCGGACAGGTCGAAGCCACCAAAATCGTCCACCAGCACCGCTTGCAGGTCGGCGCCTAACACGGTCTCAACCGCCAGCTCCCAACCTGCTTCAACTTTTAACCCTTCCGCCAGACGTGGGCGCTCGGCCAAATGCTGGTCACGCAGCCATTCAACCGTGCCGGTGCCGGGGTCCAGCGCCGCCTGCTGCAGGGCTTCAAGCGATGCGAGCCGGCCATTCAGCCGCTGCAAATCGCCCTGGGCTTGCTGCTGCGCCTGGGTCGCCTGTTGCAGCTGCTGACGCAATTGCTCCAGACGCTCCACTTGCTGTTCTTCGCTGGCTTCGAGGTCTTCCAGGGTCATTTCGCTTTCGGCGAGCTGCTCGCTGAGTTCCATGATCGCCGCGTCTTCCGGGTCGGCGGCGAGCAAGGCGCGCTCTTCCAGCATCCGGCGTTGACGCTCGGCCAGCCGCTCCATGCTGGTTTCCAGCTGCTGAATGCGCGACTGCTGCACTTCAGCCTGGCGGCGCGGCTCGGCGGATTGCAGGTTGAACGTGTCCCACTGCTCCTGCCAGCCTTGCATGGTGGTTTCGGATTCTTCCAGCGCGGCGGCGGCTTCTTCGGCTGCGGCACTGGTGACTTCCTGCTCGGGGGTGAGCATGTCCAGCTCTTCACCGAGGGTCAGCAGCAGCGTGCGGTCGTGGCCCAGGTGAGATTCAGTCTCCAGGCGCGCGCGTTCGGCCTCTTTGAGGTCATCCTGCAACTGCCGCAGGCGCTGCTGGCCGTGCTGGATGCTCTGCTCAACGCGAGCAATATCGCCGCCCACCGAATAGAAACGCCCCTGCACCAGATTGAAGCGTTCGGACAAGTCATGGTGGCCGTCACGCAGGCGCTCAATGCTGGCATCGGCATTGCGCTGCTCGGCCACCAGCGCTTCAAAGCTGATTTCCTGATTGCCGATAATCGCTTCGCGCTGGCCGACCTGCTCATTCAACGCCTGCCAGCGCAGGGCCGACAGTTGCGCCTTGAGCTGGCGCTCTTCGCCCTTGTATTCCTGATACTTCTCGGCGGCCTGGGCCTGGCGGTGCAGGCGCTCCAACTGGCGTTCCAGCTCTTCGCGCAGGTCAGTCAGGCGGGCGAGGTTTTCGTGGGTGCGGCGAATGCGGTTTTCAGTTTCACGGCGGCGTTCCTTGTACTTGGAAATGCCGGCCGCTTCCTCGATAAAGTTGCGCAGGTCTTCGGGCTTGGCTTCGATCAGCTTGGAGATCATGCCCTGCTCGATGATCGAGTAGCTGCGCGGGCCCAGGCCGGTGCCGAGGAAAATATCGGTGATGTCCCGACGGCGGCACTTGGTGCCGTTGAGGAAGTAGCTGTTCTGGCTGTCGCGGGTCACTTTGCGGCGAATCGAGATTTCGGCGTAGGCCGCGTATTCGCCGACGAGGGTGCCGTCGGAGTTGTCGAACACCAGTTCAATGCTGGCCTGGCTCACCGGCTTGCGGCTGGTGGAGCCGTTGAAGATGACGTCAGTCATCGACTCGCCACGCAGGTTTTTTGCCGAGCTCTCGCCCATCACCCAGCGGACGGCGTCGATAATGTTCGACTTGCCGCAACCATTGGGCCCGACCACCGCCGCCATGTTACTGGGGAAGTTCACCGTGGTCGGGTCGACGAAGGATTTGAACCCCGCCAGTTTGATGCACTTGAGCCGCACGCTTAGGCGTCCGCCAACGCAGCGATGACCAGCGAACAGCTGCGCTGGCCATAGGCCGACAACACCTGGCGAATCTGCGGCAGGTCACGGGCCAGTACGGCGGCGAGCAGTTGCTCGAACAGCACCAGGTACTCGCTCATGGAGGCCTTGCGTTGATCCAGCGCCAGGTAATAGGCGCGGTTCATCGCCGGCTGCAGGTTCTCGACGGTTTCCTGCAAATACGGGTTGTTGGCGAACGGGTACGCGGCACGCATCACGTTGAAGCTTTCTTCGACGAAAGCGCGGATGTCCTGGCGCTCGAAACTGGCGATCAGGCGCTGCTGGATTTGCACAAACGGCGCCATGTCGGCCTGAGTCTGCCAGCCCTCGGCCACCGCATTGCCGAGCATGATGTACAGCTCGCCCATCAGCGTGCACAGGCTCTGCACCTTGTGCGCGGTGAGTTCGGTGACGTGGGCACCACGGCGCGGCAGGATCGCGATCAAGTGGCGGCGTTCAAGGATCAGCAAGGCTTCGCGCACGGAACCACGGCTGACATTGAGCGCCAGCGTGACTTTCTGCTCCTGGATCCGCTCCCCAGGCTTGAGATCGCCGCGAATGATACGTTCGGCGAGGTGGTGAGCGATTTGCTCGGCGAGACTGTCCGGCGCCTTGAACGTCATGTTTTCCCTTCAAAATCTTCTATCGGTACAAGCGCGGCAGTGTAGCGCATTGGCCCGCTGATGGCGCTACGCCCACGGGGGCGAATTTGGCATGAAACACGCAGCGATTAAAAGCCAAAAGCCCCTGAAAACGCCAGTTCCAGAAGACTGGACCATAATCAAACAAGTTGTAACTGCAATTTCTTGACCTTCTGGTCAGAAAATCATTGACCGAAAAGTCAGACATGACTAGATTCGGCGCAAAGCGGTTAACAACAATAATGAGTCTGCGAGGCCTTCCGTGATCCAGTTTTTACTAAACCAGGAGCTCCGTAGCGAGCACGCCCTGGACCCCAACCTGACCGTGCTCAACTATTTGCGTGAGCACGTGGGCAAATCCGGTACCAAGGAAGGCTGCGCCAGCGGCGATTGCGGTGCGTGCACCGTGGTGGTCGGCGAGTTGCACACCGATGAACGCGGCGTGGAACAGATTCGTTATCGCAGCCTCAATTCCTGCCTGACGTTTGTCTCCTCCCTGCACGGCAAACAGCTGATCAGCGTCGAAGACCTCAAACACCAAGGCCAACTGCACAGCGTGCAACAAGCCATGGTCGAGTGCCACGGTTCGCAATGCGGCTTTTGCACCCCCGGTTTTGTGATGTCGCTGTTCGCCCTGCAAAAAAACAGCGACGCCCCCGACAGTCAGAAAGCCCATGAAGCCCTGGCCGGCAACCTGTGCCGCTGCACCGGTTATCGCCCGATTCTCGCCGCCGCCGAACAGGCCTGCTGCAACAAACCGCAGGATCAGTTCGACAGCCGTGAGGCCCAGACCATCGCCCGCCTCAAAGCCATCGCGCCGACCCAGACCGGTGAACTCAACAGCGGCGACAAACGCTGCCTCGTCCCGTTGACCGTCGCTGATCTGGCCGATCTCTACGACGCCTACCCGCAAGCCCGCTTGCTGGCTGGTGGCACCGACCTGGCGCTGGAAGTCACCCAGTTCCACCGCACCCTGCCGGTGATGATCTACGTCGGCAACATTGAAGAAATGAAGCGTATCGAGGACTTCGACGACCGCCTGGAAATCGGCGCCGCCACCGCCCTCTCCGATTGCTACACCGCGCTGCACCACGAATACCCGGACTTCGGCGAGCTGCTGCACCGCTTCGCCTCCCTGCAAATCCGCAACCAGGGCACCCTCGGCGGCAATATTGGCAACGCCTCGCCGATTGGTGATTCGCCGCCCCTGCTGATCGCCCTCGGCGCGCAGATCGTACTGTGCAAAGGCAACACCCGCCGCACCCTGGCGCTGGAAGATTACTTCATCGACTACCGCGTGACCGCGCGTCAGGACAGTGAGTTCATCGAGACGATCATCGTGCCTAAAGGCCACACGCTGTTCCGGGCGTACAAGGTGTCCAAGCGCCTTGACGATGATATTTCCGCTGTGTGCGCCGCCTTCAATCTGAAGATGGAAAACGGCGTGATCAGCGAAGCCCGCGTAGCGTTTGGCGGTATGGCCGCCACGCCAAAACGCGCGAAAAGCTGCGAAGCCGTGTTGGTCGGCGCCACCTGGAACTCTGCCACCGTGGAAAAGGCCTGCGCCGCCCTGGCCGAAGATTTCACGCCATTGTCGGACTTCCGCGCCAGCAAGGAATACCGCCTGCTCAGCGCGCAGAACCTGTTGCGCAAATACTTCATCGAACTGCAAACGCCGCACATCGAGACTCGGGTGACCGCTTATGTCTAACCATCACGCCGTCGTTAAAACCCAGGCCGAACTCGCCGAGCTGTTCTCCCAGGACCTGACCTCCGGCGTCGGCCGCAGCGTCAAGCATGACAGCGCCGCCAAGCATGTGTCCGGCGAAGCACAGTACATCGATGACCGCCTGGAATTTCCGAACCAGTTGCACCTGTATGCGCGCATGTCCGACCGCGCCCACGCACGCATCATCAGCATCGACACCGCACCCTGCTACGCCTTTGAAGGCGTGCGTATCGCCATCACCCACGAAGACGTACCCGGCCTGAAAGACATCGGCCCGCTGATGCCTGGCGACCCGCTGTTGGCGATCGACACCGTGCAGTTTGTGGGTCAAGTTGTGTTGGCCGTAGCGGCCCGCGACCTGGAAACCGCACGCAAGGCGGCGATGGCGGCGGTGATTGAATACGAAGACCTCGAACCCGTGCTGGATGTGGTTGAAGCCTTCCGTAAAAAGCACTTCGTACTCGACAGCCACACGCACCAGCGCGGCGACTCGGCCGGCGCATTGGCGACGGCGAAAAACCGCATCCAGGGCACGCTGCACATTGGCGGCCAGGAACACTTCTACCTGGAAACCCAGATTTCCTCGGTGATGCCTACCGAAGATGGCGGCATGATCGTCTACTGCTCCACGCAAAACCCCACCGAAGTGCAAAAGCTGGTGGCTGAAGTGCTGGACGTATCGATGAACAAAATCGTCGTCGATATGCGCCGCATGGGCGGCGGTTTCGGCGGCAAGGAAACCCAGGCCGCCAGCCCCGCGTGCCTGTGCGCGGTGGTTGCGCGCCTCACCGGCCAGCCGACCAAGATGCGCCTGCCGCGCGTCGAAGACATGCTGATGACCGGCAAGCGCCACCCCTTCTATATCGAATACGACGTGGGCTTTGACGACACGGGCCGCCTGCACGGGATCAACCTGGAACTGGCCGGCAACTGCGGCTGCTCGCCAGACCTGTCGAACTCGATTGTCGACCGCGCGATGTTCCACTCCGACAACTCGTACTACCTGGGCGATGCCACGGTCAACGGCCATCGCTGCAAGACCAACACCGCGTCCAATACCGCTTATCGCGGCTTCGGCGGCCCGCAAGGCATGGTCGCCATCGAGGAAGTGATGGACGCCATCGCCCGCCACTTGGCGCTGGACCCGCTGGCCGTGCGCAAGGTCAATTACTACGGCAAGACCGAGCGCAACGTCACGCACTACTACCAGACCGTCGAGCACAACATGCTCGAAGAGATGACCGCCGAGCTTGAGGCCAGCAGCCAATACGCCGAGCGCCGCGAAGCGATCCGTTTGTACAACGCCCACAGCCCGATCCTGAAAAAAGGCCTGGCGCTGACGCCGGTGAAATTCGGTATTTCGTTTACCGCCAGCTTCCTTAACCAGGCCGGTGCGCTGATCCATATCTACACCGACGGCAGCATCCACCTGAACCACGGCGGCACCGAGATGGGCCAGGGTTTGAACACCAAGGTGGCGCAGGTGGTGGCGGAGATTTTTCAGGTCGACATCGACCGCGTGCAAATCACCGCCACCAACACCGACAAGGTGCCCAACACCTCGCCGACGGCTGCTTCCAGCGGTGCGGATTTGAATGGCAAGGCTGCGCAGAATGCGGCGGAAATCATCAAGCAGCGCCTGGTGGAATTCGCTGCGCGCAAGTACGACGTGAGTGAAGCCGACGTGGAATTCCACAATGGCCATGTGCGCGTGCGCGAGCAGATCCTGACGTTTGAAGCACTGATCCAGCAGGCGTATTTCGCCCAGGTGTCGCTGTCGAGCACCGGCTTCTACAAGACCCCGAAAATCTTCTATGACCGCAGCCAGTCGCGCGGTCGGCCGTTCTATTACTTTGCCTTCGGTGCGGCCTGTTGCGAAGTGATCGTCGACACCCTGACCGGCGAATACAAGATGCTGCGCACCGACATTCTTCACGACGTCGGCGCCTCGCTGAACCCGGCCATCGACATTGGTCAGGTGGAAGGCGGCTTTATCCAGGGCATGGGCTGGCTGACCATGGAAGAGCTGGTGTGGAACAACAAGGGCAAGCTGATGACCAACGGCCCGGCCAGTTACAAGATCCCGGCCGTGGCCGACATGCCGCTGGACCTGCGCGTGAAGCTGGTGGAAAACCGCAAGAACCCGGAAGACACGGTGTTCCATTCCAAGGCCGTGGGCGAGCCGCCGTTTATGCTTGGGATTGCGTCGTGGTGTGCGATCAAGGATGCCGTGGCGAGCCTCGGTGACTATCGCCATCAGCCTAAGATTGACGCGCCGGCGACGCCGGAGCGGGTGTTGTGGGGGTGTGAGCAGATGCGGCAGTTGCAGGCGGCGAAGGCTGTTGAGACTGAAACCGAGATGGCTTCGCTTTAGGACCGAGGTGCTGCCATCGCAGGCAAGCCAGCTCCCACATTTTGATCTGTGAATACATTCAAATGTGGGAGCGGGCTTGCCCGCGATGAGGCCCTCCCAGACACCACAAGAGGTGACTATGAACAACTGGATCAGCGCCCTCGCCGACCTGCAAAACCGCGGCGAACCCTGCGTACTGGTGACCATCATCGAAGAGCTTGGCTCCACGCCGCGCAACGCCGGTTCGAAGATGGTGATCAGCGCCGCGCACAGCTTCGACACCATCGGCGGCGGGCACCTGGAATACAAGGCGATGCAGATCGCCCGCGACATGCTCTTGCGCGGCCAGCAGAACACCCATCTGGAGCGCTTCAGCCTCGGCGCCAGCCTGGGCCAGTGCTGCGGCGGCGTGACGGTGCTGCTGTTCGAACCCATGGGTCAGGTGCAGGCGCAGATTGCGGTGTTCGGCGCAGGCCACGTCGGCCGCGCACTGGTGCCGCTGCTCGCCAGCCTGCCGTGCCGGGTGCGCTGGATCGATTCGCGCGATCAGGAGTTTCCGGAACACATCCCCCAGAGCGTGCGTAAAATCGTCAGCGAAGAGCCGGTCGACGAAATTGCCGACCTGCCAGTGGGCAGTTACTGCATCGTCATGACCCACAATCACGCGCTGGACCTGGAACTCACCGCCGCCCTGCTCAAGCGAGATGACTTCACCTACTTCGGCCTGATCGGCTCGAAGACCAAACGCGTCAAGTTCGAACATCGCCTGCGCGATCGCGGCTTTGACACCGCACAACTGCAACGCATGCGCTGCCCCATGGGCCTCACCGAGGTGAAGGGCAAATTGCCGGTGGAGATCGCCATCTCCATCGCCGGCGAAATCATCGCCACCTATAACGCGAATTTCGGCCAGCACACCGCGAGCGCCGAACCCATTGCCAAACTGCTTGTGGCTTCGCGCCGCAGCCAAGCCATTTGAATTGAGACGACCATGCCTTTGACTCGCAAAGCCTACCGTGCCGCCATTCTGCACAGCATCGCCGACCCCGCTGAAGTGGGGATCGAAGCCTCTTATGAATATTTCGAAGACGGTCTGCTGGTCATCGAAAACGGCCAGATCAGCGCTGTTGGCCATGCCGGCGACCTGCTGCCGACGCTGCCTGCCGATATCGAGATCACCCACTACCAGGATGCGCTGATCACCCCCGGCCTGATCGACACCCATATCCATCTACCGCAAACCGGCATGGTCGGCGCCTACGGCGAGCAGTTGCTCGACTGGCTGAACACCTACACCTTCCCGTGCGAAAGCCAGTTCGCCGACAAGGCGCATGCCGAAGAAGTCGCGGATATTTTCATCAAGGAACTGCTGCGCAACGGCACCACCACCGCGCTGGTGTTCGGCAGCGTGCACCCGCAGTCGGTGAATTCGTTCTTCGAAGCCGCCGAGAAACTCGACCTGCGCATGATCGCCGGCAAAGTGATGATGGACCGCAACGCGCCGGACTATCTCACCGACACCGCCGAAACCGGCTACCAGGAAAGCAAGGCGCTGATCGAGCGCTGGCACGGCAAGGGCCGCCTGCACTATGCGGTCACCCCGCGTTTCGCTCCGACCAGCACGCCGCAGCAACTGGAACTCGCCGGACAATTGCTGGGCGAATACCCGGACCTGTACATGCAGACTCACATCAGCGAGAACAAGCAGGAAGTCGAGTGGGTGAAGGAGCTGTTCCCGGAGCGCAAAGGCTACCTGGACGTGTACGACCATTACAAACTGCTCGGCGAGCGCTCGGTGTTTGCCCATGGCGTGCACCTGTGTGACGACGAATGCGCGCGGCTGGCCGAGACGGGTTCAGCGGTGGCGTTCTGCCCGACGTCGAACTTTTTCCTCGGCAGCGGTTTGTTCAACCTGCCGATGGCCGAGAAGCACAAATTGAATGTGGGCCTGGGCACGGACGTGGGCGGCGGCACCAGCTTCTCGCTGCTGCAAACCTTGAATGAAGCCTACAAAGTGATGCAGTTGCAGGGTGCGCGGTTGAGTCCGTTCAAGTCGCTGTACCTGGCGACATTGGGTGGCGCGCGGGCACTGCGCCTGGAAGACAAGATCGGTACGTTGCAACCGGGTACGGATGCGGACTTTTTGGTGCTGGATTACAACGCCACGCCGCTGCTGAGTTATCGCTTGAAGCAGGCGAACAATATTGCCGAAACGTTGTTTGTGCTGATGACGCTGGGGGATGACCGGACGGTGTTGCAGACGTATGCGGCGGGCCAACTCGTGCACCAGCGCTAATTCCAGCAACACCACAAAACCAATGTGGGAGCAGCTTCTTGTGGGAGCTGGCTTGCCTGCGATGCAGACACCTCGGTCATTCAGTCAGACCGAGGGGATGCTATCGCAGGCAAGCCAGCTCCCACAAAAGCCAGCTCCCACATTGTTAATTGGGATCAGAGTTTGATCGAAGAGCGCCCCGGCTTCTTGGTCTGCAACAAATGCGAGAACACCGCATGCAGATCATCCGACGCACTTTCCTCATCGAGGTTGAGCTTGCTGTCGATGTGATCCATGTGATGCATCATCAAATTCACCGCCAACGCCGCGTCGCGGGCTTCGATCGCATCGATCAACTGGGTGTGTTCATCGTAGGAACAGTGCGAGCGGTTGCCGCTTTCGTACTGCGCGATGATCAACGACGTCTGCGACACCAGGCTGCGCTGGAAGCTGATCAACGGCGCGTTCTTCGCCGCTTCAGCCAATTTAAGGTGGAACTCGCCGGAGAGGCGGATACCCGCACCGCGATCGCCGCGCGAGAAGCTGTCGCGCTCGTCGTTGACCATCTGACGCAATTCAGCCAACTGCTCGGCCGTAGCGTGCTGCACCGCCAATTCCGTGATCGCCCGCTCGACCAGGCGACGGGCCAGGAACACCTGACGCGCTTCTTCGACACTGGGGCTCGCCACCACCGCGCCACGATTGGGCCGCAGCAACACCACGCCTTCATGGGCCAGACGCGAGAGCGCGCGGCGAATGATGGTGCGGCTCACGCCGAAAATTTCGCCCAGTGCCTCTTCACTCAATTTGGTGCCGGGTGCCAGGCGTTGTTCGAGGATCGCCTCGAAGATATGCGCATAGACGATATCGTCCTGGGTTCCGCTGCGTCCGGCCTTGCCGGCTCGCGGTTGTTTCTTGAGAGGTTGCAACTGTTCGTTCATGGGCACTCGGGTTTGGAGAACGGCGGCGAATTAACGGTAATACGGCAACAAACGGTTGCTGGCAAGTATCACCTAAAATCAGGGCACATTGTACACAACCGGATGCGCCAACACACTGTACGGCTGTTTGCGGCCCCGGCTGTATTGCAATGAGTCGTTACGTTTGAGTTTAGGCTTGATTCCGCAACTTCTCAGGTAAAAGGAACACCTCCCCATGACCGACGCCACTCAAGCGCCTTTGCGCCCACTGGCCGACACTTCTGCGTCGGCCGTCGTTGCCGGCTTTATCGCCATGATGACCGGCTACACCAGTTCCCTGGTGCTGATGTTCCAGGCCGGCCAGGCCGCCGGTTTGACCACGGCGCAGATTTCTTCGTGGATCTGGGCAATTTCCATCGGCATGGCGGTGTGCAGCATTGGCCTGTCCCTGCGCTATCGCACGCCGATCACCATTGCCTGGTCGACGCCGGGCGCAGCGTTGTTGATCACCAGCCTCGGTGGCGTGAGTTACGGCGAAGCCATCGGCGCCTATATCACTTGCGCGGTGCTGGTGACCCTGTGCGGGCTGACCGGCAGCTTTGAGAAACTGGTCAAGCGCATTCCCGCGTCGCTGGCGGCCGCGCTGCTGGCGGGCATTCTGTTCAAGATCGGCAGCGAGATTTTCGTCGCCGCGCAACATCGCACCGGCCTGGTGCTGGGGATGTTTTTCACCTACCTGATCATCAAGCGCCTGTCGCCACGCTATGCGGTGCTGGCGGCGCTGATCATCGGCACCGTGCTGTCCGGCCTGATGGGACTGCTGGATTTCAGCGGCTTTCACCTGGAAGTCGCGACGCCGGTGTGGACCACGCCGCACTTCTCGCTGGCCGCGACCATCAGCATTGGCATCCCGCTGTTTGTGGTGGCGATGACCTCGCAGAACATGCCCGGCGTCGCCGTATTACGCGCCGACGGCTACACCGTTCCAGCCTCGCCACTGATCACCGCGACCGGCCTCGCATCCCTGGTGCTGGCCCCGTTCGGCTCCCATGGCATCAACCTGGCGGCGATCAGCGCAGCCATCTGCACCGGGCCGCATGCCCATGAAGACCGCAACAAACGCTACACCGCTGCCGTGTGGTGCGGGGTGTTCTACGGGATTGCCGGTGTATTTGGCGCGACATTGGCGGCGCTGTTCGCAGCCCTGCCAAAGGAACTGGTGCTGTCGATTGCGGCATTGGCGTTGTTTGGCTCGATCATCAATGGCTTGAGCATCGCCATGAATGAGCCGAAAGAACGGGAAGCGGCGCTGATCACCTTTATGGTCACCGCGTCAGGCTTGACGCTGTTTTCCATCGGGTCGGCGTTTTGGGGGATTGTGGCGGGGGTGTTGACGCTGCTGATACTGAATTGGCGCAAGGCCTGAAACGCTTAAGACCCGCAACGAAAAAGCGACCCCGAAGGGTCGCTTTTTCATGACATCAGGATGCCGGATTGATCGGCTTTTCTGGATGCCAAGCGTCCAACAGGGCGCTTACTTCAACGCGGGTCAGCTCTGGACGAGCCTTCAGCCACGCTTCAACAGCGGCACGCTGTTCTTCGTTGACCGAACCACGGGTGGCTTTGCAAACCAGACCGAAGTCATCACCGCCGACGTAGTCCAGGCCGTTGCCGTCCATCGCTTCAGTCAGGAATGCTTCGAGGAAAGCGTCTACCGCTTCATCGTCCAAACCTTCTTTGAAGTCCAGGTTCAGTTCGAAACCCAGCTCTTGAAATTCATCAACGCACAGTTTTTTGCGCAGACGCCGGGAACGGTTAGTCGCCATTGGAACAATCCTCTTAAGTAATAACGGGCGGCACTTTAGCAGTTTAAGGCGGCGATTGCCCGACTCTCTGGGACGGGCGGCATAATGCCTGCAAAAAAAACGCTTAATACCAGCTATCGTTCAGCTACAAGTGGATCCAGCTTGGGGCATAATGCCGACACTTTCGTGACTAATGAGGGATTTTCTTACACACCCCTCGCCTTTTTCACCCTTCTCAGCAGTAGGGTTTTATTCCTTATGATCAAATCTTTGCGTCCATTTCTGCTTGCCAGCGTTCTTCTGCCACTGGCCTTTTCTGTCACCGCCGCCCCGATCAATAACACCCTGCCACCGAATGTTCAGCAGGCCCTCCAGAAAGCCAAAATCCCCAATACCTCGCTGTCCCTGGTGATGCTTCCACTCACCGGCCCCGGCACTCCGACCGTGTTCAACGCCGATGTTTCGGTGAACCCGGCCTCCACCATGAAGCTGGTCACCACCTATGCGGCCCTGGAAATGCTCGGGCCCAACCACCAGTGGAAAACCGAGTTCTATACCGACGGCACCCTCAGCGGTGGCGTGTTGCACGGCAACCTGTACCTCAAGGGCGGCGGCGACCCCAAGCTGAACATGGAAAAACTCTGGCTGCTGATGCGCGATTTGCGCGCCAATGGCGTGCAGCAAGTCACCGGCGACCTGGTGCTCGATCGCAGCTTCTTCAACCAGCCGCAGTTGCCTGAATTCAATGATGACGGCAACGACGAGAACAAGCCCTTCCTGGTCAAGCCGGACGCCCTGCTGGTCAATCTCAAGGCCCTGCGCTTCGTGACCCGTAACGATTCCGGCCGGGTGATTGTGTCGGTGGAGCCGCCGATTGCGAGCATTCGCATCGACAACCAGGTGAAAGTCTCCAACGCCAAACAATGCACGGGCGATGTGCGCTACAGCCCTGTGACTGCCGCCGACGGCAGCGTCACCGTGACCGTCAGCGGCCAATTGGCCGATGGCTGCAGCTCGCAGACTTACCTGTCGCTGCTGGACCACGCCACCTACACTGCCGGCGCCGTGCGCGCGATCTGGCAGGAATTGGGTGGCACCATCCAGGGCCGTGATATCCAGGCGCCAGTTCCAAAAGACGCCAAGGTGCTGGCCCGGGCGTTCTCGCCGGACCTGGCGGAAATCATCCGCGACATCAACAAATTCAGTAACAACACCATGGCCCAGCAGTTGTTCCTGAGCCTGGGCGCGCAGTTCCGCAATGATGCCGACGGCGACGACGCCAAGGCCGCACAACGCGTCGTGCGCCAGTGGCTGGCGAAAAAAGGCATCACCGCGCCGCACCTGGTGATGGAGAACGGCTCCGGCCTGTCTCGCGCCGAACGGGTCAGCGCCCGTGAGATGGCGGCCATGCTGCAAGCCGCATGGAAGAGCCCGTTCGCTGCCGAGTACATCAGCTCGCTGCCGATTGCCGGCACCGACGGCACCATGCGCAAACGCCTGAAAACGACCGCCATGCGCGGTGAAGCCCACGTAAAAACCGGCACCCTGAACACCGTACGCGCCATTTCCGGGTTCAGCCGCGACAACAATGGCAATACCTGGGTGGTGGTGGCGATTCTCAACGATTCAAAACCGTGGGGCGCGTCCTCGGTGCTGGATCAGGTGCTGCTGGACCTGTATCGCCAGCCGAAGCTGACAGCGGCGCCGCCGGTACTTTAGTGTGGGAGCTGGCTTGTGTGGGAGCTGGCTTGCCTGCGATACGGACACCTCGGTATTCCAGTTGAGCCGAGGTGATGCTATCGCAGGCAAGCCAGCTCCCACAGTTTAATGCTGTGTTGGATTCAAGCGCGCAGTCGCTCAGCCTCCACCCGGTCCCTGCCCGCCTGCTTGGCCACATACACCGCCGAGTCCGCGCGCAACAGCAGCCCATCAATGCCTTCATCGAGCTGCCAGCTGGCCACACCAAAACTGGCAGTGACCACCCCCACCGCCTCCATCGGCGCACTGCGCAATGCCTGCCACAATTCCATCGCCACGCTGTACGCCTGCTCGCCATCGGTATTGGGGCACAGCACCACAAACTCTTCGCCGCCCAGGCGGCAGAACACATCGGTGCGACGCAGGCGCTGGCCGATGCGCGTGCACACCTCCTGCAATACCCCGTCTCCCACGCCGTGCCCGTGCAGGTCGTTGATGCGCTTGAAGTGGTCGATGTCGAGCATGATCAACGACAGGGTTCCCGAGTTGCGGTTGAGCCGGAGCATTTCGGCCTTCAGGCGATCCTGAAAATAGCGGCGGTTATGAATGCCCGTCAGGGCGTCGGTGATGGACAGCGCACGCAGTTCTTCCTCAACGCGCTTGAGATCAGAAATGTCCGACACGTAGCCGTGCCACAGCGTACCGCCTCCCGGTAACTCTTCCGGCGTAGCCTCGCCGCGAATCCAGCGCAGGCCTCGCTGCGGCAACAACACGCGATACTCTTCGCGCCAATGGCTCAACTGCAGCGCCGACAGGCGGATCGACGCCCGCACCCGCTCGGCGTCCTGGGGGTGGATGCGCTCGAACACCTTGTTCGCATCCTGCTGCAGCACCCCGGGGTCGATCTCATAGATGTCGCGCATGCCATCGCTGGCGTAGATGAAACGCCAATTGTCCTGAGGCTCCAGGGTGAACTGAAAGATACCGCCGGGCACATGGGAACTGAGTTTTTTCAGCAACCGATCTCGCGCCGCCAGCGCCTCATAGGCACGCTTTTGCTCGGTGACATCCAGGTAAATCGCCAAGTGCCCGATCCACAGGCCATAGTCGTCGAGCAATACAGTCCCGAGCATGTTCACGGTCAACGGGCTGCGGTCCTGGCGTAACAGCGTCCACTCGCGCGCTTCGTGCAAGCTATCCGGGCTCTCCACCAACATTGCCTGGCTCGGCGGAATACGCTTGCCCAAGGTGATGCTTAAACTGGCGGCGCGGGCTTCAAGCTCGGCAGCCAGGTGCAGGCTTTCCAGGGTCATGCGCCCAAGCACTTGCTCGGCCTTGAAACCGAGCATCTGCTCGGCGCCTGCATTGAACGTATTGATCACGCCACGCAAGTCAGTGGCAATGATGGCGACCTGAGTGGCGGCATTCAGCACACTGCGCAATTGCCCGTGCGCGCCGCGCAATTCCTGCTCACGCGAACGCAACTGCAGGGTACGCTGCTCCACCAGCTTCAGTGCGCGTTGACGTTGGCTGACCAACACATACAGCAGCGCGCTGAGCAGCAGGCTAAGGAGCCCGCCCATGGTCAGGATCGTGTTCATCGAGGAGTGGTTGGCCAGGTCAAACACCTGGCTGGTGCGCAAGGTCAGCGCGTAGACATGATCGCCAAGGGTCAAACGGCGCGCCGCCGTGAGGTCGCTGTTGCCCACCGCATTGCTGGACGCGTAGAGCACGCGCTGTTGCGAATCGGAGGTGTCGACGATCTGCATCACCAGGTTATCGCGATTGGGTTTGGGCAAGCCGTCGGCCACCAGCTGACGCATGCTGATCACCGCCATCACAAACCCGTAAGGCTCGGCATTCGGGGTTTCACTGACGGGTGAGACCAACAGAACCCCGGCAGCATAGGCCGGCTCCACGCCCACCAACTGCATCGGCTGAGACACGGCAGGCTCACCACTCTTTTGCGCCCGCTCCACGGCCGAACGCCGCAGCGGCTGGGCCAGCAGGTCAAACCCTAACGGCGATCCCAGCAGGCTTTGAGTCTGGCTGTACAACACCGGCACGTATTCATCACGCTCGGAGGCCGGCGAAAGCTCTCCCGATGAATTGAGTTCGCGAATGGCAAACGGAGTGCCGCGCTGGCGCGAAATTTCCTGCTCGAACTGGCTGCGTTGGTCGCGGTAAATCCGCGGTGCCCACGCATAAGCACGGGTGCGCAATAGCAGGGGTTGGGCAAAGCCCTCAAACTCGGCGCGGGACACATCGCTGGAATTGGCGAAGAAGCGCCGCAGGCTGCCAAGACGTTGCTCCTGGTCTTCAAACCGCTCCTGCAGGCGGGTGTAGCGCTCGTTGACCAACAGCTGAAAACGCTGGCGAACCTGTTGGTGGTAGAGGTCGGCTGCCGCCCAGGCAACGATCGCCGTCAGCGCGCAACCTGCCAATAACACCACCAATGCCACCAGCCAAGCCGACGCCTGCTCACTGATAAAGCCTAGGATTTTCGGGCGTACGGCTTGCATCGGCATAGGCAACACTCACAACGCCAGCGTGCGGGGGTGTCACTTTGGCTAGGCTTTCATTTATAGCCACAGGGTTTGTATTTGACCAGCGCAAAAAAGCCGCAAGCCTCGAATAATCAAGGCTTGCGGCTTTTATGTGCCAACTTGGTGCAGCGATCAGCGCGCGGTGATTTTCCACGCCCGGTGGATCTTCGCGTTACGTGCGAAATCCGGGTCGATGGTCTTGTCGCTGATCTCCTCGACCGCGTAGCGCTCGACGAGGTTGTCCTCCAGCACAAACTTGCGGAAGTTGTTCGAGAAGTACAGCACGCCGCCCGGTGCCAGGCGCGCCATGGCCAGGTCGAGCAACTGCACGTGGTCACGCTGCACGTCGAAGATGCCTTCCATACGCTTGGAGTTGGAGAAGGTTGGCGGGTCGATGAAGATCATGTCGAACTCATCGCGGCTGGCCTCCAGCCACGCCATCACATCACCCTGCTCCAGACGGTTCTTGTCGGAGAAACCATTGAGGGAGAAGTTGCGACGCGCCCAGTCCAGGTAAGTCTTGGACAGGTCGACGCTGGTGGTGCTGCGCGCGCCGCCCTTGGCTGCGTGCACACTCGCGGTGGCGGTGTAGCAATACAGATTGAGGAAGCGCTTGCCGGCCGCTTCTTTCTGGATGCGCAAGCGCATCGGACGGTGGTCGAGGAACAGGCCGGTGTCGAGGTAATCCGTGAGGTTGACCAGCAGCTTCACGCCGCCTTCGCTGACTTCAGTGAACTTGCCCTGGGCGCTCTGACGCTCGTATTGCTTGGTGCCGCTCTGGCGCTCGCGACGCTTGACCACCACACGACTCTTGTCGATGTTCAGTGCCTGAGGAATAGCGGCCAGGGCATCGAACATGCGCGCGGAGGCTTTTTCCGGGTCGATGGATTTCGGCGCGGCGTATTCCTGCACATGGACCCAGTCGTGGTACAGGTCGATGGCCATGGAGTATTCCGGCATGTCGGCGTCGTACACACGGTAGCAATCCACGCCTTCACGCTTGGCCCACTTGCCCAGCAGCTTGAGGTTTTTCTGCAGGCGGTTGGCGAACATTTGCCCACCTTCGCTCAAGCGCGCCTGTTCAACCACAGGGGCCGGAGCAGGTTTGATCGGGTTGCCGTTCTTGTTGTACTGGCGCTCTTGCGGCTCGACCGGGGCTTGATCGTAAGCGGCTTGCTCGCGCTCGGCCTGGCGCTGCTCCGGAGTGCGACGCTCGCCGGTGACGAACTGGTCCGGGTTGACCTTGATCAGCAGCAACTTGCACGGCAAGGCGCCGTTCCAGAACGAATACTGTTTGTGGCTGCGGATACCCATGCGCTTGCCCAGGTCCGGCGCGCCGGTGAACACCGCCGCTTCCCAGCCCATGCACGCTTGGCGCAGGCGCTCGCCGAGATTCTGGTAGAGGTACAACAGGCTGGCTTCATCACCCAGACGCTCGCCGTACGGCGGGTTGCAGATGACGAGGCCTTTCTGGTTCTGGTCCGGGCGCGGCTCGAAGGTGCCGACTTCGCCCTGGTACACCTTGATCCAGTGGCTCAGGCCTGCGCGTTCAATGTTGTTGCGCGCGGGCTGGATCAGACGCGGATCGGCTTCGTAGCCACGAATCCACAACGGTGTCTTGTTCATGCCGATGGCGGCACGTTCACTGGCTTCGGCGTGGAGTTTTTTCCACAACGCAGGGACGTGCCCCAGCCAGGTGGTGAAACCCCACAGTTCGCGATTGAGGTTGGGCGCCATGTCGGCCGCGATCATCGCGCCTTCCACCAGGAAGGTGCCCACACCGCACATCGGGTCCGTCAGCGCGCCGCCTTCGGCAGCAATGCGCGGCCAGCCCGCGCGGATCAGGATCGCGGCGGCCAGGTTTTCTTTCAGCGGTGCCGCGCCCTGCTGCAGGCGATAACCGCGCTGGTGCAGGCTGTGGCCGGAGAGGTCAAGGGACAGGATCGCTTCACCACGGTCCAGACGCAGGTGGATGCGCAGGTCAGGGTTGATCTTGTCGATGGACGGGCGCTCGCCGGTCGGCGTGCGCAGCTTGTCGACGATCGCATCCTTGACCTTCAACGCGCCGAAGTGGGTGTTGTCGATGCCTGAACCGTGACCACTGAATTCCACCGCCAGGGTGCCGTCGGACACCATGTGGTCAGCCCATTCGATATCCAGCACGCCGTGGTAGAGGTCTTCGGCGTCCTTCATCGGGAAGCGCTTGAGCACCAGCAATACGCGGTTGGCCAGGCGCGACCAGAGGCAAAGGCGGTAAGCGGTTTCCATGTCGGCCATGCCGCGCACGGCCGAGGTGTGCTCGCGGGCTTCCTCAAGGCCAAGCCCGACGGCTTCCTCGATCAGCAGGCCTTCGAGGCCTTTGGGGCAAGTGAGGAAGAGTTCAAAACGGTCCGACATGGGGCATTCCAGGCTTTTCAGCAATAAATGAACGGGCGACGCATCGCCGGCTCGGTTTTCAATCAAGCACTTTTCTTGAAGAGTGCTCGCGTGGCACGAATGTGCCGTCCCACCCCGTCTGCCGGGCCTTTGGGCCTTGGTGGACGGGGCAGATAAAGCTTTTGGTGACAGAAGTCACGCAACAAAAAGAAATATTCCGACCCTTCGTCGAATAATAACCGACTGCAACGGGCGGGCATTCTCACTAAAGGATTAAACCCATCCTCTTTGCAGGGCACATCATAGCTGGGTTTAGCGATTAAAAGGGGCGAAAAGCCATCCCAGCTTATGGCTATAGCATCATTATCGTTACGTGCTTATGACAAAACGGTCATTGAATCCATGTGACCTATTGGTTAGAACTCAACACAGGTTGACGCCGTAACGACGTCGACACACAGGCTCGCCACGCCGGCAGCGAGCCCACCAACGGCAGAAAAACTCTGCCCGGCTTCCCCCGAAGCCGAAGGATATCAAGACAGTCAACAAGTGAGGGAAACACCCTATGAGAAGACTTAAGCGTGATCCGTTGGAAAGAGCATTTTTACGCGGATATCAATATGGCGTTCATGGCAAATCCCGTGAGCTTTGCCCATTTACTCTACCGTCGGTACGCCAAGCCTGGATCAACGGCTGGCGAGAAGGACGCGGCGACAACTGGGACGGTATGACTGGCACTGCGGGCATCCACAGACTCAACGAACTTCACGCCGTCGGCTAATCAAGGGCATTTAATTCCGACATCAGCACGAATATGTAATGACTTAACCACGCGCGCCCCATCCGGGCGGCGGGCTTCGGCCCAGGGGCTCCTTTAGGGAGCCCTTTTTAATGGCTGATGTTTTTTAAGGTTTTATCGTTCCCATGCAGAGCGTGGGAACGATAAAAGCATCAGCGCAGGGCGGCGATCGCGTCCACCGACTCGCGAATCAGCGCCGGGCCTTTGTAGATAAAGCCCGAGTACAGCTGCACCAGGCTGGCGCCGGCGGCGATTTTCTCGGCCGCGTGTTTGCCTTCGGTAATGCCACCTACGGCAATGATCGGCAAACGCCCCGCCAGCTCGGCGGCCAGCACTTTGACGATGTGGGTGCTCTGATCACGCACCGGCGCGCCCGACAGCCCGCCCGCCTCGTCACCATGGGCCAAGCCTTCGACGCCAACACGGCTCAGGGTGGTGTTGGTGGCAATCACCGCGTCCATACCCGAATCCACCAGGGCCTGGGCGACCAGCACGGTTTCTTCGTCGCTCATGTCCGGGGCAATCTTGATAGCCAACGGCACACGCTTGCCATGACGCACGGCCAGGTCTTCCTGACGCTGACGCAGGGCTTCAAGCAGTTGCTTGAGGGAGTCGCCAAACTGCAGGCTGCGCAGGCCCGGGGTGTTGGGCGAGCTGACGTTGACGGTCACATAGCTGGCGTGGGCGTAGACCTTGTCCAGGCAGATAAGGTAGTCATCGACCGCGTTCTCCACCGGCGTGTCGAAATTCTTGCCGATATTGATACCCAGGATGCCCTTGTACTTGGCCGCCTGAACCCGCGAGAGCAGGTGATCAACGCCCAGGTTGTTGAAGCCCATGCGATTGATGATCGCCTCGGCTTCCGGCAAACGGAAGATACGCGGCTTGGGATTGCCCGGCTGCGGACGTGGCGTCACGGTGCCGATTTCGACAAAACCGAAGCCCAGTTGCGCAAAGCCATCAATGGCCGCGCCATTTTTGTCCAGGCCAGCTGCCAGGCCGACAGGATTAGGGAAATCCAGACCCATTACCGACACCGGCATTTTCGCCGGTGCCTTGCATACCAGGCCATTGAGCCCCAGACGACCACCGGCACCGATCAGGTCCAGGGACAGATCGTGGGAAGTTTCCGGGGAGAGTTTGAACAACAGCTGGCGGGCCAGGGTATACATGGGCGGGCTAGACTCGGATGGCAGCGAAAGGTGGCGCCGATTATAGCCGGGGTGGCGGCTCGGGTGCGAGGCGTGCCGCCCAATCGTCAGTGACGTTGCGCAACCAATGCTTCATACCGCGCCCATATTTTTTCGGCATACCGCAGGCGTAAGGCTTCGCGCTCGGGTGCTGAACCCGCGTTGTAGGAGCCCACGGCGGTCCAGTTGTAGCCGAATCGCTGGATAAACTCGGCAAGGATCGATGCACCCACCTCGACCGATAAGCACGGTTCACTCAGCAGCCGCTCTTCGGTAATCCCCTGCTTGGCCAGACGCGGCAAGTGCATGCTGTTGATCTGCATCAGGCCGATATCCCGGGAGCCATCGCTATTGGCGGCGTTCCTTGCATCCGCACGGTAACCCGACTCCACCGCCGCAATGGCTTGCAGCAACTCGGGCTCGATATCGTACCGGCGAGCCACCTCATCCCAGCAACCGGCCCAGACTTGCTGAGCACCCATCAATGCACTCAACAACATGGTTTTAACCATTGCCTTAATCATGTTTCACCTGGCCGCACGCCAAACAAATATGCTGCGCGCCCCTCTGACCCTGCGGGCGGGAGGCGAGCTGCTCGATTCGCACGGCACAGGTAAAGCGATATCCCCGGCCATAGATCGTCTTGATAAACCCCTTGTCCTTTTTCAGGTGTTTGCGCAACGCGTAGATGCAGCGGGTGAGCGACTCCTCGGCTACGTCCCCGCCGGGCCAGACCGTTTCCAGTAAACGGTCCTTGGTCATCAGCGCCCCGTCGGAGGTCAATAACAGCCGAAGTACATGCCATTCCTTGGGCGGCAATTGAATATCCGCGTCCTCGCCGGTCAACCGGCCGTCGCCATGCAAGGACCAACCGGCAAAAAACCGTGAGGCCGTCAGCCCATCACTGTCGATGGTCATACACACCTCTACATCCGACTACAGACATTGAATTCCTTACTTCCAGAAACGGCCGATACGCCAACACCGCGACTATAAAAACCTGAGCCCCGAACAACGTTAGGAAAAAGCCGATGTAATCGAAGCTTTTGGCGGGTACTGCGTAGGACTTTGCGCATGCACTTGCCGCGCGCTCACTCCAATGCCGGGATTTCACGGTTCTCCCGCACAAACGCACGTTGCACGCGCTCATATTGGCTCTGTGTCAGGGGCGGAGGCCCGATCGCTCCAGACAGCAGCCTGGGCTCGTTGCCAACCGCCCGCGCCTGAATCACGAACAGCCGTACGTCGGCACGCCGACTTGCGACCGCGCCCTCATCCTCACGCCGAAATCCCCCCACCCACAGGCGCCGGCCCTGGGGCACACGTACCACCGTGCTGATGCCCACCCGCCCCACCGTCGCCGCCAAGTCCGGCTTGGGTTTGCCCCCCATCTGCCGGTCATCCTCAAGGGTCAGTTGCATTTCAATCTGATTGGCTTGCGCAAAGCGCGGCAGCACGCTGGCTTGCGTGCCATAGCGCACCGGTTGCCATTCGCTGCCCTCGTCTGCGGGTTTTGGCAGGTAAAACGTGTGGTCATCCTGGAAGACTGCCGGCACATTTTCCTGAGTGAGAATGACCGGAAACGCGACGATCCTGGCCTTGCGTCGACGCTCCAGCGCGACGAGTTGCGCCATCAAGCGATTATCTTCCAGGGGTTCCGCGACGTGGGTCGCCGCAACTGTGGGGTCACTCGCCCGCGCCCACGCCACGTCCATTTTGCGCAACTCGTCCCGGTCCACATCCACTCGCCATAGCGATACTTCAATCGCCCGCTTCGGCTTGTCGAGTTCCGCCACCAGCTCTTCAAGCACCTTGATCTGGGCAGGTTTGCCCTTGACCAGCAGGCTGTTGGAGTCCGGATAGGCCATGACCACCAGGCTCTTGTCAGCCAGCACATTGGGCGGGCGCTGCGTTTCACCCTTCTGCTCGATGGCCAGCATGGCTTCGATCATCGAAGCCATGCCCGGCACCTCGACCGTCTCATTACCCAAGACGTACTGACGATCTGCCACGTGCGTGTTGAACACCTGCACCACGCCGAAGGACTGGGCACCCACACGCACTTGAGTGCGTTGCCTGTCCATCAATTGGGCCAGGTGCAGCACCTGATCCACGTAATTGGGTGGCCCGGACACATAGAAGGTGCGCCCGCCGCTCTCCCTGAGGGGATAGCTCGACTCATCCAGCCCCGAGCGACGCATAAAGCCCCGCAACCGGTCGACCGAAATATGCCGCAACGCCACCGCCGTACTTTTCGCTTCCGCGGCGTCATACACATAGAACGCCTGCCCGTCGCTGTACCAGATCAGGCGTTGCTGCTCGGCGATTAACGCCAGCGTCTGCTGCGCCGCTCCCAGGTCAAAGGTGCCGGAAATACGCGTGCGCGCCACATCGCGACTGACAACGACAGGCAGGCCCAACGGCACCGACAACGCGGTGAACAAGGTGTGCAGGCTGTCATCCTTCGCCTGGTAGCTCTCTGCCAGGGCGGAAATGTTGATCAACATCAGCGCGAAACACAGCAGCCATCGGCACAACCAACGGCAACTCAGCATGGCCTGGGAATCGATAGACACCGTGGGGTTCCTGGTGGTCTGGTGTAAAGAGGCGGCCATACTGAGAGGGCGTCAGCTTTCAATCTTGATGGAAAGCTGACGGCAGACACCGCCTGTCTGCCCGTGGCATGTGCCTTGCTTTGCACTCTGCATCAGAGCGCGCGCCAACGTCGGAGCGGGCTTACGGACAAAGGCGTCGTTACCTTCAATGGCCTACATTGCCATCCGGGGAAACGGCGCTTTTTTTTGAGAGAAAAGGTAGGTGTTGATGAACGATTCGGAGGGCAACAGCCCGGTGAACAATCCGCTGGCCTGGGTACATGGCAGTGACGCCCCGGAGAAAAGCAGCCTGGACCTGGGCTTCATGGCCCTCACCGACTGCGCCTCGCTTGTGGTCGCCGCCACCCAGGGCTTTGCCCAACCCTACGGCCTGACACTGAACCTCAAGCGCCAATCGTCCTGGGCCAACTTGCGCGACAAACTGGTCAGCGGTGAACTGGACGCCGCCCACAGCCTGTACGGGCTGATTTACGCAGTGCACCTGGGCATCGGCGGTGTAGCGCCCACTGACATGGCCGTGCTGATGGGCCTGAACCAGAATGGTCAGAGCATCAATTTGTCCCACGCCCTGCAACAACAAGGGGTGGTCACTCCTGAGGCACTGGACCGTCACGTGCACCAAAGCCGAACAAAACTGACCTTCGCCCAGACATTTCCCACAGGCACCCACGCCATGTGGCTGTATTACTGGCTCGCAAGCCAAGGCATCCATCCGTTGCAGGATGTTGACAGTGTGGTGGTGCCGCCGCCGCAGATGGTCGCCCACCTGCAAGCCGGGCGCATCGACGGCTTTTGTGTCGGCGAACCCTGGTGCGCCAGCGCGGTGAAGCAAAACCAGGGCTTTACCCTGGCGACCACCCAAGCTATCTGGCCAGACCACCCTGAAAAAGTCCTCGGCTGCACCCAGGCCTTCGTCGACCAATACCCCAACACGGCCCGCGTGCTGGTCATGGCGATCCTGGAGGCCAGCCGATTTATCGAGCAAAGCCAGGAAAACCGCCGCTCCACTGCACAGTTACTCAGTGCCCGCGACTACCTCGACGCACCGCTGGACTGCATCGAACCACGCCTGCTCGGCACTTATGACGACGGCCTGGGCAACCGGTGGCAAGATCCGCATGCGCTGCGGTTTTTCGGCGACGGCGAGGTGAACCTGCCCTACCTGTCCGATGGCATGTGGTTCATGACCCAATTCCGACGCTGGGGCCTGCTGCGTGAAGACCCGGACTACCTGGGCGTCACCCGTCAGGTGCAGCAGCTGGCGCTGTATCGCGAGGCCGCCAGCGCTGTCGGCGTCCCGACCCACAGCCAGGACCTGCGCAGCAGCCAACTGATTGATGGCAAAATCTGGGACGGCACCGACCCCGCCGCCTACGCTCGCAGCTTCCGCCTGCATGCCATGGCCGACCACATCGGCCGTCAGGCCTTGCGCTGACAGGAGGACGACTATGTTACGAATCCTGTTGATCAACGACACCCCGCGCAAGGTCGGGCGCCTCAAGGCCGCGCTGATCGAAGCCGGGTTTGAGGTCATTGACGAGTCCGGCCTGACCATCGACCTGCCCGCGCGCGTCGAAACGGTGCGCCCGGACGTGATCCTGATCGATACCGAGTCACCCGGGCGCGATGTGATGGAGCAGGTCGTGCTGGTCAGCCGCGATCAGCCCCGGCCAATCGTGATGTTCACCGACGAGCACGACCCGAACGTGATGCGCCAGGCGATCAAGTCCGGCGTCAGCGCCTACATCGTCGAGGGCATCCAGGCCCAGCGCCTGCAACCGATCCTCGACGTCGCCATGGCGCGCTTCGAGAGCGACCAGGCCCTGCGCGCCCAGCTCCAGGCCCGCGACCAGCAGCTCGCTGAGCGCAAGCGCATCGAACTGGCCAAGGGCATGCTGATGAAAATGAAGAGCTGCAATGAGGAAGAGGCCTACACCCTGATGCGCCGTCAGGCCATGAGCCGCCAACAGAAACTGATCCAGGTGGCGGAGCAGATTATCGCCATGAGCGAGCTGCTTGGCTAATCTGGCTCAGCTCTTGCTAAGCATTCATCACAGGTAACCAACGGCGGTTGCCCCTCCACGACAAAGACGTCGCACATCCGGTTTGCCCTTGCGAACCCGGTGGCGGCGTTTTTTCGTTTTGGCCCCAGCGCATGGGGCCGGTGGGGCGGCCTTTTACCGGAGCCCCATCACCAGGCCTTCTTACAAGACCCCCAACCGTTGAGGTGCGTGATGAAATCAAGCTTCTGGAAATCCGGGCACACCCCGACCCTGTTTGCCGCGTTCCTGTATTTCGACCTGAGTTTCATGGTCTGGTACCTGCTGGGCCCTTTGGCGGTACAGATCGCCGCCGACCTGCACCTGACCACTCAACAGCGCGGCCTCGTGGTGGCGACGCCGATCCTGGCGGGTGCCGTGCTGCGCTTTCTGATGGGGATGCTGGCCGATAAGCTGTCGCCCAAGACGGCCGGGCTGATCGGCCAGGTGATTGTCATCGCGGCGCTGTTCGGCGCCTGGAAACTCGGGATTCACAGTTACGAACAAGCGTTGTTGCTGGGCGTGTGCCTGGGCATGGCCGGCGCGTCCTTTGCCGTCGCCCTGCCCCTGGCGTCTCAGTGGTACCCGGCTGAACACCAAGGCAAGGCCATGGGCATCGCCGGCGCCGGTAACTCCGGCACCGTGTTTGCGGCCTTGTTGGCGCCCGTACTGGCCGCCGCGTTCGGCTGGAGCAATGTATTCGGCTTTGCGCTGATTCCGCTGATCATCACCCTGATCGTCTTCGCTTGGCTCGCGCGCAATGCACCGCAGCGCCCGAAAGCCAAGTCCATGGCCGACTACTTCAAAGCCCTGGGCGACCGCGACAGCTGGTGGTTCATGTTTTTCTACAGCGTGACCTTCGGCGGTTTCATCGGCCTGGCCAGCGCCCTGCCCGGCTACTTCAACGACCAATATGGCCTGAGCCCGGTGACCGCCGGTTACTACACAGCCGCCTGCGTGTTCGGCGGCAGCCTGATGCGCCCCTTGGGCGGCGCACTGGCCGATCGATTTGGCGGGATTCGCACCCTGCTCGGCATGTACAGCGTGGCGGCCATCTGCATCGCGGCGGTGGGTTTCAACCTGCCGAGTTCCTACGCGGCACTGGCGCTTTTCGTCTGCACCATGCTCGGCCTCGGCGCAGGCAATGGCGCCGTGTTCCAACTGGTGCCCCAACGCTTTCGCCTTGAGATTGGCGTGATGACCGGCCTGATCGGCATGGCCGGCGGTATTGGCGGCTTCGCCCTCGCGGCGGGCATGGGCGCAATCAAACAGAGCACCGGCAGCTATCAACTGGCCCTGTGGTTGTTTGCCAGCCTCGGCGTGTTGGCCTGGTTCGGCTTGCACGGCGTGAAACGTCGCTGGAGAACCACCTGGGGCTCGGCTGCCGTGACCGCTGCCCGCGTCTGATGGGCCTGCAACTGAGCATTGCTCAGGCCAGTGCCATCGGGCCTCGAGCGGAAAATCAGGACGCGCTGCGGGTGGTCACACCCGTGGCGGAACTGGCGGCGAGCAAAGGCTACCTGTGCGCATTGGCCGACGGCGTGAGCCAGTGCGCCGACGGCGGCCTGGCCGCACGCTCGACCTTGCAAGCGCTGGCCCTGGACTACTACGCCACGCCGCAAACCTGGGGCGTGGCCCAGGCACTGGAACGCCTGCTGCTCGCGCAAAATCGCTGGCTGCAGGCCAATGGCGGTGGCCAGCCGTTGCTGACCACCCTCAGCGCCCTGGTGTTTCGCGGCAGGCGCTTCACCCTGGCGCATGTCGGCGATTGCCGGGTGTATCGCTGGCTGGACGACGAGTTGCAGCGCATCACTGAAGACCATGTGTGGGAACAACCGGGCATGCAGCATGTGCTCAAGCGCGCCCTGGGTCTGGATCAGCACCTGGTGCTGGACTTCCTTGATGGCGAGCTGCGCGCCGGCGAATGTTTCCTGATGCTCAGTGATGGCGTATGGGCCACGCTCGGCGATCACAGCATTTGCGCGATCCTGCGTGAGCAAGCCGACCTTGAGGTGGCGGTCAACACACTGGTCAATGCTGCGCACCTGGCCGGTAGCCTGGACAATGCCAGCGCTCTGCTGGTACGCGTCGATGAACTCGGCGCGGCGACCCTCGGCGATGCATTGGTGCAGTTGCAGCAATGGCCATTGCCACCGCCGCTCAAACCCGGTCAACGCTTTGAAGGCTGGCACGTTGAAAGCGTGCTGGCGCAGAGCCGACAGTCTTTGCTGTACCGGGTCCGTGATACCCAGCAGCAACCCTGGCTGCTGAAAACCTTGCCCCTCAACCGCGACGATGACAGCGATGCCGGCCAGGCATTGCTGTCGGAGGAATGGTTTCTGCGGCGTGTTGCCGGGCGCGCATTTCCTGAAGTCCACGCGGCCGCCGGGCGTCAGCATTTGTACTACGTGATGCGTGAATATTCCGGGCAAACCCTCGCAGCGCTGTTTAAGCATCAGGGCCCATTGCCGCTGGCGCAGTGGCAGTCCATCGCCGAGCGCCTGCTGCGGGCGGTGGGCCTGCTGCACCGGCGGCAGATTCTGCACCGCGATATCAAACCGGAGAACCTGTTGCTGGGCGAGGATGGCGAGCTGCGCGTGCTGGATTTCGGCCTGGCCTACTGCCCGGGGCTCTCCGAGGACCGCGCTCACTTGCTGCCCGGCACGCCGAGTTTTATCGCGCCCGAGGCGTTCGGTGGCGAGCGTCCTACGCCGCAGCAGGATTTGTACAGCGTTGGCGTGACCCTGTATTACCTGCTGACCGGGCATTACCCCTACGGAGAAATCGAGGCTTTCCAACGGCCCCGCTTCACCCAAGCGGTCAGCGCCAGTCGTTACCGCCCTGACCTGCCCGACTGGTTGCCACTCAGCCTGGAACGGGCCGTGGCGGCGCAACCTGCGCAGCGTTATGAAACCGCCGAAGAATGGCTGCTGATACTGGAACAGGCCGACCGCCGCGAACTCAGCGTGCGGCCGAGGCCATTGCTGGAGCGTGAACCGCTGAAGGTCTGGCAGACCCTGGCGATGGCGTCCTTGTTGATCAATCTGGTGCTGCTGTACTGGTTATTGCACCACTAAAGCGCGAAACCTGACTGGCCATTACGGGCGCACCCCCTAAATCCGGGCGCCTGGCAACTTGGCACAACCGCTGCATTAGCTAACCCAACAACATACATATAGCCGCCCCTTCAACGTCGAAGGGTCGTGCTTCCCGAGAGAACGGGACAAGGACAAAGGCGTCCTCGCTAGCTTGCTAGCGGGGACGCCTTTTTTTGTTTGCGCGTGATTTGTCGAGCCATTGCGGAGAACGACATGAAAAAACTCAAATTGGTGATGATCGGCAACGGCATGGCCGGGGTTCGCACCCTTGAAGAATTGCTCAAGCTGAGCAGCGACCTGTACGACATCACGGTGTTCGGCGCCGAGCCCCACACCAACTACAACCGTATCCTGCTGTCGCCGGTGCTGGCCGGTGAACAGACGTTTGAAGAGATCGTGCTCAACGACCTCGACTGGTACCTGGATAACAACATCAAGTTGTTGCTCAACCGCAAAGTCGTGCAGATCGACCGCGTCAAACGCATCGTCATCGCCGAAGATGGCACCGAGGCCGAGTATGACCGCCTGTTGATTGCCACCGGCTCGACACCGTTCATCCTGCCGATTCCGGGCAATACATTGCAGGGTGTGATCGGCTACCGCGACATCGCCGACACCCAGGCCATGATCGACACTGCCAAAACCCACACACACGCGGTGGTGATCGGTGGCGGCCTGCTCGGCCTCGAAGCCGCCAACGGCCTGATGTTGCGCGGTATGCACGTGACCGTGGTGCATATCGGCGAGTGGCTGCTGGAGCGACAACTGGACAAGACCAGCGGCCAATTGCTGCAAACCGAACTGGAAAGCCGTGGCCTGGTGTTTCGCCTGTGCGAGCAGACCCAGGCGCTGCATGACGCGGGCAATGGCCGGGTTGGATCGGTGCAATTCAAAAATGGCGACATCATCCCCGCCGACCTGGTGGTGATGGCCGCCGGCATTCGCCCCAATACCGAACTCGCGGAAAAATCCGGCATCCCGTGCAACCGTGGGATTTTGGTCAACGACACCCTGCAGACCTACGACCCACGCATCTACGCAATTGGCGAATGCGCCAGCCACCGCGGAATCGCTTATGGCCTGGTCGCCCCATTGTTCGAACAGGCCAAGGTCTGCGCCAATCACCTCGCGCAGCTGGGCTTCGCCACCTATAAAGGCTCGGTCACGTCGACCAAGTTGAAAGTCACCGGCATCGACTTGTTCTCCGCCGGCGACTTCATGGGCGGCGAAGGCACCGAAACCATCACCCTCTCCGACCCGATTGGCGGCGTGTACAAAAAACTGGTGATCAAGGACGACATCCTTGTCGGCGCCTGCCTGTACGGCGACACCGCCGATGGCGGTTGGTATTTCCGCCAGATCCGTGAGAACCATGCCATTGGCGAAATTCGTGATCACCTGATGTTCGGCGAAAACGCACTGGGTGATGTAGGCCACCAAGGCCAGGACAAAGCCATGAGCATGGCCGACACTGCCGAAGTCTGCGGCTGCAACGGCGTGTGCAAAGGCACCATCGTCAAGGCGATCCAGGAACACGGGTTGTTCAGCGTCGATGATGTGAAAAAACACACCAAAGCCGCCAGCTCCTGCGGCTCCTGCGCAGGCTTGGTGGAACAAATCCTGATCAACACCGTGGGCGGTGCAGCCGACGTCAAACCGAAAAGCGAAAAAGCCATTTGCGGCTGCAGCGACCTCAACCACGGGCAAATCCGCCAGGCCATTCGCGATCAGCACCTGCTGACCATCGCCGGCACCATGAGCTACCTGAACTGGCGTACACCGAATGGCTGTGCCACCTGCCGTCCGGCGCTGAACTACTACCTGATTTCCACCTGGCCCGGTGAGGCGAAGGACGACCCGCAATCGCGCCTGATCAACGAACGCGCCCACGCCAACATTCAGAAAGACGGCACCTACTCGGTAGTCCCAAGGATGTGGGGCGGTGTGACCAATCCGTCAGAGCTGCGGCGTATTGCCGACGTGGCCGACAAGTACAACGTGCCGATGGTCAAGGTTACCGGCGGGCAACGCATCGACTTGCTGGGTATCAAGAAGCAGGACTTGCCGGGCGTCTGGAAAGACCTCGACATGCCGTCCGGCCACGCCTACGGCAAATCCATCCGTACCGTGAAGACCTGCGTCGGCAGCGAGTTCTGCCGCTTTGGCACGCAGAACTCCACGCAGTTGGGGATTGAGCTGGAGCATGACCTGTTCAATATGTGGTCGCCTCACAAGGTGAAGCTGGCGGTGTCCGGATGCCCACGCAACTGCTCGGAAGCAGGCATCAAGGACGTAGGAATAATAGGCGTCGACTCGGGCTGGGAGATGTACATCGGCGGCAACGGCGGGATCAAAACCGAAGTCGCGGAGTTCTTCGTCAAGCTGAAAACCGCCGAAGAAGTGCGTGAATACAACGGTGCATTCCTGCAGCTTTATCGCGAAGAAGCCTTCTACCTCGAGCGCACTGTGCACTACCTGCAACGGGTGGGCATGGAGCACATCAAAAAAGCCGTGCTGGAAGACCCGGCGCGGCGCCAGGCCCTCAATGAGCGGCTGCAATTCTCGCTGTCCTTCGAGCAGGACCCCTGGAAAGAACGCCTGGAACAGCCGCTGCTGAAAAAGGAATTTGATGTGATCCCCGTCAAACAGCTGGAGGTATTGGCATGAACTGGCTGGATATCTGCGCCCTCGATGAAATCAACGCCCTGGGCTCGCGCATCATCAGCGGGCCGAAAGGCGACATTGCGATTTTTCGTACGAGCGACGACGAAGTTTTCGCCCTCGACGACCGCTGCCCGCACAAAGGCGGCCCGCTGTCCCAAGGCTTGATCTACGGCAAACGCGTGGCGTGCCCGCTGCACAACTGGCAGATCGACCTGGCCTCCGGCGAAGCCCAGGCGCCGGATATCGGCTGTGCCCATCATCACGCCGCCCGTGTGGAAAACGGCCGGGTGATGCTGGCCCTGCGGGACGCCGGTTGATGAACCGCCAGACCACCGCGTCCACCTGCTGTTATTGCGGGGTGGGTTGCGGCGTGCTGATCGAGCATGACGGCGAGCAGATCCTGGGCGTGACAGGCGACCCGAGCCACCCGGCGAATTTCGGCAAACTGTGCAGCAAGGGATCGAGCCTGCACCTGACCGGCGACTTGAGCGCTCGCGCCCTGTACCCGGAGCTGCGCCTGGGCAAAGGCCTGGCGCGCGCCCGCACCGATTGGGACACAGCGCTGGAACACGCCGCCAACGTGTTCGCCGACACCATCGCCGAACATGGGCCGGACAGTGTGGCGTTCTACATTTCCGGGCAATTGCTCACCGAGGACTATTACAGCTTCAACAAGCTGGCGCGGGCATTGGTGGGCACCAACAATATCGATAGCAACTCGCGGCTGTGCATGTCCTCGGCAGTGGTCGGCTACAAGCGCAGCCTGGGCGCCGATGCGCCGCCGTGCAGTTATGAAGACCTGGAAAGCAGCGACTGCGTGATGATCGTCGGCAGCAATATGGCCTACGCCCACCCGGTATTGTTCCGACGCCTGGAGGAAGCCAAAGCGCAGCGCCCGCAGATGAAAGTGCTGGTGATCGACCCACGCCGTACAGACACCTGCGATTTGGCTGACTTGCACCTGGCGATCTTGCCGGGCACGGACGTGGCGCTGTTCCACGGGATTTTGCACCTGTTGCTGTGGGAAGACTGGATCGACCGCGCGTTTATCCAGGCGCGCACCGAAGGCGTGGCCGAGCTTAAACGCTTGGTGCATGACTACACGCCACAGATGGTGACGCAGCTGTGCGGGATCAGCGTCGAGCAATTGCGCCAGTGCGCGGAATGGGTCGGCACCTCCAGCAGTTTTCTGTCGTTATGGTGCATGGGGCTGAATCAGTCCACCGCCGGCAGCGCGAAAAACAGTGCGTTGATCAACTTGCATCTGGCTACCGGTACCCTCGGCCGGCCGGGGTGCGGGCCGTTTTCTCTGACCGGTCAACCCAATGCCATGGGTGGGCGCGAAACCGGGAGCCTGTCGAATTTGCTGCCGGGTCATCGCGAAGCGTCCAACCCCGAACATCGGGCAGAAGTCGCGGCCTACTGGGGGATTGACTCGTTGCCGGCATCGACCGGGCTCACGGCCGTCGAGCTGTTTGAACAGGTCCAGGCGGGCAAGATCAAGGCTCTGTGGATCGCCTGTACCAACCCGGCGCAATCGCTGCCGGACCAGAACAGCGTGCGCGCAGCATTGGAGGCCTGCCCCTTTGTGGTCTTGCAGGAGGCTTTTCGCACCACGGAAACCGCCGCCTATGCCGACTTGCTATTGCCCGCCGCCAGTTGGGGCGAGAAGGAAGGCACCGTGACTAACTCCGAGCGGCGGATTTCCCACGTGCGCCGCGCCATTGTCCCACCGGGAGAAGCGAGGTCGGACTGGGCGATTACAGTGGATTTCGCTCAGCGTCTGGAGAAACGTCTGCGCCCAGGGATGACGAGCCTGTTCGCTTTCGAGGGCCCTGCGCAGATCTTTGATGAATACAAGGTCCTGACCCGCGAGCGAGACCTCGACCTGTCGGGCATCAGCCATGCCCTGCTTGACCGTATAGGCCCACAACAATGGCCATTTCCCGAGGGCGCACAGGCCGGAACGCCACGCCTGTACACCGATAGCGTGTTCCCGACCACCAACGGTCGTGCGCGCTTTATTGCCGACCCTTACCGCGCCGCCAAGGAGCAGCGCGACGCGCGCTTCCCGCTGACGTTGATCACTGGGCGCCTCCGCGACCAGTGGCATGGCATGAGCCGCACCGGCACGGCAGCACAATTGTTCGGGCATGTGAGCGAGGCGTTATTGAGCCTGCACCCGGATGAACTGCGTCGCCATCGCTTCAAGGAAGGCGACCTGGTCAACCTGAAGAGCCGTCGCGGCAACGTCATCGTCGCCGTCAGCAGTGATGACAGCGTGCGCCCGGGTCAGGCGTTCTTGCCGATGCATTGGGGTGATCGTTTTCTCAAGGGCGGCGTCAATGCGCTGACCCAACCGGCATTCGATCCCTTGTCGAAACAGCCGGAACTCAAGCACAGCGGCGTACGTCTGGAAGCGGTGCAATTGCCATGGCAACTGTTTGCGCTGATCGAAGGAAATGTTCAGCAACACTTTGAAGCGCTACGCCCCCTGTGTGAGGGCTTTTCCTACGTCAGCTTGAGCCTCACCGGGCGTGAGCGGCCGGCCTTATTGGTGAGGGCTGCACATACCGAGGCGCCTGATCTGCAACTGCTGACCCGAATCGATGAGCTGTTGGGCCTGAACGACGGCCCCGTGATGGCTTACGACGACCCGCGCCGTTCAATCGGCAAGCGCGTGAAGATCGAGAAAGGCCGTATCACGGCCCTGCGCCTGGCCGGTGAAACCCTGGCGCGGCATTGGTTGCAGAGCCTGTGGCTGGAAGGCCGCGCTGACGATCAACTGCGCCGCTGGCTGTTGGCGCCGTTAAGCGCGCCACCGGGTGGCGCGGCGGTGAGCAGCAAGATCCTGTGCAACTGCAAAAACGTCAGCGAGAGCGCCGTGTGCGCCGGTATTGCCCGTGGCCTCGGCCTGGATGAGCTCAAACAGGCACTCGGTTGCGGCACGCAATGCGGCTCCTGTGTGCCGGAAATAAAACGTCTTTTGGCAAGCAATCCGAAGCCAATCGCACTAGGTGTGTAAGGGGAAGAACATGAGCGCAAAAGTCTGGCTGGTGGGCGCAGGGCCCGGTGATCCGGAGCTGTTGACCCTAAAAGCGGTTAGGGCGATGCACGAAGCCGATGTGGTGTTGATCGACGATCTGGTCAACCCGGCAGTGCTGGAACACTGCGTAGGTGCGCGCGTAATCACCGTAGGTAAACGTGGTGGCTGCCGTTCTACACCGCAAGACTTCATCCACCGCTTGATGCTGAGGCATGCGCGCCAGGGCAAATGCGTGGTGCGCCTCAAAGGCGGTGACCCGTGTATTTTTGGCCGGGGCGGCGAAGAAGCCACGTGGTTGCGTGAGCGCGGGGTGGAAGTTGAGCTGGTCAACGGCATTACCGCGGGCCTGGCGGGGGCGACGAATTGCGACATTCCACTGACCTTGCGCGGTGTCAGCCGTGGCGTGACGCTGGTGACGGCACATACCCAGGATGACAGCAGCCTGAATTGGCGCGCGCTCGCAGAGGGCGGAACGACGTTGGTGGTTTATATGGGTGTGGCCAAGCTGGAGGAAATTCGCCAGCAATTGCTGGACGGGGGCATGGCCGCGGATATGCCGGTGGCGATGATCGAAAATGCATCGCTGCCCCAGCAGCGCGAATGCCGCAGCGATCTGGCACGCATGCATATCGATGCGCTGGCGTTCGCCTTGAAAAGCCCGGCGATCCTGGTAATTGGCAGCGTCGCCGCCGCTGCTCAGGCCGTCTGCATTGCTGTGTCAGCCAGCGCCTGAGTCAAATTCGAGGCGAAAAAAGCCCGGCCTAAACCGGGCTTTTTTCTACCACTCAGTAATTACTGAGCAGCTTGAGCTTCAACCGAGGCTTCTACGCGACGGTTAACAGCACGGCCTGCTTCAGTTGCGTTGTCAGCAACTGGACGGGATTTACCGTAACCAACCGAGCTAACGCGGTTAGGAGCGATACCGTCTTTGACCAGAACTTGCTTGACCGCGTCAGCACGACGCTGGGACAGCTTCTGGTTGTAAGCGTCTGGACCTACGGAGTCAGTGTGACCTTCAACCACGGTGGTGGTCTGTGGGTACTGCTTCATGAAGTCGGCCAGGTTTTTCACGTCGCCGTAGCTGTTAGGCTTAACAACGGACTTGTCGAAGTCGAACTTGACGTCCAGCTCAACACGAACAACCTGAGCAACTGGAGCTTCTGGCTCTGGAGTTGGCTCTGGAGCTGGTGCTGGGGTAGGAGCTGGAGCTACTGCGCCAGCGTTGCCGCCGAAGTTCACACCCAGGCCGACCAGTGCGGAGTAGTCCCACTTGCCGTTGTCGATAGCGTAGTCAGCTTCAACGCCAGCACGAGCGAACAGGTTGTTGGTGAAGTAGTACTTCACGCCTGCGCCAGCGATAGCCAGAGTCGACTGATCGCGACCTTTGTGGCCGTCGGCTTCTACGTTGGTGCGGCTCTGGTGACCGAAACCACCTTCTACGTATGGACGCAGGGAGTCAACACCAGCCTGACCGAAGTGGTACTGAGCAGTCACGCTGCCAGTGTCACCCTTGATCTTCTGGCTACCAGTACCGTCGTTCGAACGGGTGTGGTTAGTAGTGTCGTAGTTCAGGTTGATCGACACATCGTCGGTCAAGAAGTAACCGATGCTCGCGCCAGGGTTGAAGCCGTCTTCGATGTGCTTGACGCTATCGTTGAACTGCTTCTTGTAGAACAGCTGGCCTTCAACTGCGCCTTGGCCTTGTGCCAGTGCGCCGAAAGAAGTAGCGGCAATAAGAGTACCAATGGCCAAGCCCAAGGTGTTTTTCAGTTTCATCCGTTAAATCCCCATCTGGTGATTGTAAAGCAGTCCCACAAACCGGGGGACAACTCGGCGACAAGTCTAACAGAACTTGCCTACACGTAAGAGATATTTGCCACGCACTAAGTTTCAGTCTCGCCCGCAAATTTCTCACGTAATTTATCAAGAGCACGTTTGTAACGCATTTTTGTAGCACTCAAACCCATGTGCATGATGTCAGCAATTTCCTGAAACTCCAGCTCTGCGACAAAACGTAGCACCAGAATTTCGCGGTCAATCGGATTCACATGCACCAACCAGCGATCAAGTCCGGCCTTTTCCTCGGGTGCTGGCGCCTTCTCTTCAGACGCTTCCTCAAGGGGGTCCAGACTCAAAGCGTCCATCAAGCGACGCTTTCGCCGTTCCTTACGATACTGCGTGATGCACTCGTTGTACGTGATGCTGTAGAGCCATGTCTTGAACTTCGATTTGCCCTCAAAGTTCTTCAGGCCGTACAGCACCTTGAGCATCACTTCCTGACAGACATCGTCCGCATCTCTATCGTTCCCTAAATACCTTGAACAAACGTTGAACAGAGTGCGTTGATATCTGCGCATCAATTCTTCGTACGCGCGTGTTACGTGAAACAGCTCCGTGTGCGAGCGCGCGACCAACTCCTCATCAGAGAGCTCACGGGGGTCATAGCGCGTGGACAGCGTTTGGGCTTTATTCAAAACAAGTCGTGCCGACAGTCAGGTCAATGTCCGCTACAGCCCGGTCAACCGGGTTTGCGGCGGCGTACATTAGCAGGGTTTGCCGGGTTAGCGGCTACTGACCTGCTGCTCCAGGAGAATCCGATTGGACAGCGACACTAGCTCACCGTCATCGGTCAGCACCGTCGTCTTGACCGTACCGATCTCCTCGATTTGCCCTTCAACCTCGCCCACACGCACCTGTTGCCCTACCTGATACAACTCACGCACATAGATTCCCGCAAGAATCTGACCGGCAATTTCCCGGCTTCCCAACCCCATGGCCAGCGCAACGGCCAGACCAACGGTAATCAAAACAATCACAATCACGTGGTTGAGCAGGTCAGTTTTGACCTCCAACTGGCTGATCGCGACGGAAATACTGATGATGATCACCAGGCCTTGGGCGATTCGCCCCAGGCCCGCAGCATAGTCCAACCCCACGCCTTCAGCCGCCCCGCGCACCAGCCCATTGGCCAGCTGCGCCAGTAAAACGCCTACCAGCAACACCAGCGCGCCGCCGAAAACCTTTGGCAAATACAGTGCCAGCATGTCGAGCGTAGCTGAAACTCGCTCAAGGCCAAGGGATTGAGCTGCCGAAACCAGAAAAACAAGCAAAATAAACCAATAGACGATCTTGCCGATCAACGTAGAGATCGGCACCTGCAACCCGACGCGGCCCAGCATCTTGGTCAGGCCAGTGCCTGCCATCAGTCGGTCAAGGCCCAGCTTTGCGAGTAGTTTGGACAGCAAGGTGTCGAGCAGCTTGGCCACGACAAAACCCAGCAGCACCAACACCAGGGCACCAAACAGGTTGGGAATGAAATTCGCCACCTTGGTCCACAATGCGGTCATAGCGGTGACCAGGCTCTGGGTCCAGAGATCAAGTTCCATATTCAATCAGCCTTATCAGCAGTGCGAGCAAGAGGTTTACGACGGGAAACCGGGGATACGTGGGCCGAACCATTGTTCAGGGCCATCATCAACGCCGGTACCCAACGACCGAGCAGACCGAACAGATCCCCCGCCCCAACCTGACGGTTGGCGGTTTTCAACACGCGGCCCAGGCAGGCGTCGTCATCACGGTTGGATGGCGAAGCATTGAGCATGTCACGCAAAGACTGTTCGAACGGATCGTGCATAAAGACCTCTCGCAAGTGATTTAAAAGACGAGGGTAAAATTCTTGGGGTCACATAGGACCCTTCCTACGTTCAGGTCATATTCAGGTCAAACCCAGCGCAATCGTCGAAATAGCCACCATTGTCCCAGCGCAACCGCCACCATCATCAAGCAGGCAATCACGAATCCATAGGGGCTGGCGGAGAACGGAATACCGCCCACATTGATACCCAGCAAGCCGGTCAGAAAACTCATCGGCAGGAAGATCCCGGTGATGATTCCGAAGCGGTACATCGTTCGATTCATGCGCACGCTCAAGCGCCGATCTTCGGCCTCAAGCACCAGCCCTACGCGCTCCCGGGTCAATTCGAGCTCTTCCAGGTAGCGGGTCAGGCTGTTGTTCAATTCGTTCCAGTAGTCGGCATCGTCGTCACAGAACCACGGCAATTTGATGCGCGTCAATTGAGCAAAAATATCGCGCTGCGGCGCGAGAAAACGCTTGAGCCCAGCGGCTCGCCGACGGATCTGCAAAACGTTGCCATGCTCGGGAGTATACCGTTCGTCGGCGTCGAGTTTTTCTTCTTCGGAATCGACGATTTCAGACAGGTCAGTGACCAGATCCTGCACTTTATTGGTCAGGTACTGCGCCATATAAAGGATGAGTTCAGACGCAGTTTTTGGCCCTTTGCCGTCCGCCAGCTGCACCAGCAGCTCATCGGTCGCGCGCAATGGGCGCAGGCGCAGGGAAATGACGCGGCTGGCGGCGGCGAAGATACGCACCGACACCATGTCTTCCGGCTCGGCACCCGGGTTGAGGTTGACCCCGCGCAGGAACAGCAGCAATTCAGCGTCCGGCAGCGGCAACAGGCGCGGCCGGGTGTTTTCTTCCAGCAGCAGATCACAGGCGAACTCACTCAAACCGCTGGATTTACGCAGCCAGGTCTGGGTTTGCGGGTGGCTGCGATCCCAATGCAGCCACAGGCTTTCCTGGGGCTGCAGCTGCAAGTCGTCGAGCTCAGTCCGGGCAATCGAACGCGCACCGCCTTTACCGTCCAGCACCAGGGCATGCACCAGCCCCCATTGCGCGTTTTCTTCCTCGAACATCCTCACCCCTGTCGGCTATTGCGGTTTATTCAGGCATCTTCAGCGGGCTGGGCGACACGATCACGCCATTATTGTCGGCGTAAACATATTCACCCGGGCGGAACGTCACGCCGGCAAACGTCACCACTACGTTCAGGTCGCCGATACCGCGCTTGTCGGTTTTCATCGGGTGAGTGGCCAGCGCCTGCACCCCCAGGTCGGTCTGGGCGATGACATCCACATCGCGGATGCAGCCGTAGATCACCAAGCCTTCCCAGCCGTTTTTCGCGGCTTTCTCGGCGATCATGTCGCCCAGCAGCGCACGGCGCAGGGAACCCCCGCCATCGACCACCAGCACCTTGCCGGCGCCCGGCAGGTCAGCCTGTTCCTTGACCAGGGAATTGTCTTCGAAGCATTTGATGGTGACGATTTCGCCACCAAAGGAATCTCGGCCACCGAAGTTACTGAACATCGGCTCAAGCACCTGCACCAGGTCGGGGTAGGCGTCGCACAGGTCGGGGGTCACGTAATGGTTCATTGAAAAATTCCTTTCTGTCAAAGAGGTGTCTTTCGAAAGAAGCGCCAGGCAAAGCGGGTGTGGACAATCCCACCCGCACCGCCGCAACGCAATAGCCACTGCGCGACTGAATATGACCAGAAGCGTTTAACGCGTCATATCTTAGCCGCAACCACGCATGAGCGAAACGCCCTTGGTAGAGCGCTTCGTCAATCCACTGCCGCCACTTCCGATTGCGCCCCGAATAAAGGTGTCAGAGGATCTTTCAACCACTGCCCCACCAGCGGCCACACTTCGGCCTGGGCGGCTTTGCTGACCAACATTTCAACATGCCCGAAATCGCCGGTGAACCCCTGCCGGCGTCCCAGACACAGGTACTGACGGTGCTCGGAACCGACTTGCTCGAACAGCTTGCGGCACGCCCAGTCCGGGTCTTGCTGATCACCTGCCGCGCTGACGGCCAGCAGTGGCACGTCAACTTCGGCCAAGCCTTTCCACCAGTCACGCTCAGCGTCGCCAAAACGCCCGAACAGGCCATTCCAGCGCATGGCTTCGATCATCACGCCCGCCGGCTCGTCTTCAGGGCCACGCTTGAAGCGCGGGCCAGACACTCGAGCGAAGCGTTTCAGAAGGAAACGACTGCCCCACTCCACCGGCGGAATTTTCAGCGGCCAATGAGTACGACTGACCTGACAGCCGAACAGCGCCACAGATGCCACCGCAGGCGCGCCGAGGTGCTGGCCGCCAAGCGCGGCTGCCAGGGTGGTCGCACCCAGTGAATGGCCGACCCAATGCGGGACCTGCCCGCTTTGCTCACGCACAAAGGCGCCAATGGCGGGCAAGTCGAAACGTGCATAGTCCGCCACGCAATTTTTGACGTAGTGCTGATTGCGCTTGGACAGGCCATGCCCGCGCATCTCGGGAATCCACACATCAAAACCCTGGCATGCCAAGTAGGCGCCCAGCCCGATACCCTTGGGTGAATACCAAAAGCGCCGATTGGAAAAACTGCCGTGCAATAAAATAACCGGCGTGCCCCGGTTTTCCGGGACATCGGCCAGGCCCAAACGGGTCACAGCCAGCTCGACAGTGCCGTCGGGGCTGTTACCGGGTTTAAGGCGGTACACATCTTCACTCAGGTCGCCACGACGTTCAGCACTGATCAGGGCGACGGGAAACAGGTTGCTGCTGCTTTGCATAATGCTCTTGCACAAAAAAGGGCGACGTCCGCAAGGATTCCGCCCTGTACAGAAAAGAATGCCAGTCACCCTCTAAGAGTGACCGGCACTTTTGACGTTTCGACCTTAGGCGGGCGCTTGACTTTCCGCGAGGAAGAACCAGGTTTCCAGCACGGAGTCGGGGTTCAGCGAGACGCTTTCGATGCCCTGCTCCATCAGCCATCGGGCCAGGTCAGGGTGGTCGGAAGGGCCCTGGCCGCAGATGCCGATGTACTTGCCGGCCTTGTTACAGGCCTGGATGGCGTTGGACAGCAGCTTCTTGACCGCAGGATTTCGCTCGTCGAACAGGTGAGCGATGATCCCGGAGTCACGGTCCAGGCCCAGGGTCAGCTGGGTCAGGTCGTTGGAGCCGATGGAGAAACCGTCGAAGAACTCCAGGAATTCTTCGGCCAGGATCGCGTTGGACGGCAGTTCGCACATCATGATCACGCGCAGGCCGTTGTCGCCGCGGCTCAAGCCGTTTTCAGCCAGCAGGTCGACCACCTGGCTCGCCTCGCCCAGGGTGCGCACGAAGGGCACCATGATCTCGACGTTGGTCAGGCCCATCTCGTTGCGCACGCGCTTGAGGGCGCGGCATTCGAGCTCGAAGCAGTCACGGAACGACTCGCTGATATAACGCGAGGCGCCACGGAAGCCCAGCATCGGGTTTTCTTCTTCCGGCTCGTAGAGCTTGCCGCCGATCAGGTTGGCGTATTCGTTGGACTTGAAGTCCGACAGACGCACGATGACCTTTTTCGGGTAGAACGCTGCCGCCAGGGTGCTGATGCCTTCCACCAGCTTCTCGACGTAGAAGCCTACCGGGTCGTTGTAGCCGGCGATGCGCTTGTCGACGCTTTCCTTGATGTCCAGCGGCAGGCCGTCGTAGTTCAACAACGCCTTGGGGTGCACGCCGATCATGCGGTTGATGATGAACTCCAGGCGGGCCAGGCCCACACCGGCGTTCGGCAACTGTGCGAAGTCAAAGGCGCGGTCCGGGTTGCCGACGTTCATCATGATCTTGAACGGCAGGTCCGGCATGGCGTCGACGGAGTTTTGCTTGATGTCGAAGCCCAGCTCGCCTTCAAAGATGAAACCGGTGTCGCCCTCGGCGCAGGAAACCGTCACACCCTGACCGTCTTTCAACAGTTGGGTGGCGTTGCCGCAACCGACGACTGCCGGAATCCCCAGCTCACGGGCGATGATCGCCGCGTGGCAGGTACGCCCGCCACGGTTGGTGACGATGGCACTGGCGCGTTTCATCACCGGTTCCCAGTCCGGGTCGGTCATGTCGGACACCAGCACGTCGCCTGGCTGGACTTTGTCCATTTCGGACACGTCCTTGATGATCCGCACCTTGCCCGCGCCGATGCGCTGGCCGATGGCACGGCCTTCCACCAGCACCGTGCCGGTTTCTTTCAGCAGGTAGCGTTCCATGACGTTGGCCGAAGTGCGGCTTTTCACGGTTTCCGGGCGGGCTTGCACGATGTACAGCTTGCCGTCGTCGCCGTCTTTGGCCCACTCGATGTCCATCGGGCACTTATAGTGCTTTTCGATGATCATCGCTTGTTTGGCCAACTCGCTGACTTCGGCGTCGGTCAGGCAGAAACGCGCCCGTTCAGCCTTGTCCACATCAACGGTTTTTACCGAGCGACCGGCCTTGGCCTCGTCGCCGTAGATCATCTTGATGGCCTTGCTGCCAAGGTTGCGGCGCAGGATCGCAGGGCGACCGGCCTCAAGGGTGTGTTTGTGGACGTAGAATTCGTCAGGGTTGACCGCGCCCTGTACGACGGTTTCGCCGAGGCCGTAGGCGCCGGTGATAAACACCACGTCGCGAAAGCCCGATTCGGTGTCCAGGGTGAACATCACGCCGGCAGTGCCGGTTTCCGAACGCACCATGCGCTGCACGCCGGCAGACAAGGCCACCAGCTTGTGGTCGAAGCCCTGGTGCACGCGGTAGGAAATCGCGCGATCGTTGAACAGCGAGGCAAACACTTCCTTGGCCGCGCGGATCACGTTGTCGACGCCGCGGATATTCAGGAAGGTCTCTTGTTGACCGGCAAAGGAAGCGTCCGGCAAGTCTTCGGCGGTGGCCGAGGAACGCACGGCGACGGCCATGTCCGGGTTGCCCGCCGACAGGGTGGCGAAGGCGGTGCGGATTTCTTCGTTGAGCTTCTCGGGGAACTCGGCTTCCATGATCCATTGGCGGATCTGGGCACCGGTCTTGGTCAGGGCGGCGATGTCGTCGACATCAAGAGCGTCCAGCGCGGCGTGGATCTGAGCATTGAGGCCGCTCAGTTCGAGGAAATCGCGGTAAGCCTGGGCCGTGGTGGCGAAACCACCGGGCACCGAGACACCAGCGCCTGCAAGATTACTGATCATCTCGCCGAGGGATGCGTTCTTGCCCCCCACATGCTCTACATCATGGACGCCGAGCTTATCGAGGGAAACTACGTACTCTACCAAGGTGATCTCTCCACTAACTGTGTTGGAAAAGCTCAGGACGCCGACTGCTCAGTAGGAGCTTTCTGCGGCGTTTGTGGCCTGGACCTGGAAAATAAGTGAGAATGCGGCCCACTGCGGGACGGCAAAATCGCGCCTATCATATCCAAGATTCGCCATCAGCTTAAGGCCCAGGGCTCAAATGAAACGATCTGCTTTCTTTATCTCCGACGGCACCGGCATCACAGCCGAAACATTGGGTCAAAGCCTGCTCGCGCAGTTCGAAAACATTACCTTCGCCAAATTCACGCGGCCCTATATAGACAGCGTGGATAAAGCCCGGGCCATGGTACAACAAATCAATCTGGCGGCCGAAAAAGACGGCATGCGCCCGATCATTTTCGACACCATCGTCAATCAAGACATTCGTGAGATCCTCGCAACCTCCAATGGTTTCATGATCGACATTTTCTCCACGTTCCTGGCGCCCCTGGAACAGGAGTTGAGCGAACACTCGTCTTACTCCGTAGGAAAGTCCCATTCCATTGGGCACAACTCCAATTATATGGAGCGTATCGAGGCGGTGAACTTCGCCCTCGACAACGACGACGGTGCCCGCACGCACTACTACGACAAGGCCGATTTGATCTTGGTGGGCGTGTCCCGCTGCGGCAAAACGCCAACCTGCCTTTATATGGCCATGCAGTTCGGCATCCGCGCCGCCAACTACCCGTTGACCGAAGACGACATGGAGCACCTGACGCTGCCCGCCGCCCTGCGTGCGCATTCGCACAAGCTGTTCGGCTTGACCATTGATCCGGACCGCCTCACGGCCATCCGCAACGAGCGCAAGCCCAACAGCCGCTATTCCAGCTATGCCCAGTGCGAGTTCGAAGTGCGCGAAGTGGAAAATCTGTTCCGTCGCGAGAATATTGCGCACATCAATTCCACGCATTTTTCGGTGGAAGAGATTTCGGCGAAGATTTTGGTGGAGAAAGGGGTGGAGCGGCGGTTCAAGTAATTTTTGTTGCCAGGGCCGGCCTCATCGCAGGCAAGCCAGCTCCCACATTTGACTGCATTCACACATCAAAATGTGGGAGCTGGCTTGCCTGCGATGAACGATAACGCGGTAAACCTGCCTACAGATGAAACCTGCCGCCACCCTGCCCCAAGGCGGTGGCCAACGCATCAAACCCCTCCTTCAACAACTGATCATCCCCCGACGTATTACAAATACTCGCCCGAATAAACTGCGGCACCGCCGTCTGCCCAACGGCAAACGCTTCAGCGGTGGCGATCAGGTAATTATTCTGCCTGAGCTCAGCCTCGATTTCCGACGCGCGCCATGGCTCCGGCACTTCAATCCAGAAGTGCGGACTGTTCAGATGAGTACGGTATTCCAGCCCGCCCAACAGGTCACGCACCAGGGCTTTTCGCCGACTGATCTCGTTGATCTGCTGACGCAGCAGGTATTCCGCCGTGCCGTTTTCAATCCACTGCGTCGCCAATTCCAGGGTGACCGGCGTGGCCATCCAGCAGGTTGAACGCAACGCTGCTGAAATACGGCTGACCAGCGCCGGCGGCGCGTGCACATAACCCACACGCAAGCCGGCCGACACTGCCTTGCTCAGGCTGCTGATCAAAATCGTACGTTCAGGGGCGAAATAACTGAGGGGCGGCGGCCGGTCTTCGACCAACACGCCGTGGGCTTCGTCCTCAAGAATCAGCAAATTGTGTTCGCGACACACTTTGGCCAAGGCTTCGCGGCGCGCAACCGAGAGTACGGCCGTGGTCGGGTTCTGGATAGTCGGGGTGCAGTACAACGCCGAAACCCGGTGATTTCGACAGACTTCATCCAGCGCGCCCGGCAGCACGCCCTCCTCATCCATCTCCAGGCCAATCAACCGCACACCGAGCATGCGCGCGGCGGTGATCAGCCCAGGGTAGGTCATTTGTTCGGTGACCACCGTATCGCCCGCGCGCAGCAGCGCCATCATTGCGCACAGCAAGCCATGCTGGCCGCCATTGACGCAGATGACCTGCTCGGGAATCGGGTGGAAATCGCGCTGCACCAGCCACTGCGCTCCGGCTTCACGGTAGCGCGGCAAACCGGCGTCCGGGGTGTAGGCGCTGATGTCCTGCAGAAACTTGGCGTTGGTCGACAGGGTCTGGAAGCTCTGGGCGAGAAACACGGTCTCCTGCCCGGGAATATGCATGTTGCGGCTCATGTCGAAGTATTGGCGCGGCTCTTCGCTGAAATTGCGAAAGCCCTCATCGCGCTGACGCTCCATCCCACGCTTGCGCACGAAGGTGCCGTCACCCACCCGCGCCACCACCAGCCCCAGGCGTTCGAGCTCGCCGTAGGCCCGGCTGATAGTGCCGATGGTTACACCCAGATTGTCGGAAAGCACCCGATGGGGCGGCAGTTTTCTTCCCGGTTCAATCAAGCCTTCAAGGATGCCCCGTTCCATGACATCGGACAGGCGCTTGTACTTCACGCCCTGCCCGTTGGACAACCCCTCACGCATAATTGACACCATGTCAATATTTGTTTTGACAGTCATCTTTGGCCCTAATAGTGTGCTTTTACGGGTTCAATCACCGGATGAAACAACTTAATACACAGTCAATATAGAGTTCAATTCCGGCTCAGGGAAGCAATAAACGATGCCAATGTCCGCCGTTCTCGAAAACACAACAAAAACAAAAACTCAGAAGCAGTGGTTGGCCGGGCTGGTCACCAGCGTGATGTTCCTTATCGTGTGCCTGAGTTGGGGGACTACGTGGCTGGGCATCAAGATTGCCGTGGAGAGCGTGCCGCCGCTGACGTCCGCAGGCCTGCGCTTTCTGATCGCCTTCCCGCTGTTCCTGTGTTTCGCCTTCGTGCGCCGCGAGCCGATTCTGTTTCCGCGCGAAAGCCGCTGGTTCTTCGTCTTCGTGACGCTTTCCTACTTCAGCGTTCCGTATTACCTGCTCAACTACGGCGAGATGCATGTGTCGTCCGGCCTTACTGCACTGCTGTTCAGCTGCATGCCGGTGTTCATCTTGATTTTCTCCGCGCTGTTCCTGCGTGAGCGCATCTACTTCTCCCAAGTGGTCGGCATCGGCATCGGTTTCGGCAGCCTCTACATGATCATCAAGAGCCAGGGCCTGCACCTGGACCACGCCGAGTTCTTCGGGGTGCTGGCGATTCTGACCGCCGCGATCATGCATGCCTTGTGCTACGTGATTACCAAGCAAAAAGGCAGCGCCATCAGCGTCATCACCTACAACACCCTGCCCATCGGCATTGCCGGGCTGATGCTGTTCGTGGCCGGCCTGTGGTTTGAAACGCCGGCCTTCGAAAACATCACGCTGCGCTCGTGGAGCGCGCTGTTTTACCTGGGGCTGGTGGCGTCCGTGGGCGGGTTTATCGTGTATTTCATGCTGCTCAAGCGCTTGAGCCCGATCATTCTGTCGTTCGTGTTCATCATCTTCCCGGTGTTCGCAGTGATCATCGGTGCCTGGTACGAAGGCGTGACGCTTTCCCGCGACCTGATGCTCTACTCGGCCATCCTGCTGGCCGGCTTTGCGATCACCAAGTTGCCGATTGAAAAGCTCCTGGCCAAGAAAAATTGACCCTCCCAACCCAACGACATCAGCCACGCGAGAGCAACATGGAAGTCCTCCGCCCCGAAGCCCTGGAACAGATCTACGCCCACGCCAGCCGCAGCTATCCCGAGGAGTGCTGTGGTTTTGTCTTCGCCGACGGCAGTGTGTACCTGGGCAGCAATATCCAGAACGAGCTGCACCGCAAGAACCCCGAGATCTACCCGCGCAGCGCGGCCAATGGCTACACCTTTTCAGTGGCCGATACGCTGTTGATGAACAAGGCGTTTCGCAGTGACAACCCGGTGGTGGTGATCTACCACTCCCACCCGGATGTCGGTGCCTATTTCAGTGACGAAGACCAGGACAAGGCGCTGTTCCTGGGCGAGCCGATCTACCCCGTCAGCTACCTGGTGGTCGATGTTCGTCAAGGCCAGGCCCTGGGTTCAAAACTGTTCGCCTGGGACGGCAAACAGTTCGCCCTTAACCCTATCAACGACCTGCACACGGAGTTGTCCATGAACGCTGTCTCTTTCCCTGACATTCTGGTTCGCGTCGCCAAGCTGCCGGAATCGACCCTTGAGGGCACCGGATCGACATTGCGCGAAGTCATTGAAAACCTCTGTAGCAGCCACCCGCAATTGCGCCCGCACCTGTTCCACGAAAAGAACAACCAGCTCAAGGAGCATTTCCTGTTCACCGCCGAAGAAGAACTGATCGGCGCCGATGAGCCGCTACCGGAAAAAGCCAAAATTGAAGTACTGCTCGCCACCTCCGGCGGTATGGACGTGGACGCCCTGAGCAACGAGGAAGTACAACGCTACGTACGCCACATCACCCTGCCCGGCGTTGGCCGCGAAGGCCAATTGAACCTGAAGAAAGCCAAAGTGCTGATCATCGGCACCGGCGGCCTCGGCTCGCCCATCAGCCTTTACCTCGCGGCAGCCGGCATCGGCACCCTCGGTCTGGTGGATTTTGACGTAGTGGAAAGCAGCAACCTGCAACGCCAGATCGTGCATGGCAACAGCACGCTGGGCATGCCGAAAGTCGAGTCCGCCAAGAGACGCCTGCAGGATCTGAACAGCCATATCCAGATCAATGCCCACGACACCGCCCTGAACGCCGACAACGCCCTGGAACTGGTGGGCGCCTACGACCTGGTGATCGACGGCACCGACAATTTCGACACGCGCTACCTGGTCAACGACGCCTGCGTGCAACTCGGCAAACCGTTGGTCTACGGCGCCATCTACCGTTTCGACGGGCAAATCAGCGTCCTCAACTATAAAGGCGGGCCCTGCTACCGCTGCCTGTTCCCCTCACCACCGCCGGCTGAACTTGCACCCAACTGCAGCGCGGGCGGCGTGATCGGCGTACTGCCGGGCGTGGTCGGGATGATCCAGGCCACCGAAGCCATAAAACTGCTGATCGGCATTGGCGAACCCTTGTCCGGGCGCTTGATGCGCTTTGACGCACTGGCGATGAGGTTCAGCGAAATCCGTTTCAAACGCCGCGCCGACTGCCCTTGCTGCTCCGAGCTGCGTCACAGTGAAACCCTGGCCCCGACAGTCTGTGCAGATGCCGTCCCCAGCCAACCGTCCCTCGCCGAAGAGCGCTACATCAAGCCACGTGTACTCAAGCAAGTGCTCGACCATCACCGCAGCGCCGACGTGCTGCTGGATGTACGCGACGCCAGCGAGCTGGAGGTGTGCAAATTGCCGGGCGTGGTGCATATCCCCCTCGCCGAGCTGGATGGGCAACTCGACCGCCTCAGCCGCGACAACACCCACTACCTGATCTGCTACGCCGGCACTCGCGCCGAGCAAGCCGCCAGCACGCTGTTGGCCGCTGGGTTTGCCAACACCAAGGTCTTGCAGGGCGGCATGAAACACTGGGTTCGCGACGTCGAACCCGACATGCCGTTGTATTGAGTCGGGGGCTGACTGATGTTGCATAACTCCATTCTCGACGTGATCGGCCAAACGCCGATCGTGCGCCTGGCGCAGTTTTCCGAAGACCTCGGCATCGAGGTCTACGCCAAGCTTGAATCCCTCAACCCCGGCGGCAGTCACAAGGCGCGCATCGCCCTGGGCATGATCCTCGACGCCGAACGCCGGGGTGTGCTGATCCGCGATTCCGGGCAAACCATCATCGAACCCAGCGGCGGCAACACCGGCATCGGCCTGGTGATGGCCGGCAATGTGCTGGGCTACAAAGTAGTGCTGGTGATCCCCGACAATTACAGCCCCGAGAAACAGAAACTGCTGCGCCTGTACGGCGCCAGGGTGGTGCTGTCGGACAGCCGCCTGGGCAACAATTCCCATGGCGAAAAGTGCATGGAACTGCAGCTGGAAAACCCCAATTACGTGATGCTCAACCAGCAGCGTAACGGCGCCAACCCGCAGACCCACCGCGACACCACCGCGCCGGAAATCCTGCGCGCCTTCGGTGCGCAGCACGTGGACTATTTCGTCAGCGGCATCGGCACGGGTGGGCATATCACCGGCATTGGCGAAACCCTGAAAGCCGCATGGCCCGCTCTGCGCGTGATGGGCGTGGAGCCGGAGGAGTGCGACCTGCTGAAAGACCGGCACGCGCCGCACCACATCCAGGGCCTGTCGATTGGCCTGATCCCGAGCATTCTCAACGTGGACGTGCTGGACGGCATGCTCAAGGTGTCCCGCCAAGCGTGCATCGACATGATGAAACGCATCATGCGCACCGACGCCATCAGCCTGGGCTTGTCATCTGCCGCCAACATGGTCGCCATCGCTCAACTTGCCCCCGAACTGCCGCCCGAAACGGTGGTGTTGACCATGGTCTACGACAATGCTGACAGCTACCTGCCCAGTTTCGAATAACCGGTTTTCCCACCAACCAGATTGCGGGGGTGCCTCCATGGGGGGCTTTATCGACATGCAACAGTTGCACGATGAGCTGATCACCCACCTCATCAAGACCCTGACGCCTGCGCAAATGAAGCAGCTGGAACCGCACCTGGCACCGCTGATTCAGAACGCCGCCCAAGCCGTCGCCGAAGATTTGATTGCCTATGCCTACCGCGACCCGGCATCCCGTGGCCGTGGGGAATTGATCCTCGAGTCCTACGCCTCGTTCAAGGCGGTATTGTTCTATCGCCTTGCACACCTGGTGTGGAACTTCCCCGACCAGACCAACGGCGTGTTTTCGCGCATGGCCCTCAAGCTCAGCAACCAGGGCAAGATCCTTTCCGGCGCCGAAATTCACCCGGCGGCGCGCATCGGCCGGCGCTTTGTGCTGGACCACGGCTACGGCACGGTGATCGGCGAAACCTGCGAAATCGGCAACGACTGCTACATCCTCTGCGGCGTGACCCTCGGCGCCCGGGGCATCGCCAACAACCCGGACGGCAAGCGCCACCCGCGGCTGGGCAACAATGTCGAGGTCGGCGCCGGTGCGCGTGTGCTGGGTTACGTGCTGATCGGCGACAACGTGTTCATCAGCCCATCGTGTGTGATCACTCAAGACGTTCCGGCCGGCACAAAGGTCAAAGTGGTCAACCAGATTCAATTACAGAAAAACACCGAATCCGACCACAGCAACTACCTCGGCGCCTTTGCCCTGGATGAACGCTTGCATGTGGTCGGTGAGGTCAATGCCAGCCACAAGGTCACTGTGCTGGATGCCGACTTTCATCCCTTGCAGGGCTTGATGCTGGAACCCACGGTCAAGGAACGTCACCACCTGCAATTTCGCCTGCGGCGCCTGGAGGTCAGCGAGCACCTGCCGCGCCTGCCGCTGAACCTGAAAGTCAGCGGACCGGAATTTGAAATTACCCTGCTCTCCCCCCCTGGTTTGAGTGCAATGGTGCGTCACCTGTTGCAAGCCAGCCCACTGATTGTCGGAGGTTGAAGATGTCTGTGCACACCATGGAAACCCTGGCGCTGTTTGACAGCGCGCCCTACCAGAACGCCTTCAGCGCCCGGGTGATTGCCGTCAGCGAACACGGCATCGCCCTGGAGCACACGCTGTTCTATCCCACCGGCGGCGGGCAGCCGGGTGACACCGGGCACCTCACGCTGGCGGATGGAACGCGAGTCGAGGTGACCGGCACCGTGCGCGACCCGGTGTTGCGCTCAATCATCTGGCATCAGGTTGAACACTGCCCCGAACAATTGACTGCCGGCGTGCAGGTGGACGCGGGCCTGGATTGGGAGCGCCGCTACCAGCACATGAAGATGCACACCTGCCTGCACTTGTTGTGCTCGATCATCGATGCACCTGTGACCGGGTGCAGCATAGGCGCCGACAAAGGCCGGCTGGATTTCGACCTGCCGGAAATGACCCTCGACAAAGACACCATCACCCGTGACCTGAACGCCCTCATCGAACAGGCTCACGCCGTGAAAACCCTGTCGATGCCCGCTTCGGAGTATTCGACCCTGCTGCAGATCACCCGCACCCAGGCCGTCGCACCACCGGTGATCCAGGGTTCGGTGCGGGTGATTGAAATCAGCGGAATCGACATCCAGCCCTGTGGCGGCACCCACGTGATCAACACCGAGGAAATCGGCCGGGTGTTCTGCGAGAAGATCGAGAAGAAGAGCAAGCATAACCGTCGGGTGATTCTGCGATTCGAGGGCTAGAGAGAGCAGATACGGCAAAGCGTGGGCGCGAATGCCCACACTTGCCGGGGCGAGGCTGAGCGTTACTGTTTTCGCTTGTTGATTTGTGCTTTCACATCCTCAATGGACTTTTCAAGCTCTGAAATTTGAGTATTGAATTGTGTCTTGGTGCTCGCAATCGCCTCCTCAAGCTCAGTGTTGTTGTTCCTGTAGTCATCCGCTGTCGGTGTGTTCTGCCCTGAAGACTCACTTGTAAAGGTCGACTGTTCATCTGTGTGCGGTGCCGATGTTGCTGGCTGCACAGGGTCCTGCTCATGAGAAGTGTGGGATTCAGGCTTGTTCATGGCCTTGACTTGCTGAAGCACCTTTTCGAGCTCCTTTTTCAGCTGTGCAAATGACTCAATGATCGTGCGAATGAGGTCATTGATGTCCTGGCGCAACTCATTGTTAAGCTCGTCAGCCTCGTCAAGCTCAGGTTGCCGGGCAGGCTCAGTGGTCGGCGGCGCAGCCTTTTGCTCATTGACGCGGCTCTGTGGCTGGGTGTCAGGGGCGATAGCGTTTTTATCGGTACCTGCGCCTGATGCATCGAGCTGCTGACTCAGCCCGGCCAGCTCTTTCTGAAGTGCTGCAATCTTCGCCTTGCACTCGGAGAGAAGCGCTTTGTACTCGCTGAGAAGCTGATTATTTTTGGTCGCCAACTCCCTCAACTCGCGCTTTGCGTCAGCCTGTTGCGACGGCGACTGATTGACGAGGTTGCCATGGCTGGAAAACTGACCGCGCTGCTCCGGGGTCATCGGGGGCTTGGGAGGTGCGGAGTTGGCGTGTGTATCTGCGCTTGCAGAGGTATCGGCGTTGTTTACCTCGGGGGAACGGGCCGGGTTTTGGCCCGCGTCATAGCTCGCGGTGTAAGGCGTTTGTGGCTGAGTGTTTACGCTGGTCATGGGGCACCTTTCAGGCTCGGATAGTCAATTCTTGATTGGCGATAAGCGAAAGACCTGCAACGGCAAGTCATCTGGTTACCTGATTGGCATTTATCTGAAGGAGGTTCCCTGGGCGGTGGGCACATGAGTGGCCAAATGTATCGTCACCTGAAAACTGCAGGGTCTGCCGGGGGGTTCAGGGCCCAAGCCGCGTTTCGTACAGGAAACTGACAGCAAATTTATGCGCCTGTAACATTTAGAAACGTACAATTCCGCCAACAGCCCATCGCCCCCAGATGCGCTGCCCCTGACTCATGGAGAAAGAGCGCCAGCCCCTTCTCGGTGGGTGCTTGTAGAGAAGCTAAGCTCACACCCACCACGCCTTTGCGAACCTGATTGCCGCAGGACTGACTGCCTATGAACAAAGTGTTTCGTGACTACCTGCCGGCGTCCACATTGCGTTTGCTGCCCAACCGCTGGGATTTGGTCGCCCTGCCCCTGGTCATCGGCTTTCTGCTGTTTTTCTCCATCACTGCTCGGGAAACCTGGGCCCCCATCGCCACCTTGCAAAGCGAAGTAATCTCGCTGGACCCGGCCAACCTGCCGGAGTACGCGATGCGCACAACCTTGCGCATGCTCGCAGCGATGGTTGCGGCGCTGGTCTTCACCTTTTTGTACGGCACGCTGGCCGCCAAAAGCCGGCGCGCTGAAAAGCTCTTGGTGCCGGTGCTCGACATCCTGCAATCGGTGCCGGTGCTGGGCTACATCTCGTTTACCGTGACCTTCTTCCTGCTGCTGTTCCCCGGCCGGGTGCTGGGTGCCGAGTTCGCGGCGATCTTTGCGATCTTCACCAGCCAGGCCTGGAACATGACGTTCAGCTTCTACCAGTCGCTGCGCATGCTGCCCCACGACCTGGTGGAAGTGTCGACCAACCTGCGGCTTTCCGGCTGGCAGAAGTTCTGGAAGCTCGATGTGCCGTTCGCCATGCCCGGGCTGGTCTGGAACATGATGATGAGCATGTCCGGCGGCTGGTTTTTCGTGGTCGCCTCCGAAGCCATTACCGTCGGCGACAAGACCATCACCCTGCCCGGCGTGGGTTCATACCTCGCCCTGGCCATCGCGCAGAAAGACCTGCACGCCGTGGGTTATGTGATCCTCGCCATGGTCGCGGTGATCCTGATGTACGACCAGTTCCTGTTCCGCCCGCTGGTGGCCTGGGCCGACAAGTTCCGTATGGAAACCACCGCCTCACAGGGCGCAGCGCCGCAATCCTGGCTGCTGAACCTGATCCAGCGCACGCGCATCGTGCAGCGCATTCTGCGTCCGATTACCCGCGCCATCAGCCGTATCGGTAACAAACGTTTCAGCTTTGGAAGCGGTGCGTTCAGAGCGTTGCCGGCAGAAACCCCGGCAGCCTCGAAAGTGATCGATCTTGTCTGGGGCACGGTGATCGCGCTGATGGCCGCCTACGCGCTGTATCACATTGTGTTGTACGTCGGCACCGAAGTGACCTTCGCCGAAGTCGGCCATGTGTTTGTGTTGGGCCTGATCACACTGCTGCGGGTGGCCGGGCTGATCCTGATCGCTTCGCTGATCTGGGTGCCGTTGGGTGTGATGATCGGCCTGCGCCCGCGCCTGGCGGAAAAGATCCAGCCACTGGCGCAGTTTCTTGCGGCCTTCCCGGCGAACCTGCTGTTCCCGGTGTTTGTGATTGTGATCCTGCACTACAACCTCAACCCGGACATCTGGCTGAGCCCGCTGATCGTGCTGGGCACCCAGTGGTACATCCTGTTCAACGTGATCGCCGGGGCCAGCGCGTTCCCGAATGACTTCAAGGAAGCCGCCGCCAACTTCCGCATTCGCGGCTGGCTGTGGTGGCGCAAAGTGATGTTGCCGGGGATTTTCCCTTACTACGTGACCGGCGCGATTACCGCGTCGGGCGGTGCGTGGAACGCCAGCATCGTGTCCGAGTATGTGTCGTGGGGCCAGGACAACGTGGTCGCCCACGGGCTGGGCGCCTACATCGCCCAAACCACCGCCGCCGGCGACTTCCCGAAAATCGCCCTGGGCGTGGTGGTGATGTCGATCTTTGTGGTGGCCTTCAACCGTGCGGTCTGGCGGCCGATGTACGCCATCGCTGAAAACAAACTTCGTTTGAATTGACGGGATTCGCCGTGATGACTACCTCTACTGAACACACTGTCGACACCCCGGAAATTTACTCGCTGAAAAACGTGAACCGGGTGTTCGGCAAAGGCAAAGACGAGCTGCAAGTACTCAGCGGCGTGGACCTGAGCCTGCACGAAGGCGAGATCGTGGGCATGCTCGGCCGCTCCGGCTCCGGCAAGTCTACGTTGCTGCGCATCATCGCCGGGCTGATCCAGCCCTCGTCGGGCGATGTACGTTATCGGGGCAAACCGCTCAATGGTCCGGCCGAAGGCGTGGCCATGGTGTTCCAGACCTTCGCCCTATTCCCGTGGCTGACCGTGCTGGAAAACGTCGAAGCCGGCCTGCAAGCCTTGCAGGTCGAGCGCAAGGAAACCCGCCGACGCGCGCTGGCGGCCATCGACCTGATCGGCCTCGACGGTTTCGAAAACGCCTACCCCCGCGAATTGTCCGGTGGCATGCGCCAGCGCGTGGGCTTCGCCCGTGGCTTGGTGGTCAACCCGACGCTGTTGTTGATGGACGAGCCCTTCTCTGCACTGGACGTACTCACCGCCGAAACCCTGCGCACCGACCTGCTGGATTTGTGGAGCGGCAAGCAGCTGCCGATCAAGTCGATCCTGATCGTGACCCACAACATCGAAGAAGCCGTGTTGATGTGCGACCGCATTCTGGTGCTGTCGTCCAACCCCGGCCGCGTGGTCGCCGAGATCAAGGTGCCATTTGCCCACCCGCGCAATCGCCTCGACCCGACGTTCCGGCAGATGGTCGATGACATCTACGCGCTGATGACCGACCGGCGCAGCGCCGATGCCAGCCGTGGCTTGCCCGAGCTGAAAATGGGCAGCCTGTTGCCGGAAGTGTCCACCAACCTGATGGCCGGTCTGATCGAAACCCTCGCCGCCGAGCCTTACAACGGCCACGCCGGTCTGCCCACCGTGGCTGAACGGCGCTTGCTGGAGGTCGATGATCTGTTTCCGGTAGCCGAAATGCTCGAGCATTTGGGCTTCGCCGAACTCAAGGGCGCCGATATCACCCTCACCGACGCTGGCAAGCTGTTCGCCGACTATGGCACTCAGGAACGCAAAACCCTGTTCGCCGAGCATTTGATCCGCCATGTGCCGCTGGCCGCGCGCATTCATCAGGTGCTGCTGGAGCGCAGCGGCCACCGCGCGCCAAGGGTGCGTTTCGAGCAGGAACTGGAAGACTCGATGACCGAGGCCTTTGTCGAGAAAACCCTGGAAAGCGTGGTGGCGTGGGGGCGGTATGCGGAGATTTTTTCGTATGACGACCATACCGAGACGTTCAGCCTGGATGATGTGGAAGGCAGTATGTAAACCAGCTTGAACAACACCGAACAACTGTGGGAGCAGGGTTTGTGTGGGAGCTGGCTTGCCTGCGATGCGGGCAACTCGGTCTTTCAGTTAAACCGAGGTGATGCCATCGCAGGCAAGCCAGCTCCCACAAAAGCCAGCTTCACATCGACGGGTTAGATCACGAACAAGTCCACAAACCGGTTCACCGGAGTGGCCTCAAGCTTTGCCTGATCCTTGCACAACGCAAAAATCTCCCCACTGCGCTGCGCGGTAAAGCGCGTGGCCAGGTTGGCCTTGAATTTGTCTTCCAGCAACGGAATGCCATCCGCCCGGCGACGGCGATGGCCGATCGGGTATTCCACCGCCACTTGCCCGGTGCTGGAGCCGTCCTTGAAAAACACCTGCACCGCGTTAGCAATGGAGCGCTTGTCGGCCTCCAGGTATTCGCGGCTGTAGCGCGGGTCTTCGACGATTTCCATCTTGTCACGCAGCGCGTCAATGATCGGGTGCGCGGCGTGGAAATCATCTTCGTACTGCTCGGCCACCAGGTTGCCGAACGCCAGCGGCACGGCGGTCATGTATTGCAGGCAATGGTCGCGGTCGGCGGCATTGGCCAACTGCCCGACCTTGGAAATGATGCGAATCGCCGACTCGTGAGTGGTGATCACGATGCGCTCGATCTCGTGCAGGCGATGCTTGACCTGCGGATGCAAGGTCACTGCCGCCTCACAAGCGGTTTGCGCGTGGAATTCGGCGGGGAAGCTGATCTTGAACAGCACGTTTTCCATCACGTAGGTACCGTACGACTGGGACAGGCTGAACGCCCGCTTGTCCTCGGGCTTGAGCGCCAGATCCTTGTTGGTGTGGCTGAACAGCACGTCGTAGAAGCCCCACTGCGGCGCGCTCAACACGCCAGGAATGCCCATCTCGCCGCGTAACGCGATATCCGCCAGGCGCACGCCCCGGCTCGACGCATCCCCCGCCGCCCAGGATTTGCGCGAACCGGCATTCGGCGCGTGGCGGTAAGTGCGCAACGCCTGACCATCGACAAACGCATGGGATAGCGCGGCAAGCAGTTGCTCGCGATTGGCGCCCATCAGCTTGGCCGTAACGGCCGTGGAGGCGACTTTCACCAGCAGCACGTGATCAAGGCCTACACGGTTGAAGGAGTTTTCCAACGCGATCACGCCCTGGATTTCGTGGGCCATGATCATCGCTTCCAGCACCGCGCGCACCGTCAGCGGCGCATCGCCATTGGCCACGCGTTTTTGCGAGAGGTGATCAGCCACGGCGAGGATACCGCCGAGGTTGTCCGAGGGGTGGCCCCATTCGGCGGCGAGCCAGGTGTCGTTGTAGTCGAGCCAGCGCACGATGCAGCCGATATCCCACGCAGCCTTGACCGGATCCAGACGGAACGACGTGCCTGGCACGCGAGCGCCAAAGGGTACGACCGTGCCCTCCACGATGGGCCCCAGGTGCTTGGTGCACTCGGGGAAACGCAGGGCCAGCAGGCCGCAACCGAGGGTGTCCATCAGGCAGTTGCGGGCGGTGTCCAGCGCGGCTTGGGAGTCGATCCGGTAGGTGAGGACGTAATCGGCGATGTCCTGCAAAACCTGGTCGTAGTCGGGGCGGTTGTTCTGGTCGACGTTGGCGCTCATGGCAGTACTCCAAAAGTGGGTGGGGTAGTCCTCGGGCTCACGGTTGTTGGAGAGCAGATCTTGTGTGTCTGCCTTGAAATACAAATCACCTGTGGGAGTGGGCTTGCTCGCGAATGCGGTGTGTCAGCTATGAATCTGGTGACTGACACACTGCATTCGCGAGCAAGCCCGCTCCCACATTGGGTCGGTGCAAGCCTCTAGAACGCGTCGCCGGGCACGCGCACGAAGCCTTCCATCAGGACCCGCGCGCTGCGGCTCATGATGGCTTTTTTTACCACCCATTCACCGTTCACCTGACTGGCTTCAGCGCCCACGCGCAGGGTGCCGGACGGATGCCCGAACCGCACCGCGTTACGCTCAACACCACCGGCCGCAAGGTTGACCAAAGTCCCGGAAATCGCCGCTGCCGTGCCAATCGCCACCGCCGCCGTGCCCATCATGGCGTGGTGCAATTTGCCCATGGACAGCGCGCGAACCAGCAAATCCACGTCACCGGCCTTTATCGCCTTGCCGCTGGACGCCACGTAATCCGCAGGCTTGGCCACAAACGCGACTTTCGGCGTGTGCTGACGCTGGGCGGCTTCGTCCAGGTGTTTGATCAGGCCCATGCGCAAGGCACCGTAGGCCCGCACGGTCTCGAACATCGCCAGGGCTTTGGGGTCGCTGTTGATTGCACTTTGCAGCTCAGTGCCGGTGTAGCCGAGGTCTTCGGCGTTGATGAAAATCGTCGGAATGCCCGCGTTGATCAACGTGGCCTTGAAGGTGCCGACACCCGGCACTTCCAGGTCGTCGATCAGGTTGCCGGTGGGGAACATCGAGCCGCCGCCGCCCTCTTCTTCCGCCGCCGGGTCCATGAACTCCAGTTGCACTTCGGCGGCCGGAAAGGTCACGCCGTCGAGCTCAAAGTCACCGGTTTCCTGCACGGCGCCGTCAGTGATTGGCACGTGGGCGATGATGGTTTTGCCGATATTCGCCTGCCAGACCCGCACCACGGCCACGCCGTTTTGTGGGACGCGGGCCGGATCGATCAACCCGGCGCTGATGGCGAACGAACCCACCGCTGCCGACAGGTTGCCGCAGTTGCCGCTCCAGTCCACGAACGGCTTGTCGATGGAGACCTGGCCAAAGAGGTAGTCCACGTCGTGATCAGCCCGGGTGCTTTTGGCCAGGATCACGGTTTTGCTGGTGCTCGACGTCGCGCCGCCCATGCCGTCGATCTGCTTGTCGTAGGGGTCGGGGCTGCCGATCACCCGCAACAGCAAGGCATCGCGCGCGGCGCCCGGCACCTGCGCCGATGCGGGCAGGTCCCTGAGGCTGAAAAACACACCCTTGCTGGTGCCGCCACGCATGTAGGTGGCGGGAATCTTGATTTGCGCTGCGTGTGTCATGGTTAACCCCTTAAGCGGTCGCCGCCGATTCCAGGAAGTCTTGAGCAAAACGTTGCAACACGCCGCCCGCCTCGTAAATCGACACTTCTTCGGCGGTGTCCAGGCGGCAGGTCACCGGCACTTCGACACGCTCGCCATTTTTGCGGTTGATCACCAGTGTCAGCGTGGCACGCGGGGTGCGTTGGCCGAGCACGTCATAGGTTTCGCTGCCGTCGATCTTCAGTGTGTGACGGTCGGTGCCCGGCAAGAATTCCAGTGGCAGCACGCCCATGCCCACCAGGTTGGTGCGGTGGATGCGCTCAAAACCTTCGGCGGCAATCGCCTCCACACCGGCCAGACGCACGCCCTTGGCTGCCCAGTCGCGGGACGAGCCTTGGCCGTAGTCAGCACCGGCAATGATGATCAGCGGCTGCTTGCGTTCCATGTAGGTTTCGATGGCTTCCCACATCCGCGTGACCTGGCCTTCCGGCTCGATGCGCGCCAGGGAACCCTGCTTGACCTTGCCGTTTTCCACCACCATTTCGTTGAACAGTTTCGGGTTGGCAAAGGTTGCGCGTTGCGCGGTCAGGTGGTCGCCACGGTGAGTGGCGTAGGAGTTGAAGTCGACTTCCGGCAAGCCCATTTTCGCCAGGTATTCACCGGCGGCGCTGTCGAGCATGATCGCGTTGGACGGCGACAGGTGATCGGTGGTGATGTTGTCCGGCAGCACCGCCAACGGGCGCATGCCCTTGAGCGGCCGCGCCCCGGCCAGCGCGCCTTCCCAGTACGGCGGGCGGCGGATGTAGGTGCTTTGCGGGCGCCAGTCGTACAGCGGCGTGACTTTCGGGCCGGTGTCTTCATGGATGGCGAACATCGGAATGTAGACCTTGCGGAACTGCTCCGGCTTGACCGAAGCCTTGACCACCGCGTCGATCTCTTCGTCGCTCGGCCAGATGTCTTTCAGGCGGATTTCATTGCCGTTCGCGTCGAGGCCCAGCACGTCCTTTTCGATATCAAAACGAATGGTACCGGCGATCGCATAAGCCACCACCAAAGGCGGCGAGGCCAGGAACGCTTGCTTGGCGTACGGATGAATGCGTCCGTCGAAGTTGCGGTTGCCCGACAGCACGGCGGTGGCGTACAGGTCGCGGTCGATGATTTCCTGCTGGATCACCGGGTCCAGCGCGCCGGACATGCCGTTGCAGGTGGTGCACGCGAAGGCCACTACCCCAAAACCCAGTTGCTCCAGCTCAGCCGTCAAGCCCGCTTCATCGAGGTACATCGCCACGGTTTTCGAACCGGGCGCCAGGGACGATTTGACCCACGGCTTGCGCGCCAGCCCCAGCTTGTTGGCATTGCGTGCCAAGAGGCCTGCTGCAATCACGTTGCGCGGGTTGCTGGTGTTGGTGCAACTGGTGATGGCGGCGATGATCACCGCGCCGTCGGGCATTTGCCCCGGCACGTCCTCCCACTGGCCAGAGATACCTTTGGCCGCCAGGTCGCTGGTGGCGACACGAGCATGCGGGTTGCTCGGGCCAGCCATGTTGCGCACAACGCTGGACAAGTCGAAGGTCAGGCCGCGCTCATACTGTGCGCCTTTCAAGTCGTCAGCCCACAGGCCAGTGTGGCGAGCGTATTGCTCCACCAACGTGACTTGTTCGTCTTCGCGGCCGGTGAGTTTGAGGTAGGCGATGGTCTGCTGGTCGATGTAGAACATCGCGGCCGTGGCGCCGTACTCGGGGGCCATGTTGGAGATGGTCGCGCGGTCGCCCAGGGTCAGTGCCGATGCGCCCTCGCCGAAAAACTCCAGCCACGCGCCGACGACTTTTTGCTTGCGCAGAAACTCGGTCAGCGCCAGCACCATGTCGGTGGCGGTGATGCCCGGTTGCAGCTTGCCCGTGAGCTCCACGCCGACGCTTTCCGGCAGGCGCATCCACGACGCGCGGCCGAGCATGACGCTCTCGGCTTCGAGGCCGCCGACGCCGATGGCGATCACGCCCAGCGCGTCCACGTGCGGCGTGTGGCTGTCGGTGCCGACGCAGGTATCCGGGAAGGCCACCCCGTCGCGCACCTGGATCACCGGGGACATTTTCTCCAGGTTGATCTGGTGCATGATGCCGTTGCCGGGCGGGATCACGTCGACGTTCTTGAAGGCCTTTTTGGTCCACTCGATAAAGTGGAAACGGTCTTCGTTGCGACGGTCTTCAATGGCGCGGTTTTTCTCGAATGCGTCCGGGTCGAAACCACCGGCTTCGACGGCCAGGGAGTGGTCGACGATCAGTTGGGTCGGCACTACCGGGTTGACCTGGGCAGGGTCGCCGCCTTGCAGGGCGATGGCGTCACGCAGGCCCGCGAGGTCGACCAAGGCAGTCTGGCCGAGGATGTCGTGGCACACCACGCGGGCCGGGAACCACGGAAAATCGAGGTCGCGTTTGCGCTCGATCAACTGGCTCAGGGAGGCGTTGAGGGTAGCCGGGTCGCAGCGGCGTACGAGGTTTTCGGCGAGCACGCGAGAGGTGTAAGGCAAGGTGGTGTAGGCGCCGGGGGTGATCGCCTCGACAGCCGCGCGGGCGTCGAAGAAATCCAGGCGGCTGCCGGGGAGCGGTTTGCGAAATTCAGTGTTCATCGGTTAGGACTCGGTCACGGTAGGTTCACAGGGCGAGCTGTCGACACTGGCCTGGCTTTCTGTGGGAGCTGGCTTGCCTGCGATGGCATCACTGCGGTGTGACAGGTACACCGAGTGGATGCCATCGCAGGCAAGCCAGCTCCCACAAAAAAGCACATGTGCCTGTGTGCTCAGCTCATCCCATTCAGCGACGTTCGATTGGCACGAACTTGCGCTGCTCAACGCCGATGTACTCGGCGCTTGGACGGATGATGCGGTTATTCGCGCGCTGCTCGAACACGTGCGCGGCCCAGCCGGTCAGGCGCGAGCAGACGAAAATCGGCGTGAACAGTTTGGTCGGAATGCCCATGAAGTGGTACGCCGAGGCATGGTAGAAATCGGCATTGGGAAACAGTTTTTTCTGTTCCCACATGGTTTTGTCGATGGCTTCGGACACCGGGAACAAGACCTTGTCGCCGGCTTCGTCGGCCAGCTTTTTCGCCCAGCCCTTGATCACTTCATTGCGCGGGTCGCTGTCTTTGTAGATCGCGTGGCCGAAGCCCATGATCTTGTCTTTGCGCGCCAGCATGCCGAGGGTGCCTTCGACGGCTTCCTCTGCGGACGAGAAACGCTCGATCATTTCCATCGCTGCTTCGTTGGCGCCGCCGTGCAGCGGGCCGCGCAGGGAGCCGATGGCGGCGGTGACGCAGGAATACAGGTCCGACAGGGTCGAGGCACACACCCGTGCTGTGAAGGTCGAGGCGTTGAATTCATGCTCGGCGTAAAGAATCAGCGAGACGTTCATCACTTTGACGTGCAGCTCGCTCGGCGTCTTGCCGTGCAGCAGGTGCAGAAAGTGCCCGCCGATGCTCGGCTCGTCAGTCACGCAGTCAATCTTTTTGCCGTCGTGGCTGAAGCGGTACCAGTAGCACATGATCGCCGGGAAAGCCGCGAGCAGGCGGTCGGTGACGTCGTGCTGGGCGCTGAAATCTTTCTCCGGCTCGATGTTGCCGAGGAACGAGCAACCGGTGCGCATCACGTCCATCGGGTGGGCGTCGGCGGGGATGCGTTCGAGCACTTCTTTCAGCGCTTGCGGCAGGTCGCGCAGCTTACTCAGCTTGGCGCTGTACGCGGCCAGCTCGGCCTTGGTCGGCAACTCGCCGTACAGCAACAGGTAGGCGACTTCTTCAAACTGCGCATCGGCGGCCAGTTCGCGCACGTCGTAACCGCGATAGGTCAGCCCGGCGCCGGCCTGGCCCACGGTGGACAGTGCGGTCTGCCCGGCCACCTGGCCACGCAGGCCGGCGCCACTCAGTACTTTTGCTTCAGCCATGGTGCTTCTCCAATTTTGTATTTATACGCAGGCTTTATTTTTTCGCAGCAAACAGCGCGTCGAGCTTCTGCTCGAAGGTGTGGTAGTCGATGCGGTCGTAAAGCTCCATGCGCGTTTGCATGGTGTCGATCACGTTCTGCTGGGTGCCGTCGCGACGGATCGCGGTGTAGACGTTCTCGGCGGCCTTGTTCATGGCGCGGAAGGCCGAGAGCGGGTACAGCACGATGGAAACATCGGCAGATTTCAGTTGTTCAGTGGTGTAGAGCGGCGTGGCACCGAACTCGGTGATGTTGGCCAGGATCGGCGCTTTCACACGCGAGGCAAACAGCTTGTACATCTCAAGCTCAGTGATGGCCTCCGGAAACACCATGTCAGCGCCGGCTTCGATACAGGCGGCGGCGCGTTCCAGCGCCGACTCCAAACCTTCAACGGCCAGCGCGTCGGTGCGTGCCATGATCACGAAGCTGTCATCGGTGCGCGCATCCACAGCGGCCTTGATGCGGTCGACCATTTCCTGCAGCGGCACGATTTCCTTGTTCGGGCGATGACCGCAGCGCTTGGCGCCGACCTGGTCTTCGATATGGATAGCGGCCGCGCCGAACTTGATCATCGACTTGACGGTACGCGCGACGTTGAACGCCGAGGAGCCGAAACCCGTGTCCACATCCACCAGCAGCGGCAGGTCGCACACGTCGGTAATGCGGCGCACGTCGGTCAGCACGTCATCCAGCCCGGTGATGCCCAAATCCGGCACGCCGAGAGAGCCGGCGGCGACACCGCCACCCGACAGGTAAATCGCCTTGAACCCGGCGCGCTTAGCCAGCAGCGCGTGGTTGGCATTGATCGCGCCAACCACTTGCAGTGGGTGCTCGCTGGCGACGGCGTCACGGAAACGCTGGCCGGGCGTAGTTTTATTATTCGAACTCATGACTCACCTCTTTCAGGGGCGCCGCCGGGGAAATGACGGGCAATGTTGCGTTTGGACGCGCCGATGTGACGGCGCATCAACAATTCGGCCAGTTCACCGTCGCGGTCGGCAATCGCATCCAGGATGCGGTGATGCTCGGCAAAGGCTTGGCGTGGGCGATTGGGCGTGGCGGAGAACTGGATGCGGTACATGCGCACCAACTGGTACAGCTCGCCGCAGAGCATTTGGGTCAGGGTACGGTTACCGGCGCCTTGAATGATCCGGTAATGAAAGTCGAAGTCACCTTCCTGCTGGTAGTAGCCGAGGCCCGCCTGGAAGGCTTCGTCGCGCTCGTGGGTGTGCAATACCTGGCGCAGTTCTTCGATTTCGGCGTCGGTCATGCGCTCGGCGGCGAGGCGACAGGCCATGCCTTCGAGGGATTCGCGGATTTCATAGAGTTCGACCAGCTCGGCGTGGCTCAGGGATACCACCCGCGCGCCGACATGGGGCACGCGCACCAGCAGGCGCTGGCCTTCCAGCCGGTGGATCGCCTCGCGCAGCGGGCCCCGGCTGATGCCGTAGGTACGCGCCAGTTCCGGCTCGGAGATCTTGCTGCCGGGGGCGATCTCGCCTTTGACAATGGCGGCCTGGATACGCCGGAAGACATTCTCCGACATCGTCTGGGATTCGTCCGAGGCAGCCAACGGGGCTTCCGCTTGATCCAGCATATTGTCGACACCTTTAAAAGCAATGCCGCAAAAACTAGCGAATCAGCCTCGGATAGTCAAAGAATAAATATACATTGTCGACAATCGTCTAATAACCTCGCCTGCACTCAATAGAGGCATGGCCGCCTGCCAGCGCTGGCGCCAGAAAAGCATCATGTTAGAATGCCCGCCGCTTTTGCCTGACATCGCTAGATGAAACGGCGCACGAGGGAGCTTGCGCAGTAATGCCAGTCGCCTTGAATCACACATCGCACTGCACCGCCTCGGGATTTATGAGACTCAAGCCCTTCCTTCTATTGATTTGCCTGCTCCTGCCCGGCCTTGGCGTTGCCGCCGAGAAGACCGTGTATGGCCTGAACGAATACGCAAAACTGGCGGGCATCGACCTGGAGGTCGCCGCCAAACTCGACACCGGCGCCAAGACCGCATCCCTCAGCGCCCGTGACATCAAGCGCTTCAAGCGCAACGGCGAATCCTGGGTGCGCTTTTATCTGGCCATCGACACTGCCCATTCCCACCCCATCGAACGCCCTCTGGCCCGCGTCAGCAAAATCAAGCGCCGCGCCGGTGACTACGACCCCGATGAGGACAAGAACTACACCGCCCGCCCAGTCATCGCGCTGGATATCTGCATGGGCACCGCTTTACGCAGCATCGAAGTGAACTTGACTGACCGTAGCGCTTTCCAATACCCGCTGCTGATCGGCTCCGAAGCGTTGAAACGCTTTGATGCGCTGGTCGACCCCAGTCTTAAATACGCAGCAGGCAAACCTGCCTGCGCCACCGACGCTCATACCGCCGAGTAAACCGAATGCGCTCTTTGACCCTGCACCTGAGAATCCTCATCACCATTTTGGTGGTGCTGGGTATTTCGGTCACCGCCTACCAGATTTTCGTGCTGGGCATTCCCGTCACCGAGGACGCCACCGACGACTTGTGGAACATCGACGCCAAGGTCGAGTTCGTCGCCAGCCCCAAGGACCCGGTAAAAATCTCGATGTTCGTGCCGCCTCTGAGCCGCGACTTTGTCAGCCTCAATGAGAGTTTCATTTCCAACAACTACGGCGTGAGCGTCAACCGCACTGACGGCAACCGTAAGGTCACCTGGTCGGCGCGCCGCGCCAAGGGCAACCAGACCCTGTATTACCGCCTGGTGCTGACCAAGCGTTACAGCGGCGAGAAGGTCAAGGTCAAAGGCCCGACCTTCCGCGACAGCATTGCCGTGGAAGGCCCGGAAAAAATCGCCGCCGAAGCCCTGCTCGCGCCGATCCGCCAACACTCGGCGGACGTCGAAACCTTTATTACCGAAGCCATCAAGCGCACCAACAACCTCAACGACGACAACGTGAAGCTGCTGCTGGCGGGCGACCCATCGATACCGCACAAGGCCAAGATCGTCGAGTTGCTGCTGTCCATCGCCCACGTGCCGGTGGAAAAAGTCCACACCATCCGCCTCGTTGCCGACCAGCCGCAAACCCCTGAACTGTGGCTGCGCAGCTTCAATGGCAACGACTGGCTGTACTTCAACCCGGAAACCGGTGAACAGGGCCTGCCGGCTGACCGCCTGCTGTGGTGGACCGGCGATGAAAACCTGATCACGGTGGATGGCGGCAAGAAAGCCATGGTCACCTTCAGTATGAACAACAGCGAGATGAACGCGATTCGCCTGGCCAAGCTGACAGATGAGAACACCGACGCCAACTTCCTCGAATACTCGCTGTACGGCCTGCCGCTGCAAACCCAGCAGACCTTCATGATCATGGTGATGATCCCGATTGGCGTGCTGGTGATTCTGATCCTGCGCAACCTGATCGGCCTGCAAACGCTGGGCACTTTTACGCCGGTGCTGATTGCGCTGGCGTTCCGCGAGACGCAGCTGGGCTTCGGGATTGTGCTGTTCACCATTATTACGGCGCTGGGGCTGTCCCTGCGGTCGTACCTCGAACACTTGAAGCTGCAGATGTTGCCGAGGCTGTCGGTGGTGCTGACCTTCGTGGTGGTGCTGATCGCGGCCATCAGCTTGTTCAGTCACAAGCTGGGGCTGGAACGCGGGCTGTCGGTGGCGCTGTTCCCGATGGTGATTCTGACCATGACCATCGAACGACTGTCGATTACCTGGGAAGAACGCGGCGCCAACCATGCGCTGAAAGTCGCGATCGGTACGCTGTTCGCCGCCTCCCTCGCCCACATCATCATGAGCGTGCCGGAGCTGATCTATTTCGTGTTTACCTTCCCGGCGGTCCTGCTGATTCTGGTGGGCTTCATGCTGGCCATGGGTCGATATCGCGGCTACCGCCTGACCGAACTGGTGCGTTTCAAGGCCTTTTTGAAGGCTGACCAGTAATGTTCGGCTTCTGGAAGACCTGGAAGGCCCTGGAAACGCGGGGGATCATGGGCATCAACCGGCGAAACGCCGACTACGTGCTCAAGTACAACAAGCGCAGCCTGTATCCGCTGGTGGATGACAAGATCATCACCAAGGAACGCGCCCTGGCCGCCGGCCTGCATGTGCCCGAAATGTACGGGGTGATTTCCACCGAGAAAGGCATCGACAAGCTCGACGAGATCATCGGCGGGCGCAGCGACTTCGTGATCAAACCCGCGCAGGGCGCCGGCGGTGACGGCATTCTCGTCGTGGCGGACCGGTTTGAAGGGCGCTACCGCACGGTGTCCGGCAAGATCATCAGCCATGAAGAAATCGAGCATCAGATCTCCAGCATCCTCACCGGCCTGTATTCCCTTGGCGGCCACCGCGACCGCGCGCTGATCGAATACCGCGTGGTGCCCGACCAGATCTTCAAAAGCATCAGCTACGAGGGCGTGCCGGACATCCGCATCATCGTGCTGATGGGCTACCCGGTGATGGCCATGCTGCGTTTGCCGACCCGGCAGTCCGGCGGCAAGGCCAACCTGCACCAGGGCGCGATCGGCGTGGGCGTAGACCTGGCCACCGGCCTGACCCTGCGCGGCACCTGGCTGAACAACATCATCACCAAACACCCCGATACCACCAATGCGGTGGATGGCGTGCAACTGCCCAACTGGGACGGTTTCATGAAGCTTGCGGCGGGCTGCTATGAGCTGTGCGGGTTGGGTTATATCGGCGTGGACATGGTGCTGGATCAGGAAAAAGGCCCGCTGATTCTCGAACTGAATGCGCGGCCGGGGCTGAATATTCAGATCGCCAACGACTGTGGGTTGACCTTGCGCACACATGCGGTGGAAGCAAGATTGGAGGAATTGAAAGCTGCCGGTGTGACGGAAACGCCGGAAGAGCGGGTGAGGTTTGTGCAGGAAATGTTTGGGCACATTCCTGCGATGGCAAGCAATACCCCTTCAAGATCAGCCCTCAATCTGCTTATCCCCGACATCCCCCCTAGGACCAAAACCGACAGGGGACTACAATCGCCTCCCCCAAGCCAACCGCTGATTCGCTTCGCATGTCGACCTGTTCCGTACACCCGCTGCCCTACAGGGCCAACCCCGCCGAGTACTTCACGGCGATTCGCCACGCCCCCGGCGCGGTGCTGCTCGACAGCGGCCGCCCGGCGGCCGAGCGCGGGCGTTATGACCTGCTGAGCGCGTGGCCGAATGCCACGTTGACGGTGGCGCCTGACGAAAACGGCAGTGATTTCCTGCAGCGTTTGCGGCAAAACCTTACACAGCTCGGTGAAGCGGGTTTGCCGGCTGGCTATGAATTGCCGTTTGCCGGCGGGCTGATCGGCTACCTGAGCTACGACTTCGGTCGGCATCTGGAAAACATGCCGCACCTCGCCGTAGACGATTTACACCTGCCGGATGCGCGCTTCGGGCTCTATGCCTGGGCGCTGATCAGCGATCACCACGCGCAGACCAGCCAGCTGGTATTCCATCCATCACTTGCTGACAGCGAACGGCAACGCCTGATTGCATTGTTCAGCCGTGAAACTGTCGACACCCCGGCAAGCTTCAAACTGCACGGCCCCATGGCCCCGGACCTCACCGCCGAGGCCTACCGGCAGGCCATCGTGCGCATTCAGGATTACATCCAGGCCGGCGACTGCTACCAGGTCAACTTCGCCCAACGCTTTCGCGCACCGTGCATCGGTGATCCGTGGGCGGCGTATTGCGCCTTGCGTGAAGCCTGCCCTACCCCGTTTTCCGGGTTCCAGAGCCTGCCGGATGATGGCGCGGTGCTTAGCCTGTCGCCGGAACGCTTTGTGCGCATCAGCGAGCGCCAGGTCGAAACCCGCCCGATCAAAGGCACCCGCCCACGTGGCCTGACGCCCGAAGAAGATGCGGCCAACGCCGCCCAACTGCTGGCAAGCCCCAAGGACCGTGCCGAAAACCTGATGATCGTTGACCTGCTGCGCAACGACCTCGGCCGCACTTGCCGCACCGGCTCGGTCAAAGTGCCGGAGCTGTTCAGCCTGGAAAGCTACCCCAACGTTCACCACCTAGTGAGCAGCGTGACGGGTGAGCTGGCCGCCGACAAAGACGCCCTCGACCTGATCGCCGGCAGCTTCCCCGGCGGCTCCATCACCGGTGCGCCGAAGATCCGCGCAATGCAGATCATCGACGAACTGGAGCCGACGCGCCGCGGGTTGTACTGCGGTTCGCTGGTGTATCTGGATGTGCGCGGCGAGATGGACAGCTCTATCGCGATCCGCAGCTTGCTGGTCAAGGATGGGCAGGTGTGCTGCTGGGGCGGCGGCGGGATCGTCGCGGACTCGGAGTGGGAGGCCGAGTATCAGGAGTCGCTGACGAAGGTGCGGGTGTTGTTACAAACGCTGGAAAACCTGTAGGGCCCAGGCCTTTCGTTTACAAGCCCGATATTTAATAGTCAAAAATGTTTCCGGGGTTGCATCTGCACAACGCGCGGCTCAACACCTCCCAGTTTCGGATGGAGCAACTGGGCATGACCGCCCGCGACCTGGAGCCTTTTATCGGCACCAGTGGGCGGGTGTCGGAAGTGTTGAATCACAAGCGCAAGCTGGGTTTGTCGATGATCAAGCGACTGCATGAGGGCTTGAGCATTCCATATGAGAGGTTGCTGGCAGGGGTTTGACCGACGATATGCAGTGACTGGACTGACCTCATCGCAGGCAAGCCAGCTCCCACATTTGATCGGGTTCACACAATTCAAAGGTGGGAGCTGGCTTGCCTGCGATAGGGCCATCAGCCCATCGAATGGCTTACAGGCTCAACTGCCGATTCGACGCCTTGATAAATTCCTTCTTCAAATCCTCAAACGTATGCACCGCCGGAAACTGCGGGAATTCGCGAATCACGTTCTCCGGCGCATGGAACAAAATCCCGCGGTCCGCTTCGCCCAGCATGGTGGTGTCGTTGTAGGAATCGCCGGCGGCAATCACGCGGTAATAGAGGGTTTTGAAGGCCAATACCGACTGGCGTTTCGGATCTTTCTGACGCAGCTGGTAGCTCACCACGCGGTCGTTTTCGTCGGTAATGAGCCGGTGACACAGCAAGGTCGGGAACCCCAGCTGGCGCATCAGCGGCTGGGAAAACTCGTAGAAGGTGTCCGACAGGATCACCACCTGGAAGCGTTCGCGCAGCCAGTTGACGAACTCGATGGCGCCGTCCAGCGGCTTCAGCGTGGCGATCACTTCCTGGATGTCGGCGAGCTTGAGCCCATGTTCATCAAGGATGCGCAGGCGTTGCTTCATCAGCACGTCGTAGTCGGGAATGTCACGGGTGGTGGCCCGCAGGGATTCAATACCGGTTTTTTCGGCGAAGGCGATCCAGATTTCCGGAACCAGTACCCCTTCCAGGTCGAGACAGGCAATTTCCACTAGACACTCCCATTGATGTTGTTAGTTGAGCGAGCAAAAGGACTGCCGAACTCTAGCGATTCAAGCTCGCCGCCGCAACGCAGAGCGGATTTTGATACCATCGCTCCCCTAGAGAGCGCTCAGCGCCACTGACCTGTAGGAACCGTCCTGATGAACCAAGCCTTCGACGTCGCTGAACTCGCCGCGACTTATGCCAACAAATCCGCCCAGGACATTCTCAAGCTGGCGTTCAGCCAGTTCGGTGATGACCTGTGGATTTCCTTCAGCGGTGCCGAGGATGTGGTGCTGGTAGACATGGCCTGGAAGCTCAACAAGAACGTCAAGGTGTTCAGCCTCGACACCGGCCGCCTGCACCCGGAGACCTACCGGTTTATCGAGCAGGTGCGCGACTTCTACAAGATCGACATCGAACTGATCTCGCCGGACCAGACCAAACTGGAACCTTTTGTTAAAGAAAAGGGCCTGTTCAGCTTCTACAAAGACGGCCATGGCGAGTGCTGCGGCGTGCGCAAGATTGAACCACTGCGCCGCAAACTCTCCGGCGTCAGCGCCTGGGCCACCGGCCAACGCCGCGATCAAAGCCCGGGGACACGCAGCCAGGTGGCCGTGTTGGAAATCGACACGGCGTTCTCCACCCCGGAACGCACCCTGTACAAATTCAACCCGCTGGCGCAGATGACCAGCGAGGAAGTCTGGGGTTACATCCGCATGCTGGAGCTGCCGTACAACAGCTTGCATGAGCGCGGCTTTATCAGCATCGGCTGCGAGCCTTGCACTCGCCCGGTGTTGCCGAACCAGCACGAACGCGAAGGCCGTTGGTGGTGGGAAGAGGCAACGCAGAAAGAATGCGGGCTGCATGCGGGGAATATCATCAGCAAGGCGTAAGCCTTGGCGCAGTAAAAAGTGTGGGAGTGGCCTTGTGTGGGAGCTGGCTTGCCTGCGATAGCATCACCCCGGTATCACTGATACACCGAGGTGCCTGCATCGCGGGCAAGCCCGGCTCCCACACAAGCCCGCTCCCACATTTGTTTTGTGTTGAGCAAAAAAATGTACACACACATGTAACCATCGGTGCCATTTATGTGTGCAATCCAAATTCCTTCGCACCAAAACGTAACACCCCTCTCCCCACACTCTATGCCTGTTTAATAGAGTGCCCTCCTGGCAGAAAATAAATACCTGTTCAAACGGTCAATTTATATCGCTTTAGATTCAACCATTTATTAATCACACCTGCAAAAACGAAATTAACCACAGTTTTCATAGATCAAAAACTGGCACGCATGTGGCTTAAGGTGAAATACGCTTTGTATACAATAAATACAAAACCTACATACACTTTGCCATCCGCCGCTTTGCTGCAGATGCGCTGGAGCCTGCCGGAATGCGTACAAGCCTCTCGAATCACATCGCACTGGATCTGCCCTCCCTGAACCCCGAGGCCGCGAGCCCCGGCCCGCTGGTGCTTAGCCCACGGTTGCACAACAAGGACCTGGCGCCCACCAAGGTTGAAGGTCGACGCTGGGGGCGTTACAGCATCTTCGCACTGTGGACCAATGACGTGCACAACATCGCCAACTATTCGTTTGCCATTGGCTTGTATGCGCTGGGCCTGGGCGGCTGGCAGATCCTGTTATCCCTCGGGATCGGGGCGGCGCTGGTGTACTTCTTCATGAACTTGTCGGGGTATATGGGCCAGAAAACCGGCGTGCCGTTTCCGGTCATCAGCCGTATCAGTTTCGGCATTCATGGCGCGCAGATTCCGGCGTTGATTCGCGCGGTGATTGCGATTGCCTGGTTCGGTATACAAACCTACCTGGCCTCGGTGGTTTTCCGTGTGTTGTTGTCGGCGATTCATCCGGGGTTTGCCGACTATGACCACAACTCGATCCTTGGCCTGTCCACCCTGGGCTGGGCGTGTTTTGTCGCGATCTGGTTCGTGCAACTGGCGATCCTGGCGTATGGCATGGAAATGGTGCGTCGCTATGAGGCGTTTGCCGGGCCGGTGATTCTGGTCACCGTCGCCTCGCTGGCCGGCTGGATGTACTTCCAGGTGGGCGGCAACATCGCCTGGTCGGTTCGCGAGCCCCTGAGCGGCGGTGAGATGTGGCGCAATATCTTTGCCGGCGGCGCGTTGTGGCTGAGCATTTATGGCACGCTGATTCTGAATTTCTGTGACTTCGCCCGTTCTTCGCCGTGCCGCAAGACCATCCAGGTCGGCAACTTCTGGGGCCTGCCGGTGAATATCCTGGTGTTTGCCGCGATCACCGTGCTGCTGTGCGGCGGGCAGTTCCAGCTCAATGGCCGGGTGATCGAAAGCCCGACTGAAATCATCGCGGCCATCCCCAACACCTTCTTCCTCGTATTGGGCTGCCTGGCGTTCCTGATTGTCACCGTGGCCGTGAACATCATGGCCAACTTTGTCGCACCGGCCTTTGTGCTGAGCAACCTGGCGCCCAAGTACCTGAACTTCCGCCGCGCCGGGTTGATCAGCGCAACGTTGGCGGTGCTGATCCTGCCGTGGAACCTCTACAACAGCCCGCTGGTGATCGTGTATTTCCTCTCCGGTCTGGGCGCGCTGCTGGGGCCGCTGTATGGCGTGATCATGGTCGACTACTGGCTGATCCGTAAAAGCCGGGTGGACGTGTTGCAGCTGTATAGCGAAGACCCAAGCGGGGTTTATTACTACAGCCGTGGCGTCAATTTGCGTGCGGTCGCGGCGTTTATTCCTGCGGCGCTGATCGCCATTCTGCTGGCGCTGTTGCCCGGCTTTGCCAGCGTCGCCCCGTTTTCCTGGATGTTTGGCGCCGGTATTGCAGGGCTGCTTTACCTGCTGATCGCCAAGCGCCAGCCGTTCTACGCCGATGTCAGCGGCGAAAGCATTGCAGTCGATAACGTCAGTCATTAATCAAGGACATTCCATGCGTATCCTCGTGGTCAACGTCAACACCACCGAATCCATCACTGAAACCATCGCCCAGCAGGCGCGGGCTGTGGCCGCACCGGGCACCGAGATCGTCGGGCTCACGCCGTACTTTGGCGCCGAATCCGTGGAAGGCAACTTTGAAAGCTACCTGGCGGCCATCGCCGTGATGGACCGGGTCATGGCTTACGACCAGCCCTTTGACGCGGTGATACAGGCCGGTTATGGCGAGCATGGCCGTGAAGGTTTGCAGGAATTGTTGAATGTGCCGGTGGTGGATATCACCGAAGCCGCGGCCAGCACGGCGATGTTTTTGGGGCATGCGTATTCGGTGGTCACCACACTTGACCGTACCGTGCCGCTGATCGAAGACCGCCTGAAACTCGCGGGCCTGTATCAGCGCTGCGCATCGGTGCGTGCCAGTGGCATGGCGGTGCTGGAGCTGGAAGAAGACCCGCTGGCGGCCATGGAGGCCATCGTGCGCCAGGCCGAACTGGCCATCCGCGAAGACAAAGCCGAAGTGATCTGCCTGGGCTGCGGCGGCATGGCCGGGCTGGATGAGCAGATTCGCCAGCGCACCGGTGTGCCGGTGGTGGATGGGGTGACGGCGGCGGTGACCATTGCTGAATCGCTGGTGCGGCTGGGGTTGTCGACGTCGAAAATCAGGACCTATGCGACGCCTCGGCCGAAGAAAGTGATTGGCTGGCCGGGGCAGTTCGGCCGGTAGACCGCGTCGCGGCCATCGCGGGCAAGCCCGGCTCCCACAGTTGATCGCGTTTCCAGCTTGAAATGCATCCCCCTGTGGGAGCTGGCTTGCCTGCGATAGCCACACCTCGGTCCACCGCCCTCATCAAACCGCACTGAACCTGCGGACCAACCCCTGCTCCGCAAACTGCTCAATGATGAAGTCCACAAACGCCCGGGTCTTGCCGGGCAGCAGTTTGTGTTCGGCGTAGTAGATGGAAATATTGCCGTCATCGACGTACCAGTCAGGCAGCACACGCACCACCGCGCCGCTGTCGAGAAACGGCACGGCCATCGGCATGCTCACCAACGCAATACCCAAACCTTGAGCGCTGGCGCAGCACGCGGCTTCGGAATCGCTCATGGTCATGCCGGGCTTGAGCACCAGCGGGCGATGTTCACGCTCCAGGCTGGTGAGGTGCCAGGAGCGCACGCGGCCGGTTTGCGGGGAGCGGATCAAAATGCCCAGGCAGCGCGACAGGTCTTCGGGGGTTTCGACTGTCGGGCGTTGCGCGAGATAGTCCGGCGACGCCACCAACACCCGGTGCGCGGGCGCAAGTTTGCGTGCGACCACACCCTGGGGCAGCTCAAAACCACCTCCGATCGCTGCATCGAAGCCTTGGCCGATCAGATCAACCTGACGGTTATCGAAATGCCAATCGGGGCTGATGTCCGGAAAGCGCCGCATAAACGCTCCCAGCAACGGCACCACATAGCGATTGCCGAATACCGTGCCCATGCTGACTTTAAGCGTGCCCACCGGGCGGCCTTCGGCGCTGGCCAGGTTAGCCACCGCATTCTGGATCGTGGTGAGGCTGGCGCTGACTTCTTCGAGAAACAGTTTGCCGGCTTCCGTCAGGGTCAGGCGACGTGTACTACGCTGGAACAGCCGAACGCCCAAGCGCGCTTCCAGCTTGGCGACGCTTTTACCGACGGCCGCCGGGGTCAGGCTCAAGTGCCGCGCCGCCTCGGCAAAGCTGCCACCTTCGGCGCTGCGCACAAAGCATTCGATACTGCCAAAGCTTTCCATACCACTGCACTCTAAACTTTTGGTTTACACAGACTATAGCAATCACGGTCTACCGGGCAGCGGCGCTCAAGTCGATACTCGGTTCCAACAACAAGGCACTCCCGCCTTGAACGACCAGGAGATCGACATGACCACACAAAACCTCAGCGGCAAAGTCGCCTTGATTCAAGGCGGTTCCCGCGGCATCGGCGCCGCCATCGTCAAGCGCCTCGCCGCGCAAGGTGCAGCGGTTGCCTTTACCTACGTCAGCTCGGCCGCCAAGGCTGAAGAACTGCAGAACAGCGTCATCAGCGAAGGCGGCAAAGCCCTGGCGATCCACGCCGACAGCGCCGACGCCGACGCGATCCGCAATGCCGTCAACGCCACCGTCGAAGCCTTTGGCCGCATCGATATCCTGGTGAACAACGCCGGTGTGCTGGCCATCGCGCCACTGGAAGACTTCAAACTGGAAGACTTCGACCAGACCCTGGCGATCAACGTGCGCAGCGTGTTTATTGCGACCCAGGAAGCAGCCAAGCACATGGGCGACGGCGGCCGGGTGATCAATATCGGCAGCACCAACGCCGAACGCATGCCGTTTGGCGGCGGCGGCCCTTATGCGATGAGCAAGGCGGCGCTGGTCGGTTTGACCAAAGGGTTGGCACGGGACCTGGGGCCGCGCGGCATCACGATCAACAACGTGCAGCCTGGGCCGGTAGACACTGATATGAACCCGGCGAACAGCGAGTTTGCGGAGAGTTTGATGGGGTTGATGGCCATTGGGCGGTACGGACATGTGGAAGAGATTGCCAGCTTTGTGGCGTATCTCGCAGGGCCGGAAGCCGGGTATATCACTGGTGCAAGCTTGACCATTGATGGTGGTTTCAGCGCCTGAGCCAACATGGGAACTGGCTTGTGTGGGAGCTGGCTTGCCTGCGATGGCGGTGTATCAGGGCCAGATGTGTGGCTGGCACACCGCAATCGCAGGCAAGCCAGCTCCCACATTTTTTTTGACTGCATTTCAGTCAACGCAATGGCGGCAAGCCATAAGCCGCAAGATCAAAGTCCGCAAGCTTGCGGATGATCTGGTCAGCATGGTGGTACTTGCTGTCAGCCATGGCCTCATCCGGCACGGCGATGGCGGTCATGTTGGCGGCTTTGGCGGCGGTCACGCCAAACGGCGAATCCTCGAACACCAGGCAATCCTCGGGCGCAACGCCCAGGCGGCGCGCGGCGGTGAGGAAGATGTCCGGCGCAGGTTTGGCCGCGCCGACTTCCGGGTCATCCGCCGTGACGATGGTGCCGAACAGGCTGAACCACTCGCGGTGCAAGGTCGTTTTATGACCAAACGAATTGCGCGACGAACTGGTGCCCACGGCAATCGGTATGTTGTGCGCGTGCAAATGCCGCACCAGCGCTTCGGCGCCGGGCATGCCCAGCGCTTTGGGGAAACGCTCGCTCATCAACGGTTCGCGAATCTTGAGAAACTCGGCCGAAGTGATCGGCAAGTCGAGCGCCTTGACCACGTAGTCAGCCAGGTCCTGCGCACCGCGCCCGATGATGTGCTGCTTGATGCCCCAGTCATAGGTGCGGCCGTAACGTTCGGCGATGATCTGCGTGACTTCGGTGTAGATGCCTTCAGTGTCCAGCAACAACCCGTCCATATCGAAAATCACGGCCTTGATCGGACCGACTGCGCTACGCGGTGCATTCATCACAACAAAACCCTGGGGAAGGACTAAAAGGATTCAGCACAATAGCGGCCCTGGTCTCCTGCAAGCAACCATTGCGACCACCTGTGTGCCGTCACCATCAGAACCTACTCAGGGAAGTCCGCGCCCTCAGTCACTTCAGCCCACGCGTTAAAATCAGTACTCAATGCGTCGACTTTGACGCGTGCAAACCCCAGTGCGGCCTTGCCCAACAGCAAGCGCAAAGGCGGTTGTTCGGCCTCCACCGCCTGAACAATGGCAAGCGCTGCGCGCACCGGGTCACCCGGCTGTTTGCCGCTGTAGCTGCGCACACGGCTGGTACGTGCCGCCGCTGTCTCGCGGTAGTCGTCGATAGCCTGTGGGGCTTCGTTGGCAGAACGGCCAGCCCAGTCAGTACGGAATGGGCCCGGTTCGACCAGCAACACGTTAATGCCCAGCGGAGTAACTTCCTGGGAGAGCGCTTCGGATAAACCTTCCACGGCGAACTTGGTGGCGTTGTAGAAGCTCAAGGATGGAAACGCAGCAATCCCGCCCACCGAAGAAATATTCACCACGGTGCCCGAGCGACGCGCACGCATACCCGGCAACACGGCGCGGGTCATGGCGCCAAGGCCCCAGAAGTTGATCTCGAACATGCGGCGCACTTCGTCCAGGTCGCTTTCTTCGAACGCGCCGAAGTAGCCGATACCGGCGTTGTTAACCAGCACATCGATGTGCCCGAAATGCGCTTGAGCCGCTTGCACCGCCGCCTCGACCTGGGTTGGGTCGGTCACGTCCAGCGCGAGTACCAGCGCGTTGTTTTCATGGCCGGCGACAATGTCCTCAACCTGCTGCGGATTGCGTGCAGTGACCACCGTCGGGTAACCGAGGCTCAGCGTGTGCAACGCCAATTGGCGCCCGAAGCCGGTGGAACAACCGGTGATAAACCAGACTGGCTTTGCAGTTGAATCAGTCATGAAAAGGCCTTCTTCGTGGGTGTGAAAAAAGTATGCGCGCAGGCGTTCTTGTGAAAAAGATGCATAATCCACAAGCCCCTTTCGGAAAAACCACACAATGGACACGCCTGATTTCCAGCAATTACGCCTGTTCCTGCAAGTCGCACGCGCCAAGAGCTTCACCCAGGCCGCCGATGCGGTGAGCCTGTCGGTTTCCACGGTGAGCCAGAGAGTGGGCGCCCTCGAGAAACAGTTGGGCGTGCGCCTGCTTAACCGCACCACCCGCAGCGTCAGCCTGACCGAGGCCGGTGCGCAACTGCTGGAAAAAATCACCCCGCTGCTGGAAGAGCTGGAGACCAGTTTGCACAGCGTCGCCGCCGCCACCGTCGAGGCCAGCGGCACGTTGCGCCTCAACGTGCCCTCCACCGCCAGCCGCATGGTGCTGCAACCCTTGCTCCAGGGGTTCTTGCGCAAGCACCCCGGGATCAATCTGGAAGTTGCGGTGGATAATGCGTTGGTGGACATCGTCGCGCAGGGCTTTGACGCGGGCATCCGCTACGACCACGTGCTGGCCGAGGACATGGTGGTGATTCCGGTGGCCAGGCAGCTGCGCTTCGTCATCGTTGCCACGCCGGGCTACCTGCTCGGGCGCACGCCGCCCACCCATCCCCACGATTTGCTCCAGCACGAGTGCGTCAACTACCGCAGCGCGCAAACCGGCCTGATGCACCGCTGGGATTTTGAAAAAGACGGCAAGCCGCTGCGGGTCACGGTCAAAGGGCGGCTGGCGACCAATGACATCGAATTGATGATCCGCGGTGCGCTGGACGGTTTTGGCTTCGCCTATGTGGCGCGCTCGAGCGTCGAGCCGCAGTTGCAATCCGGCCAATTGGTGGAAGTATTGGGTGACTGGATCACCCACAGCGCGTTGTATCTGTATTACTTCAACCGCAGCAACACGCCGAAAAAACTGCGTGTGTTTATCGACTACCTACAGGAACAGCTCGGTGCCTGACGCCGGCCAACTTTAAAAGCGAACCCCCACATGCTCTATCGCGTAGCCGCCGACGGCCTGGTGCTGTTCCACCTGTGCTTCATCCTGTTCGTGTTGTTCGGCGGGCTGCTGGCCCTTAAATGGCGGCGCGTGGTGTGGCTGCACTTGCCCGCCGTAGCCTGGGGTGTGGCCGTGGAAGTGTTCCACCTGCCCTGCCCGCTGACCCGTTGGGAAAACCTGATGCGCCACCTCGCCGGGCAGGACGGTTATGGCGGCGGTTTTATCGAGCATTACATCCTTACGCTGATCTACCCGGCCGGGCTGACCCCGAACATTCAACTGGTGCTCGGGGCCGTGGTGGTGCTGATCAACGTGGCGGTGTATGTGCACCTGATCAGGCGGGCTTAGGCAGGCAACCCAGACCGCTCAGCGTGGCCTCGACCGCTTGTTCCAGCGGCGTGTGGGGTTCTCTGCCGAGCACCTCGACCAAGCGCGTGTTATCCATGCGCAACGGCGTGTTCCACAGGTAACGCATCTCCTGCAGTTCGCGGAAGGTCACCACAAAAGGCGCTGCCAGTTTCAACAGCCACCAGGGGAAACGGCCTACGCCGGGTTGCTGGCCGGTCCTGCGCAACACTACCCGCTGGATCGCCCGGCTCATCTGAGTGCCATCGGTGTCTTCATGCCCCGCCATATGAAAGCACGCGAAGGCGTCGAGGCTGGCGCGGCGCGCCAATAGTTCGACCATCGTGCGTGCCACATCCGGCAGGTACGCCCATTGATGCGTCAGGCCCGGCGCGCCCGGATAACTGATGGTGTGCACCGGTTTGCCGGGTTTGACCAAACCCTGGGAGAACCAGCTGTTTGCAGCCTTGCCACCAAAAAAGTCGCCGGCGCGCACGATCAAAACCCGTGCGCCCTGGCGGGACGCCGCCTCCAGGCGCTGCTCCAGTTGCACCCGAATCGCGCCCTTACGCGTTTGCGGGTGCTGCGGCGAGTCTTCGTGCAACACAGGAAACGCATCCGGCCCAAAGTTGTAGACCGTGCCGGGCAGCACGATGGTCGCGCCCTCGGCGATGGCCGCCGCGATGGTGTTGTCGATCATCGGCAGCACCAACTCGGCCCAGTTGCGATAACCCGGCGGGTTGACGGCGTGGACGATCACCGTGCAGCCACGGGCGGCGGCGAGCACCGCTTCGCGGTCAAGCGCATCACCCTTGAGCCAGGTAAAAGCCGCATTCGCGCTGCGTGCCTTATCCACGTCCCGGGTCAACGCACACACCTCCCAGCCTGCCGCACTCAACTGCCGCGCCACTTCGCCACCAATCCCGCCCGTTGCCCCCAATACCAGTACTTTGCTCATCGCCGTCTCCCACACCTGTTTGTTGTTGAGGCCAGTGTGCGCGCGGCCCTGCTATAGATAAATTGCCGAAGAGCGCCCAGCCGCTATACATTTATGCATGGCATTGAATATTGGATGGGAGCTTTACCGGTCATTCCTCGGTGTACTCAAGGAAGGATCGCTGTCGGGGGCCGCACGGTTGCTCGGCATCACACAGCCCACGGTCGGTCGGCATATTGCTGCGCTGGAAGCCGCGCTGGGCGTGGTGCTGTTCACGCGTTCGCCGCAAGGGTTACTGCCCACTGCCGTCGCGCACACGTTGCGCGACCACGCCGAAACCATGGAACGTACCGCCGCCGCGCTGGAACGCGCCGCTTCATCCCAGGGCGACGACGTGCGCGGCGTGGTGCGCATCTCTGCCAGTGAGGTGGTCGGCGTTGAAGTGCTGCCGCCGATCCTCACCCAACTGCGCCGCCAGCACCCCCAACTGAAAGTCGAACTGACCCTCACCAACCGCCTCAGCGACCTGCTGCAACTGGAAGCCGACATCGCCGTGCGCATGGTCCGCCCCAGCCAGGAACAACTGCTGGCGCGGCGCATCGGCCTGATCGAGGTCGGCCTGCACGCCCGCGACGACTACCTGCAACAACACGGCATGCCCCTTCACATGCAGGACCTGGCGGGCCATTCGGTCATTGGTTTCGATCAGGAAAACGCCTTCATCCGCAGCCTGGCGATCAAGGGCTTTGAACGCAGCGCTTTCGCCCTCAGCAGCGACAGCGATCTCGCACAGTTGGCCTTGATCCGCGCCGGCGCGGGTATCGGCGGCTGCCAGGTGCAACTCGCCAAGCGCGACCCGCGTTTGCGGCGGGTGCTGCCGGAGGGTTTTGCATTGAAACTGGACACGTGGGTGACCATGCACGAAGACCTGCGCAACAGCCCGCGCTGCCGGGTGACCTTTGATGCGCTGGTCGACGGTTTGCTGCGTTACGTACAGGAACCGTCTTAGGGGAAACGAGCAAAGGCCAAATTAAACCGCTGAAAAGCGCTACCGGCCGCCGTCCACGCTCAGGATTTGCCCGGTCACCCAATTGCCCCAATCGGAGGCGAAGTACAGCACCGCGTGGGCAATGTCTTCGGCAGAACCCAACCGGCGCAACGCGATGTTTTGCAGCAAGCGCTGCTGCCCGTCCTCCTGCATCGCCTCCCACTGGCGCTCGGTCGCCGCGTTGCTGCGCACAAACCCCGGCGCGACGTTATTGACCGTGATATTCCACGGGCCCAGCTCATGGGCCAGTTGGCGCGTCAGGCCGATTTGCCCGGACTTGGCACTGGCGTAGGCCTGAATGCCCGTCAGGCTGACCTGCAAACCCGCGCGGCTGGAGATGTTGACGATGCGCCCGAAGCCTTGCTGCTTCATCGAGCTGACCGCCGCGCGCGACATCAGAAACGCGCCGGTCAGGTTGACGTCGACAATCGCCTGCCATTGTTTGAGCGTCACCGTTTCCAGGGGCTGGCCGGTTTGCCCGACCACACCACCGGCGTTGTTGACCAGCGTATCGACCTGCCACTGCTCGGCCTCAAGCCGGCTGAACAGCCGCGCGATCGCGTCCTCATCCGACACATCCAGCACTTCGGCACGGCAGTGCTCGCCGCACAATTGGGCAGTCTGTTCCACGCCTTCTTGCTGGATATCGCAGGCAATGACCCGCGCGCCGCGCTGGCTGAATGCCTGGCAAATCGCCCGGCCGAAACCATGGGCGGCACCGGTCACAAGGACCTGGCGCCGGGAGAAATCAAACGGTTCGGCGTTCATCGGCGGGCTCCTGCAACAGCGGCGGTGTCGGCCAACAAGGCCAGGGTGTCGAGTGATTGCGGGCGCAGGCCTTGCTCCACATCGTGGATCAGCTCGACCAGGCGGCGCGTCACCGGCAGGTCGAGGCCATGGGTGGCGCCGATGGTGATGGCCGGGGCGATTTGCGCGTCGATTTCCGTCTTGCGTTTGTGCACCGCGAGGTCGCGCCAGATACCCGAGTGGGATTTCAACGAACGCCGGTTGTGCGCAACCATGTCGTCGAAGGATTGGGCGGTGCGCTGGGCGCTGGCGTCGAGAGCAAAGGCCGACGGGTCAAAGCCGTCGAAGGTCTGCAAGGTAACCCCTTCAGCAGCGGCTACCGAGGCGATTTCGCGCGCCAGCGCAGTCAGCACCGGGCGAAAGGCGGGCATGGCCAACACATCGGCGATGCTGTCGTCGGTCAATGCCGTGGCAAACAGTTGCGCGCCGTAGATCAACTTCGCCCACAGGTAGCCCCAGATATTCGGGGTCAGCACCGCCGCGCTGTCGAAGCTCAGCAGCAAGCGATGCAACGCCTCGGTGCGCGCACGCGGCGCGCCGTCGAGTTCGCCGACCACCACCGCGCCACGCCCGCCGTAATGAATCACGCCGGGCTCAAGCAGGTCGGCGCCGAAATTCAGAAACGCACCGAGGGTGCGTTCAGCACCGATCTTCGCGGCAATCACATGTTCGTTGAGCCCGTTCTGCATCGACACCACGTAGCCGTCGTCGGCCAGGTGCGGCAGGATCTGCTCGATAGCGCCCGCAGTGTGGTGCGATTTGACCGCGAGGAAAATGCGTTCGAAGCGCCCTTGCAACTGTTCGGGCAACAGCGCCTGCACCTTGAAGGTACCCTCGATGAGCGGGCCGGTGATCGTCAGCCCATTGGCGTTGATCGCCGCCACATGGGCCACGGCGTTATCCACCAGAATCACCGGCTCATCGAGTTGCACCAGAGCGGCAGCAATCGCCGCGCCTATGGCGCCAGCGCCCCAGATAACGATGGGCGCGCGGTCTTGCGGTTGAGTGTGTGGCATGACGGAGCGGCCTCGCTTACAGGGCGTTGATGATCTGCTGCACTTCGTCCACCGCCACGTCCCACAGGGCGGACATGTCTTCCTCGCTGCGCTGGTAGTAGCCGCCGTAGTTGCCATCCCCCAGAAACGCGCGAGCCTTGTTCGGGTTCATCTTGCGCAGTTGCGCCAGGTCGATCATCGGCTTTGGCTCGGTGGGCTGGGTGACGCCCGCGAGCCGGGTCCAGGGAAAGTTTTCCATCCACGAGGCATGGGACGCGACCGGGTCGATGGCCATGACCTTGGCCCAGGTTTTGGGCGCCGCCCACCAGTTGTGCAGCTGCACGCTCATCTCGGGGTTGCCGAGCATCCATTCGCTGATGAAGTTCTGCGCCGGTGAGTTGCCGCCATGCCCATTCACCAGCAGCACGCGGCGAAAGCCCTGATGCTTGAGGTTGTTGAGGATGTCATTGAGCAGGCCAATGTAGGTCGACAGGCTCAGGCTGATGGTGCCGGGGAAGTCATAGAAGGTCGGCGTCATGCCGAACGGCACCACCGGAAACACCGGGATGCCGAGGCTTTGCGCCGCGTCCACCGAGACTTTTTCGGCGAGGATCGAATCCACCGACAGGCTCAGGAGCGCATGTTGTTCCGTACTGCCCAACGGCACGATCACCCGATCGTCGGTTTCCAGGTAGCGCTCCAGTTGCTGCCAGTTCATCTCACTTATCTTCATTTGGATCCTCAACACGGGACGATGGCGAAGCGGTTTATTCCAGAAGCGGAAGCACAACCCGTTGGATATCCCCGGCATCGGGAACATGCCGGTATTCAAACGCCTGCTGGCTGGCACCGAGCTGCTGGAGCAGGTCATCGGCGCCGGTGGCGTAGATCAGCACATCGGCCGCATGCAGTTGCGCACTCAGGTCTGCCTCGTCACGGTGGATAACCGTGACCGAGTCAACGTGGGAGGCGAAACGCTGCACGCCGCTTTTCATCAACGCGGTGAACTCCGGGAAGATCGACACCACCAGCACCTTAGCCAGGGGGTCGATGGAGGCCAGCGCGCGCCGGGTGTGTTCGGACGGGATAAAACTGATGTTGGTGATCGGCGTGCCGGGCAGCAATTGGCTGACTTCACGACGGCGGTGGGCGAAGGTCAGGATCAGGTCGGCGTCGGCGGCGCGTTGGCGCAACGCGGCGTCGTCCTGCAGCAATTGCACGGTGGTGGCTTCGATACCGGCGGCATCGCCCAGGGTGTCGGCGATGGCCAAGGCGTAGTCGCGCGAGGACTCGATAAAATTACCGACCAGCACCACGCGTTTATTGCGCTTGCTGCGCAGGCGCTCACTGAACCGCATGCTCACCAGCGCACCGAGTTCGCTGGCGGAAATACCCATTTTCACGCCGCAATCGATCAAGGCGTCGACGCGTTCGTGCAGCTCGGTCATGCGCGCGGCGCTCAGGGCCGGCGTCACGGTGTTCTCGGCGATAAACGTACCGGAACCCGGCTTGCTGTAGATCAGGTTGGCGTCTTTCAGCTCCCGGTACACCTGGGCCACGGTCATCGGCGCCACGCCGACCTGCTCGGCCATTTCCCGCGTCGACGGCAAACGATCGCCCGGCTTGAGGGCGCCAAACGTAATGGCGTACTCGACCAGCCCGCGAAGCTGTGTGCCTAAAGGGATCGACAGGGTGCGATCCAGCTGGAAATCCATAATGCATCTCGATGTGTACTTGTTGACTATTACACTAGAACGCATTTTTTTCGGCTTTGCAACTGACGTTTTTCAGCAGGCCCGAGGCGGAGGTTTTTTTGAGATTCACCGCACGGCCGTCATGGACGACGCGCTTTATCAGCGAACGGGCGATTGGCCAAGTGCTGTTCCATTAGCGTGCACAGCTGTCTGATTTGCTCGCTAACAGCGCATAAATCATGGCTAATGCCTTTAAAATCCAGGCTCATGGCCGAAGCAGAGGGGCTGCGCCTTTTCACCGTTCACGCGAAACCTGCGTCGCGTGCACACAAATGGCACCTCATCGACGCGCGATTGCCTGGCGCCACGTTTTTATTTGTTTCAGCGATTGACAGCCGCTGAAAACCCCTTCAATTATTGTACTAACTTACTGTTACGGATGGACGGTGAAACAGACCTGAACGGTCTTCCAGTCAATCGTCGAGGGGCTCGCTCATGAAGGTAACAAGCAAGGCAACGTTGGTCGCATCCCTGGCGCTGAGCCTGTTGACGGCGGCAGTGGCGCAGGCGGCGGACACGGTGCAGCGCGGTGGCACGATGGTGTACGGGCGTTATGCCGACAGCCCCTTCCTGGAGCCGGTGCTCAACGACAGCAACATTGATATCTGGATCCTCTCCAACCTCTACGACACCCTGCTGCTGCCGACGGCTGACGGCAAAGGTATCCAGCCCGGCCTGGCCAGCGCCTGGACCATCGCGCCGGACGGCAAAAGCGTGACCCTGACCCTGCGCCCCGACACGCATTTCTCCGACGGTTCGCCGATCACCGCCGAAGACGTGCAGTGGTCGCTGGAGCGTGCGAGCAAACCCGGCAACGGCGTGTGGCAGTTCATGGTCAGCGCGATCGCCGACGTCAAGGTGATCGACCCGCACACCGTAGTCATCCACCTGTCCCACGAAGACCCGACCGTGCTCAGCGCCCTGACCGTGTTCAACACCTCGATCATGCCCAAGCACTTGTTTGAAGCCGCCCCCGGCAAGACCGATCAGGAAAAGGCCGCCGCCTTTGCCGAACACCCGATCGGCTCCGGCCCGTTCATGCTGCAAAGCTGGCAGCACAACTCGACCATGACCCTGGTGCGCAACCCTTATTACTGGCGCCAGGGTTCGGACGGCAAGCCCCTGCCCTACCTCGACGGGGTGAAATTCGAGATCATCCCGGACGACGCCACGCGCATTCTCAAGCTGCAATCGGGCGAGCTGGACGGTGCAGAGTTCATCCCCTATTCGCGAGTGGACGAACTGAAGAAAAACCCGGCGCTGAACATGGTGCTGTTCCCGTCCACCCGGGTGGAATACGCCAACGCCAACGTCAACCCGCAACTGGACGGCAAGCCCAACCCGCTGGCCAACCCGAAAGTGCGTGAGGCGCTCAATTACGCCACGGACAAAGAGGCGCTCATCCAGCTGGTGACCTACGGCATCGGCAAGCCGATGACCTCGTTCATGTCCACCTCTACGCCGATGAATGCCGGTACCGGCCCGCTGTACCCCGTAGACGTAGCCAAGGCCAAAGCCCTGATGGCAGCCGCCGGCTACCCGCAGGGTTTCAGCACGCACATGATGATTTTGGCGGGCAACGAAGACGACATCAGCATCGCCACGTCGCTGCAACAGATGTGGTCGGAAATCGGCGTGCAACTGACCATCGATCAGGTTGACCAGGCCACCCGCACCGACCGCTACCGCAAAAGCGAATACGCCATGCGCCTGTCGCCGTGGACCGACGACATCGCCGACCCGAGCGAAATCACCTCGTACTTCGCCTACTCGAAAAACATCCAGGCCCTGCACTCCGGCTGGAAAAGCGAGGCTGTCGACCAAGCGTTCGAAAGCGCGCAGAAGGAAATGGACCCGGCCAAACGCGCGGTTTATTTCAAGACCATCCAGGACATCTACAACAGCAGCGGCCCGACGATTGGGTTGTACGAGAGTTCCTATCCAGTCGCGCTGAAAACCAGCGTCAAAGGCTTCGTGCAGATACCGCTGGGCAACAACCTGTTCAGCGAAGCGTACTTGCAGAAATAAACCGGCCGGGCTCGCGCGCAGTGCCGCCTCCACCGGGTGCTGCGCGATGACCCCGTACGCCAAGAGGTCGACCTGTGCCTGAATTTGCCTACATCCTGAAACGGCTACTGCTGATTATTCCGACGCTGCTGGTGATTCTGCTGGTGACGTTCATCATCGTCCGCCTGCTGCCCGGCGACCCGGCCAGCGCCATGATCGGCGACCGCAGCCAGGACGTTGACGTGCTGCGCATCAACCATGAACTGGGCCTAGATAAACCCTTGCCGGTGCAGTTTTTGTATTTCGTGCGGCAGGTGCTCACCGGCAACCTCGGTAACTCGTTCGCCTTGCACTCGCCGGTCAACAGCATCATTGCGCAACGCTTGCCAGTGACCCTGCTGCTGACCGCGATGGCGGGGTTCTTCGCCTTGCTGCTGGCGATCCCGCTGGCATTTGTTTCAGCATTGCGCCGCCACAGCACCACCGACATGACCATTCGCGGCACATTCCAGGTGGCGCTGTCGATGCCGCCTTTCTATATAGGCCTGGTGCTGCTCACGGTGTTTTCTGCGCACCTGCACTGGTTTCCGGTCGGGGGGTATGGCGACACGTTCGTCGACCATCTGTACCACCTGTTTTTGCCGGCGATGACCCTGGCCCTGAGCCTGGCTGCCGTGCTGATGAACAGCCTGCGCACCTCGATCATCGCCGTGCTCGACGCCGAATACGTGGCTTTCGCCCGCGCCAAAGGCTTGAGCCGCCGAGTGATTCTGCTGCGCCACGTGTTGCCCAACGCGTTGATCCCCACCCTGACCCTGTTCGCCCTCAACATCGGCACCATCATCGGCGGCGCGGTGATCACCGAAACCGTGTTTGCCATCCCCGGCATCTGCCGCTTGATGGTCGACAGCATTTTCACCCGCGATTACCCGATGGTGCAGGGGCTGGTGATCGTGCTGGCGGTGCTGGTGTCGGTGATGTTCCTGCTCACCGACCTGGTGCAAATGCTGCTCGACCCTCGGAGGGCTCGCTGATGATGACGCTACCGGCGCCGCGTTCGATGCTGAAGTTTCGGCGTAAATACCTGCCTTGGCCCTCGTTGCTCGGCTGCCTGATTCTGCTGCTGTCGGTGCTGGCGGCGGCCTTCCCGCAGCTGCTTGCGCCTTACAGCCCGGTGGCATTCGACTACCACGCGATCCTCAAGGCGCCGAGCGCCGCGCATTGGTTTGGCACCGATAACTTCGGGCGCGACATCTTCTCGCGGGTCATCCATGCCTACCGTGTCGACCTGCAGATTGCCCTGTTCAGCACACTGTTTCCGATGCTGTTCGGCACCTTCGTCGGCCTGCTGGTGGGGTTTTACGGCGGCACGGCCGAGGCGCTGTTTCATCGACTGGTCGATGCCTTGCTGACCTTTCCCCTGCTGGTGCTGGTGATCGCGATTGTGGCGATTCTCGGTCCGGGCCTGAGCAGCATGTACATCGCCGTCGGCACCATTTACTGGGTGTTCTATGCGCGCTTGATCGCCGGTGAAGTCGCGGTGCAAAAACGCCTCGACTACGTCGCCTCCGGCCAGGTCATGGGCTACAGCCACGCACGCATTCTGTTTCGCCATGTGCTGCCGAACGTCATCACCCTGGCGCTGGTGTACTGGATGACCGACATGGCGCTGTCGATCCTGCTGGGTTCCAGCCTTGGCTACCTGGGCCTTGGCGCCCAACCGCCGACCGCCGAATGGGGCGTGCTGATCGCCGCCGGCAAGAACTTCATGGAGACCGCTTGGTGGATCACGATTTTCCCTGGCTTGGCGATCGTGCTGACCGGGCTGGGTTTCAGCCTGCTGGGCGATGCGCTGGCCGACTGGCTGCGCCCGGCGAGCCACTAGATGATGAGGGCCCTGCACATGACTGATTCACCGACGGCGCCTGCACTGCAAGTCAGCCAATTGAACACACGGATCCGCACGCCACGCGGCGAGATCCGCGCGATTCAGGACGTCAGCTTTGACCTGCACGCCGGCGAAATCCTCGGCCTGGTTGGCGAGTCCGGCTCCGGCAAAAGCGTGACCCTGCGCTCGCTGCTCAAACTCATGCCAGGCTCGGCGCAGACCAGCGGCTCGGTGCGCTGGCAAGGCGAGGAACTCACGACCCTGGGCACGCGCGCCATGAGCAGGGTGCGCGGCGGGCAGATCGCAATGATCTTTCAGGAGCCGATGATCGCCCTGAACCCGGTGTTGAGCGTGCACCGGCAAATCGATGAAAGCCTGTGCGCCCACACCCGCCTGAACCGCAAACAGCGCAAGGCACGTACCCTCGAACTGCTGAACCTGGTGGGCATCCCGGATGCGCAAAACCGCCTGGAAGACTACCCGCACCAGTTCTCCGGCGGCATGCGCCAGCGAGTGATGATCGCCGTGGCCCTGGCCGGTGAACCCAGCTTGCTGCTCGCCGACGAGCCGACCACCGCACTCGATGTGACCATTCAGGAGCAGATCATCAAGCTGCTGCTCAACCTGCGCGACCACTTGGGCATGGCGATGATTTTCGTCACCCATGACCTCAGCGTCGTCGCGCAGTTGTGCGACCAAGTGGCGGTGATGTACGCCGGGCGTATCGTCGAAAGCGGCCCGGTGGTTGACCTCTTCAAACAACCGCGCCACCCCTACACGCAAGGCTTGATGGCCTCCGTGCCGCAAACCGGCGGCGAACGCCAGCCGTTGCGCTCCATCGACGGCACACCGCCGAGCCTGCTCGCACTGCCCAACGGGTGCAGCTTCAGCCCGCGCTGTGACTATCGCAGCGAGCGCTGCGAACGCGAGGTGCCGACCCTGCAATCCCTCACGCCGCAACACCGCGTGGCCTGCCACCATTGGGAAGCCCTGATTCCCCTGCGGGCGCTAGGAAGTGCGTCATGAATGACACCCGACAGCCGATCATCAGCGTCGAAGACGCGGTGGTGCATTTCCCGATCAAGCGCACGCTGCTCGACCGCCTGCGCGGGCACCCGCAACGGTTTGTGCAGGCACTCAATTGCGTGCGGCTGGACCTGGCCAAGGGCGAAACCCTGGGGATTGTCGGCGAATCGGGCTGCGGCAAATCCACCCTCGCGCGCACCCTGGTCGGCCTGCTGTCCGCCAGCGACGGGCGCGTGCGCTTCAACGGTAAAGACATCGCCAGCCTCAAAGGCCCGCAACGGCGCGAGTTCAACCGCCAGGTGCAGATGATTTTCCAGGACCCGTACGGCTCGCTGAACCCGCGCATGACCGTCGGCCAAATGCTGCATGAAGCCTTGGCGGTGCATAAGGTCTGCCCGCCTCAGGAGATTCCTGCGCGTATTCAGGCCTTGCTCGCCTTGGTGCGTTTGCCTGCCGATGCCGCCGAAAAACTGCCCCATGAGTTTTCCGGCGGGCAGCGACAACGCATCGGCATTGCCCGCGCGCTGGCGGTTGAGCCGCACGTGTTGGTGGCCGATGAACTGGTGTCGGCGCTGGATGTGTCGGTGCAGGCGCAAGTGGTCAACCTGCTGTTGGAACTGCAGGAAAAACTCTCGCTGACCGTGCTGTTCGTGGCCCATGACTTGCGTCTGGTGCGGCATATTTCCCACCGAGTGGCCGTGATGTACCTGGGCGAAGTGGTTGAAGTCAGCGACACAGAACAGCTCTACCAGACGCCGCTGCACCCCTATACCCAGGCCCTGCTGCGCGCCGCGCCGAGCATGGACCCCTCCGACCGGCAGCGCAGTGTCAGCCTCACCGGCGAATTGCCGAGCCCGCTTTCGCCACCGTCCGGTTGTCGCTTTCATACACGCTGCCCGATCGCCGTGGCACGCTGCAAGGAAGAGCGCCCGGTGCTGATCACCAAAGACTCAGGACAACGGGTCGCCTGCCATCTGGCATGACCTGTCGAACCTTCACCTTCGCCTAACGGAGCTTTCCCACATGCACAGCACCCCACAGCCCCTCACCTCCGGCCCCGTCGCCATCGGCCTGCATGGCGGTTGCGGGGTCATGGCCGAACACGAGATGAGCGCAGCGCAATGGCAGGAAGCGCGCGAGCACTTGAGGCTGGCCCTGGTTGCCGGCTGGAACGTCCTGCAACAACAGGGCTCGGCGCTGGATGCGGTGCAGGCAGCGGTGTTGGGGATGGAAGACTCGGTCTACTTCAACGCCGGTTACGGCGCCGCCTTGAATGCCGACGGCAAGCATGAACTGGACGCGGCGATCATGGACGGCGCCACACTCGCCGCCGGCGCCGTGTGCGGCGCGGCGCATATCCGCAACCCGATCCTCGCCGCGCGCCATTTGCTCGACGCCGGTGAAGCCGTGCTGATGACCGCCGCCGGTGCCGATGCTTACGCCCAAACGCACGGCCTGGACTGCGTCGCCAACAGCTACTTCACCACCGCGCAACGCGTCGAAGCGTTGCAGGCAATGCGCGAGCACCAACGCGCAGGCACCTTCAAGGCCGCGCGGGAATCAGAAAAACACGGCACCGTCGGCGCCGTCGCCCTCGACAGCAGCGGCCACTTGGCGGCCGCCACCTCCACCGGTGGCTACACCAACAAACCCGTCGGCCGCGTCGGCGACAGCCCGCTGATTGGCGCCGGCACCTACGCTTGCGACGGCGTGTGCGCGGTGTCGGGCACCGGCCAGGGCGAATATTTCATCCGGCATGTGTTCGCCCACGACATCGCCACGCGCATCAGCCTCGGCGGACTGGGCCTCGAACAAGCCTCGGGCCACCTGATCATGGGTGAATTCCGTGAACAGGGCGTGGGCGCCGGCGCCATCACCCTCGACGCCAGGGGCAACGTCAGCGCGCCCTACAACACCCTCGGCATGTTCCGCGCGTGGGTCAGCGTGGACGGGCACGCCGTGGTGGCCAGCCACGATCAGGAATTTGTGGTGGCGTTGACGTGAAAAGACGCGACTTTGCGGCGTTACGTACAGGATCGAGACAGCTGCGCTGGTGAAGAATCAGACTCCCTCATTCCGTTCGTAGACGCCCCCATGTCCGAAGCCTTCGAAGTCCCCAGCCCCCACGAAAAACACGTCGAACACACCACCGAACACGCCCACGGCCGTGGCGACAATTTCGCCAGCCGCATCGCCGTGATGACCGCGCTGATGGCCACCCTCGGCGCGATGCTCAGCTATCAGGCAGGCTCCACCGAAAGCGAAGCGGCGATGGACAAGAACAACGCCGCCATCATCAAGACCGAAGCAGCCAACCAGTGGAATTACTACCAGGCCAAATCCAGCCGCCAGAACCTCGCGGAACTGGCCACGCACATTCCCGGCGTGGACGCGGCGCATTACAAGGATGAGATCGAGCGCTACAAGGGCCAGAAGGAAGAGGTTCGCAAGCAGGCCGAGAAGCTTGAGGCCACGTCGAAGGCATGGGATGAGAAGTCTGAAGAGGCACTGCACCAGCATCACCGGTGGGCGCAGGCGATGACGGCGATTCAGATTGCGATTTCGTTGGCGGCGATTACGTTGTTGACGCGCAAGGAGTGGTTGAAGCGTATGTCGTATACGGCCGGCGGCGTGGCCATGGTATTGGGTGGTTTGGCTTGGCTGCACCTCTAACTGGCTGAACGCGGTCAAAAAATGTGGGAGCTGGCTTGCCTGCGATGGCGGTGGGTCAACTTGCACATTTGCTCCTGAACCACCGCTATCGCAGGCAAGCCAGCTCCCACATTGGCTTTGCGGTGTTCTGGGAGTTGGGCTCGGCCATCGCATCGCTATATAGTGAAACGCATAACGACCAGCACAACTTGAATACGAGGAAAGCCCGGTGAGTTCACAACCCAAAGAAGCCGTGGGCGCCGCCTACACCATCGATTCCATGCGCCACGCCCAGGCCATGACCTGGCGAGCCATCAACAGCCTCGCCCAGCGCATCCGCCCCGGCATGCTCGAATCCGAAGCCCGCGAGCTGGGCAAACAGCTACTCACCGAGCTCGACACGCAACGCATCTGGCATCCGCTGCTGGTGCGTTTCGGCGCCAACACCCTCAAGACCTTCAAGCAACGCTCCGACGGCGACCCGGTGCTGGGCGACAACGACATCTTCTTCATCGACATGGGCGCCGTGTGGCAAGGCCACGAAGGTGATGCCGGTGCGACCTTCAGCACCGGCACCGACCCGGACATGATCGCCTGCGCCAGCGCGGCCAAGGAACTGTTCGACCGCGTACAATCACGCTGGAAAAACGACAAGGTCGTCGGCCTCGACCTCTACCGCTACGCCGAAGAACAGGCGCACGCCATGGGCTGGCAACTGAACCTCGACATCAAGGGCCACCGCGTCAGCGACTTTCCCCACGCCATCCATCGCGGCGGCGACCTCGGCGACTTTGAGCACTACCCGAATGCCGGGCTGTGGATTCTGGAAATCCAGATCGCCCACCCGAGCAAGCCTTACGGCGCCTTTTACGAAGACTTACTCGCTTAAGGAACACCATGGAACTCTCCACCCAATTCCCCGTGCTGCTGTTTTCCTACGGAACCCTGCAGGACAAAGCCGTGCAACTCGCCAACTTCGGCCGCGAACTGGTCGGCCAGCACGACGCGATGCTCGGCTATGCGCAAAGCTGGGTTGAAATCACCGACCCCGAAGTGCTGGCCACCAGCGGCAAGACCCATCACCCAATCGTCGCGCCAACCGAAGAACAGGCCGCCAGCGTTGAAGGCATGGTTTTTCAGATTAATGAACAGGAACTGGCCGCGGCGGATGCCTACGAAGTGTCGGACTACAAGCGCGTATCCGTGGCGCTGGCTTCGGGCCTGACAGCCTGGGTGTACGTGCAGGCCTGAAGATGAAACTTTCACGGGGTTGATTTCAATCTGCCATCACCGGGATTAAAGTGGCGCGCCTTCGAGAAGTGGATCTCGATTTTTGCCCATGGAGTTACCCCGTGAAGTACATCAGTAAAGTTGCAGCAGCCGCCGTTCTTGGTTTTGCCCTCGCCGGCTGCACCGGCACCGCCATCAAATCCCCGCAGTACGACAGCAACCAGTACACCGTGCTGGGCCACAGTGAAGCCAGCGCCACCGGTATCATGCTGTTCGGCATCATCCCGATCGGCCAGAACAGCCGTTTCGTGCGCGCCCAGGATGCAGCTATCAAAGCCAAAGGCGGCGATGCGCTGATCAACACCCAAGTCCAGGAAAACTGGTTCTGGGCCTGGGTACTCAGCGGCTACACCACCAAGATTTCCGGTGACGTGATCAAGCTGAAATCTGCGCAATAAATGACTGTGAAGTTGTCAAAAACGCCAGGGCTTTAACTGACGCCTGCGACGTATCATGGGCCTGACCTACGAGGACGGCCCATGAACCTCAGTATTCTTTACGCACTCGCCGCCGCCGCCCTGTTCGGCGCCAGCACCCCGCTCGCCAAAAGCCTCGGCCTGGGCCTCTCGCCCGTGCTGCTCGCAGGCCTGCTCTACCTCGGCAGCGGCATCGGTCTCGCAGGCGTACGCCTGATCCGTGATCGCGGCTGGAAACCCACCGGGCTCCCCCCTTCCGAATGGCCCTGGCTGATCGGCGCCATCGCCTTCGGCGGCATCCTCGGGCCGGTTGCACTGATGTTCGGCCTGACCCGCACCGCCGGCGCGACCGCCTCATTGATGCTCAACCTTGAATCCGTACTGACCGCCGTCATCGCCTGGCTGGTCTTCAGGGAAAACGCCGACCGCCGCATCGTGTTCGGGATGATCGCGATTGTGCTGGGCGGCGTGGTGTTGTCCTGGTCCGACGGAGGCGGCGCGAGTCACGACTGGACCGGGCCGTTGGCGGTGGCGTTTGCCTGCTTGTGCTGGGGGATTGATAACAATTTGACGCGCAAGGTGTCGGCGTCGGACGCGCTGTTTATTGCCGGGGCGAAGGGGTTGATTGCGGGACTGGTGAACTGCGGATTGGCGCTTTACCTTGGCGCGCAGGTTCCGGGGATGGCGCAATTGGGGCCTATCCTGCTGGTTGGTTTTTTGGGGTATGGCGTGAGTCTGGTGATGTTTGTGCTGGCGTTGCGCGGCTTGGGCAGTGCGCGTACCGGCGCCTACTTCTCGACCGCGCCCTTCCTCGGTGCCGCGGTAGCGCTGCTGATGTTTGGGGAGTCGGTGTCAGTCGCGTTCTGGATTGCGTTGGCGCTGATGGCTGTGGGTGTGTGGTTGCACCTGACGGAGCGGCACGCGCATGAGCACCTGCATGAGGCGACGGAGCACGGGCATCGACATGTGCATGATGAGCATCATCAGCATGAGCATGGGTTTGAGTGGGAACCGGGGAAGCCGCACAGTCACGTGCATGTACATGGGGTGATGCGGCATAGCCATGCGCATTTTCCGGATGTGCATCATCGGCATAGGCATTGAGGGGGCCTTTTTGCGCAATGTCCTACAGCTCATTCGGAAGCAGTACGCTCCTGGTTTTCACCAACCAACCTTATAGTCGCTGGGTCGCTTTGTAAGCGGCCGGGTTTGGCGACTCGACTACAAGACGGAATGCAAACGACGTTATTTCAGGCTATTGGCGTTTTTAGCTGTGGCTCGTGAAAAAGCTTCGTTGTTATTTATCTTTGTCTTAATGGAGTCACTCATGAACCAATACATGGCCCTCACCAGCAACGACAGCGCCACCCCGGCCCTTTTTGTCGATACCACCGTGCCACTAGAGATACTGCTTGAAGCTGCTAGCTATCGGCTTCGTGCCGTTACTCAAGTACTTGAGAACCTTGCACTGCGTAGCGAAATAAGTAGTGACACGGTTGTACTAAACGATTTTGCCCTGCTGTGCTCAATTCCACTGCGAGACGGGTGCGATTTACTGGATGTCATAGGCCGTCGGATGAACATGCCGTGCGCATGATCTAAGAAAGGCACTTTTTCAAAACCCACACATCACAAAACCCCTGACATCTCCCGAAATCAGGGGTTTTGTTTGGCTCGTATTTGCTGATTGCGAGGATCGAATAAATCATGTCCCGTTTACCGAACTGCTCACCACTGGCGCTACCTCGGTTGACTGGATTGCAAAGCAGATGGGCCACACCAGTGCGAACATGATCAGACAGCACTATGGAACGTGGATGAACGGGGATGGGCCGGACATCCTTAGTTTGCTTCAACACGCGCATCGTTTATAAATGTATGTCAGCGTCTTTGAGAAGAGCTTATGCCCTTACTGAATAGATACGAATCGCTTCTGCTTAAAAAGGAATTAACCCTAGCGCAACCCTACTGGAATCGTGTCAGCCAGTGCCTTGCTATGCGACTACACAACGGATCGTTACTCCGGCGGATCAATAAATTTTCAGTATTGGACGAGATTGCTCTTCTCGAGAAAACCCCCACCAGTCGTCCTACAGGAACAAAAGCCGCTGAGAAATTCAGAGGGCCTATTCTTGGACGTTTCTGGCACAAGCATTACTTTGACGCATATCATTTACCCGAGAACATAAACAACAGATGGTTTGGAGGATTTGCAAAAAAGCAAGGATTACTGCAAGCCATGTTCCGAGAAATTCTAATGGGAGAAGACGATACAGATATGAATGACTATCGAGAGGCTGTTGCCAATCGAATTTCACATTCTTTTGTATACGGGGCACTTGAGGAGAGAAAAAAGAGAGGTGCCTTAACTGGTGAATGGCTCATTTACTACGTGCATGATGGGCTGAATTACTATTTGGACTTGGCAGACCATAGCTCGTTGGACGACCAGCAAGGGCTGTTTGATCGTTTGAAAGACGGTTGCGCCTGGGAATTCCCCTTTGCCTTCGATTAGATCCACTCTGCCCTCCACATGTTGCTGAATGGTTCATTCATCTCTCAAATGTGACCCTCAATGCGAGCCATTCATCACTCGGTGAGCAGCCAGTATTCCCAAGGACGCTCCCTAATAGGCCTTTGACCCTCTAAAAACAAAAATCCCCTGAAAGCCTAAACGTTTTCAGGGGGTTGATCGTTTTTAAATTTGGCGGTAAAGGAGAGATGCGCAGCTTATTTTCAAGGAAACCAATTTGCCCACGGCCAAGGATTCAGAAGATAGTTTTTATAACTTTATCGACTCCTGTAATAAGCTCGCTTACCTCCTCAACTGTTGGGTCGGTCGAATTCTTATGACCACATTTATTACGAATATCGCCAAGATACTGAATTTGCCTAAACTGCGGCATTTCAATGACACCAGCCGCTTTAAGCGCATCGTTTAGCACCGCAATAGTTCCTGACTTTTTGGGCAAATTGTGGTTATCACAGACCTGCTTCATGTGGCCTTCCAGCACAACTCCAGCCACAGCGCCGGCTGCACGAGAAAACTTGTTTTTTAGCAGCTCTGTAGCAACCTCAAGTTCAGAATCAAAGAGATCAGCCTGTACCAATTGCTTAATATCAAAAAGTGAACTCTCGAAACGTTTTTCTACTGATTCAAGGATAGCAATTTGTTGCTGTAGCAATGAAACGGCGGATGACATATCAACGATCACATTCCCATCATACCGAGTCGACGAAAGCGATTGGCATGCGTCCTCAATTCGATAAGTCTCGACGTCAAATGATTTTCGCGTTTTTGGTCGCTCGTAAAATTTTACGAAGTCCGCATACCTGTCTGGAAGGAGCTGCTTTACAACAACGAGCGCTTCGGAATACCAGTGGTGGTAGCAAATCCGGAAGGGTTTGAGCTTATCTTCATAAATTTCAATTTTTTCCGCAGTCCATCCAATTCCTGCCTTACGGTCCCGCCATTTTTCCGGGCCTTCCGACTCATAGACAAGCGCTTGGAGAACCACTCGCCCCTCCTGAAGCAAAGCCTTCAGATCTTCCCGGTACTTTTCTAAATTGGATACTGTCATCGCTCCCTCGCCAGTAGATGACCAGATTGATCGCCGGCCAAGCAAGGCAGAGTAATAGCATTTTAGTGCCGCGAATAGTTGAGCCTACGTTGTTCAGGCATCCCTAACATTCGTAGGTGTGAGTCTGTCCGATCCTGCAGTGCTGAAAGAGAAAATCATAGATAGGACGCTTCAGCAGAATCCTACCGTTCCCATGGATGTTCCCATATGAGCCTTTTTTGCCACCCTGAAAACACAAAACCCCTGAAAACTTTAACGTTTTCAGGGGTTTAGTCGTTTCTAATTTGGCGGTGAAGGAGAGATTCGAACTCTCGATACAATTTCTTGTATACACACTTTCCAGGCGTGCTCCTTAAGCCACTCGGACACTTCACCGTATCTCGTCAAACCAGTTCAGTCTGTCGAGGCGCGCTAATGTAGTCGAAAGCCTTTCTGATGGCAAAGGGTTTTTTCAGAATTTTCATGCGCTTAGACGGTTATGCCGTGACACACCTCGCGAGGGGCGTTGATTCTGCCATTCTCTGGCATCCGCGGCAGGCGTCTGGGGCGGTTGCTGCGCCCTGCTCCGGGGCGTCTACCCTTGGGGATGCGGGAAAAGTCTGACTGGGCAGTCAGTCACGGCGCTTTACCGGGGCGGGCGTGGTGGGTAACGTCTGCGCATGCATGCCTATAAATAGCCTCTCTATAACAAGTCTTATAAGGAACCGCGTCATGAGTGAGTTGATCTCCTACCACCTCGAAGACGGTATCGCGACACTGACCTTGAGCAACGGCAAGGTGAATGCCATTTCTCCGTCGGTGGTCGCCGAGTTTAATGCAGCGCTGGATCAGGCCGAGAAGGATCGGGCGGTGGTGATCATCACTGGCACGCCGGGGATTTTGTCGGGTGGTTATGATTTGAAGGTGATGACGGCCGGGCCTAAAGAGGCGATTGGCTTGGTGACGTCCGGCTCGACGCTGGCGCGTCGCTTGTTGTCGCATCCGTTCCCGGTGATTGTGGCGTGCCCTGGGCATGCGGTGGCCAAGGGCGCATTCCTGTTGTTGTCGGCAGATTACCGGATTGGCGTGGACGGCCCGTTCAGCATTGGTCTGAATGAGGTGGCGATCGGCATGACCATGCACCACGCGGGTATCGAGCTGGCGCGTGATCGTCTGCGCAAGTCGGCGTTTCATCGCTCGGTGATCAATGCGGAGATGTTTGACCCGCAGGGCGCGCTGCAAGCGGGCTTCCTGGATAAGGTGGTGGCGCCTGAGGAATTGCCTGCGGCGGCGCTGGAAGCGGCGCGTCAGTTGAAGAAGATCAACATGAATGCCCACAAGCACACCAAGCTGAAAGTGCGTAAGGCGCTGCTTGAAGCCCTGGATGATGCAATTATTCAGGATCAGACTCACTTCTGAATCTAATTCCTACGTCTGCTGTGCCGAAGCCCGACCTTGAGTCGGGCTTTTTCTTACAAATAAATCCGAAACACCCTCAACCGCTCTAGCCGGGCTTTGCTGGCACTTGTTGAAACATGTGCTTAAACATCGCCTATCTCCTACGTCTTTAGGGGCAATTGCCGAATACAGTGCACATCCGTACACTGCGCCAAATTTTGTCCCGATGGGCTGTGTCGATGCTTTTTTTGTTACGTATGTTGTTGATGGGACTGCACTTTATGCTCGCCGGCGTGCTGGGCGTACTGCTGGGGATCTGTCGGCCGTTCAACCCTGACAACAGTCGCCTCTGCGCGCGCCTCTACGGGCTGCCCGCGATGTGGTTGTTGCGGCTGAATGTGCAGGCGGATGTCGACTCGCTGCGAAACAAGCCTGGCACGTGCGTGATCATCGCCAACCATCAGTCCAACTATGACCTGTTTGTGCTCGGCACCGTGGTGCCTTACCGCACGGTGTGTATCGCCAAGAAGAGCCTGAAATGGGTGCCGTTGTTTGGCCAACTGTTCTGGCTGGCGGGCAATGTGTTGATTGACCGCGGCAATGCGCACAAGGCGCGTCGCGCGATGTTGACTACTACGCATACCTTGCAGCATGAAGACACTTCTATCTGGGTGTTCCCGGAGGGCACGCGCAATTTGGGCAAAGGGTTGTTGCCGTTCAAGAAGGGCGCGTTTCATATGGCGATTGCGGCGGGTGTGCCGATCGTGCAGGTGTGCGTGAGCAATTACGTCAACCATATGCAGCTGAATCGCTGGGCCAGTGGTGATGTACTCATACGCTCGTTGCCGCCGATTCCTACGTCTGGCATGACTGCGGATGACGTACCTGGCCTGATGCAGCTTTGCCAGCAGCAGATGGAAGAATGCATCACAGCGATGGACCGTAATCTGCAAACTGCTGTAACAACCGAACTCGCTTCCAGCTAAGCTGCCCAACATCTGTCCTCCTAACAAGAAGCGATCAGCACCATGGGTAGAGTTGTTGCGGCAGCTGTTTACAGCGCCGGTAAGAAAGTCAGGGATATCACCCTCGACGAGGGCGCGGCCTGGGCTGCAAAACCTGATCACTTTGTGTGGATCGGCCTGGAAGAACCCGACGCGCAGGAACTGGCCAACTTGCAACGCCAGTTCAACCTGCATGAACTCGCCATCGAAGACGCCCTGGAAAAACACAGCCGCCCGAAGCTTGAAACCTTCGGCGATGCGCTGTTTATCGTCACCTATTCACCGGTGCGCGAGAACGGCAAGCTGGAGTTTATCGAAACCCATATCTTCGCCGGCAACGGCTACATCATCACCGCGCGTAACGGGCATTCGGCGTCCTACGGCTTTGTGCGTCAGCGCTGTGAGGCGCGGCCGCTGTTGCTGGAGCATGGGGAAGATTTCGTACTCTATGCGCTGCTGGATTTCGTCACCGAAAACTATCAGCCGGTGAGCGAGGCCATACACGCCGAGATTGATGAGCTGGAGCGCAATGTGCTGTGCAGCTCACTGAGTGAACGCGACATCCAGAAGATCCACGGCCTGCGCCGTGACGTGCTGCGGCTCAAGCGTTATGTGGCGCCGATGGTGGAGATCAGCCAGGAGCTGCAGAAGCTGAGCTTCCCGTTTATCGACAAGAACATGCGTCCGTACTTCCGTGACGTGCAGATCCACGTGACGCGCCAGATGGAAGACCTCACCACGCTGCGCGATATCGCCAGCCAGACCATCGAGATCGGTGTGTTGCTGGAGGCGTCGCGCCAAAGTGTGGTGCAGCGAAAGTTTGCCGCATGGGCAGCGATTCTGGCGTTCCCCACGGCGGTCGCGGGGATTTACGGGATGAACTTCCAGAACATGCCCGAGCTGCAATGGCACTACGGCTATTTTGCGGTGCTCGGGTTTATTGCGGTGGGCTGCACCAGTTTGTGGGCCAGCTTTAAACGGTCGGGCTGGCTTTAAACCGTCGCTTCCGGCTTGTGCGCGACGAAGCGCATCATCCATTCCGCCACGGTTGCGCCGTGGTGGTCGCGCTCCAGGCTGGCGACGCCGTGGGTGTAGACCTTTTCTCCGAGGGTTGTCTGAAGGATCTCGAGCAACTCGCGGGAATAGTCGTGGATGAATTCAGGGTGACCCTGGAAGCACAGCACCTGGTCTTCGATGTGGTAAGCCGCAAACGGGCAGAAATCGCTTGAGGCGATCACGGTGGCGTTTTCCGGCAACGTCGTGACTTGGTCCTGATGGCTGATGAGCAGGGTCAGTTCTTCCACCACCGGGCTCATCCACGGTGCCTTGGCGTTGAGTTTGTAATCATGGATGCCCATGCCCCAGCCTTTGGTCGCGCGCTCGGTTTTGCCGCCCAATAACAGCGCCAGTAACTGGTGACCGAAGCAGATACCGAGCAGCTTGTCGCCGCGTGCGTAGCGCTCGAGCAGGTAGGTTTTGAGGGTTTGAATCCAGGGATCGGTGCCGAAGGAATCAGCCTTGCTGCCGGTGACGAGGTAGGCGTCGAACACCTCATCATCCGAGGGGTATTCACCCTGCACCACGTTGTAAACCACGAAATCGGCAGCAATCGGCTGTTTGGAAAACAGGCGCTTGAACATCTGCCCGTACCCTTGGTACTGATCGATCAAACCTGGACGCAGGATATCGGTTTCCAGGATACAGACGCGTAGCGACATAAAAAATACCTGACACTGTGATGGGAATAATGCACACCCCAGAGCCTGCCTTGAAATACCCCTGCAAAGCAAGTCCGCCAAGTGACCACCTGTGGGAGCGGGCTTGCCCGCGATGGCGACATATCAGCCGACCTGTGCATTGACTGATACACCGCTATCGCGGGCAAGCCCGCTCCCACAGGGGTTCTCTGTTGCTCAGGATAGGGCGTTTCGGTCAGGCAAATATCGTGTTCTGGGCGGCTTTCTCGAGCAACAGCGCTGGCGGTGTGAACCGTTCCCCATACTGCTCAGCCAGATACCTCGCGCGCGCGATGAAGTCGTTCAAGCCGTATTGATTAATAAACTGCAACGCGCCACCACTCCACGCGGCAAAGCCGATGCCGAAGATCGAACCAACGTTGGCATCAGCCGTGGACATCAACAAGCCCTCCTCCACACAACGCACGGTTTCGATGGCCTGGATAAACAGCAACCGGTCACGCACATCCTGCGGCGAGATCTGTTTGCCGGGTTGTTCGAACCGGGCTTTCAGCTCTGGCCACAGGTGTTTCTGCCCGCCTGCGGGGTAGTCATAAAACCCGCCGCCTGCCGCCTTGCCCATGCGCTTGTACTCATTCACCAACAGATCGATCACCTGCGTCGCCGGGTGCGTCGGCACCGCCTTACCTTCCGCCTGTAGATCCTTCGCCGCTTGCTGTCGGATATGGCTCATCAAGCTGAGCGACACTTCATCCGACACGGCCAACGGCCCCACCGGCATACCGGCCTTGCGTGCTTCGGTCTCGATCATCGGCGCGGCCACGCCTTCGCCAAGCATGGCAATGCCTTCGTTGGTGAAGGTGCCGAACACCCGCGAGGTGAAGAAGCCTCGGCTGTCGTTGACCACGATCGGGGTTTTCTTGATTTGCAGTACGAAATCGAAACCTCGGGCCAGGGTTTCGTCGCTGGTCTTCACGCCTTTGATGATTTCAACCAACGGCATTTTGTCGACCGGGCTGAAGAAATGCAGGCCGATGAACTTGGCTTGATCGGGCACCGCTGTCGCCAAGCCACTGATGGGCAAGGTCGAGGTGTTGGAAGCTATCACCGCTTCTGCGCCGACCACGTTTTGCGCAGCAGCCGTCACTTTGGCTTTGAGTTCACGGTCTTCAAACACGGCTTCGATAATCAGGTCGCAACCGGCCAAATCAGCGTCGCCGGCCACGGGATAAATCCGCGCGAGGATGGTTTCGCGCTGTTCGGCGGTCATTTGCCCACGGCTGACCTTCTTGTCCAGCAACGCCGCCGAGTGTGCCTTGCCCTTTTCAGCGGCGGCCAGGTTGATGTCCTTGAGCACCACCTCGACACCTGCGCTGGCGCTGACATACGCGATGCCCGCCCCCATCATCCCGGCACCGAGCACGCCGACTTTGCGCGTGACATAAGGCGCAAAACCTTTGGGCCGCGAGCTGCCAGCATTGATTTCATTGAGCTGGAACCAGAAGGTGCCAATCATGTTTTTGGCGACTTGCCCGGTCACCAGCTCGGTGAAATAGCGGGTTTCGATCAGGTGCGCGGTGTCGAAATCGACCTGGGCACCCTCGACCGCGGCGCAGAGAATTTTCTCCGGCGCGGGGAAGCAGCCATTGGTTTTACTGCGCAAAATCGACGGCGCGATAGCCAGCATCTGCGCAACTTTTGGGTGCGACGGTGTGCCGCCGGGAATCTGATAGCCCTTGTTGTCCCACGGCTGTTTGGCCTCGGGATTGGCCAGAATCCAGGCGCGGGATTTGGCCAAAAGCTCATCACGACTCAACGCCAACTCATTGACCAACCCCGCCTGCAACGCCTGCTGCGGACGGACTTTCTTGCCCTCCAGCAAATAGGGCAGAGCCTTTTCCAACCCGAGCATGCGCACCATGCGCACCACCCCGCCGCCGCCCGGCAAGAGGCCCAGAGTGACTTCCGGCAAGCCAAGCTGCACGGATTTATCGTCCAGCGCGACGCGGTAATGGCACGCCAGGCAAATTTCCCAACCACCGCCCAGCGCGGCGCCATTGATCGCTGCCACTACCGGTTTACCAAGGGTTTCCAGGCGGCGCAGTTGCGACTTCAGTACCACCACGCCGTCGTGGAAATCCTTGGCGTGAGCCTTGTCGACCTTGATCAGTTCATTGAGGTCGCCGCCAGCAAAAAAGGTCTTCTTCGCCGAGGTGATGACCACGCCGGCAATGCTGTCCTTCTCCGCTTCCAGACGCGTGACGGTGGCCGCCATGGCCTCGCGGTACACGCCGTTCATGGTGTTGGCGCTCTGGCCGGGCATGTCGAGGGTCAGCACCACGATCTGGTCCTGGCCTTTTTCGTAACGAATGGCTTCGGTCATGACAATTCCTTGGGCTCAGAGGCGTTCGATAATGGTGGCGATGCCCATGCCACCGCCGACACACAGGGTGGCCAGGCCGTAGCGCTGCTGACGCACTTCCAGCTCGTCGAGCAACGTGCCAAGGATGGCGCAGCCAGTGGCGCCCAACGGGTGGCCCATGGCGATGGAGCCGCCGTTAACGTTGACGCGCGTGGCGTCGATGCCCATGTCTTTGATGAATTTGAGGACGACAGAAGCAAACGCTTCGTTGACTTCGAACAGGTCGATGTCTTCCACACGCAGGCCGGCTTTGGCGAGGGCTTTACGGGTGGCCGGCGCGGGGCCGGTGAGCATGATGGTCGGGTCAGTGCTGGTGACCGCAGTGGCGACGATGCGCGCCCGCGGCTGAAGGCCCAGTTCGCGGCCCTTGGCTTCGGAGCCGATCAGCATCAGCGCGGCACCGTCGACAATGCCGGAACTGTTACCCGGCGTGTGCACGTGGTTGATGCGTTCCACATGACTGTAAACGCGCAGCGCGGTGGCGTCGAAGCCCATCTGCCCCATCATTTCGAAACTTGGCTTGAGCTTTCCCAGGCCTTCGAGGGTGGAGTCGCCCCGGATGAATTCATCGTGGTCCAGCAGCACAATGCCGTTCTGGTCCTGCACCGCGATCAGTGACTTGTTGAAGGATCCGTCTGCCCGCGCCCGCGCCGCTTTCTGCTGGGACTGTAGGGCGAAGGTGTCGACGTCCTGACGCGTGAAGCCTTCCAGCGTCGCGATCAGGTCCGCGCCGATGCCCTGCGGTGTGAAATGGCTGTGCAGATTGGTCTGCGGGTCGAGCACCCAGGCACCACCGTCGCTGCCCATGGGCACCCGTGACATGGACTCGACGCCGCCGACCACCACCAGGTCTTCAAAACCGGAACGCACTTTCATCGCACCCAGGTTCACCGCTTCAAGGCCTGAGGCGCAGAAGCGGTTGATTTGCACGCCGGCGACGCTGATGTCCCAGTCCGCCACCAGCGCGGCGGTCTTGGCAATGTCGGCGCCCTGGTCGCCCACGGGGGTGACGCAGCCTAGAACGATGTCATCCACCTGCTGCGTGTCGAGGTCGCTGCGTTGCGCGAGCGCCGTGAGCAGACCGGCCACCAGGTTTACCGGTTTGACGCTGTGCAAGGCGCCATCGGCCTTGCCTTTGCCCCGGGGCGTGCGAATCGCATCAAAGATCAAAGCGTGGGTCATGACATCCTCGAACCGCTGTCGTATGTGCCCTTACCTTAGGCCCGATTGACACGGTTTCAATGACGGATGCGCTCATCTCTTTTGACCCCCACGCTCGGACGAACGGTAGGTAGCTACGGGAAACATCGGGTTAATCGTTTTAGCTGTCTAGCAGAGGCGTTGGCGCGAAGATGGCGATAGGCCTCATGCCGTTTTAATCAGATTTACTGATTAGCTGATATTAAATGGATCTAAGCGGCGAAGAACGGGGGCTCTAAGGTTGAATCAGTAAGAAGTTGCTGCCGGGTTTTGCTGGAGCAGCTGTAAGAAAAGTGCAACGTCACATCGCGATACTGAAATTAACGGCACGCATTTGACGCTCAGGAATAACAACAAAAGGCAGTCAGCCATGTTTAAACATTCGAAAGTACGTCAGGCGGGACTTATTCTTTTCGCCACCACACTGATTCTGATCTTGCCCAATTTAACCAAGGTTATCGGGTGACGGTTCGATCCTCACATTCCGTGCACACATTGCACCAGGACTGCAGCTTTTGGCAGCACCTGCCGGGACATTGCGAATAGCGGTCCTGTTGCAGGGGCTGTCTTTTTGCGTGCAGATTTCCGGTATCGTGGGCGCCACCGCCACTTCGAACCGGGCACTCTCTTGAATTCCACCTTCGCCTTTCTCGCCTTGCTGATCGCACTTCCGACGTCCGCCGCGCAGCTGACCATTGAGCTGGACCATGCCAGCAAGACCTGGCAGACCGCCGAGTTGCTCGCACGTAAGGATGTGCAAACGGTGCAGGTCGTGGATGACGTTTCCTACAAGCGCACCATGACCTATCGGGCGGTGCCATTGGCGGCTCTCCTGCCCGGCTTAAAATCACAGAACCACCTGCAGGCGGTTGCCCTTGATGGTTTTGCCGCCGAACTCAGCGCCGCGCCGTTGCTGCAAACCCAGGGCGCTCGCGCATGGTTGGCGGTGGAAGATCCGGCTCATCCGTGGCCCGCACTGGCGGACGGCAAGCCGAGTGCAGGGCCGTTTTATCTGGTGTGGACTGACCCGCAAAGCGGCAATATCAGCCCGGAGCAGTGGCCGTTTCAGGTGTCCGCAATCAAGCAGTTGAAGACGGTGGCGGAGCGGTTTCCAGCCCTGCTACCCGATCCAAAGCTGGCGGCCAATGACCCGATCAATCAGGGTTTTGCGCTGTTCCAGAAAAACTGCCTGGCTTGCCACCGCCTCAATGGTGCTGGTGATGCACAGGTGGGGCCGGACCTGAATGTGCCCTACAACCCGACCGAATATTTCAGCGGCGATTTCCTCAAGCGTTATATTCGCGACCCGCAGAGCCTGCGGCATTGGCCGCAGGCGAAGATGCCGGCATTTGCGGCCAGTGTGTTGCCGGATGGCGAGCTGGATTTGTTGGTGGGGTATTTGAAGCACATGGCGGGGCGTAAGCAGCAGCCCTGAGAGCACACCACACATCAACCGTGGGAGCTGGCTTGTCGGGTCGCCGCATCGCTGCGATAGCGGTGGGTCAGTCACACAGGTATCAACTGACAGGCAGCAATCGCAGGCAAGCCAGCTCCCACAGTAGACCGGCCTCGCCTACTGCTGCTGGACTGAAATCACCGGCGTCGGCGCCACAAACACTTTCGCATGCATCTGCTCATGCCCACCCCCACGGCGCATGCCGCGCACCGGGCAGGCGTCGAGGTAATCCAGGCCCACGGCCAGTTTCAAATGCCGTTCCGGACGCGCCAGAGTGTTGGTCACATCAAAGCTGTACCAGGCGTCATCCAGCCAAGCTTCAGCCCAGGCGTGACTGGCCAGATGCGCGGTGTCTTCGGAGTACAAATACCCCGACACATAACGCGCCGGAATCCCCAGGCTGCGCGCGCAGGCCAGGAATGCATGGGTGTGGTCCTGGCACACGCCCGCACGCCCGGCGAAGGCCTTGGCGGCGCAGGTGTCGACCTCGGTGGCGCCGGGTGTGTAAACCATCGTCTGGTTGAGTGCATGCATCAGGTCAATCAACGCGGTGCGATCACGCCGCTGATGGCAATGCTGCCCGGCAAAGCCACGCAAGGCCTCGTCGGGTTCGGTCAAACGCGTGCTGCGCAGGAACGGAAAGGCGGACTGGCTCTCGTGTTCCGCCTCGCGCAACTCGTCAATATCCACTTGGCCACGAGCGCCGATGATGATGGCGTCGTGAGGCTCATCCAGCGTCAACACATGCAGGATGTTGCCGAACGGGTCGACTTGCGCGCGCACCGGGCGTGGCAGGTCGAGCTGCCAGCTGATGACATGCTGGCGCTCGCTGTCATGGGGCGTGAGGCGCAGGTACTGAATGCTCGCACGCACCTGGTCTTCGTAGTGGTAGGTGGTTTCGTGGCTGATGGAGAGTCTCATGCGGCCTCCAGGTAGGAACGGTAGATGGCGTCGCCCAACTGGCGCACCAAGGGGATAAAGTCGGTCAGCCAGGCATGCAGGCCTTCCTCGAGAATTTCGTCGATGGCGGTGAAGCGCAGACGCGCGTCCATCTCGGCGGCCAGGCGCTGGGCCGGGCGACCGTTGATGCCGGGCAGGCTGGCGAGGATCTGGTCGATCTCTTCGCTGCAGGCGCGCAACGAGCGCGGTACGTCGGCGCGTAACAGCAGCAGCTCCGCCACCTGCCGGGCGCCGGGGGCATCGCGGTAGATCTCCGTGTAGGCCTCAAACGACGACAGCGCCCGCAGCAAGGCGCTCCACTGGTAGTAGGCGTGGGCTGTGCCGTCGCTGACGGCAGCGGCCTGGTCGCCGGCCATTTCGTAGCGTGCGTCGAGCAGGCGCAAGGTGTTGTCGGCGCGCTCGATAAACGTGCCCAGGCGAATGAATCGAAACGCATCGTTACGCATGATGGTGCCGTACGTCGCGCCCCGGAACAGGTGCGAGCGTTCCTTGACCCATTCACAGAACCGACTCATGCCGTAGCGGCTGAGGCCTTGCTGGGCGATGTCGCGAATATCCAGCCAGGTGGCGTTGATGTTTTCCCACATGTCCGCGGTAATTCGCCCACGCACCGCATGGGCACTTGCCCGCGCAGCGCCAAGGCAGCTGTAGATGCTCGCCGGGTTGGCGGCATCCAGCGCAAAAAAGTGCAGCAACCGTTCGGCATCCAGCTCGCCATGACGCTCGTGGTAATCCTCAAGGGTCCCGGTGATCAACAGCGGCATGGCTAATTCGTGCAGGCCATCGCCGCGCCCGTCCTGAGGCATCAGGGACAGCGAATAGCTGACATCGAGCATGCGCGCGAGGTTTTCCGCGCGCTCCAGGTAGCGCGACATCCAGTACAAATCCGAGGCAGTTCTACTCAACATGGCATCAGTCCTCAACCACCCAGGTGTCTTTGGTGCCGCCACCCTGAGACGAGTTGACCACCAGCGAACCTTCACGCAACGCCACGCGGGTCAAACCGCCGGGCACCACGCGGGTTTCCTTGCCGGACAAGACGAACGGGCGCAGGTCGATATGGCGCGGCGCGATGCCGTTTTCGACAAAGGTCGGGCAGGTGGACAAACACAGGGTCGGCTGGGCGATATACGCGTGGGGCTTGGCCTTGATGCGCTCACGGAAGGCTTCGATCTCCGCCTTCGTCGACGCCGGCCCTACCAGCATGCCGTAGCCACCGGAGCCTTGGGTTTCCTTGACGACCAGGTCCGGAAGGTTGGCCAGTACGTGGGACAGTTCGTCGGGCTTACGGCATTGAAACGTAGGAACGTTCTTCAGAATCGGCTCTTCATCCAGGTAAAAACGGATCATATCGGTGACGAAGGGGTACACCGACTTGTCGTCCGCCACCCCGGTGCCGATGGCGTTTGCCAGCACCACATTGCCCGAGCGATAGGCCGCCAGCAGGCCGGGAACGCCGAGCATGGAGTCCGGGTTGAAGGCCAGTGGGTCGAGGAAGGCATCGTCAAGGCGACGGTAGATCACGTCCACCGCCTTGGGGCCATCGGTGGTGCGCATGAATACACGGTCGTCGCGCACGAACAGGTCGGCACCTTCCACGAGCTCCACGCCCATTTCCCGGGCGAGGAAGGCATGTTCGAAGAATGCGCTGTTGAAGCGCCCCGGGGTCAGCACTACCACGCTGGGATTATCCAGGGGGCTGGAGCTTTTCAGGGTGTCGAGCAACAGGTTGGGGTAATGGTCGATGGGCGCGATGCGCTGGGCAGCGAACAGTTCGGGAAACAGGCGCATCATCATTTTGCGGTCTTCGAGCATGTAGCTGACGCCGCTCGGCGTACGCAGGTTGTCTTCAAGCACGTAGTACGTGCCGTCGCCATCGCGTACGAGGTCGACGCCGGAGATGTGGGAATACAGATCCCGATGCAGGTTAAGGCCCTGCATCGCCAACTGGTACTGCTCGTTGGCCAGCACCTGCTCGGCTGGGATGATCCCGGCCTTGATGATGCGCTGCTCGTGGTAGAGGTCGGCGAGGAACATATTCAGCGCCTTGACACGCTGAATGCAGCCTTGCTCGACAATCCGCCATTCACTGGCCGGAATACTGCGCGGGATGGTGTCAAACGGGATCAGGCGCTCGGTGCCCTGCTCGTCGCCGTACAGGGTGAAGGTGATCCCGGCGCGGTGAAACAGTAAATCGGCCTCGCGGCGGCGCTGCGCCAGCAGTTCGGCCGGCGTTTCGGCCAACCAGCGGGCGAACTCGCGGTAATGGGGGCGAACCTGCCCTGCCCCGTCGTACATTTCGTCGTAATAAGTGCGGGTCATGCCGTACTCCTTGTCACCCGGGCGTATGAGCTGTCGCAAGGCCCGCGCCATCGGCATAAACACTTAAAAATCAATTGGTTAAATAATCGCGCGCATTTACTCGCACCGTCCTGGTGCGCGGAATGCCCGCTGTCATGCCCAGCGCTTCATCGCAATGCGGGTTTTGACTATCAACAGCATAGTCAGAGTTGATTTCACTGCCCGCTCGCGGATGCGGATAATCGCCAACATCTGCTGAACAGGATGCGTCCTACAGCTTCAGCGCTCCGCTCTTCCCTTTAGGCCACCCTCTTTGGGTGGCTTTTTTTTGGTGCGAGAAAAGGCGGCGTACGTTCCGAATGGTTTTCCCCACCACACAAACAAAAACGGCCGACCCAAAGGTCAGCCGATACGCTGCGTTGCTCATAAAATCCAGCTACATGGGTAACCCACGCACCTCCTGTTTGACGCCCCATCCTTCGATGATCCCGCCCAGCGGCTCGACCACCGCCCCAAAGTCTTGCTCGAAATCTCCTATGCCGTCGTAGGTCGCAGACATGATTTTGCTCAGCTCCAGGTACCAGGCGCCGTCATCGCGCGCGCTGACCTGAGCATTCAGGGATTCTCCACGAAACCGGCCCGCAGCCCTGCGCGCACATTCCTCGTCCGGGAAAATGGCGTAGAACTCAATGGGGTGGAAGCGCGAGAAATCGAAGCCGCCTTCTTTCATGCGGCGCAGAACGTTGGTGCTGATGTCTTCTTGATAGGCTGTGCTCATGAAAAGTGCTCCTCAAATTGATGGATAGACTTTCCGTGCTTCCCGAAGCCCGCGCCCTACTGGCGCGGGTGCTACGGCAAAAAACAACACCGAGGGAAAACAAGCATGTAGCTGACAAGACCAGACCTTAGCGATTCATTCGCTGATCTCGATTGCAGAGTAGCGCGAAGCTATCACCTCCACCAGAGGGGTTTGGATAGCAGTCAGGGAATGTTCAGGCGGCAGGAGAAATGTCGAGGATTTGAATGCTGTTCTGGTCTTTGAGAATTTTGACCGTAGGCTCGGGCTTGCGGCCCTCCAGGTCATTAAGGTCAAGTTCGGCCGCAACCGGCAGCAACTTGTTGCGAATCATGTGCGCAGCATCTTCGAGGCTGGGCTTTTGTTCGCAGGTGAACTGCTCCACGACCTGTACGCCGTGATCATCAACGAAGGTAATTTGCCAGGTTTGCATCGGTGCCTCCTCGATAAAGCCCGTATGTGGGCTCACATCTATCTGGACCTTGAGGGTTCGCCAAACGTTCCACCCAAGGCCGGAAGCACCGGATCAGCTGCGCTTATTTTTCAGCGTGTTCTTTCAAGGCTTTCAAGGTGTTGAACGGCGCGTCCACCACGAACTTGTTGGCCAGCCACGACGGCACGCTGCCACCTGGCTCGGTGTGTACCTGGTAGGTCACTTCGGTTTCGGTAGGGCTTTTGGGTACCAGTTTCCAGTAGCCATCTACTTGGGCCACGCGCACGTAACCTTTGACTTCAGGCTGGTAGGTCGGCACTTCCAGCAATTTACGGGTGACGGTGCCATCCGCTGCCTTGGACGTGGTGATTTCGAGGATCGAATCGCGGTCGGTCACCGGGAACGGTGCCTTGAACTGGGTGTAGGTCCAGCTCTTGTCGCCTTCGGTCTTGAGCAGTTTTTGCGATTTGCATTCGTGGATCCAGGAGCAGGCACCGGCGACGTCTTCCTGCAGGGCCTGGATCTTGGCGACAGGCGCCTTGATCACGGTCACACCGCGGTAGGCCTTGTACTTGGAGCCGGCAATTTCGCTCAAGGACACTTTGATACCGTCTTCGTCCTTGGCGACTTGCCAATCCTCAGCCTGGGCAGTGGCAGCAAACAACACCGTAAAACCGCACAACACAGCCATTCGTTTCAGCGAACCCATTGTTGTATTCCTTATTGTTGAAGTTCCGATAGTAAAGCCCATCAAGCCGCCGTCATCTGCTCCCACCAGCCGATCAACCGGATGGCATCGGCCTGGTCGGTGCCGCACACATCCAGATCTGCCTTGAAGTCACTGCACACCGCTGGGCGCTCGGGCCTGCCAAACAGCTGGCATAGCTGTTCGACCGACAAGTGCAGGCAGCGTTCGCCCGCCGGTTTGCCCTGGGGCATTCCCGGCAGCGGTGAACTGATGGAGGGGGCGATGCAGCATGCGCCACAGCCTTCACGGCATTTCATGAACAGCAGGTCCTCGACGACTCAATAGGGATGGCCGGGCTAGAGTACGCCCTTAAACAGCCGTTTTAAAATGGTCTAACAGGGGTTTTTCGCACAAAACAAAAGTGACTGACCAGTCTGCGACAGATGGTCGATAGCTTGCGTCACCTTTGAGGAAACGTTTATTGCTTGAATTCGAAATCCAGCGCCGCACCTTCCACTTCTCGACGCTCGTCGTTACGCAACTGCAGCTTCATTTCGTTGCTGAGCAAGCGGCCGTTGATTTGGAACGCACTGTTATCGGTGGGCTTCTCGGCGAACATCGGCGGCAGTAACGGCACGCTTTTGGGCTTGGGCATGGTACCGATGGGCTGCAAATGCCTGACCATGTCAGACGGCAAGGTGAGGTCCAACTGTGCCGGTGGCAGTTTGGTCTGAGCCACTTCGTGGGCCGACTTCGACTTGCTTGCGATCGGTGCGCGCTTCTTCACCGTGGCGGCTTTTTTCTTGGCTGCCGGGGCTTTTTTGACAGGCGCCGGCTTCTTCGCGGGGGTTTTGTGCTGGCTGCTGGCCGCAGGCGGGCTGTCAGCCACGGGAGGCGCCGCCAGCACAGTGCCGACGTTACACAGGCTTAACAGGCCAATCATCACAGCAGCGCGAACAATAGAGGTCATATTGCCTACAGCATTAAAGGCAGAGGGCCATATGCTCGCTTGTTGTGCACGGCATGACAAGCATGGAAATCAGCCAGCTATCGGTACTGTCCCCATTCCGTGCCTCAAAAGCCGGCTGCCGTTTCCAGGCACAACTGGCTGGCCAGCATCCCTAGCGTCATCAGCGCGCGCTCTGCCTCGCGGTTCCACGGCGTACCGCAGTTGAGGCGAATACAGTGGTTGAACTGTTCCGTATTGCTGAAAATCACCCCCGGCGCAATGCTGATGCCCTGTTGCAGTGCGCGCACGTGCAGTTCCTGGGTATTGACCCGCCCGGGCAAACTGACCCACAGGATGAAGCCGCCCGTCGGCCGGGTCATCTGCGTACCTTCGGGAAAGTATTGCTGCACCGCCAACTGAAACGCGCTGAGGTTCTTGCGGTATTCCTGGCGGATGTAGCGCAGGTGGCGGTCGTAACCGCCGTTCTCCAGGTACGCCGCAACGCCCATCTGGGTGACGCTGCACGCCGAGTGGGTGCTGAACATCTGCAGGCGCTGGATTTCCTGCTGGTATTTGCCGGCGATCATCCAGCCGATGCGCACGCCGGGAGACAAGGTCTTGGAAAAGCTTGAGCAGTAGATCACCCGGTCCAGGCGGTCGTAGGCTTTCAGGGCCTTGGTGCGGCCCAGTTCGAACATCAGTTCGCCGTAGATATCGTCCTCGACGATCTGAATATCGAAATCCGAGGCCAGGCGCAGCAACTGTTTCTGCCGCTCTTCGGGCATGGTCGCGCCCAGCGGGTTGCTCAGGCGCGTGGTCAGCACCAGGGCTTTGATCGACCACTGGTTTGCCGCCAGCTGTAGCGCTTCAAGGCTCATGCCGGTGGACGGGTCACTGGGGATCTCGATGACTTTGAGGCCCAGCAAGTCGGCCAACTGCAACAAACCGTAATAGGTCGGTGATTCAGCCGCGATCAGGTCGCCAGGGCGCGTCAGCACACGCAATGACATCTGCAACGCGTCGACACAACCGTGGGTGATCACCACTTCGGAAGGGTCGACTACGACGCCGGCGTCACGCATGCGAATCGCGACCTGACGGCGCAGTGGCTCAAAACCGGGGCTGAACATGTAACTGAATGCCCGTGGGCTCTGAAACCGCGTGACCTTGGCCAGTTGCTGGTGCAACGCGCGTACAGGCAAATAATCGACGCTCGGCACGGCGGCGCCCAGCGGGAACACGCCTTCACGGCGCGACTCCACCAACACCTGCTGGATGATGCTGCTGCGGGTGACCAAGCCCGGGCGCTCAACGCGTGCGATGTCGGGCGTCGGTGCGGTGAGCGCGGGTGTCTGGTGCACGTAGTAACCCGATTGCGGCCGCGCCCGGATCAACCCCTGGTCTTCCAGGTTGGCGTAAGCCTGCAACACCGTCGCGTGGCTGACGTTGAGCTGGGAGCTCATTTTGCGCACCGAAGGCACACGCTCGCCGGGTTGATAGACACCGCGCCGGATGTCTTCAGCCAGTTGCTGGGCGATACGTTGGTAGAGCAACAGATTGGTCATGACGCAGCACTCGATTTCACGGGTATTTTATTTTTGTGTGAAACATACCGGCACAGTTTAAAAGTGTACGGGGACAGTTGCCACAATAGTCGAGCGCGGGCGGCAGTGACAGAAAAAACTGTAAGGGTGTGGACATGAAAAACCCGATCAGCGATCGGGTTTGCTTTGGGTGGGAGCTGGCTTGCCTGCGATGGCATCGCCTCGGTACATCTGGCGGACCGCGGTGAGGCTATCGCAGGCAAGCCAGCTCCCACAGAGTTCTGTGTAGGGCGCCTAGCGGGCGGCGCCGAGCTGGCCCTTTTCGTCGGAGAACACGATCTCTACCCGACGGTTCTGCGCCCTGCCCCGCTCGGAGGCGTTGGCTTCCACCGGGTACTGGTCGCCATAGCCTTCAACCTGGATGCGTTTTTCATCGATCCCCAGGTCCATCAACACATCGGCCACCGATTGCGCACGATCGCGAGACAGTTTGAGGTTTTCCTGCTCGCCACCGGTATTGTCGGTGTAACCCTCAATGCGCACCACGCGCTTGGGATTGAGTTGCAGGAATTGCACGATTTTCAGCACGGTGCGGTTGGCTGAGTTTTCCAGTTCCGCTTCGCCCGTGTCGAACAGCACGTCGCCCAGGGTCATCACCAGGCCGCGGTCGGTCTGGGTGGTGGTCAGGCTGGCAATCTGCTCTTCAAGCCATTTGCCCTGCTGTTGCACGCTGGCCAGTTTGTTTTCACGCAGGGCCAGTTGCAGGCGCTGGCGTTCCAGCTCGAGCTTGCTGCCGCGCTCGGCGTTGAGGCCTTGCTCGGTGTGTTCGCGGGCGATCGCACTGTAGCGCTGGCTCAGGTAGGCGTAATGCACCACGTCGGCGCCGCTGCCCCAGTAGCTGGACAAACGGTCGGCGCGGGCCAGGGATTCCCCCGCGCGAATCACGTCTTTAGGGGCAAAGCGCAACACATTGGCGTCTTCCTTGACCTTCTGGAAGTCGTTGCCTGCCTGTTGCAATGCCTGTTCGCTGCTGGGTTGGCTGGCACAACCGCCGAGCGCCGCACTGCCCAGCAATACGGCGCAGCTCAATCCACGAATCATCGGGCTCATTGGGCTTCTCCCAACTGCAGTTGCTTGCGCAGGCGGGTGATGCGGCTGTTGAGCACGTTCAGTTGCTCCTGGCTTTTGCGGGTCAACACTTGGGCTTCGGCGAGGCGCGCATCCAGCTCGGCCTGTTCGGCGCGCATGCGTGCGTGCTTGTAGGACTCATCCGCCATATCCGCCTTGGCTCGGGCGAATTTGTCTTCGGCCAGTTTGAGTTCAGGCGATTCATCGGTAGTGGCACCCACTGCACCGGCTTGTTCCAGGGCTTGCTGGGTCAGGCGAATTTGTTCATTCGGCGCAGGATCGGCTGCACATCCCGCCAAAGCGACAACGGCGAGGGCCGCGAAAAGAGGTCGAAGAGTCACTGTAAATCCTTACTTTGCTGGGGTGCCGACGGGTTGCTGCAGTTGCGCTTTCCAACGCTCAAGATTGCGCTGCAAAGCGACCTGCGCCACATCGGACGCGGGCAATTCTGTCATCTTTTTCGCCAGCTGTCCGCGCAGCCACGGATCATTGCAGGCCGAGTTGTGGGAGATGGCCAGGTACAGGCCGGGCTGGTCGATGGGAATGTCACGGGCGATAAGGTCTTTGCTCATGCCCAGCGTCTGAGCCATGGCCATGCCGGAATAACGCCCGGCGAGCACGTAGTCCACCTCGCCCAGCAGCAGCTTCTGGAAGGCTGGCGTCAAGGTGGGCAGGCGTTGCAGAGTGAGTTGCTGGCCGGCGAAGGTTTCGAAGTCGGCACTCAGGCGGGCACGCTCCGAGACCGCGCCCTTGTGACCGTGCAGGTCAGCCGCCGTGGTGTAGACCAGTGGCGAATCCTTGCGCGTCCAGACCAGATAATCGATCTGCACCAATGCCGGGTGAATGTAGTCGAGGGTTTCCAGCTCGCCCAGGTTCAGCGGCGCGTCGGCGAGGATGTCCATGCGCCCGCTGCGCACTTCGTCCAGGGCCAGCGAGCGTTTGCCGCCGTAGAGCAGGTCGATTTTAAGGCCCAGCTCTTTGCCCACGTGTTGCAGCACGTCGGCGGTGGCGCCGATCAGGTGCGTCGGGTCTTGCGGGTCACGCCACAGCAACGGGGGTGCGTCCGGGCTGCCGGTGATCACCAGGCGATCGCATTTGCCGGCGGCCAGCGACAACGCAGGCAGCAATGTGAGGCCCAGCAGTACAGCCCAAGGGCGCAGTTCCATGGCGTGTGTCTCCAGCGAGTCAAAAAAAAGCCCGGTCACAAGGACCGGGCTCTTTATAAGTGAAGCGACTGGATTAGACCAGCTTCTCCAACTCGGGTACGGCTTCGAACAAGTCCGCCACCAAGCCGTAATCGGCCACCTGGAAGATCGGTGCTTCTTCGTCCTTGTTGATCGCAACGATCACTTTGGAGTCTTTCATACCGGCCAAGTGCTGGATCGCGCCGGAGATACCGACGGCGATGTACAGCTGTGGCGCAACGATTTTGCCGGTCTGGCCGACCTGCATATCGTTGGGTACGAAACCTGCGTCAACGGCCGCGCGGGAAGCGCCGACCGCAGCGCCCAGCTTGTCAGCCAGGGCGTACAGGTGTTTGAAGTTGTCACCGTTCTGCATGCCGCGACCGCCGGAAACGACGATCTTGGCAGCGGTCAGCTCAGGACGGTCCGACTTGGCCAGCTCTTCGCCAACAAAGCTGGAGGTGCCAGCGTCGTGGGCAGCGGAGACAGCTTCAACAGCAGCCGAACCGCCTTCAGCAGCCACCGGGTCGAAACCGGTGGCGCGCACGGTGATCACTTTGACGGCAGCGGTCGATTGCACGGTGGCAATGGCGTTACCGGCGTAGATCGGGCGCTTGAAGGTGTCAGCGCTTTCTACCGAGATGATCTCGGAGATCTGGTCAACGTCCAGCTGCGCGGCAACGCGTGGCAGGATGTTTTTGCCGTTGGACGTGGCGGCAGCCAGGATGTGGCTGTAGCCAGCGCCCAGCTCTGCAACCAGCGGAGCAACGTTTTCCGGCAGCTGATGCGCGTAAGCGGCGTTATCGGCCAGCAGCACTTTGCTCACACCAGCGATTTTCGCGGCGGCGTCAGCCACGGCGGAAGCGCCCTGGCCAGCAACCAGCACGTGAATGTCGCCACCGATTTTAGCGGCGGCAGCCACGGTGTTAAGGGTGGCCGGAGCCACAACCTTGTTGTCGTGTTCTGCGATTACCAAGATAGTCATGATTAGATTACCTTCGCTTCGTTTTTCAGTTTCTCGACCAGTTCAGCCACCGACTTGACCTTGATGCCTGCGCTGCGGGCAGCCGGCGCTTCAACTTTCACGGTCTTGTTGGTGGAGGCGGTGGAAACGCCCAAAGCTTCTGGAGTCACCGACTCAAGCGGCTTCTTCTTGGCTTTCATGATGTTTGGCAGGGACGCGTAGCGCGGCTCGTTCAAACGCAGGTCGGTGGTGACGATGGCCGGCAGTTTCAGGGAAACCGTCTGTGCGCCGCCGTCGATTTCACGGGTCACAGCCACACTGTCGCCGCTCACTTCAACCTTGGAGGCGAAGGTGCCCTGGCCGTAACCGGTCAGTGCAGCCAGCATCTGGCCGGTCTGGTTGTTGTCGCTGTCGATGGCTTGTTTGCCGAGGATCACCAGCTGAGGCTGTTCCTTGTCGACAACGGCTTTGAGCAGCTTGGCCACGGCCAGGGAGGTCAGCTCTTCAGCAGACTCAACCAGAATGGCGCGGTCGGCACCCAGTGCCAGGGCGGTACGCAGCTGCTCTTGAGCAGTGGTCGGGCCGATGGAAACCACAACGATTTCAGTCGCCACGCCTTTCTCTTTCAGGCGGACGGCTTCTTCCACAGCGATTTCGCAGAAAGGGTTCATCGACATTTTGACGTTAGCAAGGTCGACGCCGGAATTGTCCGCCTTGACGCGAACTTTCACGTTGTAATCGACAACGCGTTTGACAGCTACAAGAACCTTCATGGATTCCTCGTTACTCTCCGGTGAAAAGAAAGTCGCCTAGGCGAACCTGGCGGTTGATGCTCATCGGCACACAAGGGCACCTCCAAAAACCTCGGCGGGTAACCTTGCTCACGGGAAATGATGACCGTTCGTCAGTGGTGACTGAGAGGTCATTCTTTATCGCGGCGTGTAAACTGCGCGCCAGTGTTTCAGCGTGCGTCACCCGTCTTGCTTTTGGACGTGCTCTTGAAACCTGCGGTATGCCTACGGTATGCGCAAAACCGACCGTATATTGACCGGAACGCCTATTCTGGTCAATACGCCAAAATGGCCAGTCATAAGCCGCGTCTCTTTGATTTACCTAGCCTGCGGCCAATTCAAACAAACGTTTGTATTGGACGCTGGCAGTGGTGTAGATATAATGCGCCACCCAGAGAGAAAGGTGGGTCTTGCCGTTGTTGCGAGACGACACCGAAACTCCACCCATTAGAAAAAAAGCCTGTTGAGCCTTGAGTAGGAGATAGCCTGTGGAACGCGAATACATGGAATTCGACGTGGTCATCGTCGGCGCTGGCCCGGCGGGCCTGTCTGCCGCCTGCCGACTGAAGCAGAAGGCCGCCGAAGCCGGTAAGGAAATCAGCGTCTGCGTGGTCGAGAAAGGCTCCGAAGTCGGCGCACACATCCTCTCCGGTGCCGTGTTTGAACCACGCGCCCTGAACGAACTGTTCCCGGACTGGAAAGAACTCGGCGCTCCGCTCAACACCCCGGTGGTGCGCGATGACATCTATGTACTGCGCAGCCCCGAAGCCTCCACCAAGGTGCCTGACTTCTTTGTGCCCAAGACCATGCACAACGAAGGCAACTACATTATCTCCCTCGGCAACCTGTGCCGCTGGCTGGCCCAGCAGGCCGAGAACCTCGGTGTGGAAGTCTACCCGGGCTTCGCCGCTCAGGAAGCGCTGTTCGACGAAAACGGCGTGGTGCGCGGGATCATCACCGGCGACCTCGGCGTCGACCGTGAAGGCAACCCGAAAGAAGGCGTGTACACCCCGGGCATGGAACTGCGTGGCAAGTACACGCTGTTCGCTGAAGGCTGCCGTGGCCACATCGGCAAGCAACTGATCCAGCGCTTCAACCTCGACAGCGACGCCGACGCCCAGCACTACGGCATCGGTCTGAAAGAAATCTGGGAAATCGACCCGGCCAAGCACCAGCCTGGCCTGGTGGTGCACACCGCCGGTTGGCCGCTGGACATCATGAGCGCCGAAAATACCGGCGGCTCGTTCCTCTATCATCTGGAAAACAACCAGGTGGTCGTCGGCCTGATTGTCGACCTGTCCTACAGCAACACGTTCCTGTCGCCGTTCGATGAATTCCAGCGCCTCAAGCATCACCCGGTGCTGGCCCAGTACCTGGAAGGCGGCAAGCGCATCAGCTACGGCGCGCGTGCCATTTGCAAAGGCGGCCTGAACTCGCTGCCGAAGATGGTCTTCAAGGGCGGCGCGCTGATCGGTTGCGACCTCGGCACCCTGAACTTCGCCAAGATCAAAGGCAGCCACACCGCCATGAAGTCCGGCATGCTCGCCGCCGACGCCGTCGCCGATCGCCTGTTTGCCGAATCCGAAGGCGGTGATGAACTGACCGCTTACGTCGACAGCTTCAAATCCAGCTGGCTTTACGAAGAACTGTTCGCCAGTCGCAACTTCGGCCCGGCGATGCACAAATTCGGCCCGATCATTGGCGCTGGCTTCAACTGGTTTGACCAGAACATCCTCGGCGGCAAAATGCCGTTCACCTTGCACGACACCAAGCCGGATTACGCCTGCTTGAAGCTCGCCAAGGACAGCAAGAAGATCAACTACCCCAAACCCGACGGCAAGCTGAGCTTCGACAAGCTGAGCTCGGTGTTCATCTCCGGTACCAACCACGAAGAAGAGCAGCCGTGCCACCTGAAGTTGAAAGACCCGAGCATCCCGATCGGCACCAACCTGCCGCTCTACGATGAACCGGCGCAGCGCTACTGCCCGGCCGGCGTGTATGAAGTGATCACCAAGGAGGACGGCGAAAAGCGCTTCCAGATCAACGCCCAGAACTGCGTGCACTGCAAGACCTGTGACATCAAGGACCCTTCGCAGAACATCACCTGGGTCACGCCGGAAGGCGCGGGTGGGCCGACTTACCCGAATATGTAAGCTCGCGGCATGAACAAAAAAGGCTCCCATGCAGGGAGCCTTTTTTATGGGCGACACAACCCCAATGTGGGAATTGCTTTCTGTGGGAGCCGGGCTTGCCCGCGATGCAGGCGACTCGGTTTTCCAGTAACACCCAGGTGATGCCATCGCAGGCAAGCCAGCTCCCACATTTGACCGAGTGCTCTCAGGCGGCGCGCTCTTCACCCGGGCTGCGCAAAAAGTAGCGCTTGTACTCCCGGCTGAACTGCGACGTGCTCTGATACCCCACGCTATGCGCCGCCTGCGCCACACCCATACCGTCCACCAGCAATAACTGCTGGGCCTTGAGCAAGCGCAGCCGCTTCAAATACTGCACCGGCGACAACAAGGTGCAGCGCTTGAAATGCTCATGAAAGGTCGACGCGCTCATGTGCGCATACCCGGCCAGGGTCTCGATATTCAGCGGCTCGCCATAATGCGCATGCAGGTGGTTCAGCGAGGTGGCGATTCGCGAGAATTGCCCCTGTTGCTCCACCAATGCGCGCAGCACATCGGCCTGCGGCCCGCGTAATGCCGTGAACAGTAATTCGCGCACCCGCGCCGGGCCCATGATCCGGCTTTCCAGCGGATCGTGCAGGCACTGCAACAAGCGCTCGACGCAACCGCGCATCCCATCATCAAGCACCACCGAACACATCGACTCCAGCGTCTGCGCCGTCGGCGGCGGCCCGGCCTGAATGCCCATGGCCATCACCAACTCGCCCAACACCACGCGATCAATGCCCACCGTCACGCCATACAACGGCGCATCCGGCGCCATGGCAAAGGTCTCGCATTCGAACGGTACCGCCATCGCCTGAATCAGGTAGTGCCCGGCGCCATACTCCAGCGTACGCGGGCCGAGGTACGCGACTTTGCTGCCCTGGGCGACAAACATCAGGCTCGGTTCATAGATCTGCGGGCCGCGCGCCACGTCGCAACTGGCGCGCAATACCTTCACGCCCGGCAAGTGGGTCGGGGAAAAACCGTCACAGGGCGTCAGGCCTTCAATCAAGGAAACCAGCGTCGCATTGGCGTCGAGATGGCGGGTCAACAACATGGAAAAAAACTTCGCGAAAAAGGGGATGGGAACATCATCGCAGGTCTGGGTCCAACTGGATCCAAACACAGGGCACTCCCGGACGAATAGGCATGAGACTCGGAGCAATCGCCATGTTCGCCCCCGAGGTCGGCGCGGAAAATGCGCCGCCTCCCCTGTGATTGCTTTACGAGGTTTCCCCCATGTACACCGCCATCGGTTATGCCGCCCAGTTGGCCACCACTCCCCTTGCCCCCATGTCGTTTGAACGCCGCAGCCCGCGCGCCGATGACGTGGCCATCGAGATTCTCTACTGCGGCGTCTGCCACTCCGATATCCACCAGGCACGCAACGAATGGGGCATCGCCGTGTACCCACTGATGCCGGGCCACGAGATCGTCGGCAAAGTCACCGCCGTCGGCGCCAACGTCACCGCGCACACCATCGGCGACCTGGTCGGCGTGGGCTGTATGGTCGATTCGTGCCGTCATTGCGACGCCTGTCACGCAGACCTCGAGCAATACTGCCTCGAAGGCCCGACCATGACCTACGCCACCCCGGACCGGGTGGACGGCAGCAACACCATGGGTGGCTACTCCGACAGCATCGTGGTCAGCGAACACTTTGTAGTGAAGATCCCGGCCAAACTCGACCTGGCCAGTGCCGCGCCGATCCTGTGTGCCGGCGTCACCATGTACTCGCCGATCAAGCACTACGGGATCAAGGCTGGCGACAAAGTCGGCGTATTGGGCATGGGCGGCCTGGGCCATATGGGCATCAAGCTCGCCAAGGCGATTGGCGCTGAAGTGACCCTGTTCACCCGCTCGGCGAGCAAGGCCGAAGAAGGCCGTCGCCAGGGTGCCGATCACGTGATCGTGTCCACCGACGCTGAGCAGATGAAAGCCGCCGCCGGGCACTTCGACTTCTTGCTCGACACCATTCCGGTGCAGCACGACCTGAACCCCTACCTCGACGTGCTGCGCTTTGACGGTGTGCACATTCTGGTCGGCCTGATCGAGCCGGTTGACCCGCCGGTGAACGCCGCCAAGCTGATCATGGGCCGCAAGGTGCTGGCCGGTTCGTTGATCGGCGGTATTGCCGAAACCCAGGAAGTTCTGGATTTCTGCGCCGAGCACGGCATCAGCTGCGACATCGAAATGCTCGATATCCGCAACATCAACGAAGCCTACAGCCGCATGATCGCCGGTGATGTGAAATACCGCTTTGTCATCGACATGGCGACCCTGAAGGCCTGAAGAAGATCGTTCCCACGCTCCGCGTGGGAATGCATCCCGTGACGCTCCGCGTCACCCTTACGCAGGCCAACCGCTGGACGCAGAGCGTCCGGGGCG
>NZ_MSDF01000007.1:308493-308813 GCF_002022275.1 Pseudomonas fluorescens
GTTTGATCACAGGGATCAGCTCGGCCATTTTCTCCAGCGGCATGTAGGGCACGGTACTGGCAATGCTCAGCCCGGCGACGATACGTCGGCTGGCATCGCGTACCGGCGCCGCGACACACCGGATCGACGGTTCGTTGTCTTCCAGATCAAACGCATACCCTCCCACCACGTAGTCGTGCATGCGCTGCTCGAACTGCGCCCAGGATTGCTCCGGGTGCTGCGGCCACTGCTGGCTTTTGCGCTCCGTCGGCTGGCTGACGTCATACAGGCGCTGCCACTCCTCCACCGAATCATCCAGCAGCAACGCCTTGCCGATGCCG
>NZ_MSDF01000049.1 GCF_002022275.1 Pseudomonas fluorescens
GGGGTCAGATGTGTATAAGAGACAGGCCAGGGATGGCCCATCGCGGCGGCCCACGGATTCAAGCCGGAGTGAGGGCACACCGAGCCTAGGCGAGGTGCCGAGTGTTGGGGCAAGAGCCCTTTGGTTACTTTGGGGCTCTTTTCCAAAGTGACCCGCCGTAAGGGCGGAACCCATTCCAGCCGTTACCCAAATAACGGATATGTACCCAGCCCCCACACCACTAACCCTGTTTCTTCAGCGAGAAGCTTGAGTCCACCCTATAAGCCCGCCATCATGCCCCCCATCGCCCACCACCCACCGAGCGCGCCGTGCCTGATTCCTACGTTTTCTCTGAACAAGTTGGCCACCTGCTGCGCAAGGCCTACCAGCGCCACCTGGCGATTTTTCAGCAGAATGTCGGCGATTCCCAGCTCACCGCCGTGCAGTTCGTCACCCTGTGTGCACTGCGCGATCATGGTGCAAGTTCCCTGACCGAGCTGGTCAAGGCCACCGCCGTCGACCAGGCGACCATTCGCGGGATTGTCGAGCGGCTCAAGGCCAAGGAGCTGATTACCCTGGAGCCGGACCCGCAAGACAAACGCAAAGTCGTGGTGGACCTGTCTGCCGCCGGTGCCGAGCTGGTCAGCCAGACCGCGCCCCGGGCTGCGCAGATCAGCGAGCTGACCCTGAGCAATCTCAACCCCGCAGAACGCGTGGCGATCCTGTTTCTGCTGCGCAAGATGATCGACGATCCGCAGGAATAATCGGCGCTGGCATCGTTTTTGCTCTGAGTTGATGTAGTAAGCACTTCACGTGTCAAGTGTGTCGCGAGGCCCCAGGTGTGCGACGCTTTTTTTTGACTGTTTCGTGTAGTGACTACTTCACCAATTGGCACAGGCGAAGCAAATGATCAGCCCGAATATCACCGTCACACTTGAGGTCAACGGCGAAAAAAGCGACGTCAGCGCCATGGCGGACACGCCGCTGTTACTGGTGCTGCGCAATGACCTGGCACTCAACGGCCCCAAGTACGGCTGCGGCCTCGGCGAGTGCGGCGCGTGCACGGTGATCATCGACGGCATGGCCGCGCGTTCCTGTGTGTTTCCGCTGTCGGGCGCGGTGGGGCGCGAGATCGTCACCCTCGAAGGCCTGGGCACACGCCAGGCGCCGCACCCGGTGCAGCAAGCCTTTATTGATGAGCAGGCCGCGCAATGCGGCTACTGCCTCAACGGCATGATCATGACGACCAAGGCCTTGCTCGACCGCAACCCCGACCCCAGCGAAGCCGAGATCCGCAACGAGCTGTCGGGCAACCTCTGCCGCTGCGGCACCCATATCGAAATCCTGCGCGCCGTGCTGCGTGCCGCCCGCCTGATGACTGTGGATAGACGACCATGACCGATACGACCCTTTCCCGTGACCAATGGCTGGCCAAGGCTGGCGTCCTGCTGATCGTCGATGATGTGCTGCCACCTTCGGGGCCGGTGGCCAAGGGCGGCACGCCGACCGTCAAGCCCAAGGAACTCGGGTTGTTTATCGCGGTGAATGACGATGGCCTGGTGTATGCGTTTAACGGCCACGTTGATCTGGGCACCGGCATTCGCACATCGCTGGCGCAAATCGTCGCCGAAGAGTTGGACCTGAGCCTGGAGCAGGTAAAGATGGTGCTCGGCGATACCGAGCGCGCGCCCAATCAAGGCGCGACTATCGCCAGCGCGACCTTGCAGATTTCCGCGATCCCGTTGCGCAACGCCGCCGCCGAAGCCCGGCGTTTCCTGCTGGCGCGCGCGGCGGGGCGCTGGGGCGTCAGCACGGCCAGCCTTAACGTCGAGGCCGGTGTCATCCGGGCTGCAGACGGGCGGACCACCACCTACGGTGAGCTGGTCAGCGGCCAGCACGACCAGTTGCGTATCAGCGGTGATGCGCCGTTGAAGGCCATCGAGGATTACCGCTTGGTGGGCAAGGGCGCCGCGCGCGTGGACATCCCCGGCAAGGCCACTGGCGAGCTGACCTACATCCACGACATGCGCGTGCCAGGCATGCTCCACGGCCGGGTGGTGCGCCCACCCTACGCCGGGCTCGATTGCGGGGAGTTTGTCGGCAATAGCCTGCTGCGCGTGGATGAGTCGTCTATCGCGCATATCCCCGGCATCGTCGCCGTGGTGGTGATCCGTGATTTTGTCGGTGTGGTGGCACTGCGCGAGGAACAGGCGATCAAGGCCGCCCATGAATTGCAGGTGCACTGGAAGCCGTGGAACAACGCGTTGCCGGACATGAGCGACGTGGAGCAGGCCATTCGCGACAACCCTCGAGTACGGCGTACGGTGCTCGATCAAGGCCATGTCGATGACGCCTTGGCAGGCGCCAGCCAGCGCATGCCGCGCAGTTATTTGTGGCCGTATCAGATGCATGGGTCAATCGGCCCTTCCTGCGGCGTGGCGGATTATTCGCCGGCGGGCAGTCGCGTGTGGTCCGGCAGCCAGAACCCGCACCTGTTGCGCGCCGATCTTGCATGGCTGCTGGAGTGCGACGAGGCGCTGATCGACGTGATCCGCATGGAAGCGGCGGGCTGTTATGGGCGTAACTGCGCGGATGACGTCTGCGCCGATGCCTTGCTGTTATCCCGTGCGGTCGGCAAGCCGGTGCGCGTGCAGTTGACCCGCGAACAGGAACATCTGTGGGAGCCGAAGGGCACGGCTCAATTGATGGATGTGGACGGCGGGCTGAACGCTGACGGTAGCATCGCCGCCTACGACTTTGAAACCAGCTACCCGTCCAATGGTGCGCCAACCCTGGCGCTGTTGCTGACCGGCCGGGTGGAGCCGGTAGCGGCCATGTTTGAAATGGGCGACCGCACGTCGATCCCGCCCTACGACATCGACAACATGCGCGTGACCATCAACGACATGGCGCCCATCGTGCGCGCCTCGTGGATGCGCGGCGTGTCGGCGTTGCCCAACACCTTTGCCCACGAATCCTATATAGACGAACTGGCGTTTGCCGCCGGCGTCGACCCGGTTGAATACCGCCTGCGCTACCTCAAGGACGAGCGCGCCATCGACCTGGTCAAATCCACCGCCGAGCGCGCCAACTGGGCGCCGCGCACGGCGCCGATGCAAACCGCCAATGAAGATCACCTGTTGCGTGGCCGAGGCTTTGCCTACGCGCGCTACATCCACAGCAAGTTCCCCGGCTTCGGCGCCGCGTGGGCAGCCTGGGTGGCGGATGTGGCGATCGACAAGCACACCGGCGATGTGTCGGTGACGCGGGTGGTGATCGGCCATGATTCGGGGATGATGATCAACCCGGCGGGCGTGCAGCATCAGATTCACGGCAATGTGATCCAGTCCACCAGCCGCGTGCTGAAGGAGCGGGTGACCTTTGAAGAGTCGACGGTGGCGAGCAAGGAGTGGGGCGGTTACCCGATCCTGACCTTTCCCGAAGTGCCAAAAATCGATGTGCTGATGATGCCGCGCCAGGACCAGCCGCCCATGGGCGCGGGTGAGTCCGCGTCGGTGCCGAGTGCGGCGGCGATTGCCAATGCGATCTACGACGCCACCGGGATTCGTTTTCGCGAGCTGCCGATCACGCCCGAGCGGGTGCTGGCGGCGCTGAATGCCGGAACCTTGGGCGAGCCGGCCAAGTCGCCTGAGAAACGCAAAAAATGGTGGTTCGGCGCCTTGTTCGCCACCTTGGGCGCGCTGATGGCGACGGCCTGGCCGTTCCACAGCGAAATCGCACCGATTGCTCCGCCCAGTGCCGGTACCTGGTCCAAAGCGACCCTGGAGCGCGGGCGTTTGCTGGCGGCCGTCGGCGATTGCGCGGTGTGCCATACGGCGCCGGGTGGCGCGACCAACGCCGGTGGGCTGGCGATGCAAACGCCATTCGGCACGCTGTATAGCAGCAACATCACCCCGGACGAGAAGACGGGGATTGGCGCCTGGTCGTACCCGGCGTTCGAACGGGCGATGCGCGACGGTATTGGCCGCGACGGGCGCAACCTGTACCCGGCATTTCCCTATACGGCGTTTCGCAATATCAATGATGCGGACATGCAGGCGCTGTATGCCTACCTGATGAGCCAGACGCCGGTCAGCCAGGCGCCGACGCCGAATGCCATGCGCTTTCCGTTCAATATCCGGCCGTTGATGGCGGGGTGGAATGCGCTGAATTTAAGGCGCGGCGAGATCACTGTGCAGCCTGCGCGCAGTGAGCAGTGGAACCGTGGCAATTATCTGGTCAATGGCCTGGGGCACTGCGCGGCGTGCCATTCGCCGCGAGACCTGATGGGCGCGGAGAAGGGCGGCAAGGCGTTCCTCGCCGGTGGCATGGTCGATGGTTGGGAGGCGCCGGCGTTGACGGGTTTGTCCAAGGCGCCGACGCCATGGACCGAAGATCAGTTGTTCACCTATTTGAGTACGGGCTACTCGGACGCCCATGGCGTGGCCGCAGGCCCAATGGGGCCGGTGGTGAGTGAGTTGTCGAAGTTGCCGGCGACCGATATCCGCGCGATGGCGGTGTATTTGGCTTCACTGAATGGAGAAGCGACGGCCGAGGTGCAAACCGTGCCGGTGACGCTGCCAAATCCCAATGGCCGACGTGTCTTTGAGGGTTCGTGCAAGGCCTGTCACGCCGATGGTCTGGGGCCGAAACTGTTTGGGGTCAGCCCGTCACTGGCGACCAATACCAATGTGCACAGTGATCAGCCGGATAATTTGATCAAGGTGATTCTGCAGGGTATCAGCACGCCGGCGACCAAGGATCTTGGCTACATGCCGGGGTTCAAGGACAGCTTGTCGAACAGCCAGGTGGCGGATCTGGTGGCGTACTTGCGCGTGCAGTTTGCGTTGAATGCGCCGGTGTGGAAGGGCTTGGAGCAGAAGGTGGCGCACTTGCGTGCCAACCCCGGTACCCACTGATATTTCAAGCCCTATGAAAATCAACTGTGGGAGCTGGCTTGCCTGCGATAGCGGAGTGTCAGTCACTGGAAATGTTGACTGGAAAACCGCTATCGCAGGCAAGCCAGCTCCCACAGTTTGATTCGGTTTCTACTGGGGGGTTGGTGATACGCCGCGCAGCACCAAATCGCTGATAAACCCCAGCCAATCCTGCTGCTGCCCCTTGCTCGACAGGTCTTCACCCAAAAACGAACTAAGCGTATGGCGGTTGGAGTTATAGAAGTAGCACAGCGAGGCAATCATCAAATACACGTGCTTGAGGTCCACATCCTGGCGAAACACGCCTTGGGCCTGGCCCGCCTCGATGATCGGCCGCAGCACGCCGACCGCTTCGCCTGACAACCGGCGCATTTCACCGGACTGCTGGGCATGCTTGCCCTGGTGCAGGTTCTCGATGCTCAGGATCGCCACGAATTCCGGGTGCTTGACGTAGTAATGCCAGATAAACGCCACCAGATCGCCCAAGGCCTGCACCGGCGCTGACAGGTCGAGCTTGAGCTTGCTTTCGGCTTTGTTGAACTGCTCGTAGATGTGCTCCAGCACACAGACGAACAGGTGTTCCTTGCTGCCGAAATAGTAATAAAGCATGCGGTCGTTGGAGTCGGCTTCCTTGGAGATGGTGTCGACACGGCCCCCGGAATAACCGTCGCGGGTGAACACCTTGACCGCCGCCTGCAGGATGCGCGCACGCGTCTGGTCCGCCTGTTGGGCACGAATTCCGGTCTTCTTGATCACCATGGGGAGCGCCTCTCACGACAGTCAGGGCGCGAAATATAGCATGGGGTTTTTCGCGTCCGTTCTGTGACCGACAAGTTCTGTAATAAAAACGCCATTGCGCTGGGGATTGGATCCGGGAAGGGCTATTTTGGTGCGTCCCAATAACTAGAGTAGCCATGGATGAAATACCAAACCTTCAGCCTTACCTTGATTGCCACTGCGCTGGTGTTGACGGTCAGCGGTGTGCAAGCCGCGTCACAGGCCCCTGTAGCCGGTGAAAACGGCATGGTGGTGACCGCCCAGCATTTGGCCACTCATGTGGGTGTGGATGTACTCAAGGCCGGCGGCAACGCGGTCGATGCGGCCGTGGCCGTGGGCTATGCGCTGGCGGTGGTGTACCCGGCGGCGGGTAACCTGGGCGGCGGCGGTTTCATGACCGTACAGCTCGCGGACGGGCGCAAGACCTTCCTCGACTTCCGTGAAAAAGCCCCACTGGCGGCCACCGCCAACATGTACCTCGATAAAGACGGCAACGTGGTGGAAGGCCTGAGTGCCAAAGGCCACCTGGCGGTCGGCGTGCCCGGCACCGTCTCCGGCATGGAAACCGCCCTGAGCAAATACGGCACCCTCAAGCGCGCCCAGGTGATTGCCCCGGCGATCAAGCTGGCGGAAAACGGTTTTGAGCTGGAGCAGGGTGATATCGACCTGCTGCACACCGCCACTGGCGAGTTTGAAAAAGACAAAGACCTGCGCGGCATCTTCCTGCACAACGGCCAACCGATGCAGGTCGGCCAGAAGCTGGTGCAGAAAGACCTGGCCAAGACCCTCAAGGAAATCTCCGCGAAGGGTACCGACGGCTTCTATAAAGGTTGGGTTGCCAAGGCTCTGGTCGATTCCAGCCAGGCGGGCAAAGGCATCATCACCCAAGCGGATCTGGACAAGTACAAGACCCGCGAACTGGCGCCCATCGAGTGTGATTACCGTGGCTACCACGTAGTCTCTGCACCGCCACCAAGCTCCGGTGGCGTAGTCATCTGCCAGATCATGAACATCCTTGAAGGCTACCCGATGGCCGATCTGGGCTATCACTCGGCCCAAGGCTTGCACTACCAGATCGAAGCCATGCGCCACGCCTACGTGGACCGCAACAGCTACCTCGGCGACCCGGATTTTGTGAAGAACCCGATTGCCCACCTGCTGGACAAGGACTACGCCGCCAAACTGCGCGCCGCCATCGAACCGCAGAAAGCCGGTGATTCCCAGGCGATCAAACCGGGCGTGTCGCCCCATGAAGGCAACAACACCACGCACTATTCGATCGTCGACAAGTGGGGCAACGCGGTCTCGGTCACCTACACCCTCAACGACTGGTTCGGCGCGGGCGTGATGGCGAGCAAGACCGGGGTGATCCTCAACGATGAAATGGATGACTTCACCGTCAAGGTCGGCGTGCCGAACATGTACGGGCTGGTGCAGGGCGAAGCCAACGCCATCGCCCCGGGCAAGGCGCCGTTGTCGTCGATGAGCCCGACCATCGTGACCAAGGACGGCAAGGCCGTGATGGTCGTGGGTACGCCGGGCGGCAGTCGCATCATCACCGCCACCTTGCTGACCATCCTGAATGTCATCGACTACAAGATGAACATCCAGGAAGCCGTGGACGCGCCACGTTTCCACCAGCAGTGGATGCCTGAAACCACCAACCTTGAACGCTTTGCGGTCAGCCCCGACACCCAGAAGATTCTGGAAAGCTGGGGCCACAAGTTTGCCGGCCCACAGGATGCCAACCACTTGGCGGCGATTCTGGTGGGCGCACCGTCTCTGGGCGGCAATCCGGTGGGCAACAACCGTTTCTACGGTGCGAATGATCCGCGTCGCAACACGGGCTTGTCTTTGGGTTATTGAGGCATGAGGTGCTGATGCAGGTGGGCCAGGGACAGCGCCAGGCTGTCATGGGATAGCTGGGTGGCAGCGCCTTCTGCGCTGCCCTGGGCCGCCGGTATCACCCGTTCGAACATGTGGTTTTCATAAGCCTGCACGGCTTTCGAGCCGTCAGGTATCGCCAGCAGATGCTGCGCCAGTTCGGCCGCATCGAGCATCGCCGCATTCACCCCTTCGCCGCCAAACGGCGACATCAGGTGCGCCGCATCTCCGATCAACGTTAACCCCGGGCGGTGCGCCCAGCGATGGCCGACGGGCAGCGCGTAGATCGGCCTGGCCAGCATGGTCGGCTTGGCGGCATCAAACAGCGCAAGCACGTCCGGGTGCCAGCCTTCGAAGTGTTGTTTCAGTGAGGCGGCATTGGCCAAGTCGATGCGGTTCGCTGCCCAGTCCGTCGGCACGCGGAAAATTGCATAACCGCGCAGGTGGGCATTGGCGTTGCGTTGCACGATGATGGATTTGGCTTCACCGGCGACTTGCAGCGTGCCGCGACCCACCAGACGGGCCACCGCTGGGTGCAGGCGGTCGGCATCGTCGATGTTGAATTCGATAAAGGTCAGCCCGCTGTACTGCGGCTGGTACGTCGAGAGCAACGGACGGATTTTCGACCAGGCGCCATCGGCACCGACCACCAGGTCAAACGGACCGTAGCTGAGTTCGCCTTGATGCAGCGTCCAGCGTTGGTCATCGGTCTGGCTGACGTGCTGGAGGCTGACGTCCCAATTCACGCAACCCTCGGGCAGTGAATCCAGCAAAATCTGGCGCAGGTGTGTGCGATCGACTTCAGGGCGGTCTCCCGCCTGCGGATTCGGGTCTTCAAACAGCAGACGGCCGTGCTGATCCATCAGTCGCGAGCCTTGGTCTTCATAGCGGGCGATGCGTTTGAAGGCGTCTTCCAGGCCCGCCTGCTGCAAGGCAAGTTGGCCCGATTCGACGTGCAAATCCAGGGTGCCGCCTTGGGGGCGTTCCAGCGGCCCGCGTTCGCGCTCAAACACACTGACGGCCACGCCGTGGTGGTGAAGGATTCGCGCCAGGGTCAAGCCGCCAGGGCCGGCGCCGACGATGGCGATACGCAGTGGAGTGGTCATGAAGTGGCCTCGATGAGGAGTCGTTCAACGGCGTTGAACGCAATGGCGCGACGCTCTGCCCAACTGCCGCGTATCACCAGGGCAGGTTGCTGATGCCTTTCGATCCAGCCCAGGCTGCCCTGGAAAAACGCCCGGCGATCCGCCAGGTCCGGCTGGCAGCGCTGGCCGTCGGCGGTCCATTCCACGTCTTCGGGGGACAGCAGCAGGTGCAGGTCGTAATGGCGTGCGAGCAGTTCGCTGTCGAGCCAGGCCGGGCAGTCGCCGAACAGGGTTTGGCTCCACAGTTTGTTGGTCAGTAAATGCGTGTCGAGGATCAGCAGCGCAGGGCGCTCGGCGCGGGCCGCGTCTTCCCAGGCCAGTTGGCCACGGGCGATGTCCGGGATGTCCGCCAGGGTGGTGTCGCGCTGATGATGGTCGATGAAATAGCGCACGTATTCGCCGACCATGATGCCGCCAAAGTGCGCTTGCAGTTCTGCCGCCAGCCAGCTTTTGCCGCTGGATTCGGGCCCAGCCAGTACCACTACCTTCATGCGTGCAGCGCCGGATCGGCGCGCCATTCACGCCAGCCTTGCACGGCGATCACGGTGAACAGGGCATACAGCGCGGCGGTGAGGTACAGACCTTTGTAGAGAAACAGGCCGACGAAGATGACGTCCACCGCGATCCACAACGGCCAGCATTGCACACGTTTTTGCGCCATCCACATTTGTGCAACCAGGCTGAAACCGGTGAGGGCGGCGTCGAGCCAGGGTTGGGCGGCGTCGGTCCAATGGGCCATGGCGGCGCCGAGCAGCAGGCTGAACACGGCGCCGATCGCCAGGCTGAACATGATTGCCGGAACGCCGAGGCTGGTCACTTGACGGCCTTGTTTGACGTCGCCGGCGCGGGTCCATTGCCACCAGCCGTAGAGTTGCAGGGCGGCGTAGACCACTTGCAGGAGCATGTCGGAATAGAGTTTTACGTCGAAGAATACCCAGGTGTAGAGCAGCACCATTACCAGGCCGATGGGCCAGCACCAGGGGTTCTGTTTGACCGTGAGCCAGACGGCGATCACCCCCAGGGCGGCGGCGAACAGTTCAAGCCCGGACATGGCAGTTCCTTGGAGGAGTCGAAGAGGGCGGTGATTGTAACCAGAGGTGGGGGGGCTTCGCACTGTCTCGGGTGGGTGTATATCCGTTATTTGGGTGATGGCCGCTTATGGTTCCGCCCTTACGGCGGGTCACTTTGGAAAAGAGCCCCAAAGTAACCAAAGGGCTCTTGCCCCACCACTCGGCACCTCGCCTAGGCTCGGTGTGCCCTCACTCCGGCTTGAATCCGTGGGCCGCCGCGATGGGCCATCCTTGGCCCAGCGCGGCTAACCCGGCGTCCTGCCGGGTTACCCACGGATTCAAGCCTGCGTTCGGCCAGCGTGGTTAACGGGGCGCCTCAGATCAAGATCAAAATCTAAAGCACGGCGGCCTGAGAGCCGACCTGAGTGGTTGGATCAAAAGCGCTGTTTTTGCTAGAGCAGACCGCGTTCCCCCAGACAAAATGGAGATCCAAATGTGGG
>NZ_MSDF01000045.1 GCF_002022275.1 Pseudomonas fluorescens
GCCGCCGCCACGCGCCATCCATGGCGCGGGGCGGCTAAACCGGCATCCCTGCCGGTTTACCCCCCAAATCCATGTCGAATTCCGGCCAGCGTGTTTGACGGGGCGTCTGAGATCAAGATCGAGATCAAAAGCCAGAGCAAAAGCTAGAGCAGAAGCTGAATTATCGTTTTGCCAACCAGTAATCGTGCAGCGCTCGCGCTGCGGGTTCGATTTCGCTGGCGCGTTGTTGATGGGCGTTTACATCCAGGTCTGCGGGCAGTTCAAAGTTGTCCTGTTCGGCGCACCAGGAGATTTTTTCGAGTTGCGCGGCTTGTTCGGCGGGCATCTCTGGCCAGTTGCCGATGGCGGCGCCGCGGATATAACCGAAACACCATTCTTCAGCGAGTGTGACGGTCTGGCCTTGGTGCTCGGTGTCATCGAAACGTGCCTTGAAGCCTTGGGCGTCGGTGGCCAGTTGCGCGGCCAGGGTGTTCATGTGGCGCACGCACAACTCGAGGAACCGCTGGGCTTCGTCGACGCTTTCCCAGTTCGGGTTCTGCCCGCCGAAGATGGCCGGAAACCACTCGCCGACGTCCACTTGCGCAGGGCTTGAGACCAGCGCGGTGAAGTAGCCGTCGAGTTCGGCCAGGTTCAGCACCGAATGGTCGTCGCCGTATTTGAGCAGGGTGTCTTCGATGAATTCGAAATCGGCGGGGGCGAGGGGTTGGGCGTGCATGGCGGTTCCTTTGAGCGTCGAGCGCCGCTGATGGGGCGGCTTAAAGCGCGAAGGATGGTACTTGGGGCCATGCCTTTCAAGACCTTTGTGTTAAGGAACAGGCAACGAATACCCTGTGGCGAGCGGGCTTGCCCCGCGTTGGGCTGCGCAGCAGCCCCAAGTAATATCAACGCAGTGTGTCAGGCAGATCGCGTTGGCAGGTTTTAGGGCCGCTGCGCAGCCCAACGCGGGCGGTGCGACGATTCGACAAGCCCGCTCGCCACAGAAGCAGTGCCTGTCAGGGGGGTTAGGCCGGTTTTTTTCCAGTACTTTCCCGGCTTTGGCACCACTTGCTCACGCACATCGAACCCACCACCGCCAGGATGATCGGTACCAGAAAGTCATGGTCGATGCGGGTAAATTCGGCCACCAGTACAATCGCGGTCAGCGGCATGCTCATGCTGGACGCGAGGAACGCCGCAGCGCCAATGATCGCAAATGCGCCCAATGGCACGCCGGGCCACACCAGGCTCCAGGCGCCGCCGAGGATAATTGCCAGCAGCGCGCCATTTGCCAGGCCCGGCGTGAGCAGGCCGCCTTCGGCCCCGGCGCGCAGGCTGCTCGCGGTGATCAGCACCTTCACCACCAGCAGTAATGCGGCCACGCCGATGCTCAGTTCATTGTCGAAGCCAAGTTGCGCCGGGCCTTTGCCGTTGCCAAGGATCTGCGGCAGCAGCATCGCCAGGCCGCCGATAATCGTGAAGTTGATCAGCGACAACACCGGCAAACGCCAACCCCGCGCGGCATTCGCCCGCGCCGTGCCGGTCAGGCGAGTAAACCCGTACGCCGCCAGGCCAAACACCGGCCCGCAGACTACAGCCCAAGCGATCAGTGCCGGGCTCAGCCCGAAGTGCGGCACCACGTATTGCGATTCCGCCCCGAGGCCGATCCACGCCACTGACGCGCCAATCGCCGACGTCGCCAGCGCGATCACCGCCGCAGGCCAACTGAATGCGCCCACCAGCACTTCCAGCACAAACACCGCGCCGCCCAACGGCACGTTATAAACCGCCGCCAAACCGGCACCGGCACCACAGGCGACAATCAGCCGATGCATTTGCGGCGTCAGGCGCGCCCGTTGTGACAGCCAGGTGCCGACCAGCGCGCCAACTTCCCGTGGCGCCACTTCACGCCCCAAGGGCGAGCCGAGGGCCACCGTGACGATTTGCAGCACGGCGTGGGCGAGGGTGGTTTTGGGCGGCATGATCGGCATTTTTTCGGACACCGCCTGCTTGACGCTCACCAGCGGGCGGCCATAGCGATAAATCGTCCACCAGCCCAACCCGGCGACCAGCCCGCACACCACCAGCACCAGCACGCGGCGTTCCGGCGCCGCCGCTGTCACGCCCAGCAGGAAGGTTTCAGGGCTGACCAGGCTATCGAGGCTGTAGCCGTAAGCCAGATGTTGAACACCATGCAGCAGCAACGCCAGGAGCATCCCGCCCAAGCCCGCGCCGATACCGGTCAGCACGACCACCAGGGCCAGAATCAACGATGAACGAAACGTGGACGGCATAAACGGCTCCTGACAATGGCCCTGATTGTATAGCCGATAAGGGGCGCTTCCGGCGTGAAATGTATCGCTGCTGCATGAACCCTGCGGCCACAACATTTCATTACCTTTGCCAGTCCCGTTTTTGGCCGATGCGCCGTCACACACCCTTGTTATAGTTCGGGCCTTATCACTCGCCAGTCAGGGATCACTGCCATGTCCGAATACCAAGCTTTCGTCGTCGAACTCACCGGCAACGTTGCCCATGTGCAGATCAACCGCCCGGAAAAGATCAACGCGATGAACGCCGCGTTCTGGACCGAAATCATCGATATTTTTCAATGGGTCGAAGACACCGATGCCGTGCGCGCCGTGGTGCTCAGCGGCGCCGGCAAGCATTTCTCCTCCGGCATCGACCTGATGATGCTGGCCTCGGTGGCCAATGACTTTGGCAAGGACGTGGGCCGCAACGCGCGCCTGCTGCGCCGCAAGATTCTGGAGCTGCAAGCCTCGTTCAACGCCGTCGACAACTGCCGCAAGCCGGTACTGGCCGCCATTCAGGGCTATTGCATCGGTGGCGCGATTGACCTGATCAGCGCGTGCGACATGCGCTACGCCGCCGAAGGCGCGCAGTTCTCGATCAAGGAGATCGACATTGGCATGGCCGCCGACGTCGGTACCCTGCAACGCCTGCCGCGCATTATCGGCGACGGCATGCTGCGCGAGCTGGCTTACACCGGCCGCCAGTTCGGTGCCGAAGAAGCGCGCAGTATCGGCTTGGTCAACCGTGTGTATGCCGATCAGGACAGCCTGCTGGCCGGGGTGATGGAGATCGCCCGGGAAATCGCCGCCAAGTCGCCGATTGCCGTGACCGGCACCAAGGCCATGATCAGCTACATGCGTGACCACACAGTCAAAGATGGTCTGGAATACGTTGCCACCTGGAACTCGGCTATGTTGCAATCCAACGACCTGCGCGTGGCCATCGCGGCCCATATGAGTAAGCAGAAACCCGAATTCGTGGATTGACTGACATGACCCCAGGCTGGATTACCACAACGCTGCTGGACAACGACGCCCCGGGCGGCTGGGCCGTTGCCCGCAGCCGCGAGGGCTTTTTGCATGACACCAATGGCCCGCTGTTTCCGCGTGAATGGCTCAAGCGCCAGGACCTGTCGGTGTTTGCCGAGCACGGCATCGGCCATCTCGACGGCGAGCCGGTGTACTTGCTGGAACTGAACGACGCCGCCGACGTACCCGGTTGCAGCTGGCAGGGCCTGCGCGGCTTTATGCTGCAAGGCGATCACACCCTCTACAAAGTGCTGGGTTACGCGGCGCAGATCGGCACCTGGGCGCGCGAGCACCGTTTTTGCGGCAGCTGTGGCCAGGCCATGGTGCAGGTGCCACGCGAGCGTGCGATGTTTTGCCAGGCCTGCGACCTGCGCAGCTACCCGCGGATTTCGCCGAGCATGATCGTGCTGGTGACCCGTGGCGACGAGATCCTGCTGGCGCGTTCACCGCGCTTTGTCACGGGCGTCTACAGCACCCTGGCCGGGTTTGCCGAGCCGGGCGAGTCGGCCGAAGACTGTCTGATCCGCGAGGTGCGTGAAGAAGTGCAGGTGGAGGTCAAGAACATCCAGTACATGGGCAGCCAGTGCTGGCCGTTCCCACACTCGATGATGCTCGGTTTTCACGCCGAATACGCCGGTGGCGACATATTGCCCCAGGCCGATGAGATCGAAGACGCGCAGTGGTTCAACATCCACGACCTGCCGCCGTTGCCGGCGTCACGTTCGATTGCGCGTTACCTGATCGACCTTTACCTGGCCCGCCGCTTAGGTCACGCTGAACCAGTGTTGCCAGGCTAAGCGCACGGTCAGGCCGAGGACCACGGTGATAAACACCGGCCGAATGAATTTGGCGCCGCCGCTGATGGCGCTGCGTGCGCCAAAGAAGGCGCCACACATCACTGAAACGCCCATGGCCAGGCCGACAATCCAGTCCACTGAGCCATTGATGATGAACACCGTCAGCGCCGCTGCGTTGCTGACGAAGTTCATGCTGCGCGCCACACCGCTGGCTTTGACCAGGTCGAGGGGGTGCAGCAGCATCGTGCTGACGGTCCAGAACGCGCCCGTGCCGGGGCCCGCCACGCCATCGTAGAAACCCAGGCTGAAGCCTTGGGTGGATTGCCATTTCTTTTTGATCGGTGCGTTGGCGTCCAGGGGGGCCTTGGGTGTGCCGCCGAACAGCAGGTAGATGCCACAGGCGAAGACGATCACCGGGAGCATTTTGTTCAGGGTTTCGGCGGGGAGGTAGTGGGCGACCACGGCGCCGGCCAGGGCCCCGATGGCTGTGCCGACGATGGCGTGCACCCATTGGCGCGGGTGGAAGAGTTTGCGCCGGTAGAAGGTGAAGCTCGCGGTGGCGGAGCCGAAGGTGGAGCTGAGTTTGTTGGTGCCCAGCACCAGGTGCGGCGGCATGCCGGCGGTGAGCAGGGCGGGGGTGGTGAGCAGGCCGCCGCCGCCGGCGATGGCGTCGATGAAGCCGGCGATGAAGGCAACGACGGCGAGGATGGCCAGGGTGGTGAGGTCTACGCTGAGTTCGAAGGGCATGGGGGTGGCTTATTGTTGGCAGGGCGCGGCGAAAGGGGCTGCGCTGAAGGTGGGTATGGTACCTCTGGTGCTGGGGGGATATCCATTTCTGCGGTAATGGCTGGTATTGGTTCCGCCCTTACGGCGGGTCACTTTGGAAAAGAGCCCCAAAGTAACCAAAGGGCTCTTGCCCCACCACTCGGCACCTCGCCTAGGCTCGGTGTGCCCTCACTCCGGCTTGAATCCGTGGGCCGCCGCGATGGGCCATCCTTGGCCCAGCGCGGCTAACCCGGCGTCCTGCCGGGTTACCCACGGATTCAAGCCTGCGTTCGGCCAGCGTGGTTAACGGGGCGCCTCAGATCAAAATCAAAATCTAAAGCACGGCGGCCTGAGAGCCGACCTGAGTGGTTGGATCAAAGCGCTGTTTTTGCTAGAGCAGACCGCGTTCCCCCAGACAAAATGGAGATCCAAATGTGGG